>BGOS01000017.1 GCA_003569365.1 Anaerolineaceae bacterium
TGAATTCTAACTTAGACTGTGCACTGCACAGCATAGAGCGCCGAAAAACCAAGGCTTCATAAGCTGCGCATTCACGGCAACCAAGTTGTGCCAAATTGCGGTACAACTTTAAGTTGCAAACTGAGAGCCGCGGCATGTGGATCATCCCAGAGATAACCGAAGAATTTGTAGATAGGCACTGTAGTAAATTTTTAGTCAACCCAGACCGAGCATTTTTCGCGATAAAGTTCATCGGGGCGACTTGCGATCCGGGCGGCTACGGCGGCGGAGAGGAACCGGGGGGAGCCGAGAGCTTGCGCACCCGAATAAATTTCGGCGGCCTTCACCGCCATCAACGTCGTTGCTAGCACCGCTGGCGGGCGTGGCGCCCAGGGCGATCAGACCATGATTCTCGAGCAAGATCGCCCGAGGCGGCCGCGCCAGCCGCTTGATGTAAGCGAGGACGCGCGGCGAATCGCCTGCGCCAGTTTCAGGCCCGGATCGACGTACGGCACGAGGACGAATTCCGCCCCGCAGCAGACAATCTCATCAGGGCACAAGCGCCGCGTGGCAAAAGTCCTGCGTGGGGGGTGCACAAAATTTTATTCACCATCACCGGATGAGTATGGCCGACGAAGTTAACCTCCCGGCATTGTCAGCAACCACGCATGAAACATCGCTTCGACTGATGGCTTTTTGGCAAACGGATCGACGCGAGAGGCGAGGAGCGCGGCATCGACGGCGGTATCAGAAATTTTTCTTAACATCCAACAGCGCGACCAACTCCGCCAGCCGGCACGCAGTGAGGCCCGCCGCAGTGAGCGTGCCGAGGTGCGAGCCGCTGGCCTTGACCAGCAAGGTACTAACCGAGAGGCGGGCGGAGGTGTTGCCTTCACCTAAATTGCTAAGGTCCGATCCTCGCGACCTAGTTGGTGTGAGAGGTCGAGCAGTTGGCTGGTCAAATCAGTGGCGCAGATTTTTTCACAGGGAATCAAGCGCGGAGATATTTAGTTGCCGGCAGCCGGATGCCCGCTGCAACACATGGTCCGTCGATGCACGCTGCGGCTTTGGGCGCTGAGCCGATCCCGGATCTGGAGTTCGGCCAGTCCCTGAATTGGTGACCCCGCACCGCTGAAGCAATAGTACTTGAGACGAAGCGTGTAAGGGTGCCTGCCAGTGTCTGGCGGAGAGTAACTGTACTTGAAGCTGCGGGTGCTGGTGGAGTAGCGGCGATGGAGCGCGTGCAATTTTCTGTGATAATACTCTGCTATAGCTGAAGAAGCGGGATGATCTGTGTTGGGAAAGCGGGCGCAGTTATGAGAAAAATGTGTTCTGACTAGAGCGGTGTGGTGCCGCATTCTTTCAATGAAGTGGAGGGTAGCCTTGAATTTCCTATCCATCACTTTCTCGCACGAACATTGCCACATTCTTGGGTACCGTTTTGTCGGTGGACGACCGATCGTGGTTGGAGGTGAACCCGAGGCCACACAAAAAGAGATCTGCTGGTCAAACCCTAGACGCTCTACCTTCCAGTCGCCGGGCCAAGAGGCGTCCCAGAAACGAGGGTCACAGGCAAGTAAAACCCCCGTCAACGACTACGTCCGAACCGGTAGTATAACTCGAGGCATCGCAAGCCAAATAGACCAAGGCTGGCATTAGTTCGGTTGGCATTCCCATGCGCTTCATCGGTGTTGAAGCTTCCCAGGTGGGAATCCATTGCACCGCTGCCCGGGTCATTTCTGTTCCGATGTACCCCGGGCTCAGAGAGTTCACCCGCACGCCAAAGGGTGCCCACTCGACCGCCAGAGACTTTGTGAGCTGCAGCACCCCCGCCTTTGAGGCGTTGTACGAAGATTGGGGTTGGGGAGCGTTGACAATGTGGCCCGACATCGAGGCCATGTTGATGACGGAACCCTTGCGATTCTTGAGCATCACCCGTCCAGCAGCCTGGGCCGTAAGAAACACGCCAGTCAAGTTGATGTCGATCACTCTTTTCCAATCCTCAAACGTGATCTTTTCAGCCGCCTCGTTGTGGCATATTCCGGCATTGTTAAACGCGATGTCGACCGTGCCAAACTCATCGAGAATCTGTTCAATCATCCGGTCTACCTCGCGCGGGTCGGTAACGTCGCAATTGATGCCTAAGGCCCGCCTGCCAACGGCCTCGATGGCCCGAACGGTATCTTTCAGCCGCTCCTGGTTTCGATCGACAACAGCCACATCAGCCCCGGCCTCAGCGAGGGTCAGGGCCGCCATCTGACCGATTCCCTGAGCAGCCCCCGTTACAAAGGCCTTCTTCCCCGAGAGAGAGAACATTTCTACAATACGCACAACTTTACCTCCTCCAAAATTAGCGACTGACTCGCCTGTATCAGCCCTTTACGGCACCGAGTGTAAGGCCCTTCACTAAGGATTTCTGCGTAATCCAGCCCAAAACGATGGCCGGCAGAATTGCTATTGTCGACGAGGCAGACAACTGGGCTATGAACATCCCCTGCTGCTCCCGGAAACGCGACATATAGACCGGAAGTGTAGCGGTATCATTTCCTGTAAGATTAAACCCCAAAAAAAACTCGTTCCAGATGAAAACCGCGACCAACAAACAGGCCGAAATGATTCCGGTGCGCACCAAGGGGACGGCAATGTGCATCATCTGCTGGAAGCGGGTGCAGCCATCTATTTCCGAGGCCTCCATGATTTCGGTGGGAATGTCGGCGAAAAACGAATAAAGCATCCACACCACGATGGGCACATGAAAACCAACATAGGCCATCAAGAGGCCCAACGGGGTGGTGTTGAGCTGCCAGGCGTGGAACCAGGTGTAGAGAGGAATCAGGACCGCTACCGGAGGGAGCAGGATTGTCGTTAGGAACCACATGTAGATCTTGTCGCGCGTTCCCTTCTTGCGAAAATTACCGAAGGCCAAGGCGAAGGCTGCTGGAAGGCCAAGCAGCAGGCAAAGCACGGAACTTGCCAGAACCTGGAAGATTGAGTTTCCAAGATAAGTGTAGAGACTCGCATCACTGAGAACTGACTTGTAGGTCTCCAGCGTGGGCGTGAACACAAAACTCGGGCTCACCGCCTGGTATTCCGTCTTGAAACCGGAAAGCAACATGTAAAGGATGGGCGAGAAATAGAGGATGGCAAGAGTATAGATCGTCACGGTCACACGACGGTCTTGGTGGCTTTCCTGGCTCGGGCTGTAGGCTGAAGCAAAAGGGTCGGATTTAATCTCATGGTGGTTCTCCCTTGCCCTTCTTCAGAGATTGTTCTTTTTCATCGACTTGGAAACAAAGTTCACTGCGATCAAGGTCAGGACCACGGTCATTGTCGCTAGAGCTCCGGCCCTTCCCACATTGGAAGCGCTGAAAATCTGCATGTAAACTTGGTAGGGCAAGGTGTACGACCGGGTTCCCGGGCCGCCGGCCGTCGTGACAAGAATGAGTCCAAACTCCTTCACGATGAAGACCAATCCCAGCATAACCGCTACCCGGATGTGGTTCATAATCAGCGGCAGCTTCACCCAAAAAGTGGATTGCCACCACTTGAGCCCGTCGATGCGCATGCTGTCGACCAATTCCCCAGAAATCCCTTGGAGCCCCGCGAGCATGATGAGCACAAAAAAGGGAATCCACTGCCAGCAAAAAAGGAAAATGATCACAGGCAAGGGGTAGTAACTCAGCAAATCGACGGGAGCCAGCCCCACCGCCTTCGCCAGAACACCATACCATCCAAAAGTCGTGTTGAGGATGGTTTTCTTCCAAATCACCCCGGTAACCGTCGACATTACGAAGAAAGGACCCATGATAAGGGTGCGAGCAATATTGACTCCAGGAATTGGGTGATCGAGCAAAATAGAAAAAAGAAAGCCGATCACGGTGCAAATCACGAGCGCCACGACCGTTACGGTGATCGTTTGCAAGACGATGCTGTAAAACTCGGGCACCGCAGTAAAGTCGGAAATTTTAAGAAAGAACAGATAATTGTCGATTCCTGAAAAACAATCGGTATATCGGGCCGGGCAAGGTTCCACCTTAAAGTGGATACAAGACGGTCAGCAAAAAAGGGATTTGCGTCATCACCGCAACCACAAAAATTGCGGGCAAGATGAACAGCCAGTCGTTCTTCTTTTTAGAGGTCTCGCTCCTTTCCATCTAGACCCCAAAAGCCCAGAGTTTTCTGCAAGAGCAGAAACTCCGGGCTTCGGAAACAGGCTACTTGCGGTAGCCTCCGTCGAGAGCTACCTGATTGAAGACATCGTTTGTCTTCTTGATGGCCTCGTCGAGCGTGATCTTGTCGACAACGTAATCGGCAAGGTACTGGGTCATTTGTGTGCCGGCATCGGCAAACTCAGGAATGGCTATGTACTGCAGACCAACATAGGGCACGGGGTCAATGGTCGGCTTGGTGAAGTCCATGGCCTTGAGCGCCTTGACGGTCATCGCCGCATAGGGAGTCTTGGAGTAAGCTGGCAAAGCATAGGTTGAGGTGCGCGCGGCAGGCGGCGTGCTCGAGGCCGGTGGGGTCAAGGTCTACCGACATCTTGGCGTATTCCTTCGAGGTGGCCCAAACCATGAAGTCGAAGGTGGCCTTCTTTTTGGCATCGCTGCTCTTGGGATTGATTCCCATAGCCCAGTTCCACAGCCAGGAAGTGTTGGTGGTCATCTTCTGGTGAGGAGCCATGGCATAGCCTACTTTGCCTGAACCTTGGACTCAGCGCCTTCCAGCGCGGGGGCAATGGAGGTGGCGTCATAGTAGATTCCCGCTTTTCCGGACTGCATGAGGGCAATACACTCGTTGTAGGTGTAGGAAAGGATGTCTGGCTGGCCAGCATCGCGAAGAATATTTTTGTACATGGCCCAAGCGGCCCTTTGTTCGGGGGTATCAACCGTGGCGTTCCAATTCATGTCGTAGAACTTGCCGCCAAAGGCATTGACGATGGTTACGAAAGGAGCTCCGCTCATTCCCCAGCCGGGAGCGCCGCGCATGGTCATGCCTACGATGCCGTTGGCAGGATCATTGATCTTCTTGGCCAGTTCGTAGATCTGGTCCCATGTTGGTTCGTCGGGCATGGTGAGGCCCTTTGCAGCGAACAAATCCTTGTTGTACATGATGAACGAGCTCTCACCATAGAACGGGAGGGCAAACGACTGTCCATCAACAGCCAGCGACCCCACCATTCCCTGAATCAAGTCAGGCCGATCATAGGCAGTCAGCTCGCCCGCGGGCATTGCCTTAAAGTAGGGTTCCAAGTTTTCCAGCCAGCCATTCTTGGCCCAGGAGGCAGCCTCATAGGGCCCGATGAAAAACATGTCGTAGCTCGTCCCGCCAGTCGACGCTTCAGTGGTCAACTTTTGGCGAAGGTCGTTTTCCGGTAGAACTGCAATGTTGACGGTTACTCCAGCTGCCTTGTACTTTTCCTTGGCAAGCTTGCTCAAAGCTTGGGAAATCGGGTTGTTCGCCAAAGCAATGTTGATGGTCTGGGCGGGCGCTTCGGCTGCAGGAACAGCCGCAGCCGGTTCAGCAGCAGGTGCTGGCGCGGGACTGGCACAGGCAGCCAGCACCAGCGCAGTAATGACTGCCCCCATCATTGTGGACCACAATTTCTTTTTCATTATTGTTATCTCCTTCGTATCAAAATCAACTCCAAAACAATCGACACTGGGAACCGCTCAGGTGGCTATATCTGTGCTACTTTTCTCTTTTTCCCCTTCTACAATTACTAGACCACACCGCTTTTTTCAAAGCCCGATTTTCTGGCAACCGCGCCCGCTTTCCCAACACAGATCGTCAGGCTCCTTCAGCTATGCCAAAACTTTACCACAGAAAATATCCCGCGCTCCGTCGCCTTCACTCCACCAGCACCCCGCAGCCCCAAGCACTAGCTGCTCGCCGCCAGAACCTATCGCGCACTCTTACACGCGGCGGCGCAAGCACTATTACTTCTGCGATGCGATGCGGTGTCACCAACCCAAAGTTTGGCCGAACTCCAGGTCAGGGTTTGGCTCAGGGCCCACGTCCGCCGCGTGCATCAACGGATCATGGTTTGATTCACAATCCAAGTCTGCCGTCTGGTCAAACTCCAGCTCAGTAATTGCCTCGAATTCGGTATCTGGTGACAAATGGCAATCCCTTAGCACCGCGCACGCCTGAGGAATTCGAGCAGTTGCCCGATGTAGCGGATACAATTCAAAAGCTAAAAGATGCGGGGTATCTTGTAGTTGCGGTCTTGAACCAGCCGCCTATTGGAAATGACCGGGTCAGTAGAACGCTTGTAGATCAGATGCATGCGCAGTTGAATGCCTTGCTGCCTGTAGATAACATGTAAGTCTGTCCGCACAATTACCGACCATGAGTATCCGCCAACTGTGTGGGCTGCCGGTGATGTTGTGCAGGAACATGTGCGGATTAGCGCTAAAAAACTGCAATCGGGCAGCTAGGCAGTGAGGCTGGCAATATAGGCGCCGGTGCTCCAGATGCGCGCAGCCGTCGAAGCCACGCTTGGCTTTGTGGTTGACAACCGCGCGCTACTGGTTGGATTTCAACTGACGCCGTAGTGAAGCGCAGCCGGTATTTTGTGCACCGGCGCAGTGGGTAATGGCTGAAGGGTGCAACAGGCCCCGATAGCACTGTCAGCATAACTCGCTGCCCACATGCAGCCCATCACACGCGCCGCAGGTTTTATTCCACTAACACCCGCAGCGGCAGAATAAAGTGGTCCACCGCCGTCCCGCTGCCAACCTGCCCGGCCAACCGCATCCCGGAATCGCGCTCGTACATGCCAATCTCTAAACGGTACACACCAACCGGCATGTCCGCCGGCAAAGCAATGCTGTGCGTGTCAATCAGCGTCTCGCCCGGCTGCCAGCTGTTTGTGGGGCAGCTGCCATTGCGCGGAATGCCATCGCCATCCAGTAAGTCAAACCATCTGGCGCAAGCAGATGCACAAACACAGTGTACGAGTTGGCAATCGGCGCGCGCGCAAGCCAGAAGAGCGTGAGCTGCAGCTGGCCGCCGCGCTGCACAGCAGAACGCGCCAGCCGAAAACCCGTCAGCGAGATATCAGATCCGAAGTCCACGCGGTATGGTTGTTGCGCAGCCAGTGAGCCCGCCGGTGTGTCGAAGGTCTGCACGCGAAACCCGGCCACAAACTGGTCGTCTGTCTTTTCACAACATGCCTGCAGCCATTCGCCCGCAAAGCCTTGCGGGTCGTACAGCGCGCTGGGCGCAAAGAAGAACCGGACGTGCGCATAAGAATCGCGCAGTTGTGCCAACTGCGCTGCGGCTGCGGCCCCGCCAATTTCTGCCAGCGGTGCCGCCGGCACGGCCTCCACCGGCATCGGCGCCCGGTAGTAATAATAAAATGCCGGGTCCGGCAGGTTGAGCGCAACCACCTCATCCGCCCGCGCAGTCCGGACAAGATAGTCACTCACTGCGCGCCAATCCGGACTCTTGCTGTAGCGCGGGTTGAAGTAATAGTTGGAGAGTGACAATAATGAGATGGCGATGAAAGTTGTGTATGCAAAACTGCGGCCGGCTTTTCCCCACCAGCCCGCGGCCGCCAGCCCGCTCAGGCCGGCTGCCGCAAGCAGGCACACGCCGGGCAGGGCCACCAGCGCGTATTGCTCTGTAAACACCGGGCGGTAGAACGAAAGCAACCACAACCACAGCGGCGTGCCCACGGCCAGCGCCAACACCCACGCCGCAGCCCGCAGCGCGCGCCGCAGCAAAAGCACACTGCCCCAAATGAGCAGCGCAGCCAGCACCAGCGCGCCAATGGCCTGATTCATCGGTGACGCACCGGCGCTCGCTTGCCCGGCACTGAAGACCGTCAGTAAGCGCCACAACACTTCCATGCTGCCTGCGGCACTGATCCAGCTTTTGGAGTGACCAACCAAGAGCGGCGCAACATATGCGAGCCACGGAAGTTGGGCAAGTGTGATGCCGGCACTCATCCCAAATGCAGCGCGCCAACGTGCGCGCGTGTGCGCCGCAACAATCAGTGCCAGCAAAATGGAGGCGAGCGCCAGCGCCGCAAAATAGTGCGCGAAAAGCGCCAGCCACCACAAGCAGCCCGCCCACACCCAAAGCTGCCAATCCCGCTTTTGCGCAGCGCGCCATGTAAGCCACGCCGCTCCCAACACCAGCGCCGCCAGCAGCGAGTAAACGCGTGCATCCTGTGCATACCAAACAAGAAATGGATTGAAAGCCGCCAGCACAGCCGCACCAGCTGCCGCCGGCTTGCCAAGCCACGCCCGGCCCAGGCGGTAGGTCAACGCCACCAGCACTGCACCAGCCAAAACCGATGGCCAGCGCAACGCCAGTTCACTGCTGCCGGCAATTGCAATCCAACCCTTCAGTGCCACAAAATATAGCGGCGGGTTGGGCTCGGATTGCAGCATGAGCGCCACCATCTCGCGTACGGGTTTGGCGGCCAGCGCCACGCTGAACCCCTCATCGCCGCGCAACGCCGGGCGCCCCACCGCAAACGCCCGCAAACCAAAGGCCAGCGCCAGAATCCCAACCGGCAACAGCCCGGCAGCGTTGCCACGCTGCGTGCTGGAAGAATGTTTTGAGGCAGTCATTATTGGAGCAATTGAAGCCGCAGCATGTTGTCGTTGGAAATTCCGCTGCGCATGAGTTTCGTTAGGTGCTGGAAAAAGTCCACCGTGCTTTGGCTTTGGCCACCAAGCAATGCGCGTTGCAGCTTGCAAGCGCGGCCAGATTTTGGTGCCAGCAACTTGCGCTCCAGCCTAAGCCAGTTGGCATTGCGGACAGGGTATCCGCCGCTTTCAGCCACACCAGCCAGATTGCGCACTTTACATGCAGTCACGCGCAACGCTGAAGTTCCACTGCTTGCGAAACACGGATTGACCGCCCTCAAATGCCTGCAGCGTATTGCTGGCATGAAAGTGCGTCGCGTCACTGGTGAGCGAGCTTTGCGTTTCGATGCGCGTTTGCCACTCGCCGCGCGCAAACTCCATCTGCCACTCGGTGGTGCGGCGTGCCGAAAGCGGATCGCCCTCAGTGATTTCAAAGCGCTCGGTGCACACTTCATCTGTCAACAAGGCGCTGCGCGTTTGCAGCACGCGGCCTTCGTCTGTGCAGTCCACCAGCAAATATGTGCCGGCTGCGGCATCGTGCTGCAGCGTGCGCGTGTGCAGTGCCGGGCGCAGCCAGCTTTGCGCCAGCGGCGGCGCACACTCCGCCGGTTCAAACGGCGCCAGCGCGGCATCGCGCGGGTGCGCGGCGCGCAGCGGCAGCCGCAGCCACGTGTCATCGCCAGTGAACACCGTCAGCGTAACGGGCACGGGCGACGGCCACGCCATCAGCGCGTAAGTGGGCGAGAGCGCCAGCCGCCAGTGGTGGCCGGCCGGCAGCGCGTGCGCACAGGCGCTCAGCTGCAGCCGCACGCTATAACGCTGCCCGGGCTGCAGTGCCTCCGGCTGCAAGTGGCTGCTGCGATGCGCCAAATTCAACTGGCCCGAACTCACCAGCAGCGACGCGCCATCCGGCGCCACCGCACACAAGCGCGCAGCCAGCAGCGCTTGCGGCTGGTCTGCGGCCAGCTCCACGCTGAGCTCCGGATACCCCAGTATTTCCGTGCGTTCGCGCACTGGTTCGCTGTTGAAGCACAAGCTTTGGCCGTCGGTGGCGCGCTGGTCGGCGGGCAGGTCGCCGGCGTTGCCCATGGGAAAGAACACACCCGCATCCAGCCCGGTGCTTTGCAGGCCACGAATGCGCAAAGCGGCCACAGCCACCGGGCTGGCAGCCAGCGTTGCAGCGGGCTGCGGGTGCAGCTGTAAACCGCTGTGCGCTGCGCCGGCCATTCATCCTCCGCCACCCAGCGCCCCAAACGATTTTCCAGATGCGTGCACGGCTCGATGCTTTCTTGCATCCACACGCGCACCCGCGGCTCGGCCATGATGCCGGTGTCTTTGCCCTTCAACCAATGGTCCCACCAGCGCAGGCACTCTTGCATAAAGCCAATCTGCGGGCCGGGCACGGCGCGCATCGCATACTCATGCGGCCACGGGCCAATCAGCGCCTTGCTTGGTGCGCGCAGCGCCGCCAGCAGCCGCAGCACGGTGTTGCTGTAGCCGTCAGCCCAGCCGCCCACCAGATAAACCGGGCACTCGATGGCTGCGGGGTCCTCGCACACGGAGCCGTGCTGCCAATACGCGTCGCGCCGTTGGTGCGTCAGCCACGCTTCAATGTATGGCGGTGTGTGCTCCAATCGATCCAGCCACATGCTGCGCCAGCGCTCACCCACCAGCCGCGGGTCCGGCGGGCGGGCGTTGTATGCCAGCATCGTGGCTGCCCAGCCCGGCATGTCGGCCGTCATCAGGCAGCCGCCACGGTAGTGCACATCATCTGCGTAGCGGTCATCGGTGGAGGCAACGCTGATCACCGCGCGCAGTTGCGGCGGCCGGCGCGCAGCAATCTGCAGCCCGTTGAAGCCGCCCCATGATTTGCCAAAGATGCCAACCGCACCCGTGCACCAGGGCTGCGCCGCCAGCCACGCCAGCACCGCCAGCCCGTCATCCTGCTCCTGCAGCAAATACTCGTCCAGCATGATGCCATCCGAGTCGCCGCTGCCGCGCATGTCCACGCGCACGGCCGCATAGCCGTGCCCCGCAAAGTAGGGTTGGTAGAGCGCATCGCGCACCGCCGTGCCGTCATTCTTCCGGTACGGGATGTATTCCAAAATTGCGGGCACCGGATTGCTTTCCGCGTCCAGCGGCAGCCAGATGCGCGCAGCCAGCTGCGTGCCATCCGGCAGCGCAATAAAAATACTCTCAATCTCGCGCACCGCACGTGGAAACTCAGTGCGCACTTGCATCAAAGATTTCGCCATAATGCTGCGGCAATTCTAACCGCGCTGCAACAGCTGCAAACTTGCCTGCGGTAAAATGAGCGCGTGCCAATGAAAACGCTTGAGATAGAGATGATTGGCGTGCCCTGTGATTTTGGCGCCGGGCGGCGGGGTGTGGACATGGGCCCCAGCGCGCTGCGCTATGCCGGGCTGGCTGCCGGCTTGCAAGCATTGGGGCACAGTGTGCTGGATGCCGGCGACCTGCAGCTGGCGCACGTGCCCGCCGGGCGCGCTGAGCCAGAGCCGCGCCTGCGCCACTTGGCCGAGGTGCTGGCGATGAGCCGCCAGGTTGCGGAGCGCACTGCCGCCAGCGTGGCGCGCAGCCGCGTGCCGCTGGTGCTGGGTGGCGACCATAGTGTTGCGCTGGGCGCTGTGTGCGGCGCGGCGCACAGCCGCACGCTGGGTGTGTTGTGGGTAGATGCGCACGGGGACTTCAACACCGTGGAGAGTTCACCGTCTGGCAACATTCATGGCATGCCGCTGGCCGCCCTGTGCGGCCTCGGTGATAAGCGCCTTAGCGCACTCGGTGCGCGTGTGCCAGCCGTGCAGCCGCAGCATGTGGCGCTGCTGGGCGTGCGCAGCCTGGATGCGGGCGAACACGCGCTGTTAAAATCCGCGGGCGTGGCCGTTTATGACATGGCACACATCGACCGCTTTGGCATGGCAGCCAGCGTGGAGGCAGCGCTGGCGCACATGCTTGGCAACTGTGACGGCCTGTATTTCTCGCTGGACGTTGACGCGCTCGATCCGTTGTACGCGCCGGGCGTTGGCACGCCGGTGCCCGGCGGCCTGAGCTATCGCGAAGCGCATTTGGCCTGCGAGCTGGTGGCGGCCAGCGGGCGCCTGCTGGCAATGGACGTGGTGGAGGTGAACCCCGTGCTGGATGAACACAACCGCACCGCCCAAGTGGCGGTGGATCTGGTGCTGTCCGCCCTCGGAAAACGCGTATGGGAGCCCGCATGAGCCTCAAACTTGACCGCATTGAATTGCACCACATCCGGCTGCAGTACCTCGCGCCGTTTGAAACCAGCTTTGGGCGCGAAACACACAAAGAGTGCGTAATGGTAGCGGCGTATGCCGGTGGCCTCACTGGCTGGGGCGAGTGCGTGGCGGAAAGCGGCCCGTGGTATTCCTATGAAACCGTGGAGACCAACTGGCACATGCTGCGCGATATTCTTGCGCCGGCGCTGCTGAATGTGGAAATTGAATCGCCCGCGGCCGCAGCGCAATGTTTTTCGCGCGTGCGCGGCCATTCCATGGCGCGCGCCGGCATCGAAGCCGCCATTTGGGATTTGTTCGGCCAGATGGATTCCAAGCCGCTGGCGCAAATGCTGGGCGCCACGCGCACGCGCGTATCCGTCGGCGTCAGTGTTGGCATTGAGCCCACCCTGAAAGAGCAGCTGGCACGCGTCGAAAAATTTGTGGCGCAGGGCTACAAGCGCGTAAAGCTCAAGATCAAACCCGGCTGGGATGTGGAACCAGCAACCGCTGTGCGCAAGCGGTTCCCGGACTTGCTGCTGCAAGTGGATGCCAACTCTGCCTACACGCTTGCGGATGTGGCGCGCTTTCAGGCGCTTGATGATTTGCAGCTGCTGCTCATCGAGCAGCCCCTGCATCACGAGGACATTGTGGACCATGCGCGCCTGCAGGCGCAGCTGCGCACGCCCATCTGCCTGGACGAGAGCATCCATTCTTATGAGCACGCGCGCTGGGCGCTGGATCTCAACGCCTGCAAAATCATCAACATGAAGGTTGGGCGCGTGGGCGGCTTTACTGCGGCGCTGCGCATCCACCAGCTGTGCCAGGAGCGCGGCATCCCGCTCTGGTGCGGCGGCATGCTGGAAACAAACATTGGGCGCGCCGGCAATGTGGCGCTGGCTGCGCTTGCCAACTTCACCCTGCCCGGCGACATCTCCGCGTCAGCCCGCTACTACCACGAAGATGTGGCCACACCCGATTTTGTTTTGAACAGCGACTCGACGCTGACCGTGCCAAACTCACCCGGGCTTGGCGCAACCGTACTGCCCGCGCGGCTGGCGGCAGCGCGCCTGCGCCACCTGGAAATAAAAACGTAACGGTGTGCCGGTTAGGAGCATCAATTTATGAAACGCATTGACGCAGCGCCGAACATTCGCTCAGCTGCAGTTGTTGGCTCCGGCACCATGGGCGGCGGCATTGCTGCGCTGCTGGCGGGCGTGGGCATTCCCACGCTGCTGCTGGACATCGCCCCCGCCGAACTCACGGCAGCCGAGTCTGCACAGGGGCTGCCGCTCTCAGCACCGGCTGTGCGCAACCGGCTCGTCAACAACGGGCTCGCCGCCATCAAGGCCGCGCGGCCCGCAGCCCTTTTTACACCCGCCGCAGCTGCGCTGCTCACAGTTGGCAACCTGCAAGATGATTTTGCGCGCCTCGCGCAAGTGGATTGGGTGATTGAGGTGATCGTTGAAAACTTGGAAGCAAAGCGCAATTTTTATGAACGCCTGGAGCAGGTGCGCCCCGCGGGCCAGCTTGTAACCAGCAACACTTCCGGCCTGCCCATTCAGCAGTTGGCGCGCGGCCGCTCCATGGACTTCCGCCGCAACTTTTGCGGCACGCATTTCTTTAACCCGCCGCGCTACCTGAAGCTGCTGGAGGTAATCCCGACTGCGGACACGCGCCCGGCGCTGGTGCAGTTTCTGCAAACGTTTGGCGCACAGCGTTTGGGCAAGGGCGTGGTGTTGTGCAAAGACACGCCCAACTTTATCGGCAACCGCATTGGCGGCGCTGCCAATGGCTTTCGCATGAGTTACGCGCTGGACAACGGCTACAGCGTGGAGGAAGCGGATGCAATCAGCGGCCCGCTGATGGGCTATCCACGCACGGCAGTTTTCCGGCTGATGGATTTAGTAGGCATTGATGTGGCTGTGATGGTGAGCAACAACATTGCGCGCGCGCTGCCGGGCGATGCAGCCGGCGGGCGGGCTGACGGCCATGCCGGCATACTGCTGCAAGAGATGCTGCAGCGCAAATGGCTCGGCAACAAAACGCGCATCGGCTTCTACAAAGAGGTGGCTGCGCCCGGTGGCGGCAAAGAGTTTTGGGCACTGGACCCCGCCAGCATGACGCACGCAGCACCCGCAAAAGTGCGCTTCGAATCGATCGGCGCTGTGCGCAAGATTGCCGACCTTGGCGAACGCCTGCGGGCCTGGGTAAAACACACGGACCGCGCCGCGCAATACGTCTGGCACACGCTGGCGTTTGCGTGCAGCTACAGTGCTGCGCGCATTCCGGAAATCAGCGACGACATTGCTTCGATTGACGCCGCCATGCGCTGGGGCTACATGCAGCAGGCCGGCCCGTTTGAATATTGGGACATGCTGGGCGTGGCCACAACCGTGCGGCGCATGCAACGCGATGGCTACGCGGTAGCTCCGTGGGTCAAGAAGATGCTGGCAGCCGGCCACAAAACTTTTTACCGCCAGGGTGTGCATGGGCGCGAGCAGTACCACCCCGCCAAGCGCAAGTATGTGCCGGTGGCGGGCGAGGCCGCACAAATTAGCGTGGCCACGCTGCGCGCTGCCAAGCGCAGCCTGCAAAGCAACCTTGAAGCCGGCCTGTTTGACATGGGTGACGGTGTGCTGCTGCTTGAGTTTCACGGCAAAGCCAACACGCTGGGCAGTGGCGTGCTGCAGCTGGCGGAAGCCGCACTGCAGCGCCTGGAGCATGGCAGCCAGTACACGGGCCTTGTCATCGGCAATCAGGGCGAGCTTTTTAGTGCCGGCGCCAACATTGACCCGCAAAGCCTGCTCTCCGGCAGCGAGCCGCCGGCTGTGATGGTGGAACGCCTCACGCGCGCGTTTCAAGATTTGATGCAGCGCCTGCGTTATTGCCCAAAGCCCGTCGTCGCTGCGCCCTTTGATCGCACACTCGGCGGCGGCACAGAAGTTTGCCTCGCTGCGACGCGCGTGGTGGCACACATGGAGCTGTACATGGGGCTGGTGGAGACCGGCGTGGGTTTGGTGCCCGCTGGCGGCGGCTGCAAGGAAATGCTGCGGCGCGTGCTCAATCCCCTGATGCGCCTGCCAAATGCCGACGCGCTGCCCGCGCTTGAGCAGCTGCTGCAGGTTATCGGCGGTGCGCGCGTAAGCAGCAGCGCGCGCGAGGCGCAAGACCTGGGCTTCC
This sequence comes from Anaerolineaceae bacterium, assembly GCA_003569365.1. Lineage (GTDB taxonomy): Bacteria > Chloroflexota > Anaerolineae > Anaerolineales > UBA11657 > BD1. The sequence continues at coordinate 15,017 of BGOS01000017.1, forward strand.
TGCAGCCCGGCGACCGCATTGTGATGGACCGCGCCGCACTTCTGGCCGAAGCCAAGCGTGAGGTGCTGCACCTTGCGCACTGCGGTTACAGCGCACCGGTGCCGGAATTAATTTATGCGGCAGGGCGTGACGCGCTGGCCGCGTTGCAAATGGGCCTGTACCAAATGGAACAGGGCGGCTTCATCTCTGCGCATGACGCGCTGGTGGGGGCGCAGCTGGCGCGCGTACTGTGCGGCGGCGAACTGGCAATGCCCGGCTGGGTGCCGGAACAGCACATCCTTGATCTCGAGCGCGCAGCGTTCGTGGAATTAATGCAGACCGCCAAAACATTGGAGCGCATTATGCATACGCTTGGCACTGGCAAGCCGCTGCGCAACTGAGTAACGGGAGAATTTGCAATGCGAGAAGCTGTAATTGTGTCCGCTGTGCGCACCGCCGTCGGGCGTGCAGTTAAAGGCAGTACGCGCGGCCTGCGCCCCGAAGCCATGGGTGTTGCCGTCATTCAGGAGGTGCTGCGCCGCGCGGGCGGCAGCCTCCGGCCAGAGCAAGTGGACGATGTGATCATGGGCTGCGCCATGCCGGAAGGCGCGCAAGGCCTGAACATGGCACGCCTGCTGGCGCTGGCAGCCGGACTGCCGGACTCAGTGCCGGCCGTCACCGTCAACCGCTTCTGCTCCTCTGGTTTGCAAAGCATTGCGCAGGCCAGCGAGCGCATCATTGCCGGCGGCGCGGATGTGATCATTGCCGGCGGTGTGGAGAGCATGAGCGCTGTGCCAATGCGCGGCTTCCACATTGCGCCTGACCCCGCCCTCATGGCGCGCCTGCCGGAGGCGTACATGAACATGGGCCTGACGGCTGAGCGCGTGGCCGCGCAATATGGAGTCAGCCGCAGCGCGCAGGATGAGTTTGCTCTGGGCAGCCAGCAGCGCGCGGCAGCAGCCCAGGATGCCGGCAAGTTCCATGATGAAATAATTGCAGTTGAACTCGAGCAGGCCGGGCGGCTGGAAGCTGATGAGCATCCGCGCCGCGACACCACACTGGCCGGATTGGCGGCGCTGCGGCCCGCCTTCAAGCAGGGCGGCACTGTCACTGCCGGTAATTCATCGCCGCTTTCTGATGGCGCTGCCGCGGTGCTGGTAATGGAGCGCAGCGTGGCAGAGGCGCACGGCATGCGCCCGCTGCTGCGCTTTGTTACGTTCGCCGTTGCGGGCGTACCGCCGGAGCTGATGGGCATTGGGCCGGTGAAGGCCGTGCCCAAAGCGCTCGTGCGCGCTGGCCTCACACTTGCAGACATGGATCTGATCGAGCTGAACGAAGCTTTTGCGGCGCAAGCCATCGCAGTAACACAAGCGCTGCGCCTGCCCGCAGACAAGCTCAATGTAAATGGCGGTGCAATTGCACTGGGGCATCCGCTGGGCTGCACCGGCGCAAAACTAACCGTACAGCTGTTGCACGAGCTGCAGCGCCGCCAGGCGCGCTATGGCTTGGTGACGATGTGCATCGGCGGCGGCCAAGGCGCTGCCGGCATCTTTGAGTGCTTGAACTAGACAACCGCCACCTCTACCCAATTGAATAATCTTGTTTCCAGCTCATACTATTAACGATGGACAATTTCAACAACAGCAAATCCACTCGCACTTTTTATTCGGCAAATCCGCAAAAGTATATTTTTCAATCCTACGCTCAAAGAAGTTGAGACTCTCATGACTAAAAGAATTGAACCCGCCACTAGAGATGGGAGAAACCTGCGTTTTCTCAAGATTTGCCGCGAACTCTTAGAACTGCCGATCGTAAGTGTTGATGTTGGTGCTGATGGAGGAGTCCGAGAATGGGGGGAGTTGGCCACTCTTTGCGCTATCCACGCCTTTGAACCAAGACAGAATTCTTTTGAGGAGCTGCAAAGATCCTTAACAGAGATCAGTCAGCCGTATCTGACAATTCATAATACTGGACTCGCCCGCACAACAGGAAAGCACCGCCTTTACGTCACCCGCATTCCTCAGGCTAGTTCGCTTCGCAAACCAAAACCCGCATCTTTTCTATTAAAACGCTGGCGTCAAGACAACGGATTTGATGTAACACAAGAACTTGAAATTGACTGCATCTCTCTAGCGCAATTCGTTCAGGAAGAAAAAATTTCGCATATAGATTTTCTTAAGCTTGACACACAGGGCAGCGAACTGGATATTCTGCTGGGGGGCGGAGACTTTCTGCACGAAATTTCGGTAATCAAGTGTGAAGTGGAGTTTGTTCAGCTCTACGAAGGGCAGCCTCTATTTGATGAGGTTGTGGGAACGCTAGCAACTTACGGCTTCAGACTATTTGCGTTTGAGGAAGGTGCTGAGGTTTACAGAAAAAGAATTTGGTCCGACTGTATGTTTATTCAGTCGAAGTTTACTGATCAAGCGCGCTTGATGAGAGCCGCGGCAATTCTCATTCACATCGGTTACTACGAAGAAGCGCTTTGGCTTCTTATAGATCACGGTGTCCCTGTGGAAATACATCAGCGGCTTGCGACAGCACGGATGGAAGACATAACGCCGACTAGAACAAAGTTATGGCAAGGCTTTCGAGGCGGCGCGCGTAAGCTATTGAATACCCTCGGCGTCCTTCAAATTGCCAAAAAGATCTTTAAATAGCACTGGTTGACTTCAATAGCCCACCCAGCAAGCTACAGTGATGTCAATTAACAAGCCCCGACTAATCCCCCGCATGGCCAGCCATCCAGATAGCTTTGAGCTTTACGACCTGCGGGTGCAGGTGCTGGCCACTAGCCGGCCAATGGTATGCAGTCATCACGCCGGCGATTTCTTTGAACTGCACGGCGAAAACCTTATTTTGCCGCCTGGCCAGTCCTTTTCAATTTATGCACTCGCTGCTTTGCTGCCGCTGCTGCCCGCCAAGCAGCGCGTAACACACCCCAACGACTGGATGACCACCGATGCCGAAGTAGCCTGCCCCGACCCCAACTGCGGCGCGCGCTTCCGCATTACGCGCACGGGCTTGCGCACATTTCGGCACAGTGAAGTGACCACTGTGCCATTGCCCGATCCAAACGCGCCTGTATGAGTGTAGAGCGCGCCGCGCTGGCCGGCGGCTATTCAATCTCCCGTTTGCTGATGGGTGGCTGGCAGCTGGCGGGCGGCCACGGCAGCGTTAGCCCCGCAGCCGCACACGCCCAGATGCAGGCTTATGCGGATGCCGGCATCACCACCTTTGACTGCGCGGACATCTACACGGGCGTCGAGGAGTTGATCGGGAGCTTCAAACGCCTGCGCGCTGTACCCGCGATCCAAGTGCACACAAAGTGCGTGCCTGACCGCCAAGCGCTGGCCACACTGCGCCGCACAGATGTTGAGCGCATGATAGACCGCTCACTTGAGCGCCTCGGCGTTGAGCAGCTTGACCTTGTGCAGTTTCATTGGTGGGACTACGCGACGCCCGGCTGCGCTGCTGCCGCGCATTGGCTGGATGAGCTGCGCCGCGCCGGCAAGATCCGCCACGTGGGCGTCACCAACTTTGACACCCCGCAGCTGGCAGCACTGCTGGCGGCCGGTGTTCCCGTAGCCACACATCAGTTGCAATACTCAGTATTGGACCAGCGCCCCGTAAACGGAATGGCAGCGCTGTGCGCCGCCCACGGCGTGCAGCTGCTTTGCTACGGTGCGCTCGCCGGCGGCTTTCTCTCGGAAAAGTATTTGGGGCAGCCGGCGCCGGCTGAGCCGCTTGAAAACCGTTCACTGGTTAAGTACCGCCTGATCATTGAAGAGTTTGGCGGCTGGGGCATTTTTCAGAACATGCTGCAGGTACTGCAGCTGATTGCCGCCAAACACCACGCCACAATTGGCGCGGTGGCCATTCGCTATGTACTGGATCAGCCGCAGGTGGCCGGTGTGATAACTGGTGCGCGCAACGCGCAGCACGTGCCCGCCACGCTGGCGGCCATGCGCATCAATCTGGACGCAGCGGACCGCACGGCAATTGCCGCCGTGCAGGCAGCAGCCAGCGGGCCCGGCGGCGACACCTACACGCTGGAGCGCAACCACAGCGGGCCGCACGCAGCCATAATGCGCTACAACATCAACGCTGCAAACTGATACCTTTTAACTTTTATCTAGCTGCTTTATCTACACATGCTCAGCCACGACAGCACACCGGACCTCGTTATTTACAACGGCGCAATTCACACGCTGCATGCGGCGCTGCCGCACTGCACAGCGCTGGCCAGCAAGCACGGCCGCATCGTTGCAATTGGCGAAGACCACAGCGTGCGGGCGCTGGCTGGCGCCAACACGCGCCAGATTGATCTGTCGGGGCGCACGGTGGTGCCTGGCTTCAATGACGCGCACAACCACATGCTTGAAGTTGGCATTAAGTTCACGCGCCTGCAAGTGGAAAACTGCGCGTCGATTGCGGCGCTGGTGGCACTGGTGCGCGCACAAGCGGCCATCACTGCACCCGGCGAGTGGATCATTGGCGAGGGCTGGAACGAATCATTGTTTGCCGAAGCGCGCCTGCCCACGCGCCAGGATCTTGACGCCGCCACAGACCGGCATCCCGTACTGCTGAAACGTTTCTTCAACATGGATGTGGTGAACAGCCATGCGCTGCAACTGGCCGGTGTCACCGCCAACACTCCGGATCCAGCCGGCGGGCGTATTGAGCGCGCTGCGGATGGCGAGCCCACCGGCATCCTGCGCGCCAGCGCCAAGCTACTATGCCGCAGCCTGCTGCGCGATCCATTGCCGGAAGAATGTGTGTCTGCGCTGGACACAGCCGGGCAGGCGTATCTGGCCGCAGGCATCACCAGCGTGCTTGACCCCGGCCTGCGCCCATGGGAAATGCAAGCCTATCTGCTTGCAAGGCGCAGTGGCCGGCTGCGTGTCCGCGCAAACCTGATGCCGTCCTGGCACGGTTTTCGCGAAGACGAAACTGAAGCACAGCTGGATGCGCGCGCTGCAGAGCTGGGTATTTTTGGCGAACTGGGCGACGACTGGCTGCGCCTCGGCGGATTGAAAATGGCAGTGGATGGCGGCACCACCAGCCGCACCGCATGGATGTTTCAGCCTTTTGTGGGCGAGGACCACGTCGCGGACTACAACCGCATCGACCCGCTCGACCTGCAGCGCTTTATTGCGCGCGGCCACAGCCTGCACTGGGACATTGGCATTCACGCCATTGGCGACCGCGCCCATCATGAGTGTGCGCTGGCGTTCGCGCACGTGCTCGAGCACAGCGAACATCACGATCATCGCCACAATCTGATTCACGCCTACTTCGCCAGCGAAGAGAGCCTGCAGATAATGGCGCGCCACCAGATTGCCGCCGTCATCCAACCCACTTTTATTTACTATGAAGGCGACGATTTGTTCCGCGATGTGGGCGCCGAGCTTGCGCACCGCTACAAGCCCATGCGCACCTACCTGCAGCGCGGCATCCCGGTGGTTGCCACCAGCGACATCCCCAGCACGGTGCACTACAACCCCTTCGTTGGTTTATACAGCCTTGTCACCCGCAAAACTTTTAAGGGCACGCAGATTGCACCAGATGAAGCCGTGTCGCGGGCGCAGGCGCTGCATGCCTACACACTGGCCGGCGCGTGGCTCACGCGCGAAGAGCATCACAAAGGACCGCTTGCACCTGGCTGCCTCGCAGACCTTTGCGTGCTGGACCGCGATTATTTTACGTGCGCTACAGAAGAGATAAAAGACATCCGCGTGGACTTGACGGTGTTACATGGAGCTGTGGCCTACGAGCGCAGTTGATACGCTGCCTGCAAGCTGACGCCTGAAGGCATGCAGGCGGCTGCCCGAGTGGCGGCTGAATTAATTTATTGTGATGCAGGGAACCCGCAATCAGCATAGCTGCCACTTCCCCCTCGGCTTGCTCAGCAGTCCTCACCCGGCCGGCTTGTCCATCCATAACGAAAAGGTGTGTGGCAGGCGGTCTTGCAGCTCAGGCGGCATATTCGGAAAGATATCCCAGTAGCGGTCGGGGTGTTCCTCCAACCGCAACAGCCGCAAGCCGGCTGCCAGCAGCGCGTTTACAATGTCGCCGAGCGTCCACTGTCGCTCCCACTTTGCCTCCGGCTGTTTGGCCTGCTTTTCGACCGGAATGTAGCCAACAGCCCAGCCCAAACTCGAAACCGGTTCACGCTGAAAATAACTAACCGTGTCCGCCTCGAAGCGGTAGTGTGTGCTCGCTCCATCCCACAACCAGTCTAGCGGGTGCCCGTCGAATACATACAGCTTGCCGCCGGGTTTCAGCAGGCGCGCAATCACCTGCGCCCACGCATTCAAATCCATCAGCCAGCATAGCGCGCCGCGACCGGTGTACACAAGGTCCGCGGTGGCATCAAGGTCATGCGATGTGTTCAGAACGTCACTGCAATACCATTGCGCCGGTACGCCGAGAGCCTGCGCCTTGGCTGCGGCGCAGGCGAGCATGCGGGCGTTGATGTCCACGCCCACAACAGTCTGCGCGCCCAAATTCCACAACGACAGTGTGTCGCGGCCGCCGGCACACTGCAGGTGAATGGCGCGCCCACACCACTGCGCGAGATCGCCAAGGTACGCCAGCTCAGGAGCACAAAAGTTTTTGCCGCCCGCCCGCAGGAATTCAATGTCTGCTTGAGTCTCCGTCTCGTAATGCGCTGCCGCTTCGTCCCAGGCACGCGCGTTACTCGCATGCATTTCATGAGTATTCATTGCCTATCCCTTGCCATTCTCACTTCGTCGTTCAGTCGCACAACCACACTAAATAAAACTGATCGACCACCAACTTAAGTTAGCCCGCGCACCCATGAGGCGCCTACGCTGCCATTAAGGCGGTTGGCTGGTGCCGGTCGGAGACACTCACCACCAGTTTTGCCAGATCGCTGCGCGATGCCAGCTGTGCCTTCATGGTGCGCAGCGCGACTGCGCGGGAATTGTTGCTCTCGCTCAAATGGCTCAGCACCAAATGCTTCAGCTGCGGCGTGCCGTGTTCCTCCACCAGGCGGGCGGCAGCCAGGTTGGACAAATGTCCGCGGTCAGATAAGATGCGCCCCTTGAGATATTCTGGATAGGGTCCCTGCTCCAGCATGGCAATATCGTGATTAGACTCAAGGTACACAATGCTCGCATCGCGCAGATGACTTACAACACTCGCAGTCACCGACCCGATATCGGTCATCACGCTCACTTTGCTGCCATTGGCAGTAATTGCGTAGCTGACGGGATCGCAGGCATCATGGTTCTTTGAGAACGGCAGAATTCGCACACCACCAAATTCAAATTCAGTGTCCTTCTCGATATGGCGCACCAGTGTCTCGTCCGTGCATATGTCACGGCAGCCCGCGTGGCATTTTGGGGTCAGAAAAACCGGCAGGGAAAATTTTCTGGCGAGTGCATCAACTCCCCGCACATGGTCAATGTGTTCATGGGTGATAAAAATTCCACTGAGTGCTGCGGCCCGCCGGCCGATCAACTCCAGCCTTTGAATAATCTGGCGGCTGCTAATGCCGGCATCCACCAAAAAGCAGGTCTGGTCATGTTCAATATAAAAACAGTTTCCGGAACTGCCGGACGCAAGCGCACAAGTTTTCATTCAGTACAGCGCTATTGTAATGTGGGTCTACGCAACTGCCGCTGCGCGCAGCCATTTGGAATCGCAGAAATCACGGTGCACCAACTCGCCGGGTACCAAGACTTTAGGCGGTGCGCGGCCCGTGGAATTACCTTCGACAACTGCGCCTGAATACAAGCGCTTGATTACATTTCAACCGGAGCCCTCACCAGTAACTATGTATTGCTGGCCAGCTTCCATCGCAATCGCAAGCTTGTTTCCCGCAGGCGGCAGCGGGCAGGTGGCGAAGTGGGTGTAGGCACATGGCGGTGAAACGGCCCGGTTGAAGTCCATAACCACGATACCGTCCTCCCGCGCAGACGCTTCAAGAAATCTACCGCCAGGATAGGTTGTACGCCCGCTTGTGCCGTCTTGAAAATTGAAGAACAGTCCCGCACCGGAGGCAGCTGGTTCGGCCACGAGCTGGTGCTCACGGCCGCCGATGGTAAATTGCGCATACCCCGGACTCAGCACAGTATGAACATCGCCGATGACATTTGTAATTTGCACCGGCTGCGGCGCGGCATGCGCGATAAATGATGCAGGGATGCATTTAGCAGCATCAGGCGGATACCATCGCAGCCCGCTAAAGTTCACATATGCCGGATTACGCAGGTCAAACATGCGAATACCGAGGCGTTCGCTCCGGCGGATTACCACCAAGCGCACGCCATTGATTGAAACTACATCCGGCACGCCTTCAGCATCTGAGGCCAGCACCTGTTGCGTGGCGGGCATGCCATTCACCAGCACCGCTGCGCCCGGCGCAGCGCGCAGCAGCACCTGCGAGCCATCCAACACGAAACTGCCCGCATCTTTCAGTGCGGTGTGCTGCGGCAGCTCAATTTCGCAGTGAGCTCCAGCGCCAAATCGATTGGCGCCCGCCCGCAGCCAAAACAACCCGCTCACGCACAACCAGCTGTCTGCCGCGCGCAGCCGGTCCTCCACCGCTTGGCGCCATTGCAGCAGATCGTCAAGCATTGCCGTTTGTTTGGGCATTATCAAAAGTTTGTTCACAGGGGATCTCACTACGCTTTTTGTAAACGCAACGATACTAAGTCCGTGTTCAAAAAACTACATGCCCTTAAACTTGCAGATGCCGAATATCATGTGGCTTTCAATCAGAACTTTGCAATCCGAAGCATCCCTGAGATTCTTCCAGTCAAGCCGCGGGCGAGCCAACCGCCACGCCGCTTACCGCATGGCCAACAGCAGTTTCTGCAATCGCAGGCCTAAAATATCGGCTTCGACTTCAGTAAGCCCTTGTGGATTGATAACAATAATATTTAGATCCGCATATGATTCGCCAACCGCAATCGGCGGATCGCCTTCCAGTAGCATATTTACTAACTGATAACCACTGCATCCAAGCAAATTCTGGTCTAGGTGCACACTTAGGGTCGGGATGGGTTTCGAGGTAGATTGGGAACGTTCGATTCGCACGCCTGAGATCCCGTCAATCATGGGCTGAATGATGTCCAACACCGAACACCAGTAAACAGAATCAGAAATGTCGTTCCCAGACACATAACGGCGTAGTGCAGTAATAAGCCCAGCGACCTCTTCGCGACCAACCTTCATTGCCCTGCCAAATCCCTGATGTGGGATGCCATCCAGTTTTCCCTCCGCGAGAAGCGCGCGCTTGTTCCATGTTGCGGCAGTTACGTCCATGTCTTGATGTTGCAGCGCGACTGAAGCGATCAGATCAGCGCGCCCCGCCAGAATTCCACTCGCTTGCGGGCCTCCGATTGACTTTCCACCAGAAAACACGACAAGATCAGCGCCTTCTGCGATGAACCGGCGAAGATTTGACCGCGGCGGAAGTTGGGCAGCCGCATCAACAATGACAGGAATTCTTTTGGCATGCGCAATCACGCACACCTCTGGAAGGCTTACTGTGCCTGTTGTAGAAAGAATGGGGCACGCAATAGCGGCCGTGTGAGCATTTATTGCTTCCGCAATTTGCCATGGTTGGGTCGACCCAGCTCCCGGATGCCCAAGATATCCCACCTCAACCATGCGCACTCCAACTGCGCGAATCGCGTGATCGTAGCTATTTCTATGTCCACGCTGAACGACCACCTCATTTTTCATACCGGCGGTGTCTGGCAATCGATCCATTTTGCCGACGTCAAGTCCTGCCACACACGCGGCGGTTGCCAGACTAAGACCCGCGGCAGCACCATTCACAATGTATCCAGCCTCTGCGCCAGTTATCTGTGCAATGACCTTGCCTGCTTCTGCCTGCAACTCATCTATGTGCACGAAAGAAGCGCTGGCCTCGGCCATTGCATTAAGCACCTCCGCATCCAGGCGACTACCACCGAGGCGCGTCAGGGGACCCGCCGCATTAATTATTGGCTTGACCCCAATAGACTTGTAAAACTCCATTACCTCTTTTGTGTGCATAATTTGTGTTACTGCTGGCGCAATGCAGCGTCATAAGAAATGCAGACACCAACGCAGGTGTCTTTGGCTCTTAAGCTGCTAGCCAGGGGTAATCCGAAAGTCCTTGCCCTCAGGAAGCGTCTGTCCACCATCAACAATAATTGTGGTGCCGGTGATATAAGCGGCCTCATCTGACGCGAGAAACAGAACAGCGTTGGCTACCTCCCGCGGTGTGCCAAGACGGCCAAGGGGGATCGATTCCTGCATGGATTGAATATATGCGGGGCCGCGTTCGGTCTTGATTGCCTCAGTTAAGATGTTCCCCGGTTCCACTCCATTCACGGTGACTCCGTACCCCGAGAATTCAAGAGCCGCCGCCTTGATAAAACCATTAATTCCCGCTTTGGATGCAGAGTAGTGTCCATGCCCAGGGCTCGTCACGCGCGGACCCGTGATAGAGGATGTAAAAACCATTCGCCCATAATTCTTTTTCTTCATCACCGCAATGGCGGCGCGCGCAGCAAGATAAGTTCCCTTTAGGTTCACCCCCATTACCTTGTCCCATTCCTCAGGTTCAATATTCTCGATCAGGGTCCACGGATATATGCCAGCATTCTGCACGAGAATATCCAGCCCACCATAGCGGTTTACCGCATCAGTCACAGCCCGTTCGGCGTCGCTTTTCCGGGAAATATCACATGCCACAAAGCAGCACCTGTCAGGCGCTCCAAGGCGCACTGCAGTGGCTGTACCCACTGATGCTTCCGTGTCTGCAATCAGGACCCGTGCACCCTGCTCAATAAATGATTCGGCTATTGCCTCGCCAATGCCCCGGGCTGCTCCAACCACCAGCGCCACACGGTTTGTGAATCGGCCACTCACGCGAGTCGCCTTCGTACCGAAATCTTCAACGCATCAAGAAGCATGGCTGCAAGCACGAGAAGCCCGAGAATAACTTGCGTGTAGTGCGCAGGTAAGCCCATTAAATTAATGGCAGTCTGAATTGATGATAGCAACAGAACGCCCGCGTAAACACCGGGCAGCCGCCCAACACCACCCTTTAAACTCACTCCACCAATCACAACAGCAGCAAAAGCCTGAAACAACATTCCTGTTCCAAGATTAGCAGTGGCTCCCGATGTGCGAATCGCAAGCATCCAACCCGCAAGTCCGGAGACAATTCCAGCAATTACGAAGGTAGTAACTGTAATGCGCCCAACATTAATACCCGCACGATAGGTGGCAACCGGATTGCCCCCAATCATAGTTACATGCCGCCCAAACGGTGTCTTTGACATAACAAAGGAAAACACCACAAAACAGGTGATTGCAATCCATGCAATGAGAGGAATCGCAAGAAAAGTCTCAATTCCAATAAAACGCAGCGGTGGAGGAAGATCCTGCGCCGATCGGCCCCCGGAAACAGCCACCACGAGTCCACGCACCCAAATATACGAGGCCAGCGTAACAATAAAAGCATTCATCTGCATAACTACAACAAGAAAGCCATTGAAAGCACCAATGACACCACCAACTGTAAGCGCAATCAATAGTGATACCGGAAGTACCAGCCATTCCGGCGTAAATGCAATGCCAAGCCCTACACCATGTGATGCAAACAAAATCCCCGTAATCATTGCCGCTAAGGCGGCGACCGATTCCACAGATAGGTCCATATTTCCGGCAATTATTATGATGGCAAGCCCGATCGCCATTACACCAACAAAAGTCGAGTGCTCAACAATATTCGCAAAAATTTCGATCTGAAAAAATCGGGGTACTGTAGCTGAAAATATACATAACATTGTGGCCAACAAAAACCAGACAAGATGCTCTAGAAACAATTCGAAGAAGACGCGTGGAGTGAACACTGAGGCCGGCCGATCTGAATACTGGCGCAGAACGCTACCCTGGACGCGAGATCAGCGTCCAGGGTAGCGCTGGGGCGATCTATTTAACAGATTGAATCGCGTCAGTGGGAGCTTTGAGGTTGCCCCAGAACCGCGCTTCGTTGATATTGTCTTTAGTAATTGCCGCACCCGGAATTTTTATATTGGGACCCCAAGACTCTAGAGTAACTGTTGATTCTAGCCCGAGCACCTGATACTTACCGGCCTTGATTTCCTTTTTGTTTACGACAAGATCAGCAAACATCGCAAGTGCAGCAGCTTGGGCATATAGTGGCTGCTCAACTTCAACTTGCTCCCATCCCTTTCGGATAAGGTCCAGTCCGACGGGCGCGCCGTTTGAAGAAACAAGCATTACCTCGCCAGGCTTCTTACCTTTGGCCTCAAGTGAGGCCACCGCTGCAACCGCCAGATGGGCTGCATGAACAAAAATTAGATCAATATCTGGATTTGCAACCATCTGATCCGCTACTATTGTTCCCGCATTTGATGCCTCCCATAACATTGCCGGCAGCGAAATAATCTCAACCCCCGCAAAGGCCTTCATTTTTTCTTCAAAGCCAGCCTGAATGTCAAGTGTATATGGGTCAGCAGGATCACCCAATACCTGGAGAACTTTGCCCTTAACGTCTCCGTTCTTTTCCTTCAGCAACCGCTGGATCTCACCCGCAGCTACATATCCAATGTCCACAGTACCCGCAACCGAAGTGAAATCTGACTTAGTGGCCGTAATTTGGCGGTCAAAAATCATTACCGGAATTCCAGCAGCGCGCGCCTTCTCAATGCTGGGCTTGAGCGCATTAAAATCCACCGCAGCCAAAATAATTGCTGCTGGTTTCAAGTTCATAACGTCATTCATTTGACTTTGCTGTACGTCTGTTTTGTTATCGGCGTTCAGGGTGACGGTTTCATAACCAACATCTTTCATAAATTTTTCGATCGCCTTAACCGATTCTGTCTGAAACTCATCCAGCAGCGTAGGTACGAGATAATACATCTTGCGTTTCTCGGCCGTTCCAGCACCAGAAGCACAGGCAGCGACCACCGCGCCTACTCCGAGTAGGCCCACGCTCTCTAATAACCGCCGACGACTCATTGTGGATTTCATAAACTAGTTTCTCCTGTAATCTAATAGATAGCTCTTCGCTTTCCGCTTCACACAACTCAACTACACTTACACAAGTGAGGTACCCCTAGCCTCTTTTATACTGCATCACCTGTAATCAGACGAACGACCTCATCAGGACTAGTGTCAGTGCACCTGACCATGCCGGCGATTTTACCCTGTCGCATCACCACCATACGGTCGGCCACTTGAAACGCCTGAGACATAATGTGGGTGATCACGACAATTCCAATTCCTTGCGCCGCTATCCGTCTGATCATGGCAAGCCCACGGCGGGTCTGCTCAACCCCCAGCGCAGCAAACGGCTCGTCAAGTAAAACTAGCTTGCCGCCCCAATGAACAAAGCGGTTCAACTCAATGGCTTGCCGCTGTCCACCCGATAGATGCTCGACATTTGTCCTTAGCGATGGAATTGCCGTTCCAGCACTTTGCAATGCCTGTTCCACAACTGAATACATCTCACGCTCATTGAGAACCGGGATTCCACACACACGCTTTACAAGTTCGCGGCCCATAAAGAAATTCGCAACAACGTCAACGTTGGTGCAGAGAGAGAGATCTTGATAAACAGTTTCAATGCCGGTGCTTTTTGCCTCGGCGGGAGAATTAAAATTAACTTGCCTGCCCTCAAAAAATATTTGCCCGTGTGTTGCTGCCATACCCCCTGCAATGATCTTTACAAGCGTTGATTTTCCTGCGCCGTTGTCACCAAGTAAGGCCACTACCTCGCCACGAAAAATATCGAAGCTCACATCCTCCAAAGCACAGATCGCCCCAAAATTCTTGGAAATATTTTTTAAGCTCAAGAGTGGCGAATTATTATTCATTGCTCGAAGCCTACGCCTCCATCCGCCAGCATTAGTGGTTATCCCGCGGCACTGAGGTCTGAGCGATGCACTGGTACTTGACTGCGGGCTTGAGTACCATGCCATCCGCCAGCTGATCCACAATACCGCGTTGAATTTCCTGCCACGGTGTCTGGTGCGGCGGAAATTTATAGCCGCCTGCCTTCTCAAGTTTCTTTCTCCGGATTTCCAGTTCCGCCTTGGAGATCAAAACATTTGCGGTGCCCTTATTCAGGTCGATGCGCACCCGGTCACCGGTCTTGAGCAGCGCCAAGCCGCCGTTCGCTGCGGCCTCTGGCGACGCATTGAGAATGGACGCTGAACCAGAAGTGCCGGACTGCCGGCCGTCGCCAATGCAAGGCAGTGAGGTAATGCCCGCTTTGATCAAATTGGCGGGCGGCTGCATATTTACCACTTCCGCCGAGCCCGGATAACCAATGGGACCCGTGCCACGCATGAGCAGAATTGTCTGGTCGTCGATTTTCAGCGCGGGGTCGTCGATTCGGGAATGATAGTCCTCCGGGCCGTCGAAGACAACTACTCGACCCTCGAATGCATTCCTGTCTTTGGGATTTGACAGGAACCGCGCGCGGAAGTCGTCTGATATCACACTGGTTTTCATAATTGCTGAATTGAAGAGATTGCCTTTGAGTACCTTGAAGCCAGCCTGCTTCTGCATTGGCTGGCCGTATGATTTGATCACATCAGGGTCGGTAATCTTGGCCCGCTTGACGTTCTCTCCCATCGTCTTGCCGTTGATGGTCAAGGCATTTGGATGGATTCGCCCGGCTTTGAGCAGCTCGTTCATCACCGCTGGCAATCCGCCCGCCCGAAAGTATTCTTCTCCAAGGTAGAAACCAGCGGGCTGCATATTTACTAGCAGCGGCACATCGTACCCAACGGTCTCCCAATCCTCGATGGTAAGGCTCACGCCGATGTGGCGGGCAATGGCATTGATGTGGATTGGCGCGTTGGTCGATCCGCCGATGGCGGAGTTAGCCACGATGGTATTTTCGAACGCCTCACGCGTAAGAATATCGGTCGGCCGCAAATCCTCGTGCACAATCTCAACCGCGCGCACACCAGTGGCATAGGCTATCTGCCCGCGCTCCCGATATGGCGCAGGGATTGCCGCGCACCCCGGCAGCGACATGCCAAGCGCTTCGGCGAGCGCGTTCATAGTTGATGCGGTGCCCATCGTATTGCAGTGGCCAATTGAAGGCGCCGATGCGGTCGCCAAATTGATGAACTGTTGGTTGTCGATCACACCGGCCGCCAGCTCCTCTCGCGCCTTCCAGATGGCAGTGCCGGATCCGGCGCGCATGCCCTTCCACCAGCCGTTAAGCATCGGCCCGCCCGAAAGCACAATGGCCGGAATATTCACCGTCGCTGCCGCCATCAGGAGCGCCGGCATTGTCTTGTCGCATCCGGTCAGCAGCACAACGCCGTCCAGCGGATATCCGTAAAGCACTTCGACAAGGCTGAGATAGGCAAGATTTCTGTCGAGCGCAGCGGTTGGGCGTTTGCCGGTCTCCTGAATTGGGTGGCAGGGAAACTCAAAGGCGATGCCGCCGGAATCGCGGATGCCGTCGCGGACCCGCTTGGCTAGTTCCAGATGATGGCGGTTGCAGGGCGCCAAGTCCGAGCCGGTTTGCGCGATGCCAATGATTGGCTTGCCGGAACGAAGTTCCCCTGTAGTGAGGCCGTAGTTCAAATAGCGCTCGAGGTAGAGCGCAGTCATACCGGGGTTTTCTGGATTGTCGAACCAGAGTTGGGAGCGCAGAGTTTTTTGGCGCGGAGCCAGCGTTTTCGGTTTTGCCTTGAGGTTTTTGGCCATGATGAGTCTCCTTGCTTACATGATAGTTACCGGGGTCAATTGCGAGCCTCTAGTATATTCGAGCAGTAAGTGGCTCTGGCAAGCACTATGTGCCAAGCCAACATTGGCTTGCCTCTGCTCCACACTCTGGATGTGGCTCAAGTAAATCTGTGGCTTAAGCAAATCTGTCGCGCACAAACGATATTGCATCGCGTGGCGCCGCAGATTCAAATCTTCAAGCATTGCGATTGCTTCTTGCAAGAGCAGGCTGCAAAGCTTGAACAGCATTTCAATGCGCTCGTAGCTGACCGCAGCGTGCGGCGGATGTCAGAGGGAAAGGCAGGCGGCGGCGCAGGCGTCGAGAATTGAAGCAGTATCGATGCCATGCGCGCGGTAGAGATCCGGCAAGCTGCCGCACTGGCCAAAGTGATCGACACCCAGCGGGTACACGCGGTGGCGCGCAACGGAACCGAGCCACGAGAGCGTTGCAGGATGCGCATCCAACACTGTAACCAGCGTGGCCTGTGCCGCCAGTGGTGCCAGTAGCGTCTCAATATGCGCCGCTGGCGGAGTGGCGCCGCGCGCGCGCGCTTGCA
Organism: Anaerolineaceae bacterium; assembly: GCA_003569365.1. Classification (GTDB taxonomy): domain Bacteria; phylum Chloroflexota; class Anaerolineae; order Anaerolineales; family UBA11657; genus BD1. Next base: position 31,300 of record BGOS01000017.1, read on the forward strand.
TAGTTGCACTCCAGTTGCCAAACAAGCGGTCGGGCGATGTCACTGCCAGCAGCCCGGCGCCGGGCATGTCCTCCAGCAGCTGCTGGTGTGCGGCCGTCGCTTCCGGTGCAACCACGCCGCAGTAAACGATCACAAGCGGGCAGCCCGCTTCCGGCCGGCGCTGCCAGTAGGCCCCGCGCAAAATTCCATCCCGCAGAGCCGCATCCATTTCACGCACCGGCTGCTGCAGTGCGCGCGTGGAGAGGCGCAGGTAGAGCGAGCCACCATCTTCTGCCTGCATATACCCAAAGCCCCATTGCATGATCACCGCCAGCTCATCCACAAAAGCCGGGTCAAATGACGCGAGCTTGTCCTGGCCCATTCCAATTAACGGCGTGGAGATGGATTGATGCGCGCCGCCCTCAGCCGCCAGCGAGATGCCGGACGGCGTAGCAACCAGCATGAAGCGCGCATCCTGGTATGCGGCGTAGTTCAGCGCGTCCAGCCCGCGCATGATGAACGGATCGTAAAGCGTGCCCACCGGCAGCAGCCGGCAGCCAAACAGCGGGCCGGCAAGCCCAAACGCGGCCAGCGCCAGAAACAAATTGTTCTCCGCGATGCCAAGCTCAATATGCTGGCCAGCTGGCGAAACCTGCCAGCGCTGCGCCGAAATAATTTGTTCAGCTTTGAATGTGTCAGTGCGCTCGCGCCGGTCAAAAATTCCGCGCCGGTTTACCCATGGCCCCAGATTGGTGGACACCGTAACATCCGGCGATACGGTCACAACGCGCGCCGCAAACTCACCATCCGTGCGGCCCAGCTCGTTGAGGATGCGGCCAAACCCATCTTGGGTAGAGAGGCTGGGAGCGGATTGGTACGCCAGGGTTGGCGGCACTGCGACGGTTGGCGCTGCCGGCCGTTGGCTGCTGCCCAAAAAGTAAGGCACCTGCCGCAGATAGCTTTGCACGCGCTCCGCGGGCAGGCGCACTCCCGCCAGCGGCTCCCACTCCGCGCCGTCGGCAATACCCTGCGCCTGCTTGAACGCCGCCATTTGTGCCACGCTCATCAGGCCGGAGTGATTGTCTTTGTGGCCGGCAAACGGCAGCCCCCAGCCTTTGATTGTGTAGGCAATGAAGCAGTGCGGCTGATCGCTATTCGCCGCGCCAAAGCCTTCAAGGATTGCCTCCAAATCATGCCCGGCAAGATTCGTCATCAGCGCATGCAGCGCAGCATCCGAATGCGCTGCCAGCAGCGCCTTGATGCCCGGCTTACTGCCAAGGTCCTGCTGCAAGTGTTCGCGCCAGCTGGCACCGCCCTTGTACACCAGCGCGGAGTAAAGCGAGTTGGGGCAGTCATCAATCCACTGGCGCAGGGCCGCGCCACCGGGCTGCGCAAACGCAGCCTGCAGCTTCTTGCCGTACTTGAGCACGGTCACCTGCCAGCCGGTGCTGCGAAAAATATCATCCACCCGGCCGAACAGGCGGTCGGTTACCACAGCATCCAAACTCTGGCGGTTGTAATCAATCACCCACCACAGGTTGCGCACATCGTGCTTCCAGCCCTCCAGCATGGCTTCAAACACATTGCCCTCGTCGAACTCGGCGTCACCCAACAGCGCCACCATGCGGCCGGGCGGCGTGCCCGTTGGCACCAGTTGCTTTAGCCGCAAGTAGTCCTGCGCCAACGCTGCAAACGTGGTCAGGCCAACAGGCAATCCCATTGAACCGCCGGAGAAATCCACAACCACTGTGTCTTTGGTGCGCGAGGGATAGGACTGCGCCCCACCCAGTGCGCGAAACTGCTCCAGCTTCTCGCGCGTCTGGCGGCCCATCAAATATTGGATGGCGTGGTAGGCCGGACTGGAATGTGGCTTGACCGCGATGCGGTCGGCCGGGTTGAGGATGTGGAAGTAAAGCGCGGTCAGCAGGGTTACAGATGAAGCACTGGAAGCCTGATGGCCGCCAACCTTGAGGCCGTCAATGTTGGGGCGAATGTGGTTGGCGTTGTGCACCATCCACGTGGACAGCCACAGCACCTTGCGCTCCAGCTCTGCCAGCACCTCAAGCTCCGCAGCCGACACAGCAGCGGTATGGGCGGCAACGGCTGGCTTACCGGTCGCGCGGCGCGGCGCTGCAGGTTTGGCGCGCGGAGCGCGGGTGCCCATCAGGAAATTTTAGCAGCTGGCGTTGAACTATATGAGTTGCGCAAACATGGCATGCTGCGGTGGAGCGAGCCCCGCTGACTGCCACCGCTTCAGCGCTGGTGGTAATCCTGCAGCGCACACACCGTCGGCACACCACCGGCCTGCTCCGCCATGCCCTGCGCCACCGCCAGCGCAGCCGCAATTGTCGTCACCAACGGCACATGCTTCGTATTTGCGGCCCGCCGAATTGCCTGCCCGTCCGAGCGCGGTCCGCTGCCGCGCGGTGTATTCACAACGAAGTTGATTTCGCCGCACTCAATTAGTTCAACCGCATTGCGGCCCGCGCCGGGGCCGGAAGCGGCAAGTCTGGGGATCACGCGATCCACCGCCTCGCCGAAGCGCGCCAGATATTCGGCAGTGCCGCTTGTGGCCATGAGCGCCAGCCCAAGTTGGCGCAAGCGGCGCGCCACCACCAAACCGGCCGGCTTGTCACGATCGGCCAACGACAGGAACACCGTTCCGCTTGCAGGCAGCACTGTGCCGGCAGCAGTCTGTGCCTTGAGGAAGGCGCGGCCGAACGTCGTGTCAATACCCATCACCTCGCCGGTCGAGCGCATCTCGGGGCCAAGCACCGCGTCCACATCTGGAAAGCGCTTGAGCGGCAGCACGGCTTCCTTTACCGAAACATGCCGCCCGCTTACCGGCGCTGTGAGCACTCCCGCTGCGCGCAATTCTTGCAGCGAAGCACCCAGCATCACCCGGCTGGCAATTTTGGCAAGCGGCACGCCGGTGGCCTTGGCCACAAATGGCACTGTACGGCTGGCACGCGGGTTGGCTTCAATGACATATACCGTGGTGCCGGCCACGGCAAACTGGACATTCACCAGCCCGCGCACATCCAGCGCTGCCGCAATGGCGCGCGTGTATGCGCTGATCACCTCAATCACCCAGGGCTGCAGCGTTTGCGGCGGAATGGCGCAGGCCGAGTCGCCGGAATGCACGCCAGCTTCCTCCACGTGTTCCATCACGCCCCCAATCAGCACTGCGCCCGTGTGGTCGCGGATTGCATCCACATCCACCTCAATCGCATCCTCCAGAAAACGGTCCACCAATACCGGCCGCTCCGCCGTCAGCCCGCCCTCGGCGCGCAAGCTGCCACGCGGCCCCAGCTCTTCCATGGCGCGCGAGAGCTGCGCGCCATCATGCACAATGCGCATGGCGCGGCCACCCAGCACATAGCTGGGGCGCAGCAGCACCGGGTAGCCCACGCGCTCCGCCACCGCCAGCGCCTCGCGTTCTGTGAGCGCCGTGCCACCGGGGGGCTGCGGAATGGCCAGCTGGCTGCACAGCGCATTCCAGCGCTCGCGGTCTTCAGCCAGATCGATGGCAGCGGGTGCGGTGCCGGCAACCAGCCCGGGCGGCAGCAGCCCGGCCAGTTTCAACGGCGTCTGTCCGCCCAGGCTCACGATCACCTTGGGAGCCACGCCGCCCGCGGCTGCCGTTTCCACCGCAATCACATTCAGCACATCCTCCAGCGTCAACGGCTCAAAGTACAAGCGGTCCGCTGTATCGTAATCCGTAGAGACCGTCTCAGGATTGCAATTGATCATCACGGTTTCATAGCCGGCTGCGCGCAGCGCAAAACTGGCATGCACGCAGCAATAATCAAACTCAATGCCCTGCCCGATGCGGTTGGGGCCGCTGCCCAAAATTACAACTGCCGGTCGATGCGTGGCGCGCACTTCATTCTCATCTTCATATGCGGAATAGTGGTACGGCGTATCTGCAGCAAATTCCGCAGCGCATGTGTCCACCGTTTTAAACACCGCGCACACGCCTGCTTCCAGGCGCGCCGCGCGCACCAGCGCCTCTGGCTGCTGCCACAAGTAGCCCAACTGGGCATCGGAAAACCCCAGCCGCTTGGCGCGCCGCCAACCGGCAGCGCTAATGGCCGGCAGGCTTGTAGCCGCCAGCGCTGCGCGCTCATCAATAATCATTTGCATCTGGTCTAAAAACCACGGATCAATAGCCGAGGCTGCATGCACCTGCTGCAATGAGATGCCACGCCGCAAACATTCGCCAACTTCAAAGATGCGCTCCGGCGTGGCCTGCGCCACGGCAGCCAGCAGCGCTGCATCGCTAAGCGCAGCCAGTGCCAGCTCGCCAGCATCGCAGTTCAAGCCCATGCGCCCCTGCTCCAGTGCGCGCAAAGCTTTTTGCAAACTCTCCGGAAATGTGCGCCCGATCGCCATCACCTCGCCCACACTTTGCATCTGCGTGCCAAGGCGCCGGCTGATGCCGGGCAGTTTCTCGAACGCCCAGCGCGGAATCTTCGTCACCACATAATCCAGCACCGGCTCAAAACTGGCGGGCGTCTTAAGTGTGATGTCATTGGGAATTTCATCCAGCGTGTAGCCCACCGCCAGCTTCGCAGCAATCTTTGCAATCGGGAATCCAGTTGCCTTGGATGCCAGCGCGGACGAGCGCGACACGCGCGGGTTCATCTCAATGATCACCTGCTCGCCCGTGGCAGGGTTCACCGCAAACTGCACGTTGGAGCCGCCTGTCTCAACGCCCACGCGCCGGATGCACGCAAACGCCGCGTTGCGCATTTGCTGGTACTCAACATCGGACAGCGTTTGCTGCGGCGCCACCGTGATCGAGTCGCCGGTATGCACGCCCATCGGGTCCAGATTTTCAATGGAGCACACGATGACGCAGTTGTCCGCGCTGTCCCGCATCACCTCCAGCTCGTACTCCTTCCAGCCCGCGATGCTGCGCTCAACTAATATTTCGCCAATCGGGCTGGCTGCCAGCCCGGTGGCGGCAGCCGCCAGCAGCTCCGCCTCGGTTGCTGCCAGCGCCGTGCCTTGTCCGCCCAAAATGTACGCCGGGCGCAAAATCACCGGCAGCCCGATCTCACGCACCACCGCCAAGGCTTCCGCCACCGTGCGCGCAATCCCACTTGGCGGCACCTGCAGCCCAATCTCCAGCATCGCGCGCCGGAACTGGTCGCGGTCTTCGGCCGTGGCAATTGCCGCTGCGTTTGCGCCAATTAATTCCGGCGTGCCGGGGACGCCGGCCAGCCCGCGCGCATGCAGCTCCATCGCAAGGTTGAGGCCGGTTTGTCCGCCCAGTGTGGGCAGGATCGCGTCGGGCCGTTCGCGTTCGATGATGCGCGCCAGCACATCCACTGTGAGCGGCTCAATATATGTGCGGTCTGCAAACTCCGGGTCGGTCATGATGGTGGCGGGGTTGGAGTTGACGAGCACAACGCGGAAGCCCTCGCTGCGCAGTGCGCGGCAGGCCTGCACCCCGGAGTAATCAAACTCGCACGCCTGCCCGATCACAATCGGGCCGGAGCCAATGATCAGGATGGATTCAATATCAGTGCGGCGCGGCATCAGCGCTCCCGCAGCATGTTAAAAAATTCTGCAAAGAGGTAACGCGCATCATGCGGTCCCGGGCCGGCCTCCGGGTGATATTGCACACTGAAGGCGCGCCGGCCGCGCAAGCGCAGGCCTTCGTTGGTTTGGTCGTTGAGGTTGATGTGCGTTGCATCGGCCACCGCTGCAAGCGACTCGGTTTGCACGCAGAAGTTGTGGTTTTGACTGGTGATCTCCACACGCCCGGTGCGCAGATTGCGCACCGGATGGTTGGCGCCATGATGGCCAAATGGCAGCTTGAAGACGCGCGCACCGTGCGCCAGCGCCAGCAGCTGATGCCCAAGGCAGATGCCAAACACCGGCACACCCGCTGCCACAATTTCGCGGATTGTTTGCGGCGCGCCGGCTACCAGCTCCGGATCCCCGGGCCCGTTTGACAGGAAAACGCCATCCGGGCGCAGCTGCAAAATCTCAGCCGCCGTTGCGTACGCCGGCAGCACTTGCACGGTGGCATCCGCAGCCATGCAGCGCAAGATGCTTTGCTTGATGCCGTAGTCAATTGCCACCACATTGAGCGCACCACTGCCGGCGGTGTAGCGCTGCGCGGTGGTCACCTGCGCCACCAGATTCACACCAGCCGTGCCGGGCTCGGCGCTGGCGGCTGCGCGCAGCACTCCCACTGCAGCCGTGCCAAAGGCGCCGGGCATTGCGCCCGCTGCGCGCAGCACACGCGTCAGGCGGCGCGTGTCAATGCCCGCAATGCCGGGCACGTTGTGATGCCGCAGCAGCGCATCGAGGTCGCCTGTGCTGCGCCAGCTGCTGCGCCGGCGTGCCAGATCCCGCACCACAATCCCGCGTGCAAACGGGCGGCGCGCCTCGTCATCAGCGGCCACCACACCATAGTTGCCAATATGCGGGCTGGTAAACGAGATGATCTGCCCGGCATAAGATGGGTCGGTGAGAATTTCCTGGTAGCCGGTGCTCGCGGTATTGAACACCACTTCGCCAGACACCACGCCACCGGGCGCGTCTGCGCCAATGGCTTCGCCCTCGAATAGCGTTCCATCTGCCAGCACCAGCAACGCGGGGCGCACTTCATTCATCGGCATGCCGCGCGGGCCGTCGTTGGTGGCTTTATATTAATTTTTAACTTCACGGGCGGGTTTTGCGGGCGCGCTGAATTATATGTAACCCGCAGGTTTTGTGGGGCGCAAGTTAGAATGTGAGCGGGGAAATCTGGCGGGCGGGCGCGGCGCGCACAGCCTCAGAAACATTTCGGGCGCAAGGAGCAGCACAATGCAAAAGGTTCGCTGGGGAATTTTGAGCACGGCAAAAATTGGCACGCTGAAGGTGATACCAGCGATGCAACTTGGGCAGCACAGCGAAGTGGTGGCAATTGGCTCGCGCTCGGCAGCCGCCGCCGGGCAGGCAGCTGCCGAGCTTGGGATTGCACGCAGCCACGGCAGCTACGAAGCACTGCTCGCCGACCCGCAAGTGGAGGCCGTCTACAACCCGCTGCCCAATCATCTGCATGTGCCGTGGTCCATCAAGGCGCTGGAGGCGGGCAAGCATGTGCTGTGCGAGAAGCCGATTGCGTTGACCGCCGCCGAAGGCCAGCTGCTGGTGGACGCCGGGCGCCGCCACCCGCACTTGAAGCTGATGGAGGCCTTCATGTACCGCCACCACCCGCAGTGGCTGCGCGCGCAGGCGCTGGTGCGCGCGGGCGCAATTGGCACGCTGCGCACAATTCATTCGTTCTTCTCATATCACAACGATGACGCGCACAACATCCGCAACATGGCAGACATCGGCGGCGGCGGCCTCATGGACATCGGCTGCTACAACATCTCGCTGGCGCGCTTTATTTTTGGCGCCGAGCCGAGCCGCGCGTGCGGCCTGGTGGAATACGACCCGCAGTTTAAAACCGACCGGCTGGCTTCCGGCATGCTGGACTTTGGCGCCGGCAGCGCCACCTTCACCTGCTCCACGCAGCTCGCGCCGTTTCAGCGCGCCAGCATGTACGGCACAACCGGCAGCGTCACAATCGAGATCCCTTCAACGCGCCGCCCGACCGCCCGTGCAAACTGTGGCACCAGCACGCCGGCGGCACCGACGAGATTGTGTTTGAAACCTGCGACCAATACACGCTGCAGGGCGACTTGTTCTCGCTGGCAGTGCGCAACAACACGCCGGTGCCCACGCCCATCGAAGATGCAGTGGCCAACATGCGCGTGATCGAGGCAGTGGTGCACAGCGCAAAGACCGGCCGCTGGATCGACCTGTAGCAATGGGTGCAATGCTGCCGGTTCCACAAGCTGTTGCCCGCCGCGCTTAATATGCAAGCGCCAACTTTTACCGACGTGCTCGCTGCGCAGAAAAATATTGCGCCGCATCTGCCGCGCACACCGCTCTTCAATTACCCGGCGCTTGACCGCGCCACGGGATTGGAGCTGTACGTAAAGCATGAGAACTACCATCCCATTGGCGCCTTCAAAGTGCGCGGCGGCATCAACCTGATTTCGCAGCTGCCGGCGGACGAGCGCCGGCGCGGCGTGATTGCTGCCTCCACCGGAAATCATGGCCAGTCGATTGCCTATGCGGCGCGGCTGTTTGGCGTGCCGGCCACGATTGTGGTGCCGGAAGGCGCGAACGAAGTCAAAGTGCAAGCCATGGACGCACTCGGTGCCACGATTGTGCACCACGGTGCGGACTTTGATGCTGCCCGCGAACATTGCGAAATCCTGGCGCAAGAACGACAGCTGCGCTACGTGCACAGCGGCGATGAACCGCATCTGATTGCCGGCGTGGGCACGCACACGCTGGAGATCCTGCAGGTGGAACCGCACACCCAGACGGTGATTGTGCCAATTGGCGGCGGCAGCGGCGCTGCGGGCGCTTGCATTGCAGCCAAGGCCATCAACCCGCAGGTTCGCGTCATCGGCGTGCAAGCCGAGACGGCGCCCGCTGCCTACAAATCATGGCGGCAGCGCGCGCTGCTGGCAGACACCACCGCCACCTTTGCAGAAGGGCTGGCAACGCGCAGCGCTTTTGCACTGCCGCAGCAAATATTGTGGGAGCTGCTGGATGACTTTATGCTGGTGAGCGACGCCGAGATGCGCGCTGCAATTGTGCTGCTGCTGCAAACTGCAAAAACGCTGGCAGAGCCGGCTGGCGCTGCACCGCTGGCAGCAGCCCTCAAACTAGCGCCCGCAATGCGCACTGGAAAAATTGCGGTGATCCTGAGCGGTGGCAACATCACACCCGCGCAGCTGGCGCAGGTACTGGCAGGCGCATAAATCAACCAACAGTGCCGGCCAGTCCGCACAGCCGGGCAGATTACAATTCTCTTCTTTTCACAGGAGCACAAACATGGAAATCAAACGCCACAAGATGGGACCGCGCCTCAGCCAGGCGGTTGTGCACAACAACACCGCGTGGCTGGCGGGCATGGTAGCCAGTGATGCCAGCGCCGGCGTTCAGGCACAAACCGAGCAGATCCTCAAACAGATTGATGAGACACTGGCGGCTGTGGGCAGCGACAAATCAAAACTGTTGTCGGCCACTATTTATCTTTCGAACATTGCCGGGTTCAACGAGATGAATGTGGCATGGGAGGCATGGGTGGACAAGCGCAATCCGCCAGCCCGCGCCACGGTTGAGGCGCGTCTGGCCGCGCCGCAATACCTGGTGGAGATCATGTGCACCGCTGCTGTTTGAAGCAGCCAAACATTTAGCGCATCATTTTTCGGGCCCGCGCCATGGCGCGCGGAATTTGAATCAAGTGGCTGCTGGCCGGGCACAACAATCGCGCGCGGCCAGCAGCTCAATGCGAAAGGTTGCGTTCTTGCGCGCTACGCGCAGACTGCGCTGATAAATTTCTCGTAGATGGGCACGGCGCGCTGCAACTGCTCGATCTCCACCCATTCGCCAATGGTATGCGCCTGCGCAATATTTCCCGGCCCCAATATTAACAGCGGCACATGCGCTTGAAACACCAGCGCGTCCGTCCCGTATGGCACCGTTGCGGCATCCAAACCGGTTAGCTGCTCGCCCAAACGAATTACCGGCGCACTGCGCGGCGTATCCACCGCTTCCCATCCGCCGGTCTCCACCTCAAAGCCATGCGCCTGCGCGCGCGCGCAAATATGATCCTGCACCTCAGCCGTTGCCACGGCTGGCATCGTGCGAAAATTAAATTGCGCCACCGTCTTGGCAGCCGTCACATTCGCGGGGCACCCGCCGTCATCAATGGTAATGTTGAAGCCGTTGGTTGGCGGCTGAAAGTCCGCATCCATAAAGCGCCGATCCGTTTTGAATTGCCGGGCATACTCTGTAATTTCCGCCAGCAGCGGCGCAAGCAGAATGGTGGCGGAAATGCCGGTATCCATGCTGGTGTGCGCTGCCACGCCGCGCGCTGTTACGGTAATCTGGCAGGCGCCTTTGTGGGCGCGCACTGGTATCAGGCGCGTCGGCTCCGCAATCACGCCCATGTCCGGCCAATTACCTTTCAGCAACTGCGATTCGGCAGCGACTTGTTTGGCGCCGCCAAAACCCACCTCCTCATCGGCCGTGATCACAATCACAACCGGCTTGGCCAGCGGCTTGGCGCGCATCGCAGCCACGATCGTTGCGGCCAGCGGGCCTTTCATGTCGCAGCTCGCGCGCCCGTAAATTTTTCCATCCTTGACTACCGGATTCCATGGCTCCCACTCGCCCGGTTGCCCGGGCACAGTGTCTATGTGAGAAAAGAAACCCGCACCCCCGCGGCCGCGGCCCTTGCGCGCAACAATGCTCACTTTGGACTGGCCGGCAGCATCCAGATATTGCAGCCATTCCACCTCAAAGCCGCCCTGCCGCAGCAGCGCCTGCAAATGCTCACAAATCACGGCGTTGCTGCTGCCGCTCTCGGATGGAATGGCAACCAGCTCCCGGGTGAGCGCCACAACCGCCGCGTCCGCATCGGTCCATGTATGCATAATGCCCCCCGTTTACTGCACGCTCAGGCTGCTTGCTGCGCTTCAAGCGCATCCCGCAGGCCGTCGCCCAAAAAGTTTATGCTGAGCACGGTCAGAAAAATAAGCGTGCCGGGCACGATTGCCAGCCAGGATGCAACTTGTAGATACTGGCTGCCGTCTGTTACCAGCCGGCCCCAAGTGGGTGTGTCCGGCGGAAAGCCCACGCCCAAAAATGAAAGCACGGACTCGGTAATGATGGCGTTGCCCACGCCAAGCGTAGCCGCCACAATAATCGGCCCAAGCGCGTTTGGAAAGATGTGCCGAAACATGACGGCACTGTCATCGGCGCCAAGCGCCAGCGCCGCCTCTACAAATTCTTTCTCGCGCAAAGATAGAAATGCGGCGCGCACAATGCGTGCGGTCTCCATCCATGAGAGGCCGCCAATCAACGAAACAAGAATAAGAAAAATGCCGGTTTCCGGCGAGCCCACCGCCTGGATAACGGAGTCGCGAAACAGGTAGACGATAAGCAGAATTAAGGGCACGCCCGGCAATGAAAGAAACAAGTCCGTGATGCGCATCAGAATATTGTCCAGCAATCCGCCGAAATAGCCGGACAGAGCACCAATGAATGCGCCGAGGCTGGTGGCAATCAACATGGCCACCAACCCGACCGTTAGCGAAACCCGCCCGCCGTAGATGGCCCGCGCCAGCAAGTCCCGGCCGAGATCGTCCGCACCCAATGGATGCACCCTTGATGGCGGCGAAAGAATGCCCACGTAATCCAGATGGTCAACGAGGGATGTCAGCGTCGGGCTGGTTTCAGTAACCGGAATGCCAGAATCTGCGAGCTGGCGCACCAAATAAAATGGGTAGAGAAAAGTGCCGGCCACCACACTCACCACCAGCAGCAGCAAGATCAGCGCGCCACTTAACGCGAGCCGATGGCGCCGAAAGCGGCGCCACGTGTCACCCCAAAGCGTGCGCGCCGGCAGCGCGCCCCCCGCACCCCGGCTGCCGCCAGCACTGCTCATTTAGTTGTAGCGAACCCGTGGATCCAGCACGCCATACATCACGTCCGCAACCAGATTGCTAAATACCATCAAAACTGCAAACACAAAGCTGAGCGCCATCACCACCGGCGTATCAGAGTTGTTGATGGAGGTAATGAGCAGTGCACCCAGCCCGTTCACGCGGAACAAGTTTTCCGTGATGATTGCGCCGCCGAAAATGGTGGGGATGCTAAGTGCCACCAGCGTAACAATTGGAATGAGGCTGTTGGAAAACACGTGGCGCAGCACCACGCGCCGGTATGGCAAACCTTTGGCGCGCGCGGTGCGCACATAGTTCTGGCCCAAATTGTCCAACATGGCGGAACGCGTAAAGCGCGTGAGGGCGGCGGTTTGCTGCACCACAAGCACTGTGACGGGCATTGCCATCTGGCGCAGCTGCGCCAGCACTTCGGTGGCGCTGCCAAACCCCAGCAATGAGTCATAGACAATCGGAAACCATTTGAGCCGCACCGCAAACACCAGCATCAGCAGCAGCCCGGTAAAGAACGAGGGCACAGAAAAACCAACAAAAGAAAACACCGTGGCAAGCTGGTCAAACCACGAGTACTGGCGCACCGCTGCGAGAATTCCGATCGGAATCGCCAGCACCACGGCCAGCAGATAAGCAAAGCCCACCACCTGCAGCGTCTGCGGCACGCGCTGCATCACAATATCAATTACCGGGCTGCGCGAACTAAATGAGAAGCCCCAGTCACCGCGCAGCAGTGAGGTGAGCCATTTCCAATAGCGCACTGGCCACGGATCGTCCAGGCCAAACTGGGTGCGAATAAGCTGGCGCGTGGATTCGGGTATGCCGGGGTTGAGCGCCAGCTGCGAAAGCGGGTCGCCGGGTGCCAGCGCCAAAATGGCAAAGATGATGATGCTGATTGCCAGCAGCGTTGGCACACTCAGAAGTACGCGGCGAAAAATATAGTTGGACATGTTCCAGCCCGCGTGTACGCTCCGGAGTCAAAGCCGGCCGGCACGTTTGAGTACCGGCCGGCTTTGCATTAATCAGCCAGCTGGTTTATCGGCTCCAGACTGCAATGTTCCAGATGGAGGAGTCAAAAGTATTGTACGTGGGGCCCATCAGCGTCTTCAGCTTGCCATTGGGCGTGCGGCGATTGATCAACGGAATGAGCGCCACATCATTGGAAAGCACATCATTCATTTGAATGGCAATCTCAGCCCGCTTGACCGGATCCATCTCCGCCTTGAGCTTGGCATACAGCGCATCGTAGTCCTTGCTGCAATAGCGCCCGTCATTGCCTTTATTCCATTGGTTGGCAGAAGAGTTTACTTCCGCGCATGTCCACCCTTGCAAGTACGCCTGCGGGTCTGTGCCGTCCGGGCCATTGGTGTACATCTGTAGATCCGAGTAGAACTTGTTAAGCGTGTCCGGGTTGGCTGGATCACCGCTAAAGTAAACGCCGGCATCGATTGCCTTGAGGGTCACCTGCACGCCAATCTCTGCCAGGTTGGATTTGATGATGGCCTGCTCGCCCTGGCGCAATGTGTTGATGGTTGTCACCAGGCTGGTTATCAGCTTCACACCGCCTTTTTCGCGCACGGAGCCATTCATCTCCCAGCCGGCAGCATCCAAAAGTTTATTGGCTGCGTCCACGTCACGGGCGCACTTGGTGTTGGGGGAATTAACCGCTGCCGGCACCACAAGGACATTGCAGGTCGGTTCGCCGGTGGGGCCGTACATCTGGTCTGCAATTGCCTGGCGGTCTATTGCCAGATTGATGGCTTTCCGCACTGCCAAATCCACAAGGAATGGGTGCTTCTGGTCCGGCTCGGAGCGTTTGGCACCCAAAGCGGGGTCGGGGTTGGCAAAGTTCACCACAACCCGCTCAACACCAAACGAGCCGCCGGCAACCGAGTCGCATTTGCCAGCCGCCAGAATGGGCTCAAGCACTGCCTTGGGAATTTGCAGGTTCCACGAGAAGTCCACCTCGCCGGTTTCGCACACGGCCCGCGCCGCAGAAGTTGCGTCCCCGCCGCCCTTGATTTCTACTTCATCAAAGAACACTTTATCCGCATCGCGGAAATTCGGGTTGCGGTCGTAGAGCACCACATCACCGGGCTTGAAGTCCTTCAGTTTGTAGGCATTGGTGCCAATGGGGGCAATATTGGCTGCCTGGCAAGCCGCATCCGTTAGTGCAGCGCCGCCGATGCATGCGCCATACTGCTTCTTCTGCAGCACCATACCCTGTGAGCCCACGAAACTGATGAACGGATCAGCGCGCGGCTCAGTCCAGGTAATTTTTACAGTTGTGGCGTCTACCGCATCAATTGCCTTGATCGGTTGGAAGTTGGAAAGCGTGGTGCAGGCAGTTGCTTCGTCTTTGCAGTAATCCCACGTGAAAATGATGTCGTCGATTGTGAAGTCGCTGCCGTCCGACCACTTCAGGCCGGGGCGCAGCTTCCAAGTGACGCTCGTGCCATCTGCGGCAATGCCGCCATTGGCCACCGAGGGGATCTCAGCGGCAAGATACGGCACCAGTTCATCGAGCTCGTTGCGGCGCGCAAGCGGCTCAAGGATTACGGTTGCGCCGTCAAAATCTTTTGTGCCCGTGCCCAAGTGCGGGTTGAGTGTGGTAACCGCCTGCCAATACAAAATCTTCAACTTGCCACCCGCAGCAGGCGCTTCGGTTGCGGCCGGTGCCTCTGTAGCAGCGGGCACTGCAGTGGGAGCCGGCGCTTCTGTAGCAGCCGGTGCCGCAGTTGCTTCCGGCGCAGCGGCGGCGGGTGCCGCTGCTGGTGCGGGCGCAGCGCATGCGCCCAGTACCAGTGCAAATAGCACTAGCACTGCGATACTAGTCGGTAATACTTTTGTTTTCATTTCTTCCTCCGTATGCGCGGAAGTGTACCAGATTTCCATTTTCCGCCACTGACAATCGCACCGCGACACTGCGCCGCAGGTGCCGGCTGCAGTAAACGGCATTCACCGCACTGTTGGTTTACACTTGGCGGAGCGTCGCAACAGCCGGGGCAACCGCGGGCATGTTCGGCGCAGCGCAAACCAGCTGCAATTCAAAACATGTTCCTAAACCCGCAGCTGTCTGGGCTGCCCAGCAATTCTGTGCCACGGCCGCCAAACCGGAGTAACTGTCCGTGCGCGTGTTGATAACCGGATCGACCGGACTATTGGGGTGCGCATTGCAAAACCAAGCGGGCGCAGACAAACAACTGTACGGAATTTATTATCCGGCACGCGTGCTAACCAAGGCGCTGCGCGCAGCCCAGCGGCCGGCAGACGTTACAAATACTGAAGATATGCGCGCAGTATTTGCGTGGGCAAAACCGGATGTTGTGATTCATGCGGCCGCAATTGGCAGCGTGGATTTTGCGGAGAAGAACCGGGCGCAAACACACGCCGTGAATGTTGGCGGCACAACCGTAGTAGCTGCGTGCTGCAAAGACTTCGGGGCCCGCCTGGTTTACATCTCGTCCAATGCAGTTTTTGATGGAACACGGCCGCTGTATTCAGAAAATGACCCAGTCAGCCCCATCAATTATTACGGCCAGCTGAAAGTTGAGGCGGAGCAAATTTCCGCCACCTGCGGCGTGCCGTGCGCAATTGTGCGGCCAATTTTATTGTACGGCTGGCCGTACCCGGACGAGCGTGGAAATTTGGTGACTACGTGGGTCAAAGCATTGCGTGGGCAGCAGCTCCAATCCGTAGTGGACAACGTCTACAGCAAGCCGCTGCCGGCACTGGCTTGCGCCGCTGCAGTCTGGGAAATTGTGAATCGCAATTGCAGTGGAATTTATCACATTGCCGGTGCGGACCATGTTTCGCTGCATCAATTTGCGCTTGCAGTTGCAGCTGCGTTTGAGCTTGACCACGCGCTGATACAAGCGGTACCCGACTCATTTTTTCCGCAACTGGCCCCCAGACCGCGCGACACCTCATTTGACACGCGGAAGATGGAACGCGAACTGGGGCTGCAGCCGGTTCCGCTCGCCAGCGGCTTGCGCCAGATGAAAGCGGACGCCTGATGCGGGTACTGCTGATTGGCCCGCATTGGCGCGCCGGATGGACAGAATCAACCCGCGATGCACTGCTGGCATTGGGCTGTGAAGTTCAGGTCTTCTACTACAACCAAACCGCCGGCCGGCAGGCGGCAGCGCGCACCCGCACCCGCCTTCTGCAAAAATTATCGGGCGTGGCGCTGCAGACGCCAAACCCGGTGCGGCAGTTGCTGTGGATACTTAACGGCCGGCAGCTGCATACCCAATTGATGACTGCCGTGCGGGCAGCCCGGCCGGAACTGGTGCTGGTGCTAAAAGGCGAAACCATTCTTCCGGCCACCTTGCGCGCAATCAAGCGCCCCGCGAATGCGCCGCTGCTTGCGGCGTGGTACTCGGACAATCCCTTTGTCTTCAATGAGCGCGACCCGTATTGGCTGGTTCCTTACGGCCTGCCTGCATACGATCACAGCTTTGTTTTTGACCACGGTTATTTCCCGCAATTGGAGGCGCGCGGCGCACGCAAGATTTCATTCCTGCCCTGCGCCTGTGACCCGGCCTTGTATCACCCGGAACCGGCCGAGCTGGTGCGCCGCAGCAGTCTGGAGAGCAGCATCTGCTTGATTGGCACGTTCTCGCCAGCTCGCGGAGTAATGCTTGAGAGCCTGGCCGGAATTGACAACATTGCCATCTGGGGACCGGGCTGGCAGCCAACCTTGAAGCAGCTGCGTGGCAAGCTCGCCCACAATATTTTTCGCGGCGAGGGACTGCCACCCGGGCAGGTAAGCCACGCCTATCAATCAGCGCCAATCGTGGTGAACACGCACGGGCCGCAAACAAAACTGGGCGGCCTGAATACGCGCGCGTTTGAAGTGCCGGCTTGCGGCGCGTTTCAGTTGATGGATTACGTGCCGGAAATGGAGGCGCTGTTGCAGCCCGGGCATGATGTTGCGGTTTACCGAACGCCGCAGGAAGCCGGCACGCTGGCGCGCGAGTACCTGGCTGATCCGGAAGCGCGCCAGCGCATTGCACGCCAAGGGCATGCGCGCGTGCTGGCCGAGCACACGTACCGGCATCGCATGCAAACGCTGCTGGCAGCGCTCTAGCGCGCTGCCCATTGCTGCGCAGTACCAACTACTTTACAAGCACCACAACCGAAAACGTGGCAACCGGCGGCGTGTCTGTCTCCCATGGCCGGTGATACACCAGCTCCAACCGGGCAGAACCTGACGCGGCTAAGTAACGCAGTGTGATGCGGCCCGGCGCGCCGGGCAGATTTTTGGCGGGGGCAAACTCCGGCTCTCCCAGCGGTTGCAGCGCACCCGCCAGCGGCTCTACCCGCTCCCAGGTGTAGCCTGTGCTGGGGTTGCCATCCAGCTGAACAAGCAGCACGTCACCCGCGTTGAGCTGCACCGTGCTGTTGGCGTTGGCAGCGGTAACGATTACGCTGCGCGGCCCAGGACTCGAGCAGCCAGCCAGTATTCCGGCAGCAGCCGTCAGGCAGGCAGCTGCCAGCCAACCACAAAAGCAACGGGCGCGCATTGAAAAAGTATCGCATGCCCCACATAGTTGTAGGATAATGGAGCGATGCCCAACCTGATTGGCTGGCTATTACTGGCTGCAACCGGCACGGTAGTGGTGTTGCAACTTTGGGCGCTGCGCCAGCGCAGTGGCGCGCCCGCCGGCGATATGCTGCGCGAACTGGAACTGGCCGCGCGGGAACAGGAAAAATTTGAGGCGCGCCTGCGCGATGAACTGTTGCGCAACCGCGACGAGGCCGGCAAAAGCACAGCCCAGCTGCGCGCCGAGCTGGCGCGCGTACTGCAGGAACAGCAAAAAAGCGTAACGGACAATCTGGACCGCATCCGGCAGCAAGGCACAGACAGCTCGAAAGTACAGCGCGAAGAACTGGCGGCGCAGCTGGCGCAGCTGGCGCACAGCAACGAGGAAAAACTGGAAGCCGTGCGCCAGACGGTGGAAACCAAACTGACGCAGTTGCAAACGGACAACGCGGGCAAGCTGGAGCAGATGCGCATGACGGTGGATGAAAAACTTCAGAGCACACTGGAGACGCGCCTCAGCGAAAGCTTCAAGCTGGTGAGTGAGCGGCTGGAGCGTGTGCATCAAGGCCTCGGCGAAATGCAGGCGCTGGCCAGCGGCGTGGGTGATTTGAAGCGCATGCTCTCCAATGTAAAGACGCGCGGCACCTGGGGAGAAATGCAGCTCAGCGCGCTGCTGGAGCAAGTGCTAACGGCTGAGCAATACGCCAAAAACGTGGCCACCAAACCGGGCTCTGCAGACCGCGTGGAGTTTGCCATCCGGCTGCCCGGCCAGTCCGCCGATGCGCAGCAAGTGGTGTGGCTGCCCGTCGACGCCAAGTTTCCCAAAGAGGATTACGAACGCCTGAACAGCGCGCTGGAAGACGGCGACAAGCCCGCAGCTGATTCCGCGCGCAAAGCACTGGAGCAGCGCGTGCGCGATGAAGCGCGCACCATCAAGGAAAAGTACATCGAGCCGCCGCACACAACCGACTTTGCCATATTGTTTTTGCCGCTGGAGGGTTTGTATGCGGAAGTGCTGCGCGTGCCGGACATTGTGGAGAGCCTGCAGCGCGACCACCGCGTGGTACTGGCCGGGCCCACCACGCTGGCTGCGCTGCTCAACGCGCTGCAAATGGGTTTTCGCACGCTGGCAATTGAAAAGCGCACCAGCGAGATCTGGCAGGTGCTGGGCGCGGTGAAAACCGAGTTTGCAAAGTACAACGATGTGCTGCAGAAGGTGCGCGAGAAGCTGCAGCAGGCAACCAACGCCGTGGAAAAAGCGGAAGTGCGCACACGCGCCATCGCCAAACAGCTGCGCAACGTGGAAGAGTTGCCTGAGCCGCAGGCGATTGCCCTGCTTGGCGACGGCGACGAGCCCGCCGCCGACGACGACTAAGCGCGCAGCGGGTGGCTGCCCGCGGGCTGGCTCTTATGCGCCGGCTGTTACAAATGCCACAACAACAATGTAAAGCGTGAGCACCACCGCCATCGTGGCGAGCAGCGGACTGAAGGCCCGCACGTATTGCAGCGGGCCAAAGCGCGGGTCCAGGTCGCGCCGGATGAATGCGTACGCCACCACCGATTGCGCCGAGCCGATGTGCGTCCAGCAGCCGCCCAGCGCGTAGCCCGCAATCTGGCTCATGGAGAACAACAGGATCAGCACCGGCGGCAGCCCCTGAATAGCGCGCGCAGCAAAGTCTGCCACCACATTGTTGTCCAATAGTGCCGACAGCACGCTGCTGCCAAAAAATTGCACCAGCGCCATGCTGGCTGGACTCATTGCGCGGCTGCCGCTTTGGATCAGTTGCTGAAACTGCCCGAAGAATTCGGAACGGGTAAGCAGTGAGATTGAAAAAAATAATGGAAGCAAAAAGAGATACTCGCTGAACTCCACCCAGGCAGCACGCAGCGCAGCGCCGCGCATTTTGGGCAGGCTCCAAATTGCAGCCAGTGCCACGGCAAAGCCGGCAAAGGATGCGAGAAAGATTGGCACCTGATGGTTTAAGGCATGGGCCACCAGCAGCCCGCCAAAGGGCAGCGCCGCCAGCAGGCCGGTGCGGCGCGCCACAATCCGGCGCTTATCCAGCTTGGCCAGCGCACGCGCAATTACCACCTCGCCTTCATCCAGACCGGGGCTCAGGTTCTGGCTCTCCAGCACATAGTGGCGGTCAAGCGCATCTGCCAGCGATTCGTCAAGAAAGCGCCCGAGCAGCAGCTTGCGCAGCGGCTGCGCCACGCCCGCGTGCACCAGCGCAAGCCCTAGGGCTTCGCCCGTGCGCGTGCGCTCCACAACCGCGGCTGCGTGGGCGCCCAGCTCGGCGGCGTGCGCCTCCGCAAATTCCACCGGCAGCAGCACCTCGCCGTGCCGCAGCGCCTGCAAAAAGCGCACTGCAGCGGCATTAGCGTCGAGCACATCCAGCTTGGCAAGGTCCACCCGCAAGCCGCCGATTTCCTGCCGCAAGCTCCATGCCACGCACGCATACGTTAGCACGGCGGCCGGCAGACAGTACAGCAAAAAGAAACCATCCGTCAGGTACGGTGTGCCGCTGGCAGGATTAATCAGATTGGCTTTCATGATGAGGTTGGGCGGCTCGCCATAAGCCAGCCACATGCCGCACACGGTGGTGACCGCAGTGCACACGATGACCACGTAGCGCAATATTTGGGGCGGCGCCTGCGCCAGCAGCAATATGATGACCAGCGTGCGGATGGCCAGCCCGATCATGGAGACGCCACTGAAGATGCCGGAGGCCACTGCCACCACGGCTGTGATGGCGATGACAGTGGGCAGCACTGCGCCCGCATTGCGGCGCAGCAAAAAAAACGCGGCCTCTTCCAGCACGCGCGTGTGCGCAATGCACGCCACAAAAAATGTAAGCCCAAGAATGAACAGCATCGTGTCCAGATGAATCAGCTCATCCAAAGCCAGAAAGAGCGCGGCGGGGGTGGCAGTGGCTGCCTGCAGCACATTCAGCCAGCCGCGCAGCTCGGCGGAACTGAATGCACCCTGCACGCCCTGCTGCGTCCACGCGCTGCCGGCATAACTTGCGAACATCACAAGGCTCATGCCGTAGGTAAGCGCGTCCTTCTCCAACTGGTAGGTGAAGGAGCCGAGCAGAAAGAGGCTGAGGATGGTGGCACCGACCTCAACCGGCAGCAGCCAGGCCGGAATGGCAGCACCGCTGCGCGCAGCCACGGCAATCACCAACGCCGCAGCCAAACATGCACCCATAAACAGGCGTGGCGGCAAATGCACAACGGCGGATGATGAATTCACTAGCTACCGAATCTCAAACTAAGTTTAACTGCTAGCGCAGCTGTTCACTCGGCAAGATTGGATGTGAACATCCGCACTTAATCAACGCCGCTGGCTTAGGCCCAATCCAACATCTCCCCGCTGACAGCGCCTGACAGGCGCTGCCGGATAAGTCGTCCGACAATCAATTATTCAAAGTGCGCAATCAGATCCCCAGGGGCAGCAACGCCGGCGTAGACTTTTTGAGCCGGGCCCTCAAGCGTAACGCTGTAGTCCGGAGCCACCTCTACTTGCAGCAGCCCGCCGGGCATGCGCACTTGCAGCGGGGACTGGCACAACCCCAGGCGCACGCAGGCTGCAGCGGCGGCGCAACTGCTGCTGCCTGATGCCAGCGTATAGCCGGCACCGCGCTCCCAAATCTCAATCTGAATTTGGTGTGCATCCAGAACACGCACCAACTGCACGTTGGTGCGCTGCGGGAAAAGCGCATGGCGCTCCAATAGCGGGCCCACGCGCCGCGCCAGCGCGGGCGAGATGCGCGCCAGCGGCACCACACAGTGCGGATTGCCAATAGAAACCGCCGTGATGTGCAGCAGCCGGCCAGCAATGTGCAGCGGCTCGTTTACAACCGCGCGCGCTGCGCCCGCCACGGGAATGGCGCTGCTTTCAAAGCGCGCCCGCCCCAGCTGCACGCGCACGGCTGCGCCACCCGCCAGCACCTGGCACTGCACCACGCCCGCCAATGTTGTCACTGCAAATGGCTCGGCGGCCACCAGCCCGCAATCCCACAGGTAGCGCGCAAAAATGCGCAGGCCGTTGCCGCTGGTCTCAGCCTCGGAGCCATCCGGGTTGAAGATGCGCACCGCAAATTCGCCAGCCTTGGCGGCTGGGTGGGGCCACAGCACGCCATCCGCGCCGGCGCCAAGCTGGCGGTGGCATAGCTGCCGCACCATGCCGGGCTGCGGGGGCGTTGCCTCGTCTTGCAACACAAGGTAATCATTACCCAGCGCCTGATACTTTTGAAATTTCATCTTGCTGCCAACCGAAGCGTGCCCGCAGCATTGTACCGGAGCGCAGCGCGCAGCATAGTTCTCCAATTGCACGAAGGCAATTTGCGCAGTTCAATGCATAATACAAGCGTGATCAAGCAACGGCCCCGGAGCCGCCACAGTTCGCTGCCGGCGTGTGCGCGCTTGCCCGCCCGGGCGCCGGTTTAAACTAACGAGCTGTCATGACAAAATCCTCCAGCACCCAACCGCCGGCCAGCGGCCCGCGCCCCGTGCGCGCGCCGCGCGGCACCACGCTCACCTGCAAAAACTGGCTGATTGAAGCGGCGTACCGCATGCTGCAAAACAACCTGGATCCGGATGTGGCCGAGTACCCGCAGGATCTGGTGGTGTACGGCGGCTTGGGCAAGGCAGCGCGCAACTGGGAAAGTTACGATGCAATTCTGGCTGCCCTGCGCAACCTGAACGCAGACGAAACGCTGCTGGTGCAGAGCGGCAAGCCGGTGGCGGTGCTGCGCACGCACGCAGATGCGCCGCGCGTCCTGCTGGCCAACTCCAACCTGGTGCCCAAGTGGGCCACATGGGAACACTTTCATGAGCTGGACCGCAAGGGCCTGATGATGTACGGCCAGATGACGGCGGGCTCGTGGATTTACATTGGCACGCAAGGCATTGTGCAGGGCACGTACGAAACTTTTGTGGAGCTGGGGCGCCAGCATTACGGCGGCGATTGGGCGGGCAAGTGGATCCTCACGGCCGGGCTGGGCGGCATGGGCGGCGCGCAGCCGCTGGCAGCCGTGATGGCCGGCGCGCATTGCATTGTGGTGGAGTGCCAGGCGGCGAAGATTGAAGCGCGCCTGCGCACACGCTACGTGGACCACCGCGCGCGCAACATGGAAGAGGCGCTTGAAATTCTGGGAGATGCCACGCGGCCCACATCGGTTGCAGTTTTGGGAAACGCTGCCGAACTGCTGCCACAGCTGGCAGCTGCGGCGCAAAGCGGCGGCCCGCGCCCGCACGCCGTCACCGACCAAACCTCAGCGCACGATTTAATCAACGGCTATCTGCCAAGCGGTTGGACGGTGGAACAGTGGGAGGCAGCGCGCAAGGGCAGCGCTTCCGAGCGGGCAGCGCTTTCCCAAGCTGCAGCTGCATCTTGTGCGGCACACGTGCGCGCATTGCTGAGCTTTCAAGCCCTGGGCGTGCCCGTTATCGACTATGGCAACAACATCCGCCAGGTTGCCAAAGATAATGGCGTGCACAATGCGTTCGATATTCCGGGCTTTGTGCCGGCGTGCATCCGGCCGCTCTTCTGCGAGGGCAAAGGGCCATTTCGCTGGGTGGCGCTCTCCGGTGATGCGGAGGATATTTACAAGACTGATGCGAAGGTGAAGCAGCTGTTTCCGGACAACGCGCATCTGCATCATTGGCTGGATCAGGCGCGCGAACGGATTGCATTCCAAGGCTTGCCGGCGCGCATTTGCTGGCTGGGGCTGGGCGAACGGCATGCGGCCGCGCTGGCTTTCAATGCGATGGTGCGCTCCGGCGAACTTAAAGCGCCGTTGGTGATCGGCCGCGACCATTTAGATTGCGGATCGGTGGCCAGCCCCAACCGCGAAACCGAAGCCATGCTGGATGGCTCGGATGCGGTAAGCGACTGGCCGCTGCTAAACGCCATGATCGCTGTGGCGGGCGGCGCCACATGGGTAAGCCTGCATCATGGCGGCGGCGTGGGCATGGGTTATTCGCAGCATTCGGGCGTGGTAATTGTGTGCGATGGCAGCGCGGCAGCGGACGAGCGCCTGCTGCGCGTACTGTGGAACGACCCGGCGCTGGGCGTGGTGCGCCATGCTGATGCCGGCTACAAGCTGGCCGCGCAAACCGCGCATGCGCGCGGCTTGAAGCTGCCCATGCTGCCTGCAGATGGCTGACCACAAAATGCTGACGCTAGATCCGGGGCAGCTCACCCTCGCCGACCTGCGCGCCCTGGCAGCGGCCTACCAGCCGCTTGCGCTGCAAGCGGGCTGCCGCGCCGCCATTGCAGCCAGTGCCCGCGCGGTGCAGGCCATCGTTGCCAAAGGCGAGCCGGCTTACGGCATCAACACCGGCTTTGGCAAGCTCGCAAAAATAAAAATTGCCGACGCACAACTGGAGCAGCTGCAGGCCAATCTGGTGCGCTCGCATGCGGTTGGCGTTGGCGCGCTGCTGGATGACGACACCGTGCGGTTGATCCTCGCGCTAAAGATTGCGTCGCTTGCGCGCGGCCACTCCGGGATTCGCGAAGTTGTGATCGACACGCTGCTCGCGATGTACAACGCGCAAATTTGGGCGTGCATTCCGTGCCAGGGCTCCGTGGGCGCATCCGGCGACCTGGCACCGCTGGCCCACTTGACGCTGCCGCTGATGGGCGAGGGAACCGTGCGCGTGGGCGGCATTGCGATGGATGCAGCGCCGGCATTGCATGCAGCCGGCATCCAGCCCGTAAAACTTGCTGCCAAAGAAGGCCTTGCGCTGCTGAACGGCACGCAAGTGTCCACGGGCATTGCACTCAAGGGTTTGCTGCGCGCCGAGCAGGTGTTTGCCGCCGCCGTGGTGGCCGGCGCGCTCAGCGTGGATGCCGCCAAGGGTTCGGATGCGCCGTTTGATGCACGCATCCAAGCCGTGCGCGGGCACGCAGCCCAAATTGATGTGGCGCGCCTGTACCGCGCGCTGCTGGCGGGCAGCGCCATTCGCGCGTCGCATCGCGAGGGCGATGACCGCGTGCAGGACCCATACTCGCTGCGCTGCCAGCCGCAAGTGATGGGCGCGTGCCTGGAGCTGATGCGCAATGCGGCGCGCACACTGCTGGTGGAAGCCAATGCGGTGTCGGACAATCCGCTGATCTTTGTGGACCCCGCCAGCGGTGCGGGCGAGGTGCTGTCCGGCGGAAATTTTCACGCCGAGCCCGTTGCATTTGCCGCGGACACGCTGGCGCTGGCAATTGCCGAGGTTGGCGCGCTTTCAGAGCGGCGCATTGCGCTGCTGATTGATGCGTCCATCTCCGGCCTGCCGCCATTCCTTGTAAGTGCGGCCGGCTTGAACTCCGGCTTCATGATTGCGCATGTAACCGCAGCCGCTCTCGCCAGCGAGAACAAAACACTCGCGCATCCCGCCAGCGTGGACTCGCTGCCCACAAGCGCCAACCAGGAAGACCATGTATCCATGGCCACCTTTGCAGCGCGCAAGTTGGCGGACATGGCGCTGAATGTGCGCCACATTATTGCCATCGAACTGCTCGCCGCAGCCCAAGGCATTGAGTTTCACCGCCCGCTGCGCAGCTCGGCTGCGCTGGAGGAAGTGCATGCAGCCATCCGGCAGCGCGTGCATGCCTACGATCAGGACCGCTTTTTTGCACCGGACATTGCAGCGGTGGAGGCGCTGATTGACGCAGACACCTTCACGCGTTTTGCGGGTGGCGTGCTGCCATCATGGGCGCAGCCCTGATCCGAGCGCAGCAGGAATCATTCCGCATGCAAGCCGACATCCTGATTCGCAATGTGCACCTGGCAACGCTGGCCGATGCTGCCGGCTACGGCGAAGTGCACGCGGGCGCACTGGCCGTGCATGCCGGCCGCATTGCCTGGCTGGGCCGTGAAAGCGAACTGCCAGCAACGCTGCAGGCTGCACAAGAGGTTGACGCCCAGGGCGGCTGGCTGACGCCGGGGCTGATTGATTGCCACACGCATCTGGTATATGCCGGCAGCCGCGCCAACGAAATTGAAATGCGCTGGGCAGGCGCTGCTTATGAAGACATCGCCCGCGCCGGCGGCGGCATACTTTCCAGCGTGCGCGCCACGCGCGCAGCCAGCGCCACAGCGCTGCAAGCTGCAGCCACGCCGCGCTTGCGCGCGCTCATGCGCGACGGCGTCACCACAATTGAAATTAAATCCGGCTACGGGCTGGAGACGGCAACCGAGATCCGGCAGCTGCAGGTGGCGCGGGCGCTGGGCCTCGCCTGCGGCGTACGCGTGCGCACAACATTTTTGGGCGCGCATGCGCTGCCCCCCGAGTACGCCGGCCGCGCCGATGATTACATCACACTGCTATGCGAAGAAATGCTGCCGGCCGTGCATGCCGCCGGCTTGGCGGATGCCGTCGATGGATTTTGTGAGGGCATCGGCTTTTCACCCGCGCAAACGCTGCGCTTGTTTGCGGCCGCGCAGGCGCTGGGCCTGCCGGTAAAGCTGCACGCCGACCAGCTCAGCGACCTCTCCGGCGCAGCGCTGGTGGCCGGGTGCGGCGGATTGTCTGCCGACCATATGGAGTACACAAGCACCGCCTCCGTGGCGGCCATGGCAAAAGCGGGCACAGTGGCCGTGCTGCTGCCCGGCGCCTTTTATTGCCTGAAGGAAACGCGCCTGCCGCCCGTTGCCGCCCTGCGCGCAGCCGGCGTGCCCATGGCAGTAAGCAGCGACTGCAACCCCGGCACCAGCCCCGGCACTTCACTGCTGTTGATGCTGCACATGGCGTGCACGCTGTTTGGACTGCGCGCAGAGGAAGCACTGGCAGGCGCCACGCGGCACGCCGCCCGTGCGCTTGGCCTGCAATCGGAGACGGGCTGCCTGCGGGCTGGCTTAAGCGCCGACCTCGCGCTGTGGGCCATCAACCATCCGCGCGATTTGGTGTGCGAGTTTGGGCACGCGCCGCGCGTGGCTTCGTGGTGCTGCGGCCGTGCGCTTGATGCCTGAGCGCAGCCACGCGCCAGCCCAACCGCCTAAAACAATCCGCCGCGCAGCACACCCAGCAGCGCCCCGCCCAGCAGCAGCCAGCTGGCAGAGATGCGCGTGCGCACAAGCAGCAGCAGCGCTGCCAAACCCAGCAGCGCGCCAGCCGGATCAGCCGCCAAGCCCCACGCCAGCTGCCCGGCCACCGCTGCCAGCAGCCCAAGCGAGGCAGCGTTCACCCCGGCCAGCAAACCGGTGGCACCTTGCATGCTGCGCAAGCGCGCCAGCAGCGGCTGGGTAAGCGGCACAAAAATAAACGCCGGCAAAAAAATTCCCAGCGTCGCCAGCATTGCGCCCGGGAATCCGCCCAGCAGGTAGCCAATGAAGGTGGCGCTTGTGAAGAGCGGGCCGGGGGTCAACTGGCCGGCAGCCACTGCATCCAGCAGCTGGCGCTCCGTTAACCAGCCCAGCCGCGCCACCAGATCTGCGCGCAAAAAAGCCAGCAGCACATAGCCACTGCCATAAAGCACTGCGCCAATTTTCAGGAAGACCAGAAACAACAGCGGCAGCGCAAAGGGCAGCGCAGTGGCAGCGGCAACTGCCGGCAGCAGCAACACAGCCGCCGGCGGCACGCGCAGCTGCGGGCTGCCCAGCAGCCACCAGCCGGCAGCCGCGCCCGCCACCAGCAGCCCAACCTCGTTCACGCCAGCCAGCGCCAGCATCATCCCGCAAACTGCAATCAGCAGGGTTTGCCAGCGCCGCAGCGCTGCGCGCCCCAAACCCAGCAGCGCGTGCGCCACCACGGCCACCACCACCGGCTGCACACCGGCCAGCAGCGCCAGCGCAGCCGGCAAGCTGCCAAACCGCACATAGGCGGCAGCCAGCATCAGCACGGAAAACATTGCGGGCGCAATAAAACACAACCCGGCCACCAGCATGCCCGCATAGCCGGCGCGCTGCAATCCAATATGGATCACCAGCTCGGTGGAGTTGGGGCCGGGGATCAGGTTGGCCGCGCTCACCAGATCCAGAAACTGATCCTCGCTGAGCCATTGGCGCCGCACCACCAGCTCTTGATGCAGCAGCGCGGTGTGTGCTGCGGGCCCGCCAAACGCGGTGCTGCCCAGGCGCAGAAATACGCGCGCCAGTTCGGGCAGGGCTGCGCGCTGCCGCGCCGTCATGGGCGGCGGGCGCTGTAGTCCGGCAGCCGGCGCTCATAACCAGAATGCAGCAGCGGCGAAGAAATCAAAAAGTCCGCGGTGGCCCGGTTGCAAGCCATGGGCACATTCCAAACCACGGCCATGCGCAGCAGTGCTTTCACATCCGGGTCATGCGGCTGCGGCTCAAGCGGGTCCCAAAAGAAAACCAGCATGTCCACAGCCCCGTCGGCAATGCGCGCGCCAATTTGCATGTCCCCGCCCAATGGGCCGCTGCGCAGGCAGGTGACGGTCAGCTGCAGCTCGCGCTGCAGCATGTGCCCGGTGGTGCCGGTGGCAATCAGGATATTTTTCTGCAGCCCGGCAAGGTTGAAGGCAGCCCACTCCAGCAAGTCGGCTTTCTTGTTGTCATGGGCCACGAGGGCAA
Source organism: Anaerolineaceae bacterium (assembly GCA_003569365.1). GTDB lineage: Bacteria > Chloroflexota > Anaerolineae > Anaerolineales > UBA11657 > BD1. The sequence continues at coordinate 58,884 of BGOS01000017.1, forward strand.
TGCATTTTTGCGCGGCAATGACAGGGGTTGGTTCAGGCATTTGCATTCCTCCGGTTGGCGGGCAGCGTTACTTGCAGCCCGTGGCGAGATTGTCTTATTAATGAAGGCCGGCCAAACTGGCAGGCTAAAGCGGCTCTGCTCAGCAGAACCAGCTTTCCGTAAGGCCGGGCGGCGGCGGCCGCAAGCGCGGGCCGGGGGCCGGCGCAATCCGGCCGGCAGCGGCGTATGCCAGCTGCTCAACTGCAGCGAAGGTTGTACGCGCATCTTCTTCAGAGCGCGCAGCAGCTGCGGTGCAAGCGGAAACTTGCGCCCACAGCGCGTCCATGCGCGCGTCCGGATGCGTCCACGGGTGGCAGTAGTTCTCCGCGTCCAGCGCGCCCAGCCAGGCCGCATTGCCAAATTCACGCAAGAGCAGCGAACCCGGCGGGATCAGCAGGCGAATGCCCAGCTGCACTGCATCAATGTGCTCCACCAAATCATTCGCGCGCAGCCACGCCAGCTGCTCCAGATAATCCGCCAGGGTTGTCCACGGCGTGAAGGCCACAAGTGAAATGCGCAGGGCAATGCCGGCAGCGTCCAATGTGCGCAGCGCAAGCTCCAGCTCCGCGCGCGTATGGCCCTTGTGCAGCGCCTGCAACACCGGCGCGGCCAGTGATTCGACCGCCGACACCACAAACAAGCAGCCCAGCGCCGCAAACTCCGCAAACAACGCAGCGTTGGCCGCAATGTGCGAAACCTTCGCGGTGAAATCAAAAGTGACGTGGGGCAGCTGCTGGTGCAGGGCGCGCGCAATGCGCAGTGCATGCGCCGGCCCGTTCAAAAAGTCCGGGTCGCCAAAAGTAATGTGGCGCGCACCGGCCGCCACTTGCGCGTGCACATCCGCCAGCACCGCCTCCACCGGCACTGCCACAAAGCGCCCCGCGTACACGGGCGGAATCGGGCAGTGCGCGCACAAGTGCTTGCAGCCGCGGGTGGCTTCGGTGTAGCCGGCCAGCTGCAGCTGGCCGTTGCTGCGCAGCTGCGCGTAGCACTGCAGCGGCTGCAAACCAGTGCGCTGCGGCTGCAACTCTGCGGCGGTGTTGCGGGTTGGCATGGCAGCGTCCGGGCAGTGCGCGGTGCGCACACCGGGCGGCGGCGCTTGGGCATCCCACGTGCCCTGCAGCACAGCTTGCGCCAGCTGCGGCAGCACGGTTTGCAGCTCGCCCGCCAGCACGCTGTCTGCATCTGCGTGAAACAGCTGCGCCGCATTCAGCGCAGCGTAATGCCCGTAAAAGCTGATGTGCGCTGCCGGGTTAAGCGCGCGCACAGCGCGTGCCGCCTGCACGCCCACGCGCAGTGCGGTGTGCATCGGTGTGGAGATGCCCACCCAGCGCGCACTGCGCACCGCTTGCGCATGCTGCGCCAGCGGCTCTTGCGCCAGGTCCACGGCGTGCGCTGCGATGCCGGCAGCCGCCAGCCACGCCAGCGGGGCGGCAACACCCAACGGCTGGTGTCCAAGCTCATAGCCGGACAGCAGCAGCACCGGCGCTGCGCTGCTGCCAGCGCGCTGCGCTGCGCTCACGGTGCCACCTCCACCCGCAACAGCTCACTCGCTGCGCCGTTCACCAGCGTGCCGGCACAGGCGCTGCGATCTGCAGCGCACCCGAAGATTGCAAACAATGGCGCATCTGAAAGTAAATCGGTACCGTTGCTGGCAGCAATCAGAGTTTGCCAAATGGCGTACAACACGCGCAGTGCGCCGCCGGCCCGCGCCTGCTGCGGCGTGATATCGCCAATGCCAACCATCGGCTCAAAGTGCGACCACACATAGCCCTGCTTTGCGCCAGCAGCCACCGAGTCCTGATTGGCCAGCAGCACCACCAGCTGATCTAGATGAATGAAGGCAACGCTCTCCAGCCACTCGCTTGTACACAGCGCCAGCTCTGCGCAAGTGCGGTACGGAATGCCGGCTTGCTGCAAATAAGCACTTGCAGTTGCCAGCTCCGGGCGCGTGGCCTGCACCAGCCGCAGCGCGCGGATCTCCTGCAGCGCACCAGCCGGCTCCGCAGCGCTGCCCGCTTCCGCCCGCGCGCGCTTGAAGCGGTCATCAAAGAAGAACGGCTCCCCGCGCCCGAGGCGCGCTGTGGCTGCCTTCAACACCAGCGGCCATTGCGCCGGCTGCGGCGTGTGCAGCAGCACTACAGGGTTTGCGCCAAAATCCTGCGCATACAGCGGCGCATAATGTGCCACGTCGCCCCACTCCGGCACAAGCTGCTGCGCAGCCAGCAAGCCCAAAAGCAATGTGCCCGTTTGCTGCAGCGCACGCTGCGACAAGCGCACGCGCATGATGCCGGTGGGCTTCATCAGCGCAGCGCTAAACTGCAGCTTGAAGCGCAGCGCCACCTTGCCACCGGAGCCCAGTACTTGCGTTTCGTTCATAAGCTGCTTGGGCAGTTCGATGCCCAGCGTGTCTGCCCAAAATGCGTCAAAGGCCGCGCCGGCGTTCAGCGCCGCTGCCACATCCAGCCACAAATCTTCCGTGGCGCGCGGATCAATTTGGAACTGCGGTGCTTTGCCGTCCGGTGAAATTTGCAGCACCAGGCAGCCGCCGTGCAACGCTGCGTAGGCCGGCGCTTCGCCCGCCGGGAACGGCAGTACTTGCAGCGGGCCGGCATACTCCGGGCGCAGTTGAAAGTGGCGCGCGGCCGCATCCCACGCCCACAGAATTTGCCCGGCTGCATCTTGCGGAATGATGGCCCACTGCCGGCCGCTGCGCAGCACCGCCAGCGAGCCGCCCGCCGGCAGGCGCGCCTGCAGCGCTTGCTGAATTTCTGCAAACCCGGGCATGGCTTGTTGCGCCTGCCACTCCACGCCGCCGGCCGGCAGTTCCGTTGCCATCGGCAGCATGCTCTCCATTACCCGGTCAAACACACTTCCGTCGCACCCCAGCGGATTGGCAGCCGAGGGCTCAAGCGTGGGCACCGGCACGGGCGTGGGCAGCACCGGCAGCGTTGGCACAACTGGCAGCGCACCGGCAGCGGCCGTGCTTCCCGGGCGCACAACCAGCCGCGGAACAGCTGCCGCACGCGCCCTTAACTCGGCGGTGCCGCAGCCCGCCAGCACTGCAGCCGCAAACATCAACGCTCGCGGCAGCTTGCTGGCGCAAAAAGTGCGCTCGATTTGGATGGAATTGGGGGGCATGCAGCCAAATTGCAGGGGCTCTCGCCGTTTCGGCAACTGCTGCGATTATAGCCAGCTGGTGCACGCTTGGTGATGCATTAATTTTCGCCTGTGCGCCATCCGGGACTTACCCGTGGCGGCTACACCAATCGCACGGGCTTGGACTGCAGCGGATAAACTTGTCTGCGCCCGCAGGCTGCAGACATGCACCGTGCCAAAGCAGTGCAATTTGCACTGCACTATAATAAGGCGGTAGGGGGATCATCCGGGCAGCATGCGCAACACAGCGTGCCTGCCGCAATCTTGCTTGTTATCTAGCTTCATAATCATTGCGCTGCTAACGGGGTTGACCGCGCTGTATGTGGGCGCGGAGTTTGCTGTTGTAAAGTCACGGCGCACACGCATCAGCCAGCTGGCGGCTTCCGGCAACCGCTTTGCGCGCCAGCTGCTGCCCATCCTTGAGGACTCGCGCAAGCTCGACCAGTTTGTGGCAGCCTGCCAAGTGGGCATCTCCCTCACCGGCCTGCTGCTGGGCGCCTACGGCGAGGCCGTGCTGGCGCCGCGCCTGGCGCCGCTGCTCGGCGGCACACAATCGCATTCACTGGCTGCCACCATTGTGCTGTTGCTGCTCACCATCCTGCTGGTGCTGCTGGGCGAGCTGATTCCCAAGTCACTTGCACTGCAATATCCGCACCGCACGGCGCTGGCCAGCATGCTGCCAATGCGCGCTTCACAAATAATTTTTGCGCCGCTAATTTGGCTGCTGAACGGCAGCGCGCTTGTGTTGCTGCGCCTGCTGGGCCGCAGCGCTGCGCCGGTGCGTGGCAGCCTGCACTCCGCCGAAGAAATTGAGCAGCTGGTGGAAGACAGCCACGCCGGCGGCGTGCTGGATGCGGACGAGCGCCAAATGCTGCGCAACACGCTGCGCCTGCGCGACCGCGTGGCGCGCCAGGTGATGACCCCGCGCACCCGCCTGTACGCAGCACCGGCGGACAGCAGTGTGCATGCGCTGCTGCAAGGTGCGTGCGAAGCCGGCCACAGCCGCATCCCGCTCTACCGCAACACCATCGACCAAATCATCGGCTTTGTGCACATCAAGGATGTGCTGCGCCTGCAGGTGCAGGGGCGCGAAAACCTGGCTGAGATTTGCGCGAGGCGGTGTTTGTGCCAGAGACGCTGCCGCTCGCCGCGGTCTGGGCCGCACTTGAAACCAAGCACCAATATATGGCCACTGTCTTCGATGAATACGGCGGCACCGCCGGCATCATCACCATGGAAGACTTGCTCGAAGAAATTTTCGGCGAACTGCAGGACGAGTTTGACACCAAAGAAAACGCGCTCGTCTCGGCGGACAAAACCGGACGCCTCTTCCTGCGCGGCGAACTTTTGGTGGAGGATGTGAACGAGTACCTCGCGCTCAGCTTGCCCGAGCAAGAGATGGACACGCTCGGCGGCCTGGTGTTTGAGGCGCTTGGGCGGCGCCCCAGCGTGGGCGACGAAGTGACGCTTGGCGTGCCGGGCATCTCGGTGCGCGTGGAAAGCATTGACGAGCTTGCCGTGCTGGAAGTTTCGCTGCTGCTGGGGCCAAAGGTGCAAACGCAAGTGGGCGAGTGGGCGGTGGCAGCGCGTGAATAGCCTGCCAGCAGCGGCCCTGCTGCAAGCGCTGCCCGCTGCGCCACAACTGCTGCTGGCCTTGCTGGTGGTAGCCGGGCTGGTGGCGCTCAATGGGTTGCTGGTTGCTGCCGAGTTTGCCATCATCGGCGTGCGCCCCACCCAAATGGAAGAACTTGCCGGCCAGGGCAACCCTGTGGCGCGCTCGGTGCTGGCCGTGCTGGAGCACCCGCAAGCACAAGACGAATACATCGCCGCTGCGCAATTAGGCATTACGATTGCGTCCTTGGGGCTGGGCGTGTACTGCGAGCCACAGCTTGCAAACTTTGCCGCGGCCTACCTGCAACTGCTGCCGGTTGTGTCTGGGGCGGCAGCCCAAAGTGCCGGGCATGTGCTGAGCCTGGGGCTGCTCACCTATCTGCACATTGTGCTGGGGGAGATGGTGCCCAAAGCGCTGGCACTGGAAAACCCGCGCACCATGGCGCTGAATGTGGCGCGCCCGATGCAGGCCCTGCGCGTGCTGCTGCTCTGGCCCACGCGCACCCTCAACGCCATCGGCTCGCGCCTGCTGCGCGCATTTGGCGTGCCGCCGGCTTCGGGGCATGCCAGCCTGCACTCCACCGAAGAGCTGGAGCAGATTGTGGCCGAGAGCAAACAGGGCGGGCTGCTGCGCGAGTCAGAGGAAGAGATTCTGCTCAACATATTTAACTTCAGCGAGCGTCAGGTAGACCAGGTTATGACCCCGCGCATAAAAATCCAGGGCATCCCTTCCACCATGCCGCTGCCGGAAATTCTGAACCTGGTGACCACCAGCCGCTTCAGCCGCTTCCCGGTTTACGAAGCGGACATTGACAGCGTGATTGGCGTGCTGCATGTGCGGGACCTGGCGCATCACCGCCTGCGCGCGCGCGGCGATGCGTTTGATATCCGGCTGCTGATGCGCGCAGCCCCGATCGTGCCCGAGTCTTACTCGGTGGGCGAACTGATGGCGGCCTTCAAGCGCCAGCGCCTGCACATGGCGTTGGTGGTGGATGAGTTTGGTGGCACCGCCGGGCTTGTCACGCTTGAGGATCTGGTGGAGCAGGTGGTCGGTGAGGTGCGCGACGAGTTTGACCAGGAGCACGAGCCACTGACGGAGCTGGCGCCGGGTGTGCTGGAACTGAACGGCAACTGCCTGGTGCAGGAGCTGCAGGATTACGCAGACCTTGGCGAAGCCGGAACGCTGCCCGAGGTGGAGACGGTGGGCGGTTTGATGATTACATGGCTGGGGCGACCCGCGCAAGTGGGCGACCGCTACACGCACAAAGACAGTGTGCACTTTTCCGTGCTGGCGGTGGACGGGCTGGCAGTAGCCCGCGTGCGCGTGGAGTTTCCCGCGCCCGTGCGCCCGGCGCCAGCTGCCGGCCGCGCGTAACCCCGCGCATGGCGGCGGCCATCTCACGCACCATTGGCGCACTGCTAAAATCGGCGCATGACCAACATTTCTGCAATTGTTTTTGTGGGCGGGCTCATGCTCAGCAATGTCTTCATGACCTTTGCCTGGTACGGGCACCTTAAATCGCTCAGTGACACGCCCTGGTTTGTGGCTGCCCTCATTAGTTGGGGCATTGCCTTCTTCGAGTACATGATCCAAGTTCCGGCAAACCGCGCCGGACACATGCTGTTCAATGTGGCGCAGCTGAAAATTGTGCAGGAAGTAATTTCGCTCACAGTGTTTGTGCCGTTCGCCATTTTCTACCTGCGCGAGAAACCATCCCTGAATTATTTGTACGCCGGCATCTGCCTGCTGGGTGCGGTGTTCTTTATCTTCCGCACGCCGGCCAGCTAGCGGACGGCAGCAGATGCTGCAGCATTTGGATTTGAACGCAGGCGCGGCGCGCACCGCGCTGCTGATTCACGGCCTGGGCTCCAACAATGCCGGCTGGCAGGGGCAAACCGGCGCCCTGCGCAGTGCCGGCTGGCGCGTGCTGGTGCCGGACCTGCCCGGGTTTGGCCAGTCGCCTTTTACCGGCGGCCGCTGGCGGATTGCCGCTGCCGCTGCTGAAGTGGCTGCGCTGCTGCGCGCGCTACAGCCCGCCGGCGCGTGCGTGGTTGGAATTTCCATGGGCGGCACTGTGGCACTGCAGCTGGCGCTGGACTACCCGCAGCTGGTGCAGCGCCTGGTGCTGGTGAGCACATTCGCGCGCTTGCGGGCGCGCGGGCCGCGCCAGCTGCTTTATTTTGCGCGCCGTTATTTGCTGCTGCACCTGCGCGGCCTGCCCAGCCAGGCGCGCGCTGTAGCGCAGCATGTGTTTCCTTTACCTGTGCAAGAAGATTGGCGCGCAGCGTTTTACCGGCAGATATTGCAGTCCGATGTGCGCGCCTACCGCAGTGCCATGCTGGCGCTTGCGCGCTTTGATGTGCAAGCGCGGCTGGCGGAAGTGGCCGTGCCCACGCTGGTGATCACCGGCAGCCAAGACAGAACCGTCCGGCCGGAAAATCAGGCCGGGCTTGTGCACGGCATTGCCGGAGCACGCCAGCTGATATTGAACGGCGGGCACGCCATCATGGTGGAGCAGCCGCAAGCCTTCAACCAGGCACTTCTGCAGTTTCTTGCCGGGCTGGAAAGCCCGGCTTTATAATCGCCCGCTGGAGCCAGAAGCAGCATGAGCAAGTTTTTTGATGAGATGCGCCAGCAACCGGCGGCGCTGCGTGCGCTGGCAGCAGCGTACCAGCAGCCTGCAGCGCGCAAGCTGCTGCTGGCGTACCCGCCTGGCAGCCAGCCACTGTTTTTAGGCATGGGCGCATCCCACCATGCCGGGCTGCTGGCCGCACGCCACTTGCAGCGCAGCGGCATTGCAGCTCTGGCACTGGAAGCGGCAGACCTGCTGCAGCCGGGCAATGTCTGGCTGCAGCGCGCAGAAACTGTTGTGTTCGTTTCACAATCCGGCGCCAGTGCGGAGGTGCAGCCGGTGTGCGCGCAGCTGCGCGCCACAAGTGCGCTGCTGGCAATTACCAACGAGCCGCAAAGCGTGCTGGCGCACAGTGCCCGCACTGTGCTGGCGCTCCATGCCGGCGCTGAAGCCACGGTATCAAGCAAGACCTATGTGAACTCGCTCGCGCTGCTTTGGCTGCTGGCACGCGCGTGGCAGGGCCGGCTGGATACCGCCGCATTTGACGAGCTGGCGCGCGTGGCCGACCACATTGAGCAGCTGCTTGAGAATTGCACCGGCATTGCAGCGCGCTGGCTGGCAGAAGTGGGCAGCGCGGACTGGCAGGTGTTTGTGGGCCAGGGCGCGCCCGCCGTCACTGCGCGCCAGAGCGCCATGATGGTGAACGAGTGGGCCAAAGGCCACGCGCTCGCACACAGTGTCGGCTCGTTCCGCCACGGGCCCGTTGAGAGCGCAGACACCCGCATGGGTGCGGTGTTGTTTGCGGCGCCCAACGAGTACCAGGCCATGACCGCGCGCCTTGCCACTGACCTGCATGGCTATGGTTGCCGCGTGCTGCTGGTGCAGGGCGGCGAAGCATTTGCGCCCGGCCAGCCCCTGCCCGGCGCGGCGCCGTTTGATGAGTTTCTGCTGCCCATCATCGACACGGTGGCGGCGCAGATTTATGTGGACAGCCTCACCACGGCGCAAAATGTGACCGAGGGCTTCCGCTACATCAGCAAGGTAACCGCAAAACTGTAGGCGGCGCGCAGCCGCCGGTTGACCGCCGCACGCACCCGCGCTTATACTGTTGGCAGCCGCTGGCATCCTTTGCGAGCGAGACGGCCACGATGAACTTTATATCCCCCGCCCGCCCAACGGCAGCCGCCGGCTGTCTGGCAGCGCCCCCGCACTGCAGCTGCAGTTTCATCGGGAGCATTTTTGCATGCTGCTAACCCTCGATATCGGCAACACCAACATCACTGCCGGCGTGTACACCGGCGCTGAGCCCGGCGCGCGCTGGCGCGTAGCCACAGCGCGCGAGCGCACCGCGGACGAGTATGGCTTGCAGCTGGTTGGGTTTTTGCAGCACGCCGGCCACACACCGCAGCACATCACCGGCGTGGCGCTGGCTTCGGTTGTGCCGCCCCTTACCGGCACCTTCTTGCGCGCCTGCCAGCACTACCTGCACTGCACGCCACTGGTGGTGGATGCCGGCGTGCGCACCGGTGTGCGCGTGCGCTATGACGACCCGCGCCAAGTGGGCGCGGACCGCGTGGTGGATGCAGCCGCAGTGCAGGCGCTGTATGGCGGCCCGGCTTGCGTGGTGGATTTTGGCACGGCCACAACCTTCGACGCCATCTCTGCCAACGGCGATTACCTCGGCGGCGCAATTGCGCCCGGCATTGAGATTGCTGCAGACGCGCTCTTTCAGCGCGCTGCCAAACTGCCACGCGTAGAACTGGCGCGCCCACCCGCAGCGATCGGCAGCAACACGGTGCATTCGATTCAGTCTGGATTGCTTTATGGTTACGTGGGATTGGTGGAAGGCATGGTGGCGCGCTTCCGCGCCGAGCTGGGGGCGGACATGAAGGTGATTGCCACCGGCGGGCTGGCCGAAGTGCTGGCGCGCGAAACTGCCGTGATAGACATTGTTGCCCCGTGGCTCACCCTCGATGGGCTGCGCATCATCTGGGAGTTGAACCAGTGACGCCCCTTTGTGGCGGGCGCTCATGATCAGTGTGCTGCACAACCAGCGCGTGCTGCTCGGGGTAACCGGCAGCATCGCTGCGTACAAGGCGCCGGATCTGGCGAGCAAGCTCACGCAAGCCGGGGCGCTGGTGGATGTGATCCTCACGGACTCGGCCGCGCGCTTCATTACGGCGCTTAGCTTTGAGTCGGTAACCGGCCGGCGCGTGCACACAGATTTGTGGGCGGCGGATGCGCATGTGCAGCACATTGGGCTGGCAGAAGGCGCGGCGCTGCTGGTGGTGGCGCCGTGCAGCGCAGACACACTGGCCAAGCTGGCGCACGGCCGCGCAGACAACCTGCTCACCATCACGGCACTGGCAGCGCATTGCGCAATGCTGCTGGCACCCGCAATGGATGGCGGCATGTGGCTGCACCCGGCAGTGCAAGCCAACCTGCAAACGCTGCTGCAGCGCGGCGCGCACTGCGCCGGCCCCGCTGCCGGCCGCATGGCCAGCGGCCAGACCGGCATAGGGCGCATGCTGGAGCCAGCGCAGCTGCTCGGCCACATCCGCCTGGCGCTTGGGGCCGGCGGTGTGCTGGCCGGGCGCCAGATTGTGGTCACCGCTGGCGGCACACATGAAGCCATTGACCCCGTGCGCCTGCTCACCAACCGCTCCACCGGCAAGCAGGGCTTTGCCCTGGCGCAGGCCGCGCTTGATCTTGGCGCGCAGGTAACGTTGATTAGCGGGCCGAGCGCCCTGGAAACTCCGGAGGGTGCTGTGCGCATTGATGTGCAAACCGGGCAGCAAATGCAGCGTGCTGTGTTACAGGCTGCCGCCACAGCCGATGCGCTTTTGATGGCCGCAGCCGTCTCTGATTACCGGCCGCAAACTACCGCGCCGCAAAAACTTAAGCGCAGTGCAACTGCGACCACGCTTGCGCTGGAGCCCAACCCGGATGTGCTGGCCGCAGTTGTGGCGCAGCGCGCGCAAGGCGGCTGGCCGCGCGTGCTGGTGGGCTTTGCCGCAGAGAGCGAAAATTTGCTGGAAAACGCGGCCGCCAAACTGCGCAGCAAACAGCTGCAGTTGGTGGCGGCCAATAACATCAGCGAACCCGGCGCGGGCTTTGGCACGGACACCAACCGCGTGACGCTGCTGGATGCGCAAGGCGGCGTGGAGGAATTGCCGCTGCAAAGCAAGGCGTTGGTGGCCGAGCGCATTTGTGCGCGCGTTGCCGCACTGCTGCAGTGACGCAGCTGCTGGTGATTGGCGGCGCGTCGCTGGACGTGCTGCACTTTGCGGGGCGCACCGAGCAAGCGGCGGGCGGGGCGGGCATGTACACCGCCGTGGCCGCCAGCTGCGCCGGCGCGCGCGTGAGCATGCTGGCACCGCGCCCCGCAGAAATGCCCGCGCCATTACAGCCGGCAGCGCAGCGCATCACGTGGCTGGGCCCGCAAGTAACAGCCGGTGAGCTGCCGCATTTTGAAATTGCGCACCACGGCGGCGGGCGCGCCACACTGGTAAACGCAAGCTGGGGCGCAGAGGCGCTGCTCAACCCGGCGCACTTGCCGGCCGATCTTTCCATTTACAGCTGCATTCATATCGCCGCACTCAGCAGCGCGCAGCGCCAGCTGGAGTTTTTGCAGGCGTGCCGCGCCGGCGGTGCACGCGCATTTCCGCCGGCACGTATGCGCGTGTGGCAACCAACGAAACCGAGACCGTGCGCGCGCTGCTGGCGGCGGCGGACATCTTCTTTATGAATGAGAACGAGGCCGGCATAATCTTTGGCGGCGCAGGCGCAGCGCGGGTGCGGGCCGGCCAGCTGCTGTTTATTACGCAGGGTGCGGGCGGCGCGCTGGTGCTGCAGGGCGCGCACACCGCACACCTTGCGGCCGAGCCCGCGGAAGAGCTGGATGCCACCGGGGCCGGCGACACATTTTGCGGCGCAACGCTGGCTGCCTTGTGCGCCGGCGCACACCCGCAGCAGGCAGCGCGCAGCGCCATGGCTTTGGCAGCCGCCATGGTCACCGCCGTCGGGCCGGCAGTGCTGTTTGCGCATCCATCCACTCCAGCAGCCACGCCCGCAGATTCACGCGTGCAGGTAAATGCGCAGCAAGTGGAACGCACCGCGCGGCTGGTGGCCGCACTACCAAACTTGCAGCCCTTCAACTTCACCGGCGCGCACCTTCCGCCCGCCGGCCATCCCGCAGCGCTGGAGTTCTTTTTTGCTGCAACGCTGCAGCAGTTTGGGTTTTGGAGCGCGCGCGCCGGCCGCTACACACGGCCGCTGCTGGCAGCGCAAGGCGGGCAGCAGCGCAAGGGCAGCGACTATCTGTGGCAAGCGTACTGGAGCGCACTGCAGGCCGCACCGGATTTTGTTTCACCTGCGCAGCAAGCTGCGCTGCGCAGCAGCACTTTGCAAGCCGTCTTTCACGCGGACGATGGCAGCCAGCCCATGCCTGCGCTGCGCCTGCACCTGCAGCAGGCGCGCGCATATGGCAGCGACCTGTGCGCGCTGGCTGCCACACCCGCCGCCATACTGGCGCATGCCAACAAGCAGCCACTGCCCCTGGCCGCATTGCTGCAAAGCCTTGACCACGTCGGCGGCTACAAAGAGGATCCGCTGCGCAAGAAGTCCGCGCTGCTGGCATTGATCCTGAGCGAGCGCCCGGAACGCTGGCTGCGCGCAGCGCCCGCCGAACAGCTGCCGCCGATTGTGGACTATCACCTGCAGCGCATGTGCCTGCGCATGGGGTTGGTGAATGCCGGCGACCCGCTGCTGGCGGCCGCGCTCAGCGCGCGCAAGCTGCTGCCGGCTGCGGATGAGTGGGCGGTGCGCAGTGCGGTGTATAGTGCCATGCAATTGCTGGCGCAAAGCTCCGGCCGCAGCATGGCCGCCATCGACTGGTTCTTTTTTAATGCGCGCACGCGCTGCCCGGAGATGACCGCGCCGGACTGTGCCCGGTGTGCGATGGATCCGGTGTGCGCCCATCGCACGCAGCTTTTTCAGCCGGTGCTGCGCACCACATTTTATTAGCCATGAAGTTTTTGCTTGTTTGTGCGCGACCCCAGCGCAATGCCAGCTAGCCGCAGCGTGCACGCCTGGCTGCTGCCGCTTGGGCTGCTGCTTTTATGGGCCGGCTACTTTGGGCCATGGATCCCGCACGCGGCCGCAGCGCTGTCCCTGAATGCGCTTGACCTCTCGGAGTGGGTGACCTACCTGCCGCAGGTGCGCAGCGGCGCACTGGCGCTGGGGCGCCTAAACTTTTTGGCGCCGCTGAGTTTTGCGATTGTGCTCAGCAGTGCGTGGGCATGGCAGGTGCCGCGCACGCGCGCGCTGCTGCTGGTGCCGCTGCTGGGCTTCGGCGTGCTGGCAGAACCGTTTCTGCTTTACCTTAACGAACCGGAATTGCAATCACAAATATGGATCTTGTTTGCAACGGCAGGCGGCTGCGTTTTGGGCGCAGTGCTGCGCGGGCGGCGCTGGTATTGGGCGGGGTTTGCCCTGCTCGCCGCGTGCGGGCTGGCTGCTAACAGCTGGCCGCTGCTGCTGCTGCGCCCGGTTGCCGGTGCGTTGTACGGCGCACTGCCCGGCCTCGGTTGGGGCTGGGGCATTACGCAGCTTGGCGGCATGCTGCTTGTGGTTGGCGCTGCGTTGCGTCAGCGCAGCAGTGCCGGCAGCGCCCCCAGCAGCAGCCACGGCGCGTAAGGCATAAAAACCCCGCGCTGCTGGCCGCGCACAACGCGCAGCAATAGCGCCGCTGCACCGGCCAGCAGCACGCCCGCCAGCAGCGCCGGCAGTGCGGACTGCACGCCAAGCGCCAACCCCAGCACAGCTGCAAGTTTCACATCGCCAAAGCCAAGTGCCGGCGGCGCATGTGCGCCGGCATAGCTGCGCCCGCCGGCATAAGCCGCCAGCATGCAGCCACCCGCCACCCCGGCGCCCAACACGGCTGCCATGGGATCGCCGGCGCGCAATGCTGCCAGCAGCAGCGCAATGCCGGCCGCCAGCAGCAGCAGCGGGTCCGGCAGCAGGCGCTGCTCCCAGTCCATCACACCCGCCAGCAGCAGGCAAAACAGCAATGCCAGGTGCAGCAAGTGCGCTGCCAGCGGCTGGCCAGCCTGCTGCAAACCCAGCGCAGCGCCACCCGCAGCCAGCAGCACAAACACCTTGCGCAGCGGCTGCGGCATGCCACGCGCAGCCGCGCCCCAACGCCGCTGCGGCCAATGGTCCGCCACGGCATTCAGCAGCACGCCCGCCGCCACACCCGCCAGCAACCGCAGCGCAATCACATCGCGCATTATAGGTGCCTGCTAAAATCGATTGATGCGCCGCAATCTGCTGCCGGGCAGTGACCAGCTCAGCGTGCTGGTGGCAACCATTGCGCTGGCCTACACGCTGGCGCGTGTGCTGGCGCTGCCCACGCGCCTGGTGGAAACAACGCTGCTGGGCACGCCCGTGGCGCTGCTGGTAAATGGCGACACAGTTGTGCTGCTGCTGGTGGCAGCGCTGATCACCAGCGGCAGCGACGCAATGCTGCGCGGCCATCCGCTGTGGGGCGGCACGCCAGATGCGCTGCAGCTGCCGGCGCACTGGGTGCTGCCCGCACTGTCCGCATTGGCGTGGGCTTGCTGCTGCAGCAGCTGCCTGTAAGCCCGGCCTGGGCTGTGGCGCTGTTGCTGGGGGTGTTGTTTGTCACGCTGGTTTTAATTGCGGAGTATGCGCAGGTGGATCCCGCGCCGGCAGCGCAGCGCACCACGCGCCTGCTGCTCGGCTGGCTGGCGTATGCAGTGGGTCTGCTTCACTTTGGCTGGCTGCGCGCGGCCGCCATCGGTGCCGGACCGGCAGCTGCGATTGCATTCATGGTGGCGGCACTGCTGGCGTATCGTTTGGCGCGGCTTGGCACCGCGGGCGCACTGCCCGCAGCCGCAGGCGCGCTTGTAACGGGCGTGATTGTGGCTGAGTGCGCGTGGGCGCTGGCCTACTGGCCGACTGCCGCAATGGCGGGCGCTGCATTGCTGGTGATTGCCCTGCATGTGTGCAGCGGGCTGCTGCGCGAGCCGCTGCCCATTGCACGCAGTACGCTCGGCGGATATGCAGCTGCCGGCGCAGCCGCGCTGCTGATTGCGCTGCGCGCCGGCTAGCCGGCCGGTACCGCTTCCGTCTCAGTCACCGGCTGCGCGGGATCGCCTGGCGTGTTCGCAAAACTTAGCAGCGGACCCAGCACCATAGCCAGCACCACAATCAAGCCCAGCACCACCAGCACGGTGCTGGCGCGCGATGGCTTGCGCGGCGCTGCGGGCGGGTCTTTGCGGCGCTGCTTCTTCATTTGCTACTCCTTTGTAACGGCGCCGGGGTCGGCAGTGAGTGTGCCAGAGTGGCGCTTTGCGCGCCAGCCCACCAGCCGCTCGGTGCCGTTCATCAGGCGCTTCAAGTTGGGGCGCAGCGCATAAACTTGCATCACAAGGCACAGCCCGCCGTACAGCGTGTACTCCCACGGCATGCCCACTGTGGCAGCGCGCCACACCAGAATCACCGTAGTCATAAAGCCAATTGAAAGCGTGGCCACCGACGCGTAGCCAATGCCAAAATAAACCAGCGCCCCCATTGGAAAAATAATAAACACGCAGTACGGCCACAAACCCATCGCTCCGCCCATTGTGGCCGCTCCGCCCGCGCCGCCGCGCAGCACCAGCCGCACGCGTCCGCTTTCCGGGTCGGTCACGGTCTCGCGCAGAAAGATGGAGTAGTTATGGCCCAGCACCGCCGCCGCACCGCACAGCGTGTGCACCCAGTACGCCTCCGGCTGCAGCCACACCGCCAGCCACACTGGCAGCGCAGCCTTCAACACATCCAGCCAGCCCGTGGCAAAGCCCGGCCAAAACCCGGCAGCGCGGATCACGTTTGTGGCGCCCGAACGGCCACTGCCCACTGTGCGCACATCCACGCCGGTGCGCAGCCGCACCACCACCAGCCCCACCGGCACGGCGCCCACCATATAGCCAATAAAAATCAGCAGCACGCTGAGTGCGGATTGCATTAGCGCGGCTGTGCTGGAAACAGGTGGTTAAAAAACGCGCAGCTCATGCACTGGCAACGGAATCATTTGTAAGCTGTAGCTGCACCGGCCGGCTGCTGCCCGCTTGCAGCCGAAACGCTTGCGCCTCCCACCCGCCGCCGTTTGCCGGCTGCCCAAAAATGATGCTCACGGCCGCGGGGTAATACGCTTGCAGCTGGTCCGTCTCCGACGGCTGCGCGGGACTGGCGGGGTGGGAGTGAAACACGCCCAGCAGCTCCCAGCCGTTGCGGTCCAGCTCCAGCATGGCGGCCACCTGCGCTTTCGCTTCCGCCCGAAAGCGCTGCGGGCTGCGCTCTGCGTTGGGCAGTGCCAGCACGTGCCGCACCTGCCGGCCATTGCCGGCAAGCAGGCCGCAGCCCTCGTTGGGCAGTTCAGCCGTCAGCCAAGCCTGCATCTGCGCCATGTGAGCCGCCGTCAATTGCAGACACTCGTCCAAAATTTCATCCACACCTTTTGCACGCCCAGTATAACAGCGGGCAAAGATGCAGCGCACTATACTCCGCACATGCGCCAGCCCGCTTCCAAAACGCGCCAGCTTTCCAGCGCCGCGCAAGACTATATCAAGGCTGTCTACTCGCTGGAGCAGGAGCAGCAGCCGGTTTCCACCACGGCGCTGGCTGCGCGCATGGGCATTGCGCCCGCATCGGTGACTGGCATGTTGAAGAAGCTGGCAGAGCACAAGCCGCGGCTTGTGCACTATGCGCGCCATCAGGGTGTAACACTCACGCCGGGCGGCCGGGCGATTGCGCTGGAAGTGCTGCGCCATCACCGCCTGATAGAGCTGTACCTAAGCGAAGCGCTGGGCTACACCGGCGGCGAGGTGCACGCGGAAGCCG
>BGOS01000018.1 GCA_003569365.1 Anaerolineaceae bacterium
GGCTCCGGACTTTCAGCGTGGTCGGCCGGCAGAGCGTTATTTTATGCCTGCGCCGGAGGCTTGTCAAATGAAAATGCACAATCCTGCGGGTACGCCCTCAGATGCAAAGTCCGTGGCGGATGCTTGTATGGCGCGCAGCCCCAACGTTGGTTGGTCCGCGGCGTTATGGGCAGCCGCTTCAAGCTGGCAGCCAGTGCCTGCAAGATGCAGCGCCCCACCGCGTGGCAAACACCCGCCTCAAGCCTATGATGTAAAATATCAGCACCCGCTGATATTTTAGCCGGCGTCAATTCCGAACCCATGCTCACCTTGCCCAGCCCCAAAACTATTGATCTGCAGGCAAAATTGTTTCGTGGCTTCTCCGACCCATCGCGCCTCTCCATTATGGAGGCGCTGCGCACCGGGCCGCAAACGGTGACGGAGATTGTGCGCGCCACCGGCTCACGCAACCGAATGTCTCCAACCATCTTGCCTGCCTGCGCGATTGCGGCCTCGTCAGCGCGGAGCCGCATGGCCGCTTTGTGCATTACAAGCTTAGTGATGCACGGGTGGCACAGTTGCTGGCTGTAGCAGATGACCTGCTGGCTGCTGTGGCCAACGGCGTTGACGAGTGCAGACGCTATCGGCAGCCGCAGAAGGCACACCATGCCAAAGACTGAAACGCTCGAACTCCCGATTGCGGGCATGGACTGCGGCGAGTGCGCACAAACAGTGCAGCGCGCCATCGCCCGCCTGCCCGGTGTGCAGTCGGTGCAAGTCTATCTGGCATCAGAAAAAGCGGTCATCCAGCTGGACCCCGCGCGCGTGCAATTGCAGGCACTGCATGCCGTCGTTGAAGGCGCAGGCTACCGCGTGCCAGCGCCAACTCCAGCCGCAGCGGCGCCAGCTCCACAGCTTCACAATCTCGCGCGCCGGATCAGCACTCTGCTGGGTTTTGTGTTTGGGATGGTGCTCTTCGTAATAGTTGTGGGCGAATGGTTTGGCCTCCTCCGCAAGCTTACCGAGCTTGTGCCGTTTGGGCCGGGCTGGCAGTTGTGGTTGTGTGTGGCTGGCCCATCTTCAGCAAGGTGGTGCGCGCCGCCATCCGGCGCCAGGTCATCTCGCATACCCTGATGACTGTGGGCGTGCTGGCAGCGCTGGCGATTGGCGAGTGGGCAACCGCCACGGTAATTGTTTTCTTCATGCACATGGGCGCATACGCTGAGACATTTACCACCGAAGGTGCGCGCCGCGCAGTGAAGGACCTTACCGCGCTTGCGCCGCAGACAGCGCGGGTGGAACGCAACGGCGTGGAGCAGGAAGTTCCCATTGGCGCACTGCAGTTGGCGAAACGGTAATCATCCGCCCGGGCGACAAAATTCCAGTGGACGGACTGGTGCTGGCCGGACAAGCAACCATCGACCAGGCTGCCATCACCGGCGAGGCCATGCCGGTTGAGGCGGCTGCCGGTGCGCACGTGTTTGCGGCCACCATTGCCCGCGTTGGCGCACTGCGCGTGCAGGCCACGCGCATCGGCGCCGACACAACTTTTGGGCGCGTGGTCAAGTTGGTGGAAGAAGCCGAGGCGCAGCGCGCCGTTGTGCAGCGCTTCGCAGACAAGTTCAGCGCGTACTATCTGCCAGTGGTCGCCGGCCTCGCCGCGCTCACCTTCATCATCCGCCGCGACCCGCTCGCAACCGCCGCTGTGCTGGTTGTGGCTTGCTCGTGCTCGATTGCACTGGCCACGCCAATTGCCATGCTGGCTTCCGTGGGCGCGGCCGCCAAACGCGGTGTGCTCATCAAGGGCGGAAAGTATCTCGAGACTCTGGCGCGCGCGGATGTGTTGCTGCTGGACAAAACCGGCACCCTGACGCTTGGGCAGCCGCAAATAACTGACGTGATCCCGTTGAACGGCTGCCCGCCCGCCGACATTTTGGCGCTGGCCGCTGCCGCCGAGCGCTACTCTGAGCACCCGTTGGCCGAAGCCGTGCGCAGCGCTGCGCGCAGCAACAACGCGCAGCTGCGCGCAGCGGAAGCGTTTGAAGCAGTGCCCGGCATGGGCATCAGCGCCATGGTGGCCGGACACCGCATTACGGTTGGGAACCGGCGCATGCTGGCTGCGGCGGATGTGCCGGCTAGTGCGGCCGGGCTGGAGGCGCAGGGCAAGACGCTGCTTTTTGTGCGCCGCGATGCGGAGCTGCTGGGCGTGCTGGCAGCAGCCGACACGCTGCGCCCGGAGGTGCCCGCGGCGCTGGCAGCTGTGCGCCGCCTCGGTGTGCGCCAGATCGAACTGCTGACCGGCGACAACGAGCACGCCGCCGCAGCCCTCGCTGCAAAATTGGGCGTGCACTACCGCGCCGGCCTGCTGCCAGAAGAAAAGATTGCGGTGGTGCGAGACTATCAAGCACGCGGCCATACGGTTGTGATGGTGGGCGATGGCGTCAATGACGCGCCCGCACTGGCGCAGGCCGATGTGGGCATTGCCATGGGCGCTGCCGGCACCGACATCGCAATTGAGGCAGCCCACATTGTCTTGATGCGTGAGGACTGGTTACTGGTGCCGGAAGTGTTTGCAACCGCGCGGCGCACGATGCGGGTGGTCAAGGCCAATCTGGCGTTTACCGCGCTTTACAATGTGGCCGGCCTCGCGCTGGCGGCAATGGGATTTCTGCCGCCGATCCTGGCCGCGGCCGCACAATCACTGCCCGACCTGGGCATTATGGCAAACTCGTCGCGCCTGCTGCGCCCGCGAAAACTTTAAGCAACCGCATGTCTCATAGTCACTCACATTTCGGGGATCTGGCAAAGCAGACCACCACGCGCATTGCGCTGGCCCTGGGCTTTACGCTGGCGTTCGTTGCCATCGAAGCTGTAGCCGGCTACTGGTCCAACAGCCTCGCATTGTTGTCGGACGCGGTGCACAATGTTACGGATGCAATTGCGCTGGGCTTGAGCTGGTACGCATTGCGGCTCACAGCCCGGCCGGCCAACTCGGAAAAGACCTTCGGTTATCATCGCGCCGGCATTCTGGTGGCGCTGGCCAACTCAGCAACGCTGGTGCTGATTGCGCTTGGAATATTGCGCGAGGCCTACCTGCGCTTCTTCTCCCCGGCGGCAGTTGAAGCCAACATCCTGATTGGCGTCGGGCTGGCTGCGGTGATCGTCAACCTTGGCACTGCATGGCTGGTAAAGCAGGGCAGCGACCACGACCTGAACTTGCGCAGTGCCTTCACGCACTTAATGGGCGATGTGGCCAGCACCATCGGCGCTGTGATCGCCGGCATTGTCATCGCGTTCACGGGCCTAAACTGGTTCGATCCGCTGGTGAGCGTATTAATTGGCGCGTTGATCTTGCGGGCAGCTTGGGGCATCCTGCACGAAGCTGTCAATATTCTGCTGGAAGGCACCCCGCAGGATTTGGACATGCAGGTGATGGTGCGCGACTTGCTGGCAGTAAGCGGTGTGCTCGGGGTGCATGACCTGCACGCCTGGAGCATCACGCAAAATCTGCGCGCGCTGTCGGCCCATATCGTAACGGGTGAAGTTTCTCCCAACACCGATGCAGACATCCGGCGCTCGGTGAACACAGTCCTGAGCCACAGCTACAACATTACACACGTTACCCTGCAGCTCGAGAGTGAAGGCTGCGACTCGGCCGGACTGTACTGCAACATGACCGAAGCCGCGCCCCACCACCAGCATTCGCATTAGGGTGGCAAGCGCGGTTGCGAGCCGCGCAGCAGGCAGCCCGCCCGCCGCGCTTAGCCAGCCTTACCGCAGCTTGCGCATTTGCACCAGCTTGCGCCGCATTTCAACCAGCTTTTCGCCGTGCAACGGGTAAAACTGCAGCACCAGAAATGCGCCAGTGCAGCCCGCAAACGGCAGAAACGTCATGAAGATGCGGAAGCCCTGCGCCACGCTGGCCGGCTGCTCCGCAAGCGTCGAGTCATATCCGTAGATCTGCGCAACCGCGCCAAAAACGACCGACACGATTGCGGTGCTGAGCGTGATCACCATGCCGTTCATGCCAAAGTACATGCCCTCGCGCCGCGCGCCCGTCCACTCCTCATCTTCGTCAATCACATCCGAAAGCAGGATGTTGTCCATCAGAAAAATGCCTGCGAAGCCCACCCCAATGAAAGTTGCGGCCACAAGCATTCCCCTTAGGTCGTTTACAAACCATAGCGGCAACATGCCCAGAGCCACCACGGCATAAGCCAACAGTGCTGTGACGCGCGGCTCAAAACGGTTGGCAACCAGCTGCCGCCACGGGTATAGCATCAGCGCCGACACAATGAATGCCGTCGCAAGTATCAGCCCCGTCTGTGCGCCATCAATTTTTAGCGTGTACTTCACAAAGAAGAGCATGCCCGTAGCCATGCTGTTTGTGGTTACAAAGCGCAGCGTCTGCGCCACGGTCAGCGTCATAAAGCTGCGGTTCGCAATGATGTGCTTCAACGCCTGCAGAAATGTCATCTCTGGCTCAACCGCCACGCCGGTCTCAGCCATGCCGGACTGGCCAATAAGAATTGCCACAAGGCCGACGCCGGCAAACAGGATGCCCATCAGGCCCCAGCCCAGCCGGTCGGCAATCACCGGCGGCAGCGCCACACCCAGCAACAGTGCCACCGTTAGAAAGATCATCATCTTCGCGGCCACATCTGTGCGTTCGCGGTAATTCACAAACATCTCCGGCAGCAGTGCATAGTAGGCATTGCCCACCGCACTGTTGATCGCGTCGTACACCACAATCACAACCACAAAATATGCCAGCAGCGCATACGGCTGCGTTGCGCCGTCAAATGGCGCCAGCCACAAAAAAGCGAACATAATCATGAACGGAAATGCGCCATAGCGCAGCCATGGAATGCGCCGGCCCAGCCGGAAGCGCGTTCGGTCCTGCCAGTAGCCAATCAGCGGGTTGTTGACTGCATTGTAGAAGGCATAGATTGTGAGCGCCAGCGCCGCCCACGCAGGGGGCAGGTGTTTTACGTCTGTGTAGAAGAACAGCAGCGAAACGCCGAAGACCTGGCCGGGCATGGTGACGCCCATCATGGCCACGCCAAACAGCCAGCGCTGCCGCTGCGATGTGGTTGCCTGAGGCTCAATCGGGGATGCGCCGGAAGCAGCCATGCTCATGAGATTGCGCTCGAACAGAGGGGGGTGGATGGATTTGTCATACGGCGAAGTATGCCATAAAGTGCCGACCGTCAAATTCACCGGTGTTCAGAATTGTTGGTGTGTCTGTGGCACAGTGCTGTATGCAGTGACGTGCTTCAATGACCATACTTCGGCGGGCAGCGCTGCGCACTTTATCTGCACCCGCATTTCCGCCCAACGCTTGCACCACCGCCCCGGCATTCCCGCGCGCGTTTTCTATGAGCCTAATTGCGCGCCGTTTCAATGTTTCCGTCCACGCTAAGTGCCTGCCCGGAGATCCGTTCACCCGCCTCTGAGCACAAGAATAGAACCATGTTGGCAATATCCCGGGCCCGCACAAACGTGCGCAACGACGCCTGGCGCTGATAGCCTTCACGCACCGTGTCGGCTGCAATATTGCGTGCTTTGGCTTCGGCTGCAATTACCCGGTCCATGCGCGGCCCTTCCACCGAGCCGGGACAAACGGCGTTGACGCGAATTTTGAATTCGCCCAGCTCCATGGCAAGGGTCTTGGTCAACCCAATCAGCGCCCACTTGGATGCTGCGTACGGGGCCCGCAGCGGATAGCCCATCAAGCCCGCCGTCGACGAAATGCTGATGATTGAACCGCCCCTTGCAGCCTTCAAAAGCGGCACGGCTTTGCGTACACAATAAAAATGGCTGTTGAGGTTGACTGCCAGCGTGGCCTGCCAGTCCGCAATTGAAACTTCGTCCACCGCAGCCGTCGGGCCGGAGACGCCAACATTGTTGACCAGAACATCCATGCCCCCCATGTGAGTTTCAGCATCTTCAAACAGCCGGTCTACCTGCGCCGGATCAGACACATCTGCCCGGGTCACACCCAGCAGCGGGTATGCGGATTTGAACTCGCCCAGCAGCGCTTGAGACAGATCGCAAACATGCACTGTTGCCCCGCTGGCCATAAACGCCTCGGCAATGGCGCGGCCAATACCCGCAGCGGCGGCAGTAACTAAAACCCGCGGTCGTGCGCCAGTTTGATCCATGTAAACCTCGTGTGTTTAACTTGCGGCGAATCGCCCAGACGCTTGTAGCCCGCTGCAGCTGCAACGCCTGCCGGGCCGCAATTGGCAGCTGCGGTAAGGTGTCATGCCGGCTCTCGCTTCGACTGTGGCGCCGGGGCGGATGCACCAGGGCTGCCTTCCACACCCCCGCCGGCAAGGCGCTGCTATAGCGCGCCCGCTTGTCCGCCAGCCACGGCTGAAAAGCTGTCCAATTCAAAATCGGGCAAGTTCTCAAAAGTCGGCTGGTCAATTTCCGTCGGGAAGCGCCGGGTGTTGGCCACAAGCTTGTTTTGAAAGTCTGAGCGCCGTACATACGTGACCTCCAGCAATTCCGGCAGCACAAGATCGCCAATCCATAATCGATCACTGTTGGTGTTTGCGTGCACATGCACACATTGATGTGTCTGATTGATTTTTTGGAGCACCTTCACAATCGCCGCATACTGTTGATCCGGCGCTGCCGGGCATAACCCATGCAGCTCCAGCACAATCTGCGAAAACTGGCCAATGACAGCGGACGGAGCCTCGCTAAACACGTCCCATTCACAACCCTCAACATCCATCTTCATAATCAGATTGGTGCTAGCCGTGTGCGAATTCTTTTTGACAAGGCTGCCCAATGTCGCAAGATTTTTTTCGCTCTTGTATCCGCTTACCCCCAGTTTGAAAAAATGAAGGCGCGGGTTTTGCCGTGGCAGTGCATCAATCGTGTGGTCAAACAGGAACACATCAATTCCGCGCGCGGCAATGGCTTCATCCCAGGACACATCGTTGCTTATGCCAAAGCTGTAGGCCGCAGCCACGCTGTTCCCGGAAAAATTGTCCAGCATCACATAGCCACCGTCAAACGGCCTGCCCACGCGCACATAACTGCCGCCGGCCACATCCATCGGCATAAGCAGGGAAATGAGCTCGGCGCAGCGCTTGTAGGTGGCGGATGCGCGCACCCTTTCAGGATCGACAAGTGAATACTTGAGGAGTGAATTTGCCTTGAGCAGCTGCTGCTTGAGCTCTCCGAAACTTCGCCGTTGATAGTCAAGCTGCTGGCGCTGGGCTTGCAGAATCTGTTCGGTTCCCAACAAACGCCTGGCAAGCCGCAACAGCGCGCGCAAAATTGATTTCATAAATTAATTTACACGGCGGTTGTGGCGGTTGCACAAAATGCAGTTGGCGATCGGACGGCTATTCTGGCAGCGCGCCTCAGCCGCGTGGAAGCTGCCCCTGAGATATTGCACCCTGCCCGCACTGGCGCGCAACTGTGGGTGCAAAAGTCAGCAGGGAAGTCACATTCATTCATCCCCTGAAGTATGCCTCACAATGCATGCCGCACCGCGAATAGCGCCACTCAGTAGTTACTGTCTTGCGCACGCTGCGCGCACAGCGCCGGCCGGAGCCGTTAGCGCCCAATTCTCAAAACGCATTCTCCGTGTCACCGTACCAGAACTTGCCGCTGGCCTCAAAGGGCAGCGTGGCCACTTGCAACATGCGCACTGCGCCGTCCGGCGGCTCGCCGGGAGCATTAGGGCCGCCCAGATCCGTCTTCAACCAGCCCGGATCCATCACATTCACGGCAACTTTGCCCTTCAGATCGCCGGCATAAAGAATGCTCATGCCATTAAGTGCAAACTTGGTGAGGCGGTACGCCGGCATGCTGGGATCTTGCAGGGCGGAAAATGTACCCGCACCCGAAGTGACGTTGATGATGCGCGGCTCGCGGCCCCGCAGCAGCATGGGCAGGAGTGCGTGCGTCAGCCAATGCGCCGCGAGCACGTTGATCCTGAAATGCTCCTCGAGCAAGTCAAGCGGCTCGGCGTGAAAGCCTTTGTTCCACTGCTGCACTGCCGCGTTGTTGATCAGCAGGTCACATGCGCCCCAGCGCGCCGCCACAGCCTTGGCAAGCGCAGCGCCAAGATTTTTGTCGGTGATGTCGCCGGCAAAACCCTGAAAGCCCGCGTACTCTGCCGCAAGCGCCGTGAGCTTGGCGGCATCGCGCGCAACGCCAATGATCTCGGCGCCTTCCGCGCTGAACAGCTTCACAGTTTCAAAGCCCACACCGCGGCTGGCGCCGGTCAAAACAATTCTGCGGCCCGTCAATTTTTGCATGGTAATGCCCGGTTGAGTGTGCTTGGAAAAATAAAGAGCATGTTCGAGCAAGCCCGCCTGACTAACTGGTTGTTTCGCCGCTATGCCCAAGAGTTGAAGTCACCGGCATTGGAGTGTGCGAATGGACGCAACTGCGTTCACTGCCACGCCGGCAGCGCTGCGTGCCGGACTACTGCGGCGCTGCCGGCAAGCGCGCCACAACCGTCTGGCCGCCGTATACCTGGCGCCCCACCGCCACCAGTGCCTGCGCGTCCAGCGGCAAATAAAGATCCACCCGGCTGCCAAACTTAATCAAGCCAAAGCGTTCGCCAGCCAGCAGTGCATCGCCCACCTTGGACCAGCACACAATGCGGCGCGCCAGAATACCGGTCATTTGGGTCACAGCAATTGGCCCGTGCGCAGTCTGCAATCCCACCAGGTTGGATTCGTTTTCATCGGCTGCCGGGCTGAAGGCCGGCACAAAGCGCCCAGGCACATAATGCAGCGCGCGCACTTCGCCCGCGCACGGGCTGCGCTGCACGTGCACATCAAGCACACTAAGGAAGATACTAATGCGCAGCGCCTTGCCGCCAATAAACAGCGGCTCGTCTACTTCATCAATTTTGCGAATGCGCCCGTCGGCGGGTGCCAGCAGCCCGTTGGCGCCGGCGTTTTCCGGCGTCCGGTCCGGATCGCGAAAGAAGTTGCCAACCAGCAGCAGCAGCAGCCCGGCGCCGCCTGCCAGCCAATACCACTGCAGCCCCGCGCCAAGCGCAATCAGCGCGATCAGCCCGGCCACAATTATTGGAACTTCGCGGAGGGCGATTATTACAGCGCGGGTCATCCCACCATGCGCAGCAGCCTGCGCCGCGCCGTTGCGCCCATCAACAGCAGCAGCGGGCCGCTGGCGACATACATTAGAGATAGGCTGAAGGGCAGCGCCTGCCAGCCGAGGGCAACGCCGCACACAGCCAGCAGCGCAGCCTGCAGCAGCCACGCAGCAACCGGTACGTGGCGCAATGTGGAATGCTTGGGGTAACCAAACGGACTCACCATCAGGAATGCCACCAGCATCACCACCGGTGCCCAGCCCCACGCCATGGTCCATTGCTGCCAAAAGCCGGCCGATACAATGAAGAGCGCGGCAGCCGGAATGGGAATGCCCTCAAACCAGCCCGGGCGCTTGGGGGCGCTGGCGGCAAACCGCGCCAGGCGCGAAGCACCACAGACGGCCCACACCAGCGCTGCGGCTGCAGAAAGCGGCAGCGGCACGCCGCCCAGCAGCAGCAAGTGATGTGCCAGCAGCGCCGGCGCTATGCCAAATGTAACCACATCCGCCAGGTTGTCCAGCTGCTTTCCAAATGCGGTGCGCATGTTCAGCCGGCCGGCCACGCCGCCATCCAGCACATCCAGCACCGAGCCCAGCCAAATGAGCATGCCCGCCACAAAAAATGCCTGCGTTTCCAGCAAGACAATTGCCATCACGCCCACTACCAACGACCCCAAAGACATGGAGTTGGGCACCAGCCGCAGCAGGCGGTGGGCCATGGCGTGTTCGGAATGCACCATGCGCAGCGCTTCTTATCCGCCGCTGGGCAGCGGGCGGCGCAGGAAATTAACGCGCGCGGGCGGCATGTTCATTAGTACGACGCGGCCGTGAGACCAAAACTTTTCGTCAAACTCTTTGATGACAGACAGCGCGCCGTTTATTTGTTCGGTCTTCTCTGCGCCACTAAACAGGCGGTTCACCCGGTACCAGAACAAATACTTAATGTAGGTAAAAACGCCGCTGGGCTTGAGCAGATCCGTCAACAGCTGCAAGATGGCGCGCGCCTTCGCAGCGGGAAACATCGTGAGCGGCAGGGTAGAGACAATGTAGTCGTAGTGCGCGTCGTAGTTGTGCGTCAGCAGATCATCGTTGATCAGCCGGATTGTGATGCCGGGCTGGTCCAGCAAACCGCCGCGCTCAAGGCGCCACCGGATATCCTGCGCCAGCCGGCTGTTTATTTCAATCACATCCAGCACATCACCCGGCCGCAACAGTTCAGCCAGCTGCCGCGTAAGTGCACCATTGCCGGCACCCACCTCCAGCACATGCATGGGTCCACGCGGCTGCGCTAGCGGCGCGAGAATCGTCTGCCCCAGAAACCGGGAGCTGGGCCACACGGCGCCCACCTCATGAAAGTTGTCCCTCACTTCCCTTAGAAAATTGAGGTAATTTGTCATATTTGCTACAGTTCTTAAATTTATTCTGCACTAAATCAGTCTGGGCCAGCCGCCGCACCTGGCTTGGCGGACAACAATGAAAGTGTCCTACAAAAAATTACGGTTAGAGTTTAGCACATTGCTTCGCGCGGGCGCTGCGCGTTGGCGGGGGCTAACCGCTGCAACTAAACTGCCGGCCTGCAGCAGAAGTGCCCGGTCTGGAAACTGTGGTACTATTCGGCCGTGGCAATCCTAGTGTGCAAGCACCATCATCGGCAATGTTCAACCGCACCCCGGATTTGACGGACTAGTTTCGCGCACCATCTCAAGCAGAAACCCACCCCGCCACCGGGGTGGGTTTTTTTATTCAGGAGCAATTATGCAACGCACCGACATCCGCCTGGGCCTGCCCAGCAAGGGCCGCCTCGAAACCGCAAGCCTCGATTTTTTGGAGCGCTGCGGCCTGCGCGTGGTCAAGCCCAACCCGCGCCAGTACCAAGCCGGCCTCCCGGCCATCCCCGCGCTGAATGTTTTGTTCCAGCGCCCGGGCGACATTGTGGCCGGTGTGCGCAGCGGCAGCCTGGACTTTGGCATCACCGGGCTGGACAGCATTCAAGAGCACAGCGGCGAAAACGGCACAGTGGTAACGCTGCATGATGCGCTGGGCTTTGGGCAGTGCAGCCTGGAGCTGGCTGTGCCGGAAGAATGGGCGGCTGTGCAAAATATGGCCAGCCTGGCGCAGTACGCAGCGCACACGGGCCGCGCGCTGCGCGTGGCCACAAAATATCCGCTGCTTACCGGCGCCTTCCTCAGTGCGCACGGGCTGCCCGCTTGCGAGCTGATCAGCGCCGAGGGCACGTTGGAGGTGGCGCCCAGCATTGGCTATGCCGACCTGATTGCGGATCTGGTGGCCTCTGGCCTCACCCTGCATGACAACCGCCTGCGCGCGCTGCCGGACGGCTGCATCCTGCGTTCACAAGCAGCGCTGATTGGCAACCGCACTGCGCTGCAGCAGCGCCCGCCGGTGCTGGCGGTTGCGCACCAGCTGCTGGAGTTTGTGGAGGCGCACTTGCGCGCGGATGGCCACTATTTGCTGATTGCCAACATTCGTGGCGAATCAGAGACTACGATTGCAGCGCGCATGTTTGCCGAAACCAGCCTGGGCGGGCTGCAGGGGCCAACCATCTCGCGCGTGGCGGGGCGCGATCCGCAAGCCGGCATGTTTGCAGTGCAGATTGTGGTGGCACGCGAGCGCATCGGCGCGGCGGTCAACGAGCTGCGCGCCATTGGCGGCAGCGGCGTGGTGGTCTCGCCGGTAACGTACATCTTTGAAGAGGAGCCGGCGCGCTTTGCAGCACTGCAGCGCACGCTGGCTGGGCGCGCCTGAGCAGCGCAGCCACACCCATGCTCACCATTTGCACCGATGTAGACGAGGCGCGGCGCACCGTGCTGAACCGCGCGGCAGCCGCGAGCACACACCCCGCCGAGCTGCTGGAGCGCATTGCCGCATTGTTTGGCGCAGCACTTACGCCGGCCGCAGCCGTTGCGCGCGTGCTGCAGGATGTGAGCCGCGATGGCGATGCCGCTGCTGCCGCATGGAGCAAGCGCCTCGATGGCGTGGCCGCGGACCCGCTGGCAGTGCCGGCAGCACAGCTGGCCGCCGCAGCCAGCCAGCTGCCCGCAGCGTTAAACGCCGCACTGCAGCTTGCAGCGCAGCGCATCCGCGCTTTTCATGAAAACCAGCAGCCGCACAGCTGGAGCAGCGTCGCGCTGGGCGGACAGCTGGGCCAGCGCGTAGTGGCGCTGCGGCGCGTGGGAATTTATGTGCCCGGCGGCAGCGCGCCGCTGGCTTCTTCGCTGCTGATGGCCGCGCTGCCCGCGCGCGTGGCCGGCGTTGAAGAGATTGTGGTGTGCACCCCGCCCGCGCCGGCGGGCCAAAGCGTGGCCGGCGCAATCCTGGCTGCGGCGCAGCTGGCCGGCGTGCAGCACGTGTACCAGCTGGGCGGCGCACAAGCCATCGCGGCCATGGCTTACGGCACGCAATCCATTCCGCGCGTGGACAAGATTGTAGGGCCGGGTGGATTGTTTGTGACGCTGGCAAAACAGCAGCTGTACGGGACGGTGGGCCTGGACGGGCTGGCGGGCCCCACTGAAACCATCGTAGTTGCGGACGCAGCTGCCAACCCGGAGTGGGTGGCAGCCGACATGCTGGCGCAAGCGGAGCATGATGTGCTCGCGACCGCCATCCTGCTCACCGACTCGGCGGCGCTGGCCACGCAAGTGCAAGCGGCTTTGCAGCGCCGCATGCAAGCACTGCCGCGCAAGCAAGTGATTGCGCAAGCACTGGCGCAGCGCGGCGGCATTGTGGTCACGCCGGATGTGGCCACAGCCGTGGCGCTGGCGGATGAGTTTGCGCCCGAGCACTTGTGCCTGTGCGTTGCCAATGCCGGCGCATGGGCAGCGCGCGTGCGCAATGCCGGCGGCATATTTATCGGCGAGCGCTCCTTTGAAGTGCTGGGCGATTATGTGGCCGGCCCCAGCCACATCATGCCCACCGGCGGCAGCGCGCGCTTTGCATCGCCATGCAACGTAATGGATTTTGTGCGCATCATGAGCATCATCGAGCTGGATGCGCAAACTGCCGCCAGCCTGGCGCCGGCTGCGGCGCTGCTGGCCCAAGCCGAGCAGCTGGATGCGCACGCCGCAGCTGCGCTCTGCCGCAGCAACTGAGGCATCCGCCCATGAAAAATATTACCAGCCAGCCGGAAGGCTCAAGCCCGTGGACGCCCGCGCATTTGGTGCGGGCTGCCGTTTTGGAGATGCAGGCGTATACGCCCATCCTGCCATATGAAGTGCTCTCTGCCCAGTTGGGCTGTGCACCGGAAGACATTTTGAAGCTGGATGCGAACGAAAACTTGTACGGGGCGGTGCCCGCGGTGCGCGCCGCACTGGCCGCACTGCCCTACCCGCACATTTACCCGGATCCGGAAAGCCGCGCACTGCGCAGCGTGCTGGCGCAGCATACCGGCGTGCCGGCCGCACAGCTGGTGGCGGGCGCGGGCGCCGACGAGCTGATTGACCTGACGATGCGCATGCTGCTGGACGCCGGCGATGTGCTGCTGGACTGCCCGCCAACGTTTGGCATGTATGCAAACTGCGCGCACATTCAGGGCGCGCGTGTGGTGGCGGTGCCGCGCCGCGCGGACTTTGCGCTGGACCTGCCGGCGCTGCGCGCTGCGGTTGCGCAGCACAAGCCCAAGCTGCTCTGCGTTGGCTCGCCCAACAACCCGGACGGCAGCCAGCTGCCCGATGCAGAACTGCTGCAGCTGCTGCAACTGCCGCTGGTGCTGCTGCTCGACGAAGCCTACATCGATTTTGCGGGCGCCGGTGCCAGCCGCATCACCTGGCCACTGCGCCACGCAAACCTGGTGGTGCTGCGCACCTTTAGCAAGAGCGCCGGGCTGGCCGGGCTGCGCGCAGGCTACGGCGCGTTTCCCGCAGCACTGGTGGAGCATATTTGGAAGATCAAGCCGCCTTACAACCTGAGCGTGGCTGCTGATGCAGCAGCACGCGCAGCGCTGGCTGCAATGCCCGCGGTGCAGGCGCATGTGGATGCAATTATTGCAGAGCGCACGCGCCT
This sequence comes from Anaerolineaceae bacterium, assembly GCA_003569365.1. Classification (GTDB taxonomy): domain Bacteria; phylum Chloroflexota; class Anaerolineae; order Anaerolineales; family UBA11657; genus BD1. The sequence continues at coordinate 14,089 of BGOS01000018.1, forward strand.
GGCTGCCCTGCTGGCACAGGTGCCCGGCCTGCAGCCAATCCCCAGCGCGGCAAACTTTGTGCTGTGCCGCGTTACGGGCCGGTCCGCGCAGCAGCTGCAGGCGCAGCTGGCGCAGCAGCGCATTCTGGTGCGCTACTTTGACAAGCCCGCGCTGCGTGACTGCGTGCGTATTTCGGTGGGGCAGCCCGCCCACTCGGACCGGCTGCTGCAGGCATTGCACGCGCTGGCGGCTGCCTAAGCGCGCCTTCCATCACACCGCACAGCCTTCACAACAGCATCAACCCATTCACCCAAGGAGCAGCGCATGCGCACAGCCAGCATTACCCGCAGCACAAACGAAACCGAGATTACCGTCACCGTAAACCTTGACGGCAGCGGCCGGCACGAAATTGCCACCGGCATTGGTTTTCTGGATCACATGCTGGCGCAGGTTGCGCTGCATGGAATATTGGACATCACGCTGCACGCGCGCGGCGATCTGCACATTGATGTGCACCACACGCTGGAGGATTGCGGGCTGGCGCTGGGGCAGGCGCTGGATGCAGCACTGGGCGCGCGCACCGGCATCAACCGCATGGGCGCGGCGTGGGTGCCCATGGATGAAGCACTGGCGCAGGTGGTGCTCGATCTCTCCGGGCGGCCGTATGCGGTGGTGCATGCGGAATGGCACACGCCGGCAATTGGCGCGGTGCCAACCAGTTTGCTGGCGCACTTCCTGGAGTCGCTGGCGGTGACCCTGCGCGCCAACCTGCATGCGCGCGTTGCCTACGGCCGCGATGATCATCATCAGGCCGAGGCGCTCTTCAAGGCGCTGGGGCGCGCACTGCTGCAGGCGGTGCAGCTGGAACCGCGGCGGCAGGGCGTGCTGCCCAGCAGCAAAGGCAAGCTGTGACCATAGTTGCATTGGTGGATTACGGCAGCGGCAATCTGCGCAGCGTGGAGAAGGCACTGTGCGCAGTGGGGGCCAGCGTGCAGCTGGCACACAGCGCGGCAGAGCTGGAAATGGCGGACAAGATTGTGCTGCCGGGTGTGGGCGCGTTTGGCGATTGCATGCGCGGCCTGATGGCTGCGGGGCTTGTGCCGGCGCTGCGGGCGCTGGCACGCGAGCGCCCGCTGCTGGGAATTTGCGTGGGCATGCAGCTGCTGTTTGAGCGCAGCAGCGAGCACGGCGAGCACGCCGGGCTTGGGCTGCTGCCGGGCGCGGTGCGGCGCTTTGAGTTTGCAGCCGGCGCACCCGAGCGCGTGCCGCACACCGGCTGGAACCAGCTGCAGCCCGCGCTTGAAAGTCCGTTGCTGCACGGCCTGCCCGCCGGCAGCCACGCGTACTTCAATCATGGCTACTACTGTGATGCACTGCCCGCCGACACGCTGGCCTGGTGCGAGCACGGCTTGCGCTTCAGTGCCGTGGTGGGCCGCGCTGCCATCTATGGCATTCAGTGCCACCCGGAGAAGAGCCAGGCCGTGGGGCTGCAAATGCTGCGCAACTTTGTGGAGCGCGGATGAACGCCAGCGCAGCCTTCACGGTGTATCCGGCAATCGACCTGCGTGCCGGGCGCGTGGTGCGCCTGCAGCAGGGCGATCCGCTGCGCGAGACTGGCTACAGCAGCGCGCCGCTGCAAATTGCGCAGCAGTGGCTGGCTGCCGGAGCAGCGTGGCTGCATGTGGTTAATCTGGACGGGGCATTTGGCGAAGATGGCAGCGCCAATGCACTGGCCCTTGCGGACATCCTGCGCAGCGGCGCGCGCGTACAGTTTGGCGGGGGGCTGCGCACGCTGCCCGCCATTGAGCACGCGCTGCAACTGGGCGTGCAGCGCGTGGTGCTGGGCACCGCTGCCGCCACGCAGCCCGCATTGGTGGCAGCGGCGCTGGCACAGTTTGGTGCAGAGCACATTGCCGCCGGCATCGACGCACACGCCGGCGAAGTGCGCATCCATGGCTGGGCCGCTGGCACCGGCATCAGCGCCACGGCCCTGGCAGCCACGCTGCAGCAGCTGGGTGTGCGCACAATCATCTTTACGGATGTGGAGCGCGACGGCATGCAGCAGGGGCTCAACCTTTTGGAAACCTGCGCCCTCGCGCAAAGCAGCGGCTTGCAGGTGATTGCATCCGGCGGCGTGCAGGCTGCCGGTGATGTGCATGCGGCCCGCGCAGCCGGCCTGGCCGGCGTGATTGTGGGGCGCGCTTTGTACGAGGGTCAGGTACAGCTGCCAGCATTGCTGCGCGAGCTGGCTGAAGATAAAACCGCCGGAGTACAAACCTGATGCTGGCCCGGCGCATCATCGCCTGCCTGGATATCGACCGCGGGCGCGTGGTGAAGGGCGTGCGCTTTCAACAACTGCGCGATGCCGGCGATCCGGTGGAGCAGGCGCGTTGCTACGATGCGTGGGGCGCGGACGAGCTGGTGTTTCTGGACATCTCTGCCACGCACGAAGGCCGGCAGACAACGCTTGAAACTGTGCGGCGCGTGGCAGACTGCGTCTTCATTCCGTTGACGGTGGGCGGCGGCGTGCGCAGTGTGGCAGACATGCGCGCGTTGCTGCTGGCCGGCGCCGACAAAGTGAGCATCAACTCCGCTGCTGTGCGCGACCCGCAACTGCTGGCAGCCGGCGCTGCGCGCTTTGGCAGCCAGTGCATGGTGCTGGCCATCGACGCGCGGCGCGTGGCGGCAGCGCAGCCGCCGCGCTGGGAGGTGGTGGTGAACGGCGGGCGCGTTGCCACCGGCCGCGATGCGTGCGCATGGGCGGTGCAGGGCGTGGCCGCCGGCGCGGGCGAAATTTTGCTCACCAGCATGGATGCCGACGGCACTCGCGCCGGCTTTGACTTGGAGTTGACGCGGGCGATTGCGGCAGCCGTGCCGGTGCCGGTGATTGCCAGCGGCGGCGCCGGCAGTGCGCAGCATTTTTGCGAAGTGCTGCAAGACGCGGGCGCGGCCGCGGCGCTCGGTGCTTCGGTCTTCCATGACCGGCAGCTAACCATTGCAGATGTAAAACAGGCACTGCGCAGCGCCGGGCTGCCAGTGCGGAGCCAAACCAATGAACCCTGAGCCGGAATTAAAGTTTGATGAGCATGGACTGCTGGCCGCGGTGGCGCAGGATGCCGCCAGCGGGCAGGTGCTGATGCTGGCGTGGATGAACGCCGAGGCGCTGCGCCTCACGCGCCAAACGCGCGAGGCGCATTTTTGGAGCCGCAGCCGCCAATGCCTGTGGCACAAGGGCGCCACCTCCGGCAATGTGCTGCACGTAGTGGCAATGCTCGCCGACTGTGACGGCGATACCGTACTGCTGCGCGTAAACCCAACCGGTCCCGCCTGCCACACCGGCCGGCCCGCATGCTTCTTTCAAGAGCTGCAGATTGGACAACAACTGCCATGAGCCCGCCGCTTTGCTAAACTCGGCGCGCTGAAGCAGTGCAGCCGGGTGTTATCCACAGCACGCGCGCTTCGTAACTGGCAGCCAGCAACAAAATCATGCCCGCCCAATCCGCCGAAGTCGTCCGGCTCGAAAAGCTATCCAAACACTACGTGGAAGGCGGCCAGCTGCGCCCCATTCTGGATGCGGCAGATGCAACCTTCTGCACCGGTGAGCTGGTGGCCATCCGCGGCCGCAGCGGCACCGGCAAAAGCACGCTGCTGAACCTGATTGCCGGCATCGATGAGCCCGACTCCGGCCGCATCTTTGTGGACGGCCAGTGTGTCACAGACTTGTCGCAGCGCCGCCGCACCGAGTTCCGGCGCGACCACATCGGCTTTGTGTTTCAGTTCTTCAATTTGATTCCCACGCTTACGGTTTACGAGAACGTGGCGCTGCCGGCTGAGCTGGCAGGCGGTGCACACGCGCGCGCCGTCACAACGCGCGCGCTGCAGCTGCTGGATGAAGTGGGCCTCGCGGCGCGGCGCGATTCATTCCCGGACAAACTTTCCGGCGGCGAGCAGCAGCGCGTGGCGATTGCGCGCGCCTTGGTGTGCGACCCGCGCCTGGTGCTGGCAGACGAGCCCACCGGCAACTTGGATGAAGCCAACAGCAAGCTGGTGATGGACCTGCTTGACCGCGTGACGCGCCGCGACGGGCGCAGTCTGTTGATTGTCACCCATAGCCGGCGCGTGGCAGCGCTGGCCGACCGCGTTTTTAATATCACCCACGGCCACCTCGAGCCGGACGCGGGCTAAGGTGCTGACCCGCACTTTGCTGCTCACCGGCGTGCGCGACATGCAGCGCCGCCCGGTGCAGATGGTGCTGATGCTGGTGGGCGTGGCACTGGGCGTGGCCGTGGTGGTGGCCATCGACCTTGCCAATACCAGCGCCAGCCGCGGCTTTGCGCTCAGCGCCGAAACCATTGTGGGGCGCGCCACGCATCAAATCCGCGGCAACTCCGGCGTGGTGGATGAAGATATTTACCGCAGCGTGCGCACAGAGCTTGGCCTGCGCGCGGCCGCACCCGTGGTTACCGGCACCGTGCTGGCGCCGGACCTGGATGGGCAGCCGTTGCGCATCATGGGTATTGACCCGTCCGCAGAGGCGCCCTTCCGCAACTTCCTCGGCGCCGCCGGCTCACTGCCCGTGGACTTCACCGGCTTTTATACGCAGCCCTACAGCATTGTGGTGCCCATCCGCTTGGCGCAGCGCTACGGCCTGGCACCCGGCAGCCAGCTGCTGTTGCTGGCCAATGACCGCGAGGTGCGCGTAAACATTTGGGCGGTGCTTGACCCCGGCGCGGACGGCATGCGCCGCGCACTGGATGGCATGCTGCTAATGGATGTTTCCACCGCACAGGAGCTGCTGGGCATGGAAGGCAGCCTGTCCTATGTGGATTTGATTGCAACGCAGCCCGAGCTGGACCTGCTTCAAAAACGGCTGCCCGCTTCCGTGCGCCTGGCGCCGGCTACAGAGCAAACCAAAACCATCGGCAACCTGGCGGACGCCTTCCAGTTAAATCTTTCCGCGCTCAGCCTGCTGGCTTTGGTGGTGGGCATGTTTCTCATTTACAACACCGTGATGTTTTCGGTGGTGCAGCGCCGCGCGGTCTGGGCACGCTGCGCGCCCTGGGCGTCACCGGCCAGCAGCTGTTTGCGCTTGTGATGCTGGAAGCAGCCGTCATCTCCGCCGTGGGCGCAGCCGCTGGCGTGGCGCTGGGCTGGGTACTGGGGCAAAGCGCGGTGCGCCTCGTAACGCAAACCATCAACGACCTGTACTACGTGAGCACGGTGCGCGATGCACCGCTGGCAGCCTTCACCGTTGCCAAAGGCGTGGTGCTTGGCATTGGCGCAAGTTTGTTTGCGGCTGCGCTGCCGGCTTACGAGGCAGCGCGTGTGGCGCCCGTCACCGCCATGCGCCGCAGCTCGCTGGAAGACCGCGTGCGCGGGCAGATTCCATTGCTGAGCGCTGCGGCTGTGCTGCTGATTGGCAGCGGCGCGGGCGTGTTGTATGGCATTCCAACTTCGCTGGTGGCCGGCTTTGCGGGCATGTTTATGCTGGTGCTGGGCGCAGCACTGCTTGTGCCCGGCACCACACTGCTGCTGATGCACTTGGCGGGCTTCGCGCTCGGGCGCGTTGCGGGCACGCTGGGGCGCATGGCTGCGCGCTCTGTCAGCAAGTCGCTCAGCCGCACGGCCGTGGCAATTGCCGCGCTGATGGTGGCGGTGAGCGTCACCCTGGCCGTCAGCATCATGACCCAGAGCTTTCGCGACACCGTCATCAACTGGCTGGAGCTCACGCTCAGCGCAGATCTTTTCATTACAGCGCCCGTCATCGGCGCCACCGGGCCAGCCTCCACGCTTTCCGCCGAAGTGCTGCCGATCGTGCGCGCAGTGCCCGGCGTGCAAAGTGTGGAGACCATTCGCGGCACAACCGCCTTCAGCCAGTTTGGCGAGGTGCGCCTCGCGGTGTTTGATGCACGCATGCAGCGCGACCGGCGCGTGTATCGCTTTGAAGATGGAACGCCGGAGCAGATCTGGGATGCAGTGCAGGCGGGCAGCGTGCTGGTGAGCGAGCCGTTTGCGTACCGCCACGCACTGCCGCGCAAAGGTGCCAGCGTAACACTGCGCACCGACCGCGGCGAGCACACTTTTCCGGTGGCGGCCGTAGTGTATGACTACGCCTCCGACCAGGGCGTGGTATTTATGGCGCGTGCCGTGTACGACCAGCACTGGGACGACCGCGGCATTTCTTCGCTGGCGGTTTCGGTGGCGCCCGGCTACACAACGGATGGCGTGGCTGCTGACCTGCGCACGGCGCTGGCAGGCAGTGCGCTCAGCGTTGTATCCAACCGCGCGCTGCGCGAGCAGGCGCTGCTGGTGTTTGACCGCACCTTCGCCATCACAGACGCGCTGCGCGTGCTGGCGGTGCTGGTTGCGTTCATTGGCGTGTTGAGCGCATTGATGGCGCTGCAGCTGGAGCGCACGCGCGAGCTGGCCACCATGCAAGCCGTGGGCCTCGGGCGCGCGCAACTCAATGGCTTGGCACTGATGGAGACGGGCTTGATGGGCGCGGCTGCCGGCCTGTTCTCGCTGCCCACCGGCTACGTGCTTTCCTACGTGCTCATCTATGTCATCAACCTGCGCTCGTTTGGCTGGACCATTCAAATGCAGGTGCCGGTGCTGCCGTTTGGGCAGGCGCTGCTGATTAGCATTCTGGCTGCGCTGCTGGCAGCGGTTTACCCGCTCTGGCGCCAGCACCGCATGCCAGTGGCTGCCGGCTTGCGGCAGGAGTAGGCAGCAGCCAATGCGCACCGCAATTGCAATTGGGTTTGCCGTGCTGCTGGCAGCCGGCGCTGCGTGGCTGTGGGCTGCGCCTCCACCACCAGCCGCGGTGCCCCAGCTGCAGCTTGCCAGCGCAGCGGTGACGGGTTTTGCCAAGGCCTACGCACCGCGCCCGTTCCAGCTGCCCTTGGACAATGGCCCGCATGCGGACTTCCAAACCGAGTGGTGGTATTACACCGGCAATCTGCAGGATGCAGCCGGCCGGCACTTTGGCTACCAGCTTACATTTTTCCGGCGCGGGCTCACACCCGGCACAGCCCCGCCGCGCACATCAAGCTTTGCCACCAACCAAATCTACTTTGCGCATTTTGCCATCACTGATGTTGCCGGTGACAAGCATCACTTTGCCGAACGCTTCAGCCGCGGCGCGGCAGGCCTGGCCGGTGCCAGCGGTGCGCCCTACCAGGTGTGGCTCGAAGACTGGCGTGCAGACAGCCTGAATGCGGATGGCACGCGCCTGCAGCTGCACGCCAAAGAAGGCGACTTTGCGCTGGACCTGACGCTTGACACGCGCAAGCCGATTGTGGCGCACGGCGATCGCGGCCTCAGCCCCAAGAGCGCAGAAGCCGGCAACGCATCCTACTACCTAAGCTACACGCGCATGGACACGGCTGGCACCGTAACCCTCAACGGCACAGCCAGCACCGTGGCTGGCACCAGCTGGTTTGACCATGAGTGGAGCACAAGCGCTCTCGGCCCTAAAGCCGTGGGCTGGGATTGGTTCAGCCTGCAGCTGGATGACGAGCGCGAGATCATGTTCTTCCAGATGCGGCGCGCAGACGGAACGCTGGAGCCGGTGTCTGGCGGCACACTGGTGGCAGCTGACGGCAGCACGCGCCGCCTCGCAGCCGCCGACGTGCAGTTGAGTGTGGCAGACACTTGGCGCAGCCCGGCCACCGGCGCCGCATATCCAAGCGCATGGCGCGTTGTCATTCCATCCGCACAGCTGGACCTGCGCGTGCAGCCGTGGCTGGCGCAGCAGGAGATGCTGGTGAGCTTTGCCTATTGGGAGGGTGCGGTGCAGGTGAGCGGCACAAGCGCCGGGCAGGCCATCAACGGCAACGGCTATGTGGAGCTGACCGGATACGCGGGCAGCCTGCAAGGCCAGTTTTAGAGCGGCGCACTGCGCGCCATCGCGCGGCCTTGCAATACAATTAGCAGCGCTGCCCACACCCGGGCAGCTGCCAGCCCGGAGGCCTCATGAGCACTGTACTCGCGGATTTATTTGCAACCATTGTGTCCCGGCGCGCGCAGCCAACTCCCGGCTCGTATACCGCCGAATTGTTTGCCGCCGGCGAGGATGAGATTGTGAAGAAAGTGGGCGAGGAGGCAATTGAAGTGGTGCTGGCCGCCAAAGCGCAGGGCGATGACCGCCTTGTGTCCGAGCTGGCTGACTTGCTGTACCACGCACTTGTACTGTTGGCTGCGCGCGGCCTAACGCTGGCACAGGTGGAAAGCGAGCTGCAGCGCCGCGCCGCGCACTAGCCCGCATAACCGCCAGAATTCCGCCAATGGACGTTTATCTTTTTGACGTGGATGCAGTGCTGCTGCACCCCGGCGGCTATCGCGCTGCGCTGCAGGCCACCCTGCGCCACTTTGCACAACAGCTGGGGCTGTCCGCTCCGCTGCTGACGCCGGAACAAGCGGATGCCTTCGAAGCCCACAGCATCATCAGCGAGTGGGACATCTCCGCAATTTGCATTGCCGCCGTGGTGCTGGAAGGGCTGCTGGCTGCGCCCGCGCTCTCCGTGCCCGCCTCACTGGCTGCCGCGCTCGACGCGCTGCGCAGCCAAGGCATGCTGCAGCCAGACATCAACCCGGCGCTGCTGGCGCGCAGCACGGCAGCCGCACTGCGCCCCGGCGAGTACGCCGCACAGGCAGCCGCCCGCGTGCTCGCCAGCGACTTGCGTGTGGCAGCCGACGCGCGCAGCCCTGAGCTGCGCGCGCTGCTCGACCACATCCTGCTGCACACACGCGACCCGCGCCACTCCCTCACCTTTAGAATATTTCAGAATTACACCCTCGGGTCCAGCGCCTACACCGAATGCTACGGGCTGCCGGCCGCCTTCATTGCGCCCGGCATGCTCGCAGTGGAAGACCGGCCGGCGTTGGAACCAAAATGGGCAGCTGAAATTCTTGCCGCCACGCAGACGGAAGCTGTGCATGCCGTGATCTACACCGCGCGGCCTTCACTGCCGCCAACTGCCACAACTGCCGGCGCCGGCCACTATTCTGCAGAGGCAGAGCTGGGTGCGCGCATGGTGGGGCTGCAGGCGCTGCCGGTGGTGGGCGTTGGCGCAATGCAATGGCTGGCTGACACATTCGGCGGCGATGCCGCGGAGTTTTCCAAGCCGGCGCCGCTGCATGCACTGGGTGCCATCGCATGCGCGCTGTTTGCCCCCGCGGCGGATGCGCTGCGCGCAGCGCACCAGCTGCTGCATGCGCAGCAGTTGCCGCCGTTAATGGAATCGCTGCGCGGGCGGGCGCTGCGCGTGCTGGTGTTTGAAGATTCAGCGCGCAGTATTCAAGGCGCACAAAAAGCCGGCGCCATACTGCAAGCGGCCGGCGTGCCGGTAAATGTGCTGGGCTGCGGCATTGCGCAAAGTGCCGCCAAGCGCGAGCAGCTTGCTGCCGTGGGCGCGCAGCTCTATCCGGATGTGAATGCAGCGCTGGCTGCGGTGCACCGCCCGTCGCGCGCCAGAGCTGCTTAGCGGCCCAGATCCAGCTGGCGCACCACGCCAATAACAGCGTTGGCCGTCATATCCAAAGCGCCGCTGTCAATCACATCCACCGTGTCGTACTGCGTGTGATACGTAAGTTCGGCTTGCGCGCTGCCGCTTGTCTGCAGCCCGCTGGCGGCGATGCCGCGCTGCAAAAACGGCAGGTAGTCCGCACTGCGCAGCGTATACCAAATTCCGTTTGATGCAGACTGGGCCATGCGAATGGCCTTGTTCAGGCGCACGCTGGTGGCGCGCTGCCACAACACTCCGTCACGCGTAACGAAGCGCAGCATATCGCCCGCGCCGACCATGTCCAGGTTTAGCAGCAGCACCTGCGGTGCGCCGCGCGCCAGCTGCGCCGCGCGCGCAGCCGCCCCGTGCATGCCGGTCTCCTCTGCGCCCGTCAGGCAAAACTCCAGCTGCGTGCCGCGCGGCGGATGTTTGGCAAAGTGCTCAGCCACCGCCAGCAGCACGCCCACGCCCGAAGCATTGTCGTTGGCGCCCGGAGAGTATGTGGCCGGCAGCGGCCGCAACGAAAGCAGTTCCATGCCCATCCGCCAGCCCGCCAGCAGCATGCCCGCCAATATTGTGGCGGCCAGCACCACTTTGGGCAGCGGAATCACCAACCGGTCTGCGACCGCCAGCAGCGCCAGAAAAATTGCGTAACGCTGGGTGAAAAACGTGGTCTGCGCCGCGTACCTGCGCAACACGCCGGATTGAAACAGGCCGTTGCGCGCGCTGTCCAGATGCGCGCAAACAATTAGCAGCGGGCTGCCAGCCGGAGCAGCCTGCGCCGGATGCGCGCACAAGTTTGCGCTGCTGGCCGTGCAGCGCTGCCAGCGCGTGCGCAGCCGCTCAAGGTCCGGCAGCACCGCCACCAGCAGCGGCATAAGCAGCGCCAGCCACGGCTGCGCCTGCCACAACGCCGACCCCATCAACAGCACAGCGCTGACCACCGGCTCCAGCAGGTTCACCCGCGCAGGCGGCGCAAACAGCACCGCGTGGCGCTCAACGCGGTAGCCCCAGTTGCCCAGCTGCGCTGCAGCGTACGCGCGCGCTTCCTCTTCTGCTGCACTGCCCGCCGCGCGCGGCCCAATCTGCTCGCAAAGATGGCGGATGTGGCGCAGCGCTGCGGCTGACGGTGGCAGTTCCTTTTTTGAAAATGAAAGCATGCTAGCCGGCCGGCTTGGCTGCGACAGTGACAAAGCGTGCCACCGCATATGAGAACAAAGGCGACGCATGCTGGAAGGCTGCCAGCGGGCGGGCGGGCAACTGCGCCAGCAGGCGCTGCTGTTCCGCATGCTCGGCCGCGCCTTGGTTTGCAATGATCAACAGCCCGCCGGGCAGCAGGCTATCCCACACGCTGCGCAGCAGCGCAGCCGGCCTAAACGCCGGGCGCGGCAGCCCCCAGCGCAGATGGTCATGCCCAAACAAAAACGGGAATAGCAGCGTGATCAAGTTGTAGCCATGCGGCTCCGCCACAAACGCTCGCGACACATACTCCACGCCAGGCAGCGCCCGCATGTTTGCCAGCGCATGGTCATGCCGCGAGTAGAAGTTTGCATACACGCGCCAGGCGTCAGCTTCGAAGCCACGCAGCTGCACAGTGCGCCCTTCCGGCGCCTGCCAAAAGCGCAGCAGCGCATGCAGCGCCGCCACATAGTTCCATGCGGCGCAGCCCACATCTGCAGCTTGCACTACTGCGGGCATGGGCCAGCCAGCGCAGTCCAGCGCGCGCTCCAGCAGCTCAAGGTAAAAAAGATTTTCACGGTAGTTGTCTGCGCGGCTGTGCGCATGCAGCGGCTGCAGCGCATACGCACCCAGCAGGCGCGCGGCTGTGCCTTCAGCCTGCGCGCGCTCCGCCGGCGGCCAACCGGAAAAGAGTGCCTGCTTGGACTCGTTTGGCACGCGCAAGCCACTGCGCCGCCAGCGGACCCACTCGCGCAGCGGATAGTCAATGGCATTGCGCAGCGCATCCAGCATCTGCAGCGATTATAATGGGCATGCTCAGCAAGCGCGTTGCGCCAGCCGGTAACAGCCGGGCACCTGCGCGCCTCGCGCTGCGCCAGACTTTAACCGCATACCGGCGCCGCCACTGCCCGATGCCAACCCGCCCCATTCAGCTTTCGCAGCGCGATGCGCGCCAGCTTGCACTTGCCGCACAGGGCTTTGGCGCCGCCCGCCCCAAAGGCGCGGTGACGCAGCGCCACTTGCAGCAGATGTTCAATCGCGTCGGCGTCATCCAGATTGACTCGGTGAATGTGCTTGTGCGCAGCCAGGAGCTGCCGGTGTTTGCGCGCCTCGGCCCGCACAACCGCAGCCTGCTGCCACGCGCCGTGCAGTCCGGCGCGCTCTTTGAGTATTGGGCGCACGCAGCCTCGCTCGTGCCCACCAAGCACCAGCATCTGTTTCGCTGGCGCATGGAACAGGGGCGCTCGCACTCGATGGCGGCAGCCATCGCCAAAGTGCATCGCAGCAAGAAGGCGTACGTTGAAGTTGTGCATCAGTACATTGCGGAAAACGGAGCCGTGGTAGCCGGCGACCTTTCCGAGCGCACCACGCCCAAGGGCAAATGGTGGGACTGGGACGCGGCCAAGCTTGCGCTCGAATATTTATTTTTGGTTGGCCGCCTAAGTGCGCGGCGGCAGGCCAATGGTTTTGCACGCGTGTATGACCTGCCCGAACGCCTGTTGCCTGCCAGCATTTTGGCAGTGCCCACACCCAGCCCGCACGCTGCCCAAACGCAGTTGGTGGCGCTCGCAGCCCGCAGCCTGGGCGTTGCCACCGCCCGCGATCTTGCAGACTATTACCGCCAATCATTCACCGGGCTGAAGCCGATCATTGCAGAGTTGGCGGAAGCGGGAACGCTGCTGCCCGCTGCTGTTGAAGGTTGGCGTGAGCCCGCCTATTTACACTGCGCGGCCGCACAAACACAACCGGTGGAAGCTTGTGCGCTTTTGTCGCCATTCGACTCGCTGGTGTGGAACCGCCAGCGTTGCGAGCGGCTGTTTAATTTTCATTACCGCATTGAAATCTATACCCCCAAGGCGCAGCGCAAGTTTGGCTACTACGTGCTGCCCTTCCTGCTGGGTGACGCACTGGTTGGCCGCATTGACCTAAAGGCGGAACGCACAGCCAGCACACTGCTTGTGCAGGCCGCGCACCTTGAGCCCGGAGCCAAGGCGGGCAATGCGGCCACGCACTTGGCGCGCTTGCTGCCGGAGATGGCCGCATGGCTGGGACTTGAGCGCGTGACAGTTTGCGGCCGCGGCAATCTGGCGCAAGCACTCAAGCATGCGCTGTAAGCCATGCGGCCCAACAAAACGCCGCACCAGCTTCAACGCAGCTGCGGGCTCACCCGCTGCCACCCAAGCGCACTTAATTTACAGCCGGTGCCGGCCACCGCAAGTGTGCGCAGGCTGAACAGTTGCACACGCAGTTGATGGCGAACCGCCAGCGCCTGCGCGGCATGCTGCTGGTGGCACTGGCTGCTGCCAGCTGGGGCACCATCGGCGCAGCCGTGGCGCTGCTCAACCGCATAACAACCGCCGACGCATTCTCCACCGGCTTTTGGCGCATGGCCATCAGTGCGCCCGCGCTGCTGCTGCTCAGCCGCTGGCTGACGGGCGCCAACTTCTGGCGCGTGCAAGCGCGCGACCGGCTGCACATCGGCAGCATCGCGGCCGCGTTCGCCGCGTATCAGGTTTGCTACTTCGCTGCTATTGAGCGCATTGGTTTGTCCAGCGCAGTCATGCTCAACATCTGCAGTGCGCCAGTTTTTGTGGCACTGCTTGCAGCGCTGCTGCTGCACGAGCGGCCGGGTTGGGCAGTGGCGGCACTGCTGCTGCCAGCGCTCTGCGGCGTGTGGCTGCTGGTGCGCGCCAGCCCGGCTGCCGGTCCGCCCGCCGCCCGCATTGCGGGCGCACTGCTGGCACTGAGCGCCGGCCTGTGCTACAGCGTGGTGGCCGTAAGTGCGCGCGCACTGGCGCCGCGCTATCACCCGCTGCAGCCGGTGGCGCTGGCGTTTCCGCTGGGCGCGCTGCTGCTGCTGCCCTTTGCGCTGCAGCACGGCCTGCAGTTTGCCTACCCGGCCAATGGCTGGCTGCTGCTTTTGTACATTGGCCTGGTTCCCACTGTGGGCGGCTACGGCCTTTACTTGTGGGGGCTGCAAACCACGCCCGCCCCGGTGGCCGCCATCATTGCGCTGATTGAACCACTGTTGGGCGCCGGCCTGGCGCTGAGCCTGCTGGGCGAGACCCTGGCACCCGCTGCGGCTGCCGGCGCTGCCTTGCTGCTGGCCAGCATCTGTGCGCTGCTGCTCTTGCATGCGCGCGAAAGCACACGCGCTCCGCTGCCGTAAGCCAAACAGCTAGCACCAGCGCACCACCGCCTCGCCGGCGCTGATCCGCGTGCAGTGCGCTAACAGCGGTGCGGTAAACTTTGCGCAACAAGCCTGCGCAAAACAATTATGAGAACCCTAATCAAGGGCGGCACCGTGATCACCGCCGCAGACACTTTTGCGGCAGACCTGCTGCTCGAAGGCGGGCGCATTGCGCAAATGGGCGCCGATTTGCCGGCAGCCGGCGCGCGCGTGGTGGACGCCGGCGGAATGCTGCTGCTGCCCGGCGGCATTGATGTGCACACCCACTTGGAGCTGCCCTTCTTTGGCACGGTGGCTAGCGATGATTTTTACACCGGGCAGCGCGCTGCGGTATTTGGCGGCACTACTTCCCACATTGACTTTGCCATCCAGCACAAGGGCGAGAGCCTGCACCAGGCGGTGGAAAACTGGCAGCACAAAGCGCAGGACAAAGCCGTAATTGACTACGGCCTGCATGTTGCCATCACAGACCTGAACGACACCGTGATGGCCGAGATCCCGTCGCTTGTAAGCGCCGGCGTCACCACCCTCAAGTTATTCCAAGCCTACAAGGGCGTGTACCAAGTGGATGATGCCACGCTCTTCCGCGCCATGCTGAAGGCGGCCGAGGCGGGCATGCTGGTGATGGTGCACTGCGAAAACGGCGATGTAATTGACTTCATGATCCGCGACAATGTGGCGCATGGCAGGCTGGCAACGGAATACCATGCGCGCAGCCATCCCGCGTGGGCAGAAGCGGAAGCATCGCTGCGCGCAATTGCGCTAGCAGGCATTGCCGGCGCGCCACTCTACATTGTGCACATGACTTGCGCCGAATCGGTGGACCAGCTGCGCTACGGACGCGCGCGCGGCCTGCCGGTAATGGGCGAAACCTGCCCGCAGTATTTGTTCTTCACCACAGACAACCTGCGCCAGCCGGACGGCGCAAAGTATGTGTGCTCGCCGCCGGTGCGCACTGCAGCGGACAACGACTATTTATGGCAGGCACTGAGCGCCGGCCACTTGCAGGTGGTGGCCACGGACCACTGCCCATTCCTCTTTGATGGCACGCAAGCCATAAAATATGAGGGCGAAAACTACCAGAAGCCCGGCAAGGAACTCGGCGCCGGCGACTTCTCCAAAATCCCGAACGGCATGCATGGCATTGAAGACCGCCTGCTGCTGCTGTGTGGACCTACGGCGTAAACACCGGCCGCATCTCAGCCAATCGCTTTGTAGAACTGACCGCAACCAACCCGGCCAAAATCTTTGGCTTGTACCCGCGCAAGGGCACGCTGGCACCCGGCTCTGACGCGGATGTGGTGGTGTGGGACCCGGCCGCCGAGCTGACGGTGGACTGGCGGCAAATGCATATGCGCGTGGACCACAATGTGTATGACGGTCGCCGTCTGCGCGGCCGGCCGCGCCAGGTGTTTGTGCGCGGCGAGCTGCTGGTGGATGGCAGCGCCTGGCATGGCCGGCGCGGCGCCGGCACTTTTCTGCAGCGCAGCAGCCACGCCCCGGTAATATAAAATGGGTGCGGGCAGCCAGCCGCCGGCAGCATAATCATCCAGCCAACTTGGCAAAAGGTTGCAGCTATGAACCAGTCTGAAATCATCGCAAAACAAAAAGAGTACCTGTGGCCCAATCACATTTTGTACTACACAGATCCGCTGCCACTTGACCATGGCGAAGGGTTGTATGTGTGGGACGTGGAGGGCAACCGCTATCTGGATTTTTTTGGCGGCATCCTCACAACCAGCGTGGGCCACAACCATCCGCTGGTGGTGGAGCGCGTGCGCGAACAAGTGGGGCGCATGATCCACTCCTCCACGCTGTACCCGCACCAAAACCATGTGGCGCTGGCGGAGAAGCTGGCGCAGCTGACACCTGGCGCTTTGCAGACTTCGTACTTTACAAACTCCGGCACCGAGGCAAACGAGACGGCAGTAATGGCGGCCCGCGCGCATACCGGCAACCAGGAGGTGGTGGCGCTGCGCCACGGCTATAGCGGCCGCTCTGCCCTGGCGATGTCGCTTACCGCGCACTCCACGTGGCGCATTGGCGGCGCGCAAATACCCGGCATAACGCACGCACTGAACGCCTACTGCTATCGCTGCCCGCTAAAGCTGCATCCGGACACCTGCGGCACAGCATGCGCGCAAGACATTGAGGATGTGATCAAAACCACCACCAGCGGCCGCATTGCCGCGTTCATGGCCGAGCGATTCAGGGTGTGGGCGGCTTTATAACACCACCGCCGGACTACTTCAAAATTGCATCACAGGTGGCACACCATTACGGCGGCCTGTTCATTTGTGATGAAGTTCAGACCGCTTTCGGCCGCACGGGCCAGCACTGGTTTGGCATCTCGCACTGGGGTGTGGAGCCGGACATCATGACGATGGCCAAAGGGATGGCCAACGGCTTCCCCATGGGCAACACCATAACCACCACGCC
>BGOS01000019.1 GCA_003569365.1 Anaerolineaceae bacterium
CCCGCTGCGGCTGCCGGCGCTGCCTTGCTGCTGGCCAGCATCTGTGCGCTGCTGCTCTTGCATGCGCGCGAAAGCACACGCGCTCCGCTGCCATAAGCCAAACAGCTAGCACCAGCGCACACCGCCTGGCCGGCGCTGATCCGCGTGCAGTGCGCTAACAGCGGTGCGGTAAACTTTGGCCAACAAGCCTGCGCAAAACAATTATGAGAACCATAATCAAGGGTGGCACCGTGATCACTGCCGCGGACACTTTTGCGGCAGACCTGCTGCTCGAAGGCGGGCGCATTGCGCAAATGGGCGCCGATTTGCCGGCAGCCGGCGCGCGCGTGGTGGATGCCGGCGGAATGCTGCTGCTGCCTGGCGGCATTGATGTGCACACCCACTTGGAGCTGCCCTTCTTTGGCACGGTGGCTAGCGATGATTTTTACACCGGGCAGCGCGCTGCGGTATTTGGCGGCACTACTTCCCACATCGACTTTGCCATCCAGCACAAGGGCGAGAGCCTGCACCAGGCGGTGGAAAACTGGCAGCACAAAGCGCAGGACAAAGCCGTAATTGACTACGGCCTGCATGTTGCCATCACAGACCTGAACGACACCGTGATGGCCGAGATCCCGTCGCTTGTAAGCGCCGGCGTCACCACCCTCAAGTTATTCCAAGCCTACAAGGGCGTGTACCAAGTGGATGATGCCACGCTCTTCCGCGCCATGCTGAAGGCGGCCGAGGCGGGCATGCTGGTGATGGTGCACTGCGAAAACGGCGATGTAATTGACTTCATGATCCGCGACAATGTGGCGCATGGCAGGCTGGCAACGGAATACCATGCGCGCAGCCATCCCGCGTGGGCAGAAGCGGAAGCATCGCTGCGCGCAATTGCGCTAGCAGGCATAGCCGGCGCGCCACTCTACATTGTGCACATGACTTGCGCCGAATCGGTGGACCAGCTGCGCTACGGACGCGCGCGCGGCCTGCCGGTAATGGGCGAAACCTGCCCGCAGTATTTGTTCTTCACCACAGACAACCTGCGCCAGCCGGACGGCGCAAAGTATGTGTGCTCGCCGCCGGTGCGCACTGCAGCGGACAACGACTATTTATGGCAGGCACTGAGCGCCGGCCACTTGCAGGTGGTGGCCACGGACCACTGCCCATTCCTCTTTGATGGCACGCAAGCCATAAAATATGAGGGCGAAAACTACCAGAAGCCCGGCAAGGAACTCGGCGCCGGCGACTTCTCCAAAATCCCGAACGGCATGCATGGCATTGAAGACCGCCTGCTGCTGCTGTGGACCTACGGCGTAAACACCGGCCGCATCTCAGCCAATCGCTTTGTAGAACTGACCGCAACCAACCCGGCTAAAATCTTTGGCTTGTACCCGCGCAAGGGCACGCTGGCACCCGACTCTGACGCGGATGTGGTGGTGTGGGACCCGGCCGCCGAGCTGACAGTGGACTGGCGGCAAATGCATATGCGCGTGGACCACAATGTGTATGACGGTCGCCGTCTGCGCGGCCGGCCGCGCCAGGTGTTTGTGCGCGGCGAGCTGCTGGTGGATGGCAGCGCCTGGCATGGCCGGCGCGGCGCCGGCACTTTTCTGCAGCGCAGCAGCCACGCCCCGGTAATATAAAATGGGTGCGGGCAGCCCGCCCGCATAATCGTCCAGCCAACTTGGCAAAAGGTTGCAGCTATGAACCAGTCTGAAATCATCGCAAAACAAAAAGAGTACCTGTGGCCCAATCACATTTTGTACTACACAGATCCACTGCCACTTGACCATGGCGAAGGGTTGTATGTGTGGGACGTGGAGGGCAACCGCTATCTGGATTTTTTTGGCGGCATCCTCACAACCAGCGTGGGCCACAACCATCCGGTGGTGGTGGAGCGCGTGCGCGAACAAGTGGGGCGCATGATCCACTCCTCCACGCTGTACCCGCACCAAAACCATGTGGCGCTGGCGGAGAAGCTGGCGCAGCTGACACCTGGCGCATTGCAGACTTCGTACTTTACAAACTCCGGCACCGAGGCAAACGAGACTGCAGTAATGGCGGCCCGCGCGCATACCGGCAACCAAGAGGTGGTGGCGCTGCGCCACGGCTATAGCGGCCGCTCTGCCCTGGCGATGTCGCTTACCGCGCACTCCACGTGGCGCATAGGCGGCGCGCAGATACCCGGCATAACGCACGCACTCAATGCCTACTGCTATCGCTGCCCGCTGAAGCTGCATCCGGACACCTGCGGCACGGCGTGCGCGCAAGACATTGAGGACGTGATCAAAACCACCACCAGCGGCCGGATTGCCGCGTTCATGGCCGAGCCGATTCAGGGTGTGGGCGGCTTTATAACACCACCGCCGGACTACTTCAAAATTGCATCACAGGTGGCGCACCATTACGGCGGCCTGTTCATTTGTGATGAAGTTCAGACCGCTTTCGGCCGCACGGGCCAGCACTGGTTTGGCATCTCGCACTGGGGTGTGGAGCCGGACATCATGACGATGGCCAAAGGGATTGCCAACGGCTTCCCCATGGGCAACACCATAACCACCACGCCCATCGCCGCAAGCATGGCCGGCAAGGGCCTCACGCTCAGCACCTTTGGCGGCAACCCCGTATCCACCGCCGCCTCGTTGGCCACACTTGAAGTGCTGGAAAAAGAGGCCGGCCCGGCGCAGGTGGCGCTGCGCGGCGCCCAGCTGCAAACCGGCCTGCACAAGCTATGGGACAAGTACCCGCTGATTGGCGATGTGCGCGGCAAGGGTTTGATGCAAGGCATCGAGCTGGTAACTAACCGCGAAAGCAAAGAGCCCGCGCCGCAAGCAGTGCTGCAAGTGTTTGAGGCCACCCGCCGCTTGGGACTGCTGATTGGCAAGGGCGGGCTTTACGGCAATGTGCTGCGCATTGCGCCGCCGCTCACCGCCAGCGAGGAACAGGTTGCCCAGGCCCTAGAGATTTTAGACATTGCTTTTGCACAGGTGCAGGAGAACTTCTAAGCGCTCGTTGCGGGGCTAACCACTGCACCTGTTCGCTGCTTGCCCGCCTAGCTGGGGTAATCGCGGCTCAGCCCGACCGGCCTTGGCAAGTGTTAGCTGCGCTGCGCGCGACCGGAAATATGCGGCGCTTCAATCTGGCGTGCCATCGCAACTGTGTCTGGATTGAAGACTTCAGCGCAGCGCGCCAAGAATTTCCTGCGTCGGATTGTTTGCCCTGACTGCAAGTTGCGGACGCAATAAGTCGCTGAATGTCGTTGAACGATCCAGTGGATTTTTGTAAATCAGGGATCCACCTGCTCGATGCTGAGTCTGTACACATTTGTCTCGCGCACCACAAAGCCCATGCGCTGATACAAGCGGTTTGCAGCTGCACGCGATGGATGGGAAGTCAACTCCACCGTGATGGCGCCACGCCGCCGCGCCTCGGAAATCGCTGCCGCATTGAGCGCTTCGCCCACGCCACGCCGCCGTGCAGGCTCGGCAACCACAACATCTTCCACCCACGCCCGGGTGGC
The DNA here is from genome assembly GCA_003569365.1 of Anaerolineaceae bacterium. Classification (GTDB taxonomy): domain Bacteria; phylum Chloroflexota; class Anaerolineae; order Anaerolineales; family UBA11657; genus BD1. Next base: position 3,503 of record BGOS01000019.1, read on the forward strand.
AGTAGGAATTGAAAATACCGCAAGTGTGAGCGAACCAACAATGCTGCCATTAACCCAGGCAATAAAAATAGTACATGCCTCAGCCGATATGATTGTTTGTAGTCGCTCACGGGTGGGCGGCGGGTTCGCGGAAGAGAGTTGCGGAACAAGTTGAGCAAAAGCCTGCACAAGCTCGTCTGTGACTTCGGTTGCGATAGAAATTGTGATGCTCATAAACCTGCCTTCATTTCTGCTATTAAACTTGTTTGGAAATATTCCAGCCCACGGGTACTCCGCAATTATTCACACGCACCTGGACAATAGTCTGCCTCCAACTGCCAGCACCTGTGCTTGTGCCAATTTTCGCTCCCGCGTCCTTCGCCGAAGGGTGAAGCACCAGTTGTGCGGTACTAAGGTTTGCAGCCAGCGGCCGAAGGTTGGCAAGCGTACCATTGCTGACAGGCGGATGATTCTGGTACTTTACAACGACATAGGTAGGTTGGGGCCGGGTTCATGCGCAAGCAGCCGCATCGGCGCACGGTAGCCACCAGACAACTCCACCATCTGCGCGACCCGCATCAATCGCACGCTGATAGCCCCTCTCACCCACCCAATCCCGCAATCACCCTGCGGGTGACGGCCTGCGTGGTGGCTGTGCCCCCGAGGTCCGGTGTTAGGACGCCGGCGCGCAGTCTATCCATCACGGCAAGACAACCGTATTGCCTTCCGAGCCTATGACATGTTACCCGCCGGCAACACTAAGTTTGGTCCACGTATTCCCTACAACCATCCTCAAAAGAGCGCAAAGTAATCCCTGTGTCTTCTACTAACTTATTTGACTGGAGCGAGATATTCTTCGGGCGTTTTTCTACTGTATCAAAATCATCAATGCTACATGGAACAACGCGGATTGCCGGAAGTCGATGCCGTACTTTAACTGCTTCAAGTAGTGTCAAAAACAAATTGTATCTACTAACGCCCCTCGGTCCGCCAACGTGATAAATTCCCGAAAGACCCCGGGACAAAATAGCGAGTATCGCATTCACCACATCATCCACATGGACGACTGAACTAACAAAATCGGCCGCACAACGAACTTCCTCCCCACGCCAAATCTGCTGACACCAGTTATCCAGCAAAGATTTATCCCCGGACCTTGTGCCGTACACCTTAGCAACACGAATCGACGCCCCAAACGGCCATCTTTCAGCGATATATTGTTCGACCGCATACTTCTGCCTACCGTAACTTAATATTGGGTTCGGTAAATCCCCTTCGACATAGGCACCCTTCAGACCGTCAAAAACCACCTCCGTGGACGCAAAAACAAACGGGATTTGACGCTCACCCAGATCGTCAACAATGCGCTTAATTCCGCGAATATTTACAGCTTCTGACAACTCTGGGTTGTTAGCGCACTGATCAGGATTCGTCATTCCAAACAGAACCACTGCATGACTAATCGCAGAAATATCAATACTACTTAGGCTGTCTTTTAATACATTAAATCTTATTCGCTCGTTTGCCTTTCCACTAGAGTTATAAGTGCCTATACATTTCTCGCTTCCAAGGCGCTCTGCTAAAGCACTGCCAATGAAACCAGATGCGCCTAAGACAAGAATTTTCTTCTCGGGAGCGTTTTGCATCTAAATATCGGGCAAAGGAGATAGTAAACTATTTTTATCAACTTCAATGGCATTATTTTTGCTGTTATCAGGTGCCCAAGGAGCAACGATACTGTTACCAATCCCCTCGAATGGTCCGGGTCTGCTTCCGTGGAATGGCGCAAAAGGGCTCAAAGTCATCGCCAAATGGTACTGCGATTCTCCAACTTGATAAAGAAAATCAGACTTCAAGAATGCCTTACGCGAATCAATTCCTACGCCATCACCTTTCAAGGCACTTACAGCCTTCCTATCCCGCGAGTTTACTCTTTTGGGACCCATCTTCAGGAACCGCTGATAGAACACTGCGCTGCCTCCGTGCTATGTGCTACGACAGCATGCGCTCCCTCAGGCCTCCGTTCAGAGGTGTCGGTTTGATCCATCGTCAACCTTTGGCCAACCACGCACATTACTCCCGACACTTTACGCCCTCCCCGGCACCACACCCGTAAGCTCCACGTGGCGGATGAGCCGCACTAGGACAGCCCATTCAGCGGGTGCCGCTCAAACTGCGAAATGCGTAGTCAAACTCACGCGTGGCTCGCAGCCTCCCTCGCAACTCGCGCCTGAAATTCAGCGCACGCCACGGTATTGCTTTCCTCTGGCGCCCATGTTGCGAAGACGGAGTCTTCACGCCGGAAAGGTCCGTTGGTGATTTCGTGAAAGACTAGAAACTCGGTGGTGATGAGCAGTGTGTGGTACAACGGCAGATTTGCACGGCAATAAAACTCCCGGCCCGACCGGAAGTCGCCTAACCGGACCACGTCTATTACTGCGCCCGCATCGTCCAAGAACACAACGTCCACCTCGCCCTCGATGATATGGACTGACTCGCTTTTATTCAGGTGCTTGTGTGGACGCACATAGGTCCCGCGTGTGTGAACGATCAGCATCTCATGCAGCCGGTCATTCGTGTCGGGATGCGTACAGACCCGGATTCGTCTACGGGGGTTGGCCAGCGCCTGCTGTTTTAACGAAGCGATATCCCCACTCGACAGACGGACGATTGGCTCGTCCGCCACAAGCACTTCATCATTGAGTTTGTTCAGGCGCATTCGCGGGTTTTACAACCTGCATTATCATAATCTATTTTCATTAAATAGTGATTTACAGTACGAAGTGCGCTAGCCACAGCGTTTGCACTGTAAAGTGCGTACATTTTAGTGAATTGCATGACCAGTGATTAAGGCGTTCGTTTGCTCACTTTTCTTGATCGTCAGTCACTTCGACTAGCACGAGTACCTTCGGGAAGAGATGCTGCCACCTGCAGACCAAACCTCGTAATGCTGGCAGCCGGCAGCAGCGCACACGTTCCAAACTCGAGCACCATTAGTTGTTGCACTGTGCGGACTTAAGGAGGGAGCCGGTCCCAGAACCGGAGTTTCGCCAGACTCTCGGCTGTTATCCTGCGCTTCAAAAGCGGCGTCGACAGCGCGCTGCGGCACCAGTAATTGCCAGCAGCGGATTGGTCACAAAAACAGGCTGTTTGCTGAACGGCACAGCAACCCGGTAACCTTCCAAACCGAACTGACATTAACTTGCATTATGCAAGTTTACTTGATTCACTTGCCCCCTGCAAGTCACGGGACTTGATCAATAAACCAAGGAGATTTGATATGACTAAGCGTGTACTCGTCACCGGCATCACTGGATATATTGGTCAACATGTAGCTGCTGAACTACTCAGACAAAAATATGAGGTAGTTGGAACCTTGCGTTCTTTAGCGAAAGCCGAGAATACAAAAGCAGCACTCTCCTCGCTTGCAGGTGCAACTGAAGTGAAATATGTGGAAGCTGACCTACTATCGGATGCAGGCTGGGCGAAAGCTATGGAAGGTTGCGAATATGTCATTCACGTAGCTTCACCTTTTTTATTGGCAGAACCAAAAGATGAGAATCTGATGATTACTCCGGCCGTTGAAGGCACAAAGCGAATAATCAATACAGCTATTAAGGCTGGCATCAAGAGAATAGTTCTAACTTCATCTGTTGTTTCTATAGCTGCTGGAAAACCGAGTGGCACTTACGGTCCAGATTCCTGGTCGGATGTTGATAAAAATATTGGCGCTTACGCAAAAAGTAAAACCTTAGCTGAACGTGCAGCATGGGAGACGGTCAAAGGAAGTTCCATGGAACTTGTTGCAATCAACCCAGGATTTGTTCTAGGGCCCTCACTTGGTGCTACAGGAGATGGCACTAGCGAAACAATGATTACAAAAATGATCAGTGGCAAAATGCCTGCCGTTCCTAATTTTGCAATAGGCATGGTTGATGTACGAGATATTGCACGACTACATGTTGCAGCTCTAGAAGCTCCTCATGTCTCAGGCAAGAGATTTATTGCTGCAAGCGCTCAACCAATACCCATGTCTTACCTTGCAGGAGTTCTTAAGAAAGCTGGCTACAAAAAAGCTCCATCTCTCAAGGCTCCAAACTTTGCAATTAAATTGATGGCTCTTTTTGACCCTGAAGTAAAAGGAATGGTTCCTAATTTGGGAGTCAAGATTGCTTTCGATAATCACGAAACAATGGGGCTTCTTAATTGGAAACCAACACCCTTGGAGTTAACCTTCACTGAGATGGCAGCGGCGATTTCTAGATAAGGGGTGCAAATTGGCTCAAAGGAAGAAAACCTTTGTGGAATGGCGATCAGAGTGTCCAATCAGCTCTGGACTCGACGTCCTAGGAGACAAGTGGACCATGCTCATTATTCGTGACTTGATCATGTTTGGACCTCGCACGTACTCGGAGTTCCTCGAGTCACCCGAACACATCTCGACCAACATCCTCGCGGATAGGCTCAAGCTGCTCACCTGTCTCAAACTGATCGAACGTACTAGACCGGAGGCCGCCGCGCGCAACAACGCTTTTCAACTGACCCAAAGTGGAGCGGAGCTGCGGCCCGTCCTCGAGGGTCTTGGACGATGGGCACATACAAATCTGAAGAACTTCCATGCTGATATGGTCAGCCTCGAGGGCCGAAACCAGTCTTAACAACAATTGAGTCTGGTTAATTTCGGTTAGCAGCGCAATATTGTAGCCCACCGAAGCAAAGTAGTTACGCAATAACTCAACAGCTCTATCTCTACTGCTGATAGCCCCCATGAGTGGGTGGTGGCGTATGGCCGACAAGGCTTATTGTTTAGTGGTGCACCAGTAGATGAAGTTTATGCGCAGCGGGCGCGGGGCGGCACTACCCCTCTCACCCACCCAATCCCGCAATTACCCTGCGGGTGACGGCCTGCGTGGTGGCTGTGCCGCCGAGGTCCGGCGTTAGGATGCCGGCGCGCAGCGTATCCATCACCGCCAGGCGCACGCGCGCGGCGGCAGTGTGGTGCCCGATGTGCACCAGCAGCACATGGCTGCTGCGAGCAGCGCGCCAACCGGGTTAGCCCGGCCGTGGCCGGCAATGTCCGGCGCCGAGCCATGCACCGGCTCGAAGACTGCCACCTGCCCGCCCACATTGGCCGATGGCGCCACGCCCAACCCGCCCATCAACCCGCTGGCCTCATCAGACAAGATGTCGCCAAACAAATTAGTTGTGACAATCACATCAAATGCCTGCGGGTCACGCATCAAGCGCAGGGCCATGGTGTCCACCAGCACTTCGTTCACCGCCACATCCGGAAATTCAGCAGCCACCTGCAGGCATGTTTCCCGAAACAGTCCATCGGTAACTTTTAGAACGTTGGCTTTGTGCACAATGGTTACGCACGGACCGCCCATGCCAGGCGGGCGCTGCCGTGCTTGCGCCTGCATGAAAGCCATGCGCGCAATGCGCGCAGAGCCGCGCACAGTTATCACCCGTTCCGCAATCGCGGTATCACCCTCGCGCCGCTCCCGGCCAGAATACAAACCCTCGGTGTTTTCGCGCACAATCAACAGATCCACACCGGCACGCGCATAGCTGCCTGGCAGCGAAAATGTGGGCCGCAGATTTGCATACAACTCAAACACCCGGCGCAGCGCAAGGATTGGGCTTTGGTAGCCAGGCTCTTCAGTGGAAGGCGACGCGGTTGCACCAAAAAGCGCCACGCCCGCTGCTTGCACTGCGGCCAGCGTTTCCGCGGGGATTGCATTTCCAGTGCGCCTAAAATGCCCAAAGCCGGCGGGCGCCTCCACAAATTTGAGGCCCAAACCCAAAGCAGCCAACACCTCCGCTGCCGCGGGGATGACTTCCTGCCCCACACCATCGCCGGCAATCAACACGATTGTGGCGGGCGAACTTTGGGGCGCGGGCAGCGAAAGAGTGGTCATCGCGCAAGCCTCAATCAGTCCGTGAACTTCACTTCGGCGGTGCTGCTCAAGCCAAGTTTGTGCCGTACGTGCGCCACGAGGCCACCGGCTGCAATAATGCTGCGCGTGTTGGGCGAGAGCGGCGGAAAAGCGTGCGCTTCGCCGTTGAGCCGGATGAAGCTCTGCGCCAAATCAATCTCAATCGCATCGCCAGTTTGCGCCACATCCACCACCGCCGCGCACGTGATGAGCAGCAGCCCCTGGTTGATGCCGTTGCGAAAATAGATGCGCGCAAAAGACCGCGCCACAACCGCTGCCACGCCGCGATACATCAGGCAGGTAACGGCCTGCTCACGGGAGCTGCCGTTGCCAAAGTTGCGACCCGCAACAATCACATCGCCGGCCACGGCTTCGGCTGTAAACACCGGGTCCAAATCTTCCAGCGCATGCGCCGCAATATCTGCCGCAGCGCGCAGCGTATACGTGTACTTGCCCGGGAACAGCACATCTGTGTTCACTCCGTCGCCGTACTTCCACACCCGGCCCGGGCCGCGCGGCCGCGGTGATTCATCTTGTGCGGTCGCATTCATGGTGAGCTGCAAATCCGTGCTCGGCGCGCCAATGCGCTAGTTCCCAATCTCGCGCGGATCAATGATGTAGCCCGCAACCGCAGCCGCCGCCACCACGGCGGGACTCGCAAGATAAATCTCAGCATCCGGTTCGCCCATGCGCCCCTTGAAGTTGCGATTGGCGCTGGAGATGCAAACTTCACCGGGCGCCAGCACGCCCATATGGTTGCCCATGCACGGCCCGCAGCCCGGCGTGCCAATCGCCGCACCTGCAGCCAGCAAGATCTGCATGTAGCCGCGCTCTATCGCTTCCGCATACACTTGCGAAGACGCCGGCACCACCAGCAGGCGCGTGCCCGCCGCCACGCGCTGGCCACGCAACACCTCCGCTGCCAGCGCCAAATCTTCCAGGCGCCCGTTTGTGCAAGTGCCAATGAAGGCTTGCTGAACGCGGATACCGCGCACTGCTGCCAGCGGCTGCGTGGAGTCCACTGTGTGCGGGCAGGCTACTGTGAGTTGAATGGCGGCTGCGTCAAATGTATGCACGGCGCTGTAAGTTGCAGCTGCATCCGGATACAGGGCACCCGCCCGCAAACTGGCAGCCAGCTGTGCAGCCTGCGGGCTGCCGCCTGCAAGCTGCAGCCGCCGGGCTGCGCGCCCGGCCAAGTAGTCAAACACCTTTTCATCCGGCGCAAGGTAGGCATTCTTTGCGCCAAATTCCGCCATCATGTTTGGGATCACCATGCGGCTGTCCAGCGAAAGACTGTCAATCGCCGAGCCGGAAAATTCAATCGATTGGTAGCGCCCGCCCTCTGCACCCAACTGCCCGATCAGGCTCAGGCAAAAATCTTTGGCGGAGATGCCCTTGCCCAACGCACCCGTGACAACAATCTTGATGCTCTCCGGCACGCGCAGCCATAGCTCACCGGTGGCCCACAAGGCTGCCACTTCTGTGCGGCCGACGCCAACGCCAAACGCCCCCAGCGCGCCAAAATGCGTGGTGTGTGAATCTGCGCCAATAATCAGCTGCCCAGGGAGGATCAGCGCTTCTTCACTGATTACTTGATGGCAGATGCCACGCCCCACTTCAAAGAAATGCCGGATGCCCTGCGCTTGCACAAAGGCGCGCACCTCGGCGTGGTTGCGCGCATGCTGCGGGGTGGGCGCCGGCACCGCATGGTCAAGCGTGATCACTAGCCGTTCCGGAATGGCCACGCGCTCCAGCCCGATACTGCGGAAGATTTTTGCAATGGCGGCCGTGTTGTCATGCGACAGCACCACATCCGGCCGCGCATCCACCACCTGCCCGGCAATTGTTGTTGGCAATCCCGCGGCGCGCGCCAGCGCCTTCTCCGCAAATGTTTTACCCATTCGGCCTGCGCTCGCTGGTTAAATGTGCATCAGTTGGTTGCAGCGGTAGGGCAATATCAACGCGCCGCGCGGACAGTGTGGTGGCTGCAATTCGCCGTGGCGGCAGCGCAGGCACGGAGTCCAGGCGCTGCACAATCGGGCTTGCTGCCAGCGGTGGCTGCGCATGCACCAGGCCAAACTCCTGCTCCGCTATCGCTGTAAGCAGTTGCTCCGGCGATTCATCCGGCTGAATTGCGTACACACGCTCCTTAAATACCCGCGCTATCTGGCGCGCAGTTTCTTCATCGATTTGGTAGTAGCGAATCTCTTTCAAAAAATAATGGATGATGTTCCAGCCGGAAAGCGGCCCAAGCAGTATGCCGCTCTCGCTTACGCCAAAGTTATCCAGTGGATGGGCTTCATAGCTGGCTGCGCCGCGCACAACCGCGCTTTGGTGCACACCGGCGGTGTGGGTGCGGTTGGTAAGGCTCACCGGCTCGGTGGATGGCACCAGCATGCGCAGCTTGTCCGCCACCAGCACGTTGATGGGGTAGGATCCGCGCAGCTGATAGCCCTCCAGCCGGTCGTAGTCGCGGTCAACATGCAAATTGAAGAGCAGGCTGGTGAGCGAGGTGATGCCCGAGCGCTCGCCAACGCCACAGACGGTGGTGTTGCAATAGCGCACACCATTTTTTACGGCTTCGAGCGCATTCACCAATGCCAGCCCGCGGTCGTTGTGAAAGTGCCCCTCCAACTCCACGTCTGGATAGCGCGTGCGCAGCGCGGTCACCCGCGCCGCCACAGTGGCTGGTGTGGCAACGCCCACTGTGTCCGGCAAACCCAGCCGGTCCACCAGCGGCGCAAGCTCGTCATAAACCCGGAAGAGGTCGGTTGTGCTTGTACGAAACGCATCTTCACCGGAAAACCGCAGCACCACCTGCGGATGATTGCGGCGCACATCTTCGAGCAGGGTGCGCGCCTTCACCACAATGCCGGCCAGATCGTGGCCGTGGTTAAATCTGCGCGACTCCGCCGAGGTGCCAATATAAATATTCAACCCGTCAGCGCCCGCAGCAATTGCGGCTTCCACATCATGCGGATGGCAGCGCACATGCGCCAGCAGAAAGGTGTAGCCCTTCTGCGTGATGAGCGCGTCCCGCACCGCCCGCAGTGCAGCCCAATCAGCGCGCTCGCGGGCACTAACCGCCGGCGAGAACAACTCCACAAATTTCACGCCGTAAAGAATGAGCGCTCGCAAAATTTCCGCTTTGTCCTCGCGCGAGAAAAAGTAGCGCTGATGGTCATGCAGCAGCGAGGTCTGCTGCCCCTCGCGCAGCGTGGTGTCAATAACCTCCAGCAGGCGCGGGTTGTAAGCGGTGAAGTGATTCATTCCAGAAGTAAATAAAAAAGCCTCTCACTTGGAGAGGCCTTCGGGTTGCATAATTGCGAGGGGCTTTGGCTTGCCGCGCCCCTAAGTTAAACAACTGAAGGCCCTTGCGGGTTGCTTCAACTGCTTCGAGCACTTAACAATCGGCAATAATGCCGAACACAGCGCCGGCCGCACGCTGCGCGCTGCGGCGTGTTCACAGCACGCGATGCCAACCTGCGGCAAAGTGCCAGCTTCTGCAGCCGTGAATAATTGGTTAGTGCGCATTCTTATCTTTGCCTGATGTCCGTAACACGCGCAGTATACACGGATTCAAACAAATTTTGCAAAAAGCTAACTGCTCGCACAGCACCAGTTCCGAGCCGGCAAAAACGATGCGCAGCGCGGAGCGCACCGTTGCCAGCGCGCACGGAACAAATGCTGCGGCTCGTTACTTTGCAGCCATTCGCAGCCAAACGCGCATCTCACCGGGCGCGCGGTTGTCCCACACGCAGTAGGGCACAGCCGTAATAGCTACCGGCTGTTCTACAATGGCGTGCGCGTCCGCATACAGGCCGCCGCGCCACGGCTTGGCAGCCGAGCCAAGCGTGCGCAGCACAGCAATCCCGCCCAATAGTTGCGGGCGCTGCACCACCGTCCAGCGCGCCCGCCGGGGCAGCGCAATCTCGTCGAGCACTGCATGTTTGTGGTCCGTGCCCTCCAGGCAGTACAGCAGCGGACCGCGCTCCACGGCAACGCGGCCGGCCATTTGGCGCACCTGCGGATTGGCGCGTGTGAGGCGCACGGGCATGGACAGCTGCAGCACCAGCTTGTCCCCGGCGCGCCACAAGCGGCGCACCGCAACATAGCCTTTGCGCGGGCGCACTGCCACGCGCTTGCCATTGACCGCCAGCGTGAAGCGCCGGCACCAGCCGGGCACGCGCAAGTGCAGCGCAAAGCGCAGCGGCCGTTCCGGATCGATGCGCAGCTCCACGCGCCCATCCCATGGGTATTGCGTGCGCTGCTTTACATGCACAGGCACGCCATCCACCTGCGCCGCAGCCGTGCCGGCAGCATACAGGTGCACCCACAGGCTGCGCGCCGCGCTGGAGTAAAAGTACCCGCCCACGCCGGCAATCAGGCGCGCAATATTGGGCGGGCAGCAGGCACAATCAAACCATTCAGCGCGGTGGTGGCCGCCGCGCGATGCGAGCGGGTTCTCGTAAAAGAAGCGCCTGCCATCCAGCGACACGCCGCTCAGCACGCCGTTGTACAGTGCGCGCTCAAGCACATCCGCGTAGCGCCCGTCCCCGGCAAAATGCAGCAGGCGCTGGTTCCAAAACACCATGCCGATTGCAGCGCAGGTCTCTGCGTATGCGCTCTCGTCCGGCAGGTCATACGCGTGCGTGAAGCCCTCGTTGCTGGCTGCCGGCCCGATGCCACCCGTAATGTACATGCGCTCCTCCACCACGCTGTGCCACAAGCGCTCGCTGGCGGCCAGCAAGCCCGCATCAGCATCCGCAGTCGCCATGTCTGCCATTGCGGAATATAAATACATGGCGCGCACGGCGTGCCCGGTCACAACGCTTTGCTCGCGCACCGGCAGATGTGACTGGTTGTACTCGTAGTTTGTAAAGCGAAACTTTAGCGGATCCTCGCCGCGCGCGCGGGCTTCGCCATCAAAATAATGCGGCTGCTGCCCGCGCTCATCAATGAAGTAGCGTGCCAGTGCCAGGTAGCGCGCCGCGCCCGTGGCCCGATATAGTTTTACAAGCGCAAGCTCAATCTCCTCGTGGCCGGGATAGCCGCGACGCTGCTGCGCGCCGCGCCCAAAGCTGCGCTCGATACAGTCCGCATAGCGGCACATCACATCCAGCAGCGTGCGTTTGCCGGTGGCTTCAAAGTGCGCAACCGCCGCCTCAATCAGGTGGCCGGCACAGTAAAGCTCATGCGAGTCGCGCAGGTTTGTCCAGCGCCGCTGCAGTCCGGCGCGCTCCATAACAATATAATGAGTGTTGAGGTATCCGTCCGGTTGCTGCGCCAGCGCCAGGCGTGCAATCACCGCATCGAGCTGCGCGTCCAACTGTGAATCAAACTGCGCTGCAAGCGCATACGCAGCGGCTTCGATCCACTTGGCGATATCCGAATCCCAAAAAATATGCGGCGGGTTGCCGGCGCCGGGCTGCCAGGACAGCTCGAGCGCAGCAAGGCGCCCGGTGCGCTCCAGCTGCGCATATTCGGCGGGCAATGTGGCGTTGCGGTTGGCTGCCATGCGCGGCGCCCAGAACGCATCGTGCAGTTGCACCCGGGTAAATGGCACTGGCTTCAGTTGTTGTTTTGGCGGCATAGCGTGGCTCCCAGCCGGCACATAGGTTGCGCCCAGCGCTTGCATTATGGCAGCCAGTTGCGCCCGCTGATGCATAATTCCCCGCAACCACACACGCCCGTTTGCAATAATCTAGCTGCAGCATAAATTCATTGTGCCGTGCAGATTTAGCAGCGGATTGCCAGGAGGCAACATGACACAATGGCGCTATGACCGGCTCACATGGCCGGAGATGAACGCAGCGATTGCACGCAAGCCGCAGCCGGTGGTGGCGCTTGCCATCGGGGCGGTGGAGGATCACGGCCTGCATCTGCCGCTCTCCACCGACAACGACATTTTAGAAAGTGTGCTGGCTGAATGCGGGCGGCAGGCGGACGGCGATCTGCTGGTGCTGCCCACAATTCCGTTTGGGCTGGATGAGCATCACATGGATTTTCCAGGAGTGATTGCAATCGACATCGAGACCACGCTTGCCTATCTTTCGCAGGCGGCAATCTCGGTTGCGCGCCACGGGTTCACGCATATCTTGATTGTGAACGGGCACGGCTCCAACCAGTCTGTTTGTGATTTGGCTGCGCGCAAATGCGTGCTGGCAACCGGCGCAATTTGCGCCGCCACAACTGTGAACGCTGCGGTGGACCCGGCGCTGGTGGCCGATGTGCTGGCTGCGGAGCGTAAAGGCGGACCGGGCAGCGTGGGCCATGCCTGCGAATATGAGACGGCAATGATGCTGCATGCGCAGCCCAGCCTGGTGCAGATGGACAAAGCCGAACGCGACATTGGCCAGCTGAAACTGAAGTACTTCAACTGGGACCATCCACAGCCCAGCGCGTACGCCTGGCAGGACTGGTGGAGCCGGTTCTCGCGCAACGGTGTGTGTGGCGATGCAGCCGCGGCCACACCGGAGTTTGGCCGGCGTTTGTTTGAGGTGACCGTGCAGCGCTTTGTGGAGCTGGTGCATGAGTTTCAATCCATTGCGATAAAACCGCGCGTTGACCATCACTAAAGGTATAGTTGTCTTGGCAGGGACCGGTAGATGTAGCCGGCTAAGAAGCCAGTAGCCAGTACTGGGGATTTAATTGGATGACATCGGCCACGAGCAAATTTCTGTTTTGATGCCAGCGGAAGCCCGCGTAGGGATTCCGTCAGGCAGCCGGCAGACTGGCGTCAAGCACGCCTGGCGCACAGCCCGTATCCTTACCGTACTGCAAAACACAGTTGCAGTTTCTTCTCCTCCTACATCGAGCGCGGGCATTTACGGGCCCGCGTTCGGTGTTTAAGCCACCGCCCGCAAAACCACATACAAGCCCATGTCGCCCGTGGCGCCGTCGCTGCGGTAGGTTTGCCGGACTTCAAAGCCGGCGCGTATGCACAACTGCGCCAGCTCCGGCAGGCTGAATTGATGGGCATAACGCAGCCCACTGCCACCGCGCTGCCAGTCAAGCAAATAGTCTTGCGCGTCCACTTGCGCCGCCGTGATGCCGGCTTGCTGCCAGTCACATATCTTGCGGCGCAAACGCGGCACATGCACAAACTGCCAGACAGAAAGCACACAGACACCGCCCGGCTGCAGCAATCCGTGCAGCTGGCGCAGCAGGCGCAGGCGCCGCCGCGCACCGGGCACATGGTGCAGCACGGCAAAGCACACAATTGCGGGGAAGCGCCGCCGCACACGCAGCACCCACGCCGGATCCATCAGATCCAATTGCAAAAAGCTGGCGTGCGGGCGCTGCACTGCGCCGCCCAGCAGGGTTGCGCTGCTGTCCACGCCCACATAACGCACCGGCTCCGGCAGTCCGCCGGCAAAACGGCCGTTGCCACAGCCAACATCCAGCACTGCAGCACAACCGGCGACAACCTGCAGCGCGCGCAGCATGCCGGGCTGCAATGCGCTGCGCGAGGCGGCAAACTCCGCGCCAAACTGCTGGTAAAAGCGGGCGTTGATGCGCAGCAAGCGGCGCGCCACAAAAGTGCGCATGCGTCCGGATTATACTGACGGCATGCTGTTGAAAGAACTGGATGCGCCGGAACTGGAGCGCTTTGCGCCTGATGTGCGCCGCATTGTGCAGGCGCTGCATGCGGACGGCCAGTACACGCCGGAGGCACTGCGCGCAATCTTGCAGCGCTTCCCGCGCGCCGGCTCCGGCACCTATGCCAAGGCGGAGCTCACGCGCACCTACCAGTATTTGGTAAAGAACGGCGAGCTGGAGCCAGATGCGCGCGTGCTCAAGTGCCTGCAGCGCAAACCAATGCGCACCATCTCTGGTGTGGCGCCGGTAACGGTGCTTACAAAACCATACCCGTGCCCCGGCAAGTGCATCTTCTGCCCCACCGATGCGCGCATGCCCAAGAGTTACCTGCCGGATGAGCCCGGCGCAATGCGCGCCGAGCAGCACGCCTTTGACCCATACGCCCAAACTGCATCGCGCATTGCAGCCTTTGCCGGCAACGGCCACGCCACCGACAAAATTGAGCTGCTGATTTTGGGCGGCACCTGGTCCAGCTACCGGCGCGATTATCAGGCTTGGTTTGTGCAGCGCTGCTTTGATGCAATGAACGGGCGCGACTCCAGTTCACTGGCAGAGGCGCACGCATGGAACCAGACGGCACAGCATCGCAATGTGGGCCTGGTTGTGGAAACGCGCCCGGACCACGTGCATGCAGAGGAGATTCGCTGGATGCGCGCCCTGGGTGTCACCAAGGTTCAGATGGGTGCGCAGTCGCTGGATGACAACATACTGGAGCAGAACCAGCGCGGCCACACGGTGGCGCAAACGCGCGCTGCGGTAACGCTGCTGCGCGCAGCCGGCTTCAAGGTGGTGCTGCATTGGATGCCGAACCTGCTGGGTGCCACACCGCAGAGTGACCTGGCGGACTTCAAAAAACTGTGGGACGACCCGGCGCTGCAGCCGGATGAAATTAAAATTTACCCCTGCTCGCTGCTGGCGAATGCCGACCTGTACGCTTACTGGCAGCGCGGCGAGTACCACCCATACTCCGACGCAACCCTGGTGGAACTGGTGGCTGCCTGCAAGCAGCTGGTGCCGCGCTACTGCCGCATCAACCGTGTGTACCGCGACATCCCCGCGCCAAACATTGTGGCGGGCAGCACGTGCTCCAACCTGCGCGAGGTGGTGCAGCGCCAAATGCGCGCAGACGGGCAGCGCTGCTTGTGCCTGCGCTGCCGCGAGGTGCGCGGCAACAGTTGCGCCGCCGGGGAACTGGCCCTGGACAACCTTGTGTATCCGGCCGCCCAAAGCACAGAGCACTTCCTTTCTTTCAACACTTCAGATGACAAGCTGGCCGGTTACTTGCGCCTGTCACTGCCGGCTGCAGCGGCAGCGCTTGGGCTGGCCGAGCTTGAGGGTGCGGCAATTGTGCGCGAGGTGCATGTGTATGGCGCGGCGCTGCCGCTGGGCGCGGATGGCGGCGGAAACAACACGGCGCAGCACAGCGGCCTTGGCAAGCGCCTGCTGGCCGAAGCCGAGCGCATCGCACACACGCACGGCTACGAGCGCTTGGCCGTCATCGCTGCGGTTGGCACGCGCGAATACTATCGGCGCGCAGGCTTTGAGTTGTGCGGCAGCTACATGCTGCGCACGCTGCCCGCAGCCATCGGCTAAGCCCGCGCCTCAGCGTGCCCGCAGCGCAAAATCTTCGTTGCCCCCCAGTGCGCCGCTTAGCGCGCCGCGCTTGTGCGCCAGCACGCTGCCGTTAGCAAAAAACGGAAAATCAAACTCAATCGGGTCACCGGCGCGCTTGCCGGGTATGGGCATCAAGCGCGCAGTCAGCGGCTTGCCGAGGCGCAGGGCCAGTGCCGCCACATCCAGCATGATTGCCGCAAGCTCCCCCGCTGCAATATCACCCGCCAGCGGAATGGTATCAAGGCCCGTGCCGCACACTGCAGAGTACAGCAGCAAATCATTCACGGTGAGCATGCCTTCCGCGCCACGCTGCGCGAGGCGCTGGTCTTCGAGCAGCGGCAGAAACAAGCCGCTAAATCCAGCGTGCGGAAAGCGCGCGTGCTGCACGCAATCGGCCACCAGCGCGGCCGCTGCGAGCGTACCGTGGCTGCCCACGGCTGCCACACCCAGCGCCTCCAGCGCCACCCCAATCGACGCAGACTGCTCCGGAAAAGGCGCAAGCGAAAAATCGATACCGGTAAATGTTTGCGGCAGGCCGGCCAGCGCCTGCTGCACTTGCGCGCCATGCAGCTCAAGCGCAGCCACCAGCCGCGCACACGCGTGCGCCACACTGTCTGCGCCCGTGAAGGCAGCCACTGCCAGATCGGCGGCTTCAGTGGCAACTGCAAACACCGGCGCACCACCGGCGTGAAATGCAGCCGGCAAAAACGGTGTGCCGGGTGCCACACCCGCCAGCGCTGCAAAGCGCAAGTTGCCAAGCCCATCAGCAGTGAGGCGCGAATTGCGGAGCGCCACCTGCGCAGCGTGCTGAATTGCGCCCAGGCTCACACCGCCGGCGCGCGTGGCTATCTCGCCCGCGGTGAAGATGCGCTGCGTTGCAGCCAACACGTCCGGCAACGCTGCCCAATAAGCCTGCGCATCGCCCAGCCGCACCGGCCCCAGCCCGGCGTAATCAATATTGTTGAGCACAAGCTGCGCCTGCACTGCAAGCGCATACTGCGGCAGCTGGACGGGCGCGAGGCCGGGCACAGCGCCCAGTGGCTGCAGGGCCGCGCGGGTTGTTTGCACCTCATAGCCCGCTTGCAGCAGGGCAGCCCGCGCCCGTTGCAGGCAGGCGCCGGCTTGCGCCATGGCCTTGCCATCCAGCGGGAAACTGCCGTCGCAAAAGTAAGTAATTGAGCGGATTTTCATTTTATTAGTGCTGATATTAAGTTAACGGGAGTTGCGTAGCCTCTAAAGCAGGACTGGACACAATGCTACAATATAAGGGAAAAGCCAATGGGACCTTCCAACTTTGTATTTGACGTAAGCGAGAGCACCTTTGAGGTTGACGTCGTCAACCGCTCGTATGAGACGCCGGTGCTGGTGGACTTTTGGGCGCCGTGGTGCGGCCCGTGCCGCTCGCTGGGCCCGGTGCTGGAGAAGCTGGCAACCGAAAGTGACGGTGGATTTTTTCTTGCAAAAGTAAATGTGGACGAGAACCCCAACCTCTCAGTGCGGTTCGGGGTGCAAGGCATTCCGGCAGTGAAGGCGTTCCGCAACGGGCAGGTGATCAACGGCTTTGTGGGTGCAATTCCCGAGCCGCGCGTGCGCGAGTTTTTGCAAAAGGTGGCGCCGAACGAAACCGACCACACCCTAGCCGAAGCGATCAGCCTGCTGGCCACGCGCCATTGGGCGGACGCCGAAGAGAAACTGCGCATCATCATAGACGCGCAGCCGCGCAACGCCGCTGCCGCATTGGGCATGGTGCGCGCACTGGTGGCGCAAGGCAAGGGGCGCGAAGCACTGGAAATCATCGAGGTCTTTCCGAGCGGGCCGGAGATTGTGGCTGCGGAGCAGCTGCGGCCGCTGGCGGAAATGCTGGCGGAGGTTGCGGAAGACAACGATCACCGCACCGAGAACGATCTGCAGCTGGCGCAGTACTGGCAGTCCGCACGGCTGCTGGCTGGCGGCCGGTATGCTGCCGGCATGGACGGGCTGATGGAAGTGCTGCGCAAGGACAAAAAATTTCGCGGCGGAGAGCCGCGCAAAGTGATGCTGGGCGTGTTCGCGCTGCTGGGCGATGATGACCCGCTCACCCGCGAGTATCGCAGCGAACTGGCCAGCGTTCTATATTAGCCCGGCTGCCGCGCCTGCCGGCGGTGAGCGCGGAAATGCATGCGGCTCACGCGAGCCACTCCACCAGCGTGCTGACGCCCTGCCCGACACCCACGCATAAAGTAGCCAGACCGTAGTACGGGCGCGCCTGCTGCGGCGCGCGGCGCTGCATCTCATGCAGCAGCGTAACCAAAATGCGCGCTCCGCTGCAGCCCAGCGGGTGCCCCAGCGCAATTGCGCCGCCGTTTACATTTGTGATCTCATGGCGCAGGCCCAGCTTGCGCATCACGCCCAGCGCCTGCGCTGCAAACGCCTCGTTCAATTCCACCAAGCCAATGTCTTGCACTGTGAGCTGCAGCCGGGCAAGCAGTTTCTGCGTGGCCGGCACCGGACCGTAGCCCATCACACTGGGGTCCACGCCGGCGGAAGCAGCGCCCAGCCAGCGAGCCAGTGGCCGCAGACCCAACGCGTGGGCGCGCGCGGCGCTCATCAACACCAATGCAGCCGCACCATCATTGAGGCCACTGGAGTTGCCCGCCGTTACGGTGCCTTGCTCATGGAAAGCCGGCGCCAGCTGCGCCAGGCGTTCCATATCCGTGTCCAGCTCAAAGCCCTGCGCGCTGCGCTTATACCGCACCGCCTCATCCACATCCACAGTGCGCGCATCGCCGCGCCGCTGCGGCACGCTTACCGGCAGCACCTCCGCTGCAAAGCGCCCGGCATTCAGTGCAGCCACGGCCCGGCGGTGACTCTCGAGCGCAAACGCATCCTGCTCGGCGCGCGTGATGCCCAGTTCTTGCGCAATGTTCTCGGCAGTCTGGCCCATGCTGAGCAGCGGGAAGCGTGCAGCCAGCTGCGGGTTTGGAAAGCGCCAGCCCAGCGTTGTGTCATAAACGGGCGGGCTGCCCACGGGATAGGCACCTTCCGGCTTGGGCAGCACCCATGGCGCGCGGCTCATGCTTTCCACGCCGCCCGCCACGCATAGCTGCGCCTCACCCACGGCGATGCAGCGCGCGGCTTGGTTCACCGCCTCCAAACCTGACGCGCACAAACGGTTCAGCGTTACGGCCGGCACGCTGTCCGGGAAGCCGGCCAGCAAGCTGGCCATGCGCGCCACGTTGCGGTTGTCTTCGCCTGCTTGGTTTGCACAGCCGGCATACACTTCGTCAATACCCTGCGGGTCGATGGCGGCGCGCTCCACCACGCCGCGCAGCACACCAGCCAAAAGGTCGTCCGGGCGCACAGCTGCCAGCGCGCCACCCACGCGCCCGATCGGGGTGCGCACACCCGCCACAATTACAACTTCATTTGTTTGCATGAATGTTCCAGCTGCGAGGCAGCCAGCGGGCGCACTGCAGTTTTGTCCGCATCCGGTTAGCTGCCCAGCCCGGAGATGAACTCTGCCAGGGCGGCAGCGGCGCGCTGCAAACGCGGGTGCGCGTGGTTGATGCAATCATCCGCGTCGCGCGCAAACGCCGCAAAAACTTCCGCGCCGCCAGCGGGCTGCTCTGTGTCCAAATAGCTTGAAGAAAGGCGCAGCGTCAGCGCATCATCATGAAAGGCACTGCCCGGCAGCGTGGCAATGGAATGTTTCTCCAGTAGGTGTGCAGCCAGCTGCGCGCTGGTGTGCACGTTGCGCTGCGCCAGAACTGCGCGCCAGCGCTCAAAGTTTGGATACAAATAAAAGCCAGCGTCCGGCAGCGGGCACGGCACGCCAAATTCCTGCAGCACGCTGTGCAGCACGCGCGTGCGCGCGCCATGCAGGCGCGCGCTTTGCGCAATGTGCTGCGCAATGGCCGGGTCCGCTGCGTAAGCGGCCAGCGCTGCATGCTGCACCGGCGCCGCCACGCAAGACCAGATCTCGCCGGCCACAATTTGCAGCGCAGCAGCAAGCTCGCGGCCCGCTGCGCCCGGCGGCAAGATGGCCACGCCAAAACGCCAGCCACCCAGCGACAGGTGCTTGCTCAGCCCGCCGGTGACAACCGTGCCTTCCGGATAATGCGCCGCCATGGACGCGGAACCAAGCGCGTTGTGCGCCGTCAAGCTGTAGATTTCGTCGCTTACCACCATCAAGCGGTTGCGCCGCGCAAATTCGCGCATGCTTGCAGCGCTTCCGCACTTTGGGCGCTGCCCAGCGGATTGCCGGGCGTGTTGAGCAGCAGCATGTCCGGCCGCTGCCAATTGGCAGCAGCCTTTTGCAGTGCATGCTGCAGGCGCTCCGGGTCCAATGCGTAGCCAGCAGCCGGATCCATGGGCACTGCCACAACGCTGCGCCGTGCCAGCTGCGCCTGCGGCGCATATGAAACCCATGCGGCGTTGGCAGCAGCATCGTGCCTTCGGTGGCCAGTGCCAGCGCCATCAGCAGCGCCTTGCTGCCGGGCCCGATCACCACCTGCTCTGCAGCAACTTGCAGCCCGAAGTGCCGCCCGTAAAACGCAGGCAATGGCGGCGCGCAGCTCCGGCAGGCCAAGCACCGGCAGGTAGCTGCGCTCTGCAGCGTGTTCGCGCAGCGCTGCCACCACCGCATCCGGCACCGGAAACCGCGACTCGCCAAATCCAAGATGGAGCACATCGCGCCCGGCTGCGCGCAGCGCCTGCACGCGTTCATTAATGTGCAGTGTGGCAGAAGGCTGCAAGCCCGCCAGGCTGGCGCTTGCAAACCGAAACGGTGAACTGCTATCCGCGGGCATCGTTCAAACTATAACTGCGCACAACAATCTACAGGCTGGCTCATCAAGGCGCAGCAGTACTGGTCGGCGCGGGGGGTCCCGTCTATCGGTGCCGGCGGAGCGCCCGGCGTTGGCGTGCTTTTTTGGTTTGGCAAAAACACCCACGTCACAATCTCGCCAAATGCACCCATCAAGCCCTCGTCCCGCTGATTGAATT
>BGOS01000020.1 GCA_003569365.1 Anaerolineaceae bacterium
CGTTGTTGGTGAGCGTGCCGGTGCCCAGCGCAGTGGTACTGCCCAGCGTCAGCGTGCCGGCATTCACTGTGGTGCCGCCGCTGTGGGTGTTAGCACCGGAGAGCACAAGCGTGCCCACGCCGCTCTTGGTAAAGGCGCCGCTGCCGGCCATGATGCCGCCGTAGGTGAGCGTGGTGCCGGAGGCCACATCCATGCCGCCCGTGCCGGTGAGTGCAACGCCGCGGTTGCTGCTGAGCGTAAAGGTGGCGGTGCTGGCGAGCGTGCCGCCATTGAACACCAGCTGGCCGGCCGTGGCACTGCTCGGCGCCGTGCCCAGCCCGGAGTCTGCCGCAATCGAGAGCGTACCCGCACTGATGGTGGTGATGCCGGTGTAGGTGTTGGCGCCGGAGAGCGTGTAGCGTGCCCGCGCCGCTCTTGGTAAAGGCGCCGCTGCCGGCCATGATGCCGCCGTAGGTGAGCGTGGTGCCGGAGGCCACATCCATGCCGCCCGTGCCGGTGAGTGCAACGCCGCGGTTGCTGCTGAGCGTAAAGGTGGCGCTGCTGGCGAGCGTGCCGCCATTGAAACACCAGCTGGCCGGCGGTGGCACTGCTGGGCGCCGTGCCCAGCCCGGAGTCTGCCGCAATCGAAAGCGTACCCGCACTGATGGTGGTGATGCCGGTGTAGGTGTTGCTGCCAGAGAGCGTGAGCGTGCCCGCGCCGCTCTTGGTGAGGGAGCCGGTGCCGGAGATAACGCCGGAGAGAGAACTGGTGCCGCTGTTGGTGATGCTGATGGCGCCAGTGTTCACTGCGATGGCAGCCGCGCTGGTGACCTGGCCTCCAGTGATGGTGAGTGCGCTGAGCGCCGAGGTGCCGCCCACCGCGCCGCCAAAGCTGACCGCGCCGCTGCCAGCCGCAATCGTCAAGCTCTGCGTGTTGGCCGTGGTGCCATTGACCGTGCTGCTGAAGGTGACTGCACTGTTGGTGGTGGTGAGGGTAGTGCTGGCACCCAGTGTTGTGGCGCCGGTGTAAGCCTGCGTGCCGGTGGTGGTGATGTTGGCGCTGATGGTACTCGTGCCGCTCACGCTCAGGGTGCTCACACCCGTCACCGCGCCGCCGAAGCTGGCGTTGCCGGTAACGGTGAGGGCGTTGCTGCCGCCCGCAACCGTGCTGCTAAAGGTGATGCCGCCGCTGCTGCTGGTGGTGGTGGTGACGATGATGTAGCCGTTGGCACCATTGCTCCGCTGGATTGTTGAATCAGTGACGCTGCTGACGGTAACGCCAGACGCACCGTTGCTGCCGCGGTTGCCGCCATAGCCGCGCCACTCACCCTGCCCGCCCTGGCTGCCAAAGTAGGTGTTGCCGCCCAGCAGGCCGCCGCCGCCGCCGCCGGAGCCGCCGCCATCCACACTGGTTGCAGTTTGGGTGTAAGAGGATGACTGGCCGGCGCCGGGTCCCACCTGGCCCGCAAACACACCGCTTGCCAGATAGTAGCTGTTGTTTTGCCCGGTAGTCTCGCCATCACCGTTTTTATTGTTCGCCCCGGCTCCACCACCCGCGCCGCCGCCAAACAGATACAGCGCGGAGGAACCAACCCGCACCACTGATGCAGCCCCACCCGCGCCGCCGCCACCCGAGCAGCCAGCGTAACCAGCATGACCGCCGCCACCGCCGCCCGCACCAATGTTGAGCGCATTCGTTCCGGCCGTTCCACCGCCGTAGCCAGCTGCACAGCTGCTGCCTGCAGTTCCGCCCGCGCCAGGTGCCAGATACAGGGTTGTGTCCGCGGCCACCGAAAAGGTTGCGGTGTAACTCCCGGACACGCCGCTGTTCATTCCAGAATAGCCATCGTCGCCGCCCACACCGCCCGCGCCGCCCACCAGCTGCACCGTAACAGAATTGCCCGCGCTAACTGCAACAGTCTGCACGCTGCTGGAATAAGAGTACGTGGTTGCGCTGGTGGTGGAGCTGGCGCCCGCTGTCAGCGTCACCGCCGCGCCCAGCGTTACCGGCCCGTTGTAGGTTTGGGTGCCCAGCGTGGACAGGCTGGTGTTCAGCGTGATGCTGGCCGCAGTGAACACCAGGTGCAGGGTGCCCACGCTGTTGCTAATGGCGGAATTGACGGAGATGTTGTTGGCGGCCGTGAAGGTGAGCGTGGGGCTGCCCGTGGTGGTGCTCTTGGAGATGGCGGCGTTGATGGTGATGTTGCCGGCGTCCGAGCCGGCGCCGGTGGTGGTGATGGTGACGCTGGTGCCGGCATCCAGCAGGGTGTTGATGGCCGTGTTCAAAATGTTGGAGGTGCTGCCGCTCGCCGTCCAGGTGCCGCTGGAGAAGCTGCCGGCCGTGCTCGCGCTGCTGCTGATGGTTATGTTGTACGGGTCAAACAGCCACAGGCCGGCTGCGCCGCGCGCGGCAGCCGCCGAGCCGCGCACGCCGCTGGTGTCCAGCCAGCGGCCGGAGGTCTCAATGCGCCCGCCGTTGCCGCCGTTCGGGCCGCCCATTGCCAGCAGTGTGCCGAATGCGCGCGTGGTGGCGCCGGCATTCGTAACATCGCTCCACACCACCACCGTTCCGCCGTTGCCGTTGTCTGTGGCGCTGGCATCCAGCACCGCCCCCGCTGCCACATAAGTGCTGGTCGCCTGCGGCAAGCCCGCTCCCTGCCAGCCGCCGCCCACATAAATGCTGCCGCCGCCCGCTGCCCCGCGCGCATCCAGCAGCGCCCCGTCCAAAATCTGCACGCTCGCGCCCAGCAAGGTGATGCTGGCGGAACGCACCGTTCCAGAAACAAAAACAGGGCCGGCCTGGCTGTTGCTTGTGTTGAAAGCGCTAACCAGGACCGACCCTGCTGTAAGGGTGCCATTGATGTATGCCGCGCCCGGTCCCGCGCGCGTAAAGTTGCCCGCCACCACCACCTGTGCACCGCTGTCTATTATGAAGGTGCCGCTATTCTGAACCTCAAGGCCGCCTTCGGTGACACTGCTCGTGCCGCCCAGCCACACATCCCCGCCGGAAGAAATAGTCGCGCTGCCCGCGTGCAGCCCGTTGCGTAATTGCACACTTCCGCCGGAAATCGTCAGCGCGCGCAGGCGCGTGCGCGCCCCAATTGCGCCCGCCACGCTCACTGCTCCCGGCGTGCTCAGGTTTAGCGTGCCCGCGCCATCCACCGCCCCGGCAAACACAATGCCCAGCAGTGAAAGCACGCCCGCCGCCCCGCTCACATCCACCGTGCCGCCAAATGTTACGCCCGCTGCTGCATCCAGCACGGCATTTGCCAAAGTGGCCGCGCTTTGCAGCACACTGGCGGTGCTGCCGCCCAATGTGGCATTGGCGCTATATGCCACCGGCCCGGCCGCATACATCCCGGAGTTCGCCGTTAGCGTCCCCCCAAATGTAGTCAGCCCGCTGGAGAGCAGCCGCAGCGCATAGCCGCTGCCCGTCCCCAGCCCGGAAACCGCGCCCGCAAATATCGTGGCGCCGCCTCCGGAATCAACAGTGAGGTTTTGCGCGCCCGAAAGCGTGCTGCCAAAGCGCACTTGCGCCCCGGCACTGCTCACTGTGCTCGCCGATTGCGTCAGCTGTACCGGCGCTGCAAACACCACCCCGCCTGGCGCACTGAACTGCACCCCGCCCAGCGTTACCGCGCCTTCAAATAATGAAGGCGTGTCGCCGGCTTGCAGGGTTGCATCCCCCAAAAAGGTTACCGGGCCAGCGGCATAAATGCCGGACGCGGTCCGGAGCGAGCTGCCAAAAATGGTAGCCCCGCTGGAGCGCAACTGCAGCGCATATCCGCTGCCGTCGCCAAGCGGCGTAATGCCGCCCACAGCACCGCCAAACAGCGTGCTGCCGCTCCCGGCGTCCACAATTAAATCGTGGGCGCCATCCAGGATGCTTGCAAATTCAATGTCGCCGCCGCTGCTGCTCAGGAGCACTGCGCTCCCCAGCACCACCGGACCGGCAAGGCTTAGTCTGCCGCCGCTGGTTCGCAGCGTCAGCGTTTGGCCGGATGCGCCGGACAGATATACGCCCGCAGGCGCACTTAGCATTAGAGACCCGCCACTTGTGGCGAGCGTTTCGTTCACCGTGATCGTTTCGGACGTAAAGGCCACGTTCCCGGCCGCGTTCACTGCCCCATCCACTGTGATGGAGTCATTTCCGTCCCTGCCGTCTACTGCCAAGTTTTCCACTGTCCCGTCAAAGCTCACCCGGTCGGCTCCGCCCGTTAGCACGCCTGCGCCCACGCGCAGCGTGTCATTCCCGCTGGTGCCCTCCAGCACCAGGCTGTCTGTTCCATTCGTGCCGCTGTCGCTTATAAACAACGAGCTCACAAATCCGCCGAGGCGGACCCGGTAGCTGTCGCTGCCGCCGCGCCCGTCTAAGGTGACGTTGCGCGCGCTGCCCAGCAGGTTCACCACCAGCGAATCATCGCCCGTGGTGCCCTCCAGCAATATCTCGGCCACATTGGCCAAGTTGATCGCCGACGCAAAGAAAAAGTTGCGCAGGCGCACACTGCTGGCATTTGCCACGCTCACCACACCCGCCAGCCGCGAAGTGATGTTGTTGACCGAGCCCGCAACCGTGATGTTGCTCAGCCCGTCAATCGTCACATTCTCGGCATAGTCGCCGCCTTCCACATACACCGTGCTGTCATTGGGGTGGCCGTTGGCGGCCACATCATTCAGCGCTGCCTGGATCGGGGTGGCAGTGGCGGTGCAAGTGTTGGTGGCGTCCACTGTCTGCCCGGAGCAATCCGTCAGAAAGCGGTGCGTGATGGTGCCGCGCGTGAAGTAGGGGTCCGGCACATAGGCCGGCGCGGCTGCGTTGGCAGAGGCGGTAGAAGCGGAGCGCTCAGCTGCGGCCTTCAAAGCAGCGGCCTGGTCAGTGGCGGCGGCTGTGTCGGTCAGCGCCGGCATGGCCCCGGAGGGTGCCATCGCGGCTGCTGCAGGCAGCTGTGCAGTTTTGGAAACAGACAGGGGTTGGGTTGCGGCCGGTTGGATGTTGGTGACAGGTACGGCCGCGTTCCCGGAAAGGGCGTTGGTAATTGGGGTGGAGATCGGATTCGTTATTGGGGCTGGAGCAATTGAGTTCGAAGTTGTGGAGCTGTCCGCGCTAATAGATGAAGAAACCGAAGGGCTGCTGGATGGTGAGCTCTCTTGCGCTGCCGGGCTGGCCACTGCCGCTGCCGGGCTTTCTTGCGCTGCCGGGCTGGCCACTGCCGCCGCCGGGCTCGCTTGCGCTGCCGGGCTGGCCACTGCCGCCGCCGGGCTGCTCACTGCTGCACTCACATCCACTGCCGGGCTGGCACTGCTCGCCGTGGCGCTCACGTCTACTGCGGGGCTGGCGCTGCTGGCTGCAACGCTCACATCCACCGCGGCCGCAGAGCTGCTTGCGGTTGCCTCTGCAACCTGCGCTCCAGCGGGCGTGTCGCCTTCGGCCAGTGCCACGCCAGTGCGACCAACCATCATGCCCGTTACCAGCGCAGCAACTGCGAGGAAACGCAAAAAGCCGAACGCAAAGCGATCGGTCTTTTTTGACTCGACGATTGATTCAGACACCGACGGGTTCACCTGCCCGTAAGCTCCTCTTCTAACGAACTAAATTGTCAGAACGAAAAAAATTTGGTTTGTGTTTGCTGCGTTTTCATTTACAGCAACTGGTGTAACACTTTCGTTGTTTTGGTTAGGCCGCTTCGTTTGGGAAGTTCGTTCCGGCCGCCGCTCGTTTGTGTACCATGTTGCTGCTTGTTGATCACCACAACAAGCCACATCACCCCATCACCGAGGTGTTTATAGCAAATTTAGGGGGTCAGAGTCAAGTGTTTCAACCAAATATTCTGGCCAATTTCCGGCTACGCCAGCAGTTGCAAACCAGCCCCGCAAAGGCCCGGGCTAGCCACAAATTTGCTGATTCGGGCGCTCGGCTGGAGCTTGAATGTCGCAGGACCGGAATACAGGCATAGTGACGCACCGGGTTGCACGTGGAGCTTCGGTCTCCACAATATTTCCGCTCAGGGCTGCGCTGTATAACCACAAATCACACTGTTTGGCGGTCAGGCTGTGACACCAGTCGGGAAGATGGTGATTTCCGAACGCGAATCTGCGCACAGAGGCGCGGAGTACAACCCGCCCGCGCTGCGGAATTTGGATGCCGCTTGGCGCGCACCAAGATCAATCTGCGCACAGTGCGCGCGGTACAACCCGCCAGTGCCCCGTTTTTTGTTGGCCGCGCTGCGGAATTTGGATGGCGCTTGGCGCGCACCAAGATCAATCTGCGCACAGTGCGCGCGGTACAACCCGCAAGTGCCGCGTTTTTTGTCAGCCGCGCTGCGGATTTTGGATGGCGCTTGGCGCGCATCAAGATCAATCTGCGCACAGTGCGCGCGGTACAACCCGCAAGTGCCGCGTTTTTTGTCAGCCGCGCTGCTGAATTTGGATGGCGCTTGGCGCGCACCAAGATCAATCTGCGCACAGAGCGCGCGGTACAACCCGCAAGTGCCGCGTTTTTTGTCAGCCGCGCTGCGGAATTTGGATGGCGCTTGGCGCGCATCAAGATCAATCTGCGCACAGTGCGCGCGGTACAACCCGCAAGTGCCGCGTTTTTTGTCAGCCGCGCTGCTGAATTTGGATGGCGCTTGGCGCGCACCAAGATCAATCTGCGCACAGATCCGTGCGGTACAACCCGCCCGTGCCGCGTTTTTTGTCAGCCGCGCTGCTGAATTTGGATGGCGCTTGGCGCGCACCAAGATCAATCTGCGCACAGTGCGCGCGGTACAACCCGCCCGTGCCGCGTTTTTTGTCAGCCGCGCTGCTGAATTTGGATGGCGCTTGGCGCGCACCAAGATCAATCTGCGCACAGTGCGCGCGGTACAACCCGCCCGTGCCGCGTTTTTTGTCAGCCGCGCTGCTGATTTTGGATGGCGCTTGGCGCGCACCAAAATCAATCTGCGCACAGAGGCGTGCGGTACAACCCGCCAGCGCTGCGCTTGCACGGCACCGCGATTTTGTTTTCACGGGCGGCCTTGGCCTGCCCGGCGCTTTGCCGCTTACTGGCCCAGGTTCTTCAGCGCCGCCTGTCCCTTGGCAATCCACACCGGATCTTTCTCCAGTTCCACAAAGCGCCGGTAGTCTGCCACTGCCGCCGTCTTATTGCCGGTCGACTCAAAAACCAGGCCGCGATTAAAGTACGGGCGCGCAAACGCCGGGTCAATTTGCAGGGCGCTGTCAAAGTCCGCGCGCGCCTTGTCCAGCTGCTTTAGCGCAATAAATGCGATGCCGCGGTTGTTGTAGGCGCTCGCAAATTTTGCGTCCAGCGCCAGGCCGGCGCTGAAGTCCGCAATCGCTTTTGCATAATCCTTCAGCGCCAGATAGGCCAGCCCGCGCTCCACCAGCGCCTGCGCAAACTTCGGGTTGAGCTTTAGCACGCCGTTCAAATCTGCAATTGCATCCTTGGATTGCTGCAGCTGGTTGTAGGCCGCAGCGCGGTTGTAGAGCGCCTCCAAAAATGTCGGCTCCAGCTTGAGCGCGCTGCTGTAGCGCTTGATGGCTTCTTGAAACTGGCCCGCATTGAACGCGGCGTTGCCCTGCGCCAGCAGTTTGCCCTGGGCCTTCAGTGCGCCAGCGGTGTCCAGCTCGCGCAGCCGGTCTTGCGCGCGCTGGCGCCAGGTGCTGTCGGTTTCCAGTTCCAAAAACTTGGTGAAGTCCGCGCCGGCCGCCGGCAGTTCGCCCAGTGCCTGCAGCGCCAGGCCGCGGTTGTAGTAGGCCTGGGTATACGCGGCGTTCAGCTTTACTGTGGCGTCAAAGTCTTTGCGCGCTGCGGCGTACTCGCCGGCCTGCATGCGCACAATGCCGCGGTTGTTGTAAGCCTCAATCAGCTGCGGGTCCAAACTAATTGCCTTGTCATAGTCTGCCAGGGCTGCGCTGCGCTGGCCGGCGCTGGCTTGCTCCACGCCGCGCCGCAAATACGCCAGCGCATTGCCGGGCAGCAGCGCCACCGCGCGCGCAAAGTCTGTTAGCGCGGCAGCGGACTGCTGCAGGTTGTGCTGCGCCTGGCCGCGGTCCAAATACAGCTGCCCGTCATTGGGCGCCAGCTGCAGCGCTGCGTTCAGGTCTGCCAGCGCCAGTTTGTGGTCGCCCAGCTCGGTATGCGCCGCGGCGCGGTTTTGCAGCGCCAGCACATACTGCGGCTGCAGCGTTAGGGCGCTGTCATAATCCGCCACCGCAGCCGCAAAGTTGCGCTGCTGAAAGTGCACATGCCCGCGGTTGTTTAGCGCCGGCGCGCTTTGGGGATCCAGCTCCACCACGCGCGTGTAGTCTGCCAGCGCGGCCGGCAGGTCGCGCAGGCCGTCATGCATCAGGCCGCGGTTGTAGTAGCCGCTGGCTGCCTGCGGCTGCAGCTCTATCACGCGCGAGAAGTCGCGCAGCGCAGCGCCGTAGTCCTGCAGCGCGGCGTGCGTCAGGCCGCGCTCGGTCAGCAGCTCCACGGAGTCCGGGCTGCTTTGCAGCGCGGCCGCAGCCGCGGCCAGCGCCTCCGGCAGGCGCTGCAGGCCGCGCAGCGCC
This sequence comes from Anaerolineaceae bacterium, assembly GCA_003569365.1. Classification (GTDB taxonomy): domain Bacteria; phylum Chloroflexota; class Anaerolineae; order Anaerolineales; family UBA11657; genus BD1. Next base: position 8,530 of record BGOS01000020.1, read on the forward strand.
ACCACCAGCGAGCGCTGCGCACTGGGGTTGCCGGGCTGAATGCGCAGCGCACTGCGCAGCTGCTGCTCTGCTGCGGCGTACTCGCCGCGCTCAATATGCAGCAGCGCCAGATTGGTGCGTGCCTGCCAGAATTCGCCGTTGAGCTGCAGCGCATGCTGGTAGTCCGCCAGCGCGCGCGGCGCATCGCCGCTGCGCAGGTAGGCGCTGCCGCGGTCATTAAACACCGCGGGGTTGTTGGGGTCCAGCAGCGCAGCCTGGGTGTAATCAGCAATCGCATCCGCCGGGCGCAGCAGCGCAATGAAGGCGGCGCCGCGGTTCTCGTACGCGGCTGCATTCTTGGGGTCGATTAATATTGCCTCGGAGAAGTCCGGCAGCGCGCGCTCCGGCTGCTGCAGTGCCATGCGCGTCAGGCCGCGGTCCACAAAGCCGGCGCCAAACTGCGGCGCCATGATCACAGCGGTGTCAAAGTCCAGCAGCGCATCGCTATACTGCTTGAGGCCGTTGCGCGCCAGGCCGCGCCCGTAGTACGCCAGCAGCGTGTCCGGTTTTGCAGCCAGCGCACTGTTAAAGTCCGCAATCGCCAGCTGGTACTCGCCGCTTAGGCTGTGCGTTGAGCCGCGCTCAACCAGCAGCTCCACATTGTCCGGCGCCAGCAGCAGCGCGCTGTCAAAATCCGCCAGCGCTGCCGGCAGGCTGCCCAGCTGGCGCAGCAGCATCGCGCGCCGCGCCAGCGCTGCCAGCGCGCGCGGGTCCACTGCCAGTACATCGCCATAGCGCGCAATCGCGCGGTATAAGTCGCCTTGCCCGGCCAGCTTGTCTGCGCTGGCGAGCGCAGTGGCAGCCGGGGCGCGCAGTGTGGCAGTGCCCGCCGGCGCTGCGCCCGCGGGAGTTTGCCCGCCCAGCAGCGGCAAAAGCGTGCTTAGCAGCAGTGCCAAAACCAGCACACTGCCCAGCAGTGCGCCGAGCAGTGCCGGCACGCTGCGCCGCCAGTTCATGCGCACGCGGCGCGCCCGAATGTGTTGCAGCCATTGCATGCGGTTGGTTTATACCATTGCGCGCTGCCCGGTTGCGCCAGCGCGGCCGCGCAGCCCATGGCAGCCTGTTTCACGGGAAACGCACACCCACATGCCGCAAACAAAAAACCCGCCGCAATCTGCGGCGGGTTCGGCACTTCACAGTGCGGCGCAGCGCCGGCGGGCTATTTATTATTGGGAAAAACTCTCGTCACCGCCGGTGCCTTGATCCGTGACAGTGTCTTTATCAAAATCATCAACCGCTGCACCGGCAGTATATGTTCCGCCAATAAACACATCCCTACCCGCGCCGCCGGTTAATACATCGGCACCCAAGCCACCAATCAGTGTGTCATCGCCGGCACCGCCGTCGATTTTGTTCGCGTTTCCATCACCGGTGAGCGTGTCATTGCCGCTGCCACCGGTTATGCCTTCAGTGTTGCTGACAGTCTCTGTTCCGTAATTACCCATGTTTACAGAAAGGCTCAGGTCAAAAACCACCGGGCTAGTTTGGTCGGCGAAGGATATGGTGTCGGAGCCGGCACCACCATCAATTGTGTCGTTGCCGGAACCGCCCTGAAGTGTGTCGTCGCCCGCGCCGCCGGATAGCGTGTCATTGCCGGCACCGCCGACAATTGTATTGGCGTTGCCATCGCCGACAAGTGTGTCATTCCCGCCACCACCCGTAATGTTTTCAATGGTGCTTATGGTCTCGGTCGTGCTGCTGTCACCAGCAAAATAAACCTCTCCTTTAGATAAGTTGGCGTTGACCGAACCCGAATAAAAAGCATAGGTGATGGAGTCGGTACCTACTCCACCGTCCACCATATCATAGCCCCAAGAGCCATCGAGAGTGTCATCGCCCGCGCCGCCGGATAGAGTGTCGTTGCCAGAGCCGCCGTTTAGCGTGTCATTGCCTGCAAGGCCGTAAATTGTGTCTGCGCCGGAGCCGCCGGTAATTGTGTCGGCTGCAGTACTGCCATAGATGGTGTTTTTGCAGGTGTCGTTGGTGAGATCCAGAGTATTGCCACCGGTAAAGGCGTAATACACAAAGCTGGCTGAATAGGTCCAGGACCAGTCTGCAGCGGAGAACACAATGTTGCGCGCGGCGGCGTTGCACGCAGTATTGATTGCAGTGGTGTTAGTGGCAAATGACCCCAGCGGCGCCGGCGTGGCGGTTGCAGTAGTTGTGGCAGTGGTGGTAGTGGCAAATGACCCCAGCGGCGCCGGCGTGGCGGTTGCAGTAGTTGTGGCAGTGGTAGTGCTGTATGTGCAGGACACAATGTAGTTGGCCGACGCGTTGTAATTAGACGCCGCCGAATCCAGACAGCCGTAAATTACTGAGGTGGAGGTAGAGGTAGAGGTAGAGGTAGAGGTGGAGGTGGAGGTAGAGCTCGAGTCCGAATATGCTCGCACTACATATTGCAACGGATTGTAATATGTTGAGACCGTGCTGCCAAAGCCCGCAGTGCCGGCAGCTGCTGTAGTGCCATAGCCCGTAGTGCCGGCAGCTGCTGTAGTGCCGAGCCCGTAGTGCCGGCAGCTGCTGTAGTGCCGAAGCCCGTAGTGCCGGCAGCTGCTTTATCACCAAACCCACCCGTGTTACCAAACCCGCCCGTATTGCCAAACCCGCCGGTCTTGTCCAAGCCGCCCGTGCTGCCAAACCCGCCGGTATTGCCGAAGCCGCCACTGGTATCACCAAACCCACCCGTGCTGCCGAAGCCGCCGGTATTGCCGAAGCCTGTAGTGCCGGCAGCTGCTGTATCACCAAACCCACCCGCGCTGCCGAAGCCGCCGGTATTGCCGAAGCCGCCACTGGTATCACCAAACCCACCCGTGCTGCCGAAGCCGCCCGTGTTACCAAACCCGCCGGTATTGCCGAAGCCGCCACTGGTGTTGCCGAAGCCACCACTGGCATCACCAAACCCACCCGTGCTGCCGAAGCCGCCTGTGTTGCCGACGCCGGCGGTCCCACCGCCGCTGGTGGCATCGGAAGCACCACCCGCCACGCTCTTGCCGCCAAACGGATCAAAGAACGCAGCCATCCCACCACCGCCGCCCGCATTCATGCTGGTTGTCAGCATGCTAAACATGCCCATGCCGGCAGTGCCAGCACCGTCCGCCCCCGGCGGGGCATTCATCATGCTGGCCGCCATCGTAAACATATTGGCGCCCGGTGCCGGCCCCATCATTGCCGATGGTGGCAGCACATAATCCTGCGGCAGCGCCATAAAGCTCATGCCCTCCGCCCCGCCCGTGGCTGCCAGGGCGCCCATCTTTGACCCGAAGTTTTCAAACTTGAAATCCATCATCTGCGGGCCCGCACCGCCACCGGCTCCAAAACCCGTAGCCTCATAATTAAAAAAGCCCGCCGGCATTGCTGCCGTTGTGGGTGCAAAAAATGTCCCGCCGGCAGCATCTGTAAATGTGGGCATTGCAAACGATCCCATGCCCGGCGCACCGGCGTACTTGCCCATGTCTGCCATGTCCACCACGCCCACGCCCGGCACAAACATGCCGTCCATTGCAAAGTTCATGCGCGGCCCCGCGTCTCCCGCAAAGGTCATTGCCGGCCCCGCGCCAAAGCCGCCACCCGCACCAAAGCCGCCGAGCGCGCCCGCTGCCAGCCCGGTCAGGTCCATCGAGCCCAACTTCTCGCCGCTTGCAGTGTTGAACTGCATCGGGCCCTGCGCTGCGCCCGGCCCCATGTTTGCCAGCATAAAACTTGCCGCCAGCTGGATTTGCCCCGCCTGCATGCCCGCTGCCTGCCCCAGCGCATCAAACATGATTGCCGGCGGCGGCAGCATGCCCGCCCAGTTGCCCTTGGCATCAAACACCGGCTCGGCATACATCGCCAGCGTGCCGATGTTGCCGCTCGGATCCACCATCGCTATGCGTATCTCCGCCACCGGCAACGCCAGCCCCATCTCAAAAAACTTGCTGTCAAATGCGGCCCCACGCCCAAGGAACTGCACGCCGCCCACGCTGCCGTCTTCGTTGCGCACCGCCTGCCCCATCATGAACTGGTCCGGCGTCTTCGCCACACCGCTGCTGTCCACCACTATCAGCCCGCCCAGCTTGTCCTTCGGCAGCGCGTTCGGGTCCGCCACCGTTTGCATCAGCGTTGCCACCGGCAATGCGTCAATCGCCTTCGCCAGCGTCTCCGCCGGCAGCACGCTCATCAAACTCGTCAGCCCGTTAAGCACACTCAGGTTTGCTGCCGCGCCGCCCGCTGCCCCGCCCGCTGCGCCCGCTGCTGCAAAACTGTCGCCCAGCGCCTGCACCACGGACAGCAGCTTGTCCGGCGGGAACACGCCCGGCATCGCCACAATCGCCTCGGGTGCATTCGTGGCCCACGCGCCCGCATCCGCCACAGACATCTCGCCGGTTACCGCCGGCGCGCCGCCGCCCGGCGGTATGGCAGCCGCAAAGCCCGGCGCCACTTTGATCTCCACGCCGCCCGCCTTCAAGGTGCACGCGCCTTCCAAACATGTCTCTGTTGGCGTCGTCTCACCCGCTTTCATCTCCAGCCCAATCATCGAGCCGCGCACCGACGCCACGCCACCCGCCGTCTCGATCTCCAAACTCCCGCCGTTCAATACCGTCCACACTTTGCCAAAATCCAGCTTCAGCAGCGTGTACGGATCCCCCGGGGCCTTGTCTTCAAATTTTGTCAAGCTGAACTGGCTGTCCGCCGAAAGCCGCACCACCGTGCCTTCGCTCAGCTGCAGGCGCACGCCGCTGTCGGCGCTCGTCAGCACCTGAAAGCCGGGCTGCACCAGCTGCCCTTCTGTGGCGTCTGCCAGCGTGCGCGTTTGCACATTGCCCGCGGCATCGCTCTCGCCCGTTTGCACTTTGCCCTTCAGCTCGCACAGGCTCGCCGTGCGGTCCGTGGCATTTGCGCCCACCGCCTTGCACTCCGCTACTTTAGGCTTCGGCCGCGGAAAGTACACCACGTCGCTCTGGTTCAACCCGATCTGGTTGCCGTCCGGCCCCACCAGCAGCGCCGGCGGCGGCTGCACGCCCAGCACGCTGCCGTCTTCGTTGCGCAGGAACGGATCGCTCACCATCCACTCGCGCGGCAGGCCGGCTGCATCCCACGTTATAAAGTTCACATCGCTCTGCCCGCTCAGGCTTCCGTCTTCCGCATACGCCATGCCCGGCAGGTCCGGCACTTGCAAAGCTGCGCCGCCCGCTGCGCTCATCAGCTCTTCGTCCAGCCCCAGGAAGCCCGCAAACGCGCCGCTGGCAAACAGCACAATGCTTGGCCGCATGGCCTGCAGGTTGGGGTCATAGGTAATCGGCGGCACCAGCGGCAGCTGCCGCAGCCCGCGCATGTCCGCCACCGTCAGCTGGTCCACTATGTCCAGCACCGCCAGCTGCCCGCCGCCCACGCCCACCGGCAATCCGGTGTTTACATCCAGCATAAACAGCTGCCCGAAAGCCGGCGCTGCGATCGCTTGCAGCTGTTCGCGCGTCAGCGGCGTGCCATCCACGCTCTGCGGTGTGCCCGGCAGCAGCCCAATCGGCAGGCCCGCTGCTTTGTCAAACACCACCTGCAGCGGCGGCACCACGCCCAGCTGCTTGTTGTCCGGCCCGTAAAACGCCACCGCCTGCGGCCCCAGCAGCTGCTGCTCGGCACGCGCCAGCAGCGCTGCCAGCGTGGCCGGCGCGCCGCTCAATGGTGTTTCTGGTATCGCTGTGCTGTCTGCCACCGCCAGGCCGGCGGCGTAAATGTTCAACTCCGGCTGCGCTGCCAGCAGCACAGCTGCGGTGTCTTGCGCTGCAAGCGCCTCCAGTGCGCTTGCACCCACCAGCAGCGGCGCCTTCACTCCGCCGATGCTTATGCTGTCCGGCAGCGTGCCGCCCAGCAGCGCCTGCGCTGCCTTCAAGTCTTCGCCCAGCATGGCTTGCGCCTGCGGTGCTTGCACTGCGGCCAGCAGCGCTGCCGTTGCATCGCTGCCAGCCAGCGCTGCAAGTGACTGTGTGCCACCCAAGGCAGCAGCTGATACAACACTCAACAGCTGCGCACCCGCGCCGCTCAGCACTTCTGGCGGCAGCAAGCCCACCGGCAGCCATGAAAGTGCCGTGCCGTCTTCGCCGGCGGTCACTTCCGCCAGAAACGGCTTCAACAACTTGCTCTCTGCATCCAGCGCCAATCCGCCCGCCACCCCGCTGCCGCGCAGCAAGTTCAGGCGGCTTACGCCCGCTTCAAACAATGTGCCCGTTACCGAGAACACGCCCGTGGGCAGCTCGACCAAAAATGCCGAGTCAGCACCCGCCAGCGGCCCGTTTACATCAAACAGCGCTTTGCCCGCAAAGATGCGGAACGCCGCTTGTGTGCGCGGCACTGCTGCATCGTGCTGGTACATGCGCACCTGCAGCGTGGTTACCGGCTTCACCAAAATGCGCGACCCGTCAATCAAATCCAGCCGCACTGTTGAAAGCTGGAAGGTGCGCAGCTGCGTGCCCGGCCGCAGCGCTGCCTGTGGCAGCAGCAGCTGCTCCCACGTCTCGCTGCCCGGCAGCAGCAGCTCCACGCGCCCGCCCAGCACCGTCAGCACCACATCACCCGTTACCTTTTCCACCACCAGCGCCGGCGCGGGTGTGGCCACCAGCGGCATGGGGCCCGTAGCCAGACGCGCTGCTTGCTCCGCATCCGGCAGCACTTCCGCTTCACGCCCAAACAACCAGTTGATGAAACCCAGCCACCACTGCAGCGGCAGCTGCCACCATGCCATGTCCGGCTCTGCTGCTGCACCGCCTTCCGCTGCGCTTTGAACTGCGGCTACCGGCTGCGCTGTGGCTGCTGCGGCGGGCTGCATGGTGGGCGCGGGCTGCAGTGTGCCGCGCGGTGGAGCGCCCGCCACCGCAGTCAGGCGCGTGTTTAGCGCAGCTGACTGGCTGCTGCTGCCTTCAATCGGTGCCGACCCGGCCGGGTAGCAGGCCGAAAGCAGCATGCCGCTAATCGCCAGGGTGGCGGCTGCGCGCTGCATGCGGCGCTGCGCAATTAGGTTCATAAATGAAGGTTGAGTAGGGATTGCTTCGCCAAGGCGCGCTGCCAGGCCGCGCAGTACGCGCGCGGTTGTCAGCACAAAAATTATGGCGACTGCCGTAAAAACAAGATTTTGCAAACTATCCCCCGCAGTTGCAAACGGATGGACAACGTGTTAAGCAGTGTAGCATGCGTGTCAACAGTGCCGATGCTGTTTGGTTTGCGGCATTTACCGCCACACGGGGCGTTTCTCCGCCGCACCAGCCCAGTACCCCACGCCCGCTCCGCTTTTGTTAACGGCAGTAAATCTAGTTGCACGCCCCCTGATTGGCATGCTGCACAATTGTTGCACCCAATTCTGGACCAATATAATGAAGGCTTTGCTTCCAACCGTGGGTCTCGGAGCCGGTTGCAGGGTGCAAAAAAGCGCGGCTCGGCCGGCAGCGGGCCCAATGCCGCACACCTGATCGCCATTCAGCCAGCCAGTGAAAATTTCACGCGCTGCCGCTTACCAGCACCGTGTGGCTGCTACCTTTCACGGGAAACGCGCGCAATGTAGAGCGGCCAGCGCTGCAGTACAGCGGGGCTTGTACAACCCGGCGCACGCTGCGGAATGGGCGTCGCAATGTTGTTGATTGCCCTGCCGCACGCAGTATTCTTAAATTAATGCGCTGGTTTATGTTTCACGGGAAACATTTGCGCGCGGCAGGCGCAACTGCGGTTACGCAGTCAGCTCCGCCACCAGCAGCTCCAGCCCGGTGCGCGGCTCAGTGCCGGATTTCATAGCCACATCCAACTGCGCCAGGCGCGCATAGATGGCCTCCAGCGCGGGCAGCGTGTAGCGCCGCGCCTGCGTGCCCAGCTTTTGCGCCACAAACGGATGCACCTTCAGTGCACTTTGCAGTTCGGCGGCCGCAGCACCGCTGTCCAGCACTTCGCGTGCCTGCAGCAGCAGGCGGTACTGGCGCACAATCATCGGAAAAACTTCGAACAACGGCTGCAACGCGTCGTGGGTCAGCAGTTTGTCCAAGCAGGCGTGCGCCCGGCGCGCATCGCGCTCTGCCAGCGCATCCACCAGCACCCAAATCGTTCCCTGTCCCGCAGCCGGTGTGGTTTGTTCAACGTCTGCGGGTTGTACAGGACGTTCCCAATTCACAAAGGCGAGCAGTTTATGCACTTCGCCTGCCAACCGGCGCGGTTCGGGCCCGATAGCTGCTGCCAGAGCGCGCGCCGCTGCCGGGCTGAAGACGCCACCCGCTGCGCGGGCGCGCTGTACAACCCACTGCGCCAGCTCATCATCTTTAGTCGGTACAGTGCAAAAATGCTCCACATACCCCGCCACTTTGCGCGCCGCCTTTAGCAGCCGGCTGTTTTCCGGCAGCTTACGCGCGTCCAGCAGCACCAGCGTGGTGAATGGCGGCAGCTGCGGCAGGTAATCCACCAGCGCAGACACCAACCCGCCCTTGCCGGCAGCGGGCTCTTCGCCTTCCGCGCTTTTGCCGCCCGCGTTGTGCAGCACCACCAGCCGGCGCGGGCTCAAAAATGGCAGCGCAGCGCACACGCCGCGCACTTCCGCCATGCCCGCTTTGCGCCCGTCAAACTCGCTGATGTTCAGGTTGAAGTCCGGCAGCGCGCGCAGCTGCTGCAGGTGCTCGCTGATTGCAAACTCGTCGTCGCCGTGCAGCACCACCAGCGGCGGTGGCGGCGCGCCTTCAGCTTTGCGCTTCATTGCCCACCGGCGCGTTTTCCGGCAGCGCTGCACCCGCGTGCGTCTGCACGCGGTGGCGCACTTGGCCGGCGCGCTCTGTGCGCGTCACACTAACAATGCGCAGCGCACCCATTGCACTGCTGGTGGTAAGGCTGCGCTGCGCCGCATAGCCCAGCGGGCGCGCCGCAAGCAGTGCCAAAGGCAGCAGGCCCGCCAGCAGCGGGATGCGCAGCAGGCGCGCCAGCCGGCCGCTGCCGGCAGTGGCCACGCGCGCGGCCAGCGCAGCCAGCAACCCGGCTGCCACCAGATTGGTGCCGCAGTTGGGATGCAACGCCAGCTGCTGCTCGCCGCTGCGCAGGCGCTGCAGCGCGCTATGCGCCGCCGCCTGCACGGCCGCGCCCGGCACGCTGCCATACAGCACAAAGCCGCGCGCATCAGCGCGCCCGGCCAGCATTGCGTGCGGAAACTGCTGCGCCAGCACATGCAGCGTTGCGTGCTCCAGCGCATGGTTGCGGCGCAGCGCCTGCAGCAGCTGCGCCAGCAGGGCCCCGGTTATTTGCAGCGCACTGCTCATGGCGCGCATTTTACATTGGCGTTGCGCTGCATCACAGCAGGCTCACCGGATCCACTTCCACGCGCCAGCCGGCGGGCAGTGGCACATCCAGCAGCACCGCGGGCAGCGCGCCGCGCAGCACAATCTGCCAGCGGTGCAGGCCGTTCACGCGCTGGTAAAAGCACGGCACCGGCCCGATGATGTCCACATCCGCAGCGCGCTGCGCTTGCAGCGCTGCGCCCAGCGTTTGCGCTGCCGCCTGCAGCACATCGGCGCGCACATGCTGCCCCACCAGGCGCGCCACGCGCCCAAAGGGCGGATAGCCGTGATTGCGGCGCAGCGCCAGCTCCTGCTTGTAAAACGCGGCGTAGTCGTGCGCGGCTGCGGCCTGAATGGCAAAGTGTTCCGGTTGGTAAGTTTGCAGCACCACCTGCCCGGCGCGCTGCCCGCGGCCGGCGCGCCCCGCCACTTGCAGCAGCACGCTGAACACGCGCTCGCTGGCGCGGTAGTCCGGCATCGCCAGGCCGGTGTCTGCGGACACCACGCCCACCAGCGTCACCAGCGGCAGGTCCAGCCCCTTTGCAATCATCTGCGTGCCAATCAACACATCCGCTGCATGCGCTGCAAATTGCTGCAGGATGGCAGCATGCGCGCCGCGCTGGCGCGTGCTGTCTGCGTCCCAGCGCACAGCGCGCACACCGGGGAACGCCACCTGCAGCGCGGACTCCACCGCCTCCGTGCCCAGCCCAAAGTGGCGGATGCGCGCAGCTCTGGCACTTGGGGCAGGCGGCGGGCGCTGCGCGCTGCGCATTGCAGTGGTGGCACAGCAGGCGCTCCGGTGCAGTGTGAAAAGTGTAGGCAATGTTGCAGCGCGGGCACTGCAGCACATGCCCGCAGTCACGGCAGAAAACATAAGTCGCCTGCCCGCGCCGGTTTAAAAACAAAATCGCCTGCTCGCCGCGCTGCAGTACCTGCGCCAGTTGGCTCGCCAGTAAACGGCTGAAAATAGAGCGGTTTCCAGCGCGCAGCTCATGGCGCATATCCACCACATGCACCGGCGGCAGCGGCGCGTACTGCGCGGCTGCTGCGCCCGTGCCAGTGGCCGCTGCATGCGCCAGAATGCGGCGCGGCAGGGACAGCAGCGTATATGCGCCCTGCTGCGCCCGAAAGCTGTCCACCACATCCGGTGTGGCGCTGCCCAAAATGCAAACCGCAGCGCACTGGCGCGCGCGTTCAATCGCTGCCGTGCGCGCGTGGTAGTAAGGCACGCTGTCCTGCCAGTACGCCTGGTCGTGCGCCTCGTCCACCACAATCACGCCCACATCGCGCAGCGGCGCAAACAAAGCCGAGCGCGGCCCGATCACCACATCCAGCGCACCGGAGCGCACGCGCCGCCAGCTGTCGTAGCGTTCGTTGGGCGTCAGCCGGCTGTGCAGCACAGCCACGCGCCCGGCAAAGCGCGCCATGAAGCGCCGCACTGTTTGCGGCGTCAGCGCAATCTCCGGCACCAGCACAATTGCGCCGCGTCCGCGGCGCAGCGCCTCGGCCACAGCGCGCAAATATATTTCGGTTTTGCCGGAGCCGGTTACGCCGTGCAGCAGCAGCGGCTTTATGCGGCGCGGCGGCGGCGCTTCAAATGCTGCGTGCACGGCAGCCCAAACAGCTGCCTGCTCGTCCGTCAGTGCCAGCGCTGCATCCGGCGCCACCTGCACGGCAGCCAGCGGATCATGCAGCACTTCCACCGCATCCAGGTCTATCAAGCCCAGCTCTGCCAGCTGCGCCAGTTCCGGCAGCGTAACGCCCGTGCGTTCGCGCAGCAGCGCCACGGGCAGCGGGCCGCCAGCATGCAGTGCCAGCTCAGCCAGCGCTTGGGCGCGGCGCGTGGCGCCGCGCAGCTCCAGCAGCTGCGCGCGTGCCTGCAGCACTGTGCCCGTCAGGCGCAAGCACTGCGGGTTTGTGGAGCAGTGCGCCAGCCCCAGCGCAGCCAGCTGCGCAGCGCCTGCTGCCTGCGGCAGTGCGCCGTTCGCAGCCAGCAGTTCAGCCAGCGCTGCGCCGGCTTCCGGCTGCGCCTGCGCGTGCGCTGCCAGCCACGCCGCTGCCACAGGCGCCGGCACAGCCAGCGCCATCACTGCCGCTTGCGGCAGCACTTGCAGCACACCGCGTTCCACCAGGCGCAACACTTGCGCCCGCGTGCAGCCGCTGGCTGTTTGCGCGGCTTGCAGTTCCGGCTGGCCGGGCCACAGGTCTATCAGCTGCGCCAGCAGCGCTGCGCTTGCGCTGGGCCTGCCCAGTTGCAGCTGCACAGCTGCCAGGCCTTGCCCCCGGCTGCGCACCGTCAAGCGCGCCGTTTTTGCATGCCGCACTTGCACCGCGGGCGCATCCAGCAGCGCCGTCTTGCTCACGCAGCCATTGCGCACCAGGCGCTCCAGCACCGGGCGCCACGCCACGCGCGGCAGTGCGCGCTGCAGTTGGCGGCCGCGCAGTGCGCCGCGTTCACGCAACAACGCCAGCACGCGCTGCTGCAGCGCGCCGGCGCGCGCAGTCACCACCGGCTCGCGCAGCAGTTGGTACTCCGCATCCGCGCGCTGCGCCAGGCCGGGCGGCAGCATCAGGTTTACGCACTCAATCAGGGCAGCCCGCGTCTCGCGCGCCAGCCACTGCGCCAGCCCCAATTGTTCCGCGCTCAGCACCGGCTCCGCATCCAGCAGCGCCTCCACCGCCTTAAACTCCGCCACACCCGTTGGGGCATCCGCGGCCACCGCCAGCACCACGCCCTGCACGCGCTGCTTTCCAAACGGCACCACCACCAAATGGCCGGCGCGCAAAGTGCCCGCCAGAACCGGCGGCACTAGATAATGAAAAGAATGTGTGAGGGAAGGGACGTTGGGGAGAATTTCGGCGTACATAGTGCGCCAACCGCATTGTTCTGCGGCTGCTAACCAGCCTGTGGGCTGTTTTTAATTATAGAGGGCGGCGCTGCCTGCGGGCCGGCCGCAGCCGATTAACGCGCCAGCCGCGCAGCCAGCACTGCCGCCAAGGCCACCACTGCACTCGCAGCCGGCAGTACCCACCAGGCTGTGCCGGCGCGGTTGCCATCCACCACTTGTGGTTGGCCGCTATCCGCGCCCGGCTGCAGCACCCAGCGCGGTGCAATCACCGCTGCCAGCGCAGCGCCACCCGCCAGCCCGCCGGCATGCGCCCAGCCGTCAATGAACGGCAGCAAACCCAACCCCAGATTTAGCAGCAGCGTGCTGCCAATATTTTGCAGCCGCCGTTTTCCCAGCGCGCCAAACGCAGCACGATTGCGCAGCAGGTAAACCGCCAGTGCGCCAATCAAGCCAAACAGCGCGCCCGAAGCACCCACCGAGTTTGCGTCCGTAAATAAAAAGCTGGCGAGTATGCTGCACACCCCTGCCAGCATGTACAGCGCCGCAAAGCGCACATGCCCAAACGCTTTCTCCACTTCCGGCCCGATGATGTAGAGCGTGTAGCAATTGACCGCCACATGCACTAGGTTGCCATGCAAAAACAATGGCGTCACAAAGCGCCAGTACTGCCCGGCAATGATGGCAGCGTTTACTTTGGCGCCCAGCGCTTGAATAACCAGCGGCCAGCGCGCGTCCAGCCACCAGCCCAATGCCTGCTGCAATGCAAAGACGGCAATGTTCGCAGACAAAAATACGTAGCACCAATACGGCGCCGCGCCGGGGATTGCGTACTGGCGGGTGCCGGACTGCGCTGCCGCGCCGCTGGCTGCGGGCTCCCCGCTCACAAGCTGATGGCCGGGCGGTTCACCTTGTGGCGCTCGGCCACCAATATTCCCTCAATCACAGCCACGGCTTGGTCAAGATCTTTGTCATCGTTGGGAACGCAGTAATCAAACTCCGGCACGCGCTGCAGCTCCTGGCGCGCCATGGAAAGGCGCATGCGCTGCTTGTCCTCCGTCTCCGTCTGGCGCCCGGCCAGGCGGCGCTCCAGCTCCTGCTCGGACTCCACGGTTAGAAAGATCAGCACCGCAGCCGGCTGCAGCTGCTTGATGCGTGCCGCGCCCTGCACATCCAGGCGCATCACCACATCCTTGCCGCTGGCCAGTGCAGCCGCCACCTGCTGCTTGGGGACGCCCTTGTACTCGCCGTACACCACCGCGTACTCCAGCAGCGCGCCCGCATCAATCATGCGCGCAAACTCCGCCATGGCGCAAAAGTTGTAGTCCACGCCCTCCACCTCGCTGCTGCGCCGCGCGCGCGTGGTGGTTGTCACCACAAAATGCAGCTGCGCGTTGCGCTGCTGCAGGCGCCGCACCACGCTGTCCTTGCCCACGCCCGCCGGGCCGGAAATGACAATCAGCAGCCGCTGCTGCACCGGAATAGTTTGCGGATTCATTTTGCGCTCTGCACCAGAAGTGCTATTATATTCACGCGGGCACCGGGGAACACCATCAATGCCACTTTATGAATATCGCTGCCTGGCATGCGCTGCGCCGGTTTCCATTCGCATGACGTATGCCGAATTTGACACGGCCAAGCCCAAATGCCCGCAATGCAAAAGCCCCAAACTGCAGCGCCACCTCTCGCGCGTGCGTGTGCTGCGCTCGGAAGATTCACGCATGGAGCAGCTCTCAGATCCGTCCAACTTCAATGACATTGACGAGAACGATCCAAAATCGGTGGGGCGCTTCATGCGCCGCATGGGCGGCGAAATGGGCGAAGACATGGGCGGCGAATTTAATGAGATGGCCGGGCGGCTGGAGGCGGGCGAAGACCCGCAGTCAATTGAGAACGAGCTGGGCCTCGGCGGCGCCGGGGATGGCGGCGGCGGAGCGGGCGACTTCGACGACTAGCGGCCGGCGGCAGCCAGCCGCGCCAGCACATGCTGCAGCACTGCAGCTTGCAGCTGCGCCGCGCCGGCGCTGGCATCCAGCACCACCCAGCGTGCGGGCTCGGCAGCTGCCAGCTGCAAAAAGCCCGTGCGCACGCGCTCATGAAAATCCAGCGCGTAGCCATCCAGCCGGTTCCATTGCCCGCCCTGCGCGCGCCGCCGCTGCAAGCCGGCCTGCGCATCAATGTCCATCAAAAATGTCAAGTCCGGCACGCGCCCGCCGGTTGCCAGGCGCGTGGTGCGCTGCAGCTCTGCCAGATCCAGCCGGTGGCCGTAGCCCTGGTACGCCAGGCTCGAGTCGTAAAAGCGGTCGCACAAGACCACGCCGCCGCGCGCCAGCTGCGGCTCAATCACCTCGCGCACCAGCTGCGCACGCGACGCGCTGAAAAGCAGGAACTCCGTTTGCGGCTGCATGCCCGCACTGCCGTGGTCCAGCAGCAGCTGGCGCACCTGGTTGCCAATCGGCGTGCCGCCCGGCTCGCGCGTGTTGACTACGGAATGGCCGGCGGCAGACAGGGCATCCGCCAGCTGCTGCGCCTGCGTTGTTTTGCCGCCGCCCTCGGGCCCCTCAAAGCTTACAAACAAACTCACTCGCTGAAGATCCGCACGCGCCGGTTGGGCTCTTTGCCATAAGAGTGCGAGATGAGCTGCGCGGTGCGCACCAGCTCATGCTGGTGGCGGCGGATGCGCGCATCTTGCGGGTACAGGTCCAGATGGCGCACGCCCAGGCGCACGCTCTCCACGCCCGCTTGCGCTTCTTGCAGCGCCTCTGCCAGCAGCGGGTCGTCCGCTTCCAGCCCGCTGCTCACCTGAAAAACCTCCATCAAAAAGCCGTCAATTTGATGCGCAGTGTTGGAGCGCAGCACATACACCGGCATGCCCAGGTTTTCGGCATCGCTGATCGGGCGCTGGCGCCGGCGGTAATAAGACTTAAGTGTGAGCAGCGCGCTGGCATCTTCCACACGGTCCACCAAGCGCAGCGGCACGCGCAGGCGCCGCGCCGCTTGCTCCACGCGCGTGCGCGTGATGCCGTAGGCATACACCTTCACCACCGGTGCATCGCCATTTTGCTCGGCTGCCCCGGGCGCTGATCCGGGCGCAGCTGCTGCTAAAGCAGCGGGGTTCGCATACGCGGAAGGTGCAATCGTACGCTGCACCTGGCCGCCTTGCACCACCAGCGGCGGCCGCGCCGCGCGCGCATTACTGTCGTACGCGGCGGGCTGCGCACTGCGCCCCGCCTCCACGTGCAGCTTGCCCGCGGCGTCGCGGTAGCGCAGCTCCGGCACACTCGCAAAGCCGCGCAATGCGTTGTCCACAGCTGTGGCCACATCCGCATGAATGCGCAGGCGCGCGCGTTCCTCAATCTCCACCAGCACATCAAAAGTGGGCGGTGCGCGGCGCTCCAGCACCGTCTTGCGCGTGCCGCGCCGGCGCGCCTCTTCATCTGAGAGGGTCACCGCTTCCACGCCGCCCACCAGGTCGGCCAGCGTCGGGTTGCGCAGCAGGTTGTCCAGCGTGTTGCCGTGCGCCGTGCCAATCAGCTGCACGCCGCGCTCCGCAATTGTGCGCGCAGCCAGCGCCTCCTGCTCGCGCCCGATCTCGTCAATCACAATTGTCTCGGGGTTGTGGTTCTCCACCGCTTCAATCATTACCTCATGCTGGCGCGCCGGGTTGGGCACTTGCATGCGCCGCGCGCGCCCCACCGCCGGGTGCGCAATATCGCCGTCACCGCCAATCTCGTTGGATGTGTCCACAACCACCACCCGCCGCCGCTCGCCAAGCACGCGTGCCGCTTCGCGCAGCATGGTGGTCTTGCCCACGCCCGGCCGCCCCAGCAGCAAAATACTTTTGCCGGAGAGCACCAGGTCTTCAACAATTTGCGTGGTGCCGTAAACCGCGCGCCCCACGCGGCACGTCAGCCCGATGATTTTTCCCTGCCGGTTGCGAATGGCGGAGATGCGGTGCAGCGTGCGCTCGATGCCGGAGCGGTTGTCCGAGTCAAACTCGCGCAAGCCGGACACCACCGCCTGAATATCCGCCGCCGTCAATTTAGTTTCCGCCAGCGCCACCTCGCCGCTCAGGTAGCGCGCTGCCGGCACGCGCCCCACATCCATTACCACCTCCAGCAGCTCATCAGACCGGTCCAGCTCGCGCACGCGCTGCGCAATTGCCGGCGGCAGCAGGTTCAGCAGCGCAGGCAGGTCATCAGTCAGCGGCAGGTCGGGGTCCAGCACCGGCGTGTCATCCAACGCTTCCGGGTTCGGTCGTGGGTTGCGCATCAACAGCTCAATTCAAGCGTTCCCAAGCCGGCAGCGTGCCCGGCACGGGCGCAAACTCCGCAGGCAGATTCGGGCGCGCCGCGTACCCCGCTAATGCGGGCAGCAAATCCGCACGCGCAGACTCAGTGATGCGCGCCGATACTTTTATTTCTGGCGCCGGCAGCACAGCCAGCCGGTCCAACAGCGCGCGGCGCACCGGCACCACCAGGCGCTTCACCATCACCGCCTGCTGCCCGTAGAGCGTAAAGCCAAAATCAAGCAGCGTATGCCGCATCCATTGCTGGTAACTGCGCACGCACCAATACAAGGGGTTGCCGGACTGATGCGCTTCCAGCTGCAAAAATCCGCCGACCACCACAGAAATAGCATCCTGCACCTCTGGATGCAGAAACGGCTGCACGAAACAGCCGCGCGTGCCGCGCCCAACCTGCAGAAACGCCTGCAGCTCGCCGCCGCGCGTGAACACATAGCCATTGCCCTTCGCGGACGGCGCCGGCTCCACCTGCTGCACCAGCCGCGGCACCACATTGTCATAAAGCGCAAGCACCGCCAAGCCATCCGCCGCCGTGCGCTTGCGCAAAGCGCTGCTGGGGCCGGGCGGCACCGGCGGCTGCAGCTGGTAGATTTCCTGGCGGGCATAGATTGAAAAACCGCTGCGGCGCAGCATTTCAAATTCCGCGCTGTGCTCGTCAACTTCGGCAATCAGATTTTGCGCGCCGCGCCGGCCGGCTTCGGCGGCCAGCTCCTCCAGCAGTGCGCTGCCCGTATGCGGCGGCAGCTGCCCGCTGGCCGGCGCCAGAAAGTGCACGCGCGCGTGTGTGCCGCTGCTGCGCAGCTGCGCAAACGCCGGCTGCGCGCCGGGCTCACGCGCCACAAAGGTGGCAGCAGAGCTGCCCACAATCATGTAGCCCGCAATGCCCACCGTCAGCGGATGCGTGTCGCGCGTCAGCGCTGCCTCGGTGTGCAGGCATATCCCCTGCACGCTCATGCGCCGCAGCGCCGCCAGGTCGCGCCAGTCCAATGCCCGGATTAGCAATGGCATGCTTCTAGTTTACTTTCCGGCCAGCTGCAAAAACAATTCATGAAAGCGCGGGTCTGCCGTGAGCTCCGGATGAAAAGCCGTAGCCAGCAGGCGCCCCTGGCGCGCTGCCACAATTTCGCCAGCGGGCAGCGTTGCCAGCACTTCCACATCCGGCCCCACACTCTCAATCATTGGCGCGCGAATAAAAATTGCGTGGAAGGCTTTGTGGCTGCCATTTTCGCCGGTTAGCCAGGGCGGGCACATGCAGTTGCGCTTCAAAGCTGTCCACCTGGCGCCCGAACGCGTTGCGCTGCACCGTGATGTCCATCAGGTTCAGCAGCGGCTGCAAGCGGTGTGCGTCGCGCGATAGCAGAATGGCGCCGGCACAAGTGCCCCAGATTGCAGCGCCCTGCGCAGCCAGATTGCGCATCGGCTGCATCAGCCCGTACGCTTCGGCTAGTTTGCCTATGGTTGTGGATTCTCCGCCGGGGATCACCAGCCCGGCCAGGCCCGCCAGCTGCGCCGGCAGGCGCACCGCGCGCGCCTCCGCCCCCAGGTGCTGCAACACCGTGAGGTGTGCATGGAAGTCGCCCTGCAGCGCGAGTACGCCGACCGCGACGCCCATGCGCGTTTACCAGCCGCGCGAGGCGAGCAGCTCGGTGGAGGGGATGTCGTGCACGTGAATGCCGACCATCGCCACGCCAATGTTCTTGCTTACATCAGCAATGATGGCGGCATCTTGAAAATGCGTGGTTGCCATCACAATCGCCTTCGCCCGCTTAAGCGGATCGCCGGATTTAAAAATGCCCGAGCCCACAAACACGCCATCCACGCCCAGCTGCATCATCAACGCTGCATCCGCCGGCGTCGCAATGCCGCCAGCCGCAAAGTTCACCACCGGCAAGCGCCCGCGTTCGCGCGTCTCCTTCACCAGCTCGTACGGCGCGCCAATCTCCTTCGCAAACGCCATCAACTCTTCCTCTTGCAGGGATTGCAGCCGGCGAATAGCGCCGAGCACGCTGCGCGCATGGCGCACGGCCTCCACCACATCCCCGGTGCCGGCTTCGCCCTTGGTGCGCATCATTGCAGCACCTTCGCCAATCCGGCGCAGCGCCTCGCCCAGGTTGCGGCAGCCGCACACAAACGGCACCTTGAAGTCATGCTTGTTTACATGGTGCTCTTCATCCGCCGGCGTCAGCACTTCGGACTCATCAATGTAATCCACGCCCAGCGATTCCAGAACCTGCGCCTCAACAAAGTGGCCGATGCGGCACTTGGCCATCACCGGAATGGAAACCGTCTCCATGATTTTTTCGATCATCGCCGGGTCGGACATGCGCGCCACGCCGCCGTCCGCGCGAATGTCCGCGGGCACGCGCTCCAGCGCCATCACTGCGCAGGCACCAGCCTCTTCGGCAATCTTCGCTTCGTCGGCGTTAACCACATCCATGATCACGCCGCCCTTCAGCATCTCTGCCAGCCCGCGTTTGAGTGTCACCGTTCCAGTTTGAGGTTCCATTCCATTGCTCCGTTTGCAAGCTATTGAACTTGGAGTTTACCACTTTCAGCACACAGGACTGCCAATCCGCAAGCTGCGCCACACACCCACAGCGGGTGAAATCCGCTCCAAATTTAGGGTGTTATCGGCAGATTTAGGATGCATACTGAGCGCCTGTATTAGAATAATACCCACTTGCGGCGGGGGTTGTACACCCGCCCTGCCCGCGGAGGCACCCAATTGACCGATGACTTGAACCCGTTTGCACTCGCCCAGCAAAAGCTGGACGAAGCTGCCGCCATCTTGAATCTGGATGATGCCACGCACCAGATGCTGCGCTGGCCGCAGCGCGAGTTGCATGTGACTGTGCCCGTGCGCATGGATGACGGCAGCACGCGCATCTTCCATGGCTTTCGCGTGCAGTACAACGACGCGCGCGGACCCACGAAGGGCGGCATCCGCTTTCATCCGGATGAAACCATCAACACAGTGCGCGCACTGGCTGCGTGGATGACCTGGAAGACCGCCGTTGTGGATGTACCACTGGGCGGTGCCAAGGGCGGCATCATTTGCAATCCCAAAGAGCTCTCGCTGGCAGAGCTGGAGCGCATGAGCCGCTCCTACATCCGCCAAGTGGGGCGCATCCTTGGCCCGGACCAGGACATTCCCGCGCCGGACATTAATACCAACCCACAGGTAATGGCATGGATGGCGGATGAGTTTGCAGCCATGCGCGGCCACAACAGTTTTGGCATGATCACCGGCAAGCCGCTTTCAATGGGCGGATCGTTGGGGCGCGGCGATGCCACCGCCCGCGGCGGCGCGGCCTGCCTGCGTGAAGCCGCGCGCGAACTGCGCATTGACTTGCAAGGCGCAAAGATTGCCATTCAAGGCTACGGAAACGTGGGTTCCTACATGCACATGCTTGCACAGCACCAGCTGGGCATGCAGGTGGTCGCCGTCTCTGATGATGTTGGCGGAATTTTCAACGCCGCCGGGCTGGATTACGAAACGGTACGCGCCCACAAGCAGGCGCACGGCAACGTGCTGGCGCTGCCGGGCAGCCAGCCCATCTCCAACGCCGAGCTGCTGGTGCTGGATGTCGAGGTGCTGGTGCCCGCCGCTATCGAAAGCGTCATCACCGCTGCCAACGCCGGCAACATTCGCGCCCGCATCATTGCCGAGCTGGCCAACGGCCCCACCACGCCCGCGGCAGATGCCATCTTGTATGAACGCGGCGTTTACATCATCCCGGACTTCTTGTGCAACGCCGGCGGCGTCACGGTCTCCTACTTTGAGATGGTGCAAAACTCCTACGGCTTCTACTGGACCGAGGAGATGGTGCACGAGCGACTGGAGGCCAAGATGACGGCGGCCTTCCGCGCCGTGCACTCCGGCGCGCAAGCGCACCGCGTGGACAACCGCATGGCTGCGTATCTGGTGGCGGTAGCGCGCGTGGCAGAAGCGATGAAGGTGCGCGGCTGGGTGTAGCAACCGCTGCGCAATGCTGCAAAGAAAAAAGCCCCGCAGTGTAGCGGGGCTTTTTGTTTCATTACACGGTGGTTGCGCTTACTTGATCGTCTGCAGATATGCAATCACATCCGCCAGATCCTGCGCTGCCATTTGCTCGCCGTAAATCTTGGGCATGATGTTGGCCACATAAGGCGGCACTACATAGACATTGGTCTGCAAAATGGATTCGCGCAGATATTCCTCGGCGCTGGTGGCGTTGCCGGTATAGTCCGCCGCCGTGAAGCGTGTGGCAGCGCGCTCCGCAATGGATACGCCGCCGGAGTAGTATTTGGCGGGCCAGCCAGGGCCGGGCGCAACGTTCATGTCCGGGTTCATGTGGCACGCCACGCAGCCGTAGGTCTGCGTCAGTTTTTCGCCGTGCGCTACATCGCCTTTGGGCAGCACCGGGTCCTTCAGGTCCAAGCCCACGGCCACAAAGTCAGATGGTTTTTCTGCCACAACCTCGAGCAGCGCGGTCTCTTCCCAGTTCATCACAAAGTCCACAATGTTGTTCACCTGGTCGGGGCGCAGCGGGCCGCCAAATTCCCGGCTCCAAGTGGGCATGCGCTGCGGATAGTCTGCAAACGCAGCTGATGCACGCGGCCGGCCGCCGGCAATTGCACCGTGCACATAGTCGTGCGTGGTGCCACTCCAGCCAATCTCCTTGAAGCGCGTGCCGTTGTACAGGTCCGCTGCGTTGATCGCAGGCGCACGCCCCGCAATTCCCTTGCCATCAGGACCGTGGCAGGTGGCGCAATTGTTTGCATACAACGCCGCCCCGGCTTCCACCGACCGGCCATGGTAGCCGCTTTCAAATTGCGCCATGCGCGCCGGCTCATCGATTGCAGTAAAACTCACGATCATCAGGGTTGCCACCATGAAGACCGTGCCCAGCGCCACTCGTGTAATCATGCCTGTCTCCCGCCTAATGCTCGTAAGCAGAGTCGCGATGCAGGTAGACCGTGAGTGGTTCGCTGGCGTGCGCGCCGTTGTTCTCCCACTCTACTTGCATGGTGACCTGCTTCAGGCCCGCTTGAATTTCGGTGATGGACATCTTGCCCTTTGCATTCACCAGCTGGTCGGCATAGCGCTCAATTTCCTGGTTGTAAAGCTGCAACACAGCTTGTAACCCCTGGCTGGGCGCATTGTTCCAACCGGATGCCACCCACTCACCTACCGGCAGTTCGTCATACGCCGTTCCGCGCAGCAGGCCAGGGTGCGTCTGTGGTGCCAGAGTTGTTAGTACTTCCTGGTCCGGAGATGAGGACACGCCATAGTACGGCGTTCCCATAAACGTCAGCACGGACATGATCACAATCGTCAGCGCCGCAATCGAGAGGCCGATGCGCCGGTCGGCATAGCGCCGGCTTGGTCCCACTTCCAGATATGGCATTACAAACAGCAGCCCGCTGAGGATGCCCGGCAAAATCACGCCAAAGAAAACTTTGTCGCCCAGCTTAAGCATGCCCTGCAACCACAGAAAGTACCAAGGCGCCGTGGTGTGCAAAGGCGTAATCTGCGAATCTGCGTGCGGCTCCAGCGGGGCATGCCAGCCGCCCCACGTCACCATGAATACCATCAGCGCCAGCCAGCCCACGGTCCAGAAGAGCTCGCGCGTCATCACATCCGGCAAAAAGTACAGGCGGCGCTCCATCGGCACCTTGCGCGCCGTGTCTTCGCCCACCTTCTCCGCACCCGGCGGCAGCGAGTGGCCGTGGATGATGACCTTGTAGTAATGCACGCCAACAAAAATGAATGCAATCAATGGCAGTGCAAAAACATGCAACAGGTAAAAGCGCAGCAAGCCGTTTGCGCCAATGTCTGCACCGCCCCGCACCAGCAGGTTCACCTCACGGCCCACCACCGGGGTGGCTTCGGCCATGGAGGCGCCAATGGTTACGGCCCACAAGGCAAGCTGATCCCACGGCAGCAAGTAGCCGGAGAAGGAAAGAAACAAGGTAAGCAACAGCAGCACGCCACCGGTAAACCAGGTGAACTGGCGCGGCTTCTTGTAGCTGCCAGTTACAAATGTGCGCAGCATGTGGAGAAGAACCAGCATCACCATCAACTCCGCCCCGAGCCGGTGCAGATCGCGCATGAACAGGCCAAACGGCACATTGCTCAGCAGGCTGAGCATGTTGGTGTAGGCAATGTCCGGTGAAGGCGTGTACCACAACATCAGGAACAGCCCGGTGATGGTTTCAAACACCAGCATGTAAGTCGTCAACCAGCCCAGCCGGAAGGTTGGGTAGAGCGACATCACCTGCTCGTGAAAGAAGGTGGGGCGCATGTGCATCCAAAACCCGTCTGCGTGCGGCTTGACGCGCGGGTTGGGGCGCCTGGGCGCCTCGCCGCGCAAGATGGAGCGAATCTCGCCGATGTTGATGCCGGCAGTAATGCGCTCAACCGTCTGGTCTACCGTGGCTACCAGCGCACTGCGCCAGCCCTTGGTTTTGATGTCATCGAGAATGGGGACGTGAAGCTTGAACAAGGCCATGGTGATTGTTAATTCCTTTGCAGGTTACAAAATATTTTATAAACCGCCGCCGGGCTGCGTGTTGCTTGCGCCCTGTACCCGGAAGGCAGTGTTGATGCGCAGCGCCACAGCCCCTTTCGGTACTTCCAGTGCGGCGTTCTCGTCCACGCCAGCCGCGCCGGTGGGCGCCGATGACGCGAGCACTTTGCCGTCCGCATCCACAAACTCGATCGGGAAGGTGTCCAAGTTGCGGCGCGCCGGGCCATCCACGCGCGAACCGCTCGTCAGATATTTGGAACCATGGCATGGGCATTCAAAGCGGTCATTTGCAGGCGCCCATTTGTAAAGGCAGCCCAGATGCACACAAATCTTGTAGAGCGCCTTTACGCCCGTCTGCACCGGATAGTCCACTGGCTGGCGCGGGTCACCCACGCGCCCGCCACCCAAGTTCACCAGCCACACGCGGGCGTCCGGCAGGTCTTTGGGTCCAGAGTCTACAGCCGGAATATCGGTAACGGGCACGGTAATGATGCCGCCAAACTCGCCTTCTTTGAAGCGCGGGAAAGCGAACCACAGAATTGCCCCGCCCATTTGCGCCATGAACAGCGTCATGGATGCGCCCCAAATGTAATACAAGAACTCGCGGCGTGAGAGCGGCGCAACTACCGGAGCCTGAAGTGCCTGAGCGGTCATATATTCTGTATTCTCCGCGATTTGATTAGTGAACTATAGCACAAATGGTATCTCGTGTCACATTTTTAACAGTATGCTGTACATATTTTATGGCAAAAGCCGGCGCTTAATCCCGCACCAAGCCTGCCTGCCCATTCTTTGCTCCCAGTCGCTTCATATTAATGCAATTCCGCACGCACAGTGATTTTCCGATTGCCTCCGAGGCCTGTCCTGAGGACGCCTGCCTCAAGATTTGGCGGCGGATCGCCAAGCGTTTGCGGGTTGCCGGATATCCGTGCAGTGGGTTGGCGCGCCGCCCGTTCACGCAGCGGCACTGCGGGCAGCGCGATTAGCACTGCTGTTTGCATATTGCGCAGCCGCAGCAATGAACGCGCGAAACAGCGGATGCGGCCGGTTGGGCCGCGACAAAAATTCCGGGTGAAACTGGCTGCCCAGCATGAAGGGATGCCCGGCCAGCTCCGTAATCTCCACCAGCTGATCGTCCGGTGAAACCCCGGAGAACACCAGCCCGTGCTCGCCGAGCAGCGCCCGATAGTGATTATTAAATTCAAAGCGATGGCGGTGGCGCTCCAGCACTTCATCACCGTTCTCAACTTCATACGCGCGCGCAGCAACCGAGCCCGGCAGCAAGCGGCACGGGTAAACACCCAGGCGCATCGTGCCGCCCTTCTGGTGCAGCCCGCGCTGGTCCGGCATCAGGTCAATCACAGGATGGTCCGTGGCAGCATCAAACTCGGTGGAGTTGGCGTCCTCCGCCCCCAACGCAAAGCGCGCAAACTCCACGCACATCACCTGCATGCCGAGGCACAGCCCCAGATAGGGAATGCGCTTTTCACGCGCCCAGTTGGCCGCAAGAATTTTTCCCTCAATGCCGCGCTCGCCAAAACCGCCCGGCACCACAATGCCATCACAAGTGTGCAGCGCGTCCCAGTTGCGCCCCTTCTCCAAGTCTCCGGCCTGCACCCAGTGCAGCTCCAGCTCGCGCTCATTGGCCACGCCCGCATGGCGCAGCGCTTCGCGCACACTGATGTAGGCATCCTCCAGTTCCACATACTTGCCCACCACCGCCACGCGCACGCCCGGTTTGCTGCGGCGCATGTGTTGAATCATGGTTTGCCACTTCGCCCAGTCCGGTGCATGCGCACCTTCCGCCAGCCCAAGCCGCTCCACCAGCAGGCTGCCGAGGCCCTGCTCATCAAGCTGCAGCGGCACCTCGTAAAGCGAAGTGGCCGTGGGCAGCGGGAACACGGCCGCTTTGGGTACATCGCAAAACAGAGCAATCTTGTCGCACAGCTCCACGCTGATGGGATGATCGGCACGCGCCACAATCACATCCGGCGTAATGCCAATGGAGCGCAGCTCGCGCGCTGAATGCTGCGTGGGCTTGGTCTTCAGCTCGCCGGTGGCGCCGATATGCGGCAGCCACGTAACATGCACATACAGCGTGTTGGCGCGCCCCACATCATTGCGCATCTGGCGCAGTGCCTCCAAAAATGGCAAGCTCTCAATGTCGCCGACCGTGCCGCCCACTTCCACCAGCACCACGGCAGCGCCGGTCTCCGCCGCCACCAGCCCGATGCGGCGCTTGATCTCATTTGTAATATGCGGAATAACCTGAATGGTGCCGCCCAGGTAGTCGCCGCGGCGCTCTGCGCCAATCACTTCCGAGTAAATCTGGCCGGTGGTTACATTGCACACACGCCGCAGGTTGATGTCAATGAAGCGCTCGTAGTGCCCGAGGTCAAGGTCGGTTTCCGCCCCGTCATCGGTAACAAACACTTCGCCGTGCTGGTACGGGGACATGGTGCCGGGATCCACGTTGATATACGGGTCCAGCTTTTGCACTGAGACGCTGACGCCGCGCTCCTTGAGCATGCGGCCCATGGCAGCCACCACAATACCCTTGCCCACAGAGCTCACAACACCACCGGTCACCAGGATAAATTTTGTCATGTTGCGCGTGGCGTTTGCCAAGGGATTAAAAAGCGCAGTGGGGAGAGCTGTTGGTTTTGCTCTCCCCACTGCGGTGCGGACATGTTGCTGCCCGTTATGTTTTGTAAATGCACTGCTGTGCGCCCCACGGCGCGCAGTATACCATGCGCTCTGCGCTGGCGCGCTTTAAACCGCCGCCAGCACCGCTTCTATCTTTTGTTCGTACACCTTGGCCGGGCCGGCGCCCACTATTTTATCCACCACCTGTCCGCCCTTAAAAAACAACAGCGCGGGAATGCCCTGAATGCCGTACTGCCCGGCATACTGCTGGTTCTCGTCAACATTCACCTTGGCCACAACTATTTTGCCATCGTACTTGGTGGCCAGCGCATCAAGGATCGGGGCAATTTGCCGGCAGGGCCCGCACCACGGCGCCCAAAAATCCACAAGCACCGGCACTGTGGACTTCAATACCGCCTTGTCAAACGCCGCATCGGTCAAATGAACTACTTCTGAAGTGGACATGTATCCTCCGTGTTTCCCGAATTGTATCGCAGACGGTGCGCGTTATTGGCGTGCCGCGCCGATGGCGGCAGCCAGCAACAAACCCACACCCAGCGGCAATACAAGTGCAACGAGCGTGTTGAGGAGGCGGTTGTCCCGGCGGGTAAAGATGCGCCCCAGCACATGCAGCTCGCTGACCGAGCCGGCCAGTGCACCGATGGCCACGCCCCACATAATGGCGCCCGGCCAGCCGCCAAGCAGCGCACGCACAGGCGGCCAAAAATTGGCTGTCATCAGCGCACCCACCAGCGCCACAATTATGCCGCTGGCCTGGTTCAGTCGCAGTTGGTGCCGGTCCATCGATTAGAACTTGAAAAAGTTTTGCATCTTCAGCGCCAGCGACATGTCGCCTTTGACCTTAATTTTTCCGCCCATGAATAGCGCCATTGCATTCGCCTCGCCGTTCACCACTTTTAACCAGTCTGCCGCAGACAGTTCCATGGTCATGTTGGGGCTGGGGTGGCTGCCGCTTTGCACCTGCAGCGCGCCATCCGCTATCAGCAGCTGCCATTGCCCGCCCTGCTCGCCCGCCAAATCCATCTGGATCACGGCGTTGATTGAGCCGGCTTTCTCCGCCACAAAATGCGCCGGCATCCGCTCAAAAATCTGCTTCACGTTTTCTACAAGTGGTGGCATGGCAAGGTTTCTCCGTGGCCTGAGTTGCATGGAGTATATGGCTGCGGCCGGCAGTGCGTCAAATAATTGGGCCGCATGCTATACTTTTTTTCGGCCGATTCGAAGTGAGCGCGCGCGCCAACTCCACACTCTTCGAGTGGCTCACAATCCTGTGCATGCTGGTTGCCATCGGCGCGCTGCTGCTGGAATTGGTGGGCTTTCAGGGTGCGCGCAGCGCGCTGGCGCCGGGCACCATCATGGCCGGGCTGCCCGTGGGCAACTTGGCGCCGGAGCAGGCAGCAGCGCTTTTGCGCACCGCCTATGGTGCGCCGGTGGAGCTGCACTACATTGACCAAACGCTGCTGTTAGACCCCGCCCAAATCAGCCTGCGCCTCGACACCGACTCGATGCTGGCACAGGCCGAAACGTACCGCACCGGCGCCAACTTCTGGTCTGCGTTTTGGGATGATCTTTGGCAGCGGCCGGTGAGCGGCTTCAATGTGCCGCTGGCACTGGACTACTCGCCGGCGCAGCTGCGCACAATGCTGCTGGACACAGCTGCGCGCTACGATCTGGCGCCCGCCGCCCCTGTCGCAGACATCGGCACCTTCAATATCAGCGAAGGGCGGCCCGGTTATGCGCTTGATGTTGAGTCTTCCATGACGGTGATTGACATGGCACTGCGCGTGCCGGATAACCGCCGTGCCGCGCTCACGATTGCGCCCGTATCACAGGCTGCGCCCACCATGCAAACGCTGGGCACGCTGGCCCAGGACTATGTGCGCCAAGCCGGCTTTGACGGCCTGCTCAGCCTGGTGGTGGTGGACTTAAAGACCGGCAACGAGTTGAGCCTGAATCCCGATGTAGCCTATGCCGGCATGAGTATCATGAAAGTGCCAATACTTATCGACACGTACCGGCGGCTGGACACTGACCCGGTGCTGGACGAAATAAACGTGATTGAGGGCACAATCGTCAAGTCATCCAATGTGCATGCCAATATTTTGTTGATGGAGCTGGGCGAAGGCGAGATGCAGCGCGGTGCCGAAAATCTCACAAGCCACTTGCGCCAGCTGGGCTTGCAAAACACTTTTATGGCCGGCTACTTTGACCAGCGGGATCCGCCGCCAAAACTTAACACGCCCGCCAATCAGCGCACAGACTTCAATACCTATCCTGATCCATACATGCAAACAACGCCGGCGGACATGGCGGTATTGATGACTGGCTTGTACCAGTGCGCCAGCAGCGGCGGCGGCCTTTTGCCGCTGGTGTTTCCCGGCCAGATTACGCAGGCGGAGTGCGCAGCGATTGTGGACCTGCTGAAGCGCAATGACATTGCCACGCTGATAGAAGCCGGCGTGCCGGAGGGCAGCGTGGTGGCGCACAAACACGGTTTTAGCGAGGGCGACACCATCGGCGATGCCGGCATTGTGTTCTCGCCCGCCGGCGATTATGTGCTGGTGGTTTACCTGTGGCGCGAGGGCTATCTGGAGTGGCAGCGCACAGCGCCGCTGGTGGCCAACATCTCACGCATGGTGTACACCTTCTTCAATCATTAATTATCCAGCTTGGCGGCGGCGGGCAGGCTGCGTGGATCCTGCACCCACCAGTGCAGCGCCAGCAGCGCCAGCAGGTTGAAGGCCGCGCCAACCGCAAACACAACGCCGTAGCCCAGCGCGGCCAAGCCCGCACCCAGCAGCGGCGCCGCGGCTGCAGCCACGCCCACGGTTGTGTTCCACAAACCAATGTAAGTGCTGCGCTCTGCGGCATCGCCGAGCTCCAGCACCACCAAAGTTCCAGAAACCACCATTGCGCCAATGCCGTAACCCAGTAGCGCAAACGTAACGTAACTCCACATCAAGCCCGGCGCCCACACGGCAAGGCTGTAAGCCAGCACACCGGCGAGTGCTGCCGTTTCCAAGGAAAATTTATGGCCGTAATGGTCTGCCAGCCAGCCGGAAGCCAAATTGGAAACAGCAGTGCCCGCCAGCATCAGTGCAGTGTAAATGCCCGCCGTGCTGTCCGACACATTCAGGCGCTGCACCATTGCCACCAGCACAAAGCCCAGGCCCAAGTCGCCAAATGCCAGCAGCATGCGCGCCAGCAGGAAGCGCCGAAAGTTGTGCTCCGTGCGCAGAATGCGCGGCAGCGCCGCCCAGAACTCAGAGTGCGTGCGGCGCACCGGCGCAGCTGCCGGCAGCGGCTCGCGCGTTAGCGCCAGTATAAAAATACAAAAAGCATTGCAGCCGGCAGCGATGCAAAAAATGTAAAAGAAGTTGAGGGGAAAGGCAAAGCGCACCAGAATCCAAGTGCACAGCCCGGCGCCCAGCAAACCGGTGCCGGTGCCCGCAAAAGACGTGAAGCCCAAAAAGAAGCCGCGCCGGTCCACTGGAAAGCAGCGCTCCACCAGTTCCTGCCAGGCGGGGGCAATCACGCCCGCACCCACATGATGCCAGGCCAGCGCCAGCATGAAAAGAACAAGCGCCAAGCGCGGTGCGCGCAGCGCAAGAAGTGGCGCCGCCGCCATCAACACCAGCGGCAGGCGCTCGGAAAACAAGCCCAACCACACCACCAGCGGCTTCTTGTGCGGCAGGCGCTGCGTTAAGTTTGCCATGAAGAGCTGCGGCAGGAACCACGCGCTTTGCGTAATGACGGCTGCCAGCCCCAAAACCAGCGGCGCAGTAGTGAGCTTGCTGATGAAGAGCGGCACCAGAGTGCTGGCGCTCATAAAGCTGCGCCCCAGGAAGAACAGCGCGCCATCGGCTGCGTTCACAGTGAAGTTCCATTTATAGTTGCGCTCAACTTCGGCTGCCACTTCGTGCGCCGGGCGCACCGGCACCACCGCATCCACTTGCAGCAAGTGGCGCAGCAGCGGGTTGGCGCGCATTTGGGACCAGGCGCTGCGCAGCATCTTACGCAGCCGCCACTGCGCCATTGCGCGCACTAAGATGCACCAGCAGCACACCAGACACAATCAGTGCGCCGCCCGCCACCTGCCACACAGTAAAGCGCTC
Organism: Anaerolineaceae bacterium; assembly: GCA_003569365.1. Classification (GTDB taxonomy): domain Bacteria; phylum Chloroflexota; class Anaerolineae; order Anaerolineales; family UBA11657; genus BD1. The sequence continues at coordinate 38,284 of BGOS01000020.1, forward strand.
ATCCAGCAGCCATGCAGCCTGCAACGCACTCAAGATGGGTTGTACCAGCAGCGTGGTGGCTACCAGTGTGGCCGGCAGGCGCCCCTGCGCAGCGTTAATTAACAAGTAGCCGCCCACTTGCACCACAACGCCCATCAACAAAAAATAATAATACGTAGCGGGTGAGTACCCCGCTAGCGGCAAGCCAAAGCCCAGATTTACAAACAGCAAAACGATGGTGCTGGCAGAAACAGAAAGCCAGAAGAATGAGAGGGTGTCCTGCTTTTGGCGCCCCTTTTGCGTGATGAGTTGATAGCCGGCGTAGAACAAGCCGGCTCCCAACCCCAGCACGGCGCCCCAGTTCAGGCGGGCGTTGAGCAGCACATCCGGCCCCAAAATGGAAAGCGTGCCGGCAAAGGCCAGCACCAAACCCGCCCAAAACAGCGCTGGTGGCTGCTCCCGAAAAAATACCACCGCGCCCAGGCCCACCCAAATGGGCGCGGTGTTGGCCAGTAGTGTGGGGCTGGCCACACCCGCCAGCATCACACCCGTGGACCACAGCGCCATGTCGCCGGCAAAAAACACGCCGGCCAGCGCTGCCACCGCCAGCTGGCGGCGCGTGGGCCAGCCCAGCGCGCGCACGCGCAGCCCGAACGGGCCGGCCATCAGCAGCATGCCAATCAGCAAGCGGTAAAAGCTGCTTACCGGACCGGGCGCCGCAGCCAAAACCATCAGCACTGCGGACCAGCTCATTAAGAACAGCCCGACACCCAGCATCAGATACGCAGTTAGTTTCATGTGAGCGAAGGAAGGCAGCGCAATGGGCTGCCAAGTGAAGCAGCGCCAGCAATTTTTATGCGCGGCAGTTTGAATGCCGCCTGTGCTGCCAGATTATAACGGCTGGACTTTGACCAGCGCTTCACCTATGCGCGCGGGCGCTGTTATTTGCGCTGCGTTTTGCGGCGCTGCTCGCGCGCCAACAGTGCTTGCTTGCGCGCCACGCCCCAACGGTAGCCGGCAAGCGCACCGCCGGCCCGCACCACGCGATGGCACGGCACCAGCAGCGCCACCGGGTTTGCAGCGCACGCCTGTGCCACGGCGCGCACTGCGCGCGGCCGCCCGATGCCCACTGCCACCTGCTGGTAAGTGCGCGTCTCGCCGCTGGGAATGGTTTGCAGTGCCCGCCACACTTGCGCCTGAAACACGCTGGCGCGCACATCCAGCGGCAGCGCAGCCACCGGGCCGCGCCCCGTCAGGTCCCGCAAGATGGCAGCCACCCAGTGCCGCAAGCGCACATCACCGGGCAGCAAGTGCGCTTGCGGAAATTCCGCCCGCATGCGGCGCAACAGAGCGCTGCGGCTGGCGCCCAACTCCACCGCGCACACACCGCGCTCCGTGGCAGCCACCAGCACATATCCCAGATAGCAGCGCGCCACATGCTGCCAGATGCGTTGGCCAGCTGCACCGCGCGCGTAGCTGCGCGGCGTAAGCCCGAAGCTTGCAGAGTACAGCCGGCTGCTGGAGCTGAACCCCGCAGCGTGCATGGCGGTTGTGATCCGCGCGCCGCCGCGCACTGCTCCCTTGAACTGGTTGAGGCGCGCAGCCGCCTGGTATTGCTGCGGTGTAAGGCCGGCCACCTGCCGGAACATTTTTGCAAGCTGGCGCGCCGGTAGATTAAAAACCAATGCAAGGTAACCCAGTGTCAGGCGCTCCATAATGTGGGCGTCAATATACTGGCACATCTCCAGCACGCGCTCGGCAGCCACTGCATCCTCACCGGAACGCTGCGGATGGCAGCGCAGGCAGGCGCGGTAACCCGCGCGCTCGGCACTGGCCGGCAGTGCAAAAAACTGCGCCTGCTTGCGCTGCGGTTTGCGCGCCGCACAAGACGGCCGGCAGTAGATGCCGGTGGAGCGCACGCCATAAACAAACACGCCGTCGAACCAGCGATTGCGGCGCAGCACCGCCTGCCAGCAGCGCGCCGCGCTCAGCGCCGGCGCGGAGTTTCCGGTTGCGGTCTTCATCCAACGCGATGGTAACCGTGAACGCCGCGCGCGTCTATCCGTTTTGAACGCGCAAACTTTTGCGCCTGCGCTGCGGCGCACGCGTATAATCATTGTTGCCGGTTGCGCCTCAAGTTTGCGCGCCACCGCATCATTTTCTCCATGAATCTAAGCCTTTACGGCCCGCCCGGCTCCGGCAAAACCACCGTGGGCAAGCTGTGTGCGCGGCTGATGCAGTGTGATTTTGTGGACGTGGATGCGCACATAGAGTCCGCGACGGGCAGCACGGTTGCGGAATTGTTTGCCAGCGAGGGTGAGCTGCGCTTCCGCGCCCGCGAGCGCGCTGCCATCTTGCAGCTGGCCCAACGCGACAATCTGGTGATTGCCACCGGTGGCGGCGCACTGCTGGACGCCAACAACCGCACCGCGCTGGAGGCCAGTGGCCCGGTGGTGTGCTTGCGCGCCAGCGCTGCCACCATCCGCGCGCGCCTCTCCGGCGATCGCACGCGCCCGCTGCTGCAGCCCGCCGCAGATGGCGAGTTGCAGCTGGAGCAGCTGCTTGCACAGCGCCAGCAGCTCTACGATTCTTTTGCCCTGCAGCTGCCCACAGACGGGCTTGCACCGCAAGTGGTGGCGCAACGCATCCTGGCGGAAGCGCTTGCGTGGCAGCCGCCGCGCCAGAATGAAAGCAGCCCGGCGCTGCTGCTGGGCAGCGGTGCGCTGCAATATCTGCCGCGCGTGCTGCAGCAAGCGGGCCTGCCGCTGCCCGCGCTTATCGTCACTGACACAAACGTCGCGCCGCTGTGGGGCACGGCGCTGGGCAGCCGGCTTGGCGTGCCCGTTTGCAGTGTGCCCGCTGGTGAAGCACACAAAACACTCGCAACCATGCGCCTGCTATACGACGCATTTTTGGATCACGGCCTCGAGCGCGGCAGCGTTGTGCTGGCATTGGGCGGCGGTGTGCTGGGGGACATGGCGGGCTTTGCGGCTGCAACCTATATGCGCGGTGTGCGCTGGATCAACGCGCCCACCACACTGCTGGCAATGGTGGATGCCAGCCTCGGCGGCAAAGTGGGGGTGGATCTGCCGCAGGGAAAAAATCTGGTGGGTGCATTTCATCCGCCGGCACTGGTGGTCAGCGACCCGTGTGTGCTGGCCACTTTGCCGCCCGCCCAGCATGCTGCCGGCTTGGCAGAGGCGCTCAAGCACGGCTTGATTGCTGATGCGGCATTGTTTGCCGAGCTGCCGGCAGCAGCCCCGCTGCCACGCGCACTGCTGCAGCGCGCCATCCAGGTCAAACTGGATATTGTTGCGCGCGACCCGCTTGAGCACGGCGAGCGTGCAAAATTAAATGTAGGCCACACCATCGGGCATGGGATTGAGGCAGCTTGCGGCTACACACTGCCGCACGGCTTTGCGATTGGAATTGGCCTGCTGGCGGAAGCGCAGCTGGCTGTGCGCCTGCAGCTGGCGGATGCCGCCTTGCCCGCCACCATTCGCGCGCGCCTGCTGCAGCTGGGCCTGCCCGTGGCGCAGCGTGGCTTGCACGCACAGCAGGTGCGCGCCGCAATGCAGCGCGACAAGAAAAAGCAAGCCGGCCAGTTGGCCTTTGCACTGCCGCGCGCGCCGGGCTTGGTAGAATACGGCGTGCATGCAAACGATGCCGACATCATGGCGGCCATCGAAAGCGTGTGCACCTGAAGCACTGCACTGATGCTCAACATTCTTTTACTCCACGGCCCCAACTTGAACCTGCTTGGCACACGCGAGCCGGCTGTGTACGGGCGCGACACCCTCGCCGACATAAATGGGCGCCTGGCCGAGCTGGCGGCAACGCTGGGCGCCAGCACCCGCGCGCTGCAATCCAACCACGAGGGCGCCCTGGTTGACGCATTACATGAAGCCCGCGCCTGGGCGCAAGGCGTAGTGTTCAACCCCGGCGCCTACAGCCACACTTCCATCGCGTTGCGCGACGCCATCAGCGCCGTGGCCCTGCCCGTTGTGGAAGTGCACCTCTCCAATATTCATGCGCGCGAGGAATTCCGGCAGCGCTCGCTGCTGGCGCCCGTGTGCGTGGGCGCAATTGCCGGCTTTGGCTGGAACTCTTATGCGCTTGGCTTGCGCGCGCTGCTGCAGCATTTAGGCAGCAGCCCGCAATAACGGGCGACGCACATGGCAGACCCCAAGCCCATCAACTTTACGCGCGGCGTGCCGGCCACCGAATCATTTCCGGCCGCGCAGCTGGCCATTGCCGCCGAAAATGCGCTGCGCAATCACAGCGCCACCATCCTGCAGTACGGGCCGGCCAGTGGCTTCTTGCCAATGCGGGAATGGCTGGCGGCGCGCTACGGCGTGGCGGTGGAAAGCGTGCTGTGCAGCAACGGCTCGCTGCAAATTGTGGAGTTTCTGGGTGCGGCGCTTTTAGCGCCCGGCGATGCCGTTTTTGTGGAAGAGCCCACGTACGACCGCACACTCACTACGCTGCGCAAAGCGGGCGCGCGTGTGGTGGGAATTCCACTGGAGGCCGATGGGCCGGACATTGACGCGCTCGAGCAGGCGCTGCGCATTCACCACCCGCGCTTTTTTTACGTAATCCCGGACTTTCAAAATCCGTCTGGTGCCACCTGTTCGCGCGCAAAACGCGAGCGCCTGGTGGAGCTCGCGCGCTCGCACAACTTCTTTTTGCTCGAGGACTGCCCCTACCGGTCGCTGCGCTACAGCGGCCAGGCAGAGCCCGCTCTGATTGAATTGGCGCCGGATGTAGTGCTGTTGATGTCATCTTACAGCAAGCTCATCGGCCCGGGGCCGCGCTTTGGCTTTGCCATCGGCGATGCCGGCCTGCTGCAACGCATTGCGAAGGTTGCGGAAGACACCTACATTTCGCCCGGTTTGCTGGCGCACGGAATTGTGTACGAGTATTGTGCGGCTGGATATTTAGAGCCGCAAGTGGAGCGCCTGCTGGCGCTGTACGCGCCGCGCCTGGCAGCCACTTTGGCCGCGCTCGACAAGCATTTGCCTGAAACGGCGCCTACGCGCCCGCAAGGCGGCTTCTTTCTTTCGCTCACTTTGCCGGAAGGTGTGAATACCAGTGACGTGCGCACGGCTGCCGCGCTGGTAGGCTTGAATTTAGCTGATGGCCGGGGATTCTTCAGCAATGGCGGTGGTGAGCGCTTTCTGCGCCTGCCATACTGTGCCCTTTCTCCCGTAGATTTGGAAGAGGGCATAAAACGCCTGGCTGGCGTTGTGCACGCTTTGCAGGCGTAATTAGGCGCTGAAATTCGCGCGGTGTTTTTTGCCGCCGGCGTTGCACAGCCAGGCTTAAGTTTTTCAAAAACTTAAGCTTTGCGCCAAGATTGCCATTGACTCGCGCTCTGCCAGCTTGTTATAATTCGCGCCCACTGGCAGGGTGGAGTTGGATGCGTGCGCCAAACAGGGTGCGGCTCGCGCGGGGCAGAACCCAACGCCGGTGCGCAGGTTCTGAGTTCTTTGAACAATTGAATAATAGTTTTGCGGCGCCAGGTTGTGCAAGCAGCCGGCGCCTTGTATGTTTATTGAGGACTAATCGTTGGCATTATTAATTTGCGGGCCCCGGCGGCTGTGCGCTGCGCCGGGCAGTTGTAAATGAAGCCGGAGCAAATCTGGCAGGCAGCGCTGGGTGAACTGCAACTGCAGATGACCCCGGCCACATTTGACACGTGGCTGCGCGGCTCGCGTGTGCTGGCACACGAGGAAGGCTTGTTTGTGGTTGGTGTGGCTTCCGGCTACGCCAAAGACTGGCTGGAGCGGCGCCTGCACGCCACAATCGCGCGCACCCTCTCGGGCATTGTCGGCCGCACGGTTGAGGTGCGCTTCTCCGTGTCCGGCAACGACGCACCCGCAGCTGAGCCATTGGTGGGCGCCAAAGTGCTTTTGCCCGCTGCAGAAATTGAAGTGCCAGAAACTCCCAGCCTCAACCCGCGCTACATTTTTGAGAACTTTGTGGTTGGTGCGCACAACCGCATGGCGCACGCTGCGGCGCGCGCCGTCAGCGAATCACCGGCCGGCGCATACAACCCGCTGTTTTTGCACGGCGGCGTGGGCCTCGGCAAAACCCACCTGCTGCAGGCGATTGGCAACGCAAGTGCCCGCCAGGGCTTGCGCGTACTTTATGTAGCGGCCGAAGAATTCACCAACGATCTGATCAACGCCATCCGCACGCACACCACCGGCGCCTTTCGCGAAAAATACCGCACAATCGATGTGCTGCTGGTGGATGATGTGCAGTTCATTGCCGGCAAAGACGCCACCCAGGAAGAGCTGTTTCACACCTTCAACACATTGCATGGGCAGAACAAACAGCTGGTGCTTTCGTCGGACCGCTCGCCAAAGGCCATGATGACGCTGGCCGAGCGCCTGCGCTCGCGGTTTGAGTGGGGCCTTTTGGTGGATATTCAAACACCGGACGCAGAAACGCGCAACGCCATCCTGCGCAACAAAGCTGAAGCCCTGGGACAGAGCGTGCCCGCGGCAGTGCTAGCGCTGATTGCACAGCGCGTGCAAAGCAATGTGCGCGAACTCGAGGGCGCCCTCAACCAGGTTCTGGCGCAGTCTGCACTGCTTGGCCTGCCGCTGGATGAGGCGCTTGCCAACCGCGTGCTTGCCAATTTGCGCCCGCAACAGCGCACTGTTTCCACTACGAGTGTCGTGGCAGCTGTCGCCGCTTTTTATGACCTGACCGTGGCGGACCTGTGTGGGCGCGACCGCTCGCAGCAAATTGCCCTGCCGCGCCAGATGGCGATGTTTATCATGCGCGAAGAAACCGCGGCCTCGCTGCCACAGATTGGCGATGCACTGGGCGGCCGCGACCACACCACCATCAAGTATGGCTACGAAAAGCTGCGCGGCTTGGTGGACACGGACGACAAGCTACGGCGGGAGGCAGCGCTCATCCGCGAGGCGCTTTACAGCGCAAAATAACGAACCCCAGCAACCGATAACAACCAAAACCCGCAAGTGACGGTTTTTTGTCGCGCGCGCGGCGCCCTGTGGATAACCAGCGCTTTTCTGTGGATAACTTGGGTTTGAGGGGGATAATCTTTTAAGCCTTGCCGCCCAAGGGGCAAAAACCGCGCCAAAAAGCCGAAAACAGCCCGCGCCACCGGAGCTGCCGGCCCCTGGCTGGATGCAAAAGAATCCGGCCAACCACATCTAGTTTTTATCCCCTGCTTATCCTTATACTGTAGGCGGTGGCTGATTGAAGAAAAAGAATTGTTGCCAAAACCGCTGGTTTTAATTTGAAAAACTTTCGTGCCGAAGGTTACTAGAGTTTTCCACAGTACTACGGCTACTACGATTCATTAAGAGAGATAAGAGGAATACATAATTAGCGTCCCGCTAAACTGCGGGGGGAACAGAGGTGCGTATGCTACAAACACTAAGCGAAGCAAGCAAGCAAATGCGGTTCAAGGCGGACTTGCCGGAAAAACTACTGGAGGTGCACCAGAATTTTGTTGCGCCACGGGTGGACGATGTTTCCGGGGCGGTTACCGCTGCGCTTGAAGCGGGTGGTTTGTTGGCGCTGGTCCGGCCCGGCGAAACTGTCGCGGTGGGTGTTGGCTCGCGCGGCATTGCAAATATTGCCGCGATTGCCCGCGCAACAGTGGGCTGCCTCAAGGCCCACGGCGCCCAGCCTTTTATTGTTGCTGTGATGGGCAGCCATGGCGGCGCCACCAGTGCCGGCCAAACCGAGTTGTTGGAATCAATGGGGGTAACCGAAGCCACGATGGGCTGCGAGCTGCGCGTGACAATGGAAGTGCAGGCGGTGGGCCGCATCCCGGACGGCCCTGAGCTGCACCAGGACATTCGCAGCGCCGCCGCCAACCACACAATTCTGCTTAGCCGAATCAAGCCGCACACAGACTTTCATGGCAAGCTGGAAAGCGGGCCGGCGAAGATGGAAGTGATTGGGCTTGGCAAGCAGTGCGGGGCGGAGATGATGCACGCGTATGGCACGAGTGGCTTCCAGCGCTTTTTGGCGCCAGCTGCCCGCGTGTATGCCGCAAACACAAACGTGCGCGGCGCCATCGCCATCATTGAGAATGCGCGCGAGGAAACAGCCGAGATCAGTTGGCTGGCCGCAAAAGATATTGGCACCGAAGCCGAAGAGTTGCTGCTGCGCAAAGCCAAATCCCTGATGCCGAGCCTGCCGTTTGCTGCCATGGATGTGCTGGTAATGCGCGAACTGGGCAAGAACATCAGTGGCACAGGCATGGACACAAATGTGATTGGCCGCCTACTGGTGAACCGCCAGCCCGAGCCGGATGACCGGCTGGATATTGGCGCTATCGTTGTTCTGGATTTGACAGAGGCAACCCACGGCAATGCCTCGGGCATTGGCCTGGCTGATGTGACTACACTGCGCGCCGTAAACAAGATTGACTTTGTTGCAACCTATACCAACGCGGTGACGGCCACCACCTTTGGCCTCAAGCGCAGCACCATCCCGATCACCATGGCGGACGACCAGCGCGCGCTGGAAGTGGCGGTGCGCACCTGCGGCGCTGCGCCGGGCAGTGCGGTGTCCTTCGTTTTTGCGCGCAATACGCTCACGGCGGAGAAGTTGTGGGTAAGCCAGGCGCTGCGCGCCCAAGTGGAAGCGCACCCGCGCTTGACGATTGTGGGTGAGGTGCCGCTGAGTTTTGACCGAAACGGCAGCATGACCTCGCCGTGGCTGATGGAAGGTTAGTGCGCAACACTGATATCGACAAACAAGCCGTTTTTGGAGAAGTGAGGGGAGCCAAGATAACACTTGCTTCGGCATAGGAGTGGAAAAACATAAGTGGGTAGGCGCTGCAGGTGCGACAATAGCCGTAGGTATGCATAAGCCACACACACAGCAGCTTTTTGCGCTTCGGGCAAAGAATCTCCGCCTTGATCTGGCTGCGGTCGGTGCTGTGACACTATTGTTCTGGCTGGCAACTACACCGGGCAGTGCCTATTTCATACAGGGTGACACGCCTGCACAGGATTACGTTGCACTCGCATGGTCGCAGGGGTGCTGGGAACATGTGACTGAGAAAATGTTGGCGGTTGTGCTGCTGACGCCGCTATTCGTGTTCTTCGGACCGTCGCCAAATTGGGAAACCGCTCTGTTGGCTGGGGCATCTGTGGTCAGTGTTGTAACCACCTATGAACTGTCTAGATTGCTGACGAAATCCCGGTGTGGCGGAATGTTTGCGGTGTTGTTTCTAACGGCACTACCGGCATTTCAGTTCTTCAGCCACACCTATTTTGGCTATCAAGTGCCCTGCTTGCTGCTTGCGTGGCTTGCAGTGCAGCGTAAACAGTGGGGATGGGCTGGCTTCTGGTTTGGTTTGTCTTTTGTCGCCCACTTTAATGCTCTTGTGCCCATCGTATTCTCGGTTTGCAGCTTGTTTGTGACTCACATCAGATATCTGCCATGGCGCAGTAAGCTCCAGTTAGTCTTTGGTGGCCTCGCACCATTGGTTTGTGTGGAGGGACTGTTCTTTATTTATACAGGCGACCCATTAATTTGGTCACGCGGAATACTTGCTGTTATATCAAAGTTCTCGGGAGCGACTGTAGCGGGTCTTGCTGCGGTTGCGCACCCCAATTGGTGGTGGCTGATGGAAACGGTCGTAAGCAATAACGGTGCTTCAAACAGCGCCGTATTGGCACTTGGTACGCTTGTACCTTTTGTGTTTCGGGGCAACAAGACGGGCATGGCACTTGGCCTTTCATTTTTAGGAGCCGCCTTGTTTTATTCCCTTCAAGCTGGAGTTGGTCGGTCGTTGATGTTGGCGCGCTCACTGGCTGTCTTGTACCCGTTCTGGGTTGTCTGTGCTAGCGCGGTGTTGTTATGTGTAACAAAACTCCTGTCGGCCTCACAGAGAATTCGCGAGCTTGGCGCGGGTGCAATATTACTCGGTCTTTTTGGCGCGACTGTACAGACAGGATTGTTTTTGCGAGATTTCAGTGCGACTCTACAACCGCAAGTTGCAGAATGGTTCATGGCTGCCGCGGCTGAACATCGGCCGATCAAGTATTCGGGGTCTACCTGGTCCGCAATGTATCTGGCGCAGGCTTACGGTGTGGAATTACTGGTAGGCGACGCGCGCTGGATAGAAGCAAACGATCCGGGTCAGGCGGTCCTGATATTTGAAGGTCAGGCGCCCGCAGGCCTAGTGCCCGACGGCTACAAGATCGAGGCTTTGTTAACCAAGCCCACGGCAGACGCAATGTATCCGGCTTTGACTATGCAGGCTGGGATTTTCCGCCGAGTGGAACTGTGGCGGCCAACTAGGCCGTCACAGCCAATTAAGCCGACAAGCTCCACAAATCTGGGCAACGCCTCTTATTATTATGCCGGAGCAGGGTGCTACACACCACCACGCTTCATGCACGGCGCAATGCATTTCTATGAATTACTGTGGTACAAATTTGTTAATCTACTGAAGTTTAGATGACAGACAGCATTCCAATCATCTTAATTCTCCCGGCTTTTAACGAGGGGGTGGCTCTCGGGCCACTACTCTCTACGACGGCTATCACACGGGCCACACACCTGCAAAACCTGACCGTGATTGTAGTAAACGACGGTAGCACTGATGATACGGCGTTGGTTGTCAATGCTGCGCGTTTACAAAATGGCAACGACAGCTGGTTAACCCTGGTGTCACATCCGGTTAATATGGGGCTTGCACAAGCCATGCGCACAGGTATTGCTCAGGCTCTTCAGGTGGCACCAACCGACGGCCTGATAGCCAGCATGGATGCTGACAATTCACATCAGCCATCTGAAATGGTTAAGATGGTGGACAGAATACGTGCAGGCGCAGATGTCGTGATAGGATCCCGATTTCAGGCTGGCGCAGAAATGCGGGGTATTCCGAGACATCGACAGCTGTTCAGTGTCGGCGTCAGCATTCTCTTCCGAATGTTCTGTCCTATAGTGGGCGTCCGTGATTTTTCATGCGGCTACCGCATTTACCGTGCTAGTGCGTTGCGGCGGGCAACTGCAGTGTTCGGGGAGAAACTGATTACAGAGCAGGGTTTTGCCTGTATGACCGAAGTTCTACTTAAGATGTCCCAGCTACCCGGCCTTAGGTTTGTAGAAACTCCGATCTGTCTACGTTACGACCGGAAACCAGGACCGACCAAGATGAAGGTATGGCAAAATGTGAAGGACATGATTGCACTTATGTGGCGGTTGCGTGCCGGCAGTATGGCAGCAAGGTAGGCGAACAACACTCGCCACCTCGCATTTATTGAGGTGCGGTTGGCACCTCCGTCTGCCCACCCTCCCGGTAAGCCTCGTCCAATATTTGCATGGTGTGGCGCACTGCCGGAACAGAACCGGATGCACCCAGGCTGCGCTCAATTTGCACCATACAACCGATGTTGCCCATCGCCACAATTTGCGCAGCGCTGGCACGCACATGGCCGGCTTTGCGCGCCCCCAGCTGTTGTGCAAGGTGCGGTTGCTCGATATTGTAGGTACCAGCCGATCCACAGCACAACTCGCCCTCCGGTAAATCCAGCAGTGTAAGGCCGGGAATTTGGCGCAATAAATTGCGCGGGGCAGCGCGCACACCCTGCGCGTGCGAAAGATGGCAGGCATCGTGATAGGCAACGCGCCGGGTTTGCGCCTGTGCGGGCAGCGGCACCAGCCCCAAGCGGTCCAAAAATACAGTCACGTCGCAGGTGCGCGTGGCAAATGCCTGAGCTTCTGCGTGCTGCGCGGTTCCCGCAAACAGCAGCGGGTAATCATGGATGCCGCTGCCGCAGCCGGCGGCGGTGGTTAGGATGGCATCCACATCCGCGGGGAACGCTGCCAGATTGTTGCGCGCATACTGGCGCGCCTGTGGTGCGGCACCGGTATGAATGGCGAGCGCACCGCAGCAGCCTTGCGCCTGCGGCACCAGTACTTCCACGCCGTTGCGGGTTAGCACGCGCACTGTGGCAGCGTTTATTTCCGGCGCCAGCACTTGCTGTGCGCATCCGGCCAGCAGCGCCACGCGCGCCCGGCGCGTGCCCAGCGCCGGGGACACGGCCGGCAAATGGACGGCAGCCGGCAGGCGGGCGGGCAGCAGTTCCAACATGGCGCGCAGGCTGCGCGGCAGTGCCGGCGCAAACGGCTGCGCAAAGCGCCCGGCAAGCGCAGCCATCCGGAATAATTTCGGCCGGGGCAGCACTGCGTGCGAGAGGGCGCGCGCAATGGTGTCGAACAGGCTGCGCCGGGCGGCTGGCGCGGTGCGGGCGCGGTAGCCGGAAAGCAGCTCGCCGTACTTAACGCCCGACGGGCAGGCGGTGACGCAGCCGAGACAGCCGAGGCAGCGGTCAATGTGCGGCTGCGCGCTTGCTGCGGGCAGGCTGCCCTCCAACACGGCTTTCATGAGCACGATGCGCCCGCGCGGCGAATCGGCTTCGTCGCCCAGCAACTGGTAGGTGGGACAGGCGGGCAGGCAAAAGCCACAATGCACGCACGCACTAATTGCTTCGGCCATGGCTGGCGCCTGTGCGCCAAGTTGTTCAACGGGAATGTTGTGCTGCATGTACGGCTGCCTCTGGCGCGCTAATCGAAGCGCATGAACCTCGCGTTTGGATCAAGCGCGTGCTGTGCGCGCTGCAGCAGCGCTGTGCCCGGCTGCGGCCCGTGCAGCGCCGGCTGGCCTGCGGTAAACGTTCCACCGAACAGCAGCGCAGAAAGTTGATGCGCCCGCAGCAGTTCGTCCAGCGCGGGCAGCGCCTGCGCTGGCCAGGCCAGCCAGCACACCTGCCCGCCGGCGGAGTAGCGGCTGCTGGCTGCGCCCGGCAGTGCAGCCGCAAACGCAGCAATGCGCACCGGCGTGAGCGGCACTTTGAGCAGCGCGCTGCCCGCCGGCGCCCACGCAAACTCGCGCGCAGCGTCCCACACTGCTTGTTCCTCTGCGCCTTCCAGCAGCGTGCCGCCCCCCAGTGCCTGCTGCAAACGCGCAGCGCGCCCGGGCAGCGCTGCCGGCAATCCGGCCAGGCGCGCCCACAATGTTGCGGGCGGCTGCAGATCAAGCGCGTCCAGGTCCATTGGCATCGTGGCTGCTTGCAGCAGTGCAGCCACAGCCGCAGCCAGATCCGGATACGTGAAGCGCAGCGAGCAGTGGGCTGCCGGCGCCGGAAACACTTTGAAGGTGAGTTCGGTCAGCACTGCCAGCCTGCCGAGGCTGCCCACCAGCAGTTTCGGCAAATCGAAACCGGCGGCGTTCTTAACCACCCGGCCGCCGGCACGCGCGAGTTCGCCAGCGCCGCTTACAAACTGCACCCCCAAAATAAAGTCGCGCAAGCCGCCAAAGCGCCAGCGGCCGGGCCCGTTCAAGCCGCTCGCCAGCGCGCCGCCCAGCGTTGCGCCGCGCGCAGCAAAAGGCGGATCAAACGGCAAATACTGGTTGTGTCGCGCAAGCAAAGCCTGCACTTCCGCCACGGGCGTGCCGGCCAGTGCCGTGAAGGTGTACTCGTCGGGCGTATATTCAAGCACGCCTGTGAGAGCCGAGAGATCCAGCGCCGCCACCCCGGTTGGCGGTGTGCTGAGTGCGGGCTTGCTGCCTCCGGCGCGCGGCAGCAGCCGGGGCAGCTGCAGTACGGCCTCTGCTACTTGTGCGGGCGTTGCAGGTCGGGTTAGTGGCGGTGGCATGGGCGTGGCATATGCAGGCAGTGGTTCAAACAGAGGCACGCGACCAGCATGCTGTTCGGCAGGATAGCACATGGCAAGCGGGCCAGGCGGGGAGCGTTGGGGCTGCGTTGCAGCGTGCGCTGCAGACTAAGACACCAGCCAAACCCGCCGGCATATACTCAACCAGGAGCGCACTGTAACCGATGCAAATCTCCAACAACCGCACACGCAGCGTTCTGATTGCGCTGGCGGGTACTACTGCCTGGGCCACCACCGGAATTTTCTTCAGCGTGCTGCTCAACCGCTATCAGCTGGCGCCGCTGGCGCTGGCATTTTGGCGCGACCTCTTTATTGCAGTGGTGGCGCTGGCCGGGCTGCGTGTGGTGCGCCCGGCTGCACTGCGCATCAGCCGCAAAGACCTGCCATTTTTTCTGGGTTACGGATTTGTGGGGCTGTCAACCTTTAACGCGATGTGGATCTACAGCGTCAAATTTAATGGCGCAGCGGTGGCTACCGTGCTGGCCTACAGCTCGCCGGCGTTTACAGTATTGCTGGCGCGTGCGGTACTGGGCGAGGCGCTTACGGCCCGCAAGCTTGTGGCGGCGTTCGTCTGTTTGCTGGGCTGCGCATTTGTGGCGCGCGCAGAGAGCCCTGCCACTTGGCAGGTGAACCCGCTTGGCATTTTGGTTGGGCTTGGCACGGGCGTGGCTTTTGCCTGCTACAGCCTGGCCGGCCGGTGGAGCGCCGGGCGCTTCGCCAGCTCATGGACCGTGACGGCGTATGGGTTTCTGTTTGCGGCGGGCGGCCTGGCACTTGTGCAGCGGCCGGCCACACTGTTCTCCTTGGGCACGGAGTGGAGCGGCTGGGCTCTGCTGCTTTTCCTTGCGGTTGGCCCATCGCTTGTGGGCTATGCGCTGTACACGCACAGCCTGCGCGACCTGCCCGCCAGCACAGCCGGGCTGATTGCCGCGCTGGAACCGGCCCTGGCAGCCTTGATGGCTGTTGTTTTTTTAGGCGAGCAGTTGGTGTTAAGCCAGTGGCTTGGCGTCGCACTCATTTTGGGCGCGGTGGTGCTGGTGCAATTTGAGCCGGACCCGGCGGTGCCGGTTGCAGTGCAGGAACCGGCAGCGTAGCCCGCGGCTTTGGCAGCCGCTTGCAGGCGAGCGGCGCAGCCCTTGGTGGCAGCTGCCGGGCAGCAAGCCAGCTGATTCACAAAAAGCTGGCGGGGTAAACTTTACAGAGATCTTCGGTGGTTGATGGGGCGCTGCGCCACGCGCATTTCACCCCAAGCCACTTGCGCAGAAAAATCAACATGAAAACTATGAAAGCCCTGGTTAAGAAATCTGCTGCGCCGGGATTATGGCTGGAGGATGTGCCGGTGCCAACTTGTGGCGACACTGAAGTGCTGATCAAGGTGTTGCGCACGGGCATCTGCGGCACAGACCTGCACATTTTTAACTGGGACGCGTGGGCACAGAAGACCATACCTGTGCCGATGGTTGTTGGCCACGAATTTGTGGGGGAGATTGTTGCGGTTGGAGCGCAGGTGAAAGAATTCCACGCGGGCGAGATTGTGAGTGGCGAGGGCCACGTGGTGTGCGGGCGCTGCCGCAACTGCCTGGCTGGGCGGCGCCACCTGTGCAAGGCCACGCAGGGCATTGGCGTGAACCGCCCCGGCGCATTTGCCGAGTTCATTGTGTTGCCGGACACAAATGTCTGGGCGCACGCTGCCAGCATTGCGCGCGACGTGCAGGCAATCTTCGATCCGTTTGGCAATGCAGTGCACACTGCGCTGCAGTTTGACATGCTGGGCGAGGATGTGCTGATCACGGGCGCCGGCCCGATTGGAATTATGGCTGCTGCGGTGGCGCGCCATGCCGGCGCGCGCTATGTGGTGATCACAGATGTGAACCCGTACCGGCTGGAATTGGCGCGCCAAATGCGCGTCACATTGGCGGTGGATGTGCGCACAACCAGTTTGGCCGCAGTGCAGCAGCAGCTGGGCATGCGCGAGGGCTTCGACGTTGGCTTGGAGATGAGCGGCAACGCGGCCGCATTCCGCGACATGCTGGCCAATATGTGCCACGGCGGCAAGGTGGCAATGCTGGGCATTCCGGGCGCAGAGATGGCGATCGATTGGAACACGGTGATCTTCAACATGCTCACCATCCGCGGCATCTACGGCCGCGAGATGTACGAGACCTGGTACAAGATGACGGTGCTGCTGCAGGGCGGCCTCGATATCGATCCAGTGATCACACACCGGTTGCATTACACTGAATTTCAAAAAGGGTTTGACGCCATGGCGTCCGGCCAGGCGGGAAAGGTGGTGCTCACCTGGAGCGCGGGGTAACAGCGATGATCACAGACAGTTTGCGGCAGCAGTTGGGCGGCGTGCTGGAAGAAATGCGCGCTGGCGGCTTGTACAAAGAAGAGCGCATCATCAGTTCGCCGCAGCGCACGCATATCAGCATCACAGGCCGACCGGATGTGCTCAACCTCTGCGCTAACAATTATCTTGGGCTGGCATCGCACCCGGAGGTTGTGCAGGCGGCGCATGCTGCGCTTGAGCAGTGGGGGTACGGGCTGGCGAGCGTGCGCTTTATTTGCGGCACCCAAACTTTGCACAAGGATCTGGAGCGCCAGCTGAGTGCGTTTCTGGGCACGGACGACACAATTCTGTACTCCTCGTGCTGGGATGCAAACGGCGGACTGTTTGAGACACTGCTGGGCGCGGAGGATGCCGTCATCTCTGACGAGTTGAATCATGCATCGATTATTGACGGGGTGCGTTTGTGCAAAGCGCAGCGCCTGCGCTACCGCAACAACGACATGGCAGACCTGGAGCAGCAGCTGGTTGCAGCGCATGGCGCGCGCCACCGCCTGATAGCAACCGATGGCGTGTTTTCCATGGATGGTTCGGTTGCCAACCTGCCGGCAATCTGTGATCTGGCAGAGCGCCACAACGCCTTGGTGATGGTGGATGACTCGCATGCGGTGGGCGTGCTGGGCGCGCACGGCCGCGGTACGCCGGAGCAGCAGGGCGTGCTGGGGCGCGTGGATGTGATTACAGGCACGCTGGGCAAGGCGCTGGGCGGCGGTAGTGGCGGCTACGCCAGTGCCAGTGCGGAAATAGTGGCCCTGCTGCGCCAGCGCTCGCGCCCGTATTTGTTTTCCAATTCTGTGCTGCCGCCGGTGGTGGGCGCTGCGCTCAAATCACTGGAGATCCTCGGCCGCTCCACAGAATTGCGCGACCGGCTTGAGCAAAACACAAAATACTTTCGCGCAGCGATGACTAACGCCGGCTTCAACATTGTGCCCGGCATTCACCCCATTACCCCCATCATGCTTGGCGATGCCAAACTGGCAACCCGGATGGCAGCCATGCTGCTGGAGCATGGCGTGTATGTGGTTGGCTTTGCCTATCCGGTGGTGCCGCAGGGCAAGGCACGCATCCGCGTGCAAGTTTCGGCGGCACACTCACACGCGGATTTGGAGCGGGCGGTCAGCGCCTTTAGTGCCGTAAAGCAAACGCTCGGAATATAGGAGAGCTTGGATGCAGGCAACAACACGCGCAGTCCCCGTTTTCGACGGGCACAACGACACACTGCTGGATCTGGCTGGTTCCGCGCGGTCGTTTTTTGAGCGGTCAGAAACCGGGCACATTGATCTGCCGCGTGCGCGCGCGGGCAATCTGGCGGGCGGATTTTTTGCGGTCTTTGTGCCTGATCCCGCGCCGGAAGCAGCCGCTGGCGGGCTGGCTGCCGACAGCGGGCTTGCCAGCTCGATTGCAGCGGGCGGCAGCATCTATGCTGCGACAGCCACCATGCCGGCACCCATGGCCCTCGAGTACGCGCAGCAACAATCGCTGGCAACGATTGCGAGTTTTCTGCGGCTGGAACAAACCTCCGGCGGCCAGATGCGGGTGTGCCGCACGGCGGCGGAAATTCAGGCGTGCATTGAGGCCGGCGTGTTCGCAATGGAGCTGCACATGGAGGGCGCCGAGGCAATTGACCCCGGCCTCGACATGCTTGATGTTTTGCACGCAGCTGGTTTGCGCTCGCTTGGCATCTGCTGGTCGCGCCCCAACCGCTTTGGCCATGGCGTTCCATTTGCATTCCCCAGCACCGGCGACACCGGACCCGGGCTCAGCGAGCTTGGTATTGCGCTGGTGCAGCGCTGCAACCAGCTGCGCGTAATGATAGACCTCTCGCACCTCAACGCGGCCGGTTTCTGGGATGTGGCCAAGCATTCCCGCGCCCCGCTGGTGGCCACGCACTCCAATGTGCATGCCATCTGCGCATCGGCACGCAACTTGAGTGAACGGCAGCTGGATGCCATCCGTGATTCTGACGGCCTGGTTGGCTTGAACTTTCATGTTGGCTTTTTGCGGCCGGATGGCGGCCGCGACCCTGACATCGCACTCGACATCATGATCGATCATTTGGATGCGCTGCTGCAGCGCCTTGGGCCCACCCGCGTTGCGCTGGGCTCAGACTTTGACGGCGCCACGATGCCGGCTGCAATCCGCGATGCAGCCGGCTTGCCAGCGCTGCTGGCAGCCATGCGCACCCGCGGTTATGGCGAAGACATCATTGAGCAGATCGCCTGGCGAAATTGGATTCGCGTTTTGCGCCAAACCTGGGGGGAGTGAAGCCAACCAGGCGCGCAGCTTACTGCCCGCGAAAATACGGTGCTGGCGGCCCAACGGTTTGGCCTGTGACGGCAGAGTGCCGGTGTTGTTGCACAAAACCAAACCGGCAAGTGTGGTGCGGTGCAGGCGGCCGGATTGGCGTGCACTCAGGGCTTTCACCGAGTGTCTGCTTCTACAACAACTTCGAAGTGAGCCTGCTTTCAGCTCAACTGTGATCGCATCAGTATTGCCACAGCTTTTTGTGGCTCACCACAAATCATTTTGACTTCGTAATATTTCGGCCTTAGCGGGGTAATTCCACACGCTCTGGAAGTTTGGGGGCGGCCGCCGGGCAGTGCTTGGCGCCCAAATTTTGCAGGCGATAATCCACCGCGCATGAGCATACTGATTGCAAAACCGCCAATTAGTGGCGAAACACCGTCGCCGTTGGGTACGCCAATGTTCGGCGGAGCGCGCCGTGCATTTGTGAACCGCCACATCTGGATTGCTGTAATACTGGTGCTCGCTGCGTTTTTCCGGCTGAACGATCTTGGGGCTGGTTATTTCGATGGCGACGATGCGTTCATCAGTATTCGTGCGTTGCAGGTGGCGCGCGAGCATGCGCTTGTGCTGGTGGGCCCGCCAATGGCAGTGGGATTGTGGCATTCGCCCGTCTCAGTTTATCTGTACGCCATTCCCTACTCGCTATCTTTGGATCCGCGCGCAGCGCGCGCATTTACTGCGCTGCTGAATGTGGCTTCAATCGCGGTGCTGTATCTGGTGGGCGTCAAGTACTTCAACCGCGCGGGCACTCTGGCGGGCGCGCTGCTGCTGGCGGTTCATCCATACATGGTTGCATCCAGCCGCGATATCAACAATGCGCAGCTGGGCGCGTTGTTTGTGGCGCTGTATTTGCTGACCGGTTTTATGGGCTGTGTGGATGGTGCGCGCGGGGCGCGCTGGCTGCATTTGTTGATGCTCAGCCTGGCCGGCCAGTGCCACCCGCACACTTTTGCGATCGCACCAGTCTCGCTTATCCTGTTTGCTGATGCGTGGATTAGCGGCCGGCGCCGATATTTGCTGGCGGATTTTCTGGGCGGGGGACTGCTGGCATTGGCCAGCTTTGCGCCGTACGCAATCGGACTATTGCAATTGCTGCCGACAGCCAACCTGCCGGCTGCTGCAATTACAGCTTTCAGCAACAAGGGCGTGCTGTTCTTGGCAGACATGCTTCACTGGCGCTTGTCTGAGGGTGCCCCACAGTGGCTGACACTGGTGCTGCCAGTTCTGCTGCTGGGCGGGATTGCGATTAGCGCGGTGCGCCTGCGCGGCCTGGCGTTACTTGTGGCAGTGTGCAGCATGCCGCTGGTGGCAACAATCTTCAATATTCATCTTGTGATTGATTATTTCTGGAGCACGCTGCCGGTTGCCTTCTTGTTGATGGGTGTTAGTTTGGGGATGCTGTTTGAGCGGCGCTGGCTGCGCTGGATTGGGTTCGGACTGGTTGGCGCAATCGCAATCAGTAATCTGAACTATCTGGTGCGGCTCAACCGGCGCGTGGATGTGATTTCACTGGACCAGCAACTAGCTGCAACTGACCAGGCACTCGCAACAAACAAGCCAGTGCTGTTGCTGAGTGACGGCAACTATGACAATTTGATGCGCTGGGAACTGCACAGTATGCGCGCCAACTTGCTGGGGCGCGATGCGCGCGTGGTGGCGGGCAGCCGTTCCATGCCACTGCCGGTGGCAGGCGCAACGCTGTTGGGGTCGGTGGATTTTGGATTGCGCCCGTTGTTCCCGGCTGGTGCAGTTGTAAATCAAAGTTTCAGAGTTGCGCCCTTGGCCGGGGCTGCGCAGTTTGCCCCCAATATTCCGCTGCGCGCGCCGCAGCGCTTTGATGGCGGCCAAACTGTACTTGGGTTCTATGCGCCGGCACCGTTGACGTTCGGGACTGCTGCGCTGAACCTGATTTGGCGCGTGGACCAGGTTTCGCCGGTGGAGTTTGGTGTCTTTGCGCAACTCGTCGATGAGCGCGGGGCAAAGCTGTCGCAAGTGGATCTGGCCGGATTGCCGGTCGCGCAGCAGCGCGCCGGCGAATGGGTGCTCAACCAGCTGGATTTCACGGATGTTCCCAGCGCGGGTCCGCTCTTTATCCGTTTTGGATTCATTGCGGCTGATGGGCGCCGGTCACACCGGTTGAGTGCTGGCGGCGCAATTGTGGAGGGCGATGCATTTGCGCAGGTGCGTGGTTTTGCGTTGCCGGTAATGGAGTTCAACTCCGCGTTGACACTGGAGGATATCCGGCTGAATGCGCCGACACAGGGCGAGCCACTGCTGGTGGATGCAACTTGGCGGTTGAAGCAGGCTTTGGAAAATCAGGCGCTGCGCTGGCGCGTTGTTGACAAACAGAGCAGGCGAGTCGTCTACGAAACGGCAGCGGTGCTTGCCACTGGAGAATGGGCGGTGGGTGCTTTTGTCAGCGAGCAATATGTTTTACGCGTGCCGACGGATTTGCCAGCGGGTGCATACGTAGTTGAAGCCCAGTTAGCGGGCGATACCGGTGCTGCAAACACTGTGAAGTGGTCTGATGACGTGGCGCTTGCTGCGCGCAACCGAAACTTTTTGCAGCCCGTGATGATGCATAAGTTGCAAGCATTGTTCGGCGACGAAATCAAACTGGCGGGTTATGACTTGCAGCTGGCCGGGCGCAGTTTGAGAGTTACATTGCACTGGCAGGCGCTGCGCCAGTTGGAGCACAGCTACAAGTACTTTGTGCATGTGCTGCGCAATGGCGAGTTGGCAGCGCAATCGGATGCAATTCCGCAGGATGCGGAATATCCCACGCTGTGGTGGGCGCGGAATGAGTTTGTTTCACAAGCAGTGCAGTTGGACCTGGCTGCGCTTGCGGGCGGCGAGTACACGGTTTCTACCGGCTTCTATGATTCACCAACCGGGCAACGCCTTGCTGCACCCGTAACCCTGCAGGAAATTCGGCTGCCATGAACAGCACAAACGGCGAGAAAGCCATCGACCTTGAGTGGCTGAAATCCAGTGTTGCGGCGGGTGGCCGGCTGGCGGTATTTGATTTGGAATACACAACGTGGGAAGGCGCAAATACAAGGCGCTGGAGCGGCCCGGGCGAATATTTTGAAGTGGTGCAAATTGGCGCGGTTGTTTTACAGCTGGAGCCAAACTTGACGGAGATTGCAGCCTTCGAAGTGCTGACGCGTCCGGTGTTCAATCCAATCCTGTCGGATTATTTTACGGAGCTGACTGGTATCTCCAACGCTGATCTTGAGGTGGGGGCCGTGAGCTTTGCGGATGGATTTGGGAAGTTTGTGCAGTTTTGTGCCGCAACAAACGCGATTGCTTGTAATGGCTGGGACAACAGAGCGCTGCGAGACAATTGTGGTTGGCGGGGCGTTGAATGGCCCTTTGTTGCGGGCAGTTTTGGAAATCTGCGCCCGATGTTTGAGAACCGGGTTGGCAATGCGAACAATGCGGCATGGAGCAGCAACATGCCGGTAAGTTTGGGTTTGCCAGCACCGGGTGGCGCGCATACCGGGCTTGGTGATGCGCGCGCGATTGCCATTGCGCTGCGCGCAATACTGCGCGAGGCCCTGGCGGAATAACCGCGGACGTTGATGCGCGCGCAGCAGTTACATGCGCGAAATGACGCCGGCGCGCTCCAAGGCATGCGGGCCGGCAGCATGTGCCGGGGCCGCATCAGAGCCCGGAAACATTTTGCCGGGGTTGGAAAGCTCCTGCGGATCAATGCTATGGCGCACGCGCTGCATGACTGCCAAATCAACTTCAGAAAAAAGCTCCGGCAGATAGGCGCGCTTCTCCATGCCGACACCGTGCTCGCCGGTGATGGAGCCGCCGCGCCGAATGCACATGCGGATTACCTCGCCCGCCACAACCTCGGCGCGCTCGAGGGCACCGGGCTCGCGACCGTCAAACATAATCAGCGGATGCAGGTTGCCGTCGCCGGCATGGAAGACGTTGGCGATGCGAATGTTGTGGCGCCGGCCGCTCTCCTGAATTTCGGCAAGCGCTGCACCCAGCTGGCTGCGCGGCACCACGCCGTCCTGCACAATGTAATCTGGGCTGATGCGGCCGACGGCTGAGAAGGCGCTCTTGCGCCCCTTCCAAATTAGCAGGCGCTCTTCTTCCGTTTTGGGCACGCGCACATCGTACGGGCCGCTCTCTTCGATGACCTGCATCAGCTGCGCGAACTCCGCTTCTACTTGCAGTGTCTCGCCTTCCAGTTCCACAATCAGTAAGCCTGCTGCTGCGGCGGGATAACCGGCATGCACGGCAGCTTCTGCCGCCTGAATGGCGAGGTTGTCCATGATTTCCATTGCGCCGGGCAAAATGCCGGAGGCAACCACCATGCTCACAGCATCGCCCGCTGCTTGCAGCGAGCTGTAGGCTGCCAAGACGGTACGGTAGAGCTCCGGCTTGGGCAGCAGCCGCAGTGTGATCTCCAGCGCCACGCCAAACAACCCCTCCGAGCCCACAAACAAACCCACGAGGTCCGGGCCGGCACTCTCCTGGCTTTCGCTGCCCAGCTCCACCACGGTGCCATCTGCCAGCACCGCGCGCATGGCCAGTACATGGTTGCTGGTCATGCCGTACTTGAGGCAGTGTGCACCGCCTGAATTAAATGCGATGTTGCCACCGATGGTGCAAATGGATTGGCTGGACGGGTCAGGCGCGTAGTACAGCCCGTGCGGTGCGGCTGC
Organism: Anaerolineaceae bacterium; assembly: GCA_003569365.1. GTDB lineage: Bacteria > Chloroflexota > Anaerolineae > Anaerolineales > UBA11657 > BD1. Next base: position 61,294 of record BGOS01000020.1, read on the forward strand.
AAGCGACACATCCAGATTGCGCACGCCCGGCTCCACAACGGCAATCCGCTGGCGGGCATCGATGCGCAGGATGCGGTCGAGGCGGCCGAGCGCAATCACGATGCCGTCCGCCACCGGCAGGCTGCCGCCAGAAAGGCTGGTGCCGCTGCCGCGCGCCACAAAGGGCACGGCGTGCAAGTTGCACAGGCGCACGGTTTCCACCACTTCGGCGCTGGTGACGGGCAGCACCACCGCTGCCGCGCGCGCGCGAAACACAGTAAGCGCATCCGACTCGTAGGATTGCAGATGGGCGGCGCTGGTTAGCAGGCGCTCGGGCGGATACAAGCGCTGCAGGTCGCGCAATAACTTTTGGACGGTCATAGTGTTGGTGGCTGGCGCTCTAATACTGGTCGTCTGTGCGCACCGGGCTGCAGGCGGCGGGCCTCGCCGGCAATTGCCAGCTCAATCTCGCCCTCCAGCACTGCGCCGGATTGTTCGTAAACATGGCTGTGGCCCGGCACGGTACTGTGCGCAGCGAAGCTCACAAAGGAGAGCAGTTGCTGCGCGCCCCAAAATGTCTGGATGCGGATGCCCGGGAACAGCTCTTTGAAGGCACGGGTTTCAAGGTCAATGAAAGTCATATTGGCTAGGGGCGCTTGTGCTTTACGAGTGTAGCTTAGATAGGGCGCGGGCGGGCGTCAATGCGAGCGGTCGTTAGCATGCGCCAAAACGTGCGGTCACTTGCGGGCGTGGCGGGCGCTTACCACCTGCGCCATGATCGCCAGTGCAATTTCTTCCGGCGAGCGGCCCCCAAGATCAAGCCCGATGGGCGCATGCAGGCGATCCAAAACTGCTGGTGTCAGGCCCGCATCGAGCAGGCGCTGCCGGCGTTTGGCGTTGGTGGCCGGGCTGCCCAGGGCGCCCACATAAAAAGCCGCGCTGGGCAGCGCCAGCAGCAGGCCGGGATCGTCCAGTTTGGGATCGTGCGTTAGCATGGCGATGGCAGTGTTGGTGTTGATGCCCAGCGTTGCCAGCGCAGCGTCAGGCCACTCTGTAAGCAGCCGGTCCACATGCGGGAAGCGTTCGGCGCTGCCGAACGCCCGCCGCGGATCCACCACCACAGTGCGGTAGCCCAGAGTGGCGGCCAGCGCACACAACGGCACGGCAATGTGCACGCCGCCAACAATGACAAGCGTGGCCGGCGGCAGCAGCACATCCAGAAAGAGCTCAATGCGTTCGCCGGCAGTGGAGTCGATTGGCACGCATTTGGATTTTCCGCTGTGCAGCGCGCGCTGCATTTCAAGCAGCGCTGCTGCATCCAGTGCGCTTCCCAGCGTACCGGCTTGGGCGCCGTCTTCGCGCAGCACTAGTTCGCTGCCCGGCAGCGCGGCCGCTGCGCTGCGCACAACAGTGGCGCGCACCGCGCCCTGAAAATTTTCGCGCGCCGCGCGCACAAACTCAAACAGGACTGGCGCCAGCGGCTGCACAAATACCTCAATGGTTCCGCCGCATGCCAGCCCCACTTCCCACGCGGTTTCATCCGCAACACCAAAGTGCAGCAGTTGCGGCCGGCCGTCGCGCAGCACTTGCGCGGCGCATTCGGCCACCGCGCCTTCCACGCAGCCGCCGCTCACCGAGCCGGACAAGCGGTCACCAGCTGCGATGGCCATTTTGCCGCCGGCAGCGCGCGGCGCCGAGCCCCAGGTTTGGATGACGGTGGCCAGCACAACGGGCTCGCCCGCCTGCAGCCAGCGGCTGATGTCTGCGGTTACTTCATGCATTGGGTTTCTTTGTGTGGGTGCGGCTGCTACAGCGCAGGCTGCAGGGCGGGCTGGCGCCGGGCGGGGCGCGCGCCGTCCAGGCGTTCCAGCTGCGCAGCCAGCTGTTCCAGGCTGGCCAGATTATGCACTGGCAAAAAGTTGTCAATGTGCGGCAGCGCAGCTTGCATGCCGCGAGTCAGTGGCTCGTATTCAGGCGAGCCCAGCAGCGGGTTGAGCCAGACGAGGCGATGACAGTTGCGCTGCAAGCGCGCCATTTCCGTTTTCAGCAGCGTTGCGTCGCCGCGGTCCCAGCCATCACTAATGAAGAGCACCACCGCACCGCGGCGCAGCACGCGCCGGCCCCATTCAAAGTTAAAGGTTTGCACGGCCTCGCCGATGCGCGTGCCGCCGGACCAGTCCGGCACACTGCGGCCCACTTCGTCCAGGGCGCGATCCACCTCGCGGCCGCGCAGCTGGCGCGTGATGTTGGTGAGGCGCGTGCTGAAGACAAACGAGTACACGGGCTGCGCGAGCCCCTCCGCCAGGCTGTAAATGAAGTGCAGCAGCAGGCGCGTGTAGCGTTCCATGGAGCCGCTGATGTCTGCGATGACGACCACCGGGCGCGGCTTGTATTTGGGCTGGCGCTGCGCCCAGCGCAGCACTTCTCCGCCGTGGCGCAGGCTGGTGCGCAGTGTGCGGCGCAGGTCATAGTAGGCGCTGCCGCCGGGCTGGCGGCGGCGTGTGCGGCGCTGGCCGATGCGCCATACCAGCGCGCGCATCATGTGCTTGATGGCCTCCAGTTCCGCGCCGCTCAGGTCGCCGAAGTCTTTGCGGCGCAGCAGCTCTTGCGTGCTAAAGGTTTGCGTCACCTCCACCACGGGCGGCGCCAGCGGATCAGCCGGCGCCTCGTCTGCGTTGCTTTCGGGCTGCGGTTCTGCCGCTGGCGCAGGCACAAACACAGGCTTGGTGCGGCGCGGTCGCAGCAGCGCGCCCATGTCCACTACCGCGCCCGCGGTTGGCTTCACCCAAAAAAGTTCGAAGGCCTGGTCGAATAGCGGCAAATGTTCGCGGCGCTGCGCCAGCAAGGTGCGCAGTGCATGATAAAAATCGCTGCGCCGCCCCAGCTGCACATGCTCCAGCGCCTGCACCACATCCACCATGCGGCCGGGGTTTACTTCCAGCCCCAGCCCGCGCAGGATGCGCCCGAACAATAGCAGGTTGTGCAGCAGCTGGCCGGACATTGCGCGCGGTTAGCGGTGCTCGGTGCGCACGTGGTCCAGAATTTGCTGCGCGCGTGCGCCGCGCACTTTTGAAACATCATCCTGATACTTGAGCACCACGCCCAATGTCTCGTTCACCACATCCAGCTCCAGCGCTTGCTGGTCCAGCGCCACAAGTGCCGCGGTCCAGTCCAGTGTTTCGGCCACGCCCGGTATTTTGTAAAGTTCCACGCGGCGCAGCTCTTGAATGAAAGCGGTGACCTGCGCGGCCAGGCGCTCGGGCGCCTGCGGCTGGCGCGCATGCACAATTTGCAGCTCTTTGTCGAAGGCGGGGTAATCGATCCAGTAGTACAGGCAGCGGCGCTTGAGGGCATCATGCACTTCGCGCGTGCGGTTGGAGGTGAGCACCACCACCGGTGGCTGTTCCGCGCGAATGGTGCCGATCTCCGGGATGGTGATCTGAAAGTCCGAGAGCACCTCCAGCAGATAGGCTTCAAATTCGTCATCGCTGCGGTCCAGCTCGTCAATCAGCAGCACGGGCGGCGTGCCGCCATGCTCAATCGCCTGCAGCAGCGGGCGGCGCAGCAAAAACTCCGGCCCAAACAATTCGGTTTCAGTGGGCCGCTCCTGCCGTGTTTCCGCAAGGCGCAGGTGCAGCATTTGGCGGGCGTAGTTCCATTCGTACACTGCATGATGCACGTCCAAGCCCTCGTAGCACTGCAGCCGGATCAGGTCGGTTTGCAGCAGGGCTGCCAGCACTTTGGCCACTTCGGTTTTGCCAACGCCAGCCTCGCCTTCCAGCAGCAGCGGGCGGTGCAGGCGCAGCGCCAAAAAGACAGCGGTGGCCAGGCCGCGGTCGGCGATATACATGTGCGCGCGCAGCGCTTCTTGCAGCGTATCTATTGAGTCGATTTCCACCGGGCCTCCGCAATCACAAACAAATACTGATTATTATATGAGGGCTTGGCGATTGGCGCCGCGGGGGCGGATTGCCACCCGTACCGTCAGTGTGCTGCGGGCCCCAGCTGCAGCAGCAGCGGCGCATGCCCGCAGGCTTGCACAAAGCGCAGAAAATCTGCGCTGCGAATGCTGCTGGTGGCGGTATTGGTGAGCGGATGGTAATTAAGCCACGCATGCTGCAGCATGTGCGCATCCAGTGCCACGCGCACGCGTTGCGCGTGGTCGTTGATGAGCGCAAAGGGCGTGACTGCGCCCGGTGTCACACCCAGCACGGCCTGCAGTATTTCCGGCTTGCCAAACGAGAGGTGCGCTGCGCCCAGATGCTGGCGCAGTTCTTTTAAATCCAGCACGCGCTCCTCCAGCACCACCACCAGCCATAGCTGGTCCTTTTTGTCCTTGAGGAATAAATTTTTGCAGTGGGCGCCCGGCAGGTTGCCGCGCAGCTGGCGGCTTTCCTCTACAGTGAACACCGGCGGGTGCTCCGTGGTGGTGACGGCAATATCCAGTTCGGCCAGGCGCCGGAACAAATCCGCCGGCGTGGCGTGCGCTGCCGGTTCGGGCGTCAATGCAGGCGCAGCGCAGTCACAAATTTTTATGCGGTAACTTTTGCGGGCGGACGCGCGCTACTTGCCCTGCACCATAATGCGCACTTGCTCCACCACTTCCGGGTTGGCAAGCGTGGTGATGTCGCCCACGGGGCTGCCGTTGGAAATGGCCGCCAGCACGCGGCGCATGATTTTGCCAGAGCGCGTCTTGGGCATGTCCGGCACAATCCACACATGCCGTGGCCGTGCAATCTTGCCTATCTCCACCTCAATCGCCTTCACCACCGCCTGCTCAATTGTTTTGCTGGCTTTCACGCCCGGTTTGAGCGCAATGTAGATTTCCGGCAGCTTGCCCTTGATTTCGTCGTTGACGGGCACCACCGCGGCTTCGGCCACTTCGTTCACTATCAGGCAGGCTGACTCCAGCTCTTTGGTGCCCAATCGGTGGCCGGCTACATTGATCACATCATCCACGCGCCCCAAGATGCGGTAGTAGCCATCTGCTGCCAGCACCGCTGCATCGCCGGGGAAGTATGGCCAGTCACGCCAGTCTTTGCTCTTGGGGTTTTTGTTGTACTTGGCAAAGTAAGTTTTCACGTAGCGTTCGCGGTCGCCCCAGATGGTTTGGAACAGGCCGGGCCACGGGTTGCGGATGATGATGTTGCCAGCTTTGCCGCTGCCGGCCGGCATGTTTTGGCCGTCCTCATCCAGCACGGATGCGTGAATGCCGGGCGCTGCCGGCCCGGCGCTGCCGGCCTTCATGGAGTGGATGCCGGGCATTGTGCTGCACAAAACACCGCCGGTCTCTGTTTGCCACCACGTGTCCACAATCACGGCCGCGCCTTTGCCCACAACCTCGTGGTACCACTTCCACACCGTTGGCTCAATCGGCTCACCCACGGTGGTCATATGCTTGAAGTGATAGTTGTACTTGGCGGGCTCATCCGGCCCCAGTTTGCGCAGCATGCGAATGGTGGTGGGCGCGGTATGGAAGATATTGACGCCCAGCTGCTCGGCGATGCGCCACGCGCGCCCGGCATCCGGGAAGGTGGGCACGCCCTCAAACAGCACGCTGGTTGCGCCCAGCGCCAGTGGCCCGTACACAATGTAAGTGTGGCCGGTGATCCAGCCGATGTCGGCCATGCACCAGTACACATCATTGGGGTGGATGTCCTGCACAAGCTTGGAGGTACCGGCGGCATACGCCAAATATCCGCCGGTTCCATGCTGGCAGCCTTTGGGGCGCCCGGTGGTGCCGCTGGTGTACATTAAAAACAGCGGCGCCTCGGCGGGCATGGGCACGGGTGCCACGCGCTTGCCGCGATAGCGCGGCAGTACCTCGTTCATAAAGTGGTCGCGGCCGGCTTGCATGGGCGTGGCGGAGTGGTAGCCGCCGGTTTTGCGCTGCCACACCAGCACAGTGTCGATCGCCTGTTTTTCGGCAGCCGCTGCGTGCACAGCCTCATCCGCTTTTTCTTTGTGGTCCAGCAGGGCGCCGCCGCGGTAGTAGCTGTCCATTGTTATCAGCACGCGGCTGCCCGAGTCGGCGGCGCGCTCGCCGCACGCCTTGCCGCTGAAGCCCGCAAACACCACAGAATGAATAACGCCTAGGCGCGCGCACGCCAGCATGGTGACCGGCAGCTCAGGCGTCATGGGCAGGTGGATGGTGACGCGATCGCCGGCTTTAAGGTGCGCAAAATCCTGCAGCAGGGCAGCGGTCTCATTTACACGCACCCACAACTCCTGGTATGTGATGGCCTGATGCGCCTCGCCCTCCGGCTCCGGCACAAACAACAGCGCCACTTTGTTGCGGTTGAGCGCCAGGTGCCGGTCCACGCAGTTATGGCTGGCGTTGATGCGCCCGCCCACAAACCACTTGAAGCACGGCGCATCGCTGCTGTCCAGCGTGGTGTGCCACGTCTGGTCCCAGTCCAGCAGGTCCGCATATTCCTTAAAACAATCGGGGAAGTTATCCAAGCCGAAGCGCTCAAAGATGGCGCGGTCGGTGAGGTTGGCCTGCGCCACAAACGCAGCGCTGGGCGGCAGCAAATTTTCCTCCTGCCAGTACACGGCAATCTCGGCTTCGCTAACGCTGCTGGTGTCTTTGTCGCTCATGATGTTTGAACCTTTGGAGTGGTGGGTGTGCACGCAAATGGAATGTGCGCCAAAACAATCCGCCCCGGAAGCCGCTGCCGGCCCCGGGGCAGATAATAACTTAACAGCTTGCGGCTACTTTTTTGCGCGGGCTGCTGCGGCCGTCACCGCGCGTTCCACAAATACCTGCGACATGGCGCGCCGGTAATCTGCGCTGGCATGCATGTCGCCCAGCAGGTCATCGGGCAGCTCCTTCACAATTCTCTTGCTTGCCTTGCTGATGGAGTCTGCGTCCAGGGTGGTTTCCAGCAGCGCGCCAGCCACGCGCTTGGAGCGCCACGCATGCGTGGTCAGCCCGCCCACGGCCACGCTGGCGTCGGTGCAAACGCCGTTGACAATGGTGACACTGGCTGCTGCGCCCACCATCGCATAACGCGAAGCCGGGTTCTCCAGTTTGGCATAGGCGGAGCCCGTGCCGCGCGCTTCCGCATCCACCTCAATAGCCACCAGCAATTCGCCTTCTTTTAGCGCTGTCTCGTACAGCCCGGTAAAGAACTTGATTGCCGGCACCACGCGCGCTGTGCGCCCTTTGGAGATATGAAATTTTGCGTTGAGTGCCAGCAGCACGGTGGGCAGATCCGAGGCGGGATCGGCGTGCGCCACGCCCCCGCCAATGGTGCCGCGCGCGCGCACAGCCGGGTCGCCCACGTGGCTGGCAGCCTCGGTGAGGGCAGCCGGCAGCCCGCCGGCTGCGGCCACCTGCGCGTACGTGCAGCACGCGCCAATCATGCCGCCGTTGATGGCGCGCAGGTCGGCAATGCGCCCGATGTCGATCAGCGCCGACACCTCCGTCTGGCGCAGCTTTAGCAGCGGGATGATGCTGTGGCCGCCGGCCAGCAGTTTGGCGCCCGGATGCTGCTTGAGCAGCTTGGCTGCTTCACGCACAGACTCGGCCCGGTAGTATTCAAAGCTTGATGGGTACATGCGGTTCTCCTTTTGGCTGCTACTGCATTGCTTGCCAGATGCGCTCGGCTGTGAGCGGCATGTCCAGATGATCGATTTGCAGCGCATCCATGACGGCGTTGCAAATTGCCGGGGTCGATGCAATGGTGCCCATCTCACCGGCACCCTTCACGCCCAGCGGGTTTGATGGCGCCGGCGTGACGGTGCGCCCCGTTTCAATCATTGGCATCAGGTTGCTGCGCGGCATGGCGTAATCCATCATTGAGCCGCTGAGCAGCTGGCCGTTGCTGTCATAGCGGGCGCATTCCAGCAGCGCCTGGCCCACGCCATGCACAATGCCGCCGAGCAGCTGCCCCTCCACAATCATGGGGTTAATTACATTGCCCACATCGTCCACAGCAACGTAGCGCTGGATCTGCACCTCTCCGGTGGCCGGGTCAACCTCCACTTGCGCAATGTGCGCCGAGTTCGGGGCAGTCAGGCCGGTTGGGTCAAAGAAGGCCTGCTCTTCCAGGCCGGGTTCCATGCCAGCCGGCAGGTGATTGGCGGTGAAAGTGCTAAACGCCATATCAAAGAAGGTTTTCGCCTTGTCCGGCGAACCCTTTACATATGCGGTGCCGTTGCTTTGATCAAACACCACATCCTCTTCGGCTGCCTCCAGTTGGTGCGCTGCAATGCGGCGCATCTTCTCGCGCACCTTGGCTGCGGCCTTCACCACGGCAGTGCCGCCCACCGTGCCGCTGCGGCTGCCAAAAGTGCCTACGCCCTGCTGCACGCGCCCGGTATCGCCGTGTACCACTTCTATGTCGGACACGGCTATGCCCAGTTCATCCGCCGCAATTTGTGCAAAGGTTGTTTCGTGCCCCTGCCCGTGCGAATGCGAGCCGGTGAAGAGCGTCACTTTTCCGGTGGGGTACACACGCAAGGCGGCGCTTTCCCACATGCCCAGCGCCGAGCCGATGGACGTAACCACTTTCGAGGGCCCATAGCCGCTGATCTCAATGGCGGTGGAGAAGCCAATGCCCACGAGGCGGCCGGCTTTGCGGGCCTCAGCCTGGCGTTCGCGCATGCCTTTCAGGTCTGCCAGCGTCGCCACCTTGTCGCAGATCGCATGGTAATCGCCGCTGTCATAATTGAATGCCACCGGTGTCTGGTACGGGAACTCGCTGGCCGGGATGAAATTCTTATGGCGCACTTCCCACGGATCTTTCTTTAAGCGGCGCGCGCCAATGTCTATCATGCGCTCCACCAGATACGCAGCCTCCGGCCGGCCGGCGCCGCGGACAGCATCCACTGGCACGGTATTGGTGAAGGTTGCAAACACGTGCCCAAAAATCCCCTTCACTTTATACATTCCGGAGATGCACCCAAGATACAAAATAGTGGGGATTAGCGACGCAAACGTGGAAAGGTACGCGCCCTGGTTGGCCCACGTGGTTACCTGCAAGGCAGTGATGGTGCCGTCGCGCTTGAACCCCATCTTAGCCACGGTTACATGGTCGCGGCCATGCGAATCAGTTATGAAGGCTTCGCTGCGGGTGCTAACCCACTTTACCGGCCGGTTAATCTTGCGTGACACCCACGGCACAATCACCTCTTCCGGGTAATGGAAGATCTTGCTGCCAAAGCCGCCGCCCACATCCGGCGCAATGACGCGCAGCTTGTGTTCCGGAATCTTGAGCGTGAAGGCGCTGAGGAGCACGCGGATGGGATGCGGGTTCTGGCTGGTAGTCCAGATTGTCATCTGGTCGTCTGGCGCATTCCACTGTGCCACGCAAGCGCGCGGCTCAATGGCGTTGGGGACGAGGCGCGAGTTGATCAGCTCTTGCTCCACCACAATGTGCGCCTCGGCCAACCCGTCCGCGCAAGCCTGCTTGTCGCCAAGTTCCCACTCGTAGCTGATGTTGTTGGCAATGGCCTGGTGCACCAGTGGCGCGCCGGGCGCGGCTGCCTTGCGGGCATCTGTCACCACCGGCAGCGTTTCATACTCCACATCTATCAGATCCAGCGCGTCACGCGCAATGTAGCTTGATTCCGCCACCACCGCTGCCACGCCGTCGCCCACATGCCGCACGCGGTCCGGCATCAGCGCATGGCGCTCCGGCGTCTTCTGGTTGGGCACGGACCAGCCCACTGGCAATGGCCCGCAGCCGCCTTCAATCAGGTCTTTGCCGGTGAACACGCCCAGCACACCGGGCAGCGCCAGCGCGCGCGTGGCGTCGATGCGTTTAATGATGGCATGCGCATGCGGGCTGCGCTTTACAGCCAGATGCGTCATGCCCGGCAGCTGCAGGTTGGCTGTATATGTTCCCTGTCCGCGCAGGAAGCGCGGGTCTTCAACACGTTTGACGGATGTGCCGACTGTTTTTGCCATTTCGTGCTCCTTACGCCATCTTAAGGGCGGCGTTTTGCACCGCCTTCACAATGTTTTGGTAACCGGTGCAGCGGCACATGTTGCCTTCCAGCCCCTGCCGGATTTGCGCTTCACTAGGCTTGTGATTGTGGCGCAGCAGCGCATCTGCCGCCATGATCATGCCGGGCGTGCAGTAGCCGCACTGCAGGCCGTGCTCCTCGCGGAAGGCTTCCTGCAGCGGGTGCAGGCTGGTGGGGGAGGCCATGCCCTCAATGGTTTTGATGGTCGCGCCGTCTGCTTGCACGGCCAGCACGGTGCAAGCCTTGACGGCTTCGCCATCCAAATGCACGGTGCAGCTGCCGCACTGGCTGGTATCGCAGCCGATGTTGGTGCCCGTCAGGCCGAGCACATCGCGCAAGTAGTGCACCAGCAGCAAGCGCGGTTCCACCACGCTGCAGTGCGCTTTGCCGTTTACTGTGAGGCTAATGGTATGGGTCATGGAATGCTCCTTGAGTTTGCTGCGGCGGTTGGTTTGGTTAAGCGGACAATTTTGCCAAAAATAAAAAAGCCCCGCTGCGCAAAGTTGCGCAAACGGGGCTTTTGGAAGGGCACATGGCGGCGCGCTCGGATCCTGCCCGGTGATGCGGGCAAAATGAAGTGAGCGCAGGGGCGGCAAACGGATGTTTCAAATGCGGATTGTTTCCAAAACTTTATTGTTCAGGCTGTTTTTGTTGAGCCGCTTATTTTGCACAGGAATAATACACGCCTGAAAAAAAACTGTCAAGTCAGGTCTTTCGCGCACTTTCAAATCCATGTGCCAAATCCTGCCGGGCGGGTGAACTTGCGCGGGCGCCCCGGCCAAAAGCAGCTGCAACCTAGCTTCTGCCCGTTCTGATAAACTTTGTATAGCAATGCGTGAATTCTTCCGCGCCCGCGTAATGAATGGCTTGCAGCAGCAACTACAAGCCGGCGTTACATCGCAAAAGCTCGCCATGAGCGTGGCCGTGGGCGCGCTGGTGGGTACCTTTCCCGTGCTTGGCTCCACCACCCTGGTCAGCTTGGCGTGCGGTTTTGTATTCCGCCTCAATCATCTGGCGGTGCAGGTTTCCAAAGAACTTACATACCCGCTGCAGCTGTTGTTGCTCATTCCGCTGCTGAGAGCCGGCGGCAAACTGCTGGGGGCACCGGTGCCGGCCTCATTGGCCGCACTGCAGCTGCAGTTTCGGGCCGGTGCGTGGTCCACGCTGCAGATTTTTGCGCGCGCTACCGGCGGTGCAATTATGCTTTGGCTGGTGGCAGGCGTTCCGCTAATGTTGTTGCTGAACATCGTAATGTGGCGGGTACTGGCGCGGCTGGGCGCACAGCCGGGCATTGCGCCAGCAGCGCCGCACTAAACTTGTGGCGCAGCTCCTTGCAGCAGCCCGCTAGCAGCCGAACAGCTAGGTTCTGGCTGCAGCTGGCAGCCACTGGCAACCGCTGGCGAGCCACGGCTTGCGAGGCATCGCACAAATCTCTTCATTTATCTCCACACTCTTACAAAACATCCGGGATCAATAAAAGATGATTCACCATCATATTTTGGATTGGGATGATGCCTACGCCAACACGCCCAACATTCCCGGCGGCGAGCGCTATCCGGATCTGTGGGTGGAGCCGGCACAAAGTTTTCGCACAGGCATGCTCGCCGAGGGCCGCGCCCGCATTGATGTGGCGTACGGCGCGCAAGCGCGCCACAAGCTGGACTTGTTTCAACCACCAGGCACAGCCATTGGGCTGGTGGTGTTTGTGCATGGCGGCTATTGGATGAAAATGGACAAGTCTTATTTTTCAATGCTGGCGGCGGGGCCACTGGCGCGTGGCTGGGCGGTGGCTGTCCCCTCCTATAACCTTTGCCCGGATGTAAGCATTACGGAGATCACGCGCGAAGTGGGCGCGGCAATCACCAGCGCTGCAGAACTGGTGGCGGGGCCGCTGTGCCTCACCGGCCACTCCGCCGGCGGTCACTTGGTGACGCGCATGATCACCAGCACTTCGCCGCTGCCAGAAGCAGTGCGCGGGCGCATCCGGCATACGCTCTCTATCTCCGGCGTGCACGATCTGCGCCCGCTGCTGCGCACAGCCATGAACGCAACGCTCAAGCTGGATGCAGCTGAGGCGCAGCGCGAGAGCCCGGCGCTGCTGCTGCCGCTGCCCGCAGTGCGCCTCACGTGCTGGGTGGGTGCCGGCGAGCGCTCAGAGTTCATCCGCCAGAACGCGCTGCTGGCCAACGCATGGACCGGCTTGGGCGCGCAAACGGCTTGTGTGCAGGAGCCGGACCGCCACCACTTTAATGTAATTGACGGGCTGCGCGAAGCCCGCAGCGCACTAACCACGGCGCTAGTGGGGGAAGCATGAAACTTGCCGGCGTATTTACCGTGCTGCAAACGCCACTGACGGAAAATGATCAGATTGACGAACAAGTGTTTGAGCGGGAAATTGAGTGGCTGATTGAATGCGGGGTGGATGGAGTGGTGCTGGCGATGGTCTCGGAGGTTTTGCGTTTTAGCGCCGAAGAGCGCCGCCGCCTGTGGCAGCTTGTGCTCAAGCTTGTGCGCGGCCGCATTCCGCTGGTTGCAAGCGTTGGAGCGGAGAGCACTGCCATCGCGACCATGCTTTCAAGTTGGGCATTGAACGACGGCGTTGCTGCATTGATGGCCACCCCCCCGGCTGCTTTTGCATACCTCCCCGGCGAGATTTCCAAATATTACGTGGCAATCATCGAAAGTGTTTCGTGCCCGGTTATTGTGCAGGATGCCAGCAATTACCTGGGTCAACCGCTTGATGTCTCCCTCTATGTTGATCTAATTGACGCTTATGGCCAGGAGCGCGTTCAGTTCAAGCCGGAAGCCAAACCGGTGAAAGAGCGCCTTGAAGCCCTAAAAAATAAAAGTGGTGGCCGGGCCCGCGTCTTTGAAGGCCAGGGCGGTGCGGATCTACTGGATACTTTTCCGGTTGGCATTGTAGGCACCATGCCGGGCGCAGAAATTCCGTGGGCGTTAGTGGCGCTTTGGAAAGCATTGACGGTGGATAACTGGAAACGCGCGCGCGCCATTCACGCGCCACTGCTCAAGTTAGTATCATTTCAAACCACACTTGACGCTTACATTGCGGTGGAGAAATATCTATTGGTGAAACAGGGAATATTTACTTCCACCCGCCAGCGCGGTCCGCTCGGGTTTGTTTTGAGCGCAGCGGTGCAGAGCCAGATTGACCTTGAATTTGAGGGTCTTCGAGCGGCAGTAGACCGGGGTTAGGGCGAGCCTGGTTTTTAGATGCGGTTGTTAGGGTATGAAACGCCGTCAGCGGGCGGTAATCCGTCTGCCAAAGTAAGTAACAATAAGCGCAGTTAGCTGCCCCGGAAGCGGCTTTTGAGGCAACCCCTGAACTAGAGATTGACCATACGGCAAACCTGACGGCGCCAGCTGGGCATGACGGGTTGGTGGGCGATGCGCGTGCGGATGCAGAGCCGATCCCGAAACTGGAGTTTGACCAAACATTGGGGTTGTAATCTGCGCTGCAGAAACAGCACATGCGGCGGAGCGTGGGTGGATGTGGCCCGAGCGCTGGCTTGGTGCGGCGTATGTTCAATTTGATTGACCCTTGGGCAACTGTTGGGTTGAAGTTGGAGCAAAAAGGCACCTGATTGACCGGATATTATCAAGTAGAATGCGGCGGTATAGGTGATTGAATTTTCTGTTTGCCTCAATCGCACTTAGGACATGTGGGAATACATGGCGCGTGCGCCCGAGATCCTTGCAAGGTGATCTAACGTTTCACTCCAAACAACATAGAAAAGACAAATGGCGACAAACGAAGCACCGGCGTGGACCGGCGTCTACCCGATCGCACCGACGCCTTTTAGCGCGGCAGGCGAACTCGACCTCGATGGCATGCGCCGGGTGATCGACTGCATGCTCGATCAGGGCGTAGACGGCATCTGTATCCTTGCTAATTATTCCGAGCAGTTCCTGCTCACCGATACCGAACGCGACACACTGCTAGAACTGTGCCTTGCACAGGTCGCCGGCCGCGTGCCGGTGATTGTTACCTGCAGCCACTACGCGACACAGATTGCCGCGGCGCGTGCAATCAAAGCCGTCGCCGCTGGCGCGAAAATGCTGATGCTGATGCCGCCCTATCACGGAGCCACGCTGCGCGCGGATGAAAAAGGCATATTCGAGCACTTTGCCCGCATCGCCGAAGCGGCATCGGTCCCGATCATGGTGCAGGATGCGCCGCTGTCGGGCGTCAACCTGTCGGTTGCTTTTCTTGCACGCCTCGCGCGCGAACTGCCGCAGCTTTGCTACTTTAAGATTGAAGTGCCCGGCGCTGCGGCCAAGCTGCGCGCGCTGATAGCCGCTGGGGGCAAAGACATTGTCGGCCCGTTTGACGGCGAGGAATCGATCACGCTCTTGGCCGACCTTGACGCTGGTGCCACCGGCACCATGCCAAGCGCACTGCTGCCCGACCTGATCAAGCCGGTGATCGCGCATTTTTTGGCCGGCCGGCGTGCGCAAGCGGTGGCAGCCTACAACCACATCCTGCCGCTGATCAACTTTGAGAACCGCCAGTGCGGCTTGCGCGCCACCAAAACGGTGATGATGGAGGGCGGTGTGATCAAGAGCGATGCAGTGCGCCACCCACTCGAAGCCCTGCACCCGGCCACCCGCGCTGGTCTCCTCGAACTGGCGCACGCAGCCGCGCCGCTTGCACTGCGCTGGGGGCGATAGGTGGGAGATCTGTGCAGCAGAAACAGCACATGCGGCGGAGCGTGGGTGGATGTAGTCCGAGCGCTGGCAGGGTGCCGTGAATGTTAGTGCCTCATGCAATTCAATTGAAGTTGTGCAGCATGTGTCGGCTCCGTGGATCACACCTCTACGAATATTGAACAGACGTAGTCAGTGATGCTCAGGCAACGGTTGGGTGGAGCTAAGCGCACAGAGCTAATTGACCAGCGCAAATCATGCGCAGGGGCAGGTGGCTATAATTTAAATGTTCGTTTTCCATCCTGTGCAGAGTTTCGAGGAACCATTTTGCTCTATACCTATTTTGTCAAAAAAGTGATTCAACAGAGTTTTGATCATGTCAACAACCGTCGCTGGGATGAGCTGTTGAGGGCAGTCGTGCCGAACGTTCATCACCGATTTGCCGGCGCCCACGCGCTTGGTGGTGAGCGCCACGACAAAGCAACCTTGCGGCTCTGGTTCGAGCGTCTCGCCCGCGTCTTGCCCAACCTGAACCTCAAGGTCAACCGCATCTTGGTGAAGGGTTGGCCGTGGCATACCACTGTATTTGTACAGTGGGACGCCACAGCGACGCTGCTCGATGGCGACAATTCGTATTTCAACCGCGGCTTGCACGTGATCACCCTGCGGTGGGGCAGTGTGCATGTGCTGGATGTGTTTGAAGATACCCAAGAAGTTGCCCGTGGCCTTGCCGCCCAAGCGGCAGCTGGCCTTAAAGAAGCCGTCGCCGCACAAATCGTGAGCTAGCGAGCGCGCCGCCGGCCAGACCGGACTGTGGGCTTTTATGATGCCCTGCAGAGATGGCGCATGTGGCGGAGCGCGCATCGCTGTGCGCCAAGTGCTGGCGGGGTGCGGTGAATATTAGGAACTGCTGACGCTGCGCCCCACATCATTTGATCAAAAATCTACGCTGCGTTTATCATAAGT
>BGOS01000021.1 GCA_003569365.1 Anaerolineaceae bacterium
GGAAAGACCGGTGTTGCCAACTGTGCAATCACTTCCCCGGCCCGCACCGATTGGCCGGGCTTTACCAGTACGCTGGCCTGATGCCAGTAAGCTGTGAAGACACCCCAGCCATGGTCAAGGATCGTGGCGCCACCGCGGATTTGAAGCTGTTCCGCAAGCACGACCACACCATCGGCTGGTGCCCGGATGGGAGTGCCGGCAGGCGCACCAAAATCAATGCCACCGTGAAACGTGCGAAACGGACTGCCGTTATAGCTGCGGCGCAGTCCGAATTGAGTGGTGATGTATTGTGATGAGATGGGCTGCACAAACTCGGCGGTCCACAGGCGCGTGGCCGTGAAGGCTTTAGCCACAGCTTGAATGCGCGCTACTTCGCCATCTCCAACCTGCGGATCGTTTAGCAGCGCGGCCTTCTCGTCTTGCAGCAATATCAGCTGTTGCGCAAAATGCGCATTGGAGACGCGCACGCGCAACTCCACACTCACAGCCGCGCCGCGCGGCGGCTGAGCGCGCACCCGCAACGCATACACGCCCGGCTCAGTGATGGCGTTCACGCCATGCAGCGCAATCTGTCCCGTGCCCAGCTGCGAAAAATGCAATGGCTCGCCATCAAACTCACCGCTCAGCACCGCAGCGCTGGCAAGCGTAAGCACTACCGCCAGTGGCTCGCCTTGTGCGGGATGATCTGGATAAACAGTTATTGATTGGAACGGCAGCGGCAATGAGTTCTCCGCCGATGCTGGCAGCTGCAGCTGGAGCCCCGGGGCGGCTGCCAGCGATGACAGCTGATTGGTCAAGGCGAGTTGCTGCAGGGTGAGACCCGCCCGCGCAGCCAGCAACGCGAGCGTCTCGCCGGGCTGCACCACTACCGCATGCTGTGCGGACAGCACTGGCTGCTCATCATCGCCAACTAGAAATAAAAACGACTGCCCAAGAAACAGCGCGGCCGGATTTACAATGCGGTTGAGGCGCACAAGTGTTGGCTGGTCTGAGCGCAGACGGTACAAGAGGTTTGGCAGGCTGTCGCCGGCAGCCAACTGATGCGTGGCCAGCACTCCACGCATGCCGGCAAAGCCGGGCACAAGCAGGCGCTGGCCCACGTCCAATACCCCGGGATCCGTAATTACGTTTGCTTTTTGCAATGCCTCCACACTAGTGCCCAGCAGCTGCGCAATTGTGTAAAGGCTTTCGCCAGCCTGCACAATATAGACTGGACCGTCCTCTTCAGCTGCATATGCATTGCGTGAAGGCACCAGCACCAGTGCCGCAACTGCAAGGGTAAAGCAGTGCAAGCGCCAGAGTAGTGTGCTGCGTGGAACACACCGGGCAACGCGCATAAAAGTTGATGCGCAAGTCCGGGAGCAGGCTAGCCAATTGCTTATCATTGGGTTTTGATTCGCGCTCTGCGGCAGGGCAGAGCGCAGGTGATTAATCCGGCAGTTTACGGGAAAACAGGCAGTGCATCCGGCTTCGCGTGCGCTTCAGTGTGCATGCAGGAGCCGGCAATATAATCGCCACAATGCCAATTCGACGCACGTGCATTATAGCGACACTGGCCGGATTGCTCGTGGCGTGCGGCGCTGCGGCACGCCCTGCGGTTGTGGCGCGCACCATTCCAACTGCGCTTCCCTCACGCACAGCAACGGCCACGCAAACGGCCACGCCCCCTGCAACTCCGGAACCAACTGCAACCCCGCACCCGCTTTCAATTGCCGCGCTGCGCCAGGGCGAGTATCCGGGCAGCCGGCTGGCTCTGGAACAGCCATTGGAAGCCGGCATCAACTATGCGCGCTCCATCGTGTCTTATCAATCCGAGGGACTTAAAATCTACGCGCTGCTGACTGTTCCATTTGGGGAGCGACCCGCAGCGGGATGGCCGGTGATTGTTTTTAATCACGGCTATATTGCGCCGGCCGAGTACCGCACCACTGAACGCTATGTAAATTACATGGGGGCCTTGTCACGGAGCGGTTACATTGTGCTGCGGCCGGACTACCGCGGGCACGGCAGCTCTGAAGGCGTGGCGCGTGGCGCTTACGGTGCACCGGATTATGTGGTGGATGTGTTGAATGCGGTTGGCGCAATCAAACAATATTCCGACGCTGACCCGGCCCGCATTGGAATGTGGGGCCACTCGATGGGTGGCTACATCACATTGCGGGTGATGGTGGCCACGCGCGACATCAAAGCCGGCGTGATCTGGGCTGGTGTGGTGGCGTCCTACCCGGATATGGTTGCCAACTGGAGCCGGCTTACCGGCGGTGCAGGAGTGGCAACTCCTGTGGCTGGCTGGGGCACCCGCTGGACCCGGTCGCTGAGCAAAACTTTTGGCAGCCCGCAATCCAGCCCGAAGTTTTGGAGCGATATCTCCGCCAATAGTTTTCTGGCTGACATCTCCGGTCCGCTGCAGCTGCATCACGGCAGTATTGATCAAGTTGTGCCGGCAATTTTTTCCGAAACTCTTTATCAGCAGCTGCGCACTGCCGGCCAGCCGGCAGAGTTGTATCTGTACCCGCAAGGCGACCACAATCTCCGCTTGAATTTTGAGGAGGCAATGCAGCGCACGCTGCGGTTTTTTGAGGAGCACCTAAAATGACGGTGGGCAGTTTGCTGCCGGGAGTGGTCTGCCTTAGCAGCCAGCTCATTTGCCTATTTCGGGGCAATATTCGTTATTATGCGTCCGCGGCCTGATTTACTGTGGGCTGGTCGTGCGACATCCCTGCTTGACAATCTCGCTGGCGGTCTTGTACAATTAGCAATATAACATGTTGATCAATTTGTTGGTACTCGTCCCCGTAATTTTGCTTCTCGTAATTGAGAAGCCTTTGCTGTTTGGGACGGCAGCGGTTCGGTCGACGCGCAGATAACGACCAGCCACTAACCTGCAGGAAGATTGCAGAAGCCGCCCTGAACAAGGGGCGGCTTCTTTGTTTATTGCCAGTGCGGCAGCCAGTGTGCGGTCGCAAAGGAGAAATCGAAATGCACACAGCTCAGGATGTTATGAGCAGCCCTTTGATAATGACCGACGCGCAGGCCACTGTGGCCGAGGCCGTGGGTGTAATGCGCCGGCACCATGTATCCAGCCTTTTGGTGCGGCCCACTGGCAGCGCCAAGCACTACGGCATTATCACCAAGCGCGATGTGGTGACAAAGCTTGTGGCGCACAATACCGACCTGCACGGCGTGGCCGTGGCGGATGTGATGACTGCGCCGCTCACCACAGTGGCGCCGGATTGCACACTGGTGGAATGCTCGCGCATAATGAGCGAGAAGAACATCCGGCGCCTGCCCGTGTTTGTTGGCAGTACGCCGGTTGGAATTGTGAGTGACACGGATATATTTGCCGCAGTGGAAGAAAGCGGCTGGGGCAACCCGGCCTAGCCTGATCAAACAAAACAAGGGGAAGATTTATATGACAAAACTTACCGGTGCACAAATGATATGGGAATGCTTGACGCTTGAGGGCGTCGAGGTTGTATTCGGGTATCCAGGCGGCGCCATCCTGCCCACTTACGATGCCATGCTTGGCTACAAGATCCACCATGTGCTGGTGCGCCATGAGCAGGGCGCCACACACATGGCGGATGGCTATGCGCGGGCATCCGGCAAAGTGGGGGTTGCGATTGCCACTTCCGGGCCAGGTGCCACAAACATGGTGACGGGCATTGCTACGGCAATGATGGACTCGGTGCCAATTGTTTGCATTACCGGCCAGGTGGGCAGCAAAGCCATCGGTTCAGATGCGTTTCAAGAAACAGATGTGACTGGCGTCACGCTGCCCATCACCAAGCACAACTATCTTGTAACGCGCACTGAGGACATTCCGCGCGCCATCAAAGAGGCTTTCTTCATTGCCCGCAGCGGGCGCCAGGGGCCGGTACTGGTGGACATCACCAAGGATGCACAGCAGGGCAGCGCCGAATTTGTGTGGGAGCACGGCCCCGTGCGCCTGCCCGGCTACCGGCCGGACCTGCGCACACTGCCCGGCGAACTTGAGCGCGCGCTGCAGTTGATCAACAATGCCGAGCGGCCGCTGATCCTTGCCGGCCACGGCATCATCTCTGCTGGTGCCCGTGCGCAAGTGCTGGAGTTTGCGGAGCGCGCACAAGTGCCGATAGCCACGACGCTGCTGGGCATTGGCGGTATTCCCGCCAGCCATGGCCTCAACCTTGGCATGATGGGCATGCACGGCGAGGCCTACGTCAACAGCGCCATTCAGCAGGCGGATTTGCTGCTTGCATTTGGCATGCGCTTTGATGACCGGGTGACCGGCAACCTGAAAACGTATGCCGTCAACGCGCGCAAGATTCACATTGACATTGACTCCTCTGAGCTGAACAAAAATGTGCGCGTGGATGTGGGCTTGGTGGGCGACCTGCGGGATGTGCTGCAGGAGCTGTTGCCGGGTGTGCAATCCGCAGACCACAGTGCGTGGCTGGATCATATTGACTCTATGAAAGGCGATGTGGCAGTGCGCGATATCCAGTCGCTGCCGGATACCGGCCACCTCTATGCCGCGCATGTCATCAACGACATCTGGCGCCTCACCAACGGCAATGCGATTGTGGTCACAGATGTGGGCCAGCATCAAATGTGGGAGGCGCAGTATTACAAGCACGACCATGAGCGCACGTTGATCACCTCGGGCGGGCTGGGCACTATGGGCTTTGCGCTGCCGGCTGCAATCGGGGCAAAGTTTGCCTGCCCGGATCGCGAGGTTTGGGTGGTGGCGGGGGATGGCGGTTTTCAGATGACGATGGCCGAGCTGGCTACCATCAAGCAGGAAAAGATCAAGCTCAACATCGCCATCATCAACAACTTCTATCTGGGCATGGTGCGCCAATGGCAGGAGTTCTTTTATGAAAAGCGTTATGCGGCCACGCCGCTGTTGGGCCCGGACTTTGTGAAGCTGGCTGAAGCCTTTGGGTTGCGCGGCATGCGAATTAAGCAGCGCGCCGAGCTGCAGGGGCTGGTGGAAGAGGCGCGCGCAGATTCCGGCACAGTCGTCATCGACTTTCAAGTGGAACAGGAGGACAGCGTGTTCCCAATGGTTCCGGCTGGCGCCGACTTGGACAAGATGATCCGGCGCCCGGCCCGGGATGTGATGATTGAAACCGGAGCGGACCCCGATGAGTGGGAGCTGGGTGCGTAACCGGCCGGCTGGCGGCCCAATGGAGGAAAGATGGCACACACTCTAATTGCCTACGTGGAAGACAAGCCGGGCGTGCTCAACCGCGTGGCGTCTTTGTTTCGGCGGCGCGCGTTTAATATTGTGTCGCTCACTGTGGGGCGCACCGAGCAAGCGGGTGTCTCACGCATGACGATTGTGGTGGACACGGATGGGCCTGGCGCGCGCCGCGCAGAGGCCAACCTTTACAAGCTGGTGAACGTGCTGCGCGTTGACGATGTGACCAACAAGCCCGCCGTGGTGCGTGAGCTGGTGCTGGTGAAGGTGGGCGTCACCGCGGAGCAGCGCACCGCCGTGTTGCAGCTGGTAAATGTTTTTCGTGCGCGTGTGGTGGACATCTCGGCTGAAGCCATGATCACTGAGATCACCGGCTCACAGGATAAGGTGGAGAGTTTCATTGAAACAATGCGCGCCTTCCACATAATTTCTGTGGCGCGCACGGGTTTGATTGCAATGGTGCGGGGTGGCAGCAAGATCAGCGCCAATCCACCGCTGGTGGCCGCGCAGCTGCCCGAAGATGGCGCGGCGGAAGGCACATCCGAACTGTCAATGTCTGTATAATTCTCAGGCGCTTGTGCTTTATAAACACCAGGCGCAAAAATTCAATCGCGGACACGTTACGCAAAAATTAAACGGAGTAATCATGGCAGTAATTTTTTATGACAAGGATGCAAAGCCTGCGCTCATCAAGGCCGCCAAGGTTGCGGTTGTGGGCTATGGTTCGCAAGGGCATGCACACTCGCAAAATTTGCGTGACAACGGCGTGGAGGTGCGGGTGGGGCTGCATGCGGGCAGCAAGAGCCGCGCCAAGGCAGAGGCCGATGGCTTTACGGTCATGCCGGTGGCAGATGCCGTCAAGTGGGCAGACGTTATCATGCTGCTGGCGCCTGACACCACGCAGCCAGCCATCTACAGCGAACATATTGCGCCGCACCTCAAGCGGGGCAAGACGCTCATGTTCGGGCACGGCTTCAATATTCGCTACGGCACCATCGTGCCACCGAAAGATATTGATGTAAGCATGGTGGCGCCGAAGGCGCCGGGGCACCGCGTGCGCGAGACGTTTATGGAGGGCGGCTGCACGCCGGCGCTGCTGGCTGTGCATCAGGACGCGTCCGGCAAGGCGCACGACAATGCGGTGTCTTATGCGTGGGGGCTGGGCGTTACGCGGGCGGGCCTGCTGCAAACCACGTTCACCGAAGAGACCGAGACTGACTTGTTTGGCGAGCAGAGCATCTTGTGCGGTGGCGTGAGCGCGCTGGTGAAAGCCGGGTTTGAGACGCTGGTGAAGGCCGGCTATCAGCCCGAGGTCGCTTATTTTGAATGCATGCACGAGCTGAAGCTGATTGTGGACTTGATGTACCGCGGCGGACTCAACTACATGCGCTACTCTGTGTCTGACACGGCTGAGCACGGCGACTACGTAGCCGGCCCGCGCATCGTTACCGAGGAAACTTATGGTGCGATGGCAGGAATCCTCAAGGACATTCAGGATGGCACGTACGCCCGCAACTGGATTGATGAGAACAAGAACGGGCGGCCTACATTCACTGACACGCGCAAGCGCGAGCAGACGCACATGATTGAAGAAGTGGGTGCGCGCCTGCGCGAAATGATGCCGTTCTTAAACCCGGTAACCATCAAGCCCGGCGAGTAAGCTGCAAGTTTGCGGGCGCCCGGCTGGCGCAGGCCCCGCGGACATCAACAACGCCATGAGCAACTACGTCCGCATCTTTGACACCACGCTGCGCGATGGTGAGCAGTCGCCGGGGGCAACGCTCACCAGCAGCGAGAAGGTGGAGATTGCGCGCCAGCTGGCACGGCTGGGCGTGGACATAATCGAAGCTGGCTTTCCGGCCGCTTCACCGGACGATCTGGCGGGAGTGCGGCTGGTGGCCGAAGAAGTGGGCCGCGAAGAGAATGTGCGCAAATGGGCGCCGGAGGGCGTGCGCCCGCCCATCATTTGCGGGCTGGCGCGCGCATCTGCTGCAGACATTGATAGGGCTTGGGAAGCAGTGCGCACGGCTGACCGCCCGCGCATCCACACCTTTCTTGCCACGTCCGAGATTCACATGAAGCACAAGCTGCGCTTGGATCCGGAGGAAGTGGTGGAGCGCACTCGCGAGATGGTGGCCTACGCTCGCTCGCTCTGCGCAGACGTGGAGTTCAGTCCCGAAGATGCAGGCCGCAGCAATCCAGACTTTTTGTACGTTGTGCTGGCTGAGGCGATTAAGGCGGGCGCGACCACGCTAAATATTCCGGACACTGTGGGTTACACGCTGCCCGACGAGTTTGGCGGACTGATTGCGGGCATCATCCGCAACACACCCGGCATTGCAGGCGTCACTGTGTCTGTGCACTGCCATGACGACCTCGGGTTGGCAACTGCCAACACGCTCGCGGGAATTGCTGCGGGTGCGCGCCAGGCAGAAGTAACGCTGAACGGCATTGGCGAGCGCGCAGGCAACACCTCGCTGGAAGAGGTGGTGATGGCGCTGCACACGCGCCGGCCGATATTCAAGCTGGATTGCGGTGTGCGCACCGAGCAGATCACCAGCAGCAGCCGCATGGTGAGCCAGTACACCGGCATCGTTGTGCAGCCCAACAAGGCAATTGTGGGTGCCAACGCATTTGCGCATGAAGCCGGCATTCATCAGGACGGAATGCTCAAGCACAACCTCACGTACGAGATTATGCAGCCCGAGACGGTGGGCCTGTCGCAGTCCCGGCTGGTGCTGGGCAAACATTCCGGGCGCGCCGCATTGCGTGCACGCCTGCTGGAGATGGGCTACGAGCTGACTGACGAAAATCTGGGCGAGGTCTTCAACCGTTTCAAGCGCGTCGCCGACAAAAAGAAGAATGTCACTGAGGCTGACCTGCAGGCGCTGGTGAAAGACGAGCTGTACCAGCCGCGCGAAATCTTTCATTTGGAAGACATGCAGGTGGTGTGCGGCACACTGGGCATGCCAACCGCCACGGTGCGCATGCGCGGCCCGGACGGCGCCAGCGTGGTGCGCGCTGCAATGGGCACCGGCCCGGTGGACGCCTGTTACAAGGCCATTGATGAAATCATGCTGCTGCCCAACAAACTGCTGGAGTACAACCTGCACGCCGTCACGGAGGGCATCGATGCGCTTGGCGAAGTTTCTGTGCGCATTCAGGTGGACGCGCGCGACGTGTCTGCACCGCAGCGCCTCTCGGCGCAGCATGAGCAGCTGGGGCATCGCATCTTTGGCGGGCATGGCGCCAGCACGGACACGATTGTGGCGGGCGCGCGGGCTTACGTAAACGCAATCAACAAGGCTATGGCGGCGCTGGGCATGCATAGCGACCAGCAAGCGCCGGATGCCGCGCGCACGCCCACAGCCTGAAGCCAGCCTGCAATAAAAAATAATGAGCAGCACTCCTAAAACTCTTTTCGAAAAAATCTGGGAGCAGCATGTGGTGGCGCAGCAACCCAACTCGCCGGCCGTGCTGTACATCGACTTGCATCTTGTGCATGAAGTCACATCGCCGCAGGCATTTACCGGCCTGCGCCAGCGCGGGCTGCGCGTGCGCCGGCCGGACAAGACCGTGGCAACCATGGACCACTCCATTCCTACCACGCCGCTTTCGGTGCCAATCGCGGATGCGCAAGCTGCGGCCCAGCTGCAAATGCTTGCGGACAACACGAAAGAGTTTGGCATAGCGTTGCATGGCATGGACTCGCCGATGCGCGGAATTGTGCATGTGATCGGGCCAGAGTTGGGGCTCACGCAGCCGGGCATGACGATTGTGTGCGGCGACAGCCACACTTCCACGCACGGTGCGTTTGGGGCGCTGGCGTTTGGCATTGGCACCAGCGAGGTGGAGCACGTGCTCGCCAGCCAGTGCCTGCTGCAAACGCGCCCGAAAACTTTTGCGGTGCGCGTGGAAGGGCGGCTGGGCACGGGCGTCTCTGCCAAAGACATCATCCTTGCGTTGATTGCACGCATTGGCATTGGCGGCGGCGGCGGCCATGTGTTCGAGTACAGCGGCTCTGCCATTCGCGGCCTCACAATGGAAGAGCGCATGACCATTTGCAACATGTCTATCGAGGGCGGTGCGCGTGCCGGCATGATTGCGCCGGACGATGTCACATTTGAATATCTTGCGGGCCGCCGGCATGTGCCGCAGGGCGCAGCGTGGGAGCGGGCGCTGCAGCGCTGGCGCGCATTGCCCAGTGATGCCGCAGCGCAGTTCGACAAATCCATCACGATTGCTGCAAATGAGCTCGAGCCGATGGTAACCTACGGCACCAACCCCGGCATGGGCGTGCCCATTTCCGGCCGCATCCCGGATCCGGCGCAAATCAGCAACGCGGCTGCGCGCGCGAGCATTGAGCAGGCTTTGGAATATATGGGACTGCAGCCGGGCCAGGCATTGCTGGGGCAGCCGATAGATGTTGTCTTTGTGGGCAGCTGCACCAACGGGCGCATCTCTGACCTGCGGCTGGCTGCCCAAGTGATGCGTGGCCGGCGTGTTGCCAGCGGCGTGCGCATGCTGGTGGTGCCGGGCTCGCAAGAAGTAAAGCGCCAGGCTGAGCAGGAAGGCCTCGACCGAGTCTTCCGCGAGAGCGGCGCTGAGTGGCGCGAAGCCGGCTGCTCCATGTGCATTGCAATGAACGGCGACCAGCTGCGTCCCGGGCAGCGCGCCGTCAGCACCAGCAACCGCAACTTTGAAGGCCGGCAGGGCAAGGGTGGGCGCACGTTCCTCGCTTCGCCGCTGACTGCGGCTGCATCCGCCGTCAGTGGACACATAGCAGACGTGCGCACGCTGCTCTAAACCCAACGATGGCTCAATTCACCACACTCACATCCCGCGTCATTCCGCTGCCGCGGATTAATATTGACACGGACCAAATTATTCCAGCGCGCTACTTGAAGGTGACCGACAAAGCCGGCTTGGGCGATGCACTGTTTGCGGACTGGCGCTACGCCGCGGACGGCACGCCGATTGCAGATTTTGTGCTCAACCAGCCGCAGCACCGGGGTGCGCAGATCCTGCTCGCCGGCGACAACTTTGGCTGCGGTTCCTCGCGCGAGCACGCGCCGTGGGCGCTCACCGCGTGGGGCATTCGCGCTGTCATCACCACTGATGTTGCCGACATTTTTCGCAGCAATGCGCTCAAGAACGGATTGCTGCCGATTGTGGTGTCCGGCGCAGCGCATGCCAAGCTGCTGGAGTTTGTGGAAGAGCTGCCGCAGTGCGAGCTGCAGATTGACCTTGCCACGCAGCAGCTGACACTGCCGGACGGCAGCCAGGTGCAGTTTCCAATTGATGAATTCTCCAAGACCTGCCTGCTGCAGGGCGTGGACCAGCTGGGTTACATCCTCAACTATAGCGAGCGCATCACGGCTTACGAAGCCACGCTAGCCGGCTGAGTGCGCCGCTGCGGGCTGCGCGGCCATGGTGCCCCCAACCCAACCCTGATGACTGCCATCCAAATTTACGACACCACGCTGCGCGATGGCACGCAGCGCGAGGGCGTGTCACTTTCGTGCGCCGACAAGCTGCGCATTGCGCAGCGCCTGGACGAGCTGGGGGTTGCGTACATTGAAGGCGGCTGGCCGGGCTCCAACCCAAAGGATGTGGAGTTCTTTCAGCGGGCCGGCCAGCTGCAGCTGCGCCATGCGCGCATCGCGGCATTTGGCGCCACCTGCCACGCGGGCAGCCAGCCCGCAGCGGATGCCAACCTGCGCGCACTCCTCGATGCGCACACGCCGGTGTGCACCGTGGTTGGCAAGTCCTGGCTGCTGCATGTAACCGAAGTGCTGCAGACCACTGCCGGCGAGAACTTGCGCATGATCACCGAAAGCCTGGCCTATCTGGCAAGCCAGGGGCGCGAGGTGATTTATGATGCCGAGCACTGGTTTGACGGCTACCGCGCCGATGCGCAATACGCTCTGCAGACACTGCGGGCCGCGCAGCAGGGCGGCGCCACAGTCATCGTGCTGTGTGACACCAATGGCGGCACGCTGCCGCACGAGGTGGATGCCGTGGTGCGGGCAGTGCGCGCGCAGCTGGATGTGCCGCTGGGCATTCACACCCACAACGACAGCGAGTGCGCCGTAGCCAACACGCTGGTGGCGGTGCAGGCTGGCTGCCAGCATGTGCAGGGCACCATCAATGGCTATGGCGAGCGCTGTGGCAACGCCAACTTGTGCAGCATCATTCCGGATCTGCAGCTCAAGCTGGGCTACAGCTGCCTGCCTGCGCCGCAGCTTGCGCGTTTGGCAGACACCGCGGCATTTGTGGCAGAGCTGGCAAATCTGGCGCCCGACGAGCATGCAGCATTCGTGGGCAAGTCCGCGTTTGCGCACAAGGGCGGCATTCATGTGGCGGCCATGCGCCGCAATGCGGAAAGCTACCAGCACATTGATCCGGCGCTGGTTGGCAATGCCACACGCACGGTTGTATCCGAGCTTTCCGGCCGCGCCAACTTGCTGGCGATGATTGAGGAACACGGGTTGGCAGCAAGCAGCGCGGATGTGAGCACTGTGCTGGCCGAGATCAAGCAGCTTGAGGCACAGGGCTTCTCGTTTGAGGCGGCTGAGGCCTCGGTGGCGCTGCGCTTGCGCCGCCGCGACCGCAACTACCGCGCACCGTTTGAGCTGGTGGACTTTGTGTGCACGGTGGAACACCGCCAGGGCCGCGGCTTGGTGGCCGAGGCCAGCGTAAAGGTGAGCGTGGCGGGCGGCGAGTACCACACCGTGGCCGATGGCAACGGCCCGGTGAACGCGCTCAGCCGCGCGCTGCGCAAGGCACTCGCGCCGATGTATCCGCGCATCGAGGAAATTCATCTCTCCGATTACAAGGTGCGCATTTTGGATGAAGCCAACGGCACAGCTGCAACCACGCGCGTGCTGATTGACCTGTACAATGGCACGCGGCGCTGGAGCACAGTCGGTGCCAGCACCAATATTATTGAGGCCAGCTGGCAGGCACTCGCCGACGGCATCGAATACGGATTAACCCTCGCATGAATATCGCAGTTATCACCGGCGATCCGCGCAAGCCAGACCCGCGCCGCATCGAAGGCAAATACAACTCGGATGACCACGAGGACCTGCTTCACCTGCACACAGCAATGGTGGAACTGGAGGCCCGGCGCGGTTACAAGGTGCGCTACCTGGACAACCACGACACATTGCTAAACGATTTGCAAAAGCTAAAGGCTGCGCACAGCATTGATCTTGCGGTTAATTTCTGCGACGAGGGCTTCGATAACCGCAACTCCACCGATGTGTGCATTCCGGCGCTGCTGGAAATTTTGCAGCTGCCCTTCACCGGCTCTGGCTCGCACACCATCTCGCGCACCGGGGACAAAAACGGCGTGCGCGGCATGCTGCAGGCGCTCAACGTTTCCATACCGCGCTTTCATTACGTGCAGCCCGGCGATAACACGCTTGCGCTGCCATTCCCATTTCCGGCGCTGGTGAAGCCAAACAGCATTGGCGGCAGCGTTGGCATTACCGCAGACTGCGTGGCGCACGATGCGCAGCAACTGCAGCATGCGGTGGCGATTACCCGGGAGCGCTTTGGCGCTGCCGTGCCAGTGCCCGTGGAGGAGTTCCTCACCGGCCGCGAGTTCAGCATGGGCATGCTGGGCAACCCGGATGACGGCTACACCGTGCTGCCATTGCTGGAGGTGGACTTTAGTGTGCTGCCAGAAGGCACGCAGCCGCTGTGCGGCTGGGAGTCAAAGTGGGACTACAACTCCGAATATGCAAACTTGTTTGGTTGTGCCAAGCAGGCGCACCTTGAGCCGGCAATGATGCAGCAAATGGTAGATGATTGCGTGCGCATGGCGCGCCATATGCAAATTCACGACTATCTGCGCGTGGACTGGCGCCTGGACGTTGATGGCCAGCCACGCATGCTGGACGTAAACCCCAACAGCAGCTGGTGCTGGAACACTTTTATGGCGGAGATGGCCGAGTGGGACGGTATTTTCTATGCAGATCTGCTGGATTTGATTTTGCAATCGGCGCTCAAGCGCTACAAACTGGTTCCAGCCAATGTCAGTTGAAGCGCGCCTGCAGCCGGCCGCGCAAAAAGTTGCGGACGCCGCTGCGGCGCTGGGGCTCACAATTGCAGTGCGCGAGTTTGGTGAAAGCACGCGCACCGCGGCGGAAGCGGCCACAGCGGTGGGCTGTACGCTGGGCCAGATTGTGAAGAGCCTGGTGTTCGTGGCAGCCGGGCAGCCAGTGCTGGCGCTGGTATCCGGCAGCAACCAGCTGGCCATGCCCAAGCTGGCAGCGCTATGCGGCACATCCGGCAAGCAGGTGCAGCGCGCTGATGCCGACGCGGTGCGCGCCGCAACCGGCTTTGCAGTGGGTGGCGTGCCGCCCTTTGGGCATGCCAACGCACTGCGCGTCTTCATTGATGAAGACCTCGGGCAGTACCCCACCGTTTGGGCAGCCGCCGGCACGCCGCATGCCGTTTTTGAAATCGAGTTCGCTGCGCTGCAGCGCGCCACCGGTGGCTTGTGTGCAAATCTTAAATCTGAATGAAACGGGCGAGTGCACCCTGCCAAGGTGAATAACTAAATGGATGCGAAGATTATTGTGCTGCCGGGTGACGGCATTGGGCCGGAAGTGACGGCTGCGGCGCAGCTGGTGCTGCAGGAAGTGAGCACGCGCTTCGGGCATAACCTGCAGCTGAGCGAGCGCTTGATGGGTGGCTGCGCGATTGACCGCAGCGGCCGGCCGATCACCGAAGAAACGCTGGCGGACTGTGCGGCATCTGATGCGGTGCTGCTGGGCGCGGTGGGCGGCCCCAAGTGGGACGACCCGCGTGCTCAAGTGCGCCCGGAGCAGGGCCTGCTGGCACTGCGCAAAGGCCTGGGCGTGTTTGCAAACCTGCGCCCGGTGCGGCCGCATCCGCAGCTGCTCAAGGCGTCGCCGCTGAAGCGCGCGCTGCTGCGCGGCGTGGATTTGCTGGTGGTGCGCGAGCTGACCGGCGGCATTTATTTTGGCGAGCGCGGCCGCGGCCTGCAGCCGGACGGGCGCGAACGCGCCTTTGACACGATGGTGTACTGGGACTATGAAGTTGAGCGCATTGTGCAGCTGGCCTTCAAGCTGGCGGCCGGCCGGCGCAGCAAAGTCACCTCTGTGGACAAGGCCAACATTTTGGACACCTCGCGCATGTGGCGGGCTGTTGCCACCAAAGTCGGCGCACAGCATCCGCACATTGCGCTGGACCATCAGCTGGTGGACACTGCCGCCATGCGCCTTGTGGCGCAGCCGGCAGCATTTGATGTGGTGGTCACGGAGAATATGTTTGGCGACATCCTCACTGATGAGGCCGCCGTGCTGACCGGTTCGATGGGCAACCTGCCGTCCGCATCGCTCAGCGGCAACGGCCCCGGCCTCTACGAGCCCATTCACGGCTCGGCCCCGGATATTGCCGGCAAGGGTATTGCAAATCCGGTCGGCGCAATTCTTTCTGCGGCACTGCTGCTGCGCCACTCGCTGCAGCTGGAGCGTGAAGCCGTGGCGGTTGAGAAAGCAGTTGATGGTGCGTTGCGCGCCGGCTGCCGCACGGCGGACCTGCAGCCGGTGCAGGCGCTTTCCACAATGCAGATGGCAGCTGCCATCGTGCAGCGCCTGCCCAAACGCTAACCGGCCATGATCAAGGTTGCTTTTCAGGGCGAGCGCGGCGCGTACTCCGAGGCTGCGGCAATTGCCTACTTTGGCGCGCAGCTGGAGCCGGTGGCGTGCACCACGTTTGACGATGTGTTTGACCGCGTGCTGTCCGGCGATTGCGAGAACGGCATTGTGCCGATTGAGAACACGCTGGCGGGCAGCATTCACCGCAACTATGATTTGTTGCAGCGCCATCCGCTCGCAATCATCGGCGAAAAAATCTTTCGTGTGCGCCACTGCCTGGTGGCGCATCCCGGGGTTGTGCTGGCGGACATCCGCAAAATAATTTCGCACCCGCAAGCGCTGGCGCAGTGCGAGGGCTACATCACGCGCCTCGGCGTGGCGCACGAGCCGTGGTATGACACGGCTGGCGCAGTCAAATCATTAAGCGAGGGCGGGCAGCGCGACCACGCTGCAATTGCATCGCGGCGCGCCGCAGAGGTGTACCAGATGCACATTCTGGCAGCGGACATTGAAGACGATGATGCAAACTACACGCGCTTCCTGGTGCTGGCGCGTGACGGGCAGCGCCCCGGCGGGTCCGCGGTCAAAACATCGATTGTGTTTTCACTGCCGCGTGGCGGCACCACACCCGGCGCGTTATTCCGGGCGCTGGCGGTGTTTGCCTTGCGCGATATCAACCTGAACAAGATCGAGTCGCGGCCGATTGCCGGGCAGACTTTTCAGTATGTCTTCTACTTGGATTTTGACGGCAGCCATGACTCTGAGCCGTGCGCGCGCGCGCTGGCGCACTTGCGCGAAATGACGCCGGACTTGCGCGTGCTCGGCAGTTACCCGCGCGACGAAAACTGGTAAGCCGCGCACAGCGTGCGCGCCAAATTCGCGCAGCGCACTCCTAAACATTGCGCTCCCCGTGCACAGCCTCGGTGTGGCTGCGCATAATTCTTTGGTGCCCTCGGAGAGACTTGAACTCCCGACCCCTTGGTCCGCAACCAAGTGCTCTATCCACTGAGCTACGAGGGCATGCTGTGTCAACCGCTCCCAGAAAAAAATGGCGGGAAGGGAGGGATTCGAACCCTCGGTCGAGTTTTACCCCGACAACCGCTTAGCAGGCGGCCCCGATCGTCCACTCCGGCACCTCCCCACAATACTGGCGGAGGGAGAGGGATTCGAACCCCCGGTGAGGTTTGACCCCACAGTTGTTTTCAAGACAACCGCCATCGTCCACTCGGCCATCCCTCCACGGTTCCTCATCTTCGCAAGCGCAAGAGTTTACCATGCGCATTTACCGCTGGTCAACGGGCGCACCGCGGGCTCAAAGCCGCGTAAGTTTCATTGTTGTCAGCTGGCAAAAACAGGGGCCGTAAATATTGCTGCGGCAGACTCAAGTTCTGCCTGGAAAAACCGATACCGCCAAGGTGAGATCTAGACCGGGCGGAGTCAGGCATGCGAGCTGAGCTCAACAACTTAATGGAGTTGGTAAAAGAATGATCGGAAGCGTCGGTAGTTATTCAAATGCGGGCGGTGCAATTCAGCGCCCGCCGATGCGTGTGGACTATAAAATGTCCACCGAGCAGAAGTCCAAGCTCAAGGAAATTCTGGCGAAGTATTCGCCCGAAGATACTTCTGAAGAAGCCATGCAGGACATGAAGAATGAGATTCAGGCTGCGGGCATCCGGCCGGGCCGGGACTTGGGAACAGCGCTGCAAGACGCGGGCTACAAATTGGGTCCGCCGCCACCGGAGCGGGGTGCAATTGGCGGCGGCAGGGCTGAAGGCCCCGAGCGCACTGAGAACGATGGTGATGCCGATCATGTTCGGGGAGCGGCGGGCGCCGGACCACGGCGCGCCGACGGCGGACGTCCACCACGGGGAATGGACGGCGCGGGACCCGCCGGGCCGCAACGCGCGCAGGGTGCGCAGCCCCCAAGGGGTGTTGGCGAGGCCGGTGGCGCTGGGTCCCCGCCGCCGCAAGGCGGGCCCCGGGGCGCAATGAGTGAAGCTAGTGGCGTCCTTGTCCAGCCCCCGCAATTCATTCTGGATTTCATGAGCAAGCTGCAGGAAGGCAACGTCACAGAGAATGACCTTGCTGGATTCGTCAAAAATCTGCGTGCTCAAAACGAGCAGTCTTCGGGCTTCCTCTTCAACCAAACAGCCTAAACCCGCCGCACGTAAAAACTGACGGCTCCGAACAGCCCGACCATTTGATGGTGGGGCTGTTTTTATTTATTTGATGCGTTTTTGCGGGTTGTTTTTGCGTGCAAGGTTGGGAACGAGCGTGCGTAAAATTTCATGTGCCAGCATTTTGCTGGCGGGGTCTGATGCGGCAACCTTTGGGTTGGTCACGGCGGCGGCGTGCCTGGCTAGGATTGGAGCGGCGCGTTAGTTGCGGGCGGTTGCCGGCGTGTAGGCAGCTGCCAGTATGCCGGCAGCAGCCTGCAAAATTACGCCTGTGGTGCGCTATGGCGCTGGCGCTAATTGCCACCTCCACCGCTGTTTTGCCCCGCTTGACCAGCCTTGATAATGAGCGGTATACTGCACCTCGCGCCTGGAGTTCGGCGCTATTTTTATCGTGCACGGCTTCCATGCCGACGTAGCTCAATTGGCAGAGCAAGCGCCTTGTAAGCGCTAGGTTATGGGTTCAAGTCCCATCGTCGGCTCTGCCACTTATTTATGGAAGCGGGCTCAGTTTGTTGAATGGGCAGGCGCCGGAGATGGTGAGCCGGGCCGGTCTGTAAAATCGGTGGCGTACGCCTTAGTGGGTTCAAATCCCACCCTGCCCACCTTGCGCCCTCGTAGCTCAGTTGGCAGAGCACACCCTTGGTAAGGGTGAGGTCATGGGTTCGAGCCCCATCGAGGGCTTCTGAAAAATGTTGAAGGGAGGATTGAAAAGCTGATGGGCAAAGTGATGTTTGATCGGAGCAAGCCGCACGTAAACGTGGGCACAATGGGGCACGTGGATCATGGCAAGACGTCGTTGACCGCTGCAATCACAAAGGTGCTGGGGCTGCGCGGCCTGGCGGATTACCGCGCCTTTGACTCGATTGACAATGCGCCGGAAGAGAAGGCGCGCGGCATCACGATTGCCATCTCGCACGTGGAGTACCAGACAGACAAGCGCCACTATGCGCATGTGGACATGCCGGGTCACCGCGACTACATCAAGAACATGATCTCCGGTGCGGCGCAGGTGGACGGCGCCATTCTGGTGGTTTCCGCGCCGGACGGCCCGATGCCGCAGACGCGCGAGCACGTGCTGCTGGCGCGCCAGGTGGAAGTGCCATCGATTGTGGTATTCCTGAACAAGGTGGACCAGATGGACGATCCGGAGCTGCTGGAGCTGGTGGAGCTGGAGTTGCGCGACCTGCTCAACAAGTACGGCTTTCCGGGGGATACAACGCCGATCATTCGCGGCAGTGCGCTCAAGGCGCTTGAGTCCACAAGCAAGGACAGCAGTGCCGCAGAGTACAAGCCGATCCAGGATCTGATGGATGCGGTTGACAGTTTTATTTCGACACCCATCCGTGAGAAAGACAAGGCATTTATGATGCCGATTGAGGATGTGTTCAGCATCAAAGGGCGCGGCACGGTGGTGACCGGGCGCGTGGAGCGCGGCACCGTGAAGGTGGGCGAGGAAGTGGAAATCATCGGGCTGCAGGAAGTGACGCAGAAGTCTGTTGTGACGGGCATTGAGATGTTTCACAAGCAGCTGGAGATCGGGGAAGCGGGCGACAACGCGGGCATATTGTTGCGCGGCATCGAGCGCGAAGCAGTGACGCGCGGGATGGTGCTGGCGAAGCCGAAGAGCATCACGCCGCACACCAACTTCAAGAGCGAGGTGTACGTGCTGACCAAGGAAGAAGGCGGGCGGCACAAGGCATTCTTCAAGGGCTACCGGCCGCAGTTCTTTATCCGGACGATGGATGTGACGGGTGAGATTGCATTGCCGGAGAACGTGGAGATGGTGATGCCGGGCGACAACGTGAACATGGAAGTGAAGCTGATTACGCCGGTGGCATTGGAGAAGGGCTCCAAGTTTGCAATCCGCGAGGGCGGCCTCACGGTTGGCGCGGGCGTTATCACAGAGGTTCTCTAACCAGCCATGGCCAAGAAAGATGTCCGCCCGGTAATCACGCTGGCATGCACAGAGTGCAAGGAACGCAACTACACAACCGAAAAGAACCGGCGCAACGATCCCGGGCGGCTGGAGTTTAAAAAATTCTGCCCGCGTTGCCGGAAACACATATTGCACCGCGAGGCTAAATAGCCGCGCAAATCATAGGCGAGTAGCTCAACTGGCAGAGCAACGGTCTCCAAAACCGTAGGTTGCGGGTTCAAGTCCTGCCTCGCCTGCTATAGAGACAATGCCTAGCACAACACCGCCAGCGGGCGGTGTTGTGCGCGATGAAATTGGTTGACATAACGAATTATGAATTTTGGTCAGATCGATTACCGTCAGATAATTTGGCCCGCACTGCTGGGCGTTGCGCTCGGCCTTGTGGTGTTCCTGCTTTACAGCTACCGGGTGGAGATCATCACCTATCTGCGCGAAACGCGCACGGAGCTGGGGCGTGTTTCATGGCCCACGCGGCGCGAGGCCACGGATCTGACGATTATTGTGTTGATCACCATTACCGTGAGCGCGATCGTGCTGGGGCTGTTCGATGCAGTTTTCACACTAATATTTGCGCAGTTAATTTGAGCCGGCAATTGCCGGCATGGATAGAATTAGATGATGCAGGAAGATCCTGAAAACCACACCCCCTTAGCGGAAACGGCGACTGAGCCGGAGCCAGCGATGGATGCTGCCCCGGGTCAGGAACACACCCTCGAGTCTGAAGCGGGAGACGCTGCAGCGCAGCCGGTCGCCGCTACGCCGGCACAAGACTTCAGCGCAGAACGGGATTCCCCGCTTGAGGCAAAGGATGTCGACTTTGACGTCGATTTCGACGACAGCGATTTGGGCCCTTCATTGGCGGACCAGTTGGCGGCCGTTACCCGCAACCTGCCTGCGTTGCCATTGGTTTCGGAAGAGCTGCCGGTGGACGCGGAACACGACGATGAATCGGCGCCCGCCATTGAACCCGACACTGACCGGCGCTGGTATGTGGTGCATTGCTACTCCGGCTACGAAAATAAAGTGCGCCACAATCTTGAGCAGCGCATCGACACAATGAACATGCAGTCGGCAATCTTCGACATCATTGTGCCGACGGAAGAGGAAATTGAAGTGCGCGACGGCAAACGCAAAACGTTTGAGCGGCGCGTGTTCCCCGGTTATGTGCTGGTGCAGATGGCAATATCGGAAGAGAGCTGGTTTGTGGTGCGCAACACGCCCGGCGTCACCGGCTTCGTGGGGCTCGGCACGCTGCCCACGCCGCTGCCGGACAAAGAGGTTTTGCGCATCCTGAAGCGCATGGAAGCAGATTCGCCGCGCGTGATGGTGAGTTATAAGGTGGGCCAGAAAGTGCGCATCATTGACGGGCCCTTCAATGACTTCATGGGCACGGTCAACGAGCTCGACAGCGAGCGCTCCAAGGTGCGCGTAATGGTTTCGTTCTTTGGCCGGGAAACACCGATTGAGCTGGATTTCCTGCAAGTAGAAAAGCTCTAGACGAGGAGAAGAAAAGTGGCAAAGAAAATCA
This sequence comes from Anaerolineaceae bacterium, assembly GCA_003569365.1. Classification (GTDB taxonomy): domain Bacteria; phylum Chloroflexota; class Anaerolineae; order Anaerolineales; family UBA11657; genus BD1. The sequence continues at coordinate 20,462 of BGOS01000021.1, forward strand.
AAGCCGTAGTGCGGCTGCAATTGGAAGCGGGCAAAGCCAGTCCGGCACCGCCGGTGGGGCCGGCGCTGGCCAGCCATGGCGTTAACCTGATGGGTTTCTGCAAAGAGTACAACGCGCGCACTCAGGGGCGCCCGGGCGATATCTTGCCGGCGGACATTACCATCTTTACGGATGGCTCGTTCACCTTTGCTCTGCGCACATCCCCGGCTGCGGTAATGCTGCGCAAAGCGGCCGGCCTGCAGAAAGGCTCCGGGCAGCCCAACAAAGCCAAGGTGGGCAAAGTAACCCCGGCGCAAGTGCGCGAGATTGCAGAGGCCAAGATGAATGACTTGAACGCCATCAACCTGCAGGGCGCAATGCGCATGGTTGAAGGCACAGCGCGGTCGATGGGTATCACCGTCGAGAAGTAAATCAATTTGTGGGAGGGCGCCCCAAGCGACCCGCTATCACCACTGGAGGCAACCATGACACAGCAGGGCAAGAAGTATCTGGCCGCACTGGCCACAGTCGACCGCAGCAAAGCGTACGCACCCCTCGAGGCGCTCAAGCTTGCACGCGAAGGTTCGATCACCAAGTTTGACGGCACCATCGAGGTTCACATCCGCTTGGCGGTTGACCCGCGCCAGGCGGACCAGCAAGTGCGCGCCACGGTGCTGCTGCCGCGCGGCTTGGGCAAGACCGTGCGCATTCTGGTGTTTGCCGATGGCGATGGCGCCCGGCTGGCACGCGATGCCGGCGCGGATTTTATTGCCGATGATGAACTGATTAAGAAGATTCAGGAAGGCTGGCTGGAGTTTGATGTGGCGATTGCCACGCCGGAGCTGATGGGCAAAGTGGGCCGCTTGGCGCGGGTACTCGGCCCGCGCGGCTTGATGCCCAACCCCAAGGCTGGCACCGTTGCCCCCGAGCAGGATCTGCCGCGTGTGATCAACGAGGCCAAGGCCGGGCGCGTGGAGTTCCGCCTGGATAAAACTGCAAACGTGCATGTCCCAATCGGCAAGGCATCTTTTACAGCAGAGGCGCTGTTGGAAAACTTTTTGGCTTTGATGGACGCCGTACGGCGCGCCAAGCCGGCCAGCGCCAAAGGCAACTATCTGCGGCGAATTACGGTGGCGGCCACGATGGGGCCGGGCGTGCGCGTGGACCAAAACGCAATCAGCACCGGCGAGTAGTACAATACCAATTCTGGCGGTGCCCGCAGGGCGCCGCCGGTTCCCGGCCACAGACAGCGGGCGCGCAGCAAACGGTTGCGCTTAATTTCCCGCCGAGGCACGGACACAACAATCCGGCTGCAGCCGCCCACGGGCTGCTGCGCTGGTTGCCAAGTCTTTGCCCCGCAAAATATTTCTGCGGCCGCAAAGACTTTTTTATTTGGCAGCCAACAGGAGGCGCAATGGCACTTACGAAGGAACGCAAAAATGAACTGGTGGATGTTTACACCGGCCTGTTTGAGAAATGCCAGGGCGTGATATTTGCCGACAACAAGGGCCTGTCGGTGGCGGACTTGACGCAGCTGCGCAAGAAGATCCGCGCTGCCGAAGGCGAATGCCGCATCACGAAGAACCGGCTGGTGCGCATTGCGCTCGGCAAGGCCAAGCTGCCCGTGCCGAAGGAATTGCTGGTCGGCGCCACGGTGGCCGGCTTCGCCTACGGCAACCTGCCGGGTGTTGCCAAAGTTATCGCGGACTTTGCCAAGGACCACGAGCGCTTGCTTGTGCGCGGTGGCTTGCTGGGCAACACGGTGCTGAATGCAGCGCAGGTGAAGGCGCTGGCGGAACTGCCGCCACTGCCGGTGGTGCGGGCGCAATTCCTGGGCCTGCTGAGCGCACCCGCCACGCGGATCGCTGGCGCAGTGGCCAGCGGCGTGCGCCAGATAGTGAATGTGGTCAAAGCTTACGCGGACAAAGATGCCGCGCCGGCCGCGGCGTGAACTTGTGCACTGATAAATTTCAACAACCAATAACATAGGAGCAAAGATCATGGCAGACTTAAACAAACTTGTGGATGCGCTGAGTGAGCTGACAGTGTTGCAGGCTTCGGAGCTGACGAAGCTGCTCGAGGAGAAGTGGGGGGTGTCGGCAGCCGCCCCTGTTTCGATGGCGGCTATGCCGTCCGCAGCGGCCGCTGCGCCTGTTGAAGAGAAGACCGAGTTCACGCTGGTGCTCAAAGAGCATGGGCCCAAGAAGATTGACGTCATCAAGGTGATCCGCCAGTTGACGAATCTGGGACTGAAGGAAGCCAAAGATGTGGCCGAAGCAGCGGGCTCCACAATTTTGGAGAACGTGACCAAGGACGCCGCGAACGAAGCCAAGAAGAAGCTTGAGGAAGTCGGCGCCGTTGTTGAGCTGAAGTAACACCAGCAATTGAGCGTGCGCCCGGCCAGCAGCCGGGCGCTGCGTTTAACCAACCCTGATGCCCGCTGCAACACGCGACGACCCGGCGGTGCGCTTCTGTGTGCGCTGTGGGGCGGCGCTGCTGCGCCGGGAGCATCAGGGTGCAATCCGCCCCGGCTGTACAGCCTGTGACTACGTGCACTTCTTTGACCCCAAAGTGGCTGCAGCGGCTTGGATCGAGGAGGAAGGGCGCGTCTTGCTTGTGCGCCGCGCGGTGATGCCGCAGCGCGGCCTGTGGACGATACCCGGCGGGTATGTGGACGCGTGGGAAGACCCGGCCAGCGCCGTCGTGCGTGAGTGCGCGGAGGAGCTGGGGGTTGCAGTGGAGCTGACCGGCTTGCTGGATGTTGTGGCCGGCCGCGAGCATCCGCTTGGCGCGGGCTTCGTAATTTTCTACAGCGCAACGCTGCGCACGCGCGCTTTGCGGCCGGCGGATGACGTGGACCAGGCGGGCTGGTTTGCTGCGCACGAACTGCCGGAGCTTGCATTTGAGGCGACGCGCAGCATGGCTGCGCGCTGGCAAGCTGTGCGGGCAGCTCAAAAATCAGCCTAAAGCCACGGCTGGCGCGCTATGCTAAACTTGCCCCATTCCAGAATAAATTGAGAGCACAACATGGTTGAAGTAACAATCGACAGTATTCGCGTTAGCTTGATGTCCCAGCACCGGGTGGCGATCCTCAAAGATGTGGACGGGGAACGCTTTCTGCCAATTTGGATTGGGCCCTGCGAGGCCGACGCCATTACGGTGCGCTTGCAGGAGGTGGAGGTGGCGCGCCCCATCACTCATGATCTGCTGTTTAACTTGATCGGGGAGCTCGGCGCCAAAGTGGAGCACGTGCTAATCCGCGAGCTGCGCAATGATGTGTTTCTGGCGCATATCATCCTCAACGTGCGCGGCAAGCGCATGGAAATTGACTCGCGGCCCTCGGATGCGCTGGCGCTTGCAGTGCGCGCCGACACCAAGATTTACGTGGACGATGCCGTGATGGAAACTGCCGGCATCACGCCGGAACGTGACATTGAAGAAGAGTTGGGCTCGGAGGAGCAAGAGCAGCGGCGCAGTGCGGAGGAGGCCACGCCTTCTGTGTTCACCGACTTCGTTGACACCCTGGACTTTGGCGACGAAGACGACGGCGGCAAAAACAGCTAGCGCCAGCCGCGCTGCCCACCAACCGGTTGTTACCCGCCGCGCCCCAATCACTGGTGCGCGGCTGTCATTAAAGACATGGCCACCAACGACACAACTTCAGCTTTAGCAGAGCCGCAGGCCGTGGAGGCGGAAGAGGCACTGCTTGGCGCTGTGCTCATCGATCCGGAGTCGTACTTTGAGGTTTCTGGAATGCTGCGCGAGCAGGATTTCTACATCGTCAAGCATGGCTGGGTGTGGTCCGCATTTGCCAGCCTGCATGAGCGCAACTTTCCAATTGACTTGCGCAGCACGGCTGACGAGCTGGACCGCACCAACCGCCTGGAAGGCATTGGCGGCCAGGCGTTTCTTACGCGGCTGGTCACGCTTGTGCCGTCCGCATTGCATGTGGCCGCGTACGGCAAAACTGTGGAGGAGGCCGCCATCCGCCGGCGCCTGCTGCGGGCTGCTTCAGATATTGCAAAGGCGGCTTACGATAAGAGCACAGATATCTCTGAAGTTGTCAGCCATTCGGAGCAACTGGTGTTCGCCGTCAGTGAGGCCCGCATGGCCACTGACTTGCAGCCCATCCGGCAGGTGGCAGCCGACTACTACGAGCGCGTCCAGTATCTCTACGAGCATCAAGACCAGTTCACCGGCGTGCGCAGCGGCTTCCATGACTTGGACCTGCTGCTGGGTGGCATGCAAAATTCCGACCTGATTGTGATCGCAGGGCGGCCGGGACGCGGCAAATCAGCATTCATGATTTCTGTGGCGTTGAACGCCGCCGTGCGGGACAAAAAGCAGGTTGCCATCTTCTCGCTGGAAATGTCCAACGAGCAGGTGATGCAGCGCATGGTGGCGCAACAAACAAAAATTGATGCGCAGCGCCTGCGCCTTGGAAAGCTGACGGCCGACGAGATGACAAAGTTTGCGCACAGCACAACCTCGCTGTCTGCGCTGGGCATGCATCTGGATGACACGCCTTCAATCTCCACCACGCAGCTGCGCGCCAAGTGCCGGCGGCTGGATGCAGAGACGCGCCTCGACCTTGTGATTGTGGATTACCTGCAGCTGATGACCGCCGAGCTTGGCCGCGAGAACAACCGCGTGCAGGAGGTTTCCGCAATCTCGCGCAGCCTGAAGGCGCTGGCGCGCGAACTGCGGGTGCCGGTGCTGGCGGGTGCGCAGCTTAGCCGCGGAGTGGAGCAGCGCAAAGGCCAGCGCCCGATGCTGGCCGACCTGCGCGAGTCCGGCAGCATTGAGCAGGATAGCGATGTGGTGATGTTTCTGCATCACCCGGATGAGTGGGACGAAATGCCCGAAAAGAAAGAGGTGACGGAGCTGGTGGTGGCCAAGCACCGCAACGGGCGCACCGGCACGCTGGATCTGATCTTCCTGCCGCAATTCACGCAGTTTGCGGATGCCGTGCACAAGTCCATCAACCTCGATTAACCTTGGCGAGCATGAAAGGCTTTGCCGGATTTACCGCCGCAACGGACGGCACCACCGCGCTGCCGGCTGCGTTCTTCAGCGAGCTGCTGCCCATCATCGACAATCTGGCAGAGCTAAAGCTGACGCTGCACTGTTTCTGGCTGCTGACGCGCAAGGCTGACGAGGTGCGGGTGATCTGGCGCACGGAACTGCTGGCAGACGGGCAGCTGCTGGCAAGCCTGGCAGCAGCGCCTGAAGCTGCCCGCAGCCTGCTTGCAGAAGCGCTGGAGCGTGCCTGCGCGCGCGGCACGCTGCTGCATGTCAGCCTGCCGGCCAACCCGCAGCGCGATCTTTATTTGCTCAACACCCAAAAAGGGCGCACAACTGCAGCGGAGATTGAACAGGGAAAGTGGCTGCCGGACGAACCGGCTGCGGGCGCGGCGCCGTGGCAGGTGGAACGGCGCAACATCTTCACGCTTTATGAGCAAAACATCGGCCCCATCACTCCGCTGGTGGCGGACGAGCTGCGCGATATTGAAAAGAGCTTCAACGCGGAGTGGGTGGAACAGGCGCTGCTTGAAAGTGTGCTGCAAAACAAGCGCAGCCTGAAGTACGTGCGTGCAATACTTGAGCGCAGGCACAAGGCTGGCAGGGAACCGCATGGCGAAAACGGCGAACGCTACAAAGACTGGCTCCGCTGACCGCGCGGCGCAGCCCGGCCAGCTGGAGTGCACGCAGTGCAACGGCCTGGGTTACATTGCCAGCGATGTGCCGCCCGGGCACCCGGCGTTTGGGCGCTTGCATGTATGCGTGTGCCGCGCGCAGGAAGTGCAGCGCGCGCAAGATCAGCAGCGCCTGCAAGTGTCCAGCCTCGGTGCGCTGGCAGACAAATCATTTGACAACTTTTTGCCTGAGGGCCACGCTACAAACCCGCGCCAGCGCGAGAGTGTGCGGCGCGCAATGGAGCTGGCGCAGCGCTACGCAGCCAGCCCGCGCGGCTGGCTGCTGCTGCATGGCACTTACGGCTGCGGCAAAACGCATCTGGCGGCAGCGATTGCCGCGCAGTGCCTTGCCAACGGTGTCCCCGTTTTGTTTGTAACCGTGCCGGACTTGCTGGATCATCTGCGTGCCACATTCTCCCCGGACTCATCCGTGGCTTACGATGCCTTGTTTGACACAATGCGCAACACGCCGCTGCTGGTGCTGGATGACCTGGGCGCCGAGAGTGCCACCGCCTGGGCGCAGGAGAAGCTCTACCAGCTTGTGAACCACCGCTACACAAACAAGCTGCCGACTGTGATTACAAGCAACATGGATCTGGAGCGCATTGACCCGCGCGTGCGCAGCCGGCTGGTGGACGTGGATTTGGTGCGCAAGGTGATGCTGGATGCGCCGGACTTCCGGCGCGCTGAAGCCGAACAAACCGGAATTTCCGCGCTCGAAAATTACCGCAGTCATACATTTGAAAATTTTGAACTGCGGCAGGGTGAGCTTAGCGGCGATGCGCTGCGCCGGCTGGCAGCCGCGTACGAAGCTGCGCAGCGCTATGCCGAAAACCCGGTTGGCTGGCTGGTGCTGGTTGGCGGGCATGGCACCGGCAAGACCCATCTGGCGGCAGCCGTTGCGCACCGCCGGGTGGACAGCGGCATGACGGCGCTGTTCATCACCTGCCTTGACCTGCTGGATCATTTGCGCGCCACATTCAGCCCGGACTCGCAGGTGCGCTATGACAAGCTGTTTAATGAAGTGCGGGAGACGCCGCTGCTGGTGCTGGATGACCTGCTGACAGAGAGTGCCACACCGTGGGCGCGCGAAAAGCTGTTGCAGCTGATTGACCACCGGTATGTAAAGCAATCGCCAACCATTGTTACCATGGCGGCTGCCAAATCTGAAATTAGCGAGCGCCTTGAGACGCGCCTTAACGACCCGCGCCTGAGCACAATCTGCGTGCTCACCTGCCCCAGCTACAAGGGCCACAAGCCGGAGCGCGCCAAGGGCCGCCACCGCTAGGCGATCCAATGCCGCCTGCAATTAAAGCCGCGGACAAAGAACGAATTCTGCGCGTGTTTGCCGCGCAGCGCGCCAATCAGGCAGCGGTGGCTGCAGGCACACCAAAACACCGCAAGCTAAAACTGGATCTGCTGCTGCGCTGGGTGGACAGCCACCACGCAGATATTCACGCTGCCCTGCACGCGGACTTGCGCAAGCCCGCGTCTGAAGCAGACCTTACGGAAATTCTGCCGGTCACAACTGAGATCAAGCATGCCCGCCGCCATTTGGCGCGCTGGATGCGCGCCAAGCGCGTTGCACCCACGCTGGCAATGGTTTCAGCGCGCGCGTGGGTGCGCCCGGAACCGCGTGGCGTTGTGCTCATCATTACGCCGTGGAACTTTCCGTTTACCCTGGCGCTTAGCGCGCTTGTCTCCGCCATTGCAGCCGGCAATTGCGTTTGCCTCAAGCCATCAGAAATCAGCCCGCACAGCGCGCGCCTGTTGGCGCGCATGCTGGGCGAGTTGTTTGCGGAAGATGAGGTCGCCGTCTTTGAGGGCGATCATCTGACTGCGGAAGAACTGCTGCGCCAGCCGTTTGATCACATCTTCTTCACCGGCGGCACCAGCAAAGGCCGGCTGGTGATGCGCGCCGCCGCAGAGCACCTGAGCACCATCACGCTGGAGCTGGGCGGCAAATCCCCCGTGATAGTGGATGAGAGTGCGGACATTGTAGACGCGGCCAAAAAGCTCGTCTGGGCAAAGTTCCTCAATGCCGGCCAAACATGCATTGCGCCAGACTACGTTATTGCACATGTCAGCGTATATGGAAAGTTGGTTTGGCAGATGGGTGAAGTTATCCGCAAAACCTATGGCGCAGATCCGGCAGCGCGCCGTGCTTCGCCGGACTACGCCCGTATTGTGAGCCCGGCCCACTTTGCGCGTTGCGAGCAGCTGCTAACTGCCAGCTTAAAGAATGGCGCCCGCGCCACTATTGGCGGGGAAGTAGACGCTGCCGACCGCTACATTGCGCCCACCATTTTGGTTGAAATGGCCGAAGATGATGCAGTGATGACGGAAGAGATCTTCGGCCCAATCCTGCCGGTGCTTTCGTATACCCTGCTCCCGGATGCGCTGCAAAAAATCAATCAACGCAGCAAGCCGCTGGCACTGTACATCTTCAGCCGCAACCGCCGTAACATTGAGCAGATCACCGCAGGTACCTCTGCTGGCGGCACGTGTATTAATGATGCCGTACTGCACTTCATGCACCCGAACCTGCCGTTTGGCGGGCTCAACCACAGCGGAACGGGCAGTGCGCACGGCGTGTACGGCTTCCGCGCCTTCTCGCATGAGCGCGCCTTCCTGCGGCAGGGGCCGCTGGCCCCGATGAAGCTGCTGTTCCCGCCCTACACCGCAGCCGTGCGCCGCCTTGTAAAGCTTGCGCTGCGGTGGTTGTGAGGGTACTGGAGTACTTGCTGTGTTAATCTATACCCGCAAAGTTAAAAGCCCGCACCAATTTTTATAGCGTCGCTGATTCACCTCACCATCATTTTAGGTGCTCCTCAAAAAACCGCAGCGTGCGCTGCATTGCCTCCTCAAAATTCAAACGGAGATTGTGGTCGCCTTGCGGGTACAGATACAACTGTGCCTCACCGCAGTATCGAAATGGGCGCAGTGCTCACGCTGCCCTGCCCAAAAGATTTCTTGCCAACCCGCGCAACTCATCGAATCCGCTGGCCAGCAACAAGCCTGCGTAGATGGCAGCTGCCAGCACAGCAATGCCTGCCAGCTGCCATAAATTGTTGGCGCTCCGCACTCCGAGCCAAAGCACACCACCCATTACAACTGTAGCGAGGGCTGTGTGTGCAAAGCCGCGCGCTACATGGCGCGCATCAATGGCCTGGCGGCGCGTGCGCAGCAGAACCAGCAGCGCCAATGCCTGTATTGAGAATGCGATTGAGTTTGCGAGCGCCAGTCCGCCAAAATCCAGCGCCTTGATTTGGTGAGGCCGAGCGCGAGCGCCACCTGCAGCAGCATGCAAGCCAACGCTACGAGCGTGGGCGTTAGGGCGTCGTTGCGCGCGTAAAATGCGCGCGCGGCCAGCTCCAGGGCTGCGTGGCCGAGCAGCCCGGTAAAGTACAGGCGCGCTGCAAACACCACCAGCTTTGATGCTTCGGGGGTGAACGCCCGCCCTTCGAAAACCAGCTGCACTAATGGCGGTAAATAAAACCAGGCTGCCGCGGCCACCGGCAGTGTCAGTGCAAGCACCACGCGCAATGCCGTACTGAGGATTTGTGTGCTGCGTTCTGTTTCTGCGGGCGAGCGTCGCGCCGTGAGCGCTGCAAGCGTGGGCAACAGGGCGGTGCCCATTGCTGTGCCAATGATTGTCTCGGGCACCTGCATTAGAAACCAGCCGTAGGTGAGCGCGGTAACCGAGCCGGGCCCCATGCGCGAGGCTAGATTGTCTCGCATCAACTCTGTCAGCTGAAATGCACCCAAGCCTGCCAGGCGCGGACCCAGCAGCAATAGTACGCGCAGCACACCGGGATGCCGCAGTGAAATGCGAAAGCTCCAGCGGAATTCATAGCGCCACAAGCCCGGCAGCTGCACAGCCAAATGCAGCAGCGCCCCAATGATCACGCCATACACCAACCCGTGCACGCCAAAACCCAATGCGGGCAGCGCCCAGCCAGCAAGGAGTGATTTCGTTGGCGCCAGCACAACCGCGCCAAATATCTGCCCGCAGTTGTAGAGCGTGGGTGCGAGTGCGGGCAGCAGAAAATGATGGTTGGCTTGCAAGCCGCCGATTACCAGCCCACTAACGGAAAAGATGAGTGTGGCGAAAAGATTGAGGCGCATCAGCTGCGCGACCAGCACTTGCTGGGATGGGTCAAACCCCGGCGCAATTCCCAGCTGCGCCTGCACCAGGGGCAGCGCAAACACCGCCACCAGCAGCGCCAATACAGCCGTGACGACAAAAGCAAGGTTGGCCACCATGCTGAACACCTCCCAGCCCGCAGCGCGGCCGTGTTGGTCAAAATATTCGCTCAGCACGGGAATTAGCGCAATGCTCAGCGCGCCGCCCGAGATCAATGTGAACAAGAGATCCGGCACGTTGTTGGCAGCGTTGAATGCATCGAGCAGTGGCGAGACCCCGAAGACGCGCGCAATAATGACCGTGCGCAGCAGCGCGGCAACTTTGTCCACTGCGAAAAAGCCGGCGATGAGCAGCGTGGCGCGCAGCAGCGGGCGCGCGGTGGGGCTTGGGGTTGCGGGCGAGCGGGTCATATCGTGCGGTGCCGGACGGCAAAACTAAAACCGCAATGGTATGCAGCGCGCTGGTTCATTTGACCCCCAGGATGCCCAGTGCATTTTGCGCGTCCGTAAAGTTGGGGTTGATTGCAAGTGCAGCCCGAAAATCAGTGATTGCCTGCGTGCGCTTGCCAAGCATGTACCACGCCCAGCCGCGCCAGACATAAGACTCCTCCAGTTCCGGGCGGGCGTTTAGCGTGGCCGTCGAAAGGTCAATCACATCCTGATAGCGGCCAACATTAAAGTACGCAGCATACGGGCCAAACTGGTAGAACAGCATGCGCCAGGGCAGGCCCAGCTCGCGCGCCTTGTCAAAGTCTGCCGCAGCTTCTGTGTAGCGCTCAAAGTAGTTTAGGTTGGAGCCGTGCGTGAACCATGCAAAGGCGTTTGCGGTGTCTGCAGTGCGGTCAGCAGCTGCCTGCTCAAGCGCGCGGGCGCGGTTGCTATCCAGGTCTGCGTCCGGCCCCAGCAGCTGTGCAATCTTTCCAGCGTCTGCCACCGGATACACCACAATATACAAGCGGTTGAACTGCTGCCACAGTTTGTCCACGGCCGCAATCTGCATTGTGCGGTTGGGGCCGCCAGTTACATCTTGCACGATCACCGTTTGCGCATTGGCATCATAGCCCGTCACCAGCAGGTAATGCCCCACCCAGCCAACATCCAGCTCGTAGCCCGTCTCAATGATGAGCGGATAGCCGTTGGCCACAAACAACTGCAGCGTCTCATAGCTGCCGCCCACCCGAAAGAGCGAGTTCAGCCAGCCGGCATGCGTGCGCACATACTGCACCAGCTCGTCCCAGCGCACGTTGCGGTCGCGGATCTGCGGCTTTAGCACTGCGGCAATCTTTTCCTGATCGCCCTTCCACTTCCAGTAGCGCAGCAAAATGGCGAGCGTAGCAGGGCCGCAATTGTTTGGTGTTTCGAATTCGTGCTGGAAGCCTGAGATTTTGAAAGCAGCGGGCGGCGAGATGACGTTGTAGATGATGGGCGTTGGCGATGGCTGCGCTGTTGGTGCGCTGCTGGCGGCTGCCACTTGTGGGGTGGCTGCTGCCTCTTCGTACGAAGCGCGCGCTGCCGCCTCGCTGACGGCTGGCGTTGCCACGGCCGGCTGGCTGGCTGCGCGCGGCAAAGTATCGGAGCTGCGAAACAAAAAATCGCGCGTCGCGCCGCGCAGCTGGTCCCACTCCCAATACAGCCGCAATGATGTTGTGGGGCTGGCTTGCAACCCGCCAGCTGTTAACACCAGCACTGCCAGTGCGGCAAGGCCGGCCAGCCAGCGTACTAATTGCTTGCGGCGGCGCTGCAGCTGGCCGCCAGCGCCGAGGCGATATTGCACGCGCGCGATTATAAGCCCCGTGATTTTGGGGCCGGTCTAAATTGTGCGGCGCAGTGGATTAAGCGAACTTGTCCAGCACGATGCCGGGGTTGGGCATACTGCTGGCAATCGCTGCGGGGCGCGGCACATCTGTGGCAGCATGCGCGCGCGGGTTTAACGAGATGGCCTCCGGACTCTTCTCCACGCTATCTGATACATACAGCGGGCGGCCGGCAGCGGGCGGCAGGCTGCCCGCTGCGCCTGCCCGTTCGCGCCGATCTGGAATTTCAAATTTGGCGGTGACCCGACTCGGGGCATCATCATAGGTACCCGAAATTTTTTCCTCAGGACGCGTAATCTTGAATGGTAGAAAGCCGCGCTGAATATAGTCCGGCGCTGGCGTTGGCACGGTGCGCGGTGGAGATGGAAAACCAAGGCGCGCAAATAGCGTGTCTAAAAACGCTGTGCGGGTTCGGGCTTCAGATATGAACGAGGCAATTACCTGTTTGTCCATTGTTATTAATTTACACCCGAATCATGAACTTTGCAAAGGCGGGACGGCGGCCGGGGCAGCAGCCCGCGCGAAAATTACAAGGTGCCAGGCCCCCAAAGTGCTCGATTCCACCGGCAAAAGGCCGGCGGCGCGCACAACCCGCAGCACTTCGGGCTCCGGATGAATAAAAAACCGGTACCTACTGCGGCCAAATGCCGAAAAACCGTTTATCGCTGTGCCGATCAGCCGCACCCACCAATTGTTGCGCGGAAAGCTGAGCGCGAGGAAGCATGTGCTGCGCTCTGCGGCTGCTCCCAGCAGCCGGCCAAGGTCCGGGTAACAGCAAATCACGCGATCCATGATTACGGCCGCCGCCGGTTCAAACTGCGCTGCATGCAGTGCAAAATCAAGCTGGTGATACAGGGTGCGTTCGCGCAGCCCAAGCACAGTAGCGTTTTGGGCTGCAGCTGTGATGTAGCCGGCACTGGCATCCACGCCCACTGCAAGTTTTGCTGCGCCGCGCCGCAGCAGCTCTTGGTGGGCTGCTCCGGCCCCGCAGCCAATATCCAGCACGCTGTCCAGCGGTGTGGGCAGTGCCAGCAGCGGGCGGATCAGGCGCAGCGTGCGGCGCACAGCACCGCGCTTGAGGAAGCGCTTGGCCTCCTTGGCGGCACTTGCGGCATCGAAGGTGCCGTCTAGGTCATTTATGCCGGACGGCGCACAACAGGAGCACGGCATGATGCACGCTGCGCGTTAGCGCATCAAGCGCAGTGCGCCCGGCAGCAGCGTGACGCGCAAGCGGCGCACATTGGCGGTGTAGTCTGCCCACAGCTCGCCGTCCAGATGCACCGGTATGGCGCGGTCCGCGCTGATTTCAAATGTGCGCCCGCGCTTGAATTGCACGCTGCTGAAGCGCCCCTGCGTACCGCGCAAAAACTCCGGCAGCAGGCGCAGCATTTGCAGGCGTGAGATTTCAGTCACGGATACATAATCCAGCCAGCCGTCATCGGGCAGTGCCTGCGGTGCGCAGATGAAGCCACCGCCTTCGCGCGCGCCGTTTGCCAGCGTGAGCATCAGCAATGTATGCATGCTCACGTCACCGTCCACCACAAGCTTCACACGCGTTGGAAAGTGATTTTGCATAATGGTGCGCATGACCGCCACCAGATAGATGAGCGAACCGCGCAAATATTTGATGCGCAGTGCATGCATCAGCGCGGCTGCATCAAAGAGCATACCTGCCACATTGATGTAATGGCGGCTGCGGCCGGCGTCATCCTCAATCAAGGCTGCGTCCAAGGCAGCGGGTGTGCCGTACAACGCGCGCTGCAATGCGGCTGCGGGCGCAGCCAGCAGGCCGCAGTTAAAGGCAAGGTCATTGCCGGAGCCCAGCGGCAGCAGGCCCAGTGCCGGGCGCTGCGCTGCAGGCACCTTCATCAAGCCGTTGACGATTTCGTGGGCAGTGCCATCGCCGCCCGCTGCCACAACAACGCGGCACCCCGTTTGGGCGGCAATCGCGGCCAGCTCAGTGGCATGGCCCGGATGATCGGTGGGCACCCAGCGCACGCCGGATGCAGCGGGTTGGGCGGAGCGCAGCGCATCTACCGCAGCGCCACAGCGCCCGCGGTTGGCTGCCGGATTAGTGATTATTAAAACAGAATCACTTTCCATGCTTTATTTTAGTGCATGGCATTGCCATCAGCGCTGCCGCATTCAATGGCGTGGCTTGCGGAGCCTGCATGCTAAAATCAAACTCTTCGGCACTTACTCTCAGGTTACCTACTTTGAAGTTTCTTGTTACCGGCGGCGCCGGATTTTTGGGCAGCGCGCTTGCTAACCAGCTGGCGCATGACGGGCACGAGGTGCGCGCGCTCGATGACCTCTCCGCCGGCGACAGCGACCGGTTGGCGCCGGAGGTGCTGTTTACGCGTGGCGATGTGAATGACCGCCCGAAGCTGTGGAGTTTGCTGCAGGGCGTGGAATGCGTGTACCATCTTGCGGCGCGCGTGTCTGTGCCCGAATCAATTTTGTTCCCGCGCGAGTACAACGCGGTAAATGTTGGCGGCACGGTGGGCGTCATGGAAGCCATGCGCGATGCCGGAGTGAAGCGCGTGGTGCTCACTTCATCGGGCGCAGTCTACGGCTCCCAGCTGCAACAGCCGCTGCGCGAGACCCTTGTTCCAAATCCAGATTCGCCCTACGCGGTCAGTAAACTTTCGGCTGAGGCGTATGTGCGCACCATCGGCACACTGTGGGGCATTGAGACCGTGGCGCTGCGCGTATTTAACGCCTACGGCCCGGGACAGCCGCTGCCGGCTTCGCATCCACCGGTGGTGCCGCGCTTCATAAAGGGCGCGGTGAGCGGCGCTTCGCTGGTGGTGCACGGCGATGGCCAGCAATCGCGCGATTATGTTTTTGTGTCGGATGTGGTGGCGGCATTACTGGCCGCGGCCACAGCGCGCAACCTGGACCGGCTGGTGATTAACGTGGGCAGTGGCACCGCAACCACACTGCGCCAACTGGTGGCAGCGGTGGCCGAGGTGACCGGCGCGCGCCTTGAACCGCTGTATAACAACAATGAGAGTGGCGGAGTGCGCGAGATGTGCGCAGACCTCACGCTGGCGGGCAGCTTGCTGGGCTACAGCCCCAAGGTGGGCTTGGACGAAGGCCTGCGCCGCACTCTGGCTGCCGATGAACGCTTTCATGCTTGAGCCGGGCGTTCGCCTGCCGCGCAACTTTTTTGCGCAACCCACGCTTACTGTTGCGCGCTTGCTGCTGGGCAAACTGCTGGTGCGGCTGGGTGCCGGTGGCAGCCGCCAGGCGGGCGTAATTGCAGAGACTGAGGCGTACATCGGCGAGAGCGATCTCGCTTGCCATGCGCGTGCCGGGCGCACGCGCCGCACTGCAGCAATGTATGGTCCGCCCGGCACTGCGTATGTGTACTTTACTTACGGCATGCATTGGATGCTGAACATTGTGACAGAGCGCAGCGGCTTTCCTGCAGCCGTTCTGTTGCGCGCAGTGAACTTATGCGAAAGAGAAACAGCGCAGCCGCAACCCGCCACAAACGGCCCGGCAAAACTCACGCGCGCCCTGCAGCTGGATGGCGCATGGAACACCCATGACATGTGTGCGCCGGATGCGCAGCTGTTTGTGGAGCAGCCGCTGCAGGGTGAATGCGCCGGGATTGTTTGCAAGCCGCGCACGGGGCTGGGCAAGACGCCGCAGCCCTGGCTTGGCCTGCCATGGAACTTTTGTATCAGCACACACGCAGGGAGTTGAAGCATGGGACTGCTCACCGGGAAAACCGCACTAATATTTGGAGTTGCCAACGACCACTCAATTGCGTGGGGCGTGGCTGAGGCGCTGCACCGCGAAGGCGCGCGGCTGGCGTTCAGTTATGCGGGCGAGATCCTGCAGCGCCGAGTGCTGCCGCTGGCCGCCAAGCTGGGCAGTGACTTTGTGGAACAATGCGATGTGTCCAGTGATGCGCAGCTCGACACGCTGTTTGCAAGCGCCAAGCAGCGCCTGGGCACGCTGGACATTCTGGTGCATTCTGTGGCGTACGCACCGCGCGCAGAATTGTCTGGTGTTTACTACGCCACCAGCCGCGCCGGCTTTCAAACCGCGCTGGACATAAGCTGCTACTCCTTCTCTGCGATGGTGCAGCGGGCGCTGCCGCTCTTCAACCCCGCCAGCTGCTGCCTGACCATGACGTACTATGGAGCGGAAAAAGTTGTGCCCGGCTATAACGTAATGGGCGTGGCCAAGGCTGCGCTAGAGGCTTCGGTGCGCTACCTTGCTGCAGATCTTGGTCCGCTTGGGCACCGCGTTAACGCCATCTCGGCCGGCCCAATTCGCACGCTGGCAGCAGCCGGCATAGCAGACTTCCGCAAGCTGCAGACTGCGTTTTCAGCAGCGGCCCCGCTGCGCCGCAACGTTAGCACCGCAGATGTGGGCAACGCTGCGGTGTACCTGTGCTCGCCACTAGCAGCCGCCGTCACAGGTGAGGTGCACTACGTGGATGCCGGCTTCAACATTATCGGAGTAGCGGCCGCAAGCGAATAAGATCCGCGTCACCGGTTTCTGCGCGCTCACGCCTTTGCTTTGCAATTGCACCAGCGCTGGCCCCTCTACAGTCAGGCTGGCAGGCTCGCTTTCAACCAGCTTTTCTTAAATAATTTAGCGGCTTTTGTGGCGCCGCATGGCAGCGCCGGATCTTGCGCCTCGCGCAAATTGCGCTACAATCCCCGTGTAAGGTGCGGTTTATTTATTTTTTGCACCTGGCCGGTTTAATTCTCTTTCATTACTTGGTATTGGCTGGCGTGGGGTTGGTTCGCAGATTCGTTTGAGGGATGGCGGGGCGGAGCAGCCCTGCTTTGCGAACAACTTCATCGGTTAATGAAGGCGGGTCCCGGCGCAGGGCCCGCCTTTTTAATTTATTCGGGGGGTTTTATGGGTACAGACCAGATTGCCCGTCTTGCAGGGCTTGTGGCGTTTGGAGTGCTTGGCTTTTATTTGGAGCTGCCCAGGCCGGTGGCGGAGTTGCTGGCCAAGCCTTGGGACGGGTTTGTGCTGCCTTTTGCGGCAGCGCTCTTTGGCGCGGTGGCAACGCCGTACATCTCCACCCGCCCCGCCCGGCAGGTGCGGCGCTTCCTAGGCGAGGCATCGCTGGCGATTGCGCTGAGCGGTTTGCTGGGGTTGGTGCTGGGGCTGGTGGTGGCTGCGCTGCTGGCCATCCCGCTCGGGCAGCTGCCCTTTCCGTTTGGCGCGCTGCTGCCTTCGGCTGGCGCACTGCTGTGTGCGTGGCTGGGCACCACATTTTTTGTGGCCCGGCAGCGGGAGATTGTTGCGCTGGCGCGTTCGCGCGGACTGCGCATCGGCGCTGCCAGCAATCCGGCAGCTGCTGGCGGTGCGGGCGTGCTGCTGGATACCAGCGTCATCATCGATGGCCGCATCGCGGATATTTTTGCGACCGGCTTTGTTGGCGCGCAGTTGTGGGTACCCGGATTTGTGTTGATTGAATTGCAGCGCGTGGCGGATTCGGCTGACGCCTTGCGGCGTGGCCGGGGCCGGCGCGGGCTTGAGATTTTGGGCCGCATGCAAAAAGATTTCCCCGACACAGTTAAGATTCTGGATGAGGATATTCCGGGAGTGCGCGAGGTGGATGACAAGCTGGTGCGCCTTGGCCAAAAGCTGGGCTGTCCCGTGATGACCAATGACTTCAATCTCAATCGCGTGGCCGCACTGCAGGGAGTGGTGGTGCTCAACATCAATGAACTGGCTAGTGCAGTGCGTGCCGTGCTAATGCCCGGCGAGACTTTTCGGCTGCTGGTGAGCGCGGAAGGCAAAGAGCTTTCGCAGGGCGTGGGCTATCTGGAGGACGGCACGATGGTGGTGGTGGACGACGGCCGGCGCCACATTGGCGCCACCATTGCGGTGGTGGTGACCAAAGTGCTGCAGACGGCGGCCGGGCGCATGGTCTTTACGCGGCCCGAGTAATGCGGCCCGGTATTTGCAGCGGAGCCCGGCCATGACCCTGGTTGTATACAACGCACTCTCGCGCCAGAAGGAACCCTTTGTGCCGCGCGAGCCCGGGCGCATCTTCATGTATGTTTGCGGCCCCACCGTGTATGACCACGCGCACATTGGCCACGCCAAAATGTACGTATCGATGGATGTGATTGTGCGCCATCTGCGCCACTGCGGCTATGCGCTGCGCTATGTGCAAAACATAACCGATGTCGGCCACCTGCTGGACAGCGGCGAAGACCGCATTCTTAAAGGCGCACGCCGCGAACGGGTGGAACCGATGGAGGTGGTGGAGCGCTACATGCGCTCTTACTTGGATGACATGGACGCGCTGCACAACACACGCCCGGATATCATGCCGCGCGCCAGCGGGCATGTGCCGGAGCAGATTGCCGCGGTGCAGCAATTGCTGGCGCAGGGCAACGCCTACGAAGTGAACGGCTCGGTTTATTTTGATGTTTCATCGCACGCAGACTACGGCAAACTTTCCGGCCGGCGCGTGGCGGAGCTTGAAGAGGGCGCGCGCGTGGCGGTCCGCGATGACAAGCGCCGCCCGGAGGATTTTGCGTTGTGGAAGCGCGCCGAGCCGGAGCACATCATGCGCTGGCCCAGCCCGTGGGGCGAGGGTTTCCCGGGCTGGCACATTGAGTGCAGCGCCATGGCGATGAAGTATTTGGGGCAGAGCTTTGACATTCACGGCGGCGGCATTGACAATATTTTTCCGCACAACGAATGCGAGATGGCGCAGTCTGAAGCGCTGACGGGCAGCACCTACGCCAACTACTGGCTGCTGGCGGGCTCGCTGACGGTGGACGGCGTGAAGATGAGCAAGAGCCTCGGCAACTCCATCACCATCAAGGATGCGCTGCAGCGCCACACAGCGGAGGTGCTGCGTTTCTTTGTGCTCTCCGGGCACTATAGCAACCCGATTGACGTGAGCGAGATGGCGCTGGGCGCTGCGCAGCGCGGGTGGGAGCGATTGATGGTGCCGGTGCGCACCGTGCGCCAGCGCTTGCAGCAGGCGGGCCTTGCATCGCAGGATGAGCTCGATTTTAGTGGTGTGCTGGATGAAGCGCGCCAGGCATTTCGGGCGGGGATGGATGACGACTTCAATGCGCCGGCTGCGCTGGCGGCGTTGTTTGAGCTGACGCGCCAGGTAAACGCTATGCTGGCTAGCGGCCCGCAGCCTGGCCGCGCCACATTGGCTGCGATTGATGCGGTCTACAGCGAACTGGGCGGTGGCGTGCTGGGTGTAATCCCGCAAAGTACTGCGGCGAGCGGAGATGCGGGGCGCGAAGCGGGCCTGGTGCAGCTGCTAATTGAAATGCGCATGCAGGCGCGCGCCCGCAAAGATTTTGCAGCCAGCGACAACATCCGCGACAGCCTGCGCGCGCTGGGCATTGTGCTGGAAGACGGCAAAGACGGCACAACCTGGAAGGCCGGTTTGCAGGCAGCTGATGAAGCATGAGCGAGCTGCTGTGCCGGCGCAACACGATCCTCGAGGCTTTGACTGCCGGCCGGCGTGACTTTCACCGTTTGCTGCTGGCCGAAGACGCCACGGCGGCGTCCACCAACGCCGTGCGCGCAGCCGCCCGCCAGCGCGGCGTGCGCGAGGAAACCATCAGCGCGGAAAAGCTGGCGCAGCTGGCGCACGGCGAAAAACACCAGGGCGCGCTGCTGGCGGTGGGTGACTACCCGTATGTGGAACTAACCGAGATATTGGATAGCGTGCCAACCGGTGCGCTGCCCTTGCTGCTGATTCTGGATCTGGTGCAATCGCCGGGCAACATCGGGCGCGTACTGCGCAGTGCGGAGGCGTTTGGTGTGCATGGCGTGGTGCTGCCGGAGCGGCGCGCGGGCGGAGTTACGCCGGCGGTGGCAGATGCGTCGATGGGCGCCAGCGAACACATGCGCATTGCGCAGGTGACCAACGTAGTGCAGGCGATGGAGCAGATGCGCGCGCGCGACATCTGGCTGGCGGGCCTGGACATGGCAGCGGATGCGCAGCCGCTGGGCAAGATGGATTTAAACCGCGCGCTGGCGGTGGTGATTGGCAATGAGGGCAGCGGCTTGCGGCGCCTGGTGCGCGAGCGCTGCGATTTTCTGGTGCGCATCCCCATGCATGGGCGCGTGGCTTCTTTGAACGCTGCGATTGCGGGCTCGCTGGCGCTGTTTGCCGCCGTGCAGGCGCGCCAGCCGCGCTAACGCTGCGCGGCGCGCAGCTGCTGCCGGCGGGCTGCCAGTTTAACCAGCCGGCAGCGCAGCGCTGTGCAGCAGCGTATGCGCACTGTCCTCCAACCGGTCCAGCACATCATAAGCTTCAGCAATGTCACGTGCCACCACCACTACGCCGTGCTGCGCCAGAATTAAACCGAGCCCGTTGTTTTGCAGTGTGGCAGCGCGCGGACGCAAGGCTGCCACCACGGCTTCCGCCAGCTCCGCGGAGTGGCTGGGCAGCGGCCGCACCACGTCCAGCACGCCAAACTTGTGCGTGTACTCCACTGTTGGCGTTAGCGGCCGGCCGGCGTTTGCAAACACGCTTAGGTGGCGCGGGTGCGCGTGAATGACGCCATTGACGGCGGAAAACGCGCGCAGGCAGGCAAAGTGCATTTTGCTTTCGCGGCTCAGCAGCGCTGCGTCGCCCTCCAGCACGCGCTCTTGCGCGTCCAGCACAATCAGCTGCGCGGGCTGCAGGTTCCAGCGCTGCTTGCTGCCGGCATAGCGCGGCGTAATGAAAGTGTGTGCGCCCACGCGGCAGCTTAAATTGCCGCCGGCGGAGTTGGTGAGGTGGCGGGCGTACATCAGGCGCGCCAGCTCCACCATCAGCGGGCGCGGGTCGTCAGGCAGGTTAAGCGGGCTCATTATTTCTTCATCTTGTACGGCTGGTAAATTAAACTTTTGCGCATGCAATACAATTCTTGCAAGCAACCGGTGCACAATTGGTTGGATGCCAGCCCAATTGTAATGCGGAGCTGTATTTTATGATTCTAGTTTGCGCACCCAACCCGGCGATTGATAAAACGCTGCTGCTGGCACACTGGGCGCCGGGCGGCGTATGGCGCGCCACGCAGGTGCTGCTGCAGGCGGGCGGAAAGGGCTACAACTTTGCGCGCGCGCTGGGCGTTTTGGGCCAGCCGGCACTGGTGGTGGGGCCGCTGGGCGGCCGTGACGGACACCGTTTGTGCGCTCTGGCGGCCGCTGACGGCATTGCCCATGCGCCTTTCTGGGTGGCTGGTGAGACGCGTACCTGCACCATTATTGTGGATGCTGCGGCCGGCAACGATACGGTGTTGAACGAGCCGGGCGCAGCGCAGCAACCCGGCGAATGGGAGCGGCTGCTGGCAGCGCTGGAGCAGCAACTGCCACATGCGCGTTATCTGGCAGTGTGCGGCAGCTGCCGGCCGGCCGACCCCGTGGATGGATTGCAGCGCGTGGTGCAGCTGGCGCAGCGCCACAAGGTGCCCGTGCTGCTGGACGCGCATGGCGTGCAGTTGGCAGCGGCGGTTGCGGCCGGCCCCTGGTGCTGAAGATTAACCAGAACGAAGCCGCTGCGCTGCTGGGGCGCCCCCTGCGCGGAACTGAAGATGTGCGCCGGGCGCTGCCCGAGCTGCGCACGCACGGCGCGCAGCAGGTGGTGATTACGCTGGGCGCGGCCGGTGCCATGGCAATAGACGCCACCGATGAGATCTGTTTTTGCGCTGCGCCGCAGGTGGACGCTATATGCGCAGTGGGCAGTGGCGACTCATTTTTTGCAGGGCTGGCGGCGGCACTGTGCGCGGGCGCGACGCTGCAGGTGGCGGTGCGCCACGGCGTGGCCGCCGGCGCTGCCAATACGCTGCAGCTGGGCGCTGGCAGTTTTAGCGCCGGGCGCATGCAGCAGCTGCTCGCTGCGCTGCCGCCTGCTGTGTAATAAGTTTTTAGGTTACCAGCAGCCCGCAGTGCGGGCAAAGGCGCCAATCCGCTTCCAGTCCGCGCCCGCATGCACAGCTGCCCGCCTTCGCGGCCCTCGCCACTGAAGCCGGTGCGGCGGCGGGGTCTTCGATCTTGGTGCTTTCCAAATCGTCATGTCCAAACAGCGCCTTCATCAGCACCTTCCCCACCACATTAAACAGCACCGCAAAGAGGCACAAGCCGGCAAACATCGTAACCGCAGCTACCAGCCGGCCGCCTACTGTTACGGGGTACATGTCCCCGTAACCCACGGTGGTGATGGTGGTCACGCTCCACCACATTGCTTGCGGAATGGACGTGAACAGCGTGCCCTCGTTTTGTCCCTCGGCAAAATACATCAGCGTGCTGGAGATCATGATGACTGTGAAAAGCGAAACGCCATAGATTGTCAGGTTCATGCGCACATTGGCATCTGCATGCGCGGTCTGCCCCAGATCTTCTGTAACGCCGCGTGCCAACTTTAGGATCCGCAGGATCCGCATAAAGCGCAGGATGCGCAGCTGGCGCAGCACTTTGAGCGCTGCAAAATTTCCCAAGTTGGCATAGCTTGGCAGTACGGACATCAGGTCAATGACGCCCCATATGCCAAGCACATACGCCTTGCGGTCCGGGGCGGTGTAAATATTAAGCACATACTCCACCGTGAAGATGCCTACCAGCGTCCACTCCACAATATCAAGATAGAAGTGATATTGTTCGCGGAAGGAAACCACAGTGTCCATCACGGTGAAAAACACGGAGGCAAAGATCAGAGTCGTCAAAAATCTGCTGACACGCTGAAAAGCCAGCGAATGATGATCTTGAAAAGTAGCCTTTAAGCCTGCATCAATGCGCTGAAACCAGTTGCCAGCGGCAGTGTTTGTTGTTAGAGAGGTGCTCATGATTTATTCAATGCTCCATTGCAGTCTGATGTTGGATTCCATTATAACTAGCTTCTCCAGCATAGCGGCTGGTAAACTTGCGGCCTCATGCATTCGCCTGCGACGCCCATGTTTGTAAAACAGTGTGACTGCTGTGGTGCACCCATGCAGGCGCATGCCTGCAAAATAACTTGCGTGGGCTGCGGCTATCGCTTCGATTGCTCTGACCTGAGCCTTAACTTTGACGTGCCGGCAGGCCCGCCTGTGCCCGTCAACGCTGCCGCGCAGCATGAGTTGCGCCCGTGGCGCGGTGCCGTTTAGTAAACGCCCTAAATTAAGTTCAACACAACAGGCTGAAGCCGTTGGTTCATGCATTCGTGCTGGCGGGTACGGAGCCGCAGCGCTTTAGGTTTCAGGGGCGAAAAATAGCTCCCACCACACGCGCCAGTTTTGCGGGCGCGCCGGTGGCGGGGGCGGCGGAGCGGGTGTGGGTGCCACGTAACCCGCCGGCGTCACCACAATCACGCGGGTTTCATCCGCGAAGCCATAGCCAAGTTTGCGCGCCTCATTTTCCACGGCGTTGGGGCTCTCCAAATATGCCTGTGTGGCGCGCAGATCAACCGAGCGCTGCTGCTCGGCAGCCAGCTCGGCCTGCAGCCGGTTGCGCTCGGCGCGGATGTCTGCCAGCTGCATTAGCTTGGTGCGGTATACGCCCACAGACACCACTGCCAGCAGGCCCGCCACCCCCATGAGCAGCGTAACCGGAGAGATGCGCGGCCAGCGCCGCCGCGAAGTTGTGGTCATAAGTTTATGGTTTGGAGTGCATGCGCAGGCTGCAGGGCGCACCGGCTGCCCGCGCGCGCCGCAAAGAATGCCGAAGGTGGGACTTGAACCCACACGACCTTGCGATCACTACGCCCTGAACGTAGCGCGTCTGCCAATTCCGCCACTTCGGCCTGCAAAGAGATTTTATGCGTTTTGTTTGAACTGTCAAACATAGGCTGAAAAACAGGTGCAGTCACTGCTGCAGCGGACCATGGACGCGGGCTGTTTGCAAGCTGTGGCAATCCAATAAGCCGGCCACGCGCGCAAACCGCAGCGCTGCCCGCAGCAAAGGTTGCGCCCGCTTGGCTGGCTGGTTGCCGCACTGCCGGCAATTGCCCTGCCTTTGGCTGCCGCCGGCACGCTGTTAGCGCAGCCCCAGCTCATGGCGCGCAATAATCGTGCGCTGAATCTCGCTCGTGCCCTCGTATATCTCGGTGATCTTTGCATCGCGGAAGTAGCGCTCAACGGGCAGCTCTTTGGAGTAGCCCATGCCGCCATGCAGCTGCAGCGCGCGGTGGGCGCATTCCATGGCTGTCTCTGAGGCGTGCAGTTTGGCCATGCTGGCCTCCAATGTGTAGCGCCCGCCGTGGACTTGCGTGTGCGCCTTGGCCAGTGCGGCACTGTAAGTAAGCAGGCGCGCCGCTTCAATGCGCAGCTTCATGTCTGCAATCTGAAACTGCAGCCCCTGAAACTCACCGATCTTTTTTCCGAAAGCCTCGCGCTGCTTGCAATAGCCAACCGCTGCCTCATATGCAGCTTCGGCAATCCCCAGCGCCTGGGCAGCCACGCCAATGCGGCCAGCATCCAGCACGGCCATCGCCAGCTTAAAGCCCTCGCCCTCCGCGCCGATGCGATCCTCCACCGCGCAGCGGTAATCATCAAACACAACCTCGCTTGTGGCCGAGGCACGAATGCCCAGCTTGGGCTCCGTCTTGCCGCGGCTGAAGCCCGGCTGGGTGGTGTCGATGATGAAGGCACTGATGCCGCGATGGCCCAGCTCTGGCGCAGTCATGGTGAACAGCAGAATGATGCGCGCCACGGGTGCGCTGGTCACCCAGCTTTTACGGCCGTTGATGCGGTAGTGGTCGCCATGGCGCACTGCGCGCGAGAGCATTGTGCCGGCATCAGAGCCGGACATGGGCTCGGTCAGCGAGTACGACCCGATCCATTCGCCGCTGGCCACACGCATCAGGTAGCGCTGCTTCTGCGCTTCACTGCCGTAATGCAGCAGCGCGTGGCACACCAGCGAGTTGTTGACCGTCATGATGGTGCCGTGCGCGGCATCGGCTTTGCTGATCTCCAGCATGGCCAGTACGTAAGACATTGGGTCCATGCCGGCGCCGCCGTACTCCTCCGGCACTTCGATGCCCATCAGGCCCAGCTTGCCCATCAAGGCTACGGTGCGCAGCGGGAACTCGCCGCTCTCGTCATGCGCTGCCGCAATTGGCACAATCTCGCGCTGCGCAAAGTCGCGCGTTGCTTTGCGCAGTTGCTCGTGCTCGGGGGTCAGCGTCAGGTTTGGCATCGTGGCCGGCGTCAGACGCCCATCTCCAGGTGCGTGGTACCGATCTTGCGCAGCGCCACCACAAAGGCCGCGGTGCGAAAGTCCTGCACTGCCGGCTCGTTCAGCAGCACGGTGCGAATCTCCTGATAGGCGAGGCGCATCGTGTCATCGAGGCCGGAGCGCACCAGCGCCAGCTCGTCTGCGCCGGCCGTGAGGTCTGCGCGCAGCGCTGCCGGCACAGCTTTGCCCGTCATTTGCTCCAGCGCATTTGCAAATTGCTCGCCGCGGTGCTCGTCCAGCCGGCGCTGCATGCGCCCAAAGCGGATATGCGAGAGGTTCTTGATCCACTCAAAGTAAGACACCACCACGCCGCCGCAATTCACGAGTGCATCCGGCAAAATCACCACGCCGCGCTGGCGCAGAATCTCGTCGGCAGCAAAGCTCACGGGCCCGTTGGCAGCTTCCACCAGCAGTGGCGCGCGCACGCGCGCAGCGTTGTGCACAGTGATCTGGTTTTCCATCGCTGCCGGCAGCAGAATGTCACATTCTAATTCCAGGCCAGCCCGCGAGTCTGGCTGGTGCTGCGCGTTGCCGGCAAAACCCGTTACGCCACCGCGGGCACTGATGTGCTGGCGCACCGCTTCCACCGCGAGCCCGTCCGGCGCAAACAGCAGCCCGTCATGTTCCAGAATGGCTATCACGCGCACGCCATCCTCCTCAGATAAAAACTTTGCGGCGTGGTAACCCACATTGCCAAGGCCTTGCACCACCATGCGCTTGCCCTGCAGCCCGCCAGTGAGTTTGGCGCGCTGCACGTCCTCCGGGTGGCGGAAGAACTCGCGCAGCACATACTGCACGCCGCGCCCGGTGGCCTCCACGCGCCCGCGAATGCCGCCGGCTGTTACCGGCTTGCCGGTGACGCAGCCAAGATGATTGATGTCTTGCGGGCGCAGGCGCTTGTACTCGTCCGCCATCCACGCCATCTCGCGCGCGCCCGTGCCCATGTCTGGCGCGGGCACGTTGCCGCTGGGGCTCATAAACTCATGCTCTACAAGCTCGCGCGTAAAGCGGCGGGTGATCGCCTCCATCTCGGCAGCATCGTGCTGGCGCGGGTCAATAATCAGCGCGCCCTTTGCGCCGCCAAATGGTACGTCCGCAATGGCGCACTTGTACGTCATCAGCGCTGCCAGCGCCTCCACCTCGTCTTGCGACACATGCGGCGCATAGCGGATACCGCCCTTTGTGGGCAGCCGATGCGTACTATGCACGGCACGCCAGCCCTTGAACACATGGTAGCTGCCGTCGCGCAGCTTTACCGGAAACTGCACCTGCAGCACGCTGTTTACGGCCTTGATTTCGCCCGCCAGGCCGGGCGGCAGTTTTACATGCGCCAGCGCGCGATCCACCATGCGGTCCACGCTGGCGCTGAACGATTCTTCTGGTGCGGTTGTAAGGGGCATGGGCAAAATCCAGCTGGCTTAGAATAACTATATTGTAAGCGCAACGGGTGGGACGCTGCGCACAGACTCGATGATGGGAAAAATAACGCAATCGGTATCGTGGTGGTGCTATGTGCCCGGCCTGCTAACTGCGGATGAATTCCTGGCAGCTGCCATGCATGCCGGCTTCACAGCGATTGACCTTGTGCCGCCGGAACAGTGGGCGCGTGTAAAAGACTGCGGGCTGCAAATCTCGTCGGCGGTCGGCCATGCGTCAATTGAGCTGGGCCTGAATCGCGCTGAGCAGCACGCACGCATCGAGCAGGAGCTGGGTGCAAGCATTGCGCTGGCCACGCAGTGGGCTATTCCAAATTTGGTTTGCTTTAGCGGCAGCCGTCACAGTGCCACGGATGCGGAGGCTGCGCACATCACGGCAGCCGGCCTTGCCCGTGTTTCAGGTGCAGCAACGGCAGCCGGCGTTACGCTGCTGTTGGAGCTGCTCAACAGCCGCGTGGACCATCCCGGTTACCAGGCGGACCGCACGGACTGGGGTGTGCAGGTTTGCAGGCTGGCGGGCGCAGCGAGCGTACGCCTGCTGTACGACATCTATCACATGCAAATTATGGAGGGCGACGTGATCCGCACGGTCGAGCGTGCGATCGGATCGATCGCGCACTTTCACACTGGCGGCAATCCGGGCCGCAATGATTTGGACTCTAGTCAGGAGCTTTGCTACCCGGCGATCCTGAATGCAATTGCGCGCACCGGCTTCGAGGGTTTTGTGGCGCATGAGTTCATCCCGAAGGGCGATCCGCGCCAGGCGCTGCAGCGCACGTTCGCCGAGTGCGCGCCGGCGCTTGAAGCGCAGTGGCCCGCGTGAGCACAAAAATGTCCGCGCATCGTTGGTTGTGAAGCGCTGCCCGCAGGCCACATAAATCTTTGCGGGTAGGCAGCTGCCTACGGGGTAAAATGCGCAGATGACAACGCGGAGCCACCTGCGCAAAGCTGACTGGCCGCTGCCCGCAATCGGTTAATAAAAGTTCTTCCTGATAGTCTTCAATCTCTGCCGGCGCTAATGAACACCGAAGTCTTTATCACTTGTGCCGTGACTGGAGCTGGCGAAACCACGGCCAAAAGCGACAAGGTGCCGGTCACGCCGCAGCAGATTGCCGACTCGGCGATCGACGCTGCAAAAGCGGGCGCAGCTATTGCGCACATTCATGTGCGCGATCCGCTCACCGGCCGCGGCTGCCGCCGGTTGGATTTGTATACGGAGGTTGTTGAGCGTATCCGTGCGTCTGGGACCGATGTGATCATCAACCTGACGGCTGGCATGGGCGGCGATCTGGTGCTTGGCGGCGTCGAGCAGGTGCTGCCGCTGGATGCAGCGGGCACAGACATGGCCGGCGCAACCGAGCGGCTTGAGCATGTAGCCCGGCTGCGCCCGGAGATGTGCACGCTTGATTGCGGCACCATGAACTTTTCATCCGGCGGCGACTACATTATGGCCAACACGCCGAGCGTGCTGCGTGCGATGGCGGCGCAGGTCAGGGCGCTTGGCGTGCGGCCCGAGCTTGAAGTTTTTGACACCGGGCACCTTGTCATGGTGAAAGATCTGGTGGCTGCGGGCCTGATCGATAACCCGCTGCTAATCCAATTCTGCATGGGCATCGCGTATGGCGCACCGGACGATCCGACAACGCTGCTGGCACTGGTGCATCAGCTGCCCGCGGGCGCAATTTTTTCCGCGTTTGCAATCGGGCGCATGCAACTGCCGTATGTGGCGATGGCAGCGCTTGCCGGCGGCAACGTGCGGGTTGGCCTTGAAGACAACATTTACCTCAGCCGCGGGCGCATGGCAACCAATGCGGAACTTGTGGCGCGCGCTGTGACAATTCTTCAGGCTATGAATGTGAGCGTGCTGGGTCCGGCGGCCGTGCGCGAAAAGCTGCAGCTCAAAAAGCACGCGTGACCGCACGCCAGTCACTCTCCACCGTCGGCCTGCTTGGCGGCGGGGTCATCGGCGCCGGCTGGGCCGCGCGCTTCCTGCTCAACGGCATCAATGTGCGCATCTACGATGTAGACCCGCAAGCCGAACGCAAAGTGGGCGAGGTGCTGGCCCTTGCGCGCCGCGCCTACGCAAAAATGCTGCTGGCACCGCTGCCGGCAGCGGGCACGCTCACCTTTGTTGATTCGCCCGAAGCTGCCGTGGCCGGCGTCGACTTTGTGCAAGAGAGCGCGCCCGAGCGCCTTGACCTCAAGCAGCAACTGCTGGCACAGGCCAGCCGCGCTGCAGCGCCGCACGTTGTGTTTGGCTCGTCCACATCCGGTTTGTTGCCCACGCAGCTGCAGGCGCACATGGAACACCCCGAGCGGCTTGTCGTCGGGCATCCATTTAACCCCGTTTACCTGCTGCCGCTGATTGAGGTGTGCGGCGGCGACCGCACCTCGGCTGCAACCCGCGAACGCGCGCGCGCCGTGTACTCCGCCGTGGGCATGCGGCCGCTGCTGCTGCGCAAAGAAATCGACGGCTTCGTTGCTGACCGGCTGATGGAGGCCTTGTGGCGTGAAGCTTTGTGGCTCGTGAATGACGGCGTCGCCACTGCCGAAGAAATTGACGATGCCATCCGCTTTGGCGCCGGTTTGCGCTGGTCCTTCATGGGTACATTCCTCGTCTATCGCATTGCCGGTGGCGAGGCCGGCATGCGCCACTTCATGGCGCAGTTTGGCCCCGCGCTCAAATGGCCATGGACAAAGCTCATGGACGTTCCGGAAATCACCCCCGACCTGCTTGACCGGCTGGTGGCGCAGTCCGATGCGCAGGCAGGTGGAAAATCGATCCGGCAACTTGAGGCGCTGCGCGATGACTGCCTTGTGGCGGTAATGCAGGGCCTGCGCCAAGTGGGCTTTGGGGCCGGTGAAACTCTTGCCGCATACGAACGCTCACTCTTTAGCGGCGCAACTCCGCCCCCCGCCCGCATTGATGCGCCGATTGAGGTGCAGCGCCGCCACATTCCCGCCGATTGGACGGACTACAACGGCCACACCAATGACAGCCGCTACATGCAGCTCTCAAGCGAGGCGATGGACGAGTTCTTCCGGTCCATTGGCTTCAATGCCGGATATCTCGCCAGCGGGCGCTCCTTCTACACTGTTGAGAGTCATGTGCGTTACCTTGGCGAGAGCAAGGCGGGCGATGAGATTGTGGTGACGGCGCAGGTTGTGCAGCTCGGCGAAAAACGCGTGCACCTGCACTCGGTGATGGCGCGGCCGGATGGCACGCCGGTGGCAACAGCCGAGCACCTCTACCTGCACGTGGATACGGCGCTAAAGAAATCCAGTCCGCTTGGGGCAGAGCTGCTGCAGGCGCTCGCGCCAATTGCCGCAGCGCATGCCAAGCTGCCGCGCCCCGCCGGCAGCGGGCGCTATGTGGGCCAGAGCGTAAAGTGACGGACGGTGGTGCGCCCGCAGCAAGCTGGTCGTCAATGAACCAAATGCCGCGGCTGAGAGTGACTCACCATAACTCCTGCGGGAGCACAGTGGAGGCCTGCCAGTAATGCAGCTGCCCGAAGCGCGAAATCCGCACGCGCGGTCTTGGGAGGTGCGATCTTTGTATGAAAGACCTGGGCTGCCCCGAAGGGCGCGGCACGGCGCGGGCTGGTGGTTAAGCGCTGCGGAACGCTGCCCGAAAGCCAGATGATAAACACCGCTGCACAAAACCTGCGCGCTTGCTGGCATCCGGTGGCTTATGCCCATGCAGTGACGGATACGCCATACGCCGCAAAACTTCTGGGCGAGGCGCTGGTGATCTGGCGGGCAGCGGACGGGACACCGCATGCTATGAAAGATTTGTGCATCCACCGCGGCACTGCGTTATCGCTGGGCTGGGTTAGTGGCAGCGAGCTGGTGTGCGGCTATCACGGCTGGCGCTACAACACCAGCGGCGCGTGCACACTCATTCCCCAAAAAGTTGCCAGTACCGCCATCCCGGTTAAAGCGCGGGTGGAACGCTTTACTTGCATCGAAAAGTTTGGGCTGATTTGGGTGGCCTTGCAAGAGCCGCTGCGTTACCCGTTGCCGGAGATACCCGAGCTGGAGAACGGGCAATGGAAGGTGGTGAACACAGGTCCGTTTAGCTGGGAGAGTGATGCTTCGCGCCAGGTGGAAAACTTCACTGATTTTGGCCATTTCCCATGGGTGCACCCCGGGTTGTTGGGCGATGTAAACCGGCCGGTTGTGCCCGATCACAAAGTGGAAGTGCGTGACCATGTGCTGCACTACACCATTGTGCGCCCGGAAGCCGCCAACACGGATGACTTCCCGGTGTTTGGCAATGAGCAGGCTGCGGCACCCGAGCGCCGCAGCCGCTACGAGCTGCATCTGCCGTATACGATTGTGCTGCGCCTGGGCTGGGGTGGAGCGAAAGGCATGGTGTATTTCTTTGCGGCGCAGCCGATTGATAAAAACCATTGCCGCGGTTATTGCATCATCGGACGCAACTATGATCTGGACCAGCCGGACTCTGTCTTGCAGGCTTTGAGGACACCATCTTCGGGCAGGACAAGCGCATAGTGGAATCACAGCGGCCGGAGCAAGTGCCGTTTGATTTGGCGGCCGAGCTGCACCTGACTTTCGACAATGTTGCCATTAATTACCGCCGTGCCATGCATGCGCAGGCGCTGGACTATTACCACTACCTGGATGTGGCGGATGTAGAATTGCACAGTATCTGGAGATTATCTTCTATCATGTCTACCCCTACCAAAAGTCGTCTACTGCGCGGACGCGGCTTTCTGCTCGCACCCATTGCATTGATCGTACTTTACTATGGCGCATATTTTTTTCTTCGTGGCCCTCT
>BGOS01000022.1 GCA_003569365.1 Anaerolineaceae bacterium
CCGGCTCCAGCTCGACCCGAAGCGAATCGCCATTGGGGGCGTGAGCGCCGGCGGAGACCTCGCGCGACGCTGGCCTCGTCGCCCACGACCGCAACGAGGTGTGCGGCCCGCGTTCCAGTTGCTCATCTACCCCATGCTCGACGACCGCACGGTGACGCGCACTGACCTCGACACGCAGCAACATGCGATGTGGTCGCCCGAGAGTCAACGCCTGGGCGTGGTCTGTGTACCTGGGCCGGGCGCCGGGTTCGCCGGTACGTCTGCGTATGCGGGCCGCGGCTTCGGCGAGAGGACCTTGCAGGCCTTCCGCCTGCATGGATTGGCGTGGGGACGCTCGACCTCTTCCACGATGAAGACGTTGCGTTCGCGAAGCGCCTGCAGGACAGCGGCGTGCTGTGTGAGCTGCACGTGGTGCCCGGCGCGTTCCACGCCTTCGACGCCGTGTTCCCACGCGCTGGAGTCTCTCAGGTGTTCCGGCAGGAGTGGGTGCGTGTGCTCAAGGCCGCGTTGCATCGGCCGGCCTAACGGCGTTCCTTTCGCTGTGGCGAGCGCCCTGAGGTGAAGACTTTCCCACCAGCACTGGCTGACTTCGCTCCTGCGCGGACTTGAATAGCTTGTTTGCTTCGTCCGAGGTCGCTCCGTTCGCCAAGACCGGAGGCCTCGGAGCCGTCAGCGCGGCGCTCCCGCGGGCGTTGGCCGCGGCGCGCCACGACGTGCGCGTGGTTCTGCCGATGTACTCGCGGGTGCACGGGCCGGGTGGCGGGGATCGCGCTGCGCAAAGTGCAGCGCGCGACAGCGGGAGCGAGCACAAGCGCGGCGGCGCGAAGTTATTACCCCCCGCTGCATCCAGTGCCGAACTAAAGGTCTTTGTTGCAGAAAGTCTCTACATACGGCTTACGCTGGCAATAATCGCGGTACTCTCACCAGAGTTGGAGCACTCTGCGTACTTCGCAAACCTTGCTAATAATAAAGTGGTGAATCACCTAATGTTAATCGTGCAAGGTCATTAATTTGCAGCGGGAAATTTTGGATTTGACCGGGGGTAACTGGGTCCAGCATTCCAGCTGCGCTGCACCTTGCCGGTTGCAATACTTGGGAGACGGCCATGTCTGATTGTGACATTCTCGTGATTGGAGCGGGCCATAACGCGCTCGTGTGCGCTGCATACATTGCGCAGGCTGGCTACAAGGTTGTGGTGCTGGAGCGCCGGCACAAGGCGGGCGGAGCAGTGGTAACCGAGGAGATTGTGCCCGGCTACCAATTTGACCTGGGCGGATCGGCCCACATCCTGATTAATCACACCCCCATCGTCAGTGATCTCAAACTGGCTGACTTTGGCCTTGATTATATTAATCTTGACCCGCTCTTTTTTGCGCCGTTCCCGGATGGTAAACACCTCACCATCTGGCGCGACTTGGACAAGACTTGCGAGAGTATTGCCGCCATCTCGCCCCGCGACGCCGAAAACTACCGCAGTTTTGTTAACCGCTGGAAGCCCATGGCTGAGGGCATGGTCGGTTCGTTTTTGAACGCGCCCACGCCGCTCAATCTGGCGCGTTATTTAGTCTTCGGGCAGGGGTTTAGCACCAGCGGCTTGGAAAATCTGCAAGAGCTGATGAAGGGTTACGGCCAGTTGTTGCGCCAGTCGTTTGCGGAGCCGCATGTGCCTGCGGTGATTGCGTGGATGGCGGCGCAATCCGGCCCGCCGCCCACCGAGCTGCTGTCTGCGCCGTTTGCATTGTGGCACCCGATGTATCACGTGAGTGGCATGAAGCGCCCGCGCGGTGGTTCCGGGATGCTTACCCAGGCACTGCAAAAGATGATTGAGGCGCATGGCGGACAGGTGGTGGTGGATGCACCGGTGGAGAGAATGCTGGTGGAGCGCGGGCGGGTGGTGGGCGCGCTAACCAGCAGCGGTGAAAGCTACACCGCCCGCCGCGCGGTTGTTAGCGGTGCGCATATCTTCACCACGCTCAAACTGCTGGGTGATCACGCGCCGGCCAAGGCGCGCGCTGCCATCGAGAAGGCGCGCGTTGGCAACGGCTTTGGCATGATGGTGCGCTGCGCGATTGATGAGCTTCCCGACTACAGCGCCAAGCCAACCGCCAGCAGCGACCGTGCACCCGGCTTCGACGCCGCATCCCAGCACATCGCCATGCAATTCATCTGCCCCGATCTGGATTATTTGGACCGGTCCTACGGAGATTTTCTGGCCGGCCGGCCTTCCGCGGAGCCAGCTGTGATCGCCATGACATGGTCCGCGGCGGATCGCACACTGGCGCCGGCGGGCAAGCATGTTTTGTTTTTGTGGGGCCAATATTTTCCCTATGAGCTTGCCAATGGCGAACACTGGGATGTGATTGCAGAGCGTGAAGCCGAACGCATCCTGGCCGTGTTGCAGCGCTACGCGCCAAATATGACGCGCGACAAAATCAGCGGCTGGCTGATTGAGACGCCGCTCTATTTGGAGCGCGAGCTTGGCCTGCATCGCGGCAATGTGATGCACTTGGAAATGTCTGTTGACCAGATGTTTTCGCTGCGGCCCGCTGCGGGCTTTAGCAAATATCGCGGACCCGTGCCAGGGCTGTACCTCACCGGTGCAAGCACGCATCCCGGCGGCGGAATCATGGGCGCGGCCGGCCGCAACGCAGCCGCCGCACTGCTGCACGATCTGACCCGCAACCGGGTCTGGTGAGTCGCTGGCCAGCACCGGCGCCCACGCAAAATAAGTGCGGCCGGCGCCCGTTGCAGGGGATTCCGCGCATTTATGCAGGTTTTGCCCCGCATTGGCTACTGGCCATTACCACGAAATTCGGGTCGAGATAGTTAATTTGTTGGTTCGACGCCCAGCTAAAAACCTTATACAGTCATAAGTACCGATCAGCAAATCTGTTATAGTTATTGCGAGAAGTTGAATTTGTAGTTACATAAGGAGCAGTATCATGCCTACGTTATCTTTGTCCCAGTATCAAATTGTTTATAACTCGATCTCTTTTGCCATCGCTGCCATGGGGGGCGCATTTGTCTTCTTTGTGCTGTCCCGGCCGGATGTTAACCCGAAGTACAGGCAGGCGATAACGATGTCAGCTTTGGTGTGCTTCATTGCAGGCTATCACTATTTGCGGATTTTCGAGAGCTGGAAGAATGCGTTCTCTGTTGCGGGCGGAATGTTTGCGCCCACCGGAGAGCCTTTCAATGACGCGTACCGCTACATCGACTGGTTGTTGACAGTGCCGCTGTTGCTGGCTGAGTATGTAGCGCTGCTCGCGATTGATCGGGCCAAAGCCGAGGGCCTCAGTTTTCGCCTGATTGTTGCCTCGATACTCATGATCGTCACCGGCTATGTGGGCGAGGTGGCCACCGATGGCACGCGCGCGATCTGGGGCGCGGTGTCCACCGTTCCGTTTGTTTACATCTTGTGGGTGTTGTGGGGCGAGATCGGTGAGGCGATGGCGAAGGAGAGCGAGTACGTCCAACTTCTAATGCGCAATACGCGCCTGCTGTTGCTGGCGACGTGGGGTTTCTATCCCATTACATACATGCTGCCCATGCTCGGGGTTGCTGCGGGCAGCGCCGTGGTTGTTGTGCAGGTGGGCTACTCTCTGGCGGATGTGTTGGCAAAGGCCGGGTATGGCCTCATGATCTACCGGATTGCAAAAGCAAAGTCTGACGTAATTTAGTCCAGCAGTCCGAGTCCGAATGGTGCCAAAAGGGCGCGGGTGACCGCGCCCTTTTTCTATTAAAGAATTCTCAACTTGGCGGGTATTCCACCAAAGGTAAATAACCGCAGTGTGAGTGAGCACCAACGGACGGATTGCTTTTTTTTGCTGCGCCAGTACCTCGTTTATGTCTCGTGTCGTGGAAGGATTGCCCACGCACCAGAGATGAACCTCAGAAAGACATTGGCTTCATGATTGTTCTCGATCTTTGGATAAAGTGTCCGGTGCCGGCTGCGGCGTGGCAGGTAATCCGCGCCCTCGCGTAAAAGCCGTTGGCTGGGTACGTTGAATGTTCCGGACTGGCAGGGCTGCGTTACGGCATCCGTGCAATTTGCTGTGGTTGGTCAGATCACGTTTCGCCGAACCTTTATGCCGGGCGGGTGAAAAATTTCCCCGCGCATCAGTGCGGCGGGCAGCGCATATTTTGGCGTGGCGTTAATTGACCGCCCCCTATTTAATCAACTTCTAACCTCCCCATGGCAAATCTTAACCCCGTGAGTCCTTATCGTTAATCTGCCAGCGCTAAATTCTGGGCGCTATGACGTTTCAGTTGGCTAGCAAGCGCGCGGCATCTGCACGATGAGTGGGGTTGCGCTTGGTCCTCTTGGCAGGACCAAACTCCGCTGGTGGGTCGCCCAGCTCTCCGCGGCCTTGCGCGCTTTTCTGCTTTGGCTTGCCGAGTGTGATCAGCAAACCCGATGAAACTGTTTTCTGTGGCCGGTCACTAATCCGAAAATGACGCACGCCTTCCCGGCCGCTAGCTACCAGCTCATGGTTGAGGAAGCCGCTGGTGCGAGGGCGTAGTCATGTCCGGGACTCTGTTTGTGCGAATTCCTGCCGTTATTGTTTTTCTTCACCCCCGCTCTACACCGAACGCTCGATTGCCGGGGCTAGTGCCGCCTGTGCGGTAAAAGGATAATTCAAGTGAAGCAACCCCCATCTGTTACTGCTGGTCTTGCTGCTGGTGCTACTCTGAGTGAAGCGACAGGCATCCCCCGCCTTTCTTATGCCGGTGAGGCCGATAAATTAACAAAAAAGGTCCTAATCTCTGCCATTGAATATGCCACCGGGCGGCGCAAGCTGGAGCAGCTTTACGCCCGGATGATTAACAGCCATGCCGGCAACAATTCTTTTTGGGAGGCGGCGCTCAACGCTTTGCAGGTCAAGCTGGTCTATAACCGCGCGCCATTGGCCGCCGTCTCTGCCACAGGCCCCGTGATTTTGATCGCCAATCACCCCTATGGCGTGTTGGATGGATTAACTATGTGTTATTTGGCCTCCCGGCTGCGGCCAAATTTCCGCATTCTGCTTAACGCCAGCCTTTGCCGCGAGGAGCGCATTGCCGAGCATACCCTGCCCATTGATTTTGCAGTCAGCGTAGCTGCCACCCGCACCAACATCGATTCCAAACGCAAGGCCATTGAAGTTTTGCGCGGCGGTGGCGCACTGGTCATCTTCCCGGCTGGTGCCATCTCCACAGCTATTTCGCCTTTTGGGCAGGTGACAGATATGGAGTGGAAGCTTTTTACCGCCAAGGCAATCCAAGCTACCCAAGCCACTGTGTTGCCGGTATTTTTTCATGGCCATAACGGACGGCTTTTCCAGCTGGTAAGCCAGTTTAGCCAGACCTTGCGCTTATCACTGATTATCTACGAGGTGATAAAAAGGATTGCCCGCCCGCTGCATCTGCGCATTGGCGAACCCATTCCCTACGCAAAGCTGGCTGCTTTCAACAGCCGGCAGGACTTGATCGACCACTTGCGCCAAGTAACTTATGCGCTGGGTGGCATCCCCCAGCCCGACCCAGCGCGCTATAAACGCTATGAAAACAACTTTGTCCGCAAACTCAAAGCCAGCGCTGCGCCGGCTGTGGAGCATTGAGCTGCGCACACCAAGCTATCCAGGCAGATAGCCCAAGTATTTCCCACAATGACTTCAGCGTGAGCCCAGCCGAACGCTGCTGTTCACGCCCCGTCTGGGCTGGTGCCACAACAAATTGGGTCTTGCGGTTGAGCCTGCATTACAGCTTGCAGCGCTAGCTGCGCTCGCGCCAGATTGTTTGGCGCGCACGCCGTCCCCAGGTACTTGCGTCCAGCCGGTCAGCCCCAGCATGCTCTCAGTTCCGCAGGTTTCGCCCGGAAAAATCTTGAATAAAAAGAGCAGCAGGCTGCGCATGCGTCTTTGAACTCAATGACAGTTGGCGGGGTGGAGGTGAGCGCGAAGGATCCCTAAAATTGCGGGGGAGCGCATCAACGCTGGTGGCCGGCACAGCCTATGGCCCGCCATTGATTCCGCAGCCAAGCTCATCAATTACAAACGTGCTACGCTGCCCCGGACCTCCGGCGCTGCGGTGTATCATCTGAAGCTCGCAGCTGTCGCCGCCTCATCGGCGTTATTGTGGCAGCCTCGCAAGGGAAAGTCGACCATGCCAAAAACCAAAAGCACTGACACAGCACGGCCGCTCCCCCATCCGCTCGATCCCTTGAGTGCAGCGGAGATCGAAACAGCGGTCGCCATTGTCCGGCGCGACGGCGGGCTTGATGACACGGCCTGGGTTGAAACCGTCGGTACGGCTGAGCCGGACAAGGCAGATCTCGCTGATCTGACGCTGCAGTGGCGCAAGGCAAACGTGTGTTTCTATGAGCG
Source organism: Anaerolineaceae bacterium (assembly GCA_003569365.1). Taxonomy (GTDB): domain Bacteria; phylum Chloroflexota; class Anaerolineae; order Anaerolineales; family UBA11657; genus BD1. Next base: position 6,366 of record BGOS01000022.1, read on the forward strand.
CTCGAGCGGCCGCACCTTCGATGGTGTCGCCGATCTGCTTGCGGGCAAGCTTGAGGCATTTGCGCACGTCCCCGGCGCACAGGCGCGCATCAGCATTGACGAGTTCATCGATGGCGGCAAGATGGCAGCCGCTGACCCGCGGGTGCAAGCGGCACTGCGGAAGCGCGGCGTCACCGATTTTGACCGCGTCGTGATCGAGCCGTGGGCCGCGGGCAACTTTGGCATCGAGTCCGAGGAAGGCCAGCGCATCGCCTATTGCCACTGCTGGCTTGCTGCGGCTGACGGTGACAATCCTTATGCGATGCCGATCGCTAATCTGCATCCGGTGATCGACCTGCGGGCGCGCAAGGTGGTGCGGGTGGATGATTTTGGTGTTGTGCCACTGCCGCCGGAGCCGGCCAAGTTTCATCACCGCACGGCGCTGCGCACGGATCTGAAGCCGCTGCATGTTGTGCAGCCCGAAGGCCCGAGCTTCACCGTTGCGGGCCATGCGGTGCGCTGGCAGAAGTGGCAGTTCCGGCTGGGCTTCAATGTGCGGGAAGGGGTGGTGCTGCACCAGATCGGCTATGAGGATGGCGGACGCGTGCGCCCGATCATGCATCGCGCGTCACTGTCCGAGATGGTCGTACCGTATGGCGATCCGACCGGTGGCAACTTCCGGCGCAACGCCTTCGACACCGGCGAGTATGGCGTGGGCCAATTCCTCGACAGCCTGGCGCTCGGCTGCGATTGCCTCGGCCACATCCACTACTTCGACATGGCGGTTCACGACTGGCACGGTGCGCCGAAAGTCAAACAGAATGCTGTCTGCATGCACGAGGAGGACTACGGCCTTCTGTGGAAGTACTCGAACTGGATCACCGGCGACGTGACGAGTGCGCGCTCGCGGCGGCTTGTGGTGTCCTCCTTCGCCACCATCGGCAACTATGTCTACGGATTTTTTTGGTACTTTTATCAGGACGGCACGATCGGCGTGGAGGTAAAGGCAACCGGCATCCCCTTTCCGACGGGCCTCGCCGCGGGCGCGGCTTCCGCCTACGGCGAGACGGTTGCGCCCGGCATCACCTCGCATGTGCATCAGCATTGCTTCTCCTACCGCTTCGACATGGCGATTGACGGCGGGCGGAATGCCGTGCGCGAGATCGACTGCGAGGCTGCACCGGCCGGGCCCGCCAATCCGCACGGCAATGCGGCACAGGTCAGCGTGCGGCCGTTGGAGAGCGAGTTGCAGGCACAGCGCCCGATGGATCTCGCAAGGTCGCGTTCGTGGAAAGTGATCAATCCGAACGTGAAGAACGCGCTGGGCACTCCGGTCGGCTATCAACTCGTGCCCGGCGTGAACTCGTTCCCGTTCTTGCGGCCCGAGGCGCATGTTGCAAAGCGCGCGGGTTTTATGTTCAACCATTTCTGGGCAACGCAGTACCGGCCGGATGAGCTCTTCGCTGCGGGCAAATATCCGAACCAGCACCCGGGCGGTGACGGGTTGCCCAAATGGACACAGCGCGATGCAAGAATCGAAAACGAGAATGTCGTCGTCTGGTACACGCTCAACTACCACCACCTGCCGCGCCCGGAGGATTTTCCGGTGCAGCCGTGCGTCTACGCCGGCTTCCATTGGATGCCCGCTGGCTTCTTTGACAAGAACCCGGCGCTCGACGTGCCGATGGTGAAGGATCAGAAGAGCAGTTGTGCATGAAAAAGCTGGCCGGCGCCCCGCTGACCATTTGCGCTGCACAAAGGCTGGGTGGCGGATAGCGACAATTGGGATTTGACAGGCGCGGGATCAGGGAGTACGATGCGAGTGTGCAGGTGAATTGAAATGTCCACTCGTACTCACTTGGGCGCCTGCCCCGGAATATTATTCTTGCCCCGCGATTATTTTGGCGAGCAACTTCATAGCGGCTAAGTTTTTCTCGCGTGCCCACAACCATTTAGTTTGATGCACCGAAGGGACTTTTTACGAAACTTAGCCAGCGCCACTGGCGGCGTGACGCTTGGCGGGTCATTGCTTGCAGCGTGCGGCGGTTCCGCTAAAAAGAACTCCGAGGGTTTACCGATCGGCACACCTGACAATCCGATCAAGTTGCCAGTCACGACAAAGCCGATAGCCGATGGTCTCCCAAGCGAAGCTGGAACTTTAGAAATCCTCAACTGGGCCGACTATCAAAACCCCGAGTCAATCGCTGTATTTGAAGAGCAATTCGGAGTCACGATCTCCACCAGCATTTACGATACAGAGGAAGCAGCAATTGCCAAGCTGCGCAACGGCACTTTTAAGCCAGACATCATCGTTGGCATGACTGATACTGGACTGGCAAAGCTTATTGCCGCCGATTTGCTGCAGCCATTGAACAAGTCGTACATACCGAATTTCGGCAATGTGATTTCCGGGCTGCGAAGTCCGTACTACGACCTTGAGTCGCAGTACACAGTGCCTTACATGATTTACGCCAATGGCATCGGCTATCGCACTGATCGCGTCGACAAGAATGCCTTTACCAATAGCAATGGATACGACGTTCTGTGGGACGCGAAATATAGCGGCCGGCTGGCAGTGCTTGACTCGTACCGGGACACCATGGCGATGGCTATGCTGCGGGCGGGCCACAAAGATGCAAATACAAGCGACCCCGCGATAATCAAAAAAGCAGGCCAAGATCTGATTGCAATGCGAAAAGCCACCAATCCGAAAGTGGATGTGCTGGCCTACCAGGAACTTTCCGCGGGTAATCGTGACATTAACTTCACCTGGTCGGGCGACTTGTTCACAGCTTTGCAGTATCTGCCAGAAGGCGTGTCGCCGGACGTGCTTGGCTTTTGGTATCCAGATACCACGGTGGCCAAGGACGATTTCTTTTGCATCACCAAGAACGCGAAGGTCCCGGTATTGGCGCATCAGTTAATTAATTTCTTTTGCGATACTGAAAGCGCGATGTTGAACCGCGAATATGTTGGGTATCAGCCGGCGCTTGAAACAATCACTGTGGAATTGCTGCTTTCGAGCGGCACGATTCCGGAGTCGCTGATTGGGGCGCTCGTCACGCCGGAAAAGTACGAGGCCGGCCTGGCACAAGTTTCGCTTGAGCCGGACGTCGATGCGCTTTGGCTCGAGCAATGGACGGCGTTCACCGCTGGATAAATACTGAAAAGTTCACCTAGCCTCTGGGCCGGGTTTGCAATACCCGGCACTATCTGGCTGATCGCTTTGTTTGCGGTTCCGTTCTACGCGGTGGCTTGCGTGGCATTCGGCTCCATCGATCCCGTGTTTAGGGATGCGGTCCCGCAATGGAACCCGCTGGCATGGGACTTCACCCAGGCACAGCAGATCGCAATAAGTTTGGCGGCGGGTCCCCTGCAAGGGGTTGCTCTGCGAACCATTTTCTATGTCGCGTGTGCGATGGTCCTGTGCTTCGCAGTCGGGTTCCCTGTTGCATATTATCTTGCCCGCCACGCCGGCAAACGAAAACTCATGCTGCTCGTTTTGATCATCGTGCCGTTTTGGGTCAACTACCTAATGCGCATGCTGGCCTGGGTCAACCTGCTGAGCACGGACGGATTGTTCACCCGGTTTATGCGGGTTTTTGGGGTTAACTACAACTGGCTCGATGGCTCGCCTGTCACGGTCATCCTTGGCCTGGTTTATGGATATATTCCGTTTTTGATTTTGCCCCTGTACGCAACACTCGAGCGCCTCGATTGGCGGCTCGTTGAGGCGGCGCGCGATCTGGGGGCGAACTCGTGGCAGGCATTTCGCCTCGTCACAATGCCGATGTCCAAAGCCGGGCTGGTTGCCGCGGGCATTTTGATTGCGCTGCCCATGTTTGGTGACTACTACACCAACGACCTGTTGTCGCGCTCGCCCAGCACGGAGATGATCGGCAATCAAATTGACTTCTTCTTAAACTCCAGCTCCCAACCGCAAAATGGCGCCCTGCTTGTTCTGGCGCTGTCAATGTTTTTGCTCTTGTTTATGTCTTTCTACTTGCGCAGCACCCGGCAAGAAGCGCGCCAACACACGGGATAGATCGAATGCGCCGCTTGCGCAAGCACAACGAAACTTCCCCGCTGGTGTTTGTGATCTGGGGCTACATCATCTGGAGTCTCGTGCCGGTGATCATCGCCGTGGTTTATTCATTCAATGACGGTCGGAGCCGCACCGTCTGGCAGGGCTTCTCGCTGCGCTGGTGGTTTACCGACCCCTATGCCTCAATTTTTCATAATGCCGAAACGCGCAATGCAATTGTTAATTCGCTCGTTTTGGCAATAGCTACCCTGCTTGTTGTAACGCCGCTTGGCATGATGCTGGCTATTGGCGCGCAGCGAATTCGCGGGCGCGGCGCCCGCTTGGTGCAGGGCCTGACGGCTGCGCCGCTGATCACCCCTGAAATTGTTGTCGGCGCAGCACTGCTGATAACATTCACCCGCTTGTTCACTGCAATACCGCTGGGTTTCGCTGCGCAACTATTGGGCAACGTCACATTTTCGCTCTCAAGTGTTGTGGTTATCGTGCGGGCGCGCCTCGTTTCAATTGGCGCATCTTTTGAAGAAGCCGCGCGCGACCTGGGCGCAACCAGATTGCAAGCATTGCGTTACGTTCTTTTGCCGATGCTCTGGCCATCTGTAATGGCCAGTCTGGTGGTTGTGTTCGCCACAGTGATTGATGATTTTGTGATCACCAGTTTTCTCTCGGCTGGCGTGAGTTCAGAAACTGTTCCGTTGCGTATTTACTCCTCGGTTAAAGGCGGCGCAACGCCGGCCCTGAATGCACTTGCCACGCTGCTGGTGCTGGCATCTTTCTTTGTTTTGATTATTGGACTGTTTGGTTTGTCAGCTTGGCGGAAACAGCAGGGGGAACGCGGTGGTCTGCGGGCAGCGCTTGCCGATGTTACCCAGATGGATAACTAGGATTTAGTTCGCAGGCTGCAAGACGCGAACCGCGTCGGGCAGAACATCAATCAGCGTTTCCTGGCCGTCATGCAGGCTGGTTGATGTTTCGTCATTTGGCACTTCGGCGTTAATCGTCACGTCGCCGAGTTTGAGGCTGACCCGCAAACTGGAGCCGGCAAAGATCACCCGCTCAATCGTCGCCTTGTGTGTGCCAGCACCGATGCGAATACGCTCAGGGCGAATCATCATAATGCCATCACCCAGTGGCGCGGAGGCCGGGGCGACGAATTTTTCGCCGGCAAATTCAACCACTCCGCGCGCTGTAACCCGGCCGGCAATCAGGTTTGCTGCGCCAACGAACTGGGCGACTTCGACAGAGTTGGGCTGCTCGTAAAGTTCGCGGGGCGCGCCAACCTGCAGCAATTGCCCGGCGCGCATTACGCCGATTCTGTCGCTCATCGTAAATGCCTCGTGCTGGTCATGGGTTACATAGATAAAAGTGATGCCGATCTGGCGCTGCAAGGTGGCCAATTCAACCTGCAATCTGGCGCGCAACTGGGCGTCGAGTGCGCCCAGCGGTTCATCGAGCAACAGTACGCTGGGCTCAAGAATTAAGGCGCGGGCAAGGGCGACGCGTTGCTGCTCGCCGCCTGAAAGCTGGTGCACGCGGCGCTCGCCAAACCCGTTAAGTTGCACCAGTTCAAGCGCTTCTGCGACGCGTTGCTTGGCGGGCTTGGTTCCGTTGGCAGAGGATTTTTCAAAGCGCAGCCCGAACTTGATATTTTCCTGCACGTTCAGGTGCGGAAACAGCGAATAGTGCTGAAACACCGTATTTAACGGGCGCTCCTCAGGTTCGGTGTGCGTGACATCGCGGTCGTCAATGAATATGGTGCCGCTATCGGGCTGTTCAAAACCGCCGATCATGCGCAGGGTTGTTGTCTTGCCGCATCCCGACGGCCCAAGCATCGAAAAAAACTCGCCCGCCTGCACCTCAAGCGAAATATTGTCAACGACTACTTTGTCGCTGTAAGACTTTGAAATGTGTTTTAGGGTTACTGCGCCGTCTAATTCTATTGGCGTCATGATGCTTCCCCTGTAAGTTTAGCTTACTGCGCTTTGAGTTTGCTGCCCGATCGCAAAATTGGGACGGTGAAAGCTCTGCGGTGCAGCGTGGAAAGGTGTGGTCCAGGCACTGGCGGAGCGCACTGAATGGTTGGGACTGCCGATGCTGGTCTGTAGAAGTTGTGTAATTTCCGCTTGTTGCGCTGATAGTACCTCTTGGAATATCGCGCAAAAGTGATTGATTGCTATTCGACCATTGGTGGAGTGGAAGTTGGTTCAGAGTGGGACTTGACCACTGCGGGGCCAGCGCCTACCAGTTGAGGGTGGTGGGGAGCTTGAATTTCCCATCGGTTTTTGAGTGAACCTGACAGGTCTCCCCGACTGGTCAGGTTTTTTTGGGTTGTTCTTTCATCGGGGCCCCCAAATAGCGCCATGCATCTGCGTCAAGCAACACTGGCATAAAAACAGGTAGCTGACCGGTTGAAATTTTCTCGCCACGTTGTTAAAAACCCTAACTTGTGACTGATGCCCGCCTAAGAATTGCACATGGACTGCGACTACACCAATCCTCAAAATTAATGTATTATAGGCTTTCTGGTTTGCATCGTCGGCGGTTGCAATTTGCTCTTTGTCACCCAGGTGTCTGTTTGCCATGTCACATCCGTGGAAGGCTCGGGGTCATGCCCTGTTGGAGATCCGCGACGTAGGCCGAATTTTCCACGGTTTACTGGGCAGTTTTTTCATTTGGTTTAGATGTTCACTCGAACAACCTAAAAAGTTTCAACGAAGGAGGAACAGCACATGAAAACACGGAAATTGTGGATGAGTATTTGCTCGCTATTGGTACTGGCCAGCATGTTTTTGGCTGCCTGCGCACCCGTCGCAACGCCAACCACGGCTCCTGCTGCGCCAACCGAAGCGCCGGCAGCTGCCGCGCCGACAACAGCCCCCGCTGTCTCAGGTTCCACACAGACTGGTGAACTGGTCTTGTTGGATTGGTCGGGCTATGAACTGCCAGAGTTCTGGAAACAGTTCGCCACGCAGTATCCCAACGTCAAAGTAAATTACAGCTTCCTCTCGGAGAGCGCCGAAGTGTATGCCAAGCTGCAGAGCGGTGTTAACGCCGACCTGGTGCATCCTTGCAGCAACTACTGGAAGATCATGGTGGATGAAGGCCTTGTCCAGCCGATTGACCCAGCTATGCTCTCGCATTGGAAGGATATCAACCCGGCGCTTGCCAAACAGGGCGAATTTAATGGCAAGCAGTACTGGATCCCATGGGAATGGGGTTTTGAGTCGATCCTGGTGCGAAGCGACCTGATCAAGACGGTGCCAACTTCGTGGAATGATTTGTGGAACCCGGAATACAAGGGTCACATTGCCCTTTACGATTCGGGTGAGTCTGGCCATGTCATCGCCGCCCTGGCGCTCGGGCTCGACCCATGGGCCACGACCCCCGCGCAGGATGAGCAGATCAAGCAGAAATTGCTGGAGCTGATGCCAAACGTGCTGACCATCTGGAGCAGCCAGACGGATCTCGATCAGCAGCTTGCCTCCGGCGATGTGTGGGTGGCAGCCAATGCTTGGAACGCCTCTTACATCAAGCTGCTGGGGGATGGCGCCAAGGTTGAATATATCGATCCAAAAGAAGGCCGCGCCGGTTACCTGTGCGGCTTTGCCGTGCCGACCAAGTCAAAAAACTACGAGCTGGCCGTCGCAATGATTGACGCCTACCTGGCCCCGGATGCGCAGGCCTACCTGGCCAACGAATACGGCTATGGCATCGTCAACAATGCCGCCAGTGCGCTGGTTAAGCCGGAAACCATGAAACTGTTGGCGCTTGATGACCAAAACATCATCTCGCGCACCATTTTCTATAAATTCATCAGCGCTGCCCAGCGCCAGGCCTGGACCGACGTTTGGTCCGAGGTAAAGACCTCCAAGTAAAACTAGGTTTTGCCAGCCTCAGCCCCCCTGCCTGCAGGGAGAGCTGAGGCTGACCTGTCACTGTATCTCACCCCGAACCATGCGCGGGACGGGAAGGATTTCCCCGGATGAAAAACAGCCGACGTTTTCTGACACTGATTGGCCTTCCTTCAATCTACCTGTTCCTGCTGTTCATTTTGCCGGTCGGGCTGATGGTCATCTTCAGCTTTCGTGAAGGGACCACCGGCGCGGCGCGCGACAGCTTCACCCTAGATCATTACATCACCTTCATAAACAGCCGCCCGTTCCAGCGCCTGCTCTGGCAATCCGCCGGTATCTCCTTTCTGGTGGCGGTAATCGCCAATAGTCTTGCGTATCCCCTAGCCTATTATCTCGCCTTCCAGGCTGGATCCCAAAAGAACACGCTCATGATGCTGCTCATCATCCCCACCTGGACGAGTTATCTGCTGCGCATCTTCGCGTGGAAATTGATCCTGGGTTCCACCGGGCTTTTGAACAGCGTTTTGCTGCTGCTGGGTGTGATCGAGACCCTCTCGCCTATCCTGATCTATTCACGCGCGGCGGTGATGGTGACCCTGATCTACGTCTGGATCCCTTTTGCCATGCTGCCGATCTTTTCCTCGCTGGAGCGCATTGACCGCTACCTGCTGGAAGCTGCCGCAGACCTTGGTTGCACGCGCCTAGAGGCTTTTTTGCGGATCACCCTTCCGCTCAGCCTGCCGGGCGTGGTGGCAGGTTTTTTCTTTGCCTTCATCCCCACCTTGGGAGAATTCGTCACCCCGCTTTTGGTTGGTGGCGCCCAGGGCTCGATGTATGGCAACCTGATCCAGGATCAGTTCATGCGTGCGCTCAACTGGCCGATGGGCTCTGTCATGAGCCTTTCCATGCTGCTGATCGTGCTGGTTTTCATGTTTCTGCTCACCCGCCTAGGACCGCTCTCAGATTTGCTGGGGTTATGACATGCCAAAACTCAAACTTCCCTCGCCTGGCGCGTTGTATGTTGGGATCATTTGTGCGCTGCTCTACCTGCCGATTGCGCTGCTGATTGTCTTCTCATTTAACGATGCCGCTTCGCTGACCTTTCCTTTCAAGGGTTTTACCCTGCAGTGGTATCAACAGCTTGGTCAAAGCAGTGAGCTGCTGGCTTCGCTGCGCAACAGTCTGGTGATCGCATTCGGGTCATCCGTCCTGGCCACCATCCTGGGCACGATGGGGGCCATCGCGATTGTGCGTTTCAACCTGCCCGGCCGAGGCATCTTCCTGGCAGTCTCCACCATGCCGCTCGTAATCCCGTATGTCATCCTGGGTGTGGCGCTTCTGATCCTGCTGAACCAGGCTGGCATCCCGCTTTCCGCGCCGGCGGCCGGGTTTGCGCACGTCATCATCAGCATCCCGTACGCCATTCTGATCATATCTTCCCGGCTGGTGGGGTTTCCGGACAACCTCGAGGAAGCCGCGATGGATCTGGGCGCATCCTACTGGGAGGCGTTGCTGAAAGTCACCATCCCGATTGTTTCCCCGGCTTTGCTGGCCTCCTTCCTGCTGTGTTTCACCATCTCCTTCGATGAATACTCGATCGCTTCCTTCCTGGTCGGCACGGACACGACCCTGCCTGTCTACATGTTCTCGCAGCTGCGCTTCCCCACCCGCCTGCCGATGATCATCGCGATGGCAGCCATCATCATGACGGTGACCATGCTGGCTATGTTGATCAGCGAATGGCTGCGGCGGGCCGGGCAGCACACCTCCCCCACAGGCGGCGGGATTGCCTCCAGGAAAGCAAAAGCATGACAGAATTCGCGGTCGAACTGCGCAATGTTTCCAAAATTTTTTCCTCCAATACCAGGGGCAAAGTTGATCCAGTCACTGCGATCAGCGGCATGAACCTGGCCATCCCGACTGGAAAATTCTTTACCCTGCTTGGGTCGAGCGGCTGCGGCAAAACTACCACCCTGCGGCTGATCGCCGGGTTTGAAGTGCCCAGCACCGGTGATGTCCTTATCCAGGGCCGGCCCATGACCGAAATCCCGCCCAACAAGCGCCCGGTCAATACCGTCTTCCAAAATTATGCTTTGTTTCCGCACATGAACGTCTTGCGCAACGTGGCCTTTGGTCCCGCCGTCCGGCGCCTTCCAAAGGATGAGCAGGAGCGCCTGGCGCGCAAGGCGCTCGCGCTCGTCCGGCTGTCCGAAATGGGTGACCGGATGCCCAGCCAGTTATCGGGCGGGCAGCAACAACGTGTGGCCCTGGCGCGGGCGTTGGTGAACAAGCCAGCCGTTCTTTTGCTGGACGAGCCCCTGGGTGCGCTTGATCTGAAGCTGCGCAAGGCCATGCAAACTGAACTTAAACATATTCAGGAGCAGGTTGGCATCACCTTCGTTTACGTCACCCACGATCAGGAAGAAGCGCTGACCATGTCGGACATCATCGCCGTCATGGACAAGGGCGTTATCCAACAGGTGGGCGACCCCGCCACGCTCTACAAGTGCCCCACCAATCGTTTTGTTGCCGATTTCATCGGCGAAAGCAACTTCATCACTGCCACCATCGTGGCCATCCAGGGGCCGCATGCCGCCGTGTCGCTCGAAGGGGAAACCGTGTATGTGGCGGCTGGCGGGAGCGGCCGCGCTGGCGCGCGCGGGGTGGTTGTGACCATTCGCCCGGAAAAAGTCAAGATCCTTGAGCCGGTAAAAGCGCCAGCCGAAGGTCTCTCCGCCGTCGTCCGCGATGTGGTCTTCATCGGGACGGACACGCGCTATGTCCTTTCGCTGCGCGATGGGCAGAATCTGGTTGCGCGCGTGCCCAACGGCTCGGATGCAAACTGGCGCGAGTTTGCGCGCGGCGAATCGGTGAAGGTGCATTGGGCGGGTGAGGATGCGCGTATTCTGGATGAATAGAAGAGAAGCTTGAGCTGGGATCATTTGGCTGGCTAGGTACCCAGCGGCGGGCGACCGGGCGGGTGCGCCTGATTGGATTCATCACAGAGCCGACAACGGCACCGGCAATCGCGCCCGCACGCTCACCACCGGTGGAGGTGAATGCACAGCAGCTGATTGCTCCAGAAGCAGTAGAGGCAATTCCCGAACTAGAGTTTGACCAGACGGCAAACCTGGCAGCGGAAGCCGGGCATGATCCGTTGGTGGGCGATGCGGGTGGGGATGCAGAGTTGATCCCGGAACTGGAGTTTGATCAGACGTTGGGTTGGTGATCCTGCGCTGCAGGAGTGGCACACGCAGCGGAGCGTGGAGGGGTATGGATCAGGTGCTGGCGCGCTGCGGTGAGTGTTTTGGGCTGCAAATGCCGTATCGTAGATATTGTGCATTTTCCGTTTGTTACGCGTATCAGTTCCAGAAAATTGAACAAATGTGACAAAAGAGGGCACTGGCCATGAGACGTTGGTGGGGTGAAGCCTTGCGCAAGGTGGTAGTGGACTCTTGCGGAGCAAGGTGAATTATTTCGAGGTGAAAGAGAGCTTGAATTTCCTATCCGTACAAATTCAGATTGCGGTGGCCTGGTTCGCGCCTACCGCATCTCTGCCTCGCGCTACGACGAGGCACATTCCTCGGGGGACGACATGGAAAGACTGACACTGTTGTGGGAGCAGGAGCATCTGCTGCTGGTTGTTGGATCACGGCGCTTCGTGCTCGATACCGGTTCGCCGATGAGCTTTGGCGAGGGTGGGTCGGTGACCTGTGACGGCATCTCGGTGCCGCTGCCCCCGAGTCTCACGGGGCTGAGCGCCTCTACGCTCTCCGGCCTCCTCGGCGGCTCCGTCGACGGACTGCTCGGCAACGACTTCATCGCCTGCTTCGACTGGCACTTCGAGCTGCTGAACGGTACCGCGACCGCATCGAGCGAGCCGCTCGCGGTGGCCGGCACCCGGGTGCCGCTCCGCATCGTGCAGACGGTTCCGGTCATGCAGGGGCAGGTTGCGGGGCAGACGGTCGCGTTGCTCTTCGACTCCGGCGCCAAGCTCTCCTACCTCGAGCGCAGCCTCACCACCGGTTTCCCGACGCGGGCACGGTGAACGACTTCATGCCCATGTTCGGAGCCTTCACGGCCGCGACGGTGCGTGCCCCGATGGTGGTCAGCGGCCGAGCGTTCACCTTGCGGTTTGGCGCGGCACCGCAGCTCGTGCAGCTGGCGCTAACGATGACCGGAAGCTCCGGCATTGTGGGTGCCGAGTTGCTGCAGTGGTGTGCGGTCGGCTACGCCCCGCGCCGTTCGGAGCTGGTGCTCGTGTGAGCGGTGGCTCGACCTGCCTGACGACCTTGGAGGGGCAGGTCTGTGCCTGCGCCCAGGGCGTCTTTAGGGCGCGGTGGCCAAGGGACCGAAGTCGGCGGTCAGGACGCCGATGATGACGCCATCCTTCACGACGGGTGCCGCGTAGGTGACCATGTTGATCTCGCCGCCACCGGCGTCGAAGTAGGGCTCCGACCAGACAGCTGCCATGGTCTGCACGGGCGCGGTGAACCAGGGCTGGTTGGCGTAGTCGTAGCCATTCAGGGTGAGGTCTTTGCGAAGCAGCCCGGTGGCGCCGCGGTAGGCGTAGGGGCGAGCGGGCGGGTCGCGTAGGTGGGGTCGAAGGCAAGCGTCGTGCCGAACACCTCGGGGTGGTCGGTCAGGATCTGCTCGAGGAAGGTATAGATCGCCGCATCTTCAAGCGGCAGGGCGGCCGCCGCGGTGAGGTCAAGTTCTGCAGCGGCTGGCACCAGCTGCGCTGCTGCCGCAGGCCGCCTGCTTCAGCAACGGCATTGCCTCAAGGCCGTAAGCTATCACCGTCCGCTGCTCGAGCCGGGCGCACCCTTTGCGGTGGATTTGCACTGGACGGTGGAGCATCCATTGGCGGATGACTTCATTAGTATTTGTGCACCTTTTGGATCGCGACGGCAAGGCGGTTGCTGGAGTGAATGCCTACCCGCTGGAGCACGCTTACCGCACTTATGAATGGCAGCCGGGAGAAACAATAATCAGCAGTACCGAGCTGGATGTGCCGGACAGCTTGGGGCCCGGGGCTTACAGTTTTGAGCTAGGCATGTATCTGCCGTACGATTTTGAGCGCGTGCCAACGGTTGGCGCGGACAACACGGTCAACGGCGATCGAATTCTGTTCGGGCCGGTGAAGGTGCCGCGCCCGGCTGTAAAGCTGCCAGCCGACTCTGTGCCGGTGAAGATCAGGCTTGCGGGGGAGCTGGAGCTGATTGGCTATCGGCGGATGCCTTGCCGACTGCCAGCCGGCCGCTGCAGCTGACGTTGTGGTGGCGGGGAGTGCGGCCGGCAACGGAGGATTGGACGGCATTCTTCCATCTCACGCCACTTGGCCAAGATGCCGAAGCTGCTTGGGCAAATGGATCAGGCAATCACCGGACACGCCTACCCGCCGACGGTGTGGTCTGCCGGCGAGGTGGTGGTGGACAGCGTGCAGCTAAGCGCTGCGAACTTGCAAGCCGGCCGGTACGCAGTGTGGATGGGTCTGTACTCACCGCTAACGCAGATCCGCGTTGCTGTTGAAGCGGGCGTGGGTGTGGTGTCAGAGGGTCGCGCCCGGCTGCTGGAATTTCAACTTGGGCCGTGAGTATGTGCCGCGCTGCTGGTGTGCCGGGGCTACGCGCAGCTGGTAGTTGCAGAGTACAGCGCGCCGCGGTGTATCAACGCCGGCGGCCGGAGCGGAGTGTGGCGTACCAAGTGGTGCAGCAAAATCTGGAGACATGGCTGGCGCGGCGGCGCGCGGGTGGGCTGGATGCGGGTGCAGATTGGGTGGTAGACCCGGTGCCGGCATACGTGGAGCGCGACCTGCGGAAGTTTTTAGAGTGCGGCATACTGGCGCACGGGTTTGCGCGGGCGCGGTGTGAGAAGTGCGGCCGGGACTTTTTGGTGGCGTATTCGTGCAAGGGGCGGGGAGTGTGCCCGGGCTGTAACACACGGCGCATGGTGGAGACGGCGGCGCACATGGTGGAGCATGTGTTTCCAGCAGTGGCAGTGCGGCAGTGGGTGGTGGTAATTCCGAAGCGCCTGCGCTACTTTATGAACCATGATGCCGGCTGCCTGAGCGAGGTGGCAAGGATCGCGATGAGCGAAGTGCAGCGCGCGACAGCGGGAGCGAGCACAAGCACGGCGGTAGCGGCCCGCAGCGGCGGAGTGTTGTTTGTGCACCGCTTTGGCGCGACACTGAACGCACACGTGCACTTGCATTTGTGCATGCTGGACGGGGTGGTGGCGCAGGGGCGGCAGGGGCTGGTGTTTCGCGGGGCGCGGGTGGATGAAGCATGTGTGGAGCGGGTGCAGGCGGGCGTGCGGCAGCGGGTGCTGGGGCTGTTTGAGCGGCGCGGGTTACTGAGCAGCGAGACGGTAGCGGTAATGCAGGGGTGGGGGCACAAGGGCGGATTTTCTGTGCATGCGGGCGAGCGGGTGGCAGCGCAAGATAGCGCCGGGCGCCGCGCCAGCGTTAGTGCTTGACCACGATGGTGTCGCTGCCGGCCATGGTGCGCATTTATAGCTGCAAGCCGAGTTCAGGCAGCTGCAGGTTTGCCAGGCAGCTGCCGGCAGGTACGCCGCTTTCGCCATCCCAATCCAGCAGCTCATAGTAACGGCGGCGCGCCCAGTTGAAGCTTTCCTCAGAGATCTCAACACCTTGCAGTGGGCCGCTTTTGAAAGCGCGCATCACCCGCCGCGGCAGGCGGTCATCATCCGCCGTGAAGCCCTCGCGCAGGTTGAACAGGCGCGCCAATGTTTGGGCGCGCGCACCCACGGCCAGCACATCCGCAATGCCGTAGTGGCTGCCGGTAACGCCGCTAAGCGCCTCGGCCAGATGCGCGTAGCTGTACGGGTAGAAGTGGCAGTTGACGGCGCAATCCTGAAAGTGCATCCAGTTCAGCTCGTGGTGGAAGACCTGCAGTTTGTCCTCGCCCAGATCACTGGTGCGCAGCGCGCCAATGCTGCGGCCGGTGATCGCGGAGTTCACGCGCTTGAGGCCTTCGCCTTCGTACGCAAAATCAGTGTCGTGCATGTTCATCATGTGGTCGGCGCCCACGGGTGCAACGGCATAGCCGACTCCCAGCGCATGCTTGAGGCGCGGTTCATGCATGGGCAGCTCCTGGCCTTTCACCGTAAGCGCAAAGGCTGCGCTCTCCGGCCCAAAGCGCTTGCTCATGCGCAGCACACCCGTGCCCAACACAGCGCCAAAGCCCCTGCGCGCTGCAATTAATTCCACGGCCTGCACCAGCAGCCCGGCATCCCCCCAGCGGAACGGCTGGCCGGTTTCACGCTCGGTGATGATGCCATGCTCGAAGCACTCCATTGCAAAACCAATTGAGGCGCCGGTGGAGATGGCGTCGAGTCCGTTGGCGTTGCACAGCTCGTTGGCCTTGGCCACCGCCAGGTTGTCTGTGATGCCGCAGTTGGAGCCGAGGGCGGCCATGGCTTCGTACTCCGGCCCGCCGTACTCCGGGTTTAACTTTTGGTAGGGGTTGTCGCTGGCATTCTCAAACACCTGCTTGCAAGTGATGGGGCAGGACTGGCAGGTGTCGCGCTCTTTGTGGAACATTTCATAGTTGCGCTCGCCGGAGAGCGCCGCTGCATCAGCGAAGACCGGCGTCCCAAAATTGTTGGTGGGCAGTGCGCCAACATTGGCCCACCATGCGAGCGAATCTTGCGTGCCACGGCCGGGGTTGGTTGCCCACGCGGCAAGCGTTTTGTAGTTGGCGCCCAGCCACTTGGCTACGTTGTTCACCGGTGCGCGCTCAACCACCGGCACCTTCAGCGTGCCGCGCACGGCAACGGCCTTCAGGTTCTTGCTGCCCATCAGCGCGCCCAGCCCGTTGCGGCCGGCAGCGCGGTTGATGTCGTGCATTACGGATGAGTACAGCACGCCGTTCTCCCCGGCGGGGCCAATCTGCGCGATGCGCACGCGCGGGTCCTGCAGCTCCGCTTGAATGCGCTGCTGCGCGGGCCAGGTGGGCAGGCCCCACAAATGGGCGGCCGGGCGCAGCGTCACATTGCCGTCTTGAATATGGATGTAGCATGGCGCTGCGGCGCGACCGCGGATGACGAGGGCATCAAAGCCGCTGCGCTTGAACTCGTGGCCCCACCAGCCGCCAGCCTCGCTGCTGGCAAGCGCGCCAGTGAGCGGCGATTTGCCGCCGACACCATGGCGCCCGGCGCCGGGCAGGTTGGTGCCCTGCAAAATTCCCGGCGCAAAGATCAGCAAGTTATCCGGGCTGAGCGCATCTGTGTTTGGGGCAAGGTCGCGCAGCAGCAGGTAGGCCACCAGCGCCCGCCCGCCAACCAGCAGCCGGTACATTGTTTCAGGCGGCTCTTCCACCCGCGTCTGTCCCGTTGTCAGGTCAACGTGCAGAATCTTTCCATGTATTCCACCAAGCATAATTTGCCCCCGCTTTTGGATTGAGCGCCGCGTGGCGCTCAGGCGCCGCCGGGTGCCATCACGGCACGCGGCAGCAAGATATTAAATTCGGCGCGCACCTGTGCGTCCAGCTCCGGCGGGATGGTTTGCGGCCATGAGCTTTGCAGGATGCTGCGCGCGTTGATGCGGGCGCGTTCACGCATGTCGAGCGCGCCCGCTTCTTCCCAGTCACGCCGGCTGCCGCGGTGGGCGGTGTGCGGGTACTGAAACTCGCTGTTCATGCGCGCAATGGTGTCCGGATGGCCAAGATAGTGGCCGGGCCCGTCGGTGCAAACCTCGTGGATGGTGTCAAGCGCCAGGGTCTCCTCCGTCACCTCAATGCCGCGCACAAGGCGCATCACCTGCGCATTGATGTCGTCGTCGATCACATAATTTTCGTATGCCACCGTAAGCAGCGACTCCAGCATGCCGGCGGCGTGATGGTTGTATTGCGCGCCGGCGAGCGCGGTAACTGCGCTGGTCAGGCCTTTTTCGAATCCGGCCTGCACGTCCGGCAGCTTGCTTTCAGTAATGCCGCAGGAGTTGTAAATTGGCAGGCGGTAGTGGTGCGCCAGCTGCGCAGCCGCCGCGTTCATCAGCGCCAGTTCGGCGCAGCCGCCAATCATGCTGCCCGTGCGCAGGTCGGTTACCAGTGGCATGCCGCCCATCAGCAGCGGGTGGCCCGGGCGCAGCAGCTGCACATAAGTAATGCCGGCCAGCTCTTCAGCCAGCACCTGCACAAGCGTACCGGCCAGCGTGGCCGGGCCGGTGGCGCCGGCTTGCGGTGCAGACACCAGCGCCACGGGCATGCCGATGCGCACGGCAGCCGTCAGCGTCTCCACCGTCTCCACTGCAAAACGCAGCGGGCTGACCATGTAGCCAAGGTTAAAGGAGAAGAACGGCGCGCTGCAAACTGCTCCGCGCTGCCCGCCAGCAATGCGCCCAGCCGGAACACCTCGGCCACTTTCTGCGGATAGTAGCAACCACCCATTATGTGCTTGGTTGTGGCGGCCGCGCAGGCATAGAAAGTGTTTAGGTCAAGGTCATCATTGGGCACGTCGCGCGCCACCACCGGCCGCAAATAAAAGTGGATGTTCTCAAGCTGGTCCACCATCCGCCCAATGTCAAACAAGTCGCGCAGGTGCGATTCGCGCAGCGCGCCGCTTTCAAGGTCCAGCACATGTACGGCCGCGCCGCCGGTGCCCAAGTGCACGCGCTTGTCGCGCAAGTGCAGGTCGCTGCGCCCGTCGCGGCTGTAGAGCACCACATCATGGTTGGCAACTTTTAGCGCATGCTCCACCATCGCAGCCGGCAGGTACACGCGGTTCAGGCTGGCGTCCACGCGGGCTCCGGCTGCTGCAAAAATTGTGCGGCACTCAGACGCCATCACCTCCACGCCGGTGCGCTCCAGCACCTGCAGTGCTGCCTGATGAATGCGCAGCACATCTGCCTCCCGCAGCGGCCGGTATTGGCCGCCCTCCAACCCGGCTGGAGAAACACTCACCACCTTGCGCACAGTGCGCTCGCGCCGCGGGCGGCGGGCTTCAGTGCTCATCGGTTGCGTGCCAATGCAGTTCCGCCTGCGGGCTAGGAGATGGAGCCGATGCCGTAGGCGCCGCTCAGCTGCTTGCCGGCGGCAAAGCGGCCGGGATCGTAATCAGTGATCGGAACGCGCACCTTTTGGCCCAGCACAGTTTGCGCCAGCGCCTCGCCAATTGTTGGCGCCAGCTTAAAGCCATGCCCGGAAAATCCAACCGCCACAAACAAGCCTTCATTGCCGGCCACTGCGCCCACCAGCGGGTTCCAGTCCGGGCTGATGTCGTATGGGCCAGTCCAGCCGGCGGTAAAGTTGGCGTTCGCAAACGCCGGCATGCGGTTCGCAATAATTTTGCTGATGCGCTCCACATGCTGCAGCTCCACATTGTCCGTCAGCGTGTCGGCATCTTGCACCGGCTCGCCATGGTCGCCGGTTCCCACCAGCACCACATCGCCGGTCTCGGGCCGGAAATAAATTTTGTCGGGAGTGGTTAGGTCCTTAACAATCGGCCAGTCCATTTGATACGGCCGCTCAATTTTAAGTGTGATCACCTTGTGGCGGCTTACCTCATATGGAAACTGCAGCCCCATGTGGGCTGCCACCGGGTTCGTCCACGGGCCGGCGCACAGGATTACGATGGGCGCGCTGAAGTCGCCACCGGGCGTGCGGGCTGTGGTGAGCTGGCTGGTGCGCTGCAGGCCGGTGAGCGGCGTATTCGTGTGGATCTGCACGCCCAGCTCGCGGGCGCGCGCAGCGTACGCATTGGTTGTGAGATACGGGTCGGCAAAGCCGGTGAACGAGTCATAGCCAATCACACCCACATCATGAAACGAAAGCAGCGGATGGATCTTGAGCGCCTCGGCCGGCGTCAGCTCCGCAGTGTCGATGCCGTAGGAATTCTGCGCCTTGAAGACTTTGCGCATCGGGGCAGCGTGCTCGGCCGGGCCCACGATCAAGTAGCCAGTGCGGTGCCAGCCCACATGGCCGCCCACCAGATGGTCAAAGTCAGCGAACACCTTGAGCGACTCCACCGCATGCCGCATATTGGTGTCGATGGAGTAGTGCGTGCGCACAATTGCGCAAGACTTGGCGGTGCCGCCGCTGGACACGGCTTTGCGCTCCAGCACCACAACATTGCGGGCGCCGTTCTTGGCCAGGTGGTAAGCCGTGCTGCAGCCGTACAGGCCGCCGCCGATGATCAGAATGTCCGCATTGGTTGTTGTCATTGGGTTGGAACCTTTGGTGAGTCTAGCCAAAAACAATTACGCCGCGGCCGGTCTCGCCGGCCAGCATGTCGGCGTACGCAGTGTTGATTTCGGCCAGCGCATACTCGCGGCCAATCAGCTTGTCGATGGGCAGCTGCCCGCAAAGGTACAGGTCCGCATAGCGCGGAAAATCGCGCGCGGTGTTGCAAGATCCGTAATAGGAGCCGGCCACGGTTTTTTCCTGGCGCGTAAGGATTGCGCCGGGCAGGTTGGTGCCGCTGCCCATTGGTGAGATGCCGGAGAGCACCAGCGTGCCGCCGGGGCGCACACATTCCAGGCACTGCTCCTGCAGCGCGGGAATGCCAACGGCTTCGAAGACGTAATCCGCACCGCGGCCGCCGGTGAGGGCGCGGATGGCTTCCGGAACTTGCGGCCCGGACAGCAGCGCATCGGTGGCACCACAGGCGCGCGCGATGGCGCATTTTGTTTCGGTGCGATCGACGGCGATGATGGTGCTGGCACCCGCCAGGCGCGCAGCCATTATTGTGCTGAGGCCCACGCCGCCGGCGCCAAACACCGCCACGCTGTCGCCCGCCAGTACTTTGACCGTGTTGAGCGCAGCGCCAACACCGGTGGTGACGGCGCAGCCAATGAGGGCGGCCACGCGCGCGGGTACCTTGTGGTCCAGCAGCACGCAGCAGTCTTGCGGAACCACACAATGGTCTGCAAAGCAGGCGAGCCCGCTAAAGTGAAAGTACGGTCGGCCGGCTTTGCTGAGGCGGGTTGTGCCGTCCATCATTGTGCCGGCCCACAACGGACCCACGTAGGCACTGCACAGGCTGGGGCGGTCATGCAGGCAATAGAAGCACGCGCCGCAGCTGGGCGCCCAGTTCAGTGCAACGAGGTCGCCGGGTTTGCAGCGCGTGACGCCCGGCCCAACCGCGGCCACGATGCCGGCGCCTTCATGCCCGGGCACAACCGGCATCACATGCTTTGTGGCGCCGGTAACTAAATGCCAGTCGCTGTGGCACACGCCCACCGCCTGAACGCGCACGAGTACCTCGCCCGCTTGCGGCGGAGCCAGATCCAGTTCTTCGATGGCAAACGGCTGGTTGGCCGCGTACAGTACGGCAGCGCGAATCTTCATACCAGTCTTCCTTCTATCACGGCGCCGCTAAAATGCAGCCTGATACATCTCTGCCAGGCTGGCTTCCGTGCACGGGCGCGGGTTGGTGGTGTAATTTGAATCATTCACGAAGGCGCTGTGTGCCATGGGCGCCAGCAGCGCTGCATCCACGCCGGCATCGCGCAAGCGCACGGGCAGCCCGCAATCGCGCGCTAGCGCAGCCACGCGTTCCACTGCGAACTCGGCGCGCTTCTTGGCGGTGCCTTTTGCCGGCGAGCCCAGCGCCACGCCAATTTGGGCGTAGCGCTCAAAGGCTGCGGGCAGGCTGTAGCGCATTTGGTGCGGCAGCATGATTGCATTTGCAAGTCCGTGCTGCACATCCGCAAAACTGGAGAGCTGATGTGAAAGCGAGTGGCATGCCCCCAGCCAGTTGGAGCTGATGGCGATGCCGCCCAGCAGCGCGGCTTGCGCCATGGCCGCGCGCGCCGTGAGATCGGTGCCATGCCTGACGGCTGCCAGCAGCTGCGCGCCGGCCAGCTCAATGCCGCGCAGGATCAACGGGTCGAGCAGCGGATTGATGTTGGTGGACACAAACGCTTCAATCAAGTGCGAGAGCGCATCCATGCCGGTGGCAGCAGTGAGGAACGGCGGCAGCCCGAGCATCAGCTGTGGATCCACCAACGCCACCTCTGGAATTGCCACAGTGCCGCCGACGCCAAACTTGTATTTTTCTTTTAGATCCGTGATCACGGACCATGGCGTTGCTTCGCTGCCGGTGCCGGCGGTGGTGGGGATCGCCACCAGCGGCAGCACACTTGTGGGGAAGGTGCGGCATTTGTCGCTTAGGCGGTAGGCATACTCATCCACGCCGCCGCCGCCAGCCAGTGGCAGGCGCATTGCCTTGGCAATATCCAGCGCGCTGCCACCGCCCAGTCCCACAATTAAGTTGGCGCTGCTGGCAGTGCATTGGCGTACCACTTTATCGACGGTGACATTGTCTGGGTTGGGCACCACGTCTTCGCACACCGTAAACGGCAGCCCGCCATCACGCAGGCTGGCAGCCAACGGGTCAAGCAGGCCGGCGCGCACAACCCCCGGATCCGCCAGCACAAAAACGTGCCGCGCGCCCAGGCGCTGCGCCTCCGGCAGAAGTTTTGCAGCTGCGCCCGCGCCGATGAACAGCTGCCCGGGCATGGCGTAATGTTTGACTGTCAATTCATACCTCGACCGCGAATATTATTTGGAGCCTGCGATTGTCGCACAAGATCAGGTGCGGCATTGCCACAGCTTGTACAGCCTTGCGGCTGCCGCGCCGCAGAATCAAGCTGGCTTGTGCGCCCGGGTCACGGAACCAAATACCAGTCGAAGAAGCGCTCCATGCGCGCGAGTGCATCCATTTGAGTCTCGCGCTTGAGAAAACCGTGCGGCTCGCCGGCATATGTTTTGTACTCAAAAGTTTTTCCGGCGCGGCGCAGTGCGTCCACCCATTCTTCAGAGCTTTCGGGCGGCACCACCGTATCGTCCAAGCCGTGCAGCACCAGCACCGGCTTGCGCACATGCTCCACTTCTTTGATGGGCGAGGCGGCCGCATACACGGCGCGGCTGCGCGCCGGATGGCCCACCATCATCTCGGTGTACAGGCGCACATCGCGGTTGCATTGCGCCCAGGAGCTGTACAGGTTGGCATCGCCGTAGCGGCTGACGCCGCACGCCAGCAGGTAGTCCGGGTCACGCGAGAGGCAGCACGCAGTCATGTAGCCGCCGTAGCTGCCACCGCTAATGCCAATGCGCTGCGCATCAATTGCGGGCTGCGCACCCAGCAGGCGCACGCCCGCCAGGCAGTCTTGCATGTCGCCGTTGCCCCAGTCGTTGTAGTTGGCATGCTCAAACGGAGCGCCATAACCACTGCTGCCGCGGAAGTTTGGCGCCAGCCACGCGTAGCCCTTGGCTACAAAGTACTGCGCAATGATGTCCCAGTCGCAGATGTATTGCGAGTTGGGGCCGCCATGCGGATACAGGATGGCAGCTCCATTGGGCTGCGCCGGGCGGAAGAGCATTGCCGGAATCTCGAGTCCGTCACGGCTGCGGTAGGTGAGCTGCTCGGGCTCGCGCAGCTGCAGCGCATCCAACGCTGGCGGGTTGGAGAACGTGAGCTGCAGCGCAGCGCCGCTTTGGGCGTCAATGCGGTACAAGTCAGGCGGCAGCAGGTGCGTTTCGTATTCCACTGTAATGAAGCCGCCGGCGGTTGCCCAAGCCGGCCGCCAGTGCACGCCGCGCCCGGCCCGCAAGTTCTGTACGGTTCCGCTGCTGCTGTCCACCAGCACTAGATCCAGCGCGCCATTGCGGTTGAGTGTGGCAGCAAGCTGGCGGCCGTCCGGGCTCCAGGCAAACTCTGCAAAATCTGCACCGGTATGCGTAAGTTGGCGCAGTGCGCTGCCATCGGCTGCAATGCTCCATATCTCTGTGTAGCCACCGCGCTGCGACAGGAACGCAATGCGCTGCCCGTCCGGTGACCAGCGCGGCTGCGAGTCCTTTTGGTGCGGTGCATTGGTGATCAAGTGCGCGGCGCCGCTTTGCAAGTCGATCAGCTCGAGTGCGAGGCAGTTCAAGTCTGCGCGCGGCGCGTACACACACACAATCTGGCGCCCGTCCGGTGAAACCTGCGGGCTGCTGTGGTCGCCCGCAGCCTGCGTCAGGCTGCGCGGCATTGCGCCGAACCGGTCGGTGAGCACCAGCTGCGCTGAGTCGTTCTGTTCCACTGCCAGCACCAGGCGGCGCGAGTCCGGCAGCCACGCAGCTTCTGATGCACCGTTGCAGGCTTGTGAGGCATTGTGCGGCAGCCCGCCAGCAGCGCGCACCACTTGCACATGCCCGTGCAGCGTTACTGCCAGCCACTGCCCGTCCGGCGACCAGCGCGGCTGCTCGTCCGCCCAATAAACGGATGGGGCGCGTTCCACAGTGAGGCGCAGCGGCCAGCCGCCGGCCGCCGGCATCACAAACAAATCCGAGCGCGCGTCGCGATCCCAAATGAAGGCAATGCGGTCGCCGTTGGGCGACAGCGCATGGTGGCGCACGCGGTTCACCGCGGTCATAAGTGCGTGGCTCCACCCGGCAGGCGGATGCAGATCCGGCCGCGCCAGCGATGGCCAGCCTTGATGCTCGTACTTCTCCACCATCTTTATCGCTTCGTGCATTCGGGTCCTCCGCGTTGTTTTGTGTTTGCTGCCAGCGTGGGCTGCCCGTGGGCGCACTGGTAAATCATTTGATGCCCCACAAGCCGTAGCCCGCATCCCGGCGCTGCTCGCGGCGCTTGTGCTGCTCGTGGATCTCGCGCACATGTTCGGCTTTCTCCGCTGCGGCAACTTCCAGCCAGATGTGGCCGTGCGCAGCCGTGGCAACGCTGCCCGCGCCATAGCTGCCGGTCGCGGTGTCGTCGTCCCACGGCGGGTTGGCCACCAGTGCGCCACCTTCCGCCCAGTCCATGTAATACGCAGCGGTTGCCACAAAGTCAGTTTCATCCACCACGCGCTGCATGTGCGTCAGGTCCGGGCGCAGCGCCAGCACCATGGATGTCTCCAGCTCGCCGGCGTGCCCCATGCCGCCCACCGCCGACACGCGATGCGCCTTGATGGATGCTTCGCCCGCCGGCCCGGATGTGTGCAGGTATGCCGTCGCGCAAAAGATGCGCCGGTGGCGCTCGCCCGCGTACTTCACCACGGTGGTGAGGAACGAACAATTGCCGCCGTGGCCGCTCATCAGGTACATGCGGTCGAAGCCGCGTGCCACGAGCGCATCCACTACCGCGAGCCAAAAATCCTCAAACGCGCGCCCGCCGCAGTTGAGCGTGCCGGCAAACGAGCTGCGGTGCGTGCTCACACCGTACGGCATCAGCGGCATGCTGTACGCAAGCAGCGGCAGCAGCGCTGCGCTTGCGCGGCTGATGTGGTCGATGATGATGTTGTCGGTGGAAAGCGGCAGATGATGGCCATGCTGCTCCGTGTGCCCAATGGGAAAGAGGATGACGCTGCCGGCCGCAGCTACCGGCGGCAGCTGCTGGCTAGCCGGCAGCTGCCCGGCCGCAAGCGGCTGCGCAATGCACGCGTGCGCCAGCCCCAGCTGCAAGCCTTGCGGCGCCAGCGCGCACACCCTTGTAAACCCATCAGCACGCAAGCTGTCCAATAAATTGTTCAGCAGTGCGCCCAGCACTGGTGCGGGCACGGCCAGTGCGCTGCCGGGCCAGCCAAATGGCAGCGCGGGCAGCAAACTGGCGCGGGCGGGTGCGCCCAGCGCAGCAGCCAGCTGTTGCAAGTCGAAGCCGGCGCCCAGCGGAATCACCAGCGGTGTGTCGCGCGGCAGCTGCGCAACCTCCGGCCAGGTTAATTCGTCATAAGCAAAGAAGCTGGTCACAGGCGTTGTATACTGCCGATTATAACGGCGGCAACATAATGAAGCGTGCACGATTGCGGGAGCTTGGGATTGAGATTGGGAATTTTCCGACTGGTCCCCATAATGCCATCACCGATGTGCCCGGGGTATTGGTGGGCCATGCCACAATCGTGATGGACAAGCCGCGGGTGGCACGCACCGGAGTCACCGTAATCCTGCCGCGCGCGGGCGAGATCTGGCGCGACCACGCGTTTGCGGCCATGCACTCCTTCAATGGCGACGGCGAAATGACCGGCTCCCACTACGTGGCGGAGTTTGGCTTGCTGCACACGCCGATTGCAATCACCAATACGCATCAGGTGGGCGTTGTGCGCGACGCGCTGGTGCAGCACGGCCATGAGCTGGGCGGCGCCGATATCTTCTCGCTGCCGGTGGTGGCGGAAACTTACGACGGCTGGCTGAGCGATGCAGACGGCGCGCATGTGCGCGCGCAGCACGTGCGCGCTGCAATTGCGGAGGCCAGCAGCGGGCCGGTGGCTGAAGGCAATGTGGGCGGCGGCACGGGCATGATCTGCCATGAGTTCAAGGGTGGCATTGGCACTGCATCCCGCCGGGTGAGCAGCGGCGGCAACACCTACACGCTGGGCGCGCTGGTGCAGGCCAATTACGGCGCGCGCCATTTGCTGCGCGTGGATGGCGTGCCGGTTGGGCGCACGTTGGATGTGAAGCGCATACCTTCCGCATGGAATGAGGCCGCGCCAGCTGAAGGCTCCATCATTGTGGTGCTGGCCACGGATGCGCCGCTGCTGGCGGTGCAGTGCAAGCGCCTTGCGCAGCGCGCCACGGTCGGGCTGGCGCGGGTGGGCGGCGTGGGCCACAACGGCAGCGGTGACATCTTCATCTGCTTTGCCACTGGCAACCATGTTCCGCCCAAGGCGCAAACCGAAATTGCGCTCACCATGCTGCCGCATGCGCAGCTCAACCCGTTCTTTGAGGCCGTTGCCGAAGTGGTGGAAGAATCAATTTTGAACGCGCTGACGAGTGCGGAAACCATGACCGGATTTCATGGGCGCGTTGCGCACGCGTTGCCGTTGGATGAACTGCAGGCGTTGATGGCGCGGCGCACCACAGCCTGAGTGCAGTTCCGGCCCGGGCTGCATGTGGGAGGATGTGCACTAGCGTGTGCAATGAAGAATTAAGAATGAAAGAAGAATGAAAACTGAATCTTGATTACTTCATTTGGAGTGGACTGTCTAAGCTGAGTAGCTAACAGAAGAAATTGCGATGAGTAGTTATGCATTTCTTGCGGGAGTGCCGCAATGGGCAGCGGTAGTTGCTGCCGTTGCAATCGTAAGCACGCTGGGTTACACCGGCGCTGCGCTTTGGCTGTGGACTGCAGCAGCGGCGCTGGCGCTGCTGGGGTGGGGCGCACCGGCTTGGCTGTGGGGTGTGGCGGCTGCGGCTGCCACGCTGTTCAACGTGCCCGCCCTGCGCACAGTGCTGCTCTCGCGGCCCGTCATGCGCCTGCTGCGCAAACTGCAGCTGCTGCCCGTCATTTCTGAAACCGAGCGCATCGCAATCGAAGCCGGCAGCGTTTGGGTGGATGGCGAGTTGTTCTCTGGCCGGCCGAACTTTGCGCGCTTGATGAGTGAACCGTATCCGGAGCTGAGCGCCGTCGAGCAGGCATTTGTGGACGGGCCGGTGGAGCAGCTGTGTGCCATGGTGCGTGACTGGGACGTGCACGTTACCAAAGATCTGCCGCCGGCCGCGTGGGATTTCATCCGGCAGGAGCGCTTCCTCGGAATGATCATTCCGCGTGAGTACGGCGGCTTGGGTTTTTCACCATCCTGCAACAGCGCCGTGCAAGCCAAGCTGGCCACGCGCTGCGGCGTGCTGGCCACTGTGGTGGGCGTGCCCAACTCCATTGGCCCGGCGGAGCTGCTGGTGCACTACGGCACGGAGGAGCAGCGCGCGCGCTATCTGCCGCGGCTGGCAAGCGGTGCGGACATTCCATGCTTTGCGCTCACTGAGCCCGGAGCCGGCTCCGACGCCGGCAAAATCCGCGCCAGCGGGGTGGTGTTTCGCGGCACGGATGGCGCCTTATATCTGCGCCTCAATTGGGAGAAGCGCTACATTACGCTTGGCGCAATTGCCACGCTGCTGGGCCTCGCCTTTAAATTGCGCGACCCGGAAAATTTACTCGAGCGCGGCACCAACCCCGGCATCACCTGCGCGCTCATTCCCGCCGGGCTGCCCGGCATCACGCAGGGGCACCGCCATGATCCGCTGGGCGTGCCATTTGTGAACTCGCCGTTATGGGGCCATGATGTGGTGGTGCCGGTGGATGCAATCATCGGCGGCGCTGCGCAGGCCGGCAATGGCTGGCGCATGCTAATGGAGAGCTTGGCTGCCGGGCGCGGCATCTCGCTGCCCGCTGCCGGCACCGGCGGCGTGAAGGCAGCTGCCCGCGTGGCTGGCGCTTACGCTGCCGTGCGGCAGCAGTTCGGGCTGCCCATCGGCGCGTTCGGCGGAATTGTGGAGCCGTTGGCGCGCCTTGGCGGCTGGGCTTACATGCTGGAGGCTGCGCGCCGCTACACCTGCGGCGGGCTGGATGGCGGTGCCAAGCCAGCCGTGGTATCGGCCATCATGAAGTACAACTGCACCGAGCTTTCGCGCAAGGCCGTCGGCGATGCGATGGATATTTTGGGCGGCGCTGCAATTTCGCGCGGGCCGCGCAATCTGCTGGCGTCCGGCTATGCTGCCGCGCCCATCGGCATCACTGTGGAGGGCGCAAACATTCTCACGCGCACGCTGATGATTTTCGGGCAGGGGGCTATCCGCTGCCATCCGTACGCCATTCGTGAAATCAGCGCGCTGCAGGCAGATGATGCGCCGGCTTTTGACGCAGCATTCTGGGCGCACATCGGGCATGTTGTGCGCAATGCCTTTCGCGCGCTGCTGCTCAGCGTTACGCGCGGCTGGCTGGCTGGCGGCGCGGGCGGCGGCGCGCTGCGGCGTTACCGCCGCCGGCTGCTGTGGGCGTCAGCATCGTTTGCATTTCTGGCGGACACGGCCATGGTGCGCCACGGTGGCGCGCTCAAGCGCATGGAGCAGCTTACCGGGCGCTTTGCGGATGTGCTCTCGTGGATGTATCTGGCAACCGCCACCATGCGGCGCTTTGAAGCCGAAGGCCGGCGCAGTGCGGATGTGCCGCTGGCGGCATGGGCTTTGGAATATGCGCTGCTGCAAATGCAGACCGCGTTCGACGGGCTGTACGCCAACATGGGCTGGCTGGCTGCCGGACCGCTGGCCGCGTGGAGCCGCTTGAACAGCTTGGGCAGCGGGCCCACAGACGCACTTGGGCAGCGCGTGGCCGACATGCTGCTGCAGCCCGGCCCGCAGCGCGACGTGATCACCACCGGTGTTTACCGCTGCACCAACACGGCCGAGGCTGCCGGCCGGCTGGAACATGCTTTGCAATTAACTGCGCAGGCAAGCGGGCTGCTGCGCAAAGTGCGATCGGCCGTGCGCAGCGGCCAGCTGCGCAAGGGCAGCGCCCAGCAAGAGCTGGCTGCGGCGCTGCAGCAGGGCATCATCAGCAGCGCTGATGCGGAGCTGCTGCGCGCTGCTGAAGCAGCGCAGGATGATGCAACGCAGGTGGATTCCTTCACGCTCGATGAATATGCAATGGGCGGGAATGCAACGGCACTGCAACTGCACATGGCGCTGCCGGAGGTGGCGGTCGTCGCTTAGCTGCGCCGCAGCCAACGCTGCAAGCTTGCGCCCTGCGCTGTAATCCGGCGCAGGGCTTTTTATTTTGGCGGGAGCAAGAGGCACGCGGCGCTGTGGCCGGCTGCCACCACTTGCAGCTGCGGGTCATTAGCTTTGCATTGAGCCTCAGCCAGCGGGCAGCGCGGATGGAAGCGGCAGCCGCCCGGTATCTGCGCGGGGTTGGGCGTCTCGCCTTGCAGCACCACGCGGCTATGGCGCTGGCGCGGGTTGGCTACGGGCACCGCAGCTTGCAGCGCGTGCGTGTATGGATGCTGCGGATTGTGCAGCACTTGCGCTGCCGGGCCGATCTCCACAATCCGGCCCAGGTACATGACAGCCACGCGGTCCGCCAGGGCAGCTGCGCTGCTCAGGTCATGCGTGATGAAAAGCACCGCAATGCCGTGCTGCGCGCGCAGCGCGCCCAGCAGGCTCAGGATTTCGGCGCGGATGCTTACGTCCAGCATTGAGACCGGCTCGTCGGCCAGCAGCAGCGCCGGCTGCAGCACCAGCGCGCTGGCAATCACCACCCGCTGGCGCTGCCCGCCGGAAAGTTCGTGGGGCAGCCGCTGCGCAAACTCATGTGCGGGCTTTAAGCCGGCATCCTCCAAAGCCTTCAAAACGCGGGCGTTGCGAACAGCGGGCGCAGGCTCGCTGCCGTGCACAAGCAGCGGCTCTTCCACAATCTCGCCCACGCGCATCAACGGGTTCAGCGCTTCATACGGATCCTGAAAAATCATTTGCATCTGGCGGCGCAGTGCATGCAACTGCGCCTTGTTGCTGCGCTGCATTGGCTCGCCGGCAAAAAGATTGTGCCGCGCGTGGGGGCCTCCAGTCCGATGATGGTGAGCGCGAGCGTGGACTTGCCGCAGCCGCTTTCGCCCACCAGCGCCAGCACCTCGCCGCGCTGCAGCTGCAAGCTGACGCCATCCAGCGCACGCACCACCGGCTGCGGTTGAAACCAGCCCGCGGGCCCGGCCGCAAAGTGCTTGTGCAATGCGCGCACTTCCAGCAGCGGAATGTTCATGCGGGCTGCGGCTGTGGGCTGCCCGCTGGCAGCGCTGGCTGCAGCAAGTGGCAGCTGGCATAGTGGGCTGCGCCCACTTGCAATAGGTGCGGCTGCTGCGCGTGGCACAGCGCCAGCGCGCTGCTGCAGCGCGGCGCAAAGCGGCAGCCCGGCGGCAGCGCGTGCAGGCGCGGCGGCTGGCCCGGAATGGAGACGAGCGCATTGTGCCGGCGCGAAAAATCTGGAAACGCCGCCAGCAACGCGCGCGTGTAGGGATGCTGCGGCTGGTTGAACATGGCATCGACGGACGCGTACTCAGCCGCCACGCCGCCGTACATCACCAGCACTGTGTCGCAGATTTCCGCCACCACGCCCAGGTCATGCGTCACAAAAATTACCGCGAGGCCCAGCCGTTGGCGCAGCGTGTTGAGCAGTTCCAAAATTTGCGCTTGAATGATTACGTCCAGCGCAGTTGTGGGCTCGTCTGCAATGATGACTTTGGGGTCGCACGCCAGCGCCATCGCAATCATGGCGCGCTGGCGCATGCCGCCCGAATATTGATGCGCGAACTGCCGGCCGCGCGCAGCCGGTATGCCCACTTGCTCCAGCAGCGCACCCACGCGCTGCGCCACTGCTGCTGCCGTGGCAGTGGGTTCGTGGCGTTCCACGGCCTCGGCAATCTGGCGGCCCACCGGCAGCAGCGGGTTGAGCGCGTTCATCGCGCCTTGAAACACGATTGCAATTTCTTTCCAGCGCACCGCTGCCAGCTGCGCCTCCGGCAATGCCAGCAGGTTGCGGCCGCGGTACAGCACCTGCCCGCCCATGATGCGGCCGGCAGCCGGCAGCAAGCGCAGCAGGCTCAGAATCAAAGTTGTCTTGCCGCAGCCGCTCTCGCCCACGAGCCCCATGATCTCGCCCGGCCGCAGCGAAAAACTTACATCGTGCACAGCATGCGCTGCCGGCAACTGCTGCGTCACAAAGTCCACGCTCAGGCCGCGCACTTCGAGCAGCGCGTCCGGCGGTGCGGTGCTGGCGCTTGGCACGGCGCTGGTTTGGGGCGCAGCCTGGCGCATCAGGTGATGCGATTTGACGCGCGGATTTAATATTTGCTCCAGCCCGTAGCCCAGCAGCGTGCAGCCCAGCACCACCCACACAATGCCGGCACCGGGCGCTAGCAGCGCCCACCATGCGCCGCTGCTGGTGGCGCCGCGCGAGAACGCGTAGTTGAGCATCTGGCCCCAGCTGACGGTGGTGGGATCAGAGAGGCCCAGAAAGCTCAGCGCGCTCTCTTCCAGAATGGCGAGCGAGATCACCAGGACGGTGTTGACCACCAGCAGCGGCAGCACCAGCGGAAAGATGTGGCGCGTGATGAGCCGCAGGTCGCCGGCGCCGACGGCGCGCGCGCGGTGCACAAACTTGCGCTCCTTTACGGCCAGCGTTTGGGCACGCACCAGGCGCGCAGTGCCGGTCCAGCCCACCAGCCCAATTACCAGAATAATGTTGAACAAGCTGGGCTTGGTGAGCGCCACCAGCACAATAGCCAGCGGCAGGTCTGGAATGACAAGCACCACATCGGTGAAGCGCATTAGTGCGCGGTCCGTGGCGCCACCCGCATAGCCGGCGGCCATGCCAATGCTGCCGCCGATCGCAATCGAAATGAATGACGCAAAGAAGCCGACGGTGAGCGACACACGCGCGCCGAAGATCAGGTTGCTGAGCACGTCACGCCCGGCATCATCCGTGCCCAGCCAATGCTGCGCGTCCGGCGCAGCATAGATGGAATAGGTTGTAGCCAGCTGCGCGCGGCGCGGATCCTCCGGCGCAAGCAGCGGCGCGAACACTGCGAGGCCCAGCGCAAACAGCAGCATGCCGGCGCCGGCCAGCGCCATCCGGTTGCGCGGCAGGTTGCGCCAGAAGGCTGCTGTAGCGGCGCTGCTACCGGCGCTCATGCTGGTGCCTGCACGCGCGGATCCAGCCAGGTGTAGAGCAGGTCTGCCAGCAAGTTGGCAACAATCACACTTACGGCCAGCAGCAGGAACGCGCCCTGCAGCACCGGGTAGTCCCGCCGCGCAACCGACTCAAAAATCGCCTGCCCTAATCCCGGCCATGAAAACACCGCCTCAATCTGCACTGCGCCCGCCACCGTGAAGCCGAGGTTGAGCGCCACAATTGTGATGATGGGCAGCGCCGCATTGCGCAGCGCGTGGTCCTTGAGCACTTGAAACGTGCTTAGCCCTTTGGCTTTGGCCGTGAGGATGTAATCCTCGGCCAGCACATCCAGCATGGTGCTGCGCATGATGAGCAGGTACTCGGCGAGGTAGACAATGGTTTGCGTGAGGGTGGGCAGCACCAGATGGCGGGCCGCATCGCGCAGCTGCGCCCACGTGCCGGCAGCTGCCAGCCCGGGGGTAAGCTGCCCG
Source organism: Anaerolineaceae bacterium (assembly GCA_003569365.1). GTDB lineage: Bacteria > Chloroflexota > Anaerolineae > Anaerolineales > UBA11657 > BD1. Next base: position 38,108 of record BGOS01000022.1, read on the forward strand.
CCAATTGGCAGGCCGGCGTAGCGGCTGCCCCAAAACAGCAGAATCAATCCCAGCCAAAAAGTGGGCATGCTCCACGCCACCAAACTGATGATGAGCGCGGCGTAATCAATGCGCGTGTGCGCCTGCCACGCGGCAAGAACGCCACCGGCCACGCCCAGCACAATTGCCAGCGTCTGCCCGGCGCTCAGCAGCACGGCCGTATTCCACAAGCGCGCGCGCAGCAGCTGGCCCACCGGAATTTTGGTGTGGTAACTGATGCCCAGCTCGCCGTGCAGCAGATTGTTGATGTAGATGAAGAACTGCGTTTGCAGCGGGTTTACGAGGCACGGGCCGCGGCGCAGCGGGTTGAGGCTGGCGAGGCAGTTGAGCACCGGCTTGTCCAGCCCGAAGCGCTCGTGAATGGCGGCCTGGGCTGCGCGCGTCATGCGCGGATCTTTGATGCCGGCGCGTGCCGGGTCGCCGGGCAGCACGCGAAACAAAAAGAAGTTGAGCACCAGCACAAAGCCGATGGTCAAAAGCGCAGACCAGGCTTTGCGAAGCAGCAATCGGCCGGCCTGCATTGCGGTGTGATTTAGCGGGCGCAGCCCGGTGCGCGGGCTGCGCGTTACTTGACGGGTGTGATGCTTACCAGCGAGCTGACATCGCTCAGGTCCAGCTTGGGCTGGTCCACAATCCAGCCGCTGAAGCGGTCTGTGCGCAGAGCCTGCACTTGCATCTCATAGTACGGAATGATGTACACCGCATCTTCATGCACCTGGCGCTGCATCTCCCACACCAGCGCCTTGCGCTTTTGCAAGTCCAGCTCCACCACCTGCTGGTCATACAGTGCGTCATAGCGCGCATTGGAGTAGCCGGTTTCGCTGCTGCCCGTGGCAATGGACTCGGTGCGCATTACATTTAGCAACAGGTTCGGGTCGGGGTCGGAGCCCCAGCCCCACAGCATGATGTCGAAATCGAATGCCGGGCAGCACAGTGCCGTGAGTGCATCGGGATCAATCGCCTGCGGCTGCAAGCCCACGCCAATCTCTTTCCACATGCCGGCCAGCAGCTCCGCCATGCGCGGCGCGTCCACGCTGTCGCTGGGCCAGTACATGCGGAAGTTCATATTTGGAACCAGGGCAACCGGGCACTGCGCAACGCATGCCCCTGATACGGTACCCCGCATCATCCAAAATCTTGTTTGCTTTGGCCGGGTTGTATTCGTAGTCTTTGAGTGAGTCATTGAACCACATGCCGAGGCCGTTGGGAATTAGCGTGAGGCCGGGCGTGCCTTTGCCCAGCAGCACTACATCAATCAGCTGCTGCTTGTTGGTGGCATGTGCCAGCGCCAGCCGCACCTGGCGGTCTTGCAGCGCCACATTCCCCGTGCATGCTGATTTGGACGGGCAGCTCTCGCTGGTGGCCTGATTGAATATGATGTCGCTGACGGCCGGCGCAAATGGCGCAGCGCTGACAACTTTTACATTTGCAGTCTGCCCAAGTTTTTCTGCAGCGGTGTTGGGCAGCTCGGTGATCATATCCACTTGGCCGGTGGATATTGCCTGCACCAGCGCGTCCGGGCTGCCAAATGTTTGAAAGATCACCTCGTCCACTTTTGGCGGGCGCGAGAAGTGCAGCTTGTTGGCGCCCAGCCGCACAAACTCGCCCTGCTTGTACTCCAGCAGCTTAAACGGCCCGCTGCCAATCAGCGTCTCGTTTTCAAACTCCACCGCGGCTGCGCCGTCCGCGTGTGCCTGCCATACATGTGCGGGCAGCACATATTGAAACACCAGCTGGCTCTCAATGTTCGGAATGGCGGCGTTCAGGCGGATGACCACGGTTGTGTCGTCCGGCGCCGTGATGCTTTCCATATAACTGGTGTACGGGTTCATGTATGGAAATTCGGCGTGCGCCTTGTTGAGGTTGTAGGTGAAGGCAACATCGCGCGCAGTCAGCGGCTGCCCGTCATGAAACTTGATGCCGCTGCGAATCTTGTAGGTGTAGGTGAGCCCGTCTGCGCTGCGGTCCACGGATTCGGCCAGGCTCAGCGAGTAGGTGCCGTCGAAGTTGTAGGTGTACATCGCGTCGTACACCAGCGCAAACATTGTGTACGCCTCGGTAAGCACAGCGGTGCCGGGGTTCAGCGTGTCCGGGCTGCCGCCGTAGCCAATGCGTGCCACCGCAAGCGGCTGCGGGGTTGGCGCGGCTGTGCAGGCTGCCAGCAGTACATACACAAGCACCAGTCGCAGTCCGGATGGTAAGCGCATCACTGTTTCCCCTGTGTTGGCAGCCGCTGCCGTTGCATTGTAGCAGCCGCGCTACAACATAAAACTGCGCGGCGGGTTGTCCATCCACAGAATTGGGCGCTGCATGCTGAAGCCGGCAATGTCGCTGGGCGTGCTGCCATCAATTGCCAGCTCGCTAAGTATTTGTCCCAGCACGGACGCAAACTTGAATGCGTGGCCGGCGCCAACTGCAATTGCGCAGCGCTCGTGGCCGGGCACAACGTCCACAATAAAGTCGCGGTCCGGCGGCATGCAGTACAGGCAGGACTTGGAGTAAAGCAACGGCCCGTGGGCGCCGGGCAGGTAGCGTTTGGTGAACGCACGCACGCGCTCGTACGCAGGCTCGTCGCGGTCGAAGGTGCGCGTCTCCGCGGTTACCTCGGCGCCGCCGCAATCCTGCGCCACCTTCACGCCCGCTGTGCCGAACACGGGGAAGCCGTAGTAGCTGGGCTCATCCATCCAGATCCAAACCGGGAAGCGCTCCGGTGCAAACTCGGCGGCATCGGGCACGGAAAAGTAGTTCACTTGCTCTTGCGTTACGGTAAGCGGCAGCTTGATGCCCAGGTGCGCGAGGGTGTGGTTGGTCCATGCGCCGTTGGCAACCACAAGTTTTTCGCAGCGGTATGTTTCGCCGCCGGCTTGCACTTCGTATCCGGCTGCCAGCGGCCGCACGGACTGCACGGGAGCGCCATCGCGCAGGGTGGCGCCATGCACGCGCGCCATGCGCTGGTGCGCAGCCGTAGCCCGCTCGGCGGCAGCAATGCCGCCATCGGGTTGATAGAGCGCCATTACGTCGTCCTCGACGCGCCACTGCGGGTAACGCCGGCGCAGCTCCGGCGCATCCAAAAATTCAAACGGCACGCGTGCCGCTGTGAGGCTGTTGGTGTAATCAATGATGGGAATGGCACTGTTGACGGGCGCCAGATCCAGCCCGCCGGTTTTGATGATTACCGTCTCGCCGCTGTCCGCCTCCAGCTGGGCCCACGCGCTGTAGGCGCGCTTGGCCAGCTGCACATAGTTTGGCTTGTGATAGGAAAGGCGGATGATGCGCGAGTGATCGTGCGAGCCGCCGCGCGCATGCCCCAGCTCAAACTGCTCCAGGCCAAGCACCGCCCTGCCGGCGCGGCGCGCCAGCCAGTACGCCGCAGCACTGCCCAGCCCGCCCAAGCCCAGCACGATGTATTGAAATTCTTTCTTAGGCACACTGGAATTATAGGGGATTTGGCGCACCGGGCGCATTGCCCGCCGCCCCGCTGGCGTTGTAACAAACGCCTTGACCTGATCGCCGGTTGCGGATATTATTTAGTGTCTGTGTTTTGAACAAAAGGAGAAAAAGAAAATGTATCGAAAAACAATCTATTTGATTTTGTCGGGCACGCTGATCCTCGCGGCGTGTGCCAGCCCGGCACCGGCCCCCACTGCGATTGCGGCTGCGGATGCCGCCACTGCAGCGCCGGCCGCCGCACCCGAAGCGACGGTTGCGCCCACCGCAGTGCCGGTGGAGCCGACTGCCGCACCCAATGTCAACAGCATTGGCAAGCTGCTGCCGGACGATGCCGCCCCCAGCGAGCAGCAGGTGCTGGTAATAACCAGTGACACGCAGGCTGCTTCCGAAGGCGCTCTCTTCATGGACCTGACCGCCAGCGTGTACAACCGGAGCTTGGGCGACAGCCTGTTTAGCTTCTCGCTGATCCGCCTTGATAAGGACTACAACGTCATTCCTGGTTTGGCTGAAACATACACGCCAAACGCTGCGGCCACGGAGTGGACATTCAAATTGCGCGACGATGTCAACTGGTCTGACGGCACGCAGTTGACCGCTGCCGATGTGATTGCCAGCTTCCAACACATGGCTGACCCTGCCACGGCTTACGATTTTTCGTGGTACATCGAAGAGATGAAAATCAAAGGTTATTCTGAGGCGTTGAAAGGCGAAGTGAAGCCAACCGAAATTGGCGTGCGACAGGGTGCTACTCCCAAAGAAGTAGTCTTCGAGCTCAGTACCGCGATTCCATTTCTGCCAATGTTGATGCTGTACTCTGCCCCGATGCAGAAGGCTGCGCTGGATAAGTACGGCCCCACCTATGGCCATGACTTGAAGACCACCGTGTCGGCTGGTCCGTATATGCTGGACGAGTGGTCACCCACGCGGGTGGTTGTGAAGGCAAACCCGAACATGCCGGATGACCTGAAGCCCTACTTGAACAAGGTGATTTTCATTAAGCCCAAGAGCGAGCTGCAGGCCTTCCAGGCAGGCGAAGTGGAGCGGGCGCGCGTCGGTTCTGGCGCTGATGTGCAAACGATTGCCGCCGATCCGGAGCTGGCGAAGCTGGCTGCCCAGGATCCCGGCGATATGCGCGTGCACTATTTCTTCTTCGATGACAGCAAACCGCCCTTCAATAACCTGAAGGTACGCCAGGCGTTTGCGCATCTGTTTGACCGCGAGGCGATCATGCAGACTATTCTGCCGGCCCCGGCTGCGAATCCGGCTTACTCGATGCTTTCCCCTGGTTTCCCCGGATCTAACGAGGAAGCACTGAAGTCTTACCAGATGTATGATCCGGAACTCGCCAAGAAGCTGTTTGCGGAGTCCGGAGTGAAGATTACCAGCAAGCTTACCTTGCTGGTGCGTGGAGGGAGTCCGATTGAGGAGCCACTCGTTGCCATGGCTGGCGTTTACGCAGAGGCAATCAAGGCCAACCTGGGCGTTGATGTTGAAGTGCAGCGCCAGGAGTCGAAGGTGTTCATGGATGCCCTGAACGCTGAGCCAACCAAAATCCAATTTGGCATGGTTTCCTACGGCTTGGACTTTATGGACCAGTCCAACATGCTCAGTGTCTTCCGCAATGACGGCCGGCACAACTGGAACAACGATGTGTACAATGACCTGATAAACAATGCGCTGGCCGAGCCCGACAAGGCGAAGCGCGGCCAGATGTATTTGGATGCCGAGAAACTTCTGGTAGAAGAGGTTGGCGCTGTTTTTGCGTTGCAGCAGTTTGACGTATGGGTGTGGAAGCCATACATTTCGGGTGTCACCTTCCAGCCTGGCAAAGTGAACACGGCACGCGGGATTGGCTGGCCAGGATTCTCCAGCTTGGATCCCGGCTGCATTGATACGTACATCACTAAAAATGTGGCTGATTTCCGGCCCGAGGCTCCGCAATAGCCATCTGGTTGGCTAAGATTTAGACTCTTTGAATATAAGGGTGCAAGGCTTACAAGCCTTGCACCCTTTTTGGTATATTTGAGGACTTGCGCTGATGCTCAGATATATTCTTCTGCGTTTGTTTGGCCTGCTGCTCGTGCTGCTGGTCGTTTCCTTCATCACTTTTGGCATGCTTTACAACGTGCCTGGTGGTCCGTTCGATCAATACGAACAACCGCTCTCTGCAGCTGCGCTAGCCAATGTGAAAGCAAAATACAATCTGGACAAGCCCTTTTATGTGGTGTGGGCCAGCTATGTTGCACATGCAGCGCGCGGTGATTTTGGCACCTCCTATTCAGCTGAGAATAAGTCCATTCTGGAAATTTTTCAACAACAGTGGGGTACCAGCGTGCAGCTGGGCTTGATGGCATTGGCATGGTCCGTGCCATTGGGCGTGACGCTTGGTGTGGTGGCGGCGCTGCGCCCGAATAGCGCAACGGACTATCTGGTGCGGTTTGTGGCTATCTTAGGAACTACCGTCCCCAACTTTGCCATTGCTGTGTTTATGACTTTTCTGCTTTCGGTGGTTTGGAAGCTGCTGCCCACGGGTGGCTGGCTGCCCATTAAGGACCCGCGGACGCTGGTGATGCCGGTGTTTATCTTTGGCATATTGCCTTTTGGGGTGCTGGTGCGCTATGCGCGCAACGGCATTCTGGAGGTGTTTACCCAGGATTACATGCGCACGGCGCGCGCCAAGGGCGTGCCATTTGTGCGCGTACTCTTCAAGCATGGTTTGCGCAATGTGCTTATTCCGTTGATCACCGTTTTGGCGCCCATTATTCCCAACGCTTTGACCGGTTCGGCAATTCTGGAAAAGATCTTCCGCATCAACGGCATTGGGCGCTACTTTATCGATTCCATCGGGCAGCGCGACTATCCAATGGTGATGGCGTTGGTGTTGATTGTGACGGTACTGTGGGGCATCTCCTACCTTGCGGGTGATGTGCTCTATACAGTTGCGGATCCGCGCGTGCGGTTGCGGCGCTAGGTCCGCACACGTGATCGGATGGATGCCGCACTTTTGAGCTTTGAAGCGGGTGATCGTGAAGCCGGCTGGCAGCGGGTGGCATGATGGCCGATAGCGCACCAGTTTTGGCAGATGCCGAAGCCCGGCTTGGAGTTTCGCCTGCTGCGCTGGCGCTGCGGCGCTTTATGCGCAACCGCGCAGCCGTGCTGGGGCTGCTGATGGTGCTGGGGCTGGCACTATACGCTTTTGGCGTGCCCATGTTTTCTGAGTATCCAGCAACAAACTTAAAGGTCACCAGCAAGCTTCCTTTTCAAGTTGCCGGCTATCCGCTGGGCACGGACATTGCCGGCCGCGATATGCTGGTATATCTGGCACTTGGGATGCGCACCAGCATTACGATTGCCACGCTGGTGCAGCTGTTCGTGATTGTGGTTTCGCTGGTGCTGGGCTTTATTGCCGGCTGGTTTGGCGGTGCTGCAGACTTTGCGATCAGCCGCCTTGCAGAAGTGTGGGTGGCGTTGCCCGGGTTGCTGTTCCAGATCCTGTTCATTGTAGTGTTTGGCCCGACTGTGCTGAATCTGGTGCTGTCGATTGCGCTGCTGGGGTGGCCGGAGACCACGCGCATTGTGCGCGCGCGTGTGCTGCAGGTGCGCCACCTCGATTACATTGATGCCTCACGCGGCCTTGGCGCGCCAACTTTTATGATTGCGGTCAAGCATGTAATCCCCAATCTGCTTAATCCGTTTGTGATTGCCATCAGCCTCGGTGTGCCCAGCGTAATTCTGTCTGAGTCCACGCTGAGTTTTCTGGGCTACGGCCTTTCGGAAAGCCAGCCCAGCCTCGGCAAGCTGGTGGGAATTTCCTGGCAGTACATTCAAGCTTATTGGCACATGGCAGTACTGCCGGCGTTATTTCTGTCATTGCTAATGCTGGGCGCCTCGTTTTTTGGAGATGGATTGCGGGACGCCTTGGACCCGCAAAGTTCCTAGCACGGCAGCCGCGGCGCGCGGCGCAAATGGGCAGCCGCTTCCATTAGGGGCAGCCATCTCCCGGGCAAGCTGCCCGCTCAGTTACAATCTGTTTTCAATTCTGCGCCGCAAATAATTTAATTATGAACACCGCTTCGCAAACTCCGCGCCAGATGCGGCGGCTGGAACGCCGTGAAAAACGCACGAGCCTGCCGCTGCTGCAGCATTCGGCTGCCGTGCCGGTCAACCCGTGGCCGCCGGTTGCGCTGCTTTCCACGGACGAGCTGCAGGCGCTGCACGCAGCCTCGCTGCGCATTTTGCGCGAGGTGGGCCTGCGCTTCTTGGATGCGGAGGCGCTGCAGCTGTGGCAGGCGGCAGGTGCGCGCGTGGACCACGCCCGCAGCCACGTGTGGATTGAGGAGGAACTGCTGCAACAGTGTCTGGCGACTGCGCCGCAGGAATTTGTGTGGCGAGCGCGCAACCCGCAGCGCAATATCCGCGTGGGTGGCAACGCGATTGCGTTTGGCCCCAGTGGTGGCATGGTGTACGTGACGGATTTGGAGCGCGGCCGGCGGGTGGGCGATAGCGCTGATTATGAAAACCTGCTGCGCCTGACGCACATGCTGCCCATGCTGCACTTTGGCAACTGGGAGCAGGTGACTGCGCAGGATGAGCCTGTCTCCACGCGGCACTTGCGGCGCTTGTATTCCGGTTTTACGCTGAGCGACAAGGCGATGCTGGAAGGCGCGCAGGGGCGCATCATTACGGCTGACGCGGTGGAGATGGCGCGCATCGCCTTTGGTGGCACGCTGCCCGCAGAGCCGGTGATCGGCGATGTGATCAACGTCAACAGCCCGCTGACCTACGATGACCGCATGCTGGGCGGCCTGATAACTTATGCGCGCGCGGGGCAGGTGTGCATCATCACGCCGTTCATTCTGGCTGGCGCCATGAGCCCCATCTCGATTGCGGCTGCGTTGGCGCAGCAAAACGCGGAGGCGCTGGCGGGCATTGCGCTGACGCAGCTGGTGCGGCCCGGTGCGCCGGTGGTGTATGGCGGCTTCACCACCAATACTGATATGCGCAGTGGCAGCCCGGCCTTTGGCACGCCGGAGGGGGCGTGGGCGCTGCTCGCGGGCGCGCAGCTGGCGCGCCACTATCGCCTGCCGTATCGCGGCAGCGGCAGCCTCACGTCCTCCAAGCTGGCCGACGCGCAGGGCGCCACCGAAACCATGTGGAACTTATGGCCGTGTGTGCTTGGGCATGCCAATCTTGTGATGCATGCAGCGGGCTGGCTGGAGGGTGGCCTGACAGTTTCCTTTGAGAAGTTGATGATTGACGCGGAACAGCTGGCAATGTTTGCGCACTTTATGCGCGGCTTCCCGATTGATGACAGCAGCCTGGCGCTTGAGAGCATTGCTGCCGTCGGGCCGGGTGGCCATCACTTTGGCACCGCGCATACACAGGCGCGCTTTGACAGCGAATTTTTTGCAACGGCGCTGGCGGACCGCACCGGCTACGACAGCTGGCAGGCCGGCGGCGCGCGCGATACAGCCCAGCGCGCACACGGCATGTGGCGCCAGCTGCTGGCGCAGTACAGCGAGCCGCCCATGGATCCCGCGCTGCGCGAGGAACTGCGCGCTTATGTGGCGCGCCGTTCCATTGAGCTGCGCGATGCGCAGCTCTTCACCTAGTTTTCGCACCGCCACAATAATGAGCAGCGCCAGCGCCGATGCATTTGATGTGCAGCACAACGTGCGCATTGCAGCACGCGATGGCGTGCTGCTCTCCGCCAACCTGTGGCTGCCGCGCGCACAATCTGCGGGCCAGCAATTTCCGGTGGTGCTGGAGATGATTCCGTATCGCAAAGATGACTGGCGCTACGAGGCCGACCATGCGCGCATGGGCTACCTTGCGCAGCACGGCTTTGCCGGCTGCCGGGTGGATGTGCGCGGCACAGGCAGCAGCGCCGGCGTGGCGCTGGATGAGTACACGGCTGCCGAGACGCAGGATGGCTGCGATGTGGTGGCGTGGCTTGCGGCGCAGCCGTGGTGCAACGGCAGCGTGGGCATGTGGGGCATTAGCTACGGCGGCTTCACATCCATTCAGGTGGCCATGCAGCAGCCGCCGGCGCTCAAGGCCATCCTGCCCATGTACGCCAGCGCCGACCGCTACACGGATGATGTGCACTACCTGGGCGGCTGCAAGACGGTAAGCGAGATGCTGGGCTACACGCTCAGCCAGATTGGCATGAATGCCTTGCCGCCGGTGCCAGCCATTTCGCAGGCCGGCTGGCTCCCACAATGGCGCGAGCGTTTGGAGCAAACGCCGCCGTGGGTGTTGAACAACTTGCGCCAGCAGCAAGACGGCGGCTACTGGCGCCGGGGATCGCTTGCGCCGGACTACGGCCGCATCAAGTGCGCCATGCTGCTGGTGGGCGGCTGGAATGACGGCTACACCAACAGCGCGCTGCGCATGCTGCAGCATTGCACTGCGCCACGCCGCGCAATTATTGGCCCGTGGGGGCACACGCTGCCGCACGCGCCGTTCCCCGGTCCCGCGCTGGACTGGATGCAGGAGATGGTGCGCTTCTTTGGCCACTGGCTGCGCGGCGACCAAAACGGTGTGATGCACGAGCCCGCGCTGCTGTACTACGAAACTGCGCACTCTGCGCCGCAGGCGTTTCCGGTGCAGCTGCCGGGCAGCTGGCACGCGACGAGTGCGTTTGGCGCTGCGCAAACAGCCAGCGCCACGCTGTGGCTGGGCACCGCCGCGCTTTGTGAAACCTCGCCGGCGCAAGCGGGCGTGGCGTATTACGCCCACCGGCCGGCGCATGGCACGCACGCAGCCCTGTGCTGGGGCCCGGGCGGCCTGCCAACCGGGTTGGCGCGCGACATGCGCGCCGATGACGCGCTTGTGCCGGGGTTTAGTTCTGCGCCGCTGGTGGAGCCGCTGCGCGTGCTGGGCAACCCGCGCGCCGTGCTCTTTATTTCCAGCAGCGCGCCGGTTGCGGCTGTGGTTGTGCGCCTCAGTGAGGTTGCACCAGATGGCGCCGCAACCTTGGTGAGCACGGGCATTCTCAATCTGGCGCACCGCAACGGGCATGGCCAGCCGCAGGCGCTGGAACCCGGCACAGTCTATGAAGTGCATGTGGAGCTGAAAGGCATCGGGCATCAGTTCTCTGCGGGCAATGCGCTGCGCCTGAGCGTGAGCAGCGGCTGGTGGCCCGTGCTGTGGCCCACGCCACACGCAGCGCACAACCAGCTGCACTGGGGTGCCGCGTGCCCCGCACGCTTGGAGCTGCCGCTGGCACCCGGCAGCGAGCCGCTGCCAGTTTTGAAGTTCACGCCGCCGCACCTTGTGCATGGCGGTTCCCACATTGAGCTGCCGCCACGCTATGAAGTGGTTGAGGATGTGCTGGCCGACACCGTAACGGTGCGCGTGTTTAGCGGTGACCGCAGTGAGCTGGCGGGCGGCATCAGCTTGGGCGTTTCGGAAGCGATGGAGATGACCGCGCACAACATTGACCCGGCGCATGTGACCGTGGCCACGGACATTCACTACGATCTTGAACAGGCCGGCCAGGTTGCGGCGGTGCATGTGCACGGCACCATCAAAAGCACTGCCACGCACTTTAATGTTGACCTGCGCTTGCGCGCCGCGTGGCAGGGTGAGGCATTTTATGAGCGCGCGTGGGTAGAGGCGATTGCGCGTGACTGGCTTTAGCGCGCTGCCGGCAGCGCAGGCGCGCAGCAGCGGCGGGGCGGGGCGGCGCGTGCTGGTGGGCGCAGCGCTGGCTGCCGGGTTCCTGCGCGCATTTGCGCAAATGATTTATTCCGGCGCGCTGGTTTCAATGAGCAGCGACCTGCATGCCAGCCCGGCGGGTATTGGCCTCACCATTTCCGTATACGGCTTCTGCGTGGCTGTGTGCCAGATATTTTTTGGGCCGCTGGTCGATCGCTATTCTTCCAAGTGGATTTTGATTTTGGGCATGCTGCTGTTTACAGGCGGCAGTTGGTGGGGCTCCGTGGCTGCCGGCCTCGGCGGTTTGCTGGTTGCGCGCTGTCTGCAGGGCATTGGCATTGCAGCGGCGGTTGCAGTGGGTGTCGCTGCAATTAGTGATGCTTACGCGCCGGAGCAGCGCGGCCGCGCCATGGGCCTGTTCACAATGTCCAATTCTCTAGGTGCCACAGTTGCGCCAGTGCTGGGCAGTGCCATTGCAATTTGGTTTGGCTGGCGCGGCGACCTTTGGGCGCTGGCAGCTTGCGGGCTGCTGGTATTGCTGCTGGTTCTGTGGCAGCTGCCGGCCCAGCCCGCGCCCGCGCAGCGTGTGGGCTTGCAGGCGCTGCTGCAAATTGCGCGCCAGCCTGTCACAGCTGCTGCGCTGGGGTTTGGTTTTGCGCAGTACTACGCCATCTACACTTACCATGCGCTGCTGCCGTTTATGCTTTCAGAGCGCATGGGCGTGCCGGAGAGTTGGGCGGGCGGCTTTCAAGCGCTGCTGCCGTTGGGCGTGACGGTGGGTTCGCTGTGGGGCGGGCGGCTGGCTGACCGGCATGGGGCGCTGCGAATTTTGCAAGGCAGCGCGGCGATGGCTGGACTGGCTTATGGCTTGCTGCTGCTTGCCAGCTTGTTGGCGGCGCCGGGCTTCGCGGTGCTGTGGGTGGCGCTGGCGGTTGGCATATTTGGTGTAGCTGCGGGTGCGGGCTTTCCTGCGCAGCTCAGCCTGATGGTGGAGCACTTTCCGGCGCTGCGTGCAACAGCGGGCACGGCGCAGCTGTTTGCACGCGCGATGGGCTCAACCCTGGCGCCCGTGCTGGCGGGTGTGCTGAGCCAGCGGGGCGGCCAGCCGCTTGGCTTTGGGTTTGCGCTGCTGGTGCTGCTGGGCAGCAGTGCGTTCGGGTGGCTGCAGCTGCAGCGCAGCCCCTTGCTGGCTGGCAGCTAGCGGGCTGCGCGCAGTGCGCTTACACCCGGCCCCACAGCCGCCAGCGCGCTGGCATGTGGGTGCGCCGCAGGCGCTGCGCGGCGAGCGCGGCGCTGACCGCAATCAAAGTGCCGCCCGCCAGCTGGAGCGGCTGCAGCCGGTCCCCCAGAAAGGCCACCGCCCAGATCACGCTCAGCAGCGTTTCCAACGGAGTCAGCAGCGCCAGCTGCGAGCTGCCGATGATGCGCACGGCAATAAACATCGCCACGCGTGCAAAAAATGTTGAGACGATAGCCATGAGTATTAGCAGCTGCCAGCCCGTGGCACTTGGCGCAGACCATGGATTTCCATGCCAGGTCCAAAATGCAAAAATGCCAACGCTGATACCCAGGGAGTTATAAAACGCCACCGACCAGGCATCTTCCGCTTGCAGGAACCATTGCACCAGCGCCATCTGCAGCGCTGCAACCACCACTGAGCAGAGCACCAGCAGCACGCCCAGCATGTCTGAGCTGCCGCCGGGATCTATGAGTAGGTACGCGCCCCCCAAGCCCAGTACCAGCCGCACACCGTGGCGCATTGTGTAGCGCTCGCCACGCAGTGCCAGCAGTGCCAGCAGCGCCAGCGGATAAAGCGAGAAAAGTATTGATGCGATGGAAGTGCTCAAGCGCGTGAGCGACCAGAAAAAGCTCAGTATGCTGATGCTGTTGATGAGGCCGGCTGCAAGCGCCACGCCCAGGCTGCGCCGTGGCATAAAGAATCGCGCCGGGGCGGAGACTGCAATGCTTACCGCCATAACCGATATCGTCATGGCAAAGCGCGCCACGAGCATTGTGGTGGGGTCCACTCCCTGCCGGATGAGAATAGTGGCGAGCGGTGATGAGAAGCTGAACGCCAGCGTAGAGCTCAGCACCATTGCCCAGCCAAACAAACGCGATGGGACGGGCGCAGCGCGCTGCGCAGCCTCAGTTGTGTCGGAGGGCATTCGGTTGAAAGCCGGCCCATGCGGAAGTTTTGAGCCGCACGGCACGCATTGCTGAATGTTAGCACCTATGTTTGCGGATGTGTGGTTTAGGGGCAATGTGACCTAACCGTGTTCTACAACAGCCATCGGCCGCAAGTTGGAGGATAATGTTCGCATGCGCATCTTCCAAAAATGCCTTCAGTTTTTCAGCGGGAATCCCCTGATTTCCGGTGCCGCTGACGATACTGGCGGGTGGGCCGGCTATTGGAACGCGCCCACAATTTGGAGCGACTCGGCGCTCTGGAACCGGCAGATGCAGGTGCTGCTGGAGCTGATCGAACCCTTCGTGAAGTTCGGGGCGGCGGACCGCGTGCTTGATTTTGGCTGCGGCTCTGGATTTTTTGCTGCTCAAATGCAAGGGCAGGTAAAGGAGATAGTGTGCGCTGATCTTTCACAGCACTCGGTTGAGCTGTGCCAGCAGAAGTTTGCCGGCCGGCGCGATGTTTCTGTTGTGAAGCTCACGGGCGACCTGGCGCAGATTGCAGCGCTTGGGCCGGACTGCACGAAAACGCTGTGCTTGAGTGTGATCCAGTATTTTCCCGCGCTGGATTATCTAGATGAATTCATTGCAGCCGTTGGAAAAATCTCAGTGCGCGGTGGTGTGCTTATTCTGGTGGATGTGGGACGGGCAGAACGCACCTGGCGCGAGCGATTGTTGACGGTGCTGTTTACTTTGCGGCATGGAATGTTTTGGCAGGTGGTTGCCAAACTGGCGCAGATGCAGTTTTCGGATGCTGCGTACCAGGCAGTTCTGGGCAGGGCGGGCCACCTTGAAATTCCGGAGCAGTATTTCGAATCCGCGCAGCAGCGCCTGGGGGTCAAGGTTACGAAGATTCCGCGCCAGCTTACACTCAATGCCAATCGCAAGAGCTACATCATTGAGTTCGTTTAGTGCTTAGGTGCCTGACGGTGGGCAAACTGCGGGTGATGCAACAATGAAGTTTTCTGCCAACCTTGGCTTTTTGTTTGCGGAGCGTGATCTCGTTTCCCGGATCAGTGCGGCAGCGGCGTGCGGCTTTGAGGCGGTGGAGCTGCACTGGCCCTATGATGTGCCCGCAGCAGAGGTCAGTGCTGCACTGCGTGCAACCGGAGTGCGCTTGATTGCGCTCAACACCTTGCCGGGTGATTCTGCGGCAGGAGAATTCGGGCTGGCGGCCGTGCCCGGGCGTGCGCTGGAATTCCGCCAGACTGTGCAGCAGGCGCTGGACTACGCTGTGGCAACTGGCGCGGCGGCAGTGCATTGCATGGCGGGGCTGGTTGGCGCGCAGGGGCTAGCGGCGGCCGAGCGCTGCTTTGTTGAAAATCTGCAGGCCGCATCCGAGCTGGCAGCAGCTGCCGGCGTGGGGCTGCTCATCGAGCCGATCAACACCCGCGACAAGCCGGGCTACGCCCTCACAACCGTTGAGCAGGCGGCGGCACTCATCAAGCGCACTGCCCGGCAGAACATCAAAATAATGTTTGACTGTTATCACGTGCAGATCATGCAGGGCGATCTGACGCGCCGCATTGAGCAGCAGATCGGGTTGATCGGGCATGTGCAGATAGCTGCGGTGCCCAGCCGCGCCGAGCCGGATGCGGGCGAGGTTAATTACCTGCACATGATGGCCACACTGCAGCGCCTGGGTTATGCCGGCTGGGTGGGCGCAGAGTACAAGCCCGGCGGGCGCACAGAAGATGGGCTCGGTTGGCGCGCCGCCATAACGCCCCCGCAATGAATTTTGTGAACGCAACTTCACGCAGCGTGGTAAACATTCCGCAGCTGATTAGCGGCTTTGTTTTAACATTCAGCAAGTGAGGCGCGTGTGACTGCAACTCTGAAAATTGCGATGGTGACGGGCGCAGGCTCCGGGATTGGCCGGGCGGTGGCGATTGCGCTTGCAGGCAGGGGATTTGCGGTTGTGCTCGCCGGGCGGCGGCAGAGTGCGTTGGATGAAACTCTTGGCCTGATTGGGAGTGCGCGCACCAGCTGCCGCGCCGTGGCAGCTGATGTATCGGACGAGGCCGCCGTGGATATGCTCTTTGCGAAAACCCGGGAAAGCTTTGGCCGCTTGGATCTGTTGTTTAATAATGCGGGTGTGAGTGCGCCGGCGTTTTATTGGAAGACATTACAGTGGCGCAGTGGAACAAAGTGGTGGCGGTGAACTTGAACGGGGTATTTTTATGCACGCGGGCTGCATTCCGGTTGATGAAAGCGCAGCTGCCGCAAGGCGGCCGCATCATCAACAATGGTTCAATCTCCGCGCACGTGCCGCGGCCCAACTCCGCGCCTTACACTGCCAGCAAGCACGCCATCACCGGGCTCACGCGCGCCACTGCGTTGGACGGGCGCAAGTACGACATTGCCTGTGGCCAGATTGACATTGGCAATGCGGCCAGCGAGATGACGGAGCGCATGCAGGCCGGCGTGCCGCAAGCCAGCGGCGCGCTGGCAGTGGAGCCCACGATGGACGTGGCTGTGGTTGCGGATGCGGTGCTGTACATGGCGGGATTACCATTGGACGCTAACGTGCAGTTTATGACGGTCATGGCGACAAAGATGCCGTTTATCGGGCGCGGATAGACTGCTGCAGCTGCGGGTTGCCGGGGCGCAGTTCAGTCTATGATTTGCGGCCGCATTGGGCTGTTGCCAGTATTGGCGGCAGCGCGTTGCATGCGCGAAGCGAAGCAACCTGTGTCTAGGCCGGTCCCGGGCGCTGAATGCGATTTGGCAGCAACGCGCAATTCTGTTTAACCTTTGCTGGTGTTTTGCAAACTGAATGGGTGTATGCCAGGCATAGCTCTTGCGGTGCTCTTGAGGCGCCCCGTCGCTACCGTGCCTGAAACATAGAGCTTAGAAACGATTTATGAATACTGTCGGTCACACAGATAGTGCAACCAATGCGGCTGCTGGCGATGAGCAACCTGAGCACACGCCAGCTTTGCAAGCTGTTACCAAGCGCAGTGAGTTCAGCAGCGGCGTCCGCGCGCAGCTGCCGATGCTGCTGGCCGTGTTCCCTTTCGGCCTGATTTTTGGCGCGGTTGCGCGCGATGCGGGGCTCCCGCCGCTGGCTGCGCTTGCCACTTCCTCGGTGATCTTTGCGGGCTCGGCGCAGTTTGTGGCCGTGAGCCTGTACCGGGATCTGACGCCGGCAGCCGTGATGGTGCTCACAACCTTTGTGGTCAATCTGCGGCACGCTTTATATAGCGCCTCGCTCGCGCAGCAGCTGCGCCACTTGCGGCCGCGCTGGAAGTGGCTGCTCGCCTATTTGCTCACAGACGAGGCGTACGCGGTGGTGATTACGCACTACAACGCCACGGCGCGCCAGCCGCAATATTACGCACACCGCCATTGGTACTTTTTTGGCACCGCAATTACGCTGTGGTGCAGCTGGCAACTTAGCACTGCGCTTGGCATTTTGGCCGGCGGGCAGATCCCGGCCGGGCTGCTGCTTGATTTTGTGGTGCCGCTGACTTTTATTGCGCTGCTGGTGCCAGCGCTTGCCGACCGGGCGGGCGGGGCTGCCGCGCTGGTGGCTGGCGGCGTGGCAGCAGCTGGCGCGGCTTTGCCATACAAGCTGGGTTTGTTTGCAGCCGCGCTGGCAGGAATTGCTGCGGGTGTGCTCGTGGAAAATTTACAGGCGCGGGCGGTGCGCTCAAGAGCAGATGTGGTGCCGCATGACTAACACATACATCTGGCTGACAATGGCGGCCATGGGTGCAGTCACATTTGTCACGCGCCTGCTGCCGATTGTGATGCTTGAAAAACTGCACTTGCGCGGTGCGTGGCAGCGCGCATTGCGTTTTGTGCCGCCGGCAGTATTTGCCGCAATCATCGTGCCAGAGCTGACTGCAGGCGGGAACGCGCTGCTATCAGCGGCGGGCGCTGCGCGTTTGTTGGCAGCCATGCTTGCAGCCGGTGTGGCGTGGCGCACGCGGAGCGTGCTGCTCACAATTACCACGGGCATGGCTGCGCTTTGGCTGCTGCGGGGCGTTGTTGGCTGACAATCCAGCTTGCTGGCAGCGGCCGGCACTCCGCCGCATGCCCGCAACGCAGAGTGCAAACTGCGCCTAGCCGTGGCTGGCGCGCAATATTTTAAAATCTCAAATCAAGTGCAGCTTGTGCAATCCTGTACAGTGCGGTCCCTTGCGGCTGGATAGCGCCGGATGGCCAGCGGGCGGGCGAGTTTTCAGCCGGCGCTTGCCGGCAATGAATTCACCCAGCGCACAATCGCGGCGGACATTGGCGCGGTGGCTTGCGGCGCTTTGATGTCCCCGGCCAGCACGTGTTGGCCGGCCGCGCTGCTGTAGGTTACTTCTTCGATTGCCTTGTGCAGACTGCCGATGCGTGCAAACGTCGCCCGGATTGCGCCTGGATCAACCGTGTCATCTCTTTCGGAATACAACATCAGCAGTGGCGCTTGGAAAGCGGACAGATCGCTTTGGCGCACATGTTGGACGAGCGCCATCATGGGCAGCAATGCCTGCATGGCGTAGTTGTTGGACCAGGCGGCAGCTTCGAGCGGGTCGGTTGCCGGCCAGCTGCGCGTTGGGCCCTGCACTGCAAGCGCAATCTGGAGTCCCCACGGCCAGTTGAGAATACCGGAAAGTTTGTGGCGCGGCTTAAAGTTTGGCGAGATAAAAACATAGGCGTCTGGCGTGCATTGTTCGGGATGCAGTGCCAACCACGTGGCCAGCGTTGCGCCGGTGGAGCAGCCAATGACCAGCACGCGCTTGCCCAGCGTCTGGGCGATGCGCACGGCTTCAACCCCGTCGGCGAGCCAGTCTTGCACGCTGTGCTCGCGCATGGCGGCGCCGCCGCGCCCGTGACCCGCGAGGCGCGTATAAAATAAATTTGCGCCGAGAGCCGTGGCAATTGTGTCTGCCAATGGTGCAGTTTCCATGCGGCTGGCTGAGAAGCCGTGGATGTAAACAACTGCCCATTGCGTTTGGGTGCGTGCGGTTGAGTTCCAAATGATGCACTTTTCAGTTCCGGGCACGATGTCTTTGAAAGCTGCTTCGCGCTGGCGCAGCCAGTCATCCAAAGCTGCGGGCGCAGTTGGCGGCGTGGGCTGTGGTGTTGGCGTGTGGGCTCCGAAGCGATTGCGCGGTCCGAGCAGTGCGGCTGCAATTGCCAGGCCGAGTGCGGCGGCAGCGCCGCTAACTATTGGGCGAATCATGCTGCGATTGAATGGATTGGAAATTTTGGGTGGGAGTGGTTTTCAACGCGGGTAGTGTTTGGCGGATGGCAGTGAATGTGCAGTCACGCTGGGTTGAAATGCGCCCAGCATGGCGCTCAGTAACTTTAACTACACGCATCGCGATCGTCAAGCACGGGCGGTGCAGGCTGTGTTACCAGCTGGGCCGGCTGATTGAATGCGGTGCGTTGGATTTGGTTTGGTATGAGTGGACTGTTGCTGGGTTGAGCTTGCGCTTGATTATTCAGAACGCCCGCGCGCCGGATTGAGCTCGGTAGCTGTTTCAATTGTGCGGCCCACCGCCTGGCCGTAGGCCAACTCCAGCGTGTGACCATCGGGGTCGCGCAGCAGCGCCCAGTAGCCCACGGGTGGTCCGCTATCCTCCGGCTCGCGTACCAGGCACTGCGCGTCTCGCGCAAGCTGGCACAGTCGGTCGACCTCCGCTCGCGAGGCCACTCCAACACCCAGATGCGCGTACGGCAGAAGCAACGGGATGGTTTCGGCGGTGGACTCGAGCAGCACTATTGCAAATGGCCGGGTGCCGTCGCTGATCCATGCCACACCAAGGCGGCTGTGCACAACTTGCATGTTCGCGAAGCGGGCATAGAAGGCAATACTTGCTGCCAGCGACCGGACGGGGAGCGCAATGTGTGCCAGGCCAATATCAACCATGTTGCGCCATGTTTTACTGTTGTTGAAAAATAATGTGGTCCTGCGGCAACCGGCGTTGGACCTTGCTTGAATTGTCCCACGGCAATCACTTTGTGACCGGCAGCTGACCAATTGCGAAGTTTTGCGAACACTTGGATTGGAGCAGTTGTGGCAGTTGGCGTAACGGTTAGCTGGCGTGGTCGGGGCGGCGCTCCGGTTGCGTGCATAGATGCTGGCGAGCAGCAGTTAATTAGTGCACCGTAACGCCGGGGTGGGTCGCTTGCTGGTGGCCGCTATTTGGCAACTAGCTGCAGGATTGGCAGTGTATGTTAAAGTTGAACTTACTGGCGGCGAATAGGCGCTGGCGTTACGTCAACCATTCCTCCTACTGAACTGGCAACTATTATGCAACCATGTGCGCAGTCACGCCTGCCCGCGTTCGGGCAGCTTTTTGGAGGCCGGCCATGATGCGGCCGCTTGATCCGGCGCAGTTTCTGAATGCGGAAACTTATGCGCGCACGCGGCTGCCGGTGGAGTATGCGTCGACGCTAATTCCGGACGCGTACACAATGGCCGAGTTCTACGCGCTGGAGCAGGAGCGCGTGTTTGCAAACAGCTGGGTGCCGGTGTGCGTGACGGATGAAGTGCGCACCCCCGGGGAGTTTAAGGTTGTGGAGGTGGCGGGGCGTTCCATAATTGTGACGCGTAATACGGCTGGCGAGCTGCGTGCGCACCACAATGTCTGCCGGCACCGCGGGTCGCGCTTGTGCGAGGGCGCGGGCCGGGTGGAGCGCTTCTTTCAATGCCCGTATCATGCGTGGGCGTATGACTTGGATGGTGCCTGCCTTGGCACGCCGCTCTTCACGGCTGATAGCCGGGTACCGGTTGAGCAGCGCGCTGCATTTGACATGGCGGATGTCAAAGCTTTCGACCGCAATGAAATGGGACTCTACCCCGTGCGTGTTTCTGAGTGGGGCTGTCTTGTGTTTGTGTGCCTGGCTGCAGAAACGCCGCCGCTTGCCGATCAGCTCGGCGATCTTCCGGCGCGGCTGAATGGTTATCGGCTAAGCGAGTTCCGTCTTGCGCGGCGTGTCGAGTATCAAATTCAGGCGGACTGGAAATTAATCGCTGAGAACTTTATGGAGTACTACCATCTGCCGTGGGTGCATCCGGCACTGGTGAAGGTTTCGCCGATGGATGCGCACTACCGCTGGCAGGGACCGGGCATGTATGTGGGCTTCTGCACTACGCCGATTGCCGCCAACACAGACGATGGCGGCTGGAAAGGTCTGCCGGCAATTGCGGGCCTCAACGCGGTGGACGGCGTCAGTGCGCGCTTTGCGTGGGTATTTCCAAACGTGGCGGTGAATGTGCTGCCGAATCATGTGGTGTTTTTGCTGGCGCAGCCGGCGGGTTCCGGCCGGACAACGGAGGTGGCATACCTGCTCACGCATCCGGAGTCGGAGGCGCTGAGCGCTGACCCTGCAGGTGACACAGACGGCCTGCTTGAATTCTGGGACAGTGTGAACAAGGAAGACATTGCCATAGTGGAGTTGGTGCAGGATGGGTTGCGCAATCCCGCCTACGCGGGCGGGCGCATGTGCTACCGCTTCGAAGAGTCCATCCATCGCTTTCAGAATATGCTGATTGACCGCATCTTGGGCGTTGGCACGCTGCCACCCGGCGATGACGCCGAGACGGTGCGCATGTTTGGCCCGCGGAATGCGGCTGCCACATAGCACCCTGCGGCGCGCTGCCGCGCGCCACGGCTTGCGCTGCTGTAAAGCCACTCGAGGCCGTGAACATCCGGTAGTTCCCCGGCTTGCAATGCGCGGCCGCGCTGCACTTCCACAATTAACTTAATGCTCCGCACATACACCCGCAATCACCGGCTGATGTTTGCTGCCATGTTCCTGTGGGGATTTGGCATGGGCATGTTTATTTTTATCCAGCCCCTTTTCATTGAAAGCCTTGGGGCAACAACCTCACAGGTAGGATTCGCGCTTGCAGCGGGTGGATTGCTGGTCACCGCAGTCTACATCCCGATTGGCTTGTGGGCGGACCGCCGCGGCCGCCGCATCACAATTCTGCTGGGCTGGTGGCTGGCTTCCTTTGCAACCATCTTGATGGCGCTTGCACCGGACTGGCGCTGGCTGATTCCGGCGCTGGTTATGTATCAGCTCGCCAACTTTGCCATGCCGGCGTTTAATGGCTACGTGGCCGCAGAGTCCGCGGGGCGCAACCTAAGCGGCACGCTCGCATTTATTACCAGCGGCGCTGCCATTGGCCGCGTCATCTCGCCGGCTATTGGCGGCTGGCTGGGCGAACAGCTTGGCTTTCGCGCTGTGTACTTGATTGCGGGCGCATTCTTTGTCTTGTCCAGTTTGGTGATGGGCCTGATCAGCGACCGCCCGGCCGAACCTGCTCCCGGCCTGCGCCCGCCGGCCCGCCAGCTATTTTTTTCGCGCGCCTTCGTCTGGCAGATTGTGTTTATATTTTTATTGTTTTTTGCACTTGAGCTGGGCCAGATCTTGATGCCTAAATATCTTCAGGAAGTAAGGCAGCTCGGCCTGGCGCAGATTGGCTGGCTGGGAACGGTGGGCTCGCTTGGCGTTGTGGTGCTGTCGCTGACGTTTGGGCAGCTGCCGGAAACCAGGCGTTGGGCGCTGGTGCTGTGCCAGCTGGTGGCGCTGGCCGCATCTGTGTTGCTGCTTAGCTCCGCGCTGCTGCCGGTCATCATACTGGCCTACTTTATCCATGGCGGCAACTGGGTGGTGCGCCCGATTGTGATCGGGCGCCTTGCGCGCACTTTGCATCCGGACATGCTGAGCTTTGGTTACGGATTTCTGGAGACGGCGATGCGCCTGGGGATGGCGCTAGCACCGGCAGTTGCGGGTTTGCTGTACTCGCGTACTCCCGCTGCGCCAATGTTGGCGGGCGCAGCGGCGCTGTGCGTCACGCTATTGCTCACACTAACGCTGCCCGGCGGGCGATCGCAAGCGCTGGGGAGTGCGACACCCGACGAGAAGCCGATAACGGCGCAAACTTGAATTGCGCTGCCTGTAAGCAGCTTGCATCCCAATCGTAACGCGCGTGAGCGCGTTAGGGCAGCCCGCTAAATTGGTGCGCGGTGCCAGCTACAGCCAGCGCCGAACCTGGATGCAGTAGGCGAGGTACTCGGCGCCAAACTCCGCGGTCAGCTTGCGCTCCTCGCCCGCAATAACCCGCCGTGCAATCAGCACAACAAATGGCGGAATGATGAGCCACGGCGTGGCGCTCCCGAGCGCAGTGGCTGCACCGGCCAACACAAGCACCATCCCTAAATAGATTGGATTGCGGCTAAAGCGGTACGGCCCGGAGTGCAACAGAAATGATGAGCGGGCCAAGGGATGGATGGCTGTGCCAGCGCGGGAGAGAAGCGTTCCGGACCACAGCACAAGCCCAACGCCGGCTGCAGCAGGCACTGCGCCAAGTGTGCGCCAGAGCGAGGGCACCAGCTGCGGCAATGGCAGCAGCAGCTGCAACAATGCCATCAGTGCCAGCGCTGCAAGCAGCAGCAAGGGCGGCAGCGCCAGCCGCCGCTTGGTTTTTTCAGACATTGTCGAACTTGCAGTTATGGCTTGTGATTGTCATTCCGGGGCGGGCTGCAGCGCCATCAGGCTGCGCGGGGCGTTGTTTATGCGCGGTGCGCAAGAACTTCGTCGAGCCAGTCCGCCCGCACTTCCGGCACGGATGCCAGCAGCCGCTCGGTGTACGGGTGCAAGGGTGGCGAGAAAACTGCTGCGGTGGCGCCCTCGGCCACAATCTCGCCGCGCAGCATTGCTGCCGTGCGGTGTGCTATGCGCCGCACGATGCCCAGATCATGCGTAATGAATAGATAGGCAATCCCCAGCTCATCTTGCAGGTGCTTGAGCAATTTTAATATTCCATCAGCCACCAGTTGGTCAAGCGCCGAGGTGGGCTCGTCGCAAATGATCAGCTCTGGTTCGGCAGCCAGTGCGCGCGCAATGCAAACGCGCTGCTTCTGGCCGCCGGACAGCGCACTGGACAGCCGCTGCGCATAATCCAGTGGCAAGTCCACTTGGGTCAGCAGCTCCGCTACGCGCTTGGCCACATCTGCGGGCGACCGGTCAAAGTAGAACTGCACCGGCCGTCCGATTATTTCGCCCACGGTCTGGCGCGGGTTCAGCGCCACATCCGGCTGCTGGTAAATGAATTGCAGCTTGCGCAGGTCTTCTTTGGTGCGGTTTTTGAGCGCGCTGGAAAGCTCGCGGCCGCGGAAGGTGACTGTGCCTGCCGAACGCGGCAGCAGGCCCACAATCAGGCGTGCCAGCGAGCTTTTGCCGGAGCCGGACTCGCCCACTACCGCCAATGTTTCGCCGTGCGCCACACTCAGCGACACATTTTTCACAGCGGTAAAGTTGCCGTACATGCCGACGGCATTCGCCACCGAAAGCACAATCGCGCCGCGCTGTGCGGTGCTTTCAACGGAGAGCTTGTCGGACGCTTTGCGGTCTGCCACCAGTGCCCGCGAGTATTCGTTTTGCGGCCGCATCAAAATCTGCTCGGTTGTGCCTTGCTCTACCAGCTTGCCGCCGCGCAGCACCATGATGCGGTCCGCCACTTGCGCCACCACCGCCAGGTCGTGGCTGATGTAGAGCGCCGCGGTGTGATATTCCTTGATCAGCTTTTTGATCAGCGCCAGCACTTCAATCTGGGTTGTCACATCCAGCGCAGTGGTGGGCTCGTCAAACACCACGATGTCCGGGCGGCAGGAGATGGCCATGGCGGCCATCGCGCGCTGCAGCTGCCCGCCTGAAACCTGGTGCGGGAAGCGCGCGCCGAATGTTTCCGGGTTGGGCAGCTCAAGCGAGCGGAACAATTCCACAGCCCAGGCCTGCGCTGCAGCTTTTGGCATCATGCCATGCTGCACCGGCATCTCGCAGACTTGATCCATGATGCAATGTGCCGGATTGAATGATGCCGCAGCACTTTGTGCCACATACGCAATGCGGCGGCCGCGCAGCTCGCGGCGCGCTTCCATGTCCAGCGTGCGCGCATTGGCCCCTTTTACTTCCACAGTGCCGCCGGTGATCTTGCAGCCGGCGCGGGCGTAAACCATTGCAGCCAAACCGATGGTCGATTTTCCGGCGCCACTCTCGCCGATGAGGCCCAGCACTTCGCCGGGCTTCAGTTCAAGCGATACATCATCCACCAAAACCGTGCCGGTGATGGACTCGACACGCAAGTTGCGGATGGCAAGCACAGTTTCTGCCACGCGCTTACATCTCCGCCGACGCGCCGGACGGGCGCGCATTGATCGACAGGATCCAGTCCACCACCAGATTCACGCCAATCGTCACAATCGAGATTGCAATCGCCGGCCAGAGTGGCGCCGAGACGCCAAAGGCGATTGCGCGGCCGTTCTCGCGCACCATGCCGCCCCAGTCTGCATACGGTGGCTGAATGCCCAGCCCCAAAAAGCTAAGGCCGGCAACGAACAGAAAATTAAAGCAGAAGCGCAAGCCGAACTCGGAAATCATCGGGGGCAGGGCGTTGGGCAAGATCTCGCGCCGCATCAGCCACCACAGGCCTTCGCCGCGCAGGCGCGCGGCTTCCACGTAGTCCAGCACCACAAGGTTTAGGGCAACGGAGCGTGCCAGCCGGAAGACGCGCGTGGAGTCCAGAATTGCGATTGTGATGATTAGTGTGGGGATTGAGGATCCGAACATGGACAAAATCATCAGCGCAAACACCAGCAGTGGAATTGAGAGCATGATGTCCACACTGCGCGAGAGAACCTGGTCCAGCAAACTTCCGCCAACCGCAGCCAGCAGCCCGAGGGTGGTGCCGATGATGAACGAAAGGATGGTGCAGGTAAGCGCCACGCCAATGGTCATGCGCGCGCCGTACATCAGGCGGGTGAGCATGTCGCGCCCGATGTTGTCTGTGCCCAGCAGGAAGCTGCCGGATGCGGGCGCCCAGGTATCCGAGACCACGGCGCCTTCTTCGTGCGGTGCAAGCAGCGGCGCCAGTACAGCAATGAGGCTGAAGAATCCAATGATGGCCAGCCCCACCCAAGCCAGTGTCGTAGGTTTGTGTCCGAACAGGCGCACTTTATCCGCCTAGACGGGGTGTCGCAGGCGCGGGTTCACCAGAATACTGAGCACATCTGCAACCGTGTTCAGGGTGATGAAGGCACCTGCAAAAATCAGGCCGCAAGCCTGCACAACCGGCAGATCACGCTTGCTAACGCCATCGACCATAAACTGCCCGATGCCGGGGTAGACGAATACAACTTCAATCACCACTACGCCCACAATCAGGTAAGCCAGGTTGAGGGCGATCACGGTGATGATGGGGGCGGCTGCGTTTGGCAGAGCATGCGTGAGCACCACGCGTGTGCGCGAGAGGCCCTTGAGAAATGCCATTTCAATGTACGGCTGGGACATGATGGACAGCACAGAGGAGCGCGTCATGCGCAGCATGTGGGCAGCCACCAGCATCGTAAGCGTCACAGCCGGCAGCGCCGTCACATGCAGCTTTTTTGAAAGCGGCATGTCTGCAAAAACTGTGGAAAGCGAAGGGAAGTAGCGCAGTTTTACGGCAAAAAACAGAATCAATAAATAGGCAATGAAAAATTCCGGGACGGAAATTGTGGCCAGTGAAATTATGTTGGCGAGGCGGTCAGCCAGCTTGCCCTCGTTGATGGCTGCCAGAATGCCAAGGGCAACAGACAGCGGCACTGCAATCAGCGCCGCATAGCCGGCCAGAAACAAAGTGTTCTTGAGGCGCGGGGTAATAGAGGTAAGAATGTCGCGCTTGTTTGTCAGCGCTTTTCCAAAATTTCCCTGAATGGCGCCGGTAAACCACTCCGCATAACGGACGTGGGCCGGCCGGTCAAGGCCGAGTTCTTTGCGAAAGACTCTGAGTGTTTCAGGGGTGGCACCTTGCCCAAGTACGGCGCTGGCAACGTCCCCCGGCAGGATTTCCGTGGCTGCAAAAATAAGAATACTGACGGCCAGGAGCGTCAGTATTCCGAGGACGA
Organism: Anaerolineaceae bacterium; assembly: GCA_003569365.1. GTDB lineage: Bacteria > Chloroflexota > Anaerolineae > Anaerolineales > UBA11657 > BD1. Next base: position 64,336 of record BGOS01000022.1, read on the forward strand.
CCCGCGTAGCAATTATGCGCAGCAACGGGTCGTCCTTGTTTCCAGAGGGAGGGCTTGCCGTTTAGGCGAACCAGCCCTTTTCTGCGATGCGGTCGTCGTTGAGGTCATAGCGGGCGTGGGGGTCCGTGCCCATGACCTTCTTGGAGTATCCGTCCAGATAGTCGGTGATTGCAAAGCAGATCATGCCGCCATCTTCCGAAATCATCTCCTGGCAGGTGTAGTACATCTCTGTGCGCTTGGTATTGTCAAGCTCAACCGCTGCCTTCGCCACCAGATCATCGAACGCTGGCACCTTCCAGTTCGAGTCGTTCCAGTCTGACGCCGAGCCGTAAATTTGCCGGAATACCTGATCTGCCGACAGGCGCCGGCCCCAGTAAACGGCACAGAACGGAACCTTCAGCCAGACATTGTCCCAGTAGCCGTCAGCGCTAACCTTGTTCACACCCATTGTGATGCCAGCCTTCTTGAGCGACTCCTGGTAGATCTGCGCGCAGTCCACGGCGCTGCCCCACGCGCCTTCGGAAGTTTGCAATTCAAACGCGCTGGTGATGCCGGCTTTCTTAAAGTGGAAGGCGGCCTTGTCCGCGTCGTACACCCGCTGCGGCATCTTGGTGTTGTAAAAAGGATTTAGAGCATCCAGCGTGTGATCGTTGCCGGGCACTGCATAACCGTTGTACACCTGCTTGATGATCTGCTCGCGATCAATGCCCCATTTGAGGGCGAGGCGCAGATCCTTGTTGTCGTACGGCGCATCCGTCACGCGTGACACAAAGCAGAACCGGTTGCCGGTACCCTTGGTGCGCACAATGTTGAGATTTGCGTCCTTCATGAGAGCATCCACGGTGCGGGGGTCAAGCCGGTTGACGGCATCCACCTCACCGGACTGCAGCGCAGCCGTGCGGGCTGCCGGGTCCTGGATGTTGCGGATCTCAACCATGTCAAAGTTGCCGCGATCTTTCTTCCAGTAGCCGCCACGGTTCTTGAATACCAAGCGCACACCCGGCTCGAAGCTCTCGAGCGTGAAGGCGCCCGTGCCGATTGGCTTTTCCCAGTCGGTGAAGTCCTTCGGCACCACCACAAGATGGTAGTCGCCCAGCAGCACCGGGAAGTCTGCGTTGCCGCCTGACAGCGTGATGCCAATCTGCGAGTCTGACAGCTTCTTGATCTCCGTTATTGGCTCAAGAATGCCTTTGGCCGGCGACTTGGACTCACCGCGGTGAATGCCAATCGAGTAGATGATGTCATCCGCGTCCAGAGTTTTGCCGTTGGAAAAAGTGATGCCCTGGCGGACATTGAAGATCCACTCGGATGCACCAGCCTTCGCTTCCCAGCTCTCCAGCAATTCGCCGGTTGGGTTGCCCGCAGCATCAAACTCAACCAAGCCGTTCATGCAGCACAGCGCTGCAGCAATCATCACCGAGTCCGAATAAGTGCGCGGGTCCAGCGAGTCGGTGGCGGAGCCACCTTCCATGCCGATGCGCAGCGTACCGCCCTTCGGTTTGCCGCTTGCCACCGGTACAGCGGTGGCCATCTCGACGACTGCTGTGGGCTCAGGCGCAGCCGGCGCAGGCACATCAGTGGCGGGTACGGCTGCGGGCGCCTCTACCGCAGCCGGGGCTGCTGGCGCTGCGCAAGCGGCGAGGGCCGAGGCACCAACAGTTGCAGACAATGCGAGAAATTTTCGACGACCTAACGTTTTCTTAGCCATATTTTCCTCCTAAGGATTGTGAAAGATTACAGCATTACGGGCGCGGGGTCAAGGCAGTGTGTAAGTTTGGCACTCCCGTTTATTTGATGGAGTCCACTAAAGTGATCGGCTTGGCGGAGGGTAATTAACCGCCTCGGCGCCAACGCCCGCTGCGAAAAATGAGCCAAAGCAACGCCGCACGGGCGGTCCAGTCGATGGCGGTGCCCCACCAAACGCCCGCAATTCCAAGCCCTAGGCCAATTGTGAGCCAGTACACCAGTGCCAGCCGGAAAACCAGCACGCCAGCTAGCGTCACAAACATCGGTGTGCGCGTGTCCCCGGCGCCCGCAAGTGCGCCGGAGAGCACCATGTGCACGGCCAAGGGCGGCAGCTCCGCAGCAGAAATTGCCAGTGCGAGCGCCGCCATCTGCAGCACATCCGGCGTGCTGCCAAATATTTGCACCAGCTGGCGGGAGGCCAGCAGGAACACCAGCGCCAGTACGCTGTTGAGCAGCAGCGCAATACCCAGCGACCGCTGCACCGCACTCTCAGCGCGCTTGTACAAATGTGCACCGGTGGCCTGGCCCACCAGAGTGGTGGTGGCCATGGCCAGCCCCCACGTAGGCATGTAGCTAAGCGACTCAACCCGCAGGGCAATCTGGTGCGCAGCCATCACTGCTGTGCCAAGTGACGCGACCATTCTTGTAAAGAGCAAATGCCCGCTGTGGCTAAGAACGGTCTCGGCGCCTTTGGGTGCGGACAGCTGCACGATGCGCACAACTGCCGGCATGTTCCACTGCAGCAGCTGGCGCGCATCAATCCGCAGGCGCGTGCGCCCGCTGAGCAGCGCGCCCAAAGAAAGCACGGCGCCCGCTAAAAAGCCAAGTGCCGTGCCCCACGCAGCGCCCGCCAGCTGCAAAGCCGGCGCACCCCACATGCCAAAGACCAGCACAAAGCTGGCGGCAATATTGATGCTGTTGATTGCAAGTGTGTTCCACATTGGCGTGCGCGTGTCGCCGGTGCCGCGCATGATGCCGTGCGCAATCATGGCGGGAAAGGTGAGCGGGGCAGCCAGCAGCACAATACGCATGTACTCTGCGCCCTGCGGCACTACGCGGCTTTCGGCGCCCATCAGCTGCATCAGCTGCGCGCCAAACAGCCAGCCCAGCCCCATGAATGCCAGCGACAGGATGAAGCTGAGCTGCAGCGATTGCGCGGCAAGCTTTGCTGCGCGCTCGTGTTCGCCGGCGCCCCAGTCTTGTGCAACCAGCGCTGCAGTGCCCACATCCAGCGCCGCAAAAATAGAGGTAACCAGCAGCAAGAGCGCGCTGCTGATGCCGACCGCTGCCAGCGCAGCCGGATCATGCAACCAGCCAACCATCAGTGTGTCGCTGAAGTACACCGCCGTGCGCAGCAGGTTCTCGAGGATCACGGGCAGCGCCAGCTGCAGCACAGTGCGCGTGGTGTGATCTTCGGTGGGTTGGGGGGCGGGTATCAATGGAACACAGGCGGCGCGACAGGCGACCATGCAAGACTGCCGTGCGGCAGCGCTGGTTTATTGCGCGTGCGTGGCAAGAACAGCGGATGGTACCGCTTGCTAGATGCGTTTATGTTACGGGGTTGAAAAATGTGTGTTGCGCTGAGCCCGGGCCTGGAACATGGCGCCGCATTGTGTGGCTTGCATGCGGTCGATGCGATGCGCCTGCGGCTGCCTAAGTTGTGCCGGCTCCCACGCCCCACGCATCCAGCACCGCAGCGGGAACGTGCCCGCTTACGGCGCGCGCGTGCGCCCAGGCGACCAGACTGCGCGCCGCAGCGGTGCACAGCAGTTGCGGCACTGGTTTTATTCCAACCCGGCCCAGGTCCAGCCGGTCTGCGTCCCAGCATGCTTGTACCGTCGGCCGGCCGATGGTGAGGCCGTCCGTGTGCAACCGGCATGCCTCAGCGAGCAGCGCAAACTGGGCGTCATCCAATTGCACCAGCGTGCCCCGCAGGGATTTGGCCAACTCTGCGCCGCGTTCGCCGTGGCCTTGGTCGTAATTCTCATTTACGCGCCGCGCATCATGGAACAACGCAAACAATGTGACGACCATGCGATCGGCGCCGTTGGCATCAGCAATGCGCAGGCCGTTCTCCAGCACGCGCGCCCAGTGCACCACGCCGTGGGTTCCGCGAATTGGCAGCGTGTACCCGCGCCGGATCGCGCTTATGATGGCTGCTGGGTCATTCAACATAGCGCGCCCGCATGCAGCCGGCTGCCGTGAACGCCCGGGGCAGATACTGCGCAGTGCATATATATTTGCATCGTGTGCTGCGCTGGCCGGGTGTAGGCGTTCATACTGGCTCAGGCGGAGTCGCAAACGCCATTGCATACAAATCATGGTAGTGCCCGTGCAGTGCCAGCAGCTGCGCGTGCGTGCCGCTCTCCACAATCCGCCCCTGGTCCATCACCACAATATTATCGGCGCGCGTGATGGTGGACAAGCGATGCGCAATCACCAGTGCGGTGCGGCCGGCCAGCAAACGCTCCAGCGCTGCTTGAATGAGGCGCTCGGTTTGCGTGTCCACGCTGGCGGTGGCTTCATCCAAAATCAGAATGCGCGGATCTGCCAGCAAAGCACGCGCGAATGAAACCAGCTGGCGCTGCCCGCCGGAAAGAATTGCGCCGCCTTCGCCCACCTTGGTGTCATAGCCATTGGGCAGCGCGCTAATGAAATCGTGCGCGCCGACTGCGCGCGCCACATCCTCCACTTCAGAATTGTCGGCCAGTGGCTTGCCGTACACAATGTTCTCGCGCACCGACCCGGAAAACAGGAACGGGTCCTGCAGTACAACGCCCATCTGGCGCCGCAGCGAGCGCTGGGTAATACTGCGCACATCCACGCCGTCAACGCACACAGCGCCGCTGCTCACGTCATGAAAGCGCTGCACCAGCTTCACCAGGGTGGACTTTCCGGCGCCGGTTTCGCCAACCAGCGCCACGGTTTGCCCGGCCGATACCTGCAGCTGGATATTGGCCAGTACGGGCGGGCTGCCCGCACCGTAGCCAAATGACACATCGTCGAACGAGATACGGCCGGCAATCTGCGGCAGCACTAGCGCTGCCGGCGTATCCACCACATCGGCGGGTGTATCGAGCAGTTCAAAGATGCGCTCGCTGCTGGCCATCGTGGCCTGAAATGTGTTGTAGCGCTGCGAGAGATCACGGATGGGATCGAACAGCCGGTCGATGTAAAGCGCAAACGCCACCAGCGTGCCGGCGCTGAGCGCGGTGGGCCCCAGCGAGAGCGAGCCCATGACTGCCAGCCCGCCGAGCCAGATCACGAGCGCCAGCGCAAGTGTGCCAATGAAGTCCACGCTTGGGAAAAATACGGACGTGATCAGCGCGGCGTGGTTGGTGTGGCGCAGGTGGTTGCCGTTTACATGCGCGTTGAAAACTTGCAGGTTGTAATCTTCACGGCTGAAGGATTGCACCACGCGCACGCCCACAATGTTTTCGCTGAGCACGGCGTTCACCCAGCTAACCGCGGAGCGCACCGCGCGGTAACTATCGCGCGCGCGGCGCCGGAACACCTCTGTGGCTAACACCATAAAGGGCAGCACCGCAAAACTATAGAGCGCCAGCCGCCAATTCAGCAGCAGCATTGCAAGCGTAATGCCGGCCAGATCCACAAAGCTGCGCGCCACCGCAACCAGTGCCCAAACCACCATCTCCCTGATCACCGAAACATCGTTGACCACGCGCGACACAAGGCGCCCGACCGCATAGCGGTTGTAGAACGACATGGAGAGTGCTTGCAAATGGTCAAACAACTCGCGGCGCAAATCAAAGATGAAGCCCTGGCCGGTGGTGGACATAATGCGAATGCGCGAATACGTGCCCACCCAGAACACCGCAGCTGAGAGCAGGTACAGCAGCACGGCTTGCGCGAGTGCGGCGCGGTTGCCGTGCCCAACCCCTTCGTCCAGTGCCAGTTTTATCAGGAAGGGGCCGGCCACGGACGCGGTCATGGCGAGCAGCATAAAGCCCAGCGCGGCCAGCACGCGCAGCCGGTACGGGTGCAGGTAGCCATACAAGCGGCGCACAATCTTGCCGTCATAAGCCTTGCCCATGACGGTGTCTTCCGGCGGCGGCGGCGCAGCAGGTTTGCGCAAGGGCAGGGCGGGCACAGCGCTGGCAGTCATTTGACGGCGCTGGGGCGCAGCGGTTGTTGCGGCGGCTTGTTGCGCAGGTCTGGCCGCGCGGCGCGCGCCACGGGCTCTACGCTGGCGGCGGCAGCTATTTCTCTTGCGCTGAGCAGCGTGCGCTGCAGCTCTTCCTGGTCGCGCAGTTGCAAATTGTAAAGATCTTGATACATACCCGGCACATTCACCAGCTGTGCATGCGTGCCGCGCTGCGCAATGCGCCCGGCATCCAGCACCAGAATTTGGTGCGCGCGCTTCACAGTGGAGAGGCGCTGCGCAATCACAAACGTGGTGCGCCCCTGCATTAGCGTGTCCAGCGCCTGCTGGATCAGGTGCTCCGTGCGCGTGTCCACGCTGGATGTGGCGTCATCCAGAATGAGGATGCGCGGATTGAGCAGCAGTGCGCGCGCAATCGCCACGCGCTGGCGCTGCCCGCCCGAAAGCGTAACGCCGCGCTCGCCCACCCATGTGTCGTAGCCGGCGGGGAAGCTGCAAATAAAATCATGCGCGCGCGCGGCCGTGGCTGCTGCGATGATGTCTTCCTGGGTTGCGTCCGGCTGCCCGAATGCAATGTTCTGCCCGATGCTGGCTGAAAACAGCAGCGACGTTTGCAGCACAACGCCAATCTGCAGCCGCAGCGACTTGAGGTCCACGCTGCGCGTGTCGTGCCCGTCGATGCGCACGCTGCCCTCATCCGGGTCGTAGAAGCGCGGCAGCAAATTTACAAAGCTGGACTTGCCGCTGCCGGTCGGTCCCACCAGCGCAATGATCTGATTGGGCTGCGCCGTGAAGCTGATGTTGTGCAGCGCCCGATGCGCGCCGCGGTACGCCAGCGACACATTGTCAAACTCCACCAGCCCGCGCACCTTGGGCAGCATTTGGGCCGGGGCGGGCGGCACCGCAATTTCTGCGCGGTCCAGCACTTCGTAAATGCGCCGGCCGCCGGCCACGGCCTCGCCGCCGGAGCTGATGGCAAAGCCCAGCTCTTGCACGGGCGAGGTGAGCAGCAGCAGGTAGGCGTTGAACGCCACCAGCTGGCCCAGCGTAAGCTGCTGGCCAAGCACCATGCCGCCGCCAAACCACAGCACCACGCAGTTGGCCACTATCACCAGCAGGTTCATGGTGGGCAGGAACAAGCCCCACATGCGCACAATGCGCACGCGGGCATCGTACAGTTCGCGGTTGGCAACGCCAAAGCGCTGCGCTTCCTCCGGCTCGCGCGCAAACGCGCGCACCACTTGCACACCGGTGGCGTACTCTTGCACCGCACTGGAAAGCCCGCCCAGCGCCTGATCCACGCGCAGGAACAGCCCCTCCACTTTGAAGGCGAGGGCCATGGCCACGGCGGCCAGCAGCAGCAGCGGCAGCAGGCTCAGCAAAGTCAGCGCCGGGCTGGTGCGCACCAGCATAACCAGCACGCCCGTTAGCAGCAAGCCGATGTTTAGCAAGTCCACGGCGCCCTCGCCGGCAAAGCGCGAAAGCGCGGACACATCTTCAGTGCAGCGGCTCATCAGCTGCCCTGTTTGTGTTTCATCGTGAAAGCCAAATGGCAGGCGCTGAATCTTGTCGTAGAGCTGCGCGCGCAGGTCATAGCCAATGCGGTTCACCAGCCACTCGCCAAGGTAGCGCCGTGCAAAGCCAAAGAGCGCGCGCGCAAACCCCACGCCCACAATCACCAGCGCAGCTTGTGCCAGCGCCACAGCGCTGCGATCCAGCAGTCCCTCGTCAATCACGGTGCGAATCACGGCCGGGTTGACGAGACTGGTGGCAGTGACGCCCAAAAGGCTCAGCAGCAGCAGCGTTACTTGCAGCTTGTAAGCGCGGAGCGAGGTGGCAAAGCGAAACAGTATTTTCATGCTGGCAGCTGCGAAGGTGATTTTAACACCGGGCTTGTTTCGAGAGGCCGCGCGCCAAGCGAGCCACGCAGCGCGGGCGCTGTGCACCGGCGCGCTGCTGCAGCGCGCCAGCTAATGCTCGTTAGTGGAAGCTGCGGGGAAGGCGCCGAATTCGGCGCCGGCGGCCAGCAGTGCCGCCCACAAGTACTGGCCCAGCGAGCGCGCGCCAATCAGTGTGTACGCGGGCTGTACCTCTTCGTCACAGCGTACTACCACTTGCGAGATCTTCGCGACGCTCGTCTGCTTGGCGCATAAGTTTGGAAACTCACGCGCAGCAAAGTTCAGCGCGCACAAACGTGAGAGCAGGGCCACGCATTGCGCCCCCACAAGCTGGATCTCGGTGCGGCCATGCGTAATGTTGGTGACAGTGAGCAGCTGGCCGGCGGGCAGGGCGCTGACCACACGCGCTTCCAGCGCGTCATCGGTGCCGGCTGCGCCATGAACCAGATAGCGGTCCGGGCGCAAGCAGTACACGGCCACTTGGCCGTCAGTCCAACCCGCATTCACGGCATTCGGCGTGCCACGCCAGAGACTCGCCAGCAACTGCGCCGCCTGCGCGCCTTCCACAATCAGCTTTGCGCGCGCGCTGTGGTCATGCATGCGCAGCGCGCCAGTCTGCGTGGGAAGCTCCAGAACACTCCAGCCCGCCTGGTTATGCAGCGCTGCGGGCTGTGTGCTGGCAACCGCTAGCAGCGGCGAAATCTTTACGGGCGCATTCATAATTTTGATTTGCGCATCATTGCTGCAAGCGCGCGCCGGCTGCATCATAGAACGCGCCGTGATGCACGCGCGCCTGCAGGCCTTTGTCGTTGCGCCAAATGGTGAACTCGGCGCCGGCTTGGTTAGCCAGCTCGGCCGGCAGCCAGCACAGCCCGATTGTTTCGCCCAGCGTGGGGCTGAACTTGCATGAAGTGACCCAGCCGATGATCTCCGGCCGGGCGCCGCGCGTGCTGCGCACAATTTGCAAGCCTTCTTCCGGCACCACATTGCGTGCCACCGGCTTGAAGCCCACCAAGCGCTGCTTCACGCCATGCGCTGCAATGCGTGCCAGCGAGCGCTTGCCGAGAAAGTCGGCTTTGTCCAGCTTCACCAGTGCGGCCAGATCCGCCGAGATCGGGTCGGTGGTTGCCTCGGTGTCCTGCCCCACAATGATGTGGCCCTTCTCCAGCCGCAGGATGCGCTGCGCTTCCACGCCAAACGGCGCAATGCCAAACTCGCTGCCGGCTGTCATCAATGCTTCCCAAACTGCGAGCGCATAGCCGGACGGGCAGTGCACCTCATAAGAAAGCTCACCGGTGAAGCCGATGCGCAGAATGCGGCACGGCACGCCGGCAAGTGTGGCCGTGCGCACATGCATGTACGGAAAAGCAGCGTTGTCCAATGCGCAATCCGGCACCAGTTTTTGCAGCACACTGCGCGCGTGCGGGCCGGCAAGGTTAAACGCTGCAAAATCCTCGCTGCGGTTGGCAAGCAGTACGCCCGCGCCCCAGCCGCTCTGCGCCCACCACTGCAGCCACTCATAAATTGCGCTGGCGCCGGAGGTGGTGGTCGTCATGTACCATGAGTCAGCAGAAAGGTGCGCCGTCACGCCGTCATCCAGCACCACGCCTTCGTCGTTGCACATCAAGCCGTAGCGCACGCGGCCGCTGGCGAGCTTGCCCCAGTTGTTTACATAAACGCGCTCCAGCAGCGCCGGCACACCCGGGCCGGTCAGCTCAATCTTGCCCAGCGAGCTCACATCAATTAAGCCCACGCGCTCGCGCACGGCGCGCACCTCTGCATGCGGATCGCCGTATCTTTCGGCGCGCACCCACAACCCGGCCAGCATCATCTTTGCACCATGCGCTGCGTGCCACGCCTGCAGCGGGCTGTACTGCACCGGCTCCAGATGCTGCCCGCCGAGCACGCCCAGCGCCATCGGCCGCGCCGGCGGCCGCGCCGTGGTTCCGCCAACGCGCGCCGCCGGCTGGCGCAGCGCACCGGCGCACGTCTGCTTCACATTGTGCGCGCACATCAGCCCCTGGCACGGGCCCATGGCCGTAGTGCTGTAGCGCTTCAACAACTCCGCGCTGTCAAAGCCCTCCTCAATCGCAGTCAGCACATCCTGTTTGGTCACGTCTTCGCAAAAGCAAACAATGTTTTTGCCGCTGCCGTTGACAAGCGTGTGCGCGCTGGATTGGCGCTGCGCGGCGGGCAGCTGCAGCGGCGATGGTGCTGCGCACAACCCCAGATGGGCGGCTGCCTGCTCGCCGGCTTGCTGCCCTTCCCGCAGCTCTGCAGCCAGCGTGTGTGTGCCGGCTACGCGCCCGGCAGCAAAGACTCCCGCTGGTAAATGTACCGGCAGCGTTTCGCCACGCGCACCGTCAAACTGCACGCGCCCGCCCATTTGCTGCAGCAAACCATTCTGCGGAGTCCAGCCCACGCTTAGCGTCACCAAGTCGCAATCCACAAATTTGCCCGCGCCGGCGTCCACCGCGCCCGCAGCGGACAGCGGCGCAATCACAGCTTCACGCACGCGCCGGTCGCCCGTTGCGGAAGTGATTGTGTGCTGCCAGTACACCGGCGCCGCGGCGCTCAATGCGGCCTGATGCTCGCTTGTGCATTCGGCAGCGCTGCGCTGGTCCACAATTGCCGCAAGGCGGATGCCGGCTGCATGCAGGTCGGCGGCCACTTGCCAGCCGCTGTCGTTTGCGGTTACCACCAGCGCCCGCTGCCCGGGGCGCACCGCAAAAAGTTTTAGCAGGCGTTGCGCGGCGCTGCCAAGCATGATGCCGGGCAGGTCGTTGTTGCCAAACACCAGCGGCGTCTCGACAGCACCGGTGGCGTTCACCACCGCCCGGATGCGAATCTTAAGCAGCTCATTGCCGCACGTGGCGGCCAGCCAGTTGCCCTCGTACCAGCCCACAACCGCGGTGTTGGTGCGCACGCTGATGCGCGGCTGGGCCGCCACTTGCGCTGCCAAGGCCGCAGCGCTCTTTGCGTCTGTAAAGCGCAGGTGCCCGCCCAGCGCCGGCTGCTCGTCCAGCAGCAGCACTTGCGCACCGTGCGCGGCTGCAGCCAGCGCGGCGCGCATGCCCGCCGGTCCGCCGCCAATCACGGCCACATCCACATGCAAATACTGCTTGTGATGTTTGCCGGGCCGCGAGCCCAGCAGCACTTTGCCAAGCCCGGCAGCAGTGCGCAGAATTTTTTCGTACAGCGGCCACAACGCTTTTGGCCGGATGAAAGTTTTGTAATAAAAGCCAACCGGCAGAAACTGATCCACAATCTGGGTGGCAGCCATCACGTCTGTTTCCAACGAAGGCCATGCGTTTTGGTGGGTTACTTCCAGGCCGGGCGTGGCTGGATGCATGCAGGCGCGCACATTGGGCTCGGCGCCCACTTGCACCAGGCAGTTGGGGCAGTTGCCGGTGCAGCACAGCACGCCGCGCGGGCGGTGGTATTTGAACGAGCGGCTGAGCACTGCAGTGCCGTTGGCCAGCAGCGCGGATGCCAGCGTGTCGCCGGGATGAGCGGTGCACGGCTGCCCGTCAAACGTGAACTGAAAAGTTGACGCGCGGTCGATCTGCTCGCCGGCTTGCGGCGGCAGGCGGAGGCTGGTGATGGCGGGAGTACTGGTGGCCACGCGGGTTGCCTTAGCTGGCTGCACCGTCCGCGGCTGCGGGCTCATAGCAGAAGGTGCGCGAGATCAGGTTGTTGCGCGTGTCGCGCTCCGCAAAGAACCACAAGCCGCAGCCGCTGGCGTGGTACCACCACTCCACTTGCACGCCGCTGCGGTTGGTGCGCATGTACAGGTAGTCCGCCCATTGCGCATCGCTTTGGGCAGCCAGCGGCGCGGGGCGCGTGCCGCGCTCGCCGCCAAACTTAAACTCGCTGATATTGCGCGCGCCGCAGTTGGGGCAGGTCAAAATCAACATGCGCGCACGCTCCGCCGTTTGCCATCCCGCCGGCAGCGAGCTGGTGTTGTCGGGTTGCAGCGCTGCATCTTAGTGTCCCACCGACGCGGCGCCTTTTTCACCCACAAGGTCAAACTCTTCAAAGCGTGACATGCGGAACGGTGCAATCAGCTGCGGCGTGCGGTTGGTGGCAATCAACTCGGCCATGGTCTTGCCGCAAATGGGCGATGCTTTGAAACCGTAGGTGCCCCAGCCGGCATCTATTACAAAACCTTCGACAGGCGTGAAGCCCATGATCGGGCTGTAGTCGGGTGTCATGTCGCACAGGCCGGCCCACTGGCGCAGCACGCGTACTTTGGAGAGCGCGGGGAAGAGCTCTAGCATGTGGCCGGAAAGTTCTTCCATGAATGCCAGCGAGCCTTGCGTGGAGTAAGAGCTGAAGGGATCGACGCTGGCGCCCATCACCAGCTCGCCGCGATCGGACTGGCTGACGTAGACATGCAAGCTGCCGGACACAATCACCACATCGAGGAATTGCTTGAGCGGCTCGGTGACGCACGCTTGCAGTGGCGAGGTGACGATGGGCAGGCGCAAGCCCGCCATGCCGGCAATGATGGATGACCAGCCGGCGGTGGCGCTGAGCACAACGCTGGCGCCAATGAAGCCACGGCTGGTTTCCACGCCCTCAACGCGGTTGCTTTTGACGCGGATACCGGTGACTTCTGTGTCCTGGTGAATGTGCACGCCATCAAGATCTGCGTGATGCGCGTAGCCCCACACAACAGCATCGTGCCGGATGACTCCGCCGGGCGGATGGTAGAGCGCAGCCAGCACGGGGTAGCGCGGTTGGTCGCTTACATCCAGCTGCGGGCACAGGCGCGCAATCTCATCCGGGAACACGAGGCGCGAGTTGACACCTTGCAGCCGGTTGACCTCTGCGCGCCGGCGCATGGTGCGCACGGCGGCGTCGGTGTGCGCCAGCGTCAGATGCCCGCGCTGGCTGAACATCACATTGAAGTCCAGCGTTTCGGACATCTCAGTGTAGAGCTGCACGCTCTCGTCGTAAAAGCGCACACCTTCCGGCGTCAGATAATTGCTGCGGATGATGGTGGTGTTGCGGCCGCTGCCGCCGGCGCCTATGTAGCTCTTCTCCAGTACCGCCACATTGCGGATGCCGTGCGCATGCGCCAGATAGTAGGCGCAGGCCAGCCCGTGCGCGCCAGCGCCGATGATGACAACATCATAATTGCTGCGCAGCGCATGGTTGCGCCACATGCGCGGCAGGGCGCCATTCAGTCCCTGAGCAACAAGTTTCTTCGACATTTGCGGGTGGCGGGCGTCACCGGCGCGTTAGGGGCGCGGGCTGGCTTGCCGCGCCAGAGTATAGCAAAGCGCGCCTGATGCAATTCTAAAGAAGGATGTTATGCAGCTTCCCGACCGGCCACGGTTCATTGCAATTGCGCCGTGCGCAGCAAAAGTGCATGTGGAAGTATTCAGCATCAGAAGGGTAATTTGAAAGCGCATTACATTATTGCTCGCGCCAGGCCAAGATTTCTATTGACCCGCATTCTCAAGCCGGTTGCTGGTCTAGTATACTAACGATATATCAGCCTCAAGGATCAGCAAGTGTTCGTTTTCGTGGCAACTAATTCTCAGTCTGGTCCTGCGCCAGAATAGGGTGCGCAGCCAATGCGCTTTCTAAAACTCCGCCAGCCTGTTAACGGCCTGACGCACTTGGCGGCGGCAATTCTGTCTGCCGTGGGCATGGCTTTGTTGCTCTGGTTCGGCGCCGGCTCGCCGGCACGAGTGCTTACATTTGCAATCTACTCGCTGTGCCTCGTCCTGCTGTTCTCATCGAGCAGCGCATACCATCTGTTGCGGGCAGGTCCGCGCCTGCATGAGTGGCTGCGGCGCCTCGACCACAGCGCCATTTTTTTGCTGATAGCGGGCAGCTTCACGCCCGTCTCTTACTTGTTGCTAGCTCCCGGTTGGCGCTGGCTGATGCTGGGTTCCATTTGGGCAATCGCCCTGGCGGGCGTCGGCTACAAGTTGATTGCCGGCATGCGCTTCCGGCGTGCGTTCGTGGGGGTTTATCTGGCAATGGGCTGGCTGGGGGTTGTGCCCGCACTGCTGGTGTTCGAGTTGCTGCCGCTATCCGCCTTTGTGCTGATGGTGGGCGGCGGGCTGCTCTACAGCGTCGGCGCCATCTTTTACGCCACCAACTGGCCGAATCCGTTCCCCGGTGTTTTTGGCGCGCATGAAATCTGGCATCTGTTTGTCATTGGCGGAGCTGCCAGCCACTATTTGGTGCACTTGTTGTTCCTAGTAAAAATGTGATGCGGCGCCGCACCATTTTCGTGACACAGCTGCGCACGCTGCCCGCATGACTCCCACCACCTTGATAGCTGCTGCCCGCAAGAGCCCGGCAGCTGCGCGCATGCGCGGCGACCTTGCGTATCACGTGCTGCGCGGAAAAATTTTGCGGCTGGAGATTGCGCCGGCGGAGCTGATCAATGAAGCTGAGCTAATGGCCACGCTGGAGGTGGGGCGCACGCCCCTGCGCGAGGCTTTGCAGCGCCTCAGCCGCGAGAATCTAGTGGTGATTCTGCCGCGCCGCGGAACCCTCGTTGCGGATTTAAACTTGAGCGACCTGCAAAAGGTGTCGGAGCTGCGCCGCGAGCTGGAACCGTTTGCAGCGCGGCTGGCCGCAGCGCGCGCAACGCCGCCGCAGATTGCAGCAATGCAGCAAAACTTGCGCGAGACGGATGCGCTTGATGGCGCCGGCGACTACCGCCAGCTGATAGAGCTGGATGCGCGCGCGCATGCGCTGCTGGCGGAGGCGGCGCACAACGAGTTTCTGGCGGAGCTGCTGGAGCGCATGTACAACCAGGTGCTGCGCCTGTGGTATGTGGGGCTGCACCGCGTGGGCCGGCTGCCTGAGGCAATTGCCGAGCATCATGAACTTGTAAATGCAATTGCCGCGCGCGATGCAGACGGCGCGGAAGCGGTTATGCGCCGGCATGTGGCCGGGTTTGAGAAAGAATTTCTGAAGGTGGTCTAGCATGCGCAATCCAGCGCCATACCAATGGGCGCGCTGCGCAGGTTTCAAAATGACAACTTACTGGAGGCCCTTATGACCAATGTAGCTGAGCGCCGTTCGCAGCGCCGCGAGGCGCGGCGGCACACACCCGTGGTGCAGCCCGGCGCGCTCATCAACAAACTTTCGCCGACCGAGGTTGTTTCCGCCGAGGGGGTGGAGCTTATTCACGCAGCCTCCATGCGCCTGCTGCGCGAGCACGGCATCTTGATTGTGGACTACCCCGCGGCAGCGGAGACATTTCGCAAGGCCGGCGCCAGTGTGGAGTGGGTGGATGCCGAGCACCTGTACCCCAACGGCGACACCACCAAGGTCTGCGGCCATTTAGTGAAGATAGAGGAGGAACTGCTGCTGCAGCATTTGCGCAACGCGCCCTCCGAGTTCACACAGCTGGCGCGCAACCCGGCGCGCAACATGGACATTGGCGGGAAGCGCACCGTGTTTGCGCCCGTGTACGGCCCGCCCTTTGTGGCGGACTACGAGCACGGGCGGCGTTCGGCCACGCTGGAGGACTTCCAGAATTTTGCCAAGCTGGCATACATGGCGCCGCAGATTCACCACAACGGCGGCACCCTGGTTGAACCCAATGATGTGGAGGTGAAGGAGCGCCACCTGGACATGCTGCTCGCGCACGCGTTGTGCAGCGACAAGTGTTTTATGGGCAGCGTAACGCACCGTGAAAATGCGCGCGACACTGTGCTGTTCAGCGAGGTTCTGTTTGGCGCAGACAATATTCGCGCACACCCCGCCACGCTCTCGCTGATTAATGCCAGCAGCCCGCTGCGCTTTGATGACCGCATGTTTGGCGCGCTTGAAATTTATGCTCGGGCGCGGCAGGCAATTCTTGTCACGCCCTTCCTGATTGCGGGTGCCATGTCACCCAGCACGATGGCAGCCACGCTCGCCCAGCAGAATGCCGAAGCGTTGTTTGGTATTTGTTACGCGCAGATGCTGTGCCCGGGCGTGCCGGTGATCTACGGATCCTTTCTTGCCAACATCGACATGCGCAGCGGCGCACCGTGTTTTGGAACGCCGGAGGACGCGCTGGCGTTGTATGCCGGCGCGCAGATGGCGCGGCGCTACAAGCTGCCCTATCGCTCGGGCGGCAACTTCACCGGCTCGCGCATTCCAGATGCGCAAGCGGGCTACGAGTCCGCCAGCACCATGTGGCCCACCATCCAGGCGGGCGTGAATTTTGTTTTGCACTCTGCCGGCTGGCTGGAGGGCGGTTGATTGCGGGCTACGAGAAGTTTGTGATTGACCTGGAGATGTGCGGCATCATGGCGCGCTACATGAACGGCATTGGCCTGGAAGAGGAGGACTTTGCGTGGGACGCCTACCGCGATGTGCCGCCGGGCGGCCACTTTCTGGGTGCGGCGCACACCATGCGCCATTACGACACGGCCTTCTATCAACACGGGGTTTTCAACATGGACAATTACGAGAAGTGGGAGGCCGAGGGCAGCGTGGACACCTACAAGCGCGCGCACGGAATTTGGAAGCGCATGCTGCAGGAGTATGAAGCGCCGCCGATTGATCCCGCTGTGCGCGATGCACTGCAGGATTTTGTCGCGCGCCGGCGCGCGGACATTCGCGCGGGCAAACTTAATCGGCCGGACTAATTCGCGGCCGGGCACAAGGCGTCACGCCTGCACGTTCACGCAGTGCCTGCTTTGGATTCACTTTGCGCTGGGCGCGTGCTTTGGAGTTCAGTAATTGCAAGTGGCAATGATGTGGTTAAGTAAACAGCATGCGAGGCGTGCTGTGCAACTGCGCGTGTGCGCAATCCGCCAGCTTGCCCGCAGTCTGCGCAGCCCGGCACCCCACCTAAACTAAAGCCAACTACGTGAATCAGAAAGCGCGCCTTGTAATCATCGGTTCCGGCATCGTCGGTGCCAGCACTGCGTACCACCTTGCCAAGCTGGGCTGGCGCGACATGCTAGTGATCGATCAGGGCCCGTTGTTTTGCACCGGCGGCTCCACGTCGCATGCGCCGGGCCTGGTGTTTCAAACCAATGCTTCGCGCACGATGTGCGAGCTGGCCAAGTACACCGTGGACTTGTTCCATGATGTGCTGCGCCAGCCGGATGGCCAGCCCTGCTTCCGCATGGCCGGCAGCCTGGAGGTTGCCTACACGCCCGCGCGCCTGCAGGACCTTAAGCGCCGCCATGGCTACGCGCAGTCTTACAACCTCGAGGCCGCATTACTCACGCCGGAAGAGGTGCGCGTCCGCAATCCGCTCGTCGACGTCAGCAAAATTCTCGGGGCATATTATGTGGCGCGCGACGGGCTTGCAAAGGCGGTGGATGGCGTGGCCGCAATGGCCGCGCACGTGCGCGCGCTGCAGGCGGGCGAGTTTTATGGCAACACGCCCGTCACCGGTTTTGAGATCAGCAGCGGGCGCGTGCGCGCGGTGCTGACCACGCAGGGGCGCATCGAATGCGAGCAAGCGCTGATTTGCGCCGGCATCTGGGGACCCAAGCTGGCGCGCATGGCGGGCATCTCCATTCCGCTCACCCCGTGCGAGCACCTGCTGGTGAAGACCGAGCCGCTGCCGGAGCTGGCGGGCGCAACGCGCGAAGCCGCGCACCCCGTTATGCGCCACCAGGATTTCGCCATGTACTTTCGCCAGGACTTTGATTGCTATCAAGTGGGCACCTATAGGCATGAGCCGATTCTGGTGGACGCGGAAGCCATCAAGTCGCCGGCTGATGCCAAATTGATGCCGTCTGTGCATGACTTCACGCCCGAGCATTTTGCGGTGGCGCATGCGGCTGCAATTGAGCTGATGCCCGCCCTGCGCGGCCGCAAGTTCACCGCAGCCATCAACGGCATGTTTTCGTTTACAGCGGATGGATTTCCGGTGTTGGGCGAGTCTGCCGTGGCGGGCTTGTGGGTGGGCGAGGCAGTATGGATAACGCACGGCGCGGGTGCCGGCAAGCTGCTGGCAGAGCTGATGGACGGCAACCCCGGCATGGATCTGCATGAAGCCGACATCAACCGCTTTCATCCGCACCAGCACGCACCAGCCTACGTGCGGGCGCGCGGTGCGCAAAACTACCGCGAGGTTTACGATGTCATTCATCCGCTGCAGCAGATGGAGTTCCCGCGCAATGTGCGCCTGAGCCCATATCACGCGCGGCTGGAGGCGCAGCAGGCGGTAATGTTTCAGGCTGCGGGCTGGGAGCGGCCGCAGTGGTTTGGCGCCAATGCGCCCCTGCTGCAAGAGTTTGCGGTGCGCGCGCGCAGCGGCTGGGAGGCGCAGTACTGGTCGCCCATTCAGGGCGCCGAGCACCTGGCAGTGCGCGCCCGCTGCGGCATGTTTGATCTGCACCCATTCACAAAGATTGAAGTGCGCGGCGCGGGCGCACTGAAGTTCTTGAACTTCATCGCCACCAATCAAATTGATGTGCCGGTCGGCAAAGTGGTTTACACCTGCTTGTGCAATGCGCACGGCGGCATCGTGGCGGACCTCACCATCACGCGCCTTGCGCCGGATTGCTTTTGGGTGCTTACCGGCGGCAGCAGCGGACCCATTCATCTGGCGTGGCTGCGCGCCCACGCGCCGCAGGATGGCTCGGTAACCATCACAGACGAAACTTCCGCTTACACAGCGATTGGGTTGTGGGGGCCGCGTGCACGCGCGGTGCTGGCGCAGGTGTGCGACGCCGATGTGTCCGGCACTGCGTTCCCATACTTCAGCGCGCAGCATGTGACGATCGGCATGACGCCGGCGCTGGCGCTGCGCATCTCTTACGCCGGCGAGCTGGGCTGGGAAATTTACGCGCGCACCGAGTATGGGCTGGCATTGTGGGACACGCTGTGGCAGGCCGGCCAGCAGCACGGCTGCATTGCGGCCGGGGGCGGCGCGTTTGATTCGCTGCGGCTGGAGAAAGGTTACCGGCTGTGGGGCACGGACATTGACATTGACCATGATCCCTACAGTGCGGGCCTGGGTTGGACGGTGCGGCTGCAAAAGGGCGAGTTCCTGGGCCAGGCTGCACTGCGGCAAGCCAAGGCTGCGCCGCTGGCAAGCAAGCTGTGCTGCCTCACTTTTGACGGTGCGGACTGCTGCGTGCTCGGCAAGGAGCCCGTGCTTTTCAATGGAAAGGCCATCGGGTTTGTAACCAGCGCCAACACTGGCCACAGCGTGCAGCGCAATATTGCGTACGCCTATCTACCGCCGCAACACGCACAAATTGGCAGCGCGCTGCAGGTGGAGTATTTTGGAGTGCGCTATCCGGTTACAGTTACGGCTGAACCGCTTTATGATCCAAATAATCTGAAAATGCTCGCATGAAGAAACTGGCAATGCTAAATGCTGTTTATTTGGGACAGGGGCTGCGCTAAATGTCTCCTGACGACACGCGCATACTGGTCACAACACAGCTGGATGCTGCCAGCCTGCAGCTGTTGCGCGCTGCTTTGCGCGTGGATTACCGGCCCGGCCTTCCGCCCGCAGAGGTGGAAGCGCGCATCGGCGGTTATCAGGCACTGATTGTGGACAGCGCCAGCCGCGTCTCCGGCCGCACTATTGAATATGGCTACCGGCTGGCAGCGCTGGCGGTGCTGGGCGCATCGCTGGCAAACGTCAGCGTCAGTGCTGCGCGCGCGCAAGGCATTGCGGTGCTGAACGTGCCCGCCGCGCTAACTCTGGCGCGCGCAGAGCAAACACTGGAGGCGCTGCTTTCACTGGCGCACGCACGCGGCACCGCACTGGCGGGCAGCACGCTTGGCATCATCGGGCTGGGTGCCACCGGGCAGGAAGTGCTGCACCGCGCACGCGCTTTTGACATGCAGATCCTCGTGCATCAACCACGCCTCACTTCCGAGCTGGCGCTTGAGCCGGACGTGGAACTGCTGGAGCTGAACGAGCTTTTGGAGCGCAGTGATTTCATTTCCCTGCATTTGCCGCAGGGCGCTGAGACGCGGCATGTAATTGGCGCTGCGCAGCTGGAGCGCTGCCGGGCGCATGCCGTGCTGCTCAACACCGGCAGTGCGGAGGTGGTGAACTTGGACGCCCTGCGCACCGCGCTTGCCAGTGGCCGGCTGGCGCACGCTGCGGTGCGCCTGCCAGCCGGCGCGGACACGGCAGCGCATCCAAATCTCAAGGTGCTGTCCGCGCCGTTTAGCACGGCCAGCGTGCCGCCCCGCCACGCGGTAGAGCGCGTGCTGAAGCAGCTGCTGGAGCTGTTGCGCCAGCGCCAGCCAGCAGGCGCTGCGCTGAGCCTGAAGGTGGTTGCGCTTGAAGATATCGTGCCACATGAAAACTTTGATCCAGCGCGCGCTGCAGATCTTGCGGTGCGGCTTTCATCTGAGAGCGTGCTGGTGAACCCGCCCGTTACCGCGGAAGCCGGCGGGCGCTACGTGGTGCTCGATGGCGCCACGCGCACGAAGGCGTTTCAGCAGCTGGGCTATCCGCACATTGTGGTGCAGGTAGTGCGCAGCGATGATCCCAGCCTGCGCTTGCATACTTGGTACCACGCGGTATCTGGCGTGGCGCAGCCGGAGCTGCTGGCACTGCTGGGTGCGGTGCGCGCGGTGCAGATTGAGCCGGCGGCCAGCAGCGCCATGCAAGCCGCGCTCGACAGCCGCGCGGCACTGTGCAACTTAACTGGCGCAGACGGGCAGGGCTATCTGGTGCGCGCCGCAGCCGGCAACAGCGCTTTGCAGGCGCTAAACGCGCTGGTGGCAGCCTACTCCGCGGCCGGTTCCATCACGCGCACGCTCAACACACATTTGGATTCGCTGCGCAGCGAGGTGCCCGGTATGGCGCTGCTAGTGGTGTTCCCACAGTTCCAAGTGGCCGAGGTGTTGCGCGCAGCGCTCACCGGCGAGCTGCTGCCGGCCGGCATCACGCGCTTTGTAATTCCCGGCCGCATCCTGCGCTTAAATGCGGAACTGGCAATGTTGAAGTCGCCGGAAACATTGGCGCATAAGTCCGTTTGGCTGGAACAGATGGTGGCCGAGAAGCTGGCGCGGCGCAACGTGCGCTTCTATCAGGAGCCGGTCACGCTGCTGGACGAATAACTGCTGCCGGCGGGCGGCGGCAGCTGCTGCCGGTGTGGCAGCAGTTAGGGCGCGGGCGTTAGCGTTGGCACGATGCCAATGCCCGTCCACGTGAACGTGCGCTCTGCGCTCGTGGCACCGGCCGGTTCGTACAACGTGCGCCCGTCACCAGCCACGCCGGTCTGCCGCGCGGTCACAACTTTCCACTTGAACACGTGCGGCACGGCTTCAAACGGCTTCATCTCCACCGTCACAATGTAGCGCGTGGTTAGCGTGGTGGCCTCCAGGCGCTTGGCGCTGTTGGCGGTCACATCCTCCACCGTTATCAAGTACACCTCATTGGCGCGCAGCAGGCCCACCGACGCCCACTGCAGCGCCACGGTCTGGTCGATCTGCGATACCGCTGCGCCATCGGCCGGCACCAGCAGGCGCGGCGCATTGTACGGCGGCAGCGCGGTGGCAGTGGGCGTGGGCCCGGCGGTGGGTGCGGGCGCATCCAGCGGGATGCGCAGCACCTCGCCAATGCTGATGGCGTAATCTGGCGGCAGCTTGCCGTTCACTTCGGCAAGCACATTGAAGTTGATGGCATACAACGCGGCGATGCTGGAAAGGCTCTCGCCGGCCAGCACGGCGTGAGTGGGGCGCGACTCTTGCGTGAGCTGCGGCGCGGGCAGCGTGCTGGTGCCGGTGGGCACCGGCGTAAGCGTGGGCTGCGGCACCAGCACCTCCTGTCCCACGTACAGCGGGCACGCCTGCGCAAAACTGTTCAGCTGCAAGATGCTCTGGACCGCCACGTTATAAATTGCAGCCAGCCGGATGCAGCTGTCCGCCTCCTGCACCTTGTGCACCAGTGGCGGCAGCGGCGTGCTGGTGGGCGTGGAGGTTGGCGTGCGCGTGGGTTGCGCGGTGAAGGTGGGCTGCAGCGTGGGCGTGCTGGTGACCGTTGGCGTTGGCTCCACAAACGGGTTGATGCCCTGCGCAAACAAAATCAGCAGCAGCCCGATTGTGATCAGTAGCAGCAGCGCTCCCACAATCAGCGGGATGGGCAGCGCCGGGCCGCTGCCAAGCGCGCCGCGCGCCAGCCCAAAGCCGCCAGTCGGGTCGCCGCTGCGCTTTACAGTAAGCCGGGGTTCCGGCGGCAGTGCCGCGGCACAAACCACGCAGCGTTTGGCTGCGGCTGCTGCGGCCGCGCCGCATAACGGACATTTGCGCGAGGGCGCGGGCTCGTTTGGCATAGGGGCACACAGCTGCGGGCGTGCTGTGCGTTGCAGCGATTATACGGGCGGCTGCTAAACGCCCGCGAGGCCCAACTCCGCAGCCACCGGCTGCAGTGCGCTAATCACGTTGCCCACGTGCAGCCACAGCTCCACGTTCATCTCGCGCGCGCCTTGCTCAATGTCGGCCCGGTTTACGCCAGCGGCAAATGCCTTGTCCTTCCATTTGCCGCGCACAGATTTTGGGGTCAGGTCATGCAGGGCGCGGCTGGGGCGCACCAGTGCGCACGCAGTAATCAGCCCGGTCAGCTCATCGCACGCAAACAGCGCCTGCTCGCGGGGTGTCTCGCGCGCCAGGTTGCTGTGGTGCGCATGGCTCATGATGCAGCGCAGCACATCCTCCGGCACGCCGGCTGCGCGCAGCAGCGCCTGCCCTTTCTGCGGATGCTCGTCGAGCGTGGGGTGAATCTCCCAGTCATAGTCGTGCAGCAAGCCGGGCAGGCCCCACGCATCCTGGTCTGCGCCGGACTGGGCTGCGTACCAGCGCATGGCCGCCTCCACTGCCAGCATATGGCGGCGCAGGCTTTCGCTCTGCACGTGCTGGCACACAATCTCCCATGCTTGCTCGCGCGAAAAAGTCATGCGGTTAATTTTCTCCAGCCGGGTTTGAGTAGTAAGCATGTGCCGCGTGCCGCAGCACAGCGGGTGGTGCGTGGCTGCCTGTGCTGCGCATCATTTGGCTGCGTAGCCGCACACCAGCCACTCGCCGGCTTGCGCTTGCACGCGAAAGTTGCGCGCTTCAAGCGGCCACTCGCGCACCTCGCCGTTGTAGGTTGTGGAAATCTTGCCGCTACAGCTCACAATCGTAAAGCCGTCCGCGGTCGATGCTTCCTTGCAGGCCGCCTGCTCCAGCTGCGCATTCAACCCGCTGAAGGATTCGCCCTCGGCCACCGCCTCCGCCTCCCATTCTTTGCAGGAGAGCGTGGAAAGCATGTCCGTGTTGGCGTCAACGCGCGCCTGCAAATAAGACTGAACGGCCTGCGCTGCCGGGCTGGTGTTGGCGGCAGCGCCGCATCCGGCTGCAGCCAGCACTGCCAGCAGCAGCCCCCAGCGTGGCGGCACCATCGCGCTTAAGCGCGGGTACACTGCAGCTTGCAGCCCGTGCGCAAAAGTTTTCGCCAAGTTCAGAGCATTGATTGCGGGCATTGTGTTGAATGAATCCTGCGTGACCAGAGCCGGAGTTATCTGTAATTTGGCTCTGGCTGGCTGAACAATTTTACATTGAACATGCTGTCTAAACTTGCACGCAATGCAGCGCGGTGCCGGTGAGCCCGAGCCAGACCGGGCTGCACCAGCCCAATTCAAGCGATTTTCAGCTTATAATTGCGGTGTCAGTATATTCAGGTAATACCTACTGCTCCTTACGGGTTTCAAACAATTGTTTATGGATGTTTTGTCCCGGGTACTTTACGGATGACGCGTGTGAAGCTTGCTACAGGTGAACGCAGTCCGCGCTGGCAATTGGCTTGCCTTGCGCTGTTGTTGGCTTGCGCTGCTTTGCGCACTGCGCCCGTTGGTGCCGGTGGAAAGGTGCCCGTGGATCCGGAGTATCAGCCCGAACCCCGCGTCCCGGTTGGTTCGGTTCCCAAAATCGACTTTGCTGCGGGCATGCTGCAGCCCGAGCGCCTGCAAGTGTTGGCTGCCGGCGGCGTGGCTAGCGCGCGCCTCTCCATGCAATTAGAACTTTCCGGCATGCGGCTGCCAGACTCCAAGCCGGTAATGCCAGCCGTGATTGTGGCGCGGCCGGAATACACGCTTGAGGCTCTGCCGGTGCTTCCGGTTGTTTCCGAACGCGCCCGCCAAATTTATGCGCGTGGCCTGGCGCGCGGCATGAACCCGCACGCGTTTTCCAAGATTGGCGATTGCATGAGCGTGGCACCGTATTTTCTTGCGCCCTTTGATGTTGGGCTGCAACGCTACAACCTTGGGCCGTACAGCAAACTGCAAGCCACGATCGATTTTTATGATGGTTCGTTCGGCCGCAAGAGTTTGGCGGTCAGCACAGGTTTCACCATCACGGCTGCGTTTTCGCCCATGTGGTCGGACGCGTCAATTTGCGGAGCCGAGGAGTCGCCCCTCGGTTGTGAAGTGCGCGTGCACCGGCCCAGCATTGCGCTGCTGCTGCTGGGCACTAATGATGCTTACAACGGCGCTTTCTTTGGCGCATCAATGCAGCGCGCCATTGACTTTCTAGTTACGCGTGGAATTTTGCCGGTGCTGGCCACCAAGGCGGATAACCTTGAAGGCGACGATCACATCAATAAAATAATTATAGGGCTCGCGCGCGACAATCAGCTGCCGTTGTGGAACTTCTGGCGCGCGACGCGTGCGCTGCCGGGTTACGGGCTGGTTAGTGATAGCTTTCACCTGACCTTTGCCAAGAACCGCTTCAATGACCGCGAAGCATTGAAGACCGGGTGGGTGGTGCGCAACCTCACGGCCCTGCAAACTATTGACGCAGTGCGGCGCGGCTTGGACGCGCCTTAGCAGCGCGTTTTTATTTCATTACCTGCGTGCGCAGGCTGTCCAGCATTTGCAGTGCCAGCAGGTTGCGCATTGCGCCGCCGTACTGGCGCAAGTTGTCCTCGGTAAAATCTGCCGGCGCCGGTCCCCAAGCCGGATGCACGCCATCGCCGCTCAGGCCGTGATTGGGCAGATGCTGCGTGGCCGCCCAAAAGTCCCACAGCGGAATTTGATAATCAAGCGCCAGCGCCACCACAATTGCGTTTAGTTCGCGCGGGCGCTGTTCGCTGCCCGCCCGGTTAAAAGACGGGATGGTGCTGAGCGCGGGGATCACGCCGCGCAAAATTGAAAACTCCACTATTTCGCGCAGCGCATCCGCGTAAACTGCGGCCGGAGTACTGGGCACATCGTTGGTGCCCAGCATGATCAGCGCCACCGCCGGCTGCGTCAGCCGGTACTCGCACTCCAACGGGATCTCGCCGGCGCTGCAAATTTCGCCCGCTGCCCACGGGTTCAGCACCTGGCGCGTGGGCCAGCCAAACTTTGCGGCCAGCGACTGGTTTGCAAACGAGCTGCCATTGCGCACCGGCGTCGCCGAGAAAAAATCAATTGTGGCCTGCAGCGCCGCGTAACGCCGCAGGTTGTAATCGCCCTTGTCAATCAGCGCCAGAAACTGCGGCGGGATCGTGATGCTGTCGCCAACTTTTGAAAACCGGTCGGCGCGGTTGCCACGCGCCTGTCCCGCTAAAAATATTTCGCGCGCCCGCGGTGTGATGTTGGAGATGTACAGCTTGGGGTCAAATGGCGCGGCGGGTGTTTTGGGTACCGGTTGGGTGGGTGGCTGCGTGAAGGCTGCTAGCGTCTTTGTTGGCAGCGGGCTGCCTGTGGGCTTGGCCGGCACGGGTGTGGCGCTCGCTATGGTTGCGGCCAGCGCAGTGCGCACCGCGGTTGCGGTGGCATTGGCCAGCGCTACGGCAGTGCGCGCAGGTGTGGCACTGTCCGCAGCAGTAGTTGTGCCCGGTGGTGTTGCAACGGATGTGCTGTTGGCCGGATCGCTGGCAGCAGTTGGCAGGTCGGCAGCTGCTACTTCCGGGGCCGGCGCTGCCGCCGCCTCAAATGTAATTGCCACCGCATCGATTGGCACCAGCAGGTTCACCTTGTCAGCCGGCACCCAGCCAATGTCGCCATAGGGCGACACCACTTGCAGCCACAGGCCGTCTGACGAGCGGCCCGCCAGCCCAAGCGGCGTGTCGGGCAGCAGCAAAAACTCAACCACTGGTTTGTCGCGCGAGTCCGGCGCGCTGAGCAGCGCAGGTGCCGGGCTGGCGTTGCGCGCCACGCTGGCTTCGTCGCCGGCCATTTTTATCTGGCCGGTTACGGGCAGGTCTGCAATCTGGCCGACCAGTTCAATGTACTCGGCACCCACCCAGCCATGCAGGCCGTCGGTGGTGGTTACTTCAAACCATGTAAAGTCCGCGGAGCGGCCTTGCAAGGCCAGTGTGGTATTTGTGGGCAGGCGCGCAATGCGCTCGCCGGCAGAGCCGGGTGTGCGCCGCAGGCGCAGCTGGTCACCGGTGACGCGGCCCGGCAGCTGGAAGATGGGCGTGGCGGTGAAGGTGGCCACTGCAGTGGCGGTAGCACTGGGCAGCGCCGTGGCAGTTGGCGCTGGTGTGGCTGACGGTGCAGCCGGCGGCTGCGCCCACTGCGCACTTTGCAGCAAGCCCGGCCACAGCCGCAAGGCGCCGGCCATGATGGCCATTCCCAGCCCCGCCGAGAGCGCCAGCAAAAGCATTAGCGAAGCAATTGCAATCAGGGCGCGCAACCATAAAACCCGCGGCTTCAACATCGGGTGAATGGTATCAGCATGCGCTGGCTGGCGCATAAAATGCGGGCGTCCATGCGTTTGGCAATGGGTGAAGCAGTGGTTGACGGTGGCCACGGCAAACGGTACGATTGCGTCCAGTGCATCGCCGTCGGCGGCTGCGCCCATACCCTTCAGGAGTTTGAAATTGAATAATCAGCCCCGTGGACTGGCAGTTAAATTTATGCTTGGCGTGCTTGCACTTTGGCTGGCTGGCGCGCCGCTGGCGCATGCCGCTGCAACCGCTGCCGAGCCGGCAGTATTGACTGTGATTGCGTTCAATGCGTTTGTGCGCGCCACTCCGGATAACAACGGGGCGGTGATGGGCGCCGTGTTCAAGGGAGACCAGGTAACCGTCCTCGGCCGGAATGTGCAGAGCAGCTGGCTGCTGGTGGACTTGCCCAAGTTTGGCAGCAACACCTGGGTGGCTGCAATCATCGGCAAGCTGTCTGTTGATGTTGCGACTGTGCCGGTGGTTGCCAGCCCGGCTGGTGCAGTTGCGCCGGCCGCTGCTGCGCCCGCCAAGGCCGGCAACCCGGCTGTGCAGGACGCAAAGATTGCGCAGTCTGCCATCTTTTTGCGCGCTGCCCCGGCAACTGACAGCCAGCGAATGCAGCTGATGGCTAAGGGCGCGCCGGTAACTGCTGTTGGGCGCAGCGCGGACAACTTGTGGATTCAAGTGACCGCCAAAGGCAGCAAGGATCTGTTGTGGGTCTTGGCGCGCTTTGTTGAACTGCCAGGTGTGGTGACTGCGCTGCCACAAATCGGCACGGCCAAAGTGGCTGTTGCCGCCACGCCGGCAGCCGCCGCCACACCGGCCGCGGCAGTTGCGGCTGCGCCGGCGCCACTGCAGCCGCGCCCGCTGCGGCTGCCCCCAAAATAATTCGAAGCGGCAGTTTTGAGCTGGGCGGACAGGTGGCCAGCTTTGCTTACCCGGACCTCATGCGCCAGACGGGCATGACATGGGTGAAGCGCCAGGTGCGCTGGGCGCCGGGCGCTGGTGCGGCCGGCCAAGCCGGGCTGGTGACTGATGCGCACAGCAAGGGATTTAAAGTTTTGCTGAGCGTGCTTGGCGATCCGCAGCATACGGCGCCCGCATATTACGCGGAGTACGCAAGTTTTGTGGGCGCGCTGGCCGCGCTTGGGGCAGATGGGATTGAGGTGTGGAATGAAATGAACCTGCCGCGTGAGTGGCTGGCGGGCACCATCAGCCCGGTGGCGTACACGGAAATGCTGCGCCAGGCACATGGCGCCATCAAGGCTGCAAATGCAAACACGCTTGTAGTCTCTGGTGCGCCTTCGCCCACGGGCTACTTTGGCGGCTGCGGCACGCAGGGCTGTGATGACGCACCGTTCATTGCCGGCATGCTGGCTGCGGGCGGGCTGAATTATGTGGATTGCATCGGCGTGCATTACAACGAGGGCATCATGCCGCCGGCTGCCACCAGCGGCGACCCGCGCGGCAGCTCCGGCCATTACACGCGTTACTACCAGGGCATGGTCAATCAGTACCGCGCTGCCAGCAGCCAATCACGGCCGCTGTGCTTCACGGAGATCGGCTACCTTTCCGGGCAGGAGTGGGGCACAGTGCCCGCTGCGTTTTTGTGGCGCGCCCCCTACAACAATACGGTTGCGGAGCATGCGCAGTATCTTGCAGATGCGGTGCGGCTGGCGCGGCGGCAGGGCAATGTGCGGCTGATGATAATCTTCAACGTGGACTTCACCTTGTGGGCGGATGACCCGCAGGCAGGTTTTGCCATGGTGCGGCCCACCGGCGATTGCCCGGCGTGCAGCGCGGTTCAGCAGGCAATGGCTGGCGGCTAGCGCGCTACTCCGGCGCGGCGTCCGCGACTGCGGCCTGATACTTATCGCGGTTGGCGCTGCGCGCTGCTTTGCCGCTGCTGGTCTTGATGATCCAGCCCGGCGGCACCAGATGCACCGCTGCGAGGGCCACGTCCGTGCCGCGGTTTACGCGGTCGCGCACTGCCGCAGCCACATCCGCAGCAGCCGGTGTGTCAGCCTCGGCCACTAGCACCACATCCTCTGTGCCGCGCTCGGCGTTGAACACGCCAAACGCCACAACGCGCCCGGCATGCACTCCAGCCACTGCGCCCGCCAGATCCTCAATGTCGTGCGGGTGAATATTCTTGCCGCCCACAATCATCACATCCTTCTTGCGGCCGGTGATGTATAGCTCAGCATCCGCAAGATAGCCAAGGTCGCCGGTTAGGTACCAACCGCCACTGAATGCGCTGCCGGTCAGGTCCGGGCGCTTGTAGTAGCTTTCAAGCAGGCAGTCGCTGCGCAGCGCAATTTCTCCCAGATGCCGCTCCGGCAGCGCGGCACCGTCCGCGCTGCGAATTTCTATTTGCACATTTGGCAGCGCGCGGCCATTGGAAAGCATTTGTGCGCCGCCAGCTTCGGTACGCAGCGCTTGCGCACTTTCGGCGCGGCTCAAAGCAGCCGGATCCACCACATCCACATGTGGCGCACTGCCCAATTCAGACTGCGTGACCGCAAAAACATTTTCCGCCATTGCGTAACAAGTGGCGAGCGCGCCACGGGCGAGGCCGTTAGCCGCAAAGCGCTGCGCGAACAGGGTGTGGCTCTCGGCGCGCGTTGGCTCCGAGCAGTTGATGAGCGCCCGCAGGCTGCGCAGGTCCACGCCCTCCAGATCGCGCTCGCGGATCTTCTGCGCGCAAAAGTTGAGCGCAAAGTTTGGCAGCCAGCTGAGCGTGCCGCGGTGCGTGGAGATGGCCTGCAGCTGCAAGGCTGGTCGCCGCACCCAGTCAAAAGGCGACAGCAGCACCAGCGGCATGCCGCTCAGGATGGGCATTATGAAACCGGCAATCAAGCCCATGTCGTGATAGAGCGGCAGCCAGCTCACCACTACATCCGCGCTGCTGGTTTGCAGGGCGGCGCCGTAGGCCTGCAGCTGGTTGAAGACTGCCTGATGCGAAAGCGCCACGCCCTTCTGCAGGCCGGTTGTGCCGGATGAATGTTGCAGCAAAGCCACGGCATGTGGGTCAGCGCGGGTGCCCGCAAGGGTTTCGGCTGACCACTGCGCTAGCGGGGTTACGGCTTCGCTCAGCAGCACGGCACGCACGCTGGCGTCCGGCGGCAGTGCCAAACGCACCGCATTTTCAAAGGCTGCATAGGTGATGAGGGCAGCGGGCTGCGTGATGCGCAGCAGGCTGGCGAGGTCGGCAAGGTAGCGCTCGCGTGCCAGCTTCTCGGTGAGGAATGGCATGATGGCTGGCACTGCGCCGTGCAGCACCACACCCCAATAAGCCGCCAGCAGCGCAGCGCCATGCTGCAGGATGATGATCACCACTTCGCCCGGCTGCACGCCGCCGCTCGCAAGCGCTGCCGAGTAGCCCGCGGCGTGCGCGCACAAATCGGCGTAAGTGAGCGTGTGGTCCGGCTGGCCGGCTTGCAGCAGTTGCACGGCAGCCCGGTTTGGCGTGGCAGCTGCATGCCGCAGCAAGCGCTGAGAAAAGTTTTCGATGAGCGTCACCGTGGGTGGCGGGGTAAATGGTTCGGTTGATGCGGTCCCTAGGCTGTGACTTATAGCCAGAGTGGTCCCCGCCGCCGCGATCCAAGCCGCTGACCGACGGATGCCCAGCCGCCGTGACTTGGTTGGAATGCCCGCGACAACCCATCGAATAACGCAAAAAGTGCCGCGCTCCCGTTTTGAAACGGGCGTAACCCGCCGCCTGCCCACTGCACCAGTTGGCTTAAAATTTCAGCCTGCTGGACCCCGAGATAGCCAGCGACGAACGGCGTGGCCAGCAGTGCATTTGCGTAGTCCAAATATCCGTACAGTAGGGTAACCAGCACCAGCATTGTGGTTTTTTCTTTGGCGTCTCCGGATGACAAACCGCCCAGCCATGCCTCCAAACTTTCCAACGGACGAAAAAATAGTGCATCGCCAAATATCAGCCTGCCTTTAACGGGCCCCGCTGCAGCGTGGCCAGGCCGGTATTTCCAATATGATTTTCGCAAGTCCCATAACTCAAGTCCAAGTTGAGTGCGCACGAAGGGCTCTACATCTGCAAACAATGCCTGCCCGGTATACTGCGATGCAAAACTGATTTCTACTTCCAGGCCGACGAGCTGTGATTGCAAAAACTTTTTGCCACCCTCAAGAATGGCAAGTTCTGCGCCCTGCGCATCAATCTTAATAAAATCAATACTCGGGAGTTTGTTGGCGGAAGCCAGCCCGTCAATGGTTTTTGCCGCAACTTCCGGAGTTTGCAGAATGTCAAATCGATTGGACTGCGGAAATTGATCCAGAAATTTGCGATCCGGCTTAAAAACCGAAGATGCACCGGGTGACCGGGTAATGTTGAGGGATAGCACTTTGTCTTCGCGCCACAGCGCGCTGTCGAGAACTGTGTCACCAGAAGCCTCAAATGATTGATTCAGCAGGGCAGCCTCAACGGGATCGGGCTCCACCATAACCACTGATAACAAGTTGCGACCTATTTGGTCAAACGGCCACTGGATCCCGCCGCGCGCGCCTACATCTAAGAGCGCAAGTTTTCGCGGCATCCCTGCTTGATCAATCTTGAGCATGCGCGGTGGAAAAACCCGACTGAAAACGTTCATTTGCAAATTCTCCGGCGCGACCTATGCGTTGAAAAGAATGTTTGTGTGTGCTCGAACTTCACTGCCTGTTGCCACCGCACGCTACCCTGCCTGGCGCTGCACTATCAACGCCGTCAACTGCGCAACGGAGTCGAAGCATTGCGCATTCAGATCGCCATCGTCCAGCCGCACTCCGAAAGTATCTTCAACGAACAATGCCAGATCCACCAGATGAAACGAATCGATCAACCCGCTGCTGATGAGCGCAGCATCCACCGCCGGCAGGTGCTTGGGCGTTTTTAGAATCGCCGTGGCAATCTGCGCGGCAATTTGGGCGGAAATATCGTCTGGTGTGGGCACGTCAATATCCGTCTTCAAAAGAGGATGTCAGGACACCTTATTATAATAGTGGCGGGTATGACACAAGGAGATTGAAGCGATGCGAAAGCGCACATTCGGGCGGACTGGCTGGCAGGTGAGTGAGGTTGGCTACGGCATGTGGGGCATGGGCGGATGGAGCGGTTCAGATGACGGCGAATCCGCGCAGGCATTGCAGCTGGCGGTTGATCTCGGGTGCAATTTTTTTGACACGGCTTGGGGCTATGGTGCGGGGCACAGCGAAAAGCTGCTAGGCAGGCTGGTGCGCGCCAATCCCGGCCGTTCGCTCTTTACAGCCACAAAGATTCCACCAAAGAATATGCAGTGGCCATCACGGCGCGGGGACGCACTGCAAAATGCATTTCCAGCGGCTCACATTCGCGAGTATGTTGAAAAGAGTCTTGCCAATCTGGCGCTGCCTAGTTTGCACCTAATCCAGTTCCATGTGTGGGAGGATGACTGGGCCGAAGACGTGCAATGGCAGCGCGCCATGGATGACCTGAAGCGCGAAGGCCTGGTGGAGGCTGTGGGCGTTAGCATCAACCGCTGGGAGCCGGCAAATGTGATTCGCACTTTGCGCACCGGCTGTGTGGATGCGGTGCAGGTGATCTACAACATCTTTGATCAAAATCCGGAGGATGAGCTGTTTCCAGTTTGCCGTGAACTCAACATCGGCGTGATTGCGCGCGTGCCATTTGATGAAGGCACGCTGACAGGCACGCTCACCACTGCCAGCACTTGGCCGGAAGGCGACTGGCGCAATGGCTATTTTGTTGCGGAGAATCTGGCGGCAAGTGTGGAACATGCCGAGCGGCTGCGCCCGCATCTGCCACCGGGCGTCAGCATGCCGGAGCTTGCCCTGCGCTTTATCCTGTCCAATCCGGATGTGCACACTGTGATCCCGGGCATGCGCAAAGGACAGCATGTGCGCGCAAACGTGGCCTGCAGCGAGGCTGCGCCGCTGCTGACAGCCACATTGCATCAGCTGCGCTCACAGCGCTGGGATCGCTCGCCAACCAGCTGGTCGCAGTAACCCGCGCCACGCGGGAGCGGTGGGCTGCCGGTTGGGCAGCGTTGGCGTCAGCGGGAGATCAGCACCTCGCGCCCGCAGTAGGACATGACGCTCAGGTTGGCGGGTGGCGCATCCGAAAAATTGAGGCCCGTTTCGAATCCGGACGAGCTGGCGAGGGCCACATGCGACAGTGCTTTGCGCTGGTTTGCAGCGGGCGGCGGACAGCGATGCATCTTCTCCGCAATTGTAACGATCATATTGAACGGAATTTCGGGCGAAGATTGCGCCGCTTTGTAGAACATTGTGGTGTCTCCCCAGTAGCTGCAGGAGATCTCGGCAGATTTGATGAACCCATCGTACTTGAGCCAGAACGCATCGTTGTAATTTTGCACGTGCCGCGCTACCAGCAGCACCACCACTATGGGCAGTGCGCCCCGTACCACTCCATTAGCCAGCCGCTGGCTATGCGGGTACGCCTGCAATGCAAACTGCAATAGCAGCTGCGCGCCGGCCAGCACCAGCACGGCGTAGCATGCAATCAAGTAAATGAACATCTTGGCCACAAAGTAATAGCTGAATGCCAAGCCGATTGCAATTGGAACGCTCAACACAATCTGGCCCAGCGCGCAAACTGTCAGCACAAAAAGAAAGCGGGTGGGGCGGTCCAGCGTGGCGCGCTGGCGCCACCAAAACACGGGCGCCACTACGCCCGCAAGCATCAACAGGTTGAGGGCTTGCAGCACCGGAGCGGAGCCGTTGGGGATTGTGATCTCGAGGTCTGCCACCGGGTGCGGGCCGGCGAACAGCAGGCGCAGCACTTCCACCAGCAGCTTGGTCTCGCCGTGTTGTAGTTCAAAAACCACATTGTTGATGTCCGGTCCGGTAGAGCTTATGCGACCGGTGGTTATAACGCCCGCATAGTAAAACCATAGCGCAATCATCAGCGCAATCGGCGGAGCAATCAGCAGCAGTGCGCGCGTCCACGGAATGGGCGTGGGCGCAAGCAGGCGCCAGCACAATGCGCAGGTGAGCAGCAGCGTGGCAGCCTGCGCGACACCGGGTGTGGCCACCAATGTAAGCAGCAGGCAGGCCACTAGCAGCAGGCCATACTCCCGCTTGCGCAGTTTCTGCCAATCCAACGCACCCGCCACTGCGGCAGCCAGCAGCGCCAGCATAAAGCAGG
The DNA here is from genome assembly GCA_003569365.1 of Anaerolineaceae bacterium. Classification (GTDB taxonomy): domain Bacteria; phylum Chloroflexota; class Anaerolineae; order Anaerolineales; family UBA11657; genus BD1. The sequence continues at coordinate 97,866 of BGOS01000022.1, forward strand.
CCAGCCATGCAAAATACGGCCGGCTCTCAGCGGCATAAAAATGGAAAATGTTCTGCCCTGCCAGAGTTGCAAGCGCTAAATATGCCCACGCTGCGCCCAGCTGCCAATACAGCACCGCGAACAGTGTGCCCATGCTGACGCCCGCAAACGCCAGGCTCACCAGCCGATAGCCCACCAGAATGCTTTCGTCGTAGCGCGGCCAGTAGTCTGTGGCTACGCGCTGCAGCGAGTAATACACCGGAAAGTATCCGCCCGTTGAGCGGCCGGTGGTAAGCGGCGTGACGCTGCAGTTGGTTTCAATCTCAGCGCCCTCATCCAGCCAGAAGAACTTGTGGCGCGCAATCCGGGCATCAGTGAAGACAATGGCTGCCACCAGCAGCATGCCGCCCATGATTTGAAGTATTTGCAGCGCAAGCGGCAGCGCGGCCTGCAAGCGCGGGAACCGCGGCGCTGCCAATGCAGGCGGTGCTTGCACCGCCACACGCTGCTTGCGCTTGCGTTGCGCCATGCCTAGTGATTCACCATGCGCACATTATAATTTCGCAGTTGCTGCATTCGGGCGTAAGTTGAGCATTAACTTGTACCAGCGCATTGTTGTAAAGGTGGGCACCTCCACGCTTACGGGCGGGCAGCCCAGCCTCTCTGTGGAGCGCATTACGGATTTGGTGCAGCAGCTTGTGGCGCTGCGCCACAGTGGCTGCCAGGTAGTGCTTGTTTCATCCGGCGCAATTGCCGCCGGCCGCGAACGGCTGGGCCAGCCACTGCTGCCCAAGGCTGTGCCCGCCAAGCAGATGCTGCTGCAGTTGGCCAGCCGCGCTTGATGGCGCTCTACGATCGCATTTTTGAGCAGCAGGCGCAGCCCGTGGCGCAGGTGCTGCTCACGCGCGGCGATCTTACGCGCCGGCGCAGTTACCTTAACGCGCGCCATACGCTGCTTGCGCTGCTGGACCAGCACATTATTCCCATCGTAAATGAAAACGATACTGTCGCCACCGAAGAGATTCGCGTGGGCGACAACGACAACCTGTCGGCGCTCGTGGCCAACCTGGTGGAGGCAGACCTGCTGCTGCTGCTCCACCGATCAGCCGGGCTTGTTCAGCGCGGACCCGCGCACCAATCCGCAAGCGCAACTGCTGCACGAGATTAGCAGCGCGGAGATTCCGGCAGCAGTTTGGGAGGCGGCTGGCGCCAACGGCGCGCAGGGCACTGGCGGCATGCATACCAAACTGCAAGCGGCTGCCCTCGCGCGCCAGTCCGGCGTGGCCACTGTCATTGCTGCTGGCAGCGAGCCGCAGGTGCTGCTGCGCGTGGCGCGCGGCGAGGCGCTGGGCACGCGCCTGCCTGCGCTTGTGTCTGCGCTGGAGAGCCGCAAGCGCTACATCCTCTCCGGCTGGGACGGGCAGGCACGCGTGCAAGTAGACGCGGGTGCGGCCGCTGCGCTCGCGCGCGGC
>BGOS01000023.1 GCA_003569365.1 Anaerolineaceae bacterium
TGGTCTCGCCGTGTTGTAGTTCAAAAACCACATTGTTTGATGTCCGGTCCGGTAGAGCTTATGCGACCGGTGGTTATAACGCCCGCATAGTAAAACCATAGCGCACTCATCAGTGCAATCGGCGGAGCAATCAGCAGCAGTGCGCGCTCCACGGAATGGGCGTGGGCGCAAGCAGGCGCCAGCACAATGCGCAGGTGAGCAGCCAGCGTGGCAGCCTGCGCGACACCGGGTGTGGCCACCAATGTAAGCAGCAGGCAGGCCACCAGCAGCCAGGCCATACTCCCGCTTGCGCAGTTTTTGCCAATCCAACGCACCCGCCACTGCGGCAGCCAGCAGCGCCAGCATAAAGCACGCCAGCCATGCAAAGTATGGCCGGCTCTCAGCGGCATAAAAATGGAAAATGTTCTGCCCTGCCATAGTTGCAAGCGCTAAATATGCCCACGCTGCGCCCAGCTGCCAATACAGCACCGCGAACAGTGTGCCCATGCTGACGCCCCGCAAACGCCAGGCTCACCAGCCGATAGCCCACCAGAATGCTTTCGTCGTAGCGCGGCCAGTAGTCTGTGGCTACGCGCTGCAGCGAGTAATACACCGGAAAGTATCCGCCCGTTGAGCGGCCGGTGGTAAGCGGCGTGACGCTGCAGTTGGTTCAATCTCAGCGCCCTCATCAGCCAGAAGAAACTTGTGGCGCGCAATCCGGGCATCAGTGAAGACAATGGTTGCCACCAGCAGCAGGCCGCCCATGATTGAATCATTTGCTGCGCAAGCGGCAGCGCGGCCTGCAAGCGCGGAAACCGCGGCGCTGCCGATGCAGGCGGTGCTTGCACCGCCACACGCTGCTTGCGCTTGCGTTGCGCCATGCCTAGTGATTCACCATGTTGCACATTATAATTTCGCAGTTGCTGCATTCGGGCGTAAGTTGAGCATTAACTTGTACCAGCGCATTGTTGTAAAGGTGGGCACCTCCACGCTACGGGCGGGCAGCCCAGCCTCTCTGTGGAGCGCATTTACGGATTTGGTGCAGCAGCTTGTGGCGCTGCGCCACCGTGGCTGCCAGGTAGTGCTCGTTTCATCCGGCGCAATTGCCGCCGGCCGCGAACGGCTGGGCCAGCCACTGCTGCCCAAGGCTGTGCCCGCCAAGCAGATGCTGGCTGCAGTTGGCCAGCCGCGCTTGATGGCGCTCTACGATCGCATCTTTGAGCAGCAGGCGCAGCCCGTGGCGCAGGTGCTGCTCACGCGCGGCGATCTTACGCGCCGGCGCAGTTACCTTAACGCGCGCCATACGCTGCTTGCGCTGCTGGACCAGCACATTATTCCCATCGTAAATGAAAATGATACTGTCGCCACCGAAGAGATTCGCGTGGGCGACAACGACAACCTGTCGGCGCTCGTGGCCAACCTAGTGGAGGCGGACCTGCTGCTGCTGCTCAACCGATCAGCCGGGCTTGTTCAGCGCGGACCGCGCACCATCCGCAAGCGCAACTGCTGCACGAGATTAGCAGCGCGGAGATTCCGGCAGCAGTTTGGGAGGCGGCTGGCGCCAACGGCGCGCAGGGCACTGGCGGCATGCATACCAACTGCAAGCGGCTGCCCTCGCGCGCCAGTCCGGCGTGGCCACTGTCATTGCTGCTGGCAGCGAGCCGCAGGTTGCTGCTGCGCGTGGCGCGCGGCGAGGCGCTGGGCACGCGCCTGCCTGCGCTGTGTCTGCGCTGGAGAGCCGCAGCGCTACATCCTCTCGGGCTGGGATGGGCAGGCACGCGTGCAAGTAGACGCGGGTGCGGCCGCTGCGCTCGCGCGCGGCAGCAGCCTTTTGCCGGTGGGCGTGGCTGCGGTGCATGGCGAGTTTGAGCGCGGCGACACGCTGGCCGTGCTGGATGCGGCCGGCCATGAGCTGGCGCGCGGCCTTGCAAACTATGCAGCGGGCGAGCTGCGCGTCATCAGCGGGCAGCATTCGGATCAGATTACGGCGTTATTGGGATATGAGTATGGTGATGAAGTGATTCACCGCGACCATATGGTGCTGCTGGCACGCGCTGGTTCCGCACTGTGAGCACGCTGCGCACAACGGGGGCCGCTGCCCGCGTGGCGGCGCGCACACTGGCGCTGGCGCCTGCAGCGCAGCGCACGCAGGCGCTGCACGCGCTGGCGGATGCATTGCGAACCCAGCAGCAACTTGTGCTTGCATCCAATGCAGCCGACTTGGCTGCCGCGCGCAGCGCAGGCATCAGCGAGCCACTTGCTGAGCGCCTGCTGTTGAATGACCGGCGCCTCGACGCAATGGCAGCGGATGTGGCAGCTGTTGCCGCAGCGCCGGACCCCATCGGCGAAAAGTTTGACGAGCGCACGCTGGCCAATGGCTTGCAGGTGCACCGCCAGCGCGTGCCACTCGGCGTGTTGGGCGTGGTGTACGAGTCGCGCCCGAACGTGACGGTTGATGTGGCGGCGCTGTGCCTGCGCACAGGCAACGCTGCCATCCTGCGCGGTGGCAGCGAAGCGTTGCGCAGCAATCTTGCGCTCGGCGCGCTGGTGCGCAATGCGCTGGCAGCTGCCGGGCTTCCCGTGGCTGCCATCCAGCTGATTGAAAGCACTGATCGCGCACAGCTGCTGGAGCTGTTACAACTGCAAGAACATCTGGACTTGCTGATTCCGCGCGGCGGCAATGCGCTGCACCAGTTTTGCCGCGAGCACAGCCGCGTGCCGGTCATCACCGGCGGGGTGGGGGTGTGCCACCTGTATGTGGATGCCAGCGCCAATCAAGCCGCAGCGCTCGATGTAATTTACAACGCCAAGGTGCAGCGCCCGTCGGTTTGCAACGCGCTCGACACGCTGCTGGTGGATGCAGCGCTGGCGCCCGCACTTCTGCCGGCGGTGGTTGCACGGCTGGGCGCGGCCGGCGTTGCGTTCCGGGCTGATGGCGCTGCGCTCGCTGTGCTGGCCGGCAACCCGGCCGTGAGCGCGGCAGCAGCAGCGGACTTTGACACAGAGTGGCTGGCGCTGGTGCTGGGCTTGAAAGTGGTGAGCGGATTGGACGAAGCGCTGGCGCATATTGCGCAGCACAGCACCGCCCACTCGGATGGCATCCTGACGCAAACCGAGGCGCACGCTGCGCGCTTTGTGGCCGAAGTGGACTCAGCGGGCGTGTTTGTAAATGCCAGCACGCGCTTCAACGACGGCGCGCAGTTGGGGCTGGGCGGCGAAACTGCAGTGAGCACGCAGCGCCTGCACGTGCGCGGCCCAATGGGCATCAGCGAGCTGACCACATACAAGTGGGTGGTGCGCGGCAATTACGCCGTGCGTGAGTAACCAGCCGGAAAATGTTTTCGCGCGTCGGTCATAGCTTCGGGTAGCATCAGAGCTTGCTCCGAGAAATTTCCACCTGCAACTAAGTGAATGTGAATCAGCCGCCACCAAGAACCAAGCTGCTTGATTCAAAGCAATCGCGCCGGCCAAGGGCGTGCTGCGCGCTGAAGCGTTTTGCGCAAACATGGCTGCGCGCCGTTCCGTGCGCGAGTTCTCCGACCGCGCGGTGCCGCGCGCCATAATTGAAGCGGCTATCCGCACGGCCGGTTCAGCGCCCAGCGGCGCCAACTTGCAGCCTTGGCATTTTGTAGCCGTTGGCAAAGCGGATGCGCGGCTGCGCCAGCGCCTGCGCCACGCCGCCGAGGAAGAAGAGCGCGAGTTCTACGCCAAGCGCGCTACGCCCCAATGGCTGGCAGCGCTGGGTCCGCTGGGCACGGATTCTGAAAAGCCGTTCCTGGAGATTGCGCCATGGCTGATTGCAGTTTTTATGCAGCCGCACGGCATTAGCGCCGATGGCAGCCCAATCAAGCACTACTACGCCAGCGAGTCCGTTGGCATTGCCACCGGCTTTCTAATTGCGGCGCTGCACCAGGCGGGATTAGCTGTCCTGACGCACACGCCCAGTCCGATGGGTTTCTTGAACGAACTGCTTGGCCGGCCTGCCCACGAGCGCGCGTTTGTGCTGCTGGTGGCGGGCTACCCCGCGCTGGCCGCGCGCGTTCCGGACATTGCGCGCCAGCCGCTGGATGTGATTGCGAGTTTTAGGTAGGGGCGGCGGGGGAGCCGACCAATGATTACAACAAACTGCGCTGGCGTTAAGCATTTCTAAGTATTTTGTGGTTGGTGTGTATTATTTGTTTCGACTACAATTTTGGCAAGAGGTTGCGTACGTGCAATGGTGTTGGTTGGAATGACTGCAATGAAATTGTTGCCTTCTTGGCATAGTTGCTATCGGAGTTGCTCCAGCACTCGGTCGAATACATTTCCGGGCGGACATATATGGGTTTCATAAAATTCAGAATTTCTCAGGGTTGGCAAATCGCCCTTCAGAAAGCACAAAATTAGTTTCATAAAGTCTTCAAAAGTATCCGCTAGGTGCACTCGCTTCTCGACGAGAGTGCGCACATGGGGCTTAAACCGGAATGGATCTGAAAACAGAATGATTTCAACGTCATGAAACACACTGTCGGATAGAGGGGTGCCCAAATTCTCAAGAATTACAAGTTTTGGGTGGTAGTGGAGCAGTGCTTCATCAAGGGTTAACTCATCGTTTACGGCACAGTGCCGTAGGTTTTTGATTGCATGGAAAGATCCAAACATATTTTCGTTCCAAGGCCGATTTTTCAGTGACCCTTTAAAAAGCTTAATTACAACTGATGCTCCACAAGTTTCTAGAAAATTGATGATTCTCAGCTGACGCTCAAGCACCAAGTCGGCTCGTGGGAACATATCTCCGTTGAATATGTCGCAGGAAAAATTCATGGGAAACAGCACGTCAATGGGCAGCCTTTTGTAGTTGGGGAGATTTGGCTGATCGCGTAGTTCTTTATCGATCCGGTCGCGATCATGCTTGCTGTCTGAAAACCAGTATCAGGTATATAAAATGCCTCTAAGTTAATGGAACCATAACCGAGAAATTTATCGCAGGATAGATAGTCAAGCTGGCAATGCACTGTGTCATATAGCTCTAGGGTTCCATAGTCGCCCCCGTGTTGTACTCCTATTACACAAACGCCTAATCGTCTGAGGTAGTCAATTACCACGCTTCGTGGAGAAATCTCACAGGGAGAATTTCCCCAGACTGCGATCTTAATTTTATGTTTTTCCACTAAAAACTTGGTGTATTTCAGTGCTGCGTCATATTCATAGATATGATCCCGAAAAAAATTTGTTAGTACATCTGCCACTTGTTTGGCATATGGAAGTTCGGAGTGCTTTTGGAGGTCAATACTGCTAGACGGAATTTGGTGCGGTAACCGGAGCTTCACAGGGCTCAACCACGCTGGAATGTGTGTTCCAAATTCGGCGAAGGGGACACTCAGCTTGTGCACTGATCCAAGCGGAAGGTAATTGAGTTCATAAAGATGGTCAAAAAATATGGCGGGCGAAGCTTTTGTAAAAAAATGCGCCTGTAAAATAAAACGGATGAGCTTTCCGTAATACTTTAGCGAAGTGTGAATGTGTTTTGCCCGAGATAACCATTTTGCCAGCGCTGCATTAATTGCCCGGCGAATGGTCGTTGGTTTCTGATGGTGTGCCTCGAACGTCACAAAAGCAGCCGCTGTTACGTGGCGGAGTATCATCAGGCGCAAGTCAGAGAGAATAGTTGGCTTGAAAGGCGCGAGGCTGTCGTACAGTGAGAGGTGATTAATCTGATTTGCCGCTAAGTAGCGGCGCAGAGCGGAATCAAAGAGCAACAGGCCTACGTATCCAAAGGTGGCGTCCCGCCTAAAAGTGTAGTACCAATTAAGCTCTGGTATTGATCCGAAACTCTTTAGTACTGACACGTTGGTGTTGTCCAAGTCCAGTAGCATTTCTGTAAATAGGGGAAATATATGAAGAAATGTTTCAGTCTGTTGATTGAGTGTGAGGTAACTATTTAAGTCGGTGCATTCTATTCCGAGCTGGGTCCTACAGTAATGGGCTGTGCCGGGAACATATGTCAAGTATTGATCATAGTTGCTGATCAGCCCATCCTCTAATGCATTCTGAGCTGCACTAACGGATCCTATCAATAGTGCTTTCATAATTTTTTGCTTCCTGAAGTGACTGCATACCGACTACTAAAATGTTGAAAGTTCATTGTTTTCTGCGCCTCAGTCCTCCGGAAGTGAGTGATGTTTGAAAACATACCGATTGCGAGTATGGTGTGTGTGCTTCAACAATTATGTGGCTCCCTTTCTATGGATGTTTATTGCGCAGAGCTTCGAGCCCCTGCTGATAGTCGTAGTTTAACTCATGCACAACTACTCTTGTTTGTTGCTGGTTGATGCCTGTTGGGAAGAATTTCTTTCGTGGGATGGATTGCGTAGTCAATCCAAGAATACTGTGAGACCCGTTTTAGTCATGCCGAGTACTTTAAAGAAAAGCGTTGGTGGCTATAACCAAATAGTGGCTGGAACACTCTATGCTGACAGTATGCACCAGCTGGCGGGCTGGTCTTGCGAAGCTCCTTACTGTGAGGCACAGTCCGTAGATTGGGGTTGATGAGGTAGACAGCAGTTAATCGGCTAAATGGGGAAATAATGGAGTGGCCAAGCCCTTCCAGTTGACAGCTTTCTCAAAACTGAAGTAATGGTGTTTGATGTGCAAAGGAGGGTAGGTATTGCGCAAGCCCATGAATATGCTCCACACTAAGTCTCTATCACGCCGTGTTTTTCTGTGCCTTTACGTGCCTGCGTTTTGATACCAGTGCTCGTAGTTGATTAGCTGCCAAAAAAGTTGCGCATGGGATTTTTGCCCATTTACATGTTCGGTTAGCCGGTGCCTCATTGCCGATATGTTATAGATACCGCGTTGTTGCACCTTCCTGTCAGCCAGTATTTCCTCCACCATTGCTTTCATTTCTCGCCGCAACCATTTGTCCGTCGGTGCATTCCAGCCGTGCTTGTAGAAATTATTTCGCGCTTTATCAGGCAGGAATCCTTTAGTGGCTGCGCGAATAGTGGGTTTTGTGGTCCCATTTTTGTAACGCATGGTCAATGGGGTTGAAAACCCGTGAAAATTACATTCTGATCCAGAAATGGGTAAAGCGTAGCCACCCCAGTTGTTCTTGTGTTATGCATTTCGGCCCGTAGCACGGGAGGAATTGTTTCAAAGAACAGATCCTGGTAAAGTTTGTTTACCAAATAGCTGGTAAAAGGATTTGTTAATTGGGGACGGGGAATCTGTGAGCGGATAATATTTTGTGACAATACATCGAAATTGCTATCATAACGGTGTTGGTTAAGTAAAACGCGCCCGGGAAAATTAAAATCTATTTCATTAGCAAAAAAATTTTCCAAAACACTAGGAGTTTTCGGGTACTCTGGTGTTTCATGATATTTTGTCCACCCCACCATGTCTTTAACTAACCGATCCTCCATTCCTTGGCTCCGTAAATCAGCGAAATAGTACAGATATTCTTCGATTTCGCCGCAAGTCGCCTCGTCTCCGCCTAGTCCGCTAAACAAGGCGTCGTGCCCTAGGTCGGCGACTCTTTGAGCAACAATTCGGTGCACCATTTGTGTCACAGTTGGGCAGGGCTCATCACTACCGATGGCAAAACGATCAATCATGCTTAAAACGTCGCCTACTGAAATCTTTATTTGTAACCATTCACCGCCAATCGCCTTTGCTGTGTGTGAAATTTCAGCTGATTCATCGTAAGGTGTTGGTGCATCATATATGGTAGTTATCAGAGTTGGTGACCCAACTGTCCGGGCAGCAAGGCATGCTACCGTGGAAGAGTCCATTCCTGAGCTCAAGGTAAATGCTGGTCGTTTTACCAGGGCCAGTCGCTCAGCTACACTAAGTTTCAGCCTGTGCAGAAACTCTTTGCCGATCTCCTCCTCGCTCTGCCCGGACAGGTCGGCGAGTTCCAAGTCAGTGAAGCTACCTGTTATGATGGATCCAGATGTAATCTTTAAGTATTCACCTGGCATCAAGCAGAATACTCCAATGAAAAAAGTAGAGTTTTTAGGAAATGTGAAATACCGGTAGTGGCTGGCGACAAAATACAATTTTTTATAGGGTCGGGCCGGAGGCGAAATCCGCTTTGTTTAAGCCCAGAAATGGATGAGGACACATGTAGGTGGCCTGCATCCTTTGCGTAGTATATGGAGTGAATTCCGAAACGATCCCGAATAGCAACTGTGAGTAAAGTGGAAGGGTTGTGAACGAGGACAGCGGCGTCTCCTCCGGGATCGGCCACAGTTCCGTCCGCAAGATAATCTAGCAGGGTCTGTTTTTGTTTCCACCAACCATCCACTAGGAAAAGCAGCGCGGTGGTATCGAGCTTGGCGCTGGATTTCATCAGGCGTCCCGTGGCAGTCTGCAGGACAACCCAAAATGGGTTAATCATTTGGCTTCCGGTACCCATGTATCAAGCCATGTCAAAACTCGGGCGCGAACCTCGGATAGATAACCAAGAAATTCATCAATTTTCGCTTCTTCTACAATATTTATATACAGCGTCGGCGTTTCTGTGAAGTCACTGAGGACGAGCGCGGTCCGAAATCCCCGTTTCCGTAGGGTATGGTTGAGTGAGTTGGAGAGGTAAAACCCCCAACTCTTGCGAGTGATGTCATTCCCGGCACCACTGTTCGTCGTGATAGTGATCTGTTCGTCACATTCAAGAAAGAGCTCTCCCATGTCCATAAGGTTCATGCCCTTAAGCGGGCTAAAAGTGCGCCCGTCACTGTTAAAGTTGGTTTTCATTACCGTTCAACCTCCTAATGGATTTCCATTATAGCGTGTGTTGATAGTGCCTTAGCCCACTCGACTTCTCTTTTATACTATTTTTTGGCGGTGGCAAATCGACCAATCACCGCAAGAATGTTTTACCGACACGCCTGACCGCCCCTTAGTAGGCTGATTTTCACTTGGAGAAATTTACCGAGCTGATTGCAAGTTTGAGAGATAGATGCTCAAAGCGATCGTTTTTGCTAAATCGCCGGCTGGATATGCGCGTGCCCCGCGTTGCGGTAAATCGCCTCTAAGTTTCAGTGGCGAAGGCACGAATTGTGCACTTGGTGCTAGGTTCCTGCAGTCTTTCTATTGTGACCGCGCAGAATTCAGCTCGGGCAGCGAGCAGGCTTGTTGATGCAAAACTAAACGCATGTAGATGGTCAATAAAGAATTCTTCCCGGCCGGAACCCATGGCCTCAGCTTTTTCGCCATCTGGCAATTCCATATACACCATGCCACCACGATTAAGAAAAGGTTTGGCGCACCGCAGCATCGTAATTGGGCGTGCGACATGCTCCAGAACTTTGTTAAATGTAATAACATCGAAATGTTGCGGCGGCGTTAGTTCAAAAAAATCACTGCATATTGCACTTACATTTGGCAGTGACCCCAGACGGGCAGCTGATTTAGGGTCCGGGTCTACAGCCGTAACAGCGAAGCCGCGCTGCGCCATCACAAAGGGAAAGACCCCTAATCCCGATCCAACATCAAGTATAGAGACCGAGGCCGGGTCAAAGGGTCCAAGGTGTTCCAGCAAATGGCGTTCAATGCGGTTGCAGCGGCCAGTGTTGTCGGATTTATCTGGAGCAAGCTTGATAATCCTTTCGAAGGATTGTTGCATCCCGAGGCTACTTTGATATGTGGAGTTGTTGTAAGCACCACTGTAAAGAGCTTCAGTATCTAATTGGTGGGTGGGGTAGTAATGGCCACAGGTTTCGCAACTCCAAATCGTGCGCTGGTACTCGTTGGGTGCAAAAACGCCCAAATCGATTTCGCCAGGCGGCGGTCCGGAATACTTAAATACGGTGCGAAAGCGGGTGCCGCTGCAAAACATGCAGTGGTCGATATTTGCTCGTAACATGTCTAGTCTGGAGCCACGCGTTGCCCCAATGCCCTCAGGCCAACTGCATTGTCCATCCAACACACAATGCTAAGGTGTTCACTATCCGCATATTTCTGAAACTCTGGTTCCTTTCCTTTTTCAACTAATAAGAGGAAAAAGAAGTCGGCCCTGTTTTGACAAGTACTGCCCGCAGGTTAAATTTCTCAAGACGACCGTTGAGGGAAGGGGTTGCATAAAACCCCCATGTTTTTCGCACCACATCATATTCATGGCCACCTGCGGTCGCGAACGTAATCTGTTCATTTGGTTCCAAGTGAATTGAGCCGCAGTCTTTGAGCGTGATTTTTTGATTAATACCCACTTCAAACTCGCGCGGTGGGTGGCGTGGCTTTATATTCACGTCCAATTCCAGTCTGGAATTATAAAGTTGCGCATGCGCCAGACCCCGCCATGCTTTCTCCAGATTACTTGATTGCGGTGCACCTCAGCAATCTGGTGGAAGCGCTGTTCGCTAATTCCAGTAAATGCACAAAACCTGCTTATATCTTCGTGCGGGCGCTCCTCGCCATTTTTTCTAATTATTTCTAATGCCAGACTGCGGGTGGTGCGTCCGGCGCGAATTTCAAGCGATAAATTGTCAAAGCTTCTGGTCATGCCAAATTTGTACCACTTCATCCAGTGGTGAATCGAGATAAAGTCATCATCAATATCGGCGTATTCGTAGACTCCCGTACGCGGGGTAGCACTCGACATGAACCCGTGCGCCTGGGCAACCTGCAAACTTGTGGCCACATCCCAGGCAAAATAATGACCAAGAAAATTGCACTGACATTCGCGTGGTCTAGCTCTGCATCGGTGGGGCCAAAGTAGGAGCTCAGGTCTTTCTCGGACAAGTCTGCGTCGATCCAATCACGCGCGGTGGTTCCGTGTGTAACGCCATAGTGGCGCAGCCAGTTTGCATCAAGGCAATGGCCGGCTAATGAGTCGTCCCCACCTGACCCGTACTCAAATGCGGAATTTTCTCCCCACACAACCAGCGGGATTTTTAATCTGACCGCAATTGAAAGGGGAATATTAAACATTGCCATGTGCATCGGTATCGCAGTTGCACCGTAGCGCTCAAAAGCTTTGACAAGAAACCTTTTCTCCACTTCCGGATTTACCTGCCAGTCAACATGATCTACTCCCAACTGCACCAGATTTGTCCAGATTACGCTGGCCAATGGCGGTGCGCGCCGGGGTCTTCCACGTGACTGCCAGCGGCCTTAGCCCGGATTGTAAGCACTTCACTACCTGCCACGTGCTGTCTTTGCCACCGCTTACTGGAATAACGCAGTCAAACGGTTGGAGCGGAGCATTGCGTTTTCGATCACTCGCTGGAATGCCTGTGCGCGCGCGCCCCAATCAATCTCAATCATTTTGCGCCGCGAATTGTTGCAGGCGTTGCAAATTCCATCACCACCAAGGACGATGCCGGGCCGCGTATTCGGCTGGATACAAGCCCGGCACCATTTCATGCGTACTGCTCCAGAAACACCCCCGCATTTATGACGCTGAAGAGGTACTTGCTGTAGTGATTTGGCAGGTGGTCTTGATCTAGCAGTGCCGCTACGTGGTTGCGCGGGGCACCAGTTCGAATACCGGGTTCGCAGGATCCAGAATTTGCTCGCGGACGCAGCCCTGCTTTAAGTCTATTAAAGTGGAGATAGATGCGTTGAAGCCTTTCTTGTGCGGTCAAGGCGTACTTGCTCGTTGAGCACGCCCTTAAGGGACTCGCGCAGAGATATTTGCCATAGGCCGTTTTGTATTAAGTATTCTGCGGGTACAGAATACATAAAGTCAATCAAGCGCGAATCCAAATATGGGCTGCGATTTTCCACTGAAAAGCACATTGAATTGAGGTCGTCCTCATGGAGTATTACTGGAATGTTTTCATGAAGCAGTTCATTCAGCATGCGGTTGCGCAGCATGGAATCACAGTAGACGGTTTCAGAGTATGCACTATCAAATGCGGTATCGCCTTCAATCGTCAGCCAGCGGCAAAATTCAGCATAATTATCAAAATATGTTCACGATAATTCGGCTGGTTTGTGTAAAGCAGCGGATCCCGCAGAGTTGGATTGCGCACCAAAGGGGCGATGTGCTGCTGCCAGTCTTGCATAGATCGAGAATAGTGTGCATGGCTGTGCATTGCGTTGAGATACAGTAGAAAATGATCGTAATAGCCAGTATAAAGTTCGTCAGCAGCAGTGCCAGATAGAGCTACCCGGTAACCGGACCCCGAATTTTCTCTGATAGCAGGGAATGAATATAGTACGTGGTCGTAGCAATCGGGCTGTCGTGGTAGGCAATCAGTGCTTTTAGGCGCTGCATGCCGCCATGTTTTGTATGTCTACAAGTGTATGTTGGCACCCAAGGTCACGAATAGTGGCCATAATATTTGAGGTCTCGTTGTACCTTTCGTCAGAATCAAGAATCGAAAGGTGGCCACGTTGCATCCAAATTGTTTCGCAGCTATAGAGACCAATGCAGCTGAGTCCACACCCCCACTGAGGCAGAAAGCCAACGGTACATCCGAGCGCAGCCGAATTCGCACACTTTCAAACAAATGCTGCCGGGAGCCTTCGACTGCTTCTGCCAGCGTCATTGAGGTTTGGCGGACAGTGGGCTGCCAATAGCGCTTTTCAGTCGGCTTGAGGTCAGGGTCCAGTTGGAGGGTTGTACCGGCGGCCAGCTCTTGAACCTCAACGAAAAAAGTTGCCGGCTGTTTGTAAAGTGACTTGTAACCGAGTGTAAGGTATCTAAGAATTTGATTACGATTTATTTTAAAGGTTTGATTGGATAGTGCTGTGAGAAACTTAATCTCAGACCCGAAGTAGAGGCCCGCGGCAGACTTGTAGTAGTAAAGCGGTTTTTCCCCAAACCGGTCGCGGGACAGCATCAGTTGCCGGGTTCGGCCATCCCAAAGAGCAAAGCTCCACATGCCTTCAAAGTGCTTGACGCAGTCTGCGCCGTAGTGCAGGTAAGCTTGCAGCAGGACCTCTGTGTCAGATGTGGTGTGAAATGCAACGCCGTTCCGGGCGAGGTCCGCCCGCAGCTCAAGGTAGTTATAAATCTCGCCATTGAAAATCAGGCTGCACTCACCAATCTGAAATGGCTGGTTGGCCCGATCATCAAGGTCAATGATACGAAGCCGCGAGTGCAGGAAGAGTACCCGCAGCGAATCCGACGAGTTGCCACCGCATACGTAGCGATGGATCTGACCATCCGGGCCGCGTTGCTTCATGCGCTCCAGCGCAGCCCGGACATTGGTGTCGGGAAGCGGGCAGTGCCCAATAAAGCCGGCGATGCCGCACATACTATGGCTTACGCCACAGAAGGTGTAATGAAATTCTTCGCCTTCGCCTTGGCCGTAGTCAAACGCATATTTGCCGATATGAAGCGGCTTAAAAAGTGAAATTTACGCGTCAAATGGCTCTCATCCATGGTGAAATTGACGTAATAATGGTCAATTGTCTGCCGAGTGGAAGTGAACCGAACGGGCCGCATTCCATCAGGCTGTTCCGTGGAGTTGGCAAAAAAGAAGGACTGCGGACCCATCATTGTGGCGTATAACACGCCGCCAGATCGCATACTCGAGCAGAGTTTTTGCACACAGAGCCGCAGGTTATCATCGGACAGGTAATAGAGAGATTGGATCGCGGTTACCAAAGATATATTGCTTGGAAAACCATAGCAATCATTTTTTGCAGGGTCTACATGACAAACCTCAAACTTGGAGCTAATGTCCGAGTATATTTTGCACGCTATTCCAATGTCCTTTGAGCTCGCGTCGACCCCTCTAGCGTTGTATCCCTGCTGGTGAAAGAAGTTTACTGTTGCACCTTGGCCACAGCCAAAATCGAGTGTATTTACCTGCCCCCGGGTTTCGGGGGCAAACATTGGCGCAAGTATTCGGTTGTGGGTGCGGAAAACAATGCTCTCCACATTTGGGGCAGTGCATCCCCGCTCCCAAAAGATACTGTTTGATTCTGCGGAGTTAGTCATTAGCCTTAGTATCATGGACAATAAGGTAGTAGAGTTCCGTAATTATGTTTGCTCCGTTTAAGACCATCATTTGTCCAGAGCTGGTGGTTAGTGTAAAGCTGCGGATCGGGTCGTCAGCCTCAGAAATAGATATTGGCAGGTGAAATCGAATGAATTCATGGCTATAGCCCTTAGCGGTCAGAAAGTTTCCGACTGTTGTGATTGAGTAAGAGGTGAGGCCACCTTCCCATGCTCCGCCTACATAGTGGTTTCTGAAGCGGTTGATCGTATCTATATTTCTGCTGTTGAAACAGCCAAACAAATAAAGAGTACCATTGCTTTCAAGCCATGATAGCCACTTAGAGAGGGGTTCCTCAAAGTCTTCGAAGATGCTCAGAACACCGGACGCGATAATTACATCATACTTATTCTGTGGAGTATAAGCGAGTGCATCCTGCACATAAAAACTGCAGTTGGGGTCGGCCTCAAACTTTTTTTTAGCAAGCTCAATTAGTTCTGCAGAAATGTCGATGCCTGTGAATTTGGCCGCGGCAAACCGGGGCCGGATTAACTGAATGAAAGCGCCACTCGCGCATCCAATGTCGAGCAAACAGCGCAACTCAGGTGCGCGCTGGATCAACAGTTCCAGTAATCGTAGTTCGTGATGCTTTGGCTCGCGTGCCTGCCGATAGGCGGCTAATTGGGTGTTAGGTAGCGATGTTGTCATGCTCAAGTCTTTCAGTTACGTCATCATTCTTTTCAGGTAGGTACAAATCTTTATGGACAATCATTTCACCCTGAGCGAGGCTGCGCGTGATGGTCCGCCCAAGCACTGCACTTTCTTCGCCCGGTGGAATTCCGGTGCCCGGCCGGACCCACGTAATATGAGCAGCGGTAAGCATTGTTCCGGCCGCTAAATCCTGCGCCGCCGCAATCGAGCGCCGCACCGGGGCTCGATTGCCCTCCTCGCATGCCTGCGGCGTGATTTCGCCTGACCCTTGCAAGGCCTCGACGCGCCTGATGCTGGATACGAGCAGGCGAAAATCTTGCGGGTCGGCGGATAACTGGTGGTCGCGAAACTCAGAATGGTTCTTGTCGAGCGTGAAGTGTTTTTCGATAATGCGGGCCCCGGCTGCTACAGCAAAGGTGGCAGCTTCGATACCGAGTGTGTGGTCAGAGTAGCCAATTATGGCCCCGGGGAAATGCGCCTTCAGCTTTTGAATTGCACCAAGGTTGGCTTGATCAGGCGGGGCCGGATAGCTGCACACGCAATGTAAAAAGGCAAAACCGGGGTTTACTCCGTTCTTGTTCCAAATGGCACTGGTAGCTGAGTAGATCCGCTGCAAGAGATCAAGGTCAGCCAGCCCGGTGGACACAAACATCGGTTTTGAGAATGCGGCTACACATTGGATCAATTGCAAAAAGTTATTGTCGCCTGAAGCAATCTTAAAGACATCTTGAATGCTGTTTAGGAAGTGGGCGCTTTGGATGTCAAAGGGGGTGGAGAAGAATCTCACTCCACAGGACAGTGCGGTGCGGGCTAATGCTTCAAACTGCGCGTATGAAAATTGAAATCCGCGCAGCCGTGCCAGTCTGTCACTATCTGCGCCGTGCACGAGATGCTCCGGGACAATTGTCTGAAACTTTACCGCATCCGCACCTGCCTTGGCGGCGCTGGCAATCATTCTTTGGGCTGTTTCAAAGCTGCCTTCGTGATTGTTCCCAATTTCCGCGACAATCAAAACTCTATTCGACAGATTGAATGGTTCAGGCATAACTCTTTGTGTCACAATCATTCTAGATAATTTCCGTGAGTTAGCTTCAGGTGCGGTTGGCTTTCTATCTGGTAGTCGGTCACGAGAATCGCTTTATCCGCGCAGATTATATAAGGGCCCTTATGCATGACATAGCAAATGCGGCCAGGCACGCCACGCAGGCACAAGGCGGGAATTTCTGCTGCATAAATGCGGACTTTGTGGCTGCCACTGTAAGCGAAGGCGCCCGGGTAGGGGCGGGTAATTGCACGCACCATGCGATCGACCGCTTGTGCAGGCATGCCCCCAAAATTTATGCGGCCGTCCGCATCTGTTCTTTGGTGCCAGTACCGGGCTTCAATTTCAGGCTGGGCTCGGCCGGATGAGTTATTCGAAACGAGACACTGCAGCGCCTTCACCGCAAGTTGGGGAAACAAACTATTGGCTTTGTGGTGTAAATGTGCAATTGTGTCACGAGGTCCAATTGGAAAACTTGACTCGGCCATGATTGGTCCGCTATCAATACCCTCTTCAACTAGAATGACCGAAACCCCAGCGGAAGTTTCTCCATTGACAAGCTGCCAGTTGAGGGGGGAGCCACCCCTGTAAGCGGGCAGGCGCCCTGCATGAAGATTTAGTGTCGCCATTACCGGCACCTGCAGCAGCTGTGCCCGAAAAATACTGGAGAAACCCGCAATCAGAAAGACATCTGGATGAAACGAGCGCAATAATCCTAATGAATCCTGTGCGTTTACGTCAGCAAGCTCCAAATGTGCAAAGTGGTTTGCGGCTTGCAAGGCGGCGAGGGCGCGATTGCTAAATGCGAGAGGCGTGACAACCCCGGGAACCTCAAACCTTGCATCCTCCAAAATGTGTGACAAAACAGATATGCCTCTCGCCCCATTTAAGAAGATTACTATCCTCAAAATTCGATGCCAGCTTAGGTGGTAAATTCCGGATGGCTTTTAAACAATGACTTGTACCATTCAATGTATTTGGGATAGCCCCGATCTAACGACCAGCCGGGATCATAGCCGATTAGCGTGCGCGCTTTGTCAATTGACAGCGTGCCGCGGTCCGGCATCAGCGCATCTTTCGCAATGTGCTTGATAACTATGTCGGGAAAGTGCGCCCGCAAAATATCGACCATGTCCCCGATTGTGCGTGCCGACCCGTAAGTAATATTGAAGATTTCGTTGCGCGAATTCTTATTTTCAATCACCTTGGTAAGACCATCAATTAGATCTTGTATGTACGTGAAGTCCAGTCCATCAGAACCGTCACCGGTAACAGTTATGTCTTCGCCGAACAGGGCATTTTCAATAAGTATCTGGCCCACCCGCCGGCTGACGCAGCGCTCACCATACAGCGCCGATGGCCGAATAATGGTGTAGGGCAGGCCAAACACCTGGTTGTAGGCAATAACGATCTTTTCGCCTGAGAACTTTAGTGCGCCGTAAATTCCCAGCGGTTCACACGGCGTCTTCTCGTCCACAGCACCATCCTTGAAGTTTCCGTACACCATGCTGGAAGATAGGTAAATGAAGTGCTCAATTGTGCCGCGTGCGTTATCCAGCGCGTTTTCCAAGGTACGCAAGCTGTGATCGAACGTGGAAAACGGATCTTTATTGGAGCGGTTGGCGTGAGACACGGCGGCCAAATGAATAATCACCTGTGGTGCAGTCGTTGTGATGATTCGACTCAATGCGTGGTAATCTCGCGCGTCTTGCACATGAAGCGAAACGCCCGCTTCGCGCAGAAGGCGCAGTCGTTCCTCCAACACGGTCTGAGACAGTCTCGGGTGTGGCAGGTTGTCTGAGTTACCCAACACTGAGGTGAGGTTATTCACACCAAGGCCATCGATTATGGACACAGAAGCCCCAAGGCTCCGAAGGTGCAAAGCCAGATTGTGTCCAATAAATCCGGCGCCGCCAATGATGGTAATCCGCCGGTCTTTTACGGGCGTTAGGCTCATAGAAGCAAACTCTTGATTATTTCCTTCAAGTTATCGGCAATGGCATGCATGTCGGCAGTGCTTAGGTGCGGGCCAACCGGCAGGGCAATTGAGCGGTCGCTTAGCCTTGCGGCCACCGGATAACATGCTGGATTGTAACCGTACTTTTCGCGATAGTAGGTCATGCGCGGCACCGGCTGCGGATAGTAGATGCTTGAGCCAATGCCTTGTGCCGTCAGCGCCGCCATGATGCTTGGGCGTTTTTCTGCAATTGCTTCGCCAAGCAGCACCGCAAGGCAATAGTGGCAGCTTTGCAGGCGGGTGTTTGGGGCCGGCAGTACGCTGTATCCCGCAAAGTCCCCCAGAGCCTTTGAGAGGGCTGCATGGTTTTTGCTGCGCTGCTCCAAAAAGCCGGGCAGTCTCTTTACCTGTACCTTGCCTATGGCTGCATGGATTTCACTCATGCGGTAGTTGAAGCCCAATGCTACGGTATCGTATATTCCCGGAACCTTGCGCTCGCTGTGGGTGCGATCTACGCCAAAAGCCTTTTTGAGCATTAGCTGGGCAGCCAGCTTTGCGTCCCGCAGGATTACCATACCGCCCTCAGCAGTGGTAATATGCTTCACAGGATAGAAAGAGAACACCCCCGCGTCGCCATGCAAACCGGTGTGTACACCATCAACACTTGCGCCGGGCGACAATGCACAGTCCTCCAGCACAAACAGGTTGTGCCGCCGGGCAATAGTCATAACGAGCGGCATATCGACCGGCACACCCAAATAGTGCACGACGGCAATTGCTCGGGTACGGGGAGTGATCGCCGCCTCAATCTTTTTGATGTCAATATTGCCGGTGCCTGCCTCGGCATCGACAAACACGGGGCGGGCGCCGGTTAGTTCCACCGCATGGGCGGTGGCCACATGCGTCTGCGCGGGCACAATGACTTCATCTCCCGGGCCATAGCCGAGGCAAAAATAAACCAGATGCATGCCAGCCGTGCAGGACGAAACGCTAACAGCGTGCGGCGCACCGGTAAAAGCAGCAAATGCCTGTTCGAAGGCGGCCGCCACCGGCCCATGCACAAGCACAGGGCCTGCTAAAACATCGCTAACCGCAGCGCGCTCCTCTGCACCGATCATCGGTGCCCCAAATGGAATCAGCATGCGGTGGATATGTGCAGCTTTGAATCAAGTATGCGAGCGTGCATATTGAACCGGCTCCCATACATTGGTGCTTAGCGATCGCTCAACCGCTAACGAGACGGCCATAGCATTCAGTGCGTCGGCTGAGGAAACTTCGGCTGGGGTGCCATCCAAAATCCGGGAGACAAAGGCACGCTGCACATTGCCCTTAAATGATGCATCATAATTTAAGTTTACCAGCTCAACTGGAATTGCCGCGTCCCGCGAGTGATAATGCACCCCTCCCAGAAAATCATGCTTGAAGCTGCCGGCAACGCCATGCACTGCAAGGCAGTGATGGTGCGGTGTGGCGCAACCAAAATTTGCTGTAACCTTAGCGGTTTTGCCATCCGTGAACTTCAATAGCGCCGTCACGATGTCTGGATACTTAAACTGAGTGCCGTGTGTGGTTATTTGATTGCCTACTGCGACGACCGCACTTATCCGGCCGCCAGAAAGCCACATGATCAGATCGATTAGGTGAATTGCGCCACCGTGGCTGACCGAGTAAAACGGGATTTGGCCGCGCCAGCCTGCAGTGAGCTTTTCAACGCGCCCATAATTGTAATCGCCTTCAAGATGAAACAGGCGCCCGAGCGCGCCCGACTGAATTCGCTGGCGCAGCTGTTGAAACTGCGGGAAACTCCGCAAAACCAAATTTGATGAAAGCTGGACTTCTGGATGCGCGCACAGCGCAGCGTCAATCTTTTCAAATTCACGGTCGGTAAGACAAAGCGGCTTTTCGACGAAGACATGTTTGCCAGCGTTGACTGCGGCCAGCACTTGCTCGCCGTGGTGTGTGTCGTAAGATGCAATCGAGACTACATCAATTAGTGGGTCCGAAAGAATATCTGCGGCGTCCGTTGTTAGACGGCAGTCGGGGTGTTGCGCACCAACTTCTTGCAGCCGCTGTTCATCAATGTCGCAGATTGTGCCCAGTGTGCAGCGCGCGTGCGCCTGATAAATTGCGGCGTGGCGGGCGCCCACGCCCAAGCCAATGACGCCGGCGCGTAGGTAACGGGGGGAGGTCATCACAGACACTCGGAAACGCTTGCGAGTTCGCTCCAAGTCCCGGGTCGATTTCCGGATCGTTCCAGTATTGCGGCGACTCTGGCGAAGTCTAGTTCAGTGTCAATACTGAGATTTATATCTCCGTAGTTTCTGCCGCTCGTAAAGCTCGCGATTCGAAAAACCGAGGCATTCTCGTAGTAGAACCGAGTGACATGCTCTTGTTGGTCGCTGGTGGAAAACGTGTCGCAGACCTGCAAGAAAGTTTCGGTCAATAACACTTCTACCGACTGCCCTTTAGGAAAGGTGCGCGTTACGATATTAGTTGCGAGATCGCAGGCTCCCGCATGAAAGTAGCGCACTGCCTGGTCGACAAGCGCCGCATCGATCAGCGGGCTGTCACCGCTAACGCGCAAAAATTGAGCGGCGCGTTCCTGCTCAAGCACCTGCCGAAAGCGCGCCGCTACGTTGTCAAGTGATCCGCGAAAGCAGCGCACGCATTCCAACGCACAAAATTCCGCAATGGGGTCGTCGCTGGTGTTGTCAGAAGTGGCGACTACTAAACGGCTAATGGTTTTTGAGCGGCTGAGGCGGTCGAGCGTCCTCCCGAGAATTGCCCGGTCTTTTAGTTGCAATAACATTTTTCCCGGCAACCGCCTCGAGCTCATTCGGGCTTGGAGTATGCAGAGCATATGGGACTGCAACTATAGCGCGAAAATGGTGCGTCTGTGGGTGGTGTTAGGCTCTGTAGAGATAGGCGGGGCAGCATTGTTTACGAGGCACAAACATAACTCCTTACGCGTGACACCAAGATTGGTCTGGGCACCGCCTCTCCATAGCCCGTGCAACTACTGACTATGCTCTGTTAGGCAGCCAATTCTGGCCGTCGTTCCCTGCTAAGAAACCTGCGCGCTTGATGTTTTCGGCCCCGTGGACGTCGAGTCGCTGGGTCTTGTTTGGTGCACAGCGTTCCCTGATCCCGTTATAGAATGGACACCAGGATGACCAACCTCAAAGCTGTTCCCGGCCCTTCCACGCGCGCGGTGCATGCCGGCACCAGCGGTCCGCACGCGCACAATGCAATTGTGCAGCCGGTGGTGCAGAGCGCCACTTACACCTTTGCCGATACGCAGGACCTGACGCAGCACCAGCAGGCGACGCTGCTGGGGCAGGCGGGCGACCGCGTGGACTACGGGCGCTACGGCAATGCAACCGTGGCAGAAGTGGAGCGCCGGCTGGCTGCGCTGGAAGGCAGCGCAGAGTGCGTGCTGTTTGCATCCGGTATGGCGGCGGTAACCACCACACTGCTCGCGCTGCTGGGATCCGGCGCGCACATCGTAATCACTGACGACTCTTACCGGCGCACGCGCCAGTTCTGCCTCACCTTTCTAAACCGCTTTGGGGTGGAGACGAGTGTGGTGGCAGCTGCGGACGTGGGCGCGCTGGCAGCGGCCATCCGGCCCAACACACGCATGCTGGTGTCTGAGTCGCCCACTAACCCGTACCTGCGCTGCCTGGACTTGAATGCATTCGCGGCGCTGGGCCGCAAGCACAACATCTATACGCTGATCGACTCTACCTTTGCGACGCCGTTGAACTGCCGGCCGCTGGAGCATGGCGTGGATCTGGTGATCCATTCTGCCACCAAGTATCTTGGCGGCCACAACGATTTGCTGGCCGGTGCGCTGTGTGCCAGCGCGCAGCTGACGGGCATCGTGCGCCAGCTGCAGTTTTTGCTGGGCGGCGTGCTGGATCCGCAGCAAGCGTTTTTGCTGGGGCGCGGGTTGAAGACGCTGGCGCTGCGCGTGCAGCGCCAGAATGAAAACGGGCAGCGCGTGGCAGAGTTTTTGGCTGCGCATCCGGCGGTGGAGCGCGTTTGGTATCCCGGGCTGCCAACGCACCCCGACCATAAAACGGCGCGCGCGCAAATGCGCGGCTACGGCGGCGTGGTGAGTTTTGAGGTGCGCGGCGATCTGGCGGCGGCCAGCCGCGTGGTGGACCGCGTGAAGATTCCGTTGATTGCGCCCAGCCTCGGCGGTGTTGAGTCTTTGATTGAGCAGCCGGCGTTGATGTCTTTCTTTGAGCTGGACACGGCGGAACGGCTGGCGGTGGGCATCAAAGATAATTTGATCCGGCTGGCGCTTGGCATCGAAGACACTGCGGATTTGATCGCCGACTTGCAGCAGGCACTCGCAAGTAACTAACTGCGCTGCATTGGGCTGCGCAAACGCAGCCGTACAGCCGGCAGCCGGCGCGCACGCAGCGCGCAGCGTTACCGGGCCGCTCCCCGTTTTTCAAACCGGCGTTAAACTCACCGCATGCCCAACCGGCTCGCACAAGAGTCCAGTCCCTATCTGCAGCAGCACGGCAGCAATCCGGTGGATTGGTTTCCGTGGGGCGCGGAAGCACTGGCGCGCGCACTGGCCGAGGACAAGCCGATTTTTTTGAGCATCGGCTATGCCGCCTGCCACTGGTGCCACGTGATGGAGCACGAGAGTTTCGAGGATGCGGCCACCGCGGAAATTTTGAACCGCAACTTTGTGTGCATCAAGGTGGATCGCGAGGAGCGCTCCGATCTCGATTCGATTTATATGCAAGCCGTGGTTGCGATGACCGGGCATGGCGGCTGGCCGATGAGCGTGTGGCTCAACCCGCAGCGCGAGCCGTTTTATGGCGGCACATATTTTCCGCCGGAGCGCCGGCATGGCATGCCGGGTTTCAAAGAGTTGCTGCGCAATCTGGCTGAAGCATGGCAGCAGCGCCGCGGGGAACTGCAGGAGAATGCGCGCGCGATGCTTGAGCACTTGCGCAGCCCGGCGGCGGCGGGCGGGGCAGCCGGCGCGCTGCCGGATGCCGGCTTGCTGCCACAGGCGCTGCAAGCAGTGCTGCAATCTTTTGACTGGAGCAATGGCGGGTGGGGCGCTGCGCCAAAGTTTCCGCAGCCCATGACGATTGAGTTTCTGCTGCGCCAGCATGCGCGCAGTGCGGACCCGCTGGCGCTGGAGATGGCGGAGCGCACGCTGCAGGCCATGGCTGCCGGCGGCATGTATGACCAGCTGGGCGGCGGCTTTCATCGCTATGCGGTGGATGACCATTGGCTGGTGCCGCACTTTGAGAAGATGCTGTACGACAACGCGCAGCTGGCGCGCGTGTACCTGCACGCGTTTCAGGTAACGGGCAAGCCGCTGTACAAGCGGATTGTTGAGGAGACTTGCGATTATCTGCTGCGCGAAATGACTGAACCGGGCGGAGGTTTTTATAGCGCGCAGGATGCGGACTCGGAGGGCGAAGAGGGGCGCTTCTTTGTGTGGAGTGTGGCTGAAGTGCGGGAAATCCTGCAGGTCGATGCGCCGCTGTTCATGGAAGCCTTTGATGTAACCGCCGGCGGAAACTTTGAAGGCCATTCTATTTTGCATGTGCAGGTGCCGCTGGCGCTGCTCGCAGAAAAGTACAAACTGGCGGAAGACGAAGTGGAAAGCCGGCTGGCGCGTGCGCGCATGCAGCTGTGGGCGGTGCGCGAGCAGCGCATCAAGCCACTGCGCGACGAAAAAGTTTTGACGGCGTGGAACGGGCTGGCATTGGCCGCGCTGGCCGAGGCGGCGCGGGTGCTCGGGCGCGCGGACTACCTGCTGGCCGCGCAGCGCAACGCGGAGTTTGTGCTGGGCACACTGCACACCGCCAACGGCCGGCTGCTGCGCACATGGCGCGCGGGCTCGCCCGCCAAGCTGAACGCCTATTTGGAAGATTACGCCAATTATGCTGACGGTTTGCTTGAGCTGTACCAGGCTACTTTTGAAGAGCGCTGGTTTGTGGCGGCACGGCAGCTGGCGGATGCGATGCTGGAGCACTTTGCAGATGACAGCGGTGGATTCTTTGACACCAGCGCTGACCATGAGCAATTGATCACGCGCCCCAAAGACTTGCAGGACAACGCGGTGCCCGGCGGCAACGGCATGGCAGCCGGCGTGCTGCTGCGGCTGGCTGCGTACACCGCCGACGCGCGCTACAGCAGCGCCGCCGAGCAAGTGCTGGCGCGCGTGCAGGCCAGCGCCGCGCGCTACCCGACTGCCTTTGCGCAAACGCTGCAGGCGCTCGATTTTTATGCAAGCGCGCCGGCTGAGGTTGCGCTCGTGGGCCCGCTGCAGGATTCCGGCATGGCGGAACTGCTGGCTGAGTTGCGCGAACCTTATCGGCCGCATCAGGTGCTGGCATTGCTGCAGCCACTGGCCGGAAGCGCAATTCCCTTGCTGCACGGGCGCGTGCAGCTTGGCGGCCAAGCCACCGCGTATGTGTGCCGCAATTTTGCATGCCAGCTGCCGGTCACCACTCGGGCTGCGCTGCACAGGCAGGCGGGCAGTCCTGGGCAATCACGGTAAGCTTCCGATACCATCCCCATGCCGCCGCTAAAGCCAACCCAAACCGTGCAGCTATTTGTCACCTGTATGGTGGACGCAGTCCGGCCGGAGATTGGCGAAGCAACTGTGGCCGTGCTTGAAGCGCAGGGTGTGAAGGTGGAATTTCCTGCAGCGCAGACGTGCTGCGGGCAGCCGGCCTACAACGCCGGCTATCGCAGTGAGGCGCGCGCCGTTGCTGCGCACTTCCTCAACGTCTTTGACGCCACCAGCGGCCCGGTTGTCACGCCGTCGGGTTCCTGCGCCGCGATGGTGCATCACGGCTTCGCAGATTTGTTTGGCGATGATCCTGTGCAGCTGCGCCGCGCCCAGGCAGTCGCGGCGCGCACCCGCGAGCTCTCCCAGTTTTTAGTGCATGATCTGAAAGTGACGAATGTGGGCGCCAGCTTCAACGGCCGCATCACTTACCATCCCTCGTGCCACCAGCTGCGCGGCTTGGGTGAGGGCACTGCGCCGCTGGCGCTGCTGGAGCAAGTGGCCGGGTCTGAGCTGGTGCCGCTGGCGGGCGCAGAAGAGTGCTGCGGGTTTGGCGGTTTGTTTTCGGTGAAGCTGCCGCAAGTTTCGGGCGAGATGGTGGCGCGCAAGACGGCCAACATTGATGCAACCGGCGCAGCCGTTTGCGTAACATGTGATGCGGGCTGCCTGATGAACATTGCCGGCCGGCTGCAGCGCGAGCAGAAGGCGGTGCGTTGTGTGCATTTGGCGGAAGTGCTGGCGGGCAGCGTGCCGGCATGACGCTCACTACGCGCATTGAGCTGGCGCTGCACAACCCGCATCTGCAGCGCGCCCTCGACGCCAACTACACGCGCTCGCAAGAAAAGCGCAACATCTCGATGGGTGCGCTGCCCGACAGCGCGCTGGTGCGCGACCGGGCGCGCGCCATCCGGCTGGAGGCACTGCGCAATTTAGACCAGTACCTGGTGCAGCTGGAAACACAAGTTACCGCGTGTGGCGGCGTGGTGCATTGGGCTGCCAGCGCACAAGACGCCAGTGCCATCGTGGCGCGCATTGCCAAGGCGGCGCGCTCCCGCCTGGTGGCCAAATCCAAGAGCATGGTTTCAGAAGAGATACACCTCAACAAGCGGCTGCAGGCGGACGGCTTTGAGGTTGTTGAAACTGACCTGGGCGAATACATCCTGCAGCTGCGCGGCGATGTGCCTTCGCACATCGTAGCGCCTGCCATTCACCTTACACGCGCCGATGTGGCTGAGACATTTGAGCAGCAACTGGGGCTGCCGGCGGGCGTTACGCCGGCGCAGCTGGCCACAGATATTCCACTGCTCACATCCATGGCGCGCACCGCGCTGCGCAAGGTTTTCATTGAAGCGGGCGTTGGCGTTTCCGGCGTCAACTTTGCGGTGGCCGAGACGGGCGCACTGTGCCTCGTGTCCAATGAAGGCAACGGCCGGTTGGTGACAAGCTTGCCGCGCGTGCACATTGCATTGATGGGCATCGAGCGGGTGGTGCCCACCATGGCTGATTTGGAAGTGATGCTGCGCGTGCTCTCGCGCTCGGCCACCGGCCAAAACATTACCTGCTACACCAGCGTGGTGTGCGGCCCGCGCCGGGCGCAGGAGCCCGACGGCCCCACGGAACTGCATCTGGTGCTGGTGGACAACGGGCGCGCTGCCATGCTGGGCGGCGAGCTGGCCGAGGCGCTGCTGTGCATCCGCTGCGGCGCGTGCCTGAACGTGTGCCCGGTCTATCGCGAGATTGGCGGGCATGCATACGGCAGCGTGTATCCGGGACCCATCGGTGCGCTGGTGACGCCGGCGCTCGGCGGCATGCGCGAGTTTGGCGAGCTGGCGCAGGCCAGCAGCCTGTGCGGCGCGTGCCAGGAAGTCTGCCCGGTGCGCATCGACATTCCCACAATGCTGATCAAGACGCGCACACTGCATCTGGCTGCCACCGGTGGCGCCCCGGTTTGGAATGCCGGCTTAAAGATGTGGAGTTGGGCGATGCGCGCGCCGTGGATGTACCAACTGGGTTTGCGCATGGCGGCGTGGGGTGCTGCGCTGCTGGCTACAGCCGGCCCCTTGCGGCTGCCCGGCCCGCTGGCTGGCTGGACGGACCACCGCGAGTTTCCGGGGATCGCGTCCACATCCTTCCGGGCGCGCTGGGCAGCGCGCCAGCGCAGCCAGAATGCCAAGGCCAGCGCTGCGGCAAGCGCACGGATCGATGGGAGTTCTAGCAGCGCAGGTTGCGGCGCGCGAGGAAATGCTGGCGCGCCTGCGGCGCAGCCTGCAAGCGGGCAGCGCGCTGCCGCCTTTTGTGGCGGTGCCCACTCCGCCCGAGCCGCCGGCGCCAGACCAGCAGCAAATGCTGCGCGAGTTTGAAACGCAGCTGAACATTTTGCAAGGGCGCGCAGTGCGCACGCCGCGCGCAAAACTCTCCGGCTGCATTGACGGCCTGCTGCGCGAGCGCGGCGTGCACACGCTGCTGGCGTGGGATGCGGCGCACCTGCCTGCGGCGCAGCTGCTGCAAGACTTGCAGGCGCGCGAATATCAGATTGTGGCGGCGCAAGTTCCGCAAGCAGAGCCGGCGCGGGCGCAGCACTTGCAAAGCCTTGGCACGGCAGAGGCGGGCATCACGGGCGTCGATGGGGTGATTGCGCAGGTGGGCGGTTTGGTTTTATGCGGCGGGCCGGGGCGGCCACGCCATGCTTCACTGCTGGCGCCGCTGCATATTGCGCTGTTCACGCCGCAGCAATTGTGGCCAACGCTTGCAGCGTGGCTGGCGGCGCAATCCAACGCCGCGCTGTTTGCGGAAAGCAGCAGCGTGACGGTGATTGCGGGGCCCAGCCGCACCTCGGACATTGAGCGCGTGCTGACACTGGGCGTGCACGGCCCGAAAGAACTGATCGCGGTTTGTATTGAGGACTAACGCGCGCGCTTAACCAAGCGCTGCCCGGCTGCGGCTGTGCGTTACGAGAGTCCGGCGAACAAGTCGCGTTCGCGCAAGCCGGGCAGGGCGGGGGGGTACGCGCGCATAAATGATTCGGTGCGGTTGGATCGCCGCAGCAGCCAGCCAAGCGGCCCGCGCCGCGGCAGCCCCTGCTGGCTTTTGTGGCACGCGGCTGCTGCTGCTTTTTGGTCGCCAAAGCGCCGGATATCCACGCGTGCGTGCACGGGAAATTGCTCCGAAGCAATGCTCATCAAATTGATGTCTTTGTTGCGGCCAAATGCGCGCGGGTTTTGTCCAAACAGCGGCATCAGCGCCACGCCAATGCGCAGCAGATGTTTCGGAAAGACCGTGTAGTAGAGCTTGTCCGGTTGAAATGGCGCCAGCCCGCCCGGCTCAAAGCTGGCATCGCCTGCAGCGCGGAACGCGGCGAGCGTGGCTGTGTGCATCGCTAAATGATCGGGGTGGCGGTAGCCGCCGATGGGATCAAACGTGATCACCACCTGCGGCCGCAGCTGGCGCATGAGCTGCACCAGCTGGCTGATCACCTGCGCTTGCGGCGCGGCAGCCAGAGAATCCGGATGAACGTTGTCCGCCGAGCCGGCCATGCCAGAGTCGCGGTATCCCAAAAAATGAATCGAGCTTAAGTCCAGCTCGCGGGCAGCCGCCCGCAGTTCCGCCTCACGCATCTCAGCCACGGTGGAGAACCCCTGCATGTGCTCGGCGTCGTGACTGCCCACTTCGCCTTTCGTCGCACACACAAGATGCGTGTCCACATTTTCGGAGCCGTAGCGCGCAAAAACGCCACCGCCCGGGCCAAAAGATTCGTCGTCCGGATGCGCGAAGCAGGCCAGCAGTGCGCGCTTGTTTTGCACGGGGCGGAGCGGAATGCTTTCGATTGGCATGCGGGGGATGTTACCGCATGCGCTGGTGCGCCGCAACGGCGCACGGCACGGGGTAGAATTGGGGCATGTCAGATTTTTCTGCGCCGAAGGAAGGCAGCTTCCGAAAGGAATTTACCGGGCTGAATGTGGCACAGCTGGATCTGTCCGGCTACGTGCTGGTGGAAGAAGCGCTGCCAGTGCGCACTGTGATTGAGCGCATGCGCGCGAAGAAAACCAATTGCGCGCTGGTAACTGGCGCGGGTGCTGCGCTACAGGGCATCTTCACCGACCGCGATCTGTTGATGAAAGTTGTGGGCGTGGCCGGTGCGCTGGACTTTGCGGTGTCGGCTGTGATGACGGCTGCGCCGCGCACGCTTAGCAGCGCGCAAACTGTGGGCGAGGCCCTGCAGATTTTTAACCTGTTTGGGTTTCGCAACCTGCCGGTCTTTGATGGCAGCCGGCTGCTGGGCAACCTCGGGCATCGCACGCTGATTACGCACGCGCACAGCCTGTGCGTTGCGCACGGCGATGTGCTGCATGCGCCCATCAGCAGCATCGAAATTGGCCGGCCGGTGGCGGTGCCGGGCACGCGTCCGCTGCAATTTGCAATTCGCACGATGCAGCTTTACTCCATTGGCTGCTGCTTGGTGACCGATGCGCAAGACAAACTGGCGGGTGTCTTCACCGAAATGGACGTGCTGTTGCGCGTGGCGGGCGTGGTTTCCGACTTGGAGCAAACGACTGTGGCAGAGCACATGACGAACAAACCGGCAACGCTGAGTCCGGAGGCTGAGATTGCGCAAGCGCTTGAAATGATGGGTGGACGCGGCTTTCGGCATGTGCCGCTGGTGGATGCAGAGCTGCTGCCAGTGTCGGTCATGTCGTCGCGCGATATTTTGCATTTGATTGAAGCGCTGCCTGCTGCTTGAGGTGCGGCGCGGGCTCCTTCTGATTTGGCTGGCATCAGCCGCAGCGTGCGGCCCGGTGCGCGTGACCACATTGGTGACCGATACGCCGCCGCCACCCACGGCTGTGCCAAGCGCCGTGCCGCCGGCAACCTTCACGCCATACCCAACCTACGCGCCACCCACACCAACGCCCACGCCATCCCCCACGCCTACGCCAGACCCGGCGGCTGGCCCCGTGGTGCCACGCGTTGCCACCAGCCCGGAAACTAAAGTCAACTTAAAGAACAAAGCTGTGCCTTGGCTGAATTCTGATTTACTCAAGGATTTTCGCGAGCCCAAGCCGGAAGAACCGCTGGTGTTTGAAGTGCAGCTCAAGTCCGATGGATTGATTTGGGACAACTGGTGGTGTGCAGCCAGCGATGAAATACTGTTCGGTACAGTGGCGAGCATGAAGTTTGACTACCGGATCGACGGCGAGCCGGCCAAGCCGGAGAGCAGCTTCACTTTCAAGCAGTTCCTGGCGGACGGGTCAGCGTGCAGTGTAACGGCGTACTACCTCCTGGACTGGCCGGCCGGCACGCATGCGCTGCAGTACACGTACACCATCACTGGCAACCTGAGCGACGGCTACCGCTTGTACAAACCTGGCACGTATAGGCGCACCTACAATGTAATTGCGCCATGATAGATGCAAATTGTGGGCGCGCCTGCACGATGCTGATATAAACTCTGGAATCGACTTGCCCAAGTAAGTGTGCCGAAATTTACGATTGCACGAACGGGCGTGTTTGAGGCGCGCAAGGGCATGCGTCGGGCGTGGCCGATCAGGGTGGGGCGCCGGTAGAGTGCATCACAGCGACTCCACCGTCACTTTACTCAGCGCAGTTGCACTTGCCACGGCTATAATTGTTCATTCTTAGAGGAACATAACATGCCCGAAACAACTAAACCAGATCCGGCTAGCGGTCGTGGCGTCAATCCAAATGCGCGGCAAAGCGTGCACCGGCCATTGCCCGTGCCAAGCAGCCGCGTGATGCGCGAGACCGCCTTCAACGCGCTGCGGCGCGGCTGGTGGCTGCTGCTGCTGGGCGTGCTGGCAGTGTGGGCCTACCTGGACTCCAGCGTGCTAAATCTGGTATTGCTCGGCTTGGAGTTTGTGGGGCAGCTGCTGTTTGCCGTGTTGTTTATGGTGGTGCAGTTCGGGGCGCTATTCTGGTTCATAAGCCAGGCGCGCGTAGAGGTGATCAAGCCGGGCGATCCCAAGGCAGTCACCTTTGATGACTACTGGGGCCAGCCGGAACTGGTGCGGCTGGTGCGCGAGTGGATCAGTTTGCTTTCTGACCGCGATAAGTTTGTGAAAATGGGCGGGCGCTACATCAACGGCCTGCTGTTATTTGGCCCGCCCGGCACCGGCAAGACGCTGCTTGCAAAGGCCATGGCGGGCGAGGCATCGGTCGCGTTCATGTCGATTGAAGGCTCCGGCTTTCGCGGCATGTTTTGGGGCATGGATACGCTGCGCATGATTACGTTTGTGCGCCGCGCCCGCAAGCTGGCGCGCGAGCACGGCGCCTGCATTGCGTACATTGATGAGATCGATGCGGTGGGCATGAGCCGCTCCGGTGTAATGGGCGGCGGTGCCATGGGCGGCATGATGGGCGGCGGTGGCGGCGGCATGGGCATGAACGGCGCCCTCACGCGCCTTCTATATGAAATGGATGGCATTGACGAGGAATCGCGCTGGGAGAAGAACCGCAACCGCATACTGCAGCTGCTGGGGCGCAAGCCGCCCAAACGCAACTGGCATGTGCTCTTCATGGGTTCCACCAACCGGCCGGACGTGCTTGACCCGGCGCTGCTGCGGCCGGGCCGCTTTGACCAGTTGATCCAAGTGGACCTTCCCGACCGCGTGGGCCGCCGCGAAATTATTCGCGGCTATCTCTCCAAAATTAATCACGACCCGGCTAAAGTGGACATCGAAGCAATTGTGTCGGACACGCCGCGGGCAACACCGGCACAGATCATGTCCGCCATCACCAAGGATTCTGTGCGCCGTGCGGTGTTCAGCGGGCGCGACCATGTGGAGCAGTCCGATATTGACCAGGCGCTGCAAGAGCAGCTGGTGGGCATGGCCAATCCCATCCGTGACATGGACCCGTTGCAGCTGCGGCAGGTGGCTTACCACGAGGCCGGCCACGCTGTGGTGCAGCATTACATGATGCCGGACCAGCGCATCTCGCGCGTCAGCATTGTGCGCCGCTCCAAGGGCATCATGGGCTATGTCATGCCGGTGGACACGGTGGAGGTTTACGGCCAGCCGCTGCGGCGCATTGCTGCGGACATCATGGTGGCGCTGGCCGGGCATGTGTGCGTCAAAGTTTTCATGGGCGAGTTTTGGACGGGCGCCTACAGTGACTACCAATCCGCGCGCAGCCAGTTCCGCGAGCTGGCGATGCTGGGCTTCTTTGGCCCGCCGGTATCTGAGCTGTGGCGCGACACCAAAGAGCTGCGCTTTGCAGACGAACGCGTTGAGCGCATCTGGCTGGCACTGGAGGAGCAGGTGGCGCAGCTGCTCACAAAGCGCGCCGATGAAGTGGAAGCGCTGGTGGAGAATCTGCTGGAGAAGCGCGAGCTTGCGAACCCGGAGATTCTTGAGCTGCTGGGCAAGAATTCGCTGCAGACTTCGCGGGAAGCCGGCGAAGAGTTGGAGAGCGTGCTGACGCTGGTGGGCACCAGTCATCAGGGTTTGGAGTTTCAGCGCAAGGCCAGCCGCGAGGCAGCTAAACTTGCCGAAGGCGTCGCCAAGCTATCCAAGAGTCCCAAAGGCACATCTGATTAACAACTGCGCGCAATAGATCCGGAACTTTAAAGAGAGCCTGCCCGCAACCGGCTCTCTTTTGCTTTTGGTCAGCTCACGTTGGCGCGCAGGAAGGCTTCCATGAAGCCGGTCACATCGCCATCCAGTACGGCGGCGGAGTTCCCGGTTTCGTAACCGGTGCGGTGGTCCTTCACCATTTGGTATGGATGCAAAACATACGAGCGGATCTGGCTGCCCCATTCGGCTTTGATGTAGTCGCCCTTCAAGTCGCTGATCTCTTTCACGCGCTGCAGGCGCTGCAGCTCAGACAGGCGCGCCCGCAGCACCTTCATTGCCACTTCGCGGTTTTGGGTTTGCGAGCGTTCGTTCTGGCATTGCGCCACCACGCCCGTGGGCAGGTGCGTGATACGGATCGCCGTCTCGTTCTTTTGCACATGCTGCCCGCCCGCGCCAGCGGATCGAAATGTGTCGATCTGCAAATCCTTTGGGTTGATCACAAGCTCGCCATCTTCTTCCACTTCGGGGATCACCTCGGCCAGCACGAAGGATGTATGGCGGCGGCGCGCAGCGTCAAACGGCGAGAGGCGCACCAGGCGGTGCACGCCGCGCTCGGCTTTTAAGTAGCCGTAGGCGTAGCGCCCGGTAACGGTGATGGCCACACTTTTCAAGCCGGCCTCTTCGCCGGGCGACTGGTCAATCACTTCCATGCTGAAGCCGGCGCGCTCGCCCCAGCGCAAGTACATGCGCATCAGCATGTCGGCAAAGTCCTGGCTGTCCACGCCGCCCGCGCCTGAATGCAGCTGCAGGATGCAATTGCTGTCGTCGCGCTCACCGGACAAAATTGTTTCAAAGTCCAGCTTGTTGGCAGTGGTTTCCAGGTCGGTTACCTCCTGCTCAAGCTCGGCTTGCAGGCTTGGATCGTTGAGCGCCTGCAGTTCGCGTGCGTCTGCGAGGCGCTGTGAAAGGCCGTGCCATGTTTGCAGCTCGGTGCGCAAGCCATTGGCAGTGCGCATCATCTGGCGCGCTGCTGCGGCGTCTGCCCAAAAATCAGGTGCTGCCGCGCGCTGCTCTAATTCCGCAAGTTGAACCGCTTTGCCAGGCAGGTCAAAGACGGTCCAAGAGCGATTGCACCATCACATTGCTTGCATTTAAACGCGCCAACAAACTCGCCATTTCGATTGCTCTCCTGTGTTTATCCGCTGATTAATTTGCGCCGTTAGCGCTGGGTTTCCGCAGCCAGCAATTGTGCCACGTAGTCGCCGGGGTTGAATGTTTCCAAATCTTCAAGGCGCTCGCCGCTGCCCACAAACTGCACCGGCAGGTTCAGCGCTTGCTGCACCGCAAACACAATTCCACCGCGCGCACTGCTGTCCAGTTTTGT
Organism: Anaerolineaceae bacterium; assembly: GCA_003569365.1. GTDB lineage: Bacteria > Chloroflexota > Anaerolineae > Anaerolineales > UBA11657 > BD1. The sequence goes on from BGOS01000023.1 coordinate 33,036, forward strand.
GATCACCACCGCAGTTACGCCAACGGCAGCTTGGAAGGCGGCAGCCTGCGCCAGTGCGTTCTGGCCGGAGACGGCATCCAGCACCAGCAGCACATGCTGCGGTGCGCCGGCGCTGGCTTTGCCGGCAACCCGCGCCACCTTTTTTAGTTCTTCCATTAAGTTGAACTTTGAATGCAGCCGGCCGGCGGTGTCGGCCAGCACCAGATTGCTGCCGCGGGCGCGGGCGGAGGCAACGGCATCAAACAACACCGCCCCGGGATCGGCGCCCGCAGCGCCGGAAACCACCGGCAGGTCCAAGCGCGCGCCCCATGTTTGCAGCTGCTCCACGGCAGCGGCGCGAAACGTGTCGCACGCAGCCAGCAGCGGACGCGCGCCAAAGCGGGTGCGCGCAAGCTGCGCCAATTTCGCAGCCGTCGTTGTTTTGCCGGCGCCATTAACTCCCACCAGCAGCACCACAGTCGGATCGCCTTCAAGCGCAAACGGGGGCGGATCTGCCAGCAGGCTGCGCAGCTCGGCTGCCAGCTGCGTGTGCAGGGTGACGGCGCTGGTGACTCCCGTGCGCGTGATGTAGCTGCGCAGATTGCCCACCACCTGCCGTGCTGGCGCAACGCCCATGTCGGCTTCAATCAGCTGCGCCTCCATGTCTTCCCACGTGGCGCTTGTTATCCCACCGGCACCGAGGGCATTGATGATGCGCCCGACAAAAGTTTGGCGTGTGCGCGCCAAACCAGACGCAAAGGCTCGCAAGGATTCAGACACGAGCCGCGATTATAACCTTCGCGCTTTAGTTCAGCGGATTTTTTGCGGTGTTTTTCCCAAACCGAGCCAGCTGCGGAAAAGAACTTTCAGCAGCGCAGATAGATGGTGCGCCGTACGCACGCTTTAGCGGCTGGCTAAAAGGGCGCGCAAGTGGTCGGCGGAATCAGCGCGCAGCGGTTGATACAACACGCCGGGATAGTGCTCTGCGTACCAGGCTGCCAAGTCCGCCCCCCATTGCTCGGGGTTCACAGCCAGCACCGTGCGGCTGTCCAGATCGCCGATGCCAGCATCATCTGCGGAGAACCCAACCGAATAGCGATGGCGCACCAGTACACCGCTGTCCACCACCGCTCTTAAATGTTCAGCTGGCGTACTTTGCGGCAGCAGTAAATACACGCGCCCGTATTGTGCGCGTGGCTTGCCGGTGACCGCCTGGGCACTTTGCGTGGCGCCGCCATTCGCGCGCTGCGCCGCAATCAGGGCCGGCACTGCATGCGTGCCCAAGTAATCGGTTAGCAGCTGCGGCGACGCGGCCTGCGCTGCCACATAAGTTGTACCTGGATAGTGTTCCGCGTACCACTTGTCCAAGTCTGCCCCCCAGCGCTCCGGATTAATTGCGAGCACCGAGCGGCGGGCCAGCGCGCCGACGCCGGCATCATCAGCAGAGAAGCCCACGGTCCACATTGTGCGCGCCCACTGGCCGCTGCTTACCAGCGCTTGCAGCCAATCCGTGCCGCTGTCTTGCGGCAGCAGCAGGTACACGCGGCTGTAATCTGCGCGCGGGTTGCCGCGCACCGCGCCGCTGGCGGCCAGCAGCATGTCACGGGCGCGCAGCACAGCGCGGCCGGCGTTCACCTTGCCTGCGCCAAACCAATGCGAGTGGCCGGCAGCGTATGTGCCGTGGCGCAAGCCAAGCACTGGGTCGGCACTGTCGTCCAAAATCTGGTCGGCGGTTTCTTGCAGAACGCGCTTGATCTCAAGCGCGGTTAGCTGCGGATTTGCCGAGCGCACCAGTGCCGCCACGCCGGCGACGATGGGCGCTGCGCCGGAAGTGCCGCCAAAGCCGGACGTGTAACTGCTGCCAGCTTGGAAGCCGGCACCGAGCAGCTCGTTGTCAGTGGTGTACAAGCCCAGGCCGGGCAGCGCCTTGCGCGGATCGATCGGATGCCCGTTGCTGCTCGGTGCGCACAGTGATACTTCTGTCCCCCAGTTGCTGTAAGCTGCTTTGCGGTTGAGGCTTGTGCATGCAGCAACGGTTACAACGGCAGGGTGGGCTGCCCAGCCGTTGACGATGGGCTCAGTGGTGAAGCGCAGTGCGCCGGTGGGGTCAGCGCCGCTGCGCCACTCAAAGCCGGTGTTGGCGGTATCTTGCAGCGGGGCGTTGTAGTTGTGCGCGGCAAACACAATCACACAGCCGCGCCCGTTTGGGCCGCCATGCTCGGCCACTTCGTGCAGCTTTTCCGAGAGTGCCAGCGGCAGCGGCGCCCACACGGGCGGCGGCCCCCAGCTGCATGAGATCACGTCCGCGCGGCGCCCAACCTCGTCAAAGATTTGCACCCAGTCGCTGTCGCGCTTGCGAAAGCTGACGCGCACTGGCATGAATGCGCAGCCGGGCGCAACGCCCACCACGCCGCTGCCGTTCTCTTCGGCCAGCGCAATGCCCGCGCACGGCGTGCCATGCAAATCCCCGCTGGCGCCTTCGGCGGACGGGTCGGCATCCATGTCCGCAAAGTCCAGCGGGTGCACAATTTTGTTGGCGCCGCTGAAGTCCGGGTGCGACAGTTCAAAGCCATCATCAATCACCGCCAGCACCACATCGCGCGCGCCACGCGTCAACTCCCATGCCAGCGTCGCGCCAATGTCGGCGCTGGCCAGCACATCGCGCGCCTCGCGGCTGCGCAAGTGCCATTGCAGCTGAAAGCCGGGATCGGATGGAATGTATGCAGGCGTAAAACGGTTGATGAGATCCGGCTCGGCAAACTCCACCAGCGGGCTGGCACATAGCGCGTTGCCGGCCTTGAGCGGGTTCTTGCCGGCACTTGCGGTTACCTGCACCAGCAGCGCGGGCTTTTTGCCCGGCAGGCTGCGCACCGCGCGCAAGCCTTCACTTTGCAGCAAAGCATGCTGCTTAAGTTTGCTGACGCCTTTGTGGAAGCGCACGATGAGCTGGTCTGAAAGATAGAAGCGCGTACTGGTAGCGCCCTGCGGCTTGTAAGCGTGATGGCACACAGCAGGCTGGCTGCCCGCACGATAGTCATCCATCGCGCGCTCAAGCTGCTTTGGAGCAACATGAACGCGGTACACCGCACCGGCCACCTGCCGCACATCTGTAACTCCCGCAAGGGCAGCCAACCGCAAGCGGTCGGCTGGCTTGGGCGCAAAAGCCGTGAAGACCTGCAGCTCTTTTTGCAATTCGACGGCGTGACCGCCGCGCAGCAGAATGTCGCTCATATGAATAGGGTTGGAGAGTGCGTTTTACAAGCCGGAATCGCAGATTGAGCGGGATGCCGCGCTTGGAGCCCGCCGGTCCGATGTGGGCCCTTTTGCGCTGGCTGAAGGGGATGCAAATAGCGTGCCGCAAACATGGGAAGCGGTTGTAGCGGTCGGCGAGCCTAGGCACCGCTTAGAACGGTGGACATGCCTCGGTTTATTCGTTTCTAGCGGACGAAGGGGGCGGGATGTTGGCGTCTACTCGGCGTTACGGCCGGTTGTTTTCTAATGCCAATCCGGCCACGCCGGTAAGTTCGGCGTGCGCCGCATCGACCGTTTGGCGTTAGGACTGGCGAGCGTTGCTTAATAAAGTATGCGGACGCGGCTTACGTGTGCGCAGGCGGCGGCAGCTGGCCAACTTCAAGTTTCACAGCGGCAAGCGCAGGGTTGCCAAACTCTTGCATGAAGAACGCTGCGCGGCTGAGGCCGGATGCATCCCGCTGGGCGTAAACTTTTTGCCGCGAGCGCGTGGGGTCGTGCGGCTGCGTTACATTTTGCTGCCACGCCTGCCCGCCGCCGCTAGTTGCAGCTGCCGCATCCAAGATACGTTGTTGATGCCACCACACTGTGTCCGGTGGCAGCGCGTGCACCGGAAAGAAGCGTGCATCGAGTGTTTCGCCGGGATCGCATTGCAGGGTGCCGCCCAGCAAGCGCGCGGAAAACAGCGCGTTGTGCATGCCCAATCCATCCAGGCCGGGGTGATAGTACAAGCCGACAAAGCAAGTCAGCTCTACTTCAAAGCCGGTCTCCTCGCGCACCTCGCGCACGGCAGCTTGCGCAGCGCTTTCTGAGTTTTCCACATGGCCGCCGGGCAGGCACCAGACTTCAAAGTCCTCGCGCTTCTGCAGCAGCACTTCGCCGTCTCTGAATATTGCAACGTTGGTTACGAGGGTGGTCAAAAGATATCTCCAGTTGCGGGCAAGTTGGAAAGCTAAGCAGCGCAGCGCTTGCTATGCCTTCAGGTAGCGGTCAAACCAGCGTGCAATATGCTGCAGGCGTGCCACGCGCCGGTCGGTGCGGCCGCCGCGCGAGAGGCCGTGCGACTCTTCCGGGAAGCGCACCATCTCAGTTTCGACGCCCAGCGTCTTCAGTGCCACAAACAGCTGCTCGCCCTGCTCAATCTCGCAGCGCATGTCTTGCTCGCTGTGAATTATCAGCGTGGGTGTGCGGGCGTTGCCAATGTGCGCAATCGGTGACTGGCGCCAATAGTTTTGCAGATCTTCCCACGGGGCTTTGTGGCCCAGCCAGCGCTGGAAGAATGCATTGCCATCGCTGGAGCCCACCATGCTGGTCCAGTTGGTGACGGTGCGCTGCACAACTGCAGCCTTGAAGCGCTGCGTGTGCCCGATGATCCAGCTGGTCATAAAGCCGCCGTAGCTGCCCCCCGTGACGCCCATGCGCTGCCGGTCGATGTAGCGCTTGCGCTGCACCAAATCCGCGAAGGCCATCAAGTCTGCATAGTCAGCCGTGCCAAATTTGTTGAGGATAGCCTTGGCATGTTTTTCGCCGTAGCCCTGGCCGCCGCGCGGGTTGCAAAAGTAAACCACGTAGCCGCGCGCTGCGAGAAAGTAAAACTCATGCATGAAGTAGTTGCCGTACTGCGCCCACGGGCCGCCGTGGATTTGCAGAATTGACGGGTATTTGCGGGCCGGGTTAAACCCCGGCGGCTTTAGGATCCAGCCCTGTAGCGGATTGCCCGCTGCACCCTTGAACCACAGCTCTTCCATCGTGCCGAGGCGCAAGCCGTTGAGCAAGGCACTGTTGTGGCGCGTCAGCTGCTGCGTTGTGGCAGCTGCCAGCACTTGGATGCAAAGCTCGTCGGTGGAGGCGATGCTGCCCGCAAGGTATGCCACGCGCCGCTGCGCTGCGTCCATGCTGAATGCACCCACTGTTCCCGGACCGGCGATAACTGTTTGCAAGCTGGCCGCTGTGCCAAGCACGATGGATTGCAGCAGCGTGTCGCCATGGCGGGCCACTTGAAAGTAGATGCGCTTGCTGTCCGGGCTCCACGCGGGCGGGCGGATGACGGGGCCGCCGGGCAAATCGTTGATGGTGCCGTCGGCGACTGCGATGTCGAGCGTGCCGGTAAGGTTGCGCGCCGCGCCGCCTGCGCGCGGCAACACCCACAGGTTGGTGTTTTCCCAGCCCTCGGGTTCGCCGCGCAGCCCGTAGTATGCAATCCAGCGCCCGTCGGGCGAGAATACTGGCGCGGATTTGGGGCCGTACGGCGCAGCAAGTTTGCGCGTGCTTTTGCGGGCAAGTGTGCGCACAAACAAATCAACTGCGCCGGGCGTGAGATCCGGCTCGGCGCTGTGGTTGGAGCAGTACACAAGCTGCGCGCCGTCCGGCGAGAACGCGGGGTCGCTTTCGTCACGGGTGCCATCAGTTAGCTGGCGTGCGCTGCCGCTGCGCGCATCCAGCAGCCAAATATGCCAGCGCTCGTCCGGCAAGAAGCCCGCGCCGTCCATTTTGTAGCTGAGGCGCTTGATGTGGCGTGCGACGACGCCCAGCTTTTTCTTGCCCGCGTCGCGTTCGCGTTCGGCGGCAGCGGCATCTTGCTTTTGAAATTCGAACACGAGCTGCCGGCCCGAAGGCGCCCAGCTGAGCTGGCCGAAGCTGCCGTGAAGCGCAGTCAGCGGGCGCGCTTCACCGCCATGCAGTGGCATGCTGAAGATCTGGAACTGCCCGGCAGTGCTGCGATCGGAGAGAAACGCTATCTGGCGGCCATCGGGCGACCAACGCGGCTGCGTGTCTGTGTGGTCGCCGAACGTGAACTGGCGCGGGCGTCCGCTGCCGGTGGGCACCAGCCACAAGTTGCTGTGCTTCTTCTCTGTGCGGCGGTCAACGCGCTGCAGCACATACACAACGTGTGCGCCATCCGGCGCGAGCATGCAATCGGTGAGCAGCTGAAACCGGTATAGGTGCGCGGCAGTGATGAGTTGTTTTGCAGGCGGCATGATGGAGGTACCTCCGAACCGGATGCATTGTAACGGATGCTTTAGGGCGCTTGGCTGCACGGCTGTACAATTTTGAAGTGCCTACTTCAAAGCGGCTCTGGCAAGTTTTGCCGCTGTACTGTGGGCTGGTGCTGCTGTGCGCAGCGTGCGATGTTGCACCACCGCAAGCGCAGCCCACAGTGTTGCCCGCAGCGGGCGATGCTGCAATCCAGGTCTTCTTCACGCGCCCGCAGGACCCGGATGATCCCGGCCGGCATACGGACGGCGTGGATCAATATGTGATTGCGGCAATTGAGAATGCAGCTATCAGCGTTGACATTGCGGCGTACGACATCAATTTGCAGTCCGTTACGGATGCGCTGCTGGCCGCCAAGCTGCGCGGCGTGCTGGTGCGCGTGGTGACCGACTCGGACAACCTTGGGCGCTCGCCGATTGCGCAGCTGCGCAGCGTGGGAATTACGGTTACAAGCGACGAGCGCACTGCGCTGATGCATGATAAATTTATAGTGGTGGACGGGGCGATAATGTTTACCGGCTCATGGAATCCAACCGACAACGACACCTGGCGCAACAACAACAATCTTTTGCGCATCACGGCGCCGCCGATTGTGCAGAACTTTGTTGTGGAGTTTGCGGAGATGCTGCAGCCGGCGGGCTTTGGCCCGCGATCGCCCGCGACCACGCCATTTGCAAGCACCGCGGTTGACGGCGTTTTGGTTGAGACGTACTTCTCGCCGGAGGACGGCGTTGCTGCGCACATCCTTGGCGAGCTGCGCAGCGCGCAGCACAGTGTGCACTTTATGGCTTTCTCGTTCACGCGCCAGGACTTTGCAGATGTGCTGCTCGAACGCGTGGCGGCTGGCGTGTCCGTGAGCGGCGTGTTTGAGGAACGGCTGCTATCCGAGCAGGGCCGGAAAGTGTTTGAGCGCCTGCGCAGTGCGGGTGTGGCGGTGCTTGCGGATGGCAACCGCTACACCATGCACCATAAAGTTTTTGTGATTGACGCGACAACAGTTGTCACCGGCTCTTATAACTTCAGTGCCTCGGCTGAGGACAGCAATGATGAGAATGTGGTGATCCTGCACGGGCCGGCGCTGGCCGGCTTGTATGAAACGGAGTTTGATGAAGTTTGGGCGCGCGCGGCACGCGCGGCAGTGCCATGAACGGTTTTTGGCGCTTTGTGTTTGCCACGGGCTGCGTGTGCATGTTGGGGTTGACCGCACTCGGGCTGGGAGTCGGTGCGCTGGAAGTGGCCTATTACGACCGTATCTACCCCGGAGTTAGCGTGTGGGGCGTGAATGTTGGCGGGCTTACGTCCAACGGCGCGCTCGAACGGCTTAGCCGGCAGCTGGACTTTCTGCAGGCGGAAGCCGTGACGCTGCGCGCAGCAGGCGCAGTGTGGCGCGCTACGCCGGCGCAGCTGGGTGTGAGCGTGGACCTGGTTGCTCCGGTGGAAGCGGCTTTTGCCTTCGGGCGCAGCGGCGACTTGCTCACAGATTTGCTTTCGCACTGGCAGGGCTTCTACGCGGGGCTGCGCCTTGCGCCGGTGATTGTGCTGGACCAGAATCGCACGGAAGCTTTCATTGCGCAGCTGGCATTGGAGACGCAGGCCGAGGCGCGCGAAGCAACCCTCAGCGTGGTGGATGGCCGGGTGCAAGTGACGCCCGGGCAGCTTGGGCGCACCGTAGACGTGCGCGCTGCCAGCGAGCAACTGGTGCTGCCGCTCACCAGCTTTACCGGCGCCGATATTCAGCTGGCGGTGAAGGAGTTCAAGCCGGCAATTGGCGATGCCACGCTGCAGGCAGCGCTGGCTGAGCGCATTGTCAGCGCGCCGTTAGTGCTGTTTATTGCGGATCCGCGGGCGGGGGACAGCAATGCCTGGACGCTGGACCAGAAGATGCTGGTTGAGATGCTGGTCTTGCAGCGTGTGGAGCAGGCGGATGGCAGCGCAACTTTTGCGGTGGGTCTGCGACAGGACAGCCTGCGGGCGTTTCTTGAATATGCAGCCACCCACACCGGTGTTGCACCGCGCGATGCGCGCTTTGCCTTCGATGTGGAGCACCAGATGCTGCGGGAATTGAAGCCGGGCGCGCCGGGGCGGGCGCTCAACATTGATCGCACGCTGGCGGCCATCAACGCCGGCCTGCCACTGGCGCAGCACCGCATTGCGCTGGAGTTTGACGAATTGCAGCCACCGGTATCCGGCAGCACAAATGCAGCCGACCTCGGCATCAAGCAGCTTGTAGCCGAGGCCACCACGCACTTCCGCGGATCCAGCCAGGCGCGCGTCCAAAACATTCTGGCCGGTGCGGAGAATGCGCGCGGCGTGTTGGTTGCGCCGGGCGCCGAGTTCTCGTTCAACAATGCGCTGGGCGACGTTTCATTGGACAAGGGCTTCGCGGAAGCGCTCGTAATTTTTGCGGGGCGCACAGTGCAGGGCGTGGGCGGCGGCATCTGCCAGGTGAGCACCACTGCGTTTCGCGCCGCCTACTTTGCGGGCTATCCGATCATCGAACGCAACTCGCACGCGTACCGCGTTGGCTATTACGAGCAGGGGCCAAACAGCCCGGGCCCCGGCCTCGACGCCACGGTGTTCAGTCCGGTGGCTGATTTTCGTTTTCGCAACGACCGCGATGCGTGGCTGCTGGTTGACAGCGAGGTTGACGCCGCGCAGCAGCTGGTGACCTACCGCTTCTACAGCACCAATGATGACCGCGAGATTAAAGTGGCGCAAGCTGTGGTTACAAACGTGAGCAAGCCAGATGTGGCCCGCTATGAACCGGCAGCAGATTTGGAGCCGGGAGAGATCAAGCAAGTGGAATGGGAGTATCCCGGTGCCGATGTTGCAGTGCAGCGCACAGTCACGCGCGCGGGCAGTCCGCTTTTCTCTGACACCACCCGCACCCAGTATCAACCGTGGCAGGCGGTTTACAAGTTCGGTGCGGGTGCGCTGCTGCCCGCGGGTGCGCTTGTGGTGGAGGCCGTGCCCACGCCGGGTGGCTAGCGCAGCGCTGCTACTCCAGCAACAGCAGCTCGCCCTGAAAGCTGCTGTCCTCTTCAGACGAAAATTCGCGCGTGGTGATGTTGCCGAAGACATGCGCGCCGGACAAAAGACCCACCACTTGCGCCTGCACAGGGGCGCGCACGGTGCCTGCAATCAAAACTTGCTGGGCATGCAGTGCAGCAGACACCTGCGCTTGCGAACCGACAAAAATTGTGGCCGTCGCATGCACTTCTCCAGCGCATGTGCCTTCGATGCGCACACTGCCTTCAACGCGCAGCGTGCCGTTGAAGTTGCTTTGCGCAGCGAGCACGGTTTGGGCAGAAGCTGCGCGCTGCCAAGGGTCAGGCTTGCGGCTGGTAAACATGGTTGTAAATCGGCTAGGGTTGGACCGTGAACGTCAGCAGCAGCGCGCGATCCGCGTCCACGGTGCCACCGCTTGCAGGCAGGCGCTGCTCAGTGGCACGGTCAATTAGGCCAGCCAGCACTTGATAGCTGCCGCTGGCGTTTGGCGGCAATTGCAACACATGCGGATCGCCCACATATTCGCCGGGCAGCCATCCCATTGTTGGGCGGGTCCAGTTGGCCGGCACGGCATCGTGCTGCGCAATTATTGTTCCGTCCGGCGCCACTACGTGCACGAACACACCGAGGTCCTGTGCCGGCGTCTTGAGTGCATGCCAGTCCAGTTGAAGTTGAAGTTGCGAACCGGCAACGGGCTGCGCTGGTTGCAGCACATATCCAGTTAGCTCAACATCTGGCCCAAAGCGGAATGAAGTCGGGTTTGCAGTCGCCAATGGCGCATACCGCCGCTCTGGCAGTTCAATGCGAAGTGTGTCGGGCAATGTGACGGCGTTGTCTGCAAAAACAATTTGCCACGCATGCGCACCAGCTGGTACGTCGGCGGGCAACTGCACAAGGTAGCGCGCGCGCCAAACATCGCCGGGCAGCCACTGCGCGCTGGCAAAGCCGGGCGTGGGCTGCGTTGTGAGGGCTATGTTGGTGCCCGCGAGAGCGACAGTGATGCGGACGTCAGGCGGCAGTGGCACGTCTGATGTCCAGAGCAACTCAAGCGACATTTGCTCGCCCGGCATTGCGCGGCTGCGGTCCGGTAGAAACGCCAGCAGGCTGAGGCCTGAAGTTATTTCAGCAGCGGCGGGCAGCAGGCCTCGTTCGTTTGCCACAGTGGGTGGTGTGGCTGGCCGCACCACGGTTAGTGTGGCAATTTCGAAGCGCCCTTTGCTGCCGGCCATCGCTGGCGCAAGTACCTGCGCCGGCTGCAGCGTGCTGACATCAAATATGCTGGCGTAGATGCGGTAGTTGCCGGGTGGGGTGCCCGGCAGCAGCAGGTACTGGCGCACAAACTGGGCACTCTCGCCAACCGGCCAGTACATTGTTGGCGGCGGCTCTTGATGCCAGCGCGGCACCAGCGTTTCTTTGGGGTGGAGCGTCCAGTTGATGCCGGCTGCATCTTCAACTGTGAACTGCGGCCGGTATTCGCTGCGAATGGGGGCTGTAACACGAAGCGTCAGTTCCACATCAAAGCTTGTGCCGCTTTGGATGCGGTCTGGCATCAGGCGGTAAGCCAGCAGCTGCAAGCCGTTGTCCAGCTGTGCTGCAATTGGCAGGCCCAGCTTGGCAAGCGGCGGATCCGCGCGATGCAAGAAGTTATCTGTGCGATCAATTACTGCGGGTTTGAGGGCCAACAAGCAGCCGGCCACCAACAGCAGCGCGCCCGCAAAATACTGCTCGCGGGGTGCCGGGACGCTAGCGGCAGCCGGCTGTGGTATTTCTTTTGGCGCAGCGTGCCGCATGTAAACAACTATTAGTACGAGCAAGGCAAGCACTGAGATGGCAGTTGATGCGCTGCGCAGCGGCGTGCTGCCAAAATACAAGCGCACGTTGTGCTCACCTGCCGGAACCGTTAGCCGTACCAGCCCGTCCGGCGCAGCGGCGCGCAGTGCCACGGCTTGGCCATCCACCGCAGCGTGCCAGCCCGCAAAATAGAACATGTTGTAGACGAGTTCAAAACTAACCGGCGTGTTGATGCGCGCCTGATAGTTGAGCGGGTTGCTGTTTTGCACAGCTGCGGTTGCAGCAGCGGGCAATCCGCTCAGGCGCTGCGGTTCTTCGCCGCGCATAAGTGCGCTGGCAATGCTGTTGTCTGCTGGCAGGGCGCGCACCAACTTCGGCAGGAACTCGCCTTTGGCTGAAGTGCCAACGGTGTGGGTTGCATATTCATACTCAAGCATGCTGGAGACAGAGGCCTCGGTAAAGTTTCCGCAGTAGCGTGGATACCACCACGAAAGATTTCCGAGCAGCGCTGCGACTGCAATGCTGCCGGCTGCCAGCGGTGCCAGCGTGCCGATGCGCGCCGTAAGCGCACCCGCCAGCAGCGCAGCGCACAAACTTGCTGCGCCCAGCATGCGCCACGGAAACTGTACAAATGGCAGCAGCGGAATGCGGTCCCATGCTGCACCTGAGATTTTAAAGTAAACAAGCAATAGATTACAAAGGCGAATGCCAGCACACCCGTCAGCGCGGCGCGTTGTTTACTGTGAGCGCGCGCAGCACTCGACACTCGGGGCATATATAAAGCTGCCAAGCCACCAAGAATTGCGAGGCCGGCTGCCAGCGCGCCAACTGCCTTGGCGGGCGAGGGGTTTACCAGCTTGTAGTAGGTGGGTGTGGGCAGCGCCAGCAGTTCGCCGAGCGTCAGGTAATTGGTGTAGTAGGTGAAGATGGGCGGCACCAGCAGTTGGTCGGTTTGGATTGAGCCGCGCTCCAACAATGCGGGAATCCAAAAGAAGGCACTGAGCAGCAAGCCGCCGGCGATGCTGATGGCAGCGTTCGAATATGCGCTGCGGCCGCCAACCTGCCATGCGCGCAGCACAGCTACCGCCAGCACCAGTGGCATTGCAATCAGGGCCGTGACGTTGTGGCTGCACACCAAAGCCGCGACGCAAACTGCACCTAAGGCAGCCCAGCGGCGGGAGTCGCGCTGCAATGCGCGCTCAATGCACAGCAAAATCAGCGGCGGCCAGACCAGTGCCAGCGACTCGGCCAGCGCGCCACGCAGCAGAACATTGAAGGCGAGATAGGGGGCGCTGCCGTACACAACGCCGGCTGCCACGCCGGCCCAGGTGCCGTACCATTCGCGCGCGGCGGCAAACGCTCCCAGGCCCGCAGCCAGCACGCACAGCGCCAGCGCCAAATTCAGCGCCAGCGGATAGATGATGCCAAACTGATGCAGTGCAACCAGCAGGTACGATCCCAGCGGCGCGTAGAAGTTGAAGTGCGGATATCCATAGCCATGCGCCATGTGCGGTGCCCAGCGTGGATACCAGTCGCCAAGGCGCAGAGCTGCCTCCAGTGCCACTGCTTTATGGATATGAAAGACGCCGTCATTGGAGCACGTCATTTCTGCGCGGGCGAGAGATGTGAGGGGCAGTGCGAGGAAGAGCGCTACCGTGAGGGCAGCCAGTTTAGGGCGGAAGAAAGCTTGCATGGCGGAATGATTTGCGGTCACGCGCGCTGCACTATCCACGCAGATGCCGGGGCTACTAATGGCGCAATCTAAAAAACATTATCGCACAGCAGATTTGACGGCTGCGTGCGGCTTGTATTCCGGCGCGAAAGGTAATACCATTGCGCTTGCGTCCAAGTACGCCGAGCGGTCGCGGGCGCGCTTGCGTGCCTGAGGAAAGTCCGCGCTCCATAGGGCAGCGTGCCGGATAACATCCGGGCCGGGTGACCGGGGGAATAGGGCCACAGAGAAGTGCATTGCCGGTGGCAGCACCGGCGAGGGTGAAACGGTGCGGTAAGAGCGCACCGGCGCGCGCAGTAATGGGCGCGGCCAGGCAACCCCCACGCGGAGCAAGGCCAAGCAGGGACGACGCGCCGGCCCGGCGCGCTTGAGTCCCGGGTAGGCTGCATGAGGCGGGCAGCAATGCCAGTCCCAGATAGATGATCGCTGGCGCGGGTGAAGCGGCTTGCTGCCAAGCCCGCGCAACAGAACGCGGCTTATAGGCGAACTTGGACGCGCCCGGTTTGTGAGCGTTAGGCAACATGGCAGGCTTGGCTGCCCCTTTGCCGGCGTGTGAGGGCTGGCGCACGCTTTACAATTGTGCTCAAGATGGTGCGGGCTATGAAACAAAATGCATTGCTTGTTACGCGACCAGTGCCTTACGAGCGCTGCTGGCTGCTGATCACAATACTTATTTTATGACTCCCGACGCGGACTATAAGAAACAAGCTGCCCAGCAGGCGCTGGAGCTGGTGCGCAGTGACATGGTGCTGGGCCTCGGCAGTGGCTCGACTATTGCGCATTTCATTGACGAGCTCGGCGCGCGCCTGCGCAGCGGACAGCTGCAGCGCATCATCTGCGTGCCAACATCGCTGCAGACTGCGCAGCGCGCCACAGTTGCGGGCATTGCACTCACGCAACTGGCTGCGCACATGCGTTTGGATTTGGTGGTTGATGGCGCTGATGAAATTGATCCGCAGTGCAATCTGATCAAGGGGTTGGGGCGCGCTTTACTGCGCGAAAAAATTGTGGCGCAGCACGCGCTTCAATTTGTGGTGGTGGCGGATGACTCAAAGCGGGTGGGGCGCCTTGGCACACGCTGTCCGCTGCCGGTGGAGATCCTGCCGTTTGAGGCTGCGGCACACGTGCGCTGGCTGGGCACGCTGGGTTGCCGCGCAGAGCTGTGGTGTGAGGCGGATGGAACTCCGCTGCTTACCGACAACGGCAATCAGCTGGCCAAGTGCTGGTTTGCCGATGGCATCAGCGATCCGGCAGCGCTGGCGCAGCAACTGCAGGCGCGTGCCGGCATCCTGGAACATGGTTTGTTTTTGGGCCTTGCAACGCGGGTGATTACCGTGGGCGCAGACGGCGTGCGGAACGAGCGCTGCAACTGATGAGCGCGCAAATTGCCCCATCGGTTCTCGCTGCGGACTTTGCGCAGCTTGGCGCGCAGGTGGAAGAGGCCTTGCTGGCTGGTGCCCGCTGGCTGCATCTGGATGTAATGGACGGGCACTTTGTGCCCAACATCAGCTTTGGCCCGCTGGTGGTGCAGGCGCTGCGCACATTGGCCACACAGCACCAGGCAGTGCTGGATGTGCATCTGATGATCACAAACCCCGAGCGGCATCTGGAAGCATTTGCGCGCGCGGGTGCTGATCTGATTACGGTGCATGCCGAGACCTGCAGCAATTTAAGTACGGTGGTATCGGCTGTGCGCCAGCTGGGCTGCCGCGTTGGTGTGGCAATCAACCCGCTGACGGGCCTGCAGGCGTTTGAGCCAGTGCTGGATCAGTTGGATCTGGCGCTCATCATGTCTGTAAATCCCGGGTTTGGCGGGCAGGCCTATATTCCAAGCAGCACGGCCAAAGTGGCGGAGCTGCGCGCGCTGCTGGATGCACGGGGCGCAAAAGCGCACCTGCAAATTGATGGCGGCATTGGCGCAGACAACGCGGCGGCTGTGGCGCAGGCCGGTGCCACAGTGCTGGTGGCGGGCAGTGCGGTATTCGGCAGCGGGCGCGGGATTGCTGCCAACCTGCGCGCCTTGCAGGTTGCGCTGGGTTAGGTGGCGCGCCGGCGGTTTACGCGCTGCACCGGCGCCTTCTTTGCCGGCGCGGGTGCAGCGCCGGCTGCGGCTGGTGCCTGCGGTTCGTACTCAGTGTCTTGCAAGCGCGTGGCCATGGCTTGAATGTGGTTCTGATTGTTGCCACAGCAGCCGCCAATCAGGCGCGCCCCCAGCGCCCGCGCACGCACAGCAAACTCGCCCATCTCATCCGGCGTTGCCTGATACACAGCTTTGCCTTTCACCAGCACCGGCATGCCTGCATTGGACTTGGCAACCACAATTAGTTCCGGTTCTGCCGCGTGCATGCGGCGCACTACTTCCAGCATCTCATCCGATCCGTTGCCGCAGTTTCCGCCGCCGGCAAACAAGCCCTGATCGCGCATGAACTTGGCGGCGGTTTCGGGCGTGACGCCCATCATTGTGCAGCCGTGCGTGTCAAAGCTGAGCGTGCACACAATTGGCAGTTGCGGAGCTGCACGCCGCGCGCCTTCAATTGCTGCGCGCACTTCATCAAGGTCAGACATCGTTTCAATCCAAAACAAATCCACGCCGCCAGCTGCCAGGCCGGCAGCCTGCTCGGCAAAGCCATCTACCGCCGCGTCGAAGGTGAGGTCGCCCAGCGGTGCCATGATCTCGCCGCTCGGCCCAATGTCACCCGCTACCAGCACCGGCTTGCCGGAAGCCCGCACTTCAGCGCGCAGATTTTCGGCGCCCGCTTGGTTTAGCTCGTGCACGCGGCCGTCCAGTTTGTGCAGCTTGAGGCGGAAGCGCGTGCCGCCAAAAGTGTTTGTGAGAATGATTTGTGAACCGGCTTCGATATAGCGGCGCTGGATGGCTCGCACCCGGTCGGGGTGCAGGATGTTCCAAAGGTCGGGCGGGTCGCCAAACTGCAGGCCCGCTTCAAACAGGCTGGTGCCCATGGCGCCGTCTGCGAGCACGGCTTGCTGGTTCTCAAACAAATTTTTCAAGCTATTCATGCCGCCATTATAGAGTTCGCGGGCAACATTGGCTAGTAAATTAATTGGCTGTGGGGCCAAGTAGTAACGGGGGTGCAGGATGATTACATGGGATGACTTTATGAAGGTGGACATGCGGGTGGGGCGCATCGTTGCGGTCGACGAATTTCCGGAAGCGCGCAAGCCGGCATACCGGCTGCAAATAGATTTCGGCGAACTGGGTGTGAAGCAATCGTCGGCGCAGATCACCAACTACACCATTGGGGAACTTTTGGACCGGCAGGTTGTTGCGGTTACAAATTTTCCAGCCAAGCAGATTGGGCCGTTTCGATCTGAGGTGCTGGTACTGGGTGCAATTGAACCGGATGGCTCCGTGCTGCTGCTGGAGCCCAAGCCGGGCGCAAGCCTGGGCGCACGAATTGCATAGTGCCCGCCGCTGGGAGTGCGCTAGTTGCACTTGATGAACCATTGGCGGCAGTGGCCCGCAGCGCAAACAACAGACCGATATATTTATGATCGGCTCACTACCGGACTGATCTTCTACTCAAGAATTTAAACCGCTGCTGCGTTCAAAGACGGTGGTTGCAGTTTTTGAAGCGCTGTCCAAGCGGCGCATGAGTGGCTGGTAACGGCCTTTCCGGCCGGGCGTTGCACAGGCACCGGAAATTTTTTCGTCCGGTTGTGGGAAGTGGATTCCCTGAAATTTACAATTATTCAACCTTAAGTTTTCCAGACGAATATCGGCTGGATGTACTGTGCCCCGAAAGCACCCCCCATATATGGGTGGTGCTTTTTATATTTCCGCCATATATGGGTAATTTTTCCGTATTTTTATTATTTCACCTTCTACATCTGGCGGTGAATTTCTGAATTCGCTATTGCATTAAAGTGGTGACTTGTGGTAAAAATGGCAATCAAGTGGGAACAAGTGGGTAATTGTGCCTAACTCGTTCTCATATTTGTATGCAAAAAGAGCTGCAATAAGTGTTCATCGGCGAGTGGTACCACACGATCGATTCGAAAGGGCGCCTTACTGTGCCTAGTCGATTGCGTGACCTGCTGCCAGATGGCGGCTATTTGACCCGCGGTTTTGACCGGAACCTGCTGCTGTACCGGCGCAAGGACTTTGAACGATTGACAAATCGCGTGCAGCAGCTGACTTCAACCAAGCCAGAGAACCGGCAGCTGTTCCGGCATTTGTTTAGCGGTGCCGTGACGGCACAGTTTGACAAGATCGGGCGGGTGGTTGTGCCGAACTATTTGCGCGACTACGCGCGCCTTACTGGTGAGGTAACCCTGGCTGGCGCCGGCAACTATCTTGAGATTTGGTCGGCTGCTGAGTGGGCCGCGAGCGCAGAGCAGCGCGCCAATTCAGAAATGAACAGCCAGCAGTTTGCCTTGATTGACCTGGCGTTCACATCAGCCGGCGGCGCAAATGATGGCACGCCAGAACTTGGCGCGGCATCGCGGGCATAGTGCGTTTACGGGGTGCAGCATGTGCCAGTGCTCCTCCAAGAAGTATTGGCCGCATTGCAGCCGCATGCGGGCGGCCGCTATGTTGATGCAACAGTTGGGCTTGGCGGGCATGCCAGAGAAATACTGGCAGCGAGTGAGCCCGATGGGGAATTGCTTGGGATAGATCTGGATCCGTATGCGCTGCAAATCGCGCGCGTGCGGTTGGAGAGTTTTGGCGGGCGGGCACATCTGGTGCAAGGTGCCAGCAGTGCGTTGCAGGCGCAAGCCCGCAAGCTGGGGTGGAAGCAGGTGGACGGCATCCTGATGGACTTGGGGCTGTCTTCATTGCAGCTGGACTTGGGTGAGCGTGGCTTTTCCTTCCAAGTGGAGGCGCCACTGGACATGCGCTTTGATCCGCAGGCGGCGCTGACGGCTGCGGAAATTGTAAATGTGTGGCCAGAGCAAGAGCTGGCGGAGCTGATTAAAGAGTTTGGCGAAGAGCCACATAGTTGGCGGGTGGCGCGGGAAATTGTGAAAGCCCGGCCGGTTGCAACCACCACCCGATTAGCTGCAGTAGTGGCTGCAGCGGTAGGGCGCCAGTCGGGGCGCATTCATCCGGCAACGCGCACGTTTCAGGCTGTGCGCATGGCGGTGAATGCCGAGCTTGATTTGCTGGCTAGTGCACTGCCGCAGGCGCTTGAGCTGCTGGCGCCGGGGGGCAGGCTGGCTGTGATTTCGTTTCACTCGCTGGAGGACCGGCTGGTGAAAGACACGTTCCGGCAGGCGGCGCTGGACTGTGTTTGTCCGCCGGCGCAGCCGGTGTGCAACTGTGACAAACGCGCAACCGTGCGCCTGATTACGCGCCGGCCGATTGTGCCGGCGGATGCGGAAGTGGCGGCAAACAAGCGGAGCCGCAGCGCAAAGATGCGCGTCGTGGAAAAGTTGGGGGATTGAGGGCAGCCGGTGGGCACCGGTTGAGCAGAGGCAAGGATGGAGGTATATGTCGGCAACATTCAGGATTACATTGGCATGCGTTGCGCTGTACGGTTTTTTGGCAACGCTGATTGCTTTTGAGGTGCTGGCGCCACGCTACTAGCATGGGCACTTTTTGCGCTGCGGCGTTTTGGCACATAGATTGCACGCTCTCAACATGGCAAGTTTGACATCTACCGTGTCGGGAGGATTCCGTATGGCCATTGGACTTGAGAGAAGTGCTGGTATGTCTTTTCGGCTGCCGATTGAGCGCGCATTTGAGCAGGCGCCCTGGCGCCGCGACGTGCAACTGTTGACGGCGCTCACCATTCTCAGCATCAGCCTGCTGCTGCTGGGCGGCGTGTATGTGCGCGAGGCGTCGCATGCGGTGGTGGCGGGGCGAGATGTGCAACGCCTGCGGCGCGAGATCATCGAGCTGCGTTTTGAGAACGACCGGGTTCAGGCAGGCCTGAGCCTTGCGCGTTCGGCCCCATTGGTGCGCCAGCGTGCGATCACCGAGCTGGGGTTTGCACCCATGCTCTTCAAACGCACATTTTTCCTTGAGGTTCCCGTGAGCTTTGAGGCGCAGCCGGTGGTGGCACTTGCAGAGCCGGAGATTCTGCCGGCGCAGTATGCGCGCGAGACCATCAGCGCGTGGCTGCAGCGCAAATTCACGGGTACGGGGTTAAGTCCGGGTGAGTGACAACCTCGCTGCACTTCATCTGCGCTTGCGGATGATTCTGGGACTGTTTGCGGCCTGCGCCCTGATTGTGGTGGGCCGCTTGGTCTATTTGCCTTTTGACCAGAATGTTCAAACAAAGCTGGATCTGACCGCGCCGCGCCAGCGGCAAGTGCTGCAGCCAGCCCGCGGAAACATTTATGACCGCAAGGGCGAGCTGCTTGTCACCAACACCGTTTTGTACGACCTCGCAATTGAATACGGTTACGTTACTTATGGCGATGAGGACCTCGACAAGGATATCGATGGGCAGGATGAGCTGGTTGTGCTGCGGCGCATCGCGCAGGATTTGAGCGCGCTGCTGGGCGAGCCGTATCCGGATGTGGAGAACTTAATTACCAACCGGATTTATGTGGATCCGGAGACGCAGCAGGAAATTAAGCTTCTGCGCAAAACACTCTACCCGCTGCTAAGCGTTGAGAAGCGCGACATGCTGCGCGCTGCAATTGGTGCGGCCGACAAGCAGTATCTGACGGCGCTGGTGCTGTCCCCGCGCCACCGGCGCACTTACCCACACGGCGAGGTGGCTGCGCATGTGCTGGGCCTCACCAATTATGACCAGATTGGATTTTATGGCCTTGAGGAATCGTACAACCGCACGCTGGCGGGTTACACAATTGCCTTTGACCAGCCACTGTTGCCGTGGGATATGCAATACGCCAAGGTTGATGCTGGCGCAGACCTGCACCTGTCGCTTGACTTGGGCGTGCAGGTTACGGCTGAAGAGGTCCTCAAAGACAGCATTGTGAAGTATGGCGCTTCCAGTGGCTCGATTGTTGTGATGGAACCGTCAACGGGCGAGATCCTCGCCATGGCGTCGCTGCCAACCTTCAATCCAAACGACCTCGAATCGCTTGCGTCGGACTTCAACACAAATCCGGTGTGGCGCAATCCGGCAATTGCCGAGCAGTTTGAGCCCGGCTCAATCTTTAAGATACTAACGATGGCTGCGGCGCTTGAGTCTGGCGAGTACACGCCCAATAGCAGCTACATCGATACCGGCTCTTTTGAATACGGCGGAATTGTTGTGCGTAACTGGGACGGGCGCGCGTGGGGCGCGCAAGACATGACGGGGCTGATGGAGCACTCGCTGAATGTGGGCGCAGCCACACTGTCTACCTCCATGGGCGCGCAGCGTTTTTATGACCAGTTATTAAGTTTTGGAATGGGCAGCCAAACCGGGGTGGATCTAGCCGGCGAGCTGACCGGGCATCTCAAGCGCCCGGGCGATGCGGACTGGCACGAGTCGGACCTAGCCACTAACTCATTCGGGCAGGGTGTCGCCGTTACTCAGATTCAGCTCATTAGCGCGGTGGCATCCGTAGCCAATGGCGGTGTGATGATGCGGCCGCATTTGGTTGCTAGAGTGCAAAGCGACCCCGTTGCGCCACAGATTAGCGGGCGCCCCATCTCTGCTGAAACAGCGCAGGAGCTGGCCCAGATGCTGCTGGAAAGCATCGACGTGGAGGGCTCCAAGGCGCAGGTTGCCGGCTATGAGGTTGCTGGCAAGACTGGCACGGCACAAATTCCAATTCAACTTCCAAGCTATCACTACGACCCCAACAAAACGATTGCAACTTTTGTGGGCTGGGTGCCGGCGATGCAGCCGCGCTTTCTGGCGTTCGTGCGGTTGAACGAACCCAGCACGGAACAATGGGGTTCGCAAACGGCAGCGCCCGCATTCGCGGCGCTGGTGGAGCGGCTGGTGGTGCAGCTGCAAATGCCGCCCGATGCGCGGCGCATGGCACTGGCGCGCCCCTGATTGTGCGCTGGATGGAAGCGTGAAAGTTGTTGACACTGGGACACGCCCTGCAGGCGCTTGCCGGCGGCCGGGCAGTATCATCCGGCGGCGGCCCGCTGATTTCTGGCGGTTGTGTGGACTCACGCGCAGCGCAGCCTGGCATGCTGTTCGTGGCACTGGCCGGTGCGCATCTGGATGGGCACGACTTTGTGGGCGAAGCGTTTGCGAAGGGGGCAACGGTGGCGCTGGTGCAGCGCGCGGTGAACGGACCGTGGCCGGTGCTGGATATTACCGGCGGGCTGCTGCCGGACCCGGCAGCTTGCCCGCAGCCAGTGTGTTTGCAAGTACCGGACACACTGCAGGCCCTGCAAACTATCGCAGCCTACTGGCGCAGCAAATGCGCAGTGCGCGTGGTGGGCATTACGGGCAGCGTGGGCAAGAGTTCCACCAAGGAAGCCACGGCCACAGTGCTCGCGCAGCGCTTTCGCACTTTGAAAAGTACGGGCAATCAAAACAATGAGATTGGCCTGCCGCTTACTTTGCTGCAGCTCAGCAGCGCGCATGAACGCGCAGTGCTGGAGATGGGCTTCTACGTTGCCGGCGAGATCACGCAGCTATGCGACATTGCGCAACCGCAGGTGGGCGTGATCACAAACGTTTATGCGGTGCATGCCGAGCGGGCGGGCAGCCTGGCCGATATTGCGCGTGGCAAGCGTGAGCTGCTGGACGCACTGCCGGCTGCCCCGGACGGCGTGGCGGTGTTGAATGCTGACGAGCCGATGGTTATGGAAATGGCAGCGCACACCCGCGCGCGCATTGTGACCTATGGCATGGCTGAGGCGGCGCACCTGCGTGCGAGCGCGGTGGAGTCGTTCGGCCTTGATGGCATCGGCTTCCAGCTTGAGCATGCCGGGCAGAGGGTGCCTGTGCGTGTGCCATTGATCGGACGCCATTCTGTTTACACGGCATTGCGTGCAATTGCAGTGGGTGTGGCTGAGGGCATGCCGGCAACAACAGCGGCAGCTGCGCTCGCGCAGCCGCAGGCACGCGACGGCTTGCGCTTGAAGCCGGTGCCAAGTCTGCACGGCAGCCTGATTTTAGATGACAGCTATAACGCATCACCAGAGTCGGCAGTGGCAGCGCTGGACTTGCTGGCAGAGCTTGACGCGGCGCGCCACATTGCAGTGCTGGGCGACATGCGGGAGCTGGGCGCTTACGAGCGCGCGGGCCATGATCTGGTGGGGCGCCATGCCGGCTCGCGGGTGCAGCTGCTGGTTACTGTGGGCCAGCGCGCCCGCTGGATTGCAGCGGCAGCGCGTGCTGCCGGGCTTTTAGCCGGTGCAACGCACGAGTTCGAAACAGTGGAAGCGGCCACTGAATTTATGCGCATGCAGTTGCGTGCGGGCGACGTGGCGTTGATCAAGGGATCGCTCGCCATGCATCTGGACGCCATGGTGTACCAGCTGGCAAACAAAGATGAATAACGAAGGCATCTTTTCACTGACGCTCGCCAGCATCACATTTTTGCTGGCAGTCATTTGGGGCGGCCCATTTCTGGAACTGCTGCGGCGCTTCAGAATTGTGAAGCAGGTGAGCGGCTTGCAGCCGGAAAGCCATGACCCCAAAAGCGGCACGCCCACAATGGGCGGCCTCATGATCATCGTGCCGGTGCTGGTTATCACAGCACTGCTCAACATCGTTAATCTGGTGCGGCCCGTTACGGGCCGCTCCATCTTGCTGCCGCTGGGCGTGATGGTGGCGTTCACTGCGCTGGGCCTGCTGGATGACTGGGAGGGCATGCGCGGAATGCGGCGCGGCACGGGACTGCGCGCGCGCATTAAGTTTCTGTACCAGCTGCTGATTGCCTGCGGTACGGCCTGGATCCTTTATGACACGTTCAACGTGCACAGCCTGGCCATTCCCGGCTTCCCGCGCAAAATTGATATTGGGTGGCTGTACCTGCCGATTGCGGTGTTCATCATTACCGCCACCTCCAACGCCGTGAATTTGACCGATGGCTTGGACGGGCTGGCAGGCATGGTGCTGGTTACCGCCTTCATCATTTTTGGGTTTGTCGGGCTGCTGCAAGACCAGGTTTATTTGGTGCGCTTCTGTTTCACCCTGGTCGGCGCATTGTTTGCCTTCCTTTGGTACAACTTTCATCCCGCAGAACTTTTCATGGGCGATACCGGTTCGCTGCCGCTGGGGGCAGTGCTGGCAGTGGTGGCACTGATGACCGGCCAGTGGCTGCTGCTGCCGCTCGTAGCCATCGTACCTTTGATGGAAACGGTTTCTGTGATGGTGCAGGTGGGCTATTTCAAGTGGAGCGGCGGCCAGCGCATCTTTCGCATGGCGCCCATTCACCATCACTTTGAACTGAGCGGCTGGAGCGAGACGCAAGTGGTGCAGCGCTTTTGGCTGATCTCAATTATTGCCGGACTCATTTCAATTGCGTTTGCACTGCTCTAACAGGATGCGTTGAACAGGACATGGACACTGGATTGCTTTGGTTTGACAACAGCGCCCAGCCGCTCACCGACAAGGTGGCAGCGGCGGCGGCCCATTATGAGCGGCGCTTTGGGGAGCGCCCCAATGTTTGTTATCTGCACCCGGAGATGCTGGATAAGGCCAGTGCAAAGCAGTGTGCGCTGCAGTTGCGCACGGCTACGCATGTGCTCCAGCATCATTTGTGGATTGGCATCGAAAGCGGCCCGCGCGCCGCGGGCCCGGTTGGAAATGGAAAGAGCGCACGCTCCCGCGCCAAATAGGCTGGCCGGTCAAGTAATGGCGATTGTGGGCTTGGCAAGGCAGGGCACGGTGCTGGCGCGTTATCTGTGCGGGCAGGGCGCGCGTGTGCGCGTGACCGATTTGCGCGGAGCGCAGCAACTGCAGCCAGTGATGGCTGCGTTGCAGGATTTGCCGATCGAATACTTTTTGGATGGCAATCCCGAGCAGGTGCTGGATGATGCTGATGCCGTTTTTCTATCCGGTGGAATCTCTGCCACAGCGCCGATTGCGCGCGCTGCGCGGGCGCGTGGAATTTCCATCTCCAATGACTCGCAGTTGTTTCTGGAGCTGGCGCCGTGCCGCACCGTGGGCATTACCGGCAGCGCCGGCAAAACCACCGTCACCACGCTGCTGGGCATGATGGCCGCCAACTCTGCGCAGTATCCGGCCGTGTGGGTTGGGGGCAACATTGGCAACCCGCTGCTGGCTGATGTGGAACGGATGGATGCAGATGACCTGGCGATCATGGAAGTATCCAGCTTCCAGCTGGAGCTGATGACGCGCAGCCCGCAAGTGGCTGCAGTTTTGAATGTGACGCCGAACCACTTGGACCGGCACAGCACGCTGGCCGATTATGCAGCTGCAAAGGCGCGCATTCTTGATTATCAGGGCGCAGCCGACATTGCGGTGCTGGGTTGGGATGATGCGCTGGCAGCCGGATTGCGCAGCCGTGCCGCGGGCAGCTGTTGGGGTTTTGGTTTGCAGCGCCAGCCGGGCTGGGTTAATTGCTGCCATCTTCAAGATGGCACGCTTGTACTTGAGCAGGCGGGCACAACAATTCCAATCATGACGCGTGCGGAGCTGCGGCTGCCGGGCGAACACAATTTGCAAAATGTGCTTGCTGCCTGCGCGCTGGCTGGTGCACTCGGCATCGGGGTGCCCGCCATGCGCGCTGCAATTTTGAACTTTAGCGGCGTGCCGCACCGGCTTGAGTTGGTGCGTGAGCTGCACGGCGTGCGTTGGATTAATGACTCGATTGCGACTGCGCCGGAACGAACTCTGGCGGCAATCAAATCATTTGACTGTCCGCTTGTGCTGCTCTTGGGCGGGCGGGACAAACAGCTGCCATGGGGCGAGCTGGCAAAATGCGCGGCGCAGCGGGTGCGTCACGCAGTGGTGTTTGGCGAGGCTGCGGCCATGATCGCCGAACAATTACACGGGGCTGCCGCGCAGCCCACCCAGTTTGTGGAAGCAGGATCAGGGGCAAAAAAACATATTGGCCCGACTATCGTTGGGGAAGCACCAATCCCTGATCCTTCTCCTTTGCAAATTCACATTGTGGCCACAATGGAAGCGGCAGTGCTGTGCGCTGCACAACTGGCCCGGCCAGGCGATGCGGTTGTGCTGTCGCCCGGCTGCGCAAGCTTTGACGAGTTTTATGATTTTGAGGCGCGCGGAGCGGCGTTCCGCAGCTGTGTGGCGGACTTGCAATGACAGCCGATATTCCGGTATTGCAGCGCGAGCCGCAGCGCATGAAGTCCATGCCAGTGCGCCTGGACTGGCAACTGCTGCTAATTGCCACGGTGCTTGTGTTGGTCGGCGTCTTGATGGTGTTCTCCACCACTTTTGATATTTCGTACCGCAGTCCCCTTGCGCCGCACACATCCACCACGCGCCTGTTTTATGACCATCTTCAGAAAGTGGTGCTGGGTCTGGCAGCGCTGCTCGCTTGTTACAGCATCAACTACCGGGTGGCACAGCGACCGGCGATCGCCGTGCTCTTGATGCTGGCGGTTGCCGTCAGCTTGATATTTGTGCTTGTGGTTGGCACCGGCCGCGCGCTGGTTGGTGGCCGCATCCAGCCGTCCGAGCCGGCAAAACTTATAACCATCATCTATCTGGCAGCGTGGCTGGCCGCGCGTGGGCCGGACTATGTGCGTGACTTTTGGATTGGCATCCTGCCTTACGCAATTGTGGTGGGTGTGATTGTGGCGCTTATTGTTTTGCAGCCGGATCTTAGTGCAGCCGGTACCGTGTTGGTGATTGGCGCGGTCATGTATGTGGTGGCCGGCGCCAGCCTGCCACAGGTTGCGGGTGCAGGCCTGGCTGCAGGTGTGTCGATTGTGGCAGTGGTTGCGCTCTCCCCCAAGGGCCACCAGCGCTGGGCAGATTACATGGAAGGCCTGCGCGATATTTCGCACAGCCATGAACATATTCAATATGCGGTGATGGCTTTTGTAAAGGGCGGTTTCTTCGGGGCCGGGCTTGGCAACAGCAGTATGAAGCTCACCTATTTGCCATTCCCGCATACGGACAGCGTCTTTGCCGTAATTGGCGAGGAGTTTGGACTGCTGGGGTGTGTGGTGATGCTGGTGCTGTTCGGCTTGCTCATCTGGCGCGGAGCATTGATTGCGTTGCGCTCGAGCGACATGTTTGGTTACCTGTTAGCAGCGGGCATCTCCTGCTGGCTGGCGCTGGAGGTGGTCATCAACGTTACCGTGATGGTGGGGCTGATGCCAGTGGCCGGCAATGCGCTGCCTTTCATCAGCTACGGTGGTTCATCGCTGGTGGTGGCAATGGCAGCCATTGGCATCCTGTTGAATATTTCTAGAAGCAATATTTCCGAGAGACCTGAACGCAATGTCCATACGCCTCCTGATTTGCGCCGCGGGAACCGGCGGTCACGTATATCCGGCGCTGGCAGCAGCAGCTAGCTTTGATGCGGCGGCGCACATGGCCAAAGGATCAGATGCAACTGTGGCGCTGCTGTGGGTGGGTACCGTGACCGGCATGGAAGCTGAGCTGGTGCGCTCAGCCAACATTCGCTTCGAAGCGGTGCGCGCTGCTGGCTTGGTTGGCCGTGGCCTGTGGCGTGGCCTGGCTGGCTGCCTGCAGCTGGCGCTCGGCACATTGCAAGCACTTGCAATTATGCGGCGCGAACGCCCGCAGGCTGTGCTGGTGACCGGCGGCTATGCAGCTGTGCCGGTGACGCTGGCTGCGTGGCTGCGGCGCGTGCCCGTGCTGGTGTATCTGCCGGACATTCTGCCGGGCTTGGCAGTCCGCTTCGTCGCGCGGCTAGCGAATCGCATTTGCGTGACCATGGACGAGAGCTTGCGCGGTAGTGGCATGGCTGCAGCGCGCGTTACCGGCTATCCCGTGCGCCCGGAAATGCTTGTGGCGCGTGAGCACACCCCGGCGAGCGCCCGCGTGCAGCTGCATCTGCAGCCGGATCGCACCACACTGCTGGTGCTGGGCGGCAGCCAGGGGGCGCGCAGCATCAACAATGCGCTGCTGGCTGCAGCACCAGAGCTGGTGGCCAGCGGTCTGCAGATTCTGCATGTGACCGGCGCGCGCAACTGGCCGGAACTGCAGCAGGCGCGTGAGTTGATGAGTGTTGAGACCAAGGCCGGCTATCGCAGCGTTTCGTATTTGTCGGCAGAGATGGGCATTGCGTTGCGCGCTGCTGATCTGGTGGTTGCGCGCGCGGGCGCATCCTGCCTCGGCGAGTTCCCGTTGTTTGGGCTGGCATCCATTCTGGTGCCATATCCACATGCACGCGGGCATCAGCAGGCCAATGCCGATGCAATGGTGGCGCGCGGGGCTGCCATCCGGCTGGACGACGAAAATTTAGCGGCTGAACTGCTGCCGCAAATATTGGCACTGGTGGGTGATGTGCCGCGGTTGGCCGCGCTGCGCAGCAATGCCTTCAAACTTGCGCAGCCGCTTGCGGCTGCAAATTTGGCGCATGCGCTGCTGCAGTTAGTGCCGGGTGCTGCGCCATGTTGAGCCTGCCGGTTGTATTTTGGATGCAGCTGATGCTGTTCGGCCTGATTGGTTCGCTGCGCGGCTGGGCGCGGGAAATGCTTGTGCTGTGCGGTTTGATTCTGGCGCTTTTTCTAAACTCAGTCATCCTGGAGTTTGTGCCGGGTGCTGCAGGTTTGCTGAGTTCACAGACTCCAGTGGCGCAGTTCACCGTGCGTGCCGTATTTCTTTGTGGCCTGGCATTCTTTGGCTATCAAACACCAACCCTCTCCGCGGCGATCGCCGAGAAGACGCGCCGCGAAAAGTTGGAAGACATGCTGCTGGGCTTTTTCCTCGGGTTGCTGAACGGGTACTTGCTTGCAGGTGCGCTGTGGTATTACCTGGATGCCACGGGTTACCCAATCAACGGCGTGCTGCCGCCCATTGAGGATGTGAGCCACTGGCTGCAATATATGCCGCCGGTGTTGATTGCCGCGCCGTACATCTATTTTGCGGTTGGCATGGTGTTTTTGTTCGTCATCGTGATGTTTGTGTAGTGAAGTTATTTGACGCGGCGTGACACGATGAAGCACATTCATTTGGTGGGAATTGGCGGTGCCGGACTTTCTGCAATTGCGCGCGTGCTGCTGGAAAGCGGACAGCTTGTGAGCGGCTCCGACGAGCAGGAGACCGAATTCACTGCGCGCCTGCGCGCCAGCGGTGTGCGGGTGTTCATCGGCCACGCTGCGCAAAACATTGCGGGCGCTGATTTGGTACTGGTGTCTTCTGCAATCAGCAGCACCAACCCGGAGGTTGCAGCTGCATTGCAGGCCGGGCTGCCCGTGGTGAAGCGCCAGGACTTTGTGGGCGGAATGATGGCAGATCGCGTGGGGCTGGCCATTGCCGGCACGCACGGCAAAACTACCACCGCTGCGCTTGCGGCTTATGTGCTGTGCCGGGCCGGCCAGCAGCCGTCGTTCATTGTGGGTGGTTTGATAAGTGACCTGGACACAAATGCACGCCACGGCACCGGGGCTCCCTTTGTTGTGGAAGCGGACGAGTACGACCGGATGTTTTTGGGATTGCGGCCGACTGTAGCCGTGGTGACCAACGTTGAGCACGATCATCCGGATTGTTACCCAACTTTTGCGGAGATGAGTACTGCGTTTGAGGAATTTGTGGCGCTTGTGCCGGCACATGGCGTATTGATCATCTGCAATGATGACGCTGGGGCGCGGGCGTTGGCGCAGACGGCGCGCATACGCGGCACGCAGGTGGTGACATACGGGCTGCAGCCGGGTGCGGACTGGCGGGCGGAACTGATGCAGCCCAACGGTGCTGGCGGCTGTGATTTTGTGGTGAGCAAAGGCGGCCGCGAGTTGGGCCTGGTGCGGACCCGGCTGGCCGGCGACCACAATGTGTGCAACTCGCTCGCGGCGCTTGCAGCTGTTGATTATTGCGGCGTGCCGTTTGCCACCGCAGTGCCGGCCTTGCGCGAGTTCCGCGGAGTGGGGCGGCGTTTTGAGGTGAAGGGCGAGGTGCATGGAATAACCGTTGTGGATGATTACGCGCATCATCCCACTGAGATCCGCGCAACACTGGCGAGCGCGCGCCAGCGCTATCCGGGCCGCCCGTTGTGGGCCATGTTTCAGCCGCACACTTTTAGCCGCACGCAGGCGTTGCTTGTGGATTTTGCAGCCAGCTTTACAGATGCGGATCATGTGGTGATGAGCGACATATATGCGGCGCGCGAGACAGACGCCGCGCAGATCACCAGCGCTGATCTGATTGGTGCGATGCACCATCCGGATGCCCGCTATGCGGGCGGGTTGGAGGCTGCGGCGCATATGTTGGCGCGGCGGCTGCACCCCGGCGATGTGCTGCTGACGCTGGGTGCGGGCACCAGCCATAAAGTGGGCGAGCTTGTGCTCGCCGAGTTGCGGCACGCACTGGTGGATGCGGAATGATGGCCGAGCAAGCTGGCACAGTGGATGGCTTGCGGGCGGCGTTTGGTGCGCGCTTGTTGCAGGGCGAGCCCTTGGCGCGCTACACCTCCGCCCGCATCGGCGGGCCCGCAGACTATTTTCTGGCGGTGCAGACTGTTGCCGAGTTGGAGCAGGCAGTGCGCCTGGCGTGGGCAGCAGCGCTGCCGTTCCGGGTGCTGGGCAGCGGTTCCAACATTCTTGTGGCGGATGCGGGCTACCGCGGGCTGGTCCTCCACAACGATGCGCGCGCAATTTCCTTTCGGGAGGAAGCTGGCGCAATTGTGGTGCGGGCCGAAGCGGGCGCGTCGCTGCCCACCTTGGCGCGCTTGTGCGTGGCGCGCGGCGCTGCTGGCATGGAGTGGGGTGCCACGGTGCCGGGCACGGTGGGCGGAGCGGTTTTTGGCAACGCCGGTGCACACGGCGCGGACGTTTCTTCCAATTTGCTCGTGGCAGAAATCTTGCACCGTGAGGCGGGTATTGAGCGCTGGTCAGCCGCCGATCTGGCACTGGATTACCGCGCGAGCCGCTTGAAGGCGGGGCCGGAAAGTGCCGTCGTGCTGGCAGCCGAGTTTAAGTTGCAGGCTGAGAAGCCCGCCGCGCTGCAGGCGCGCGTCGATGCTTTTATTGCGCAGCGCCGCAGCACGCAGCCGCCGGGCGCCAGCATGGGCTCAATGTTTAAGAACCCGCCGGCAGATTATGCCGGGCGGCTGATTGAGGCTGCGGGATTGAAAGGCACGCGCATCGGCAACGCGCAGGTTTCCGAGCAGCACGCGAATTTTTTTGTGAACCTGGGCGATGCGCAGGCGCACGATGTGTATGCGTTGATAACGCTGGCGCGCAGCAGCGTGCAGCAACAGCTGGGAGTTTTGCTGGAGCTGGAGATTGGCCTGCTGGGCGAGTTTGCAGATGTGCTGAACGTGTCTCTTGCCGATGCACATGGCTAAGGCACGGTTGATGGTGGGAATTATTTTTGGAGGGCGTTCCGGGGAACATGCGGTGTCTTTAATGTCTGCGCGCTCGGTGGCGCAGGCAATCGACCGAAATAAATACGATGTAACCATGATTGGCATTTCAAAGGCTGGCCACTGGATCGGAGGCGATGACCCGCTGCGCGAGCTGGAGCAGGGCGGTTATGACGCGCCCGGCCGAGCGCTGCTTGGTGCGCCGCGGCAAGGCGAATTAATGAGCGTAAGTGCGGCGCTGGTACCGGGTGAATTGCGATTGGCGCCGGTGACCGAGCTGGACGTGGTCTTTCCATTGGTGCACGGAACCTATGGCGAGGATGGGGCGCTGCAAGGGTTGATGGAAATGGCTGATGTTGCATATGTGGGTGCCGGAGTTGTTGGGTCAGCCCTCAGCATGGACAAGGGCATCTTCAAGTCTGTGATGAGCGCAGCCGGCCTGCCCGTGCTGCCGCACTTGGTAATTACGCGGGCGCAGTTTGCGGAGCAGCCGGACCAGGTGGTGGCGCAGTGCGAAGCAGCGCTGCATTACCCGCTGTTTGTGAAGCCGGCAAACCTCGGTTCGTCGGTTGGCATTTCGCGCGCAGATGACGCAGCCGGGCTGCATGGCGCTTTGGTTGAAGCCGCGCGGTGGGACCGGCGCTTGGTGGTGGAGCAGGGCATTGACGCGCGTGAGATTGAAGTGAGTGTGCTGGGCAATGACATGCCACAGGCATCTTCCGTTGGAGAGATCCGGCCGCGGCGCGGATTTTACGATTACATTGCCAAGTATGTGAGTGGCGATTCGGAGCTGCTGATACCAGCCCCGCTGAGCCCGGAATTGACAGAGCGGGCGCAATCGCTGGCGGTTGAGGCGTTCAAGGCGGTGGACTGTGCGGGCATGGCGCGCGTGGACTTTCTGCTGGATAAATCAACGGACCAGTTATGGCTGAACGAGCTCAACACCATTCCGGGATTTACTGAGATAAGCATGTATCCCAAACTTTGGGCTGCCGCAGGTGTGGGCTACCCGGAGCTGATTGACCGCTTGATAGAGCTCGCGCTGGAGCGCAAAGCGGACCGTGACCGGACAGAACGCACATTCGAGGTGTAGCATGGCAAGAAAGATTGTTTCCAAGGGACCCGCGCCCGCGGTCACGCGGGCAGACATGGTGCGCCAGCGTCGCAACCGGCCGGCCGCTGCGACGGCTGCATCTGTGGTGATGCGGTCTCCCCAGGAGCTGCTGATTGCCCGCCAGCGCCGCATCAAGGCGCCGCGCGGCAGTGCTGCGCCGCGCGAGCACGGCATCATGTGGGGCGCAGTCGCTGCAATTCCGTGGCGCATGCATCCGCTAACGCTGCCCAAGTTTGAAATTGGCTGGCGCATGGCCAGCTTTGCTCTGGCTGCGCTGTGTGCAAGCGTGATGGGGTACATGCTTTTCGCCCCGATGTTTTTTGTGGGCGACATCAACCTCGCCGGCAATGTTTACGTTGATGCGCAGGAAATTGCCACGGCGGCCAACGCGCATGACATGAACATCTTGTGGCTTGACCCGGTCCAGATAAATGCGCGCCTGACCGAGATCCCGGGCATCGCGTCCGCCAAAGTTTTTGTGGACTGGCCGCCGAGTGTGGCGATCGAGGTGGTGGAGAAGCAGCCGCAGCTGCTCTGGCAGCAGGGCTCCGTGGGAATGTGGGTGGACGCAGCCGGAGATGTGTTTCCGGCGCGCGCGGAGGTGGCCGGGCTGCTGCCGATTATTGTGGACGATGCGGTTGCGCCGCTGGAAGCCGGCAAGAGCCCGCCTATGGCGGCAATCGCCGGGGCGCTGCAGCTGCGCAGTTTGCGGCCCAACATCGAGCTGTTGCATTATGAAACCGCGCGCGGGCTTTCCTACCAGGACGGGCGCAACTGGCGCGGCTATTTTGGCGCCGGCACGGACATGCAGGTGAAGCTCTCAATTTATGAGTCGCTTGTCGACAACCTTGTGCAGCGCGGCATCAAGCCGCGTGTCATCAGTGTAGAGAATCCGCAGCTGCCCTATTACCGGTAGCCGCCGAATTTTATTATTTTGCAGGAGAGAACTAAATCATGGCTAGTCCAATAATTACTGCGATTGATGTGGGCTCGCACAAAGTTTGTGCGTTGATTGCGGAGGTGCATGACAACAATGAGCTGGAGGTGCTGGGCGTGGGCATTGAGCCGTCGCGCGGCATGCATCGCGGTGCGGTCTCAAATGTGGATGAGGCCAGCGCGGTGGTTGCGAGCGCAGTGGAGCAGGCGGAGCGCTCCTCCGGTTTGGAGATTGGCGCAGCTTTCGTAAGTTTGGCGGGGGCGCATGTAGCCGCCACCAACAGCCGCGGCGTTGTGGGCATCGGTGGCAGCCGGGCGATCGAGCAGGCAGACATTGACCGCGCGCTGGAAGGCGCACAGGCGATTTCCGTTCCGCATAATCGCGAGGTGCTGCACATTATTCCGCGCAGCTTTGTTGTGGACGGGCAAGACGGCATTCGCTCGCCGCTTGGCATGCACGGCTTTCGGCTGGAAGTGGAGGCGCACATCATTAGCGTCAGCAAGACGGTGCTGCAAAACGTCACCAAGTGCGTGGAGAACGCCGGTGTGGCGGTGGAACAGGTGGTTATCAATCCGCTGGCGTCTGCGGAAGTGGCGCTCACCGAAACAGAACGCGAGATGGGCGTGGTGGTTTGTGACCTGGGTGCGGGCACCATGGACATTGCGATCTTCATTGAGGGCAATGTGTGGCATACCGCAGTCATGCCAATTGGCGGCAAGATGATCACATCCGACATCGGGCACGGACTGCGGCTGCCGTTGGAGGTGGCGGAGGCCGTCAAGCTCGAGCACGGGCACGCGCTTGCTATGGAAGTTGGCCGCGGAAAGAACTTTAGTGTGCAGCCCTTCGGGTTGGTGGAGCCGGCACAGGCCGTGAGCCAGCTGGATCTGGCGAATATTGTGCAGCCGCGCGTCGAAGAAATTTTTGAGCTGGCGCTGCAGGAAATAAAACGGTCTGGCTACGATGGGATGTTGTCTGCCGGGGTGGTGCTAACGGGCGGCACTGCGCGCCTGCCTGGCATTCGCCAGCTTGCCAGCACTGTGATGCAGCTGCCGGTGCGCATCGTGGAGCCGCCGCAGCTGCGCGGGTTGGTTGATCGCATCTCGGGCCCGGAGTTTTCGACATCTGTGGGCCTGCTGCATTGGGGTGCGCGCACTGTGGCGCTGCAGCCGCACAAGGCGGAGGGTGGATTCTTCCGCTTGCCGGAAGGCGCCTTCGCGTCGTTCTTTGGATGGATCCGCAACAATCTGCTGCCATAATTTTGCAGCACATTAGAACTCGCATATTCTTAGCATCATATGTATAATTACGAAGGAGAACAAAAATGACTAACTTTACGGCACCCCAGACCCCGGCTTCCAGAAGCAAATGGTCCGGCAGAAGCTCCGGAGCTGCGGCACCGGAAACGCTGGTTCCGGCTGCGGGCACCCTTGTGCCTGCCAGCGGCAGTGATAGCTTTGCAAAAATTAAGGTAGTGGGCGTGGGTGGCGCCGGATGCAATGCAATCAATCGCATGATCACGGAGGGCATTCAAGGCGTTGATTTTGTGGCCATCAACACGGACGGTCAGGCGCTGCAGAACTGCCTGGCTCCGCAACGAGTGCGCATTGGAGACAAACTTACAAAGGGTCTGGGCGCTGGCGGTGATCCAGATAAGGGTGCCAAGGCTGCCGAGGAGTCGAGCGAAGAAATTTATGCGGTCTTGAAGGGTGCAGACATGGTGTTTGTGACGGCAGGCATGGGCGGTGGCACTGGCACGGGTGCCGCGCCGCTGGTGGCTCAGATGGCCAAGGAAATGGGCTCGCTCACAATTGGCGTGGTTACCCGTCCCTTTAGTTTTGAGGGCGACAAACGCAAGAACTCGGCTGAAGGCGGAATCTCCAAGATGAAGGAAAAAGCCGACACCCTGATTGTGATTCCCAACGACCGGGTGTTGCAGCTGGTGGACAAGAAGGCGTCCATTACCGACGCGTTCATTTTGGCCGACAGCGTGCTCTATCAGGGTGTGCAGGGAATTGCCGAGCTGATCTCCCAACACGGGTTGATCAACGTGGACTTTGCCGATGTGAAGGCCATCATGGGCGAGGGCGGGGCTGCATTGATGGCAATTGGCCGGGCCAGTGGCGAAGATCGAGCGCAGAAGGCTGCGGAAGAAGCCATGAACAACACTCTTTTGGACGTAACAATTGATGGCGCGCGCGGAATATTGTTCAGCATAACCGGCAGCCAGTCCATGACGTTGCATGAAGTGAATGTGGCAGCAGCCATTATTAAAGAGTCGGCGCATCCGGATGTAAACCTTATCTTTGGGGCAACAATCGACGAGGAGATGGGCGATGAAATTCGGATGACTGTGATTGCCACGGGCTTTGACCGGCGTGTGACTGGTCCGCGGCGCTTAATTGCGGACGAGGCGATAAAGGGGCCGCGCAAGGCGGACCAGATGCATGGTGAGCATGCGAATGCGGAGGCACTGGCGGCTCCGCCTGCGCAGCCCGTTGCCCCGCAGCCGCTGGCGCTGGGTGGTTCCACAGGTGCGGACTTCAAACCCCATACCGTTGAGCTGGGCTCCAACAAGTTGGATATACCTGCATTCTTGCGCCGCAAGTAAGTATCGCGTAATCCGGCGCGGCGCTCCGTGCCGCGTGTTTGTGCCTGCCCCGGCTGTGTGTAACCCTTGGTTACCCGCACAGCCGGGGTAGTTTTGTTTTGGTCACTGAGCGCGTGCGGAAAAGCGCAAAAATTCGCATTCGTATAGGCGTGTGTATTTGCGCAATTCCGTCTTAATTCGTTCACAAAGTGCTTGGCAGCTGCCTTCACAGGCGGGCTGCACGTGATAGACTTCGGCCCTCTGACCTCCCGTATAGAGGCGTTACGAATGGCACGGGGGCGTATATGGGGGCAGCGGTTGCCTGTGGTGGTTGGTAGGAATTTGCGGGAGGGCTCTGGTGCTGTGTCCGTTTTGTAATTCTGACACCACGCAAGTGGTGGATACGGACCACGACAGCCGGGGCGGTGTGCGGCGCCGGCGCAAATGTGTGAAGTGCAATCAGCGCTTCAGCACGCATGAGCGGGCGGTGCGCACAACCCCGTATGTGGCCAAACGGGACGGGCGCACGGAGCCGTTTGACCGGGAAAAATTATTGCGTGGAATTCGGGTGGCGTGTGCCAAGCGCCCGGTTTCTGAAAGCCAGATCCAGCGGATGCTGGACGGCATTGAAGCGCAGTTACAAATGCGGGGCAAGCCGGAAGTGCCGGGCCGCATGATTGGCGACATTGTGATTGCAAGCTTGAAGGAGCTGGATCACATTGCGTACATCCGCTACGCAATCGTGTATCTGGGCTTTGAGGATTTGCACGCAGTGCGCAAAGAGATTGATGATTTGTTGGGCGGGGAGAGCGCGATCGCTGCGCGCTGACGTGGGAGTTTTGCGGGGTGGTTTAGAGACCGCCGTTGTAATTATTTTAGTGCGAAGAAATTGATAAGGGAATTGCCATGCTACAGACCGACCGAACATCTACTCAAACCAAAGGGCGCCCGGCTGCTGCTACCGGCACGCTCAAGCCGGCTGCCCAACTGTCAGCCAATGCGCGTACAGTGCTTGAGAAGCGCTATCTGCGCCGCGGCCCTGATGGACGCCCCATGGAAACAGTTGAGGAAATGTTCTGGCGTGTAGGTTCAAACGTGGCGCTGGCCGAGGCGGAGTGGGGCGGTGACACCCAGGCCGTGGCCGAACAGTTTTACGACTTGGTGAGCACGCTGCGCTTCCTTCCCAACTCGCCCACCTTCACCGGTGCGGGCACGCCGCTGGGGCAACTGGCCGCTTGCTTTGTGCTTCCCATCAATGATGACATGGGGCGCGACTCCGCTGGCATCTTCCAGACGCTGCGTGATGCGGCGCTCATCCAGCAGACGGGTGGCGGCAACGGCTTTTCATTTTCGCGCTTGCGCCACCAGGGTGCGTCGGTCAAGTCATCTGCCGGCGTGGCCACCGGACCGGTGGGCTTCCTGCGTGTATACGACCGCGCATTTGGCGAGATTGCCCAGGGCGGCACCCGCCGCGGTGCAAACATGGCGGTGTTGCGCGTGGATCATCCGGATGTGCGCCAGTTCATCGGCTGCAAACGTGACGAAAACCAAATCACCAACTTCAATATTTCAGTTGGCATCACTGACAAATTTATGGAAGCGGTGCGCGATGACAAGACCTTCGATTTACTGGCGCCAGACAGCGGCCAGGTGGTGGAGACTTGCCGCGCGCGTGAGCTCTTCGAGATGATTGTGGAGCAGGCGCACCATAATGGCGAACCCGGCGTGCTCTTTTTGGATGCGGCCAACCGCACCAATCCGGTGCCGCACTTGTACACGCTGGAGGCTACCAACCCGTGCGGCGAGCAATGGCTTGGCCCATATGAGAACTGCTGCCTTGGGTCCGTCAATCTGGCCGAGCACTTTGGCCCCAACCACACGCTGGACTGGGACAAGCTGCGCGCGTCGGTTGTGCTCAGCACGCGCTTTTTGGATGATGTGGTTACGGCGAATGCTTACGTGCCGGCGGTGCCGGCACTGCGTGAGGCGGCCTACAACGCGCGCCGCATTGGCCTCGGCATCATGGGCTTGGGTGACCTGATGTACCACATGGGCGTGCGCTATGGTTCGGTGCAGTCGCAGGATCTGTGCGGCCAGCTGATGGAGTTTGTGCGCTATCACTGCATGGCCACAAGTGTGGAACTGGCACGCGAGCGTTCTGCCTTCCCCGCCAGCACGGGCAGCATCTATGACCCGCAGAATTTGAAGTGGGTGCCGCCGCAGCCGCTGCGTGTGTCGTCGTCTGAGTTTGGGCGGCCGGCACTGGACTGGGATGTGGTGGTGGATGGCATTCGCCGGTACGGCATTCGCAACGCTGCGCAAACCACAATCGCCCCCACCGGCACAATTGCAACCGTTGCCGGCTGTGAGAGTTACGGCTGTGAGCCGGTGTTCGCGCTCTCCTACATCCGGCACGTAAACGACAACGGCCGCGACTTAAAGCTGACCTACACCAGCCCGCTGTTTGAGCGCGCGCTGCTTGCAAGCGGATTGAACGAGGCCGCGCGCACGCGCATCATCGAGCAAGTGCTGATAACAGGTTCGTGCCAGGATATTGCAGAAGTGCCGGCTGATATCCGCCGCGTGTTCGTGACGTCGCAAGACATTAGCGCCGAGGAGCATGTGCAGATGCAGGCGGCGCTGCAGGTGTTCGTGGACAACAGCCTCTCGAAGACTTGTAACTTCCCGCCCGGTGCAGCCCGGGATGATGTGGCGCAGGCTTATATGAGCGCGTGGGAGCTGGGCTGCAAAGGCCTGACGGTTTATGTTTCCGGGAGCCGGGAGAAGGTTGTGCTGGAGACGCTGGAAACTGCAAACGCCAAGGAACTGCAGACCAGTGAGCCGCCCACACTTTTCCGCGAGCCCAAGAAGCCGCGCCCCGGTCGGTTGTATGGTGTGACGCATGTGGTGGACACACCGGTGGGCAAGAGCTATGTCACTGTGAACGAAGACGACAAGCAGGATCCGTTCGAAGTGTTCATCAGCACGGCCAAGGCCGGCACGGACATCTCGGCAATCTCTGAGGCGATCGGCAGGCTGGTGTCATTTGTGTTGCGGCTTGCATCGCCGGTTCCGCCGCGCGAGCGGATGGCCGAGGTTGTGCGGCAGCTGGATGGCATCGGCGGCAGTCGTTCGCTGGGCTTCGGCCCCAATCGTGTGCGGTCATTGCCGGATGGCGTCTCGCGCGCGTTGGCAAATTACCTGGCGGATGCAAACCCGCTGCCGGCCACTGATGTGGAAAGCGCCGGCGCACAGCTTGAAATGAAAATGGGGGACTTGTGCGCGGAGTGCGGCGAGGCCGCGATGGTAAACGAGGAGGGCTGCCGCAAGTGCTACAGCTGCGGCCATAGCGAGTGCTGAAAGCGCACCGTTGATCCGGAGAAAATTGCGGGGGAGCGTGGGCTCCCCCGCTTTTGTTTAAGGGATGGGTTGCAGCCAGGCGCTGGGGCGCAATGAACTGCAGTCCGCTTCTGCGACCCGTGTGCTGCCCAGCTGCTGTACTTGCGCAAGCACGGCAGCAGCTGCTGTGCGCAGCGCTTGCGTATTTACGCCGCGGCATGCTGCGGGCAGTGGTGCCAGCCATTGGCGCGCGCGCCAGAACATTTTTACCGCGCCGTTGTAATTGCCGCGCTCAATTTGCAGGCAGGCAACTGCAATTTGCAGCAGGCCGCGGTACAGCTCGCGGCCGGGCCCGGCCTCGGCCTTCCATGCGTGCTCCAGCGCCTCATGCGCCGCAAAATAATCGCCGGCCTCAAACAGCTGCACGCCGGATTGCGCTTGCGCCGACATGGCTTCGGCGCAATCAGCTGAGATTGCGTCCCAGTCCGGCGTGCGCGCATATTTTTGGATGAGCTGCGGCAATGCCTGCGTGAAGCGGCCTTTGCCGATCACCGCGTCTGCGCCAACATCCCGGGCACGCGCACTCCGTTCAGTATCCACATGGCTGCCGTAACAAAGGACTGGCAGGCGCCGCGTTGCAGGCGCAGACTTAAGTGCTGCAATCCACAACTCCCACGGCAGCGTCTTGCTGTCTATATCAAAAATTAGAAGGGCTGGTTGCAGCTGTGAAAGCCAGTCCAGCAGGCTGCCGGTACTGCCGGAAAGCGCTTCGCCGCTGGCGGCTGTGGGTGCAGGCAGGCCGGGCAGCGCATCCGCACGCTCCAGCAAGTGCACGCGAAAGCCCGCAATGCGCGCCGCACCTTCAATGCGGGTGCTAAAGAACAAATCACTGACAAAAGCCACCAGCAGCGGCTGGGATGCTTGCATAGCGCGATTATACTGACGCACTGCATGTTAAAATTTATGTGCTCCAGTATTAGTTTGCAATTCAGATACCTATGACTCCAGATGTGGCCGTGTTGCTGTTGATTGTTGGCGCTGCCGGCGTTTTGGCCGGGTTGCTGCCGGGCTTTCGTTTTGCCGGCGCGCTGGCAGCGCTGGCTGCGCTGCTGGCATTGGTGGCAGTGCTATTGATGGGCTTCTGGCTGCCCGCTGCAAGCACGGTTGCGCGCTGGCCGGGCGGGGTGCTGGTGCTGGCGGCCGAACCGCGCACCTGGCTTTTTGCGCTGGCGTTTCTGGTTGTGTTGTTTGGCTTGCAACTGAGCGGTGCGGTGCGCAGTGGCGGCCGGCGCGTGGCTGTGCGCTGCTGCAGCTTGGTGCTCGCCGCGGCTGTTCTGGGCGTCATTTTTGCAGCCGACCTGCTGACGCTGGCGGTGGCGTGGGCGGCGGCGGACCTTGCCGAGTTTGCGCTGTGTTTGGCGGGTAGTGAAGCCGATCCGCAGAGCTCGGATGCTGTGACTGCGGGTGCGCTGCGGCTTGGCCTGAATCTGTCTGCGCTGGCAGCATTGACGGTGGCGGCGCTGGATGTGCCGCAAAGCGCCGGGCTGATGCTGGGCAGCGTGGCGTTGCCGGAGCGCACCACCGCTTGGCTGTGGATTGCGGTCGCGGTGCGATTGCATTTGTTTCCGATGCAGCTGGTGATGCATGCGGGTGGCGGTGCGCGCCGCGGCCGGGCCGCATTGCTGCTGCTGGCGCCGCTGGCATGCACAACTGTGCTGCTGGCGGCATTGGCGGCGCATCCGCCAAGTGAAACAATTTCTGCCGTGCTAAGCGCGGCTGCGGTTGCATCAGCGTTAAGTGGCGCGTGGAAGTTCTATGCCGAGCCGGACGTGCTGCTGGCGCCGGGCAATTTGGGCTTGGCTTTTTCCGGGGTGAGCATGTTGGTGGCGCTGCACGCGGGCAGTGCGGCCGCGGCGGGCGTGATGCTGCTGAGTGTGACGGGCATGATCACGTGCGGGACACTCTTCGCGTATCTGGGTTTTGTGCGCAGTGATGCGGCATGGGTAGCGGCTCCGGTGTTGGCAGCTGCCATCATGGCCGGGCTGCCGCTTACAGTGGGGTTCGCTGCGCTGCGGACTGTGGCTGCGGGAATGCTGCGCAACGCAGCGCCATTGTGGCTGCTTTTCTTTCTGATTGCTTTATGTTTCATGGCTGCGGGCATGCTGCGGCAGGCGCTGCGGCCGGGTGTGGCGCCAAACTGGAGCGAGCCGTTTGCGAGCACTGCATATCTTTTTGGGCTGGGTGCGCCGCTGGCTTTTGCGGTGGCGGTGGGCAGTGCGCCGGCGGCGCTGGGGCGCATGCTGGGCGAAGCGGAAGCTGGTGCGCGGCCAGCTTCGAATTTGCTGGCTGCCGGTTGTGCACTGCTGGTGAGCGGTGCTGCTCTTGGGCTTTGGCGTTTGCGGCCGGTGGTTGTGGAACGGGTGCGGCGCTGGCTGGTGCTCCCGGAGTTTCTGCGCTGGCAAACTGTTTACGCCGGTGTGTGGCAGGGATATCGCAGCACCGGGCGCGCACTGCGGGTGGCAGCCGCCGTGCTGGAAGGCGATGGCGGCGTGCTGTGGATGCTGGTGGGCGCACTGCTGGCGGGGCTGCTGGTGGAGCTTTAGTTTTGCCAACTTTTGCAGAACTGGTGGCGCGCTTGGGCACGCTGGCAATTTTGCCGGCGCTGGCCGGCGTAGGCCTGACCCTGATCACGCTTGTGCTGCTCGATGAACGGCGCTTGGTGATCGGCGCCTTTGCAATCCAATCCGTGTTTGTGGGCTTGCTGCATACGCGCGTGCTGGCAGCGCAACTGGCGGGCATCAAGATGCTGGTGGGACTGCTGGCAGCGTTGGTGCTGTATACAACCGCGCATCAATGTGCGCTGCTGGATATTGCTGCCGGAGTGCAGCCGGGTGCGGGCGGGTGGCGCGACTCTGGAGTTCTGCGGCGGCTGCCGTTCCGGGTGTTCGCTGCCATTCTGGCGATGGTGCTGGGGGCGCAGCTGTACGGGCGCATGGTGCCGGCGGTGCCGGGGATTGAGGCGCCCGTGCTGCAGGCCGCAGCGCTGCTGGTGTGCCTAGGGCTGCTGAGCGTGGGTCTTACGAGCGAGCCGCTGAAGACCGGCTGCGGGCTGCTCAGTATTCTGCAGGGCTTTGGAATTTTTTACGCTGCGGTTGAGCCGGCGCTGGCGGTTATCTGGATGATGGCGGCGGTGGATCTGGCGGTGGCGGTGGCGGTGAGTTATCTGGCGCGCATTCAACCGGCCCCTGAGCTGGACGGCAGTGCTGCATGAGTGTGCCGTTGTTGTTTATGGCTGCGCCGGTGGCGGCGGCGGCGCTGTGCGCACTGCTGTATCGCTGGAGCTGGCTGCAAAGTGTGCTGGCTTGCCTGACGGTTTTGCTGTTGGCGCTGCTGGCGCTGCAGATTCCGCTCGATGAACTGGCGGTGGTGGGCGGCAGCGATGTGCGCTTGAGTGCGACCTTCAATATCTTCGGGCGCGCGTTTGTGTTTGCAGTGGAAGACCGGCCGGTGCTGATTTTTTATTTTATGGCGGCGCTGCCGTTTTTTATGTGCGGACTGGACGGGCGGCTGACGGGCAGCTTTGTGCCGGCTGCGCTGCTCTTGCTGCCGTTGCTGGCAGCCACAATCTTTGTGCAGCCGCTGCTTTTCGCAGCATTGTTTTTGGAGCTGAGTGCTGCGCTGGCTGTGCTGCTGCTGGCGGATGGCGCGCATCGCGCAGCGCGTGGCGCGCTGCGGCTGCTGGTCACGGTAACGCTGGGCGTGCCGTTCATCTTGCTGGCGGGCTGGCAGCTGGAGCTGGCGGGTTCCGGGCCGGAGAGCACGCAGTTTTTGACGCAGGCGGGTTGGGCGTTAT
This sequence comes from Anaerolineaceae bacterium, assembly GCA_003569365.1. Classification (GTDB taxonomy): domain Bacteria; phylum Chloroflexota; class Anaerolineae; order Anaerolineales; family UBA11657; genus BD1. Next base: position 74,942 of record BGOS01000023.1, read on the forward strand.
GTGCCGGCTTCGCCATCTTGCTGGCTGCTGTTCCCTTTCATGGCTGGATGCCAGCGGTGGGGCAAGAAGCCCCCGCGGTAGCGGCTGCGTTTCTGTGGGCACTTTTTCCAGCAGCGGTGCTTTTATTTTTGCTGGATGCGCTGGCGCAATTTGACTGGCTGCGCAACACGGAGCTGCTGTTTGCAATGCTGCGCATTGCGGGCACGGGCCTGATTGTGGTGTGCGGGGCGCTGGCATTTGCGCAGCGCAACTGGGGCCGGCTGGCGGGCTATGCAGTGCTGGTGGAGTGGGGTGCAATCCTGCTGGCGGTTGGCATGCGCACGCCGGCGGCGCTGGTGGCTGCGGCTGCGCTGCTGGTGATGCGCGTGCCGGCGCTGGCCGTGTGGGCCGTGGGGGTGGGTGCGCTGGCCCGGGCCGGCGACGCGGATCTGGAAAGCTTGCGCGGCCGCGCACATGCGCAGCCGCTTGCAACGCTGGCGGCACTGGCTGGCGGCCTCTCGCTTGCAGGCTTGCCGCTGACGGCGGGTTTTGCGGTGCGCTGGACCGTGCTGCGGATGCTTGTAGCAGACGAGTTTTGGCTGGCTGCTGCGCTGGTACTGGCCGGGCTGGGAGTGCTGGTTGCCCACGTGCGCCTGCTGCGGGCGCTGTTTGAGCCGGCACCCCAACCACCGCCTGAGACCGAACCAGAGAGCGCTGTGCTGGCGGGGCTGGCGCTGCTGGGCGCGGGTGCCGTGCTGGCGCTTGGACTCAACCCCCAATGGTTGGTGCCGGCCGCCACGCGCATGGTGGAGGCGCTGGCCGGCAAATTGGGTTGAAGCAATGCGCGCTTTAGAGCAGGGGCGTTGAGTAGACGGCCTCCAGCGCGGGCAGGATGGTGCTCCAGTCATGCTTTTGGGACACGAACGTCCGGGCTGCACTGCACAAAGCGTTGCGCTGAGCCGGGTTTTGCAATAGTTGGATGATTGCATCCGCCATCGCGGTGGGGGAGTCGCCGATCATTAACTCGCGCTGGTGGCTTACCTCAAAGCCGGCAGCGCCGATTTGTGTGGCCACCACTGCGCGCCCTTGCGCCATTGCTTCCATTATTTTGAAGCGCGTGCCGCCACCCATGCGCAGCGGCACCACATAAACGCTGGCCGCAGCCATGCATTGGCGCATGTCTGGCAGTTCACCAGTGACGCGCACGCCGGCATTGCCGGCCAGGCGCTGTACCGCCGGCGCCGGGTCGCGCCCGGCCACCACAAACTCAGCGCCCGGCACTGCGCGCTGCACAAGCGGCAGCACTTCAGCAGCAAACCACAACACCCCATCCACATTCGGGCGGTAATCCATCTTGCCGGTAAATAGCAGCTGCGGCTTTTGTGTTTCCATGGTTGCGGGCAGCTGCGGGTAATCGCGGAGCCAAATGCCATTGGGCACAAGCACCGGCTGCGCTCCAGTGCAGAGCGCCTGCAGTGCGATTCGGTCGGCTGCGGAGACGCACGTGATGGCATCCGCGCTGCTGCAAACAGCGCGCTCAAAGCGCTGCAGGCGCGGCAGCTGCGCGCGCGAGTAGGCCGTTGCCAGCCAGCGCGTGGGATTGTCCCGTTCTGCCGCCACCACACTTTTCTGCAGCATGGTTTCTGCATTGTGCGCGTCGTAAATAATGCGCGCAGCCGGGCGGCGCTGCTTGTAGGCGCGCAGCACCGGCATGTAGCATCCCAGTTCAAGGCCTTCCATCTGAACAACATCGTAGTCATTGGCTGCCAACAGTGTTCGCAAGTGGTGCGCATACAAAGATGAATTCAAGCGCCGCGCCAAATCCGGCTGTGTGGAGAGCGCCAAGGTTGCAAGGCGCGCAAATGCGCTGCGCGCCGGCTGCGGCACAAGTACAACGCGCTCGCACGCGGCCAGCAGTTCGGGTGCAGCCGTGGCTGCAGTGTGCGCAAATGAAAGCAGCGTGATGCGGTGCCGCGGCGCAAGCCCGGAGATGATGCCCCAGTTGCGCAGCGCAGTGCCTTGCATCGGCGGGTACGGCAGGCCGGGCGTGAGCAGCAGCAGCTTAGCCATGCAGCACCGAGTTATAGACGCGCAGTGTTTCCCGGCAGCAGCGCTCCCAGCTAAAGTCCGCAGCCCGCTTCAGGCCTGCAGCGCGCTTTTCAGCGCGCAGTGCCGAGTCGCTGAGTGCGCGCTGCATCGCGTCTGCAATCGAGGCATCATCATCTGGCGCGCAGCTGATGGCTGCGCCGCCGGCGATCTCGGGCAGCGAGCCGCGGTCGGAAATTACCACGGGAGTGCCGCAGGCCATTGCCTCAAGCACTGGCAGGCCGAAGCCCTCATAATGCGATGGCAGTGCAAGCACGCTTGCGCCGGTATACAGTGCCGGCAAATCTGCTGCCGGAAAGTCGGGGCGCAGCAGTAAATGATTTTGCAGGTGCAGCGCTGCGGCTTGGGTTTTCAATTCCGGCTGCAGCCAGCCGCTGTTACCTGCCAGCACCAGTGCCGGCGCGTCCGGTAGTTGCTGGCGCACAAGTGCATAAGCGCGCAGCAGCGCTGGTAGATTCTTGCGCGGTTCAAAGGTGCCCACAAACAGTAAATACTCTTCCGGCAGCGCATGGCGGCTGCGCATCGCAGTAACAACTTGCGGTGGCTGCGGTGCAAAATGCGGGTCCTGCGCCAGATGCACGGTGTGCACGACTGCGCCCGGCACCGGCAGCCGTTGCAGGATATCTTGGCGGGTAGCTTCCGAGTCCGCGAGGATGGCGTGTGCGCCGCGCACTGATGCAGTGATCTGATTGTTGTAGTAGCGGCGGCTTTCAGCCGTGAGGAACTGCGGATAAATCAAGAAGGTGAGGTCATGAATTGTGATCACCGAGCGCCAGCCGGCTGCCCGCGGGCAAATGAAATCCGGCGAGTGCAGAAGCTGCGGCCGGTGCGGCCACAATTCGGCAGCCAAGGCCATCCGCTCCAAGCGGTGATGCGCGGGCGTCCAGCAGCGCATGGAGCGCGCGCCGGGCGCTACGGGCAGCAACTCCGCGCGCCGCGCGTGCAGCATCAGGTAATCATTGGCGCTGTCTTGCAGTGGCAGCCGGGTCATCAAGGCGCGCACATAGCTGGCGATCCCGCCCTGCACGTAATACGGTAGGCGCGCATCAATTGCAATCCGCATGGCAGCATGATAGCCGTTGCGCTGCAGGCGTGTCAACACGCGCGCAGAAATTGCGAATGTATAATGCCAAACATGCCCGAGGTTCAAGCAAGCAATGCGGTGGAATGGCTGGAAGAGCAGCGCGTGAAGGACCGCAAGCTGCTGGCAGCAATGCACGAGCAGCTTGCCGGACTGGAGACGGCGCAGCGCCAGTTGCTGGCGCGGGTGGCGGAGTTTGAGGCGGATCTGCAGAAAGCGCGCGCCGCTGCCGTGCAGTCCACCAAGGTGCCGGAACTGCTGGACCAATTGCGCGTCGAGATCGGCCAGATTCTAGATGGTGTGGAGCAACGCCGCAGCAAGGCGGAGCGCGAAAGCGAGAAGCACCGGCTGCAGGATCGCGATCTTGTAAACGGCCAGCTGGCAGACCTTTTAAAACGCGTGGAAGCGCTGCGCGTGACGGATGAGCTAGCCGCTCGCAAAGAAGGCGAGATGCGCCTGTTTCAAATGGCCGGTGACATACGCCAGCGCCTTGATGTTGTTGTGCGCGGCGATGGCGAGCGCACGGCTGCGCTGGCTAGCATTCAGGAGCAGCGCCGCCAGGACTCAAAGCGCATGACGGACATGTACAGCGAGCTGCAGCAAGCGCGGCGCCGGGTGGATGACCTGAAGGCGCGCGCCGACGTGATGCAGGATGTGTCCGTGCGCAGCGACGCGCGCGTGGGCGAGATGCTTGGCCTCGAAACTGACCGGCACACCAAGCAGGCCGCGTGGCTGGAGCAGCAAAATCTGCTTCAACTGGAGCGCGAACGGGCTGCGCGCGAGGCGCATGCAGCGCTGGGCGGCTTTGAAGCACTGGTGCGCGAGTTCAGCCAGCGCATGGATATCTACGCCGAGTCGCACCGCGAAATGCAGCGCACTGCGCAGTCCTTTGGCGACCAGACCGCGCGGCTGGACCGCGCAATGGTGGAGGCGCGCGAGGCGCAGCGCCTGCTCACCGACCGCATGCTGGAGGAGTGGAATGAGTTTGTGGCTGCTGACCAGCGCAAGTGGAACGCACACCTTTTGAATCGTGATGAGCAATGGCGCGAGCATCTCAACCGCCATAGCGGAGAGCTGGCGCGGCTGGCAGTGGTGGAGCAGGGCGCAAAGGATGCCGCCGACCTGTTGCGCGCCTTGCAAAAGACTGACCAGACGCGGCTCAAATCACTGATCGACATTCTTCAGGAGGCAATGTCCGCATACGAGCAACCGCAAACTCGCGTGCGCTGAGCCGGCGCGCCAATGGCCGTTATCTGCACTGCCGGGCATGTTGACCACGGCAAGTCCACCCTTGTTCAAGCCCTAACCGGCACCCATCCAGACCGCCTCAAAGAAGAGCGCGAACGCGAGATGACCATCGATCTCGGCTTCGCATGGTTTGAGCTGCCGGGCATCGGTCCGGTTGGCATTGTGGATGTGCCCGGCCACCGTGATTTTATTGAGAACATGCTGGCCGGGGTGGGTGGGGTGGATGCTGCGCTTTTTGTGATTGCTGCGGATGAGGGCTTGATGCCGCAGACGCGCGAGCACTTGGCAATACTAGACTTGCTGGGGGTGGCTGCCGGTGTGGTGGCGTTGGCCAAATGCGACACCGTGCAAGATCCGGACTGGCTGGCGCTGGTGACCGCCGAAATTCATGAAGCATTGCTGCCGACCGCCCTGTCTGGTGCTGCCGTGATTCCGGTGTCGGCACTCACAGGTGCTGGCATTCCGCAGCTGCTTGAAGCGCTGCAGCGCGTGCTGGCGCAAAAGCCGGCACGGGTGGACGCCGGGCGTGCGCGTCTGCCTGTGGATCGCGTCTTTACCCTGCCCGGATTTGGCACCGTGGTAACCGGCACGCTGCTAGGCGGCAGCCTCGAGCTTGGCGCCGAAGTAAGCGTGTTGCCGGCGGGTTTGCGGGCGCGTGTGCGCGGTCTGCAGACGCATCGCGAGGCGTTGCCGGTGGTGCGGCCCGGCAACCGCGTGGCTGTAAACCTGAGCGGCGTGGCCACCACGCAAGTGCGGCGTGGTGATGTTGTGGCGCAGCCGGACACGCTGCTGCCCACGCGCTTGCTGGATGTGCAATATCGCCACTTGCCCGAAGGCCATGGCACGCGGGCACTGCGTCACAACACGCAGGTAAAGCTGTTTGTAGGTGCTGCCGAAGTGCTGGCGCGCGTGCGCTGCCTTGGCATGCGCCAGATTGTGCCGGGTGAAAGCGGCTGGCTGCAGCTGGTGCTGCGGCAGCCCGTGGCCGTCACAGCCGGCGACCGCTTTATTCTGCGCCTGCCTTCGCCCTCAACAACTATCGGTGGCGGGGTGGTGGTGGATGCACAGCCACGGCGCCTGCATCGCAGCAGTGATGCGGCGGTTGTGGTGCGGCTGGCTGCGCTGGCAACCAGCGAGCCGGCCGAGCTGCTGCTGGCGGCCGTGCGCACTTTGGGCGTGTGCGAGCTTGCGGAAGCAGCGCAGCGCGCCGGCCTCGCGCCAGAACAAGTATTGCCTGCGTTGCAGGCGCTGACTGCGCGCGCCGCGCTGCTGCCGCTCGGCAGCGCGCAACCGGATGGCGCGGCTGCACTGTGGGCTGCAGTTGAGCTGGGGCAGCAGTTTGGCGAGCGGGCAGCGCGCGAGCTGAATGACTTCCACGCTGCCTACCCACTGCGCAGTGGCATGCCGCGCGAAGAACTTAAGAGCCGCATGGGACAAACTGTGCGCGCCTTCAATGCCTTGTTGGAACACGCCGGCGCGCAGGGCTTGGTTGTGGATGAACGCAGCACTGTGCGCCTTGCGAGCCACAGCGTGCGCTTCACTGCGCAGCAACAGGCGCAGGTCGAAGCTCTGCTGGCGCGCTTTGCGGTTGGCTTGGCCGGCACATTGCCCTCGCGCAAGGAGAGTGCGGAAGCAGTGGGCGAGGTGGTGCTGCAGGCGCTGCTGGCGCAGGGGCGGTTGCACGCGCTTTCTGCAGAGGTGCTAGTGCCCGATGCGGTTTATGCACAGATGCTGCAGGCCGTGCGCCAGGAGACTGGCGCGCTGGGCAGCATTACTGTGGCGGCGCTGCGCGACAAACTGCAGACCAGCCGCAAGTATGCGCTGGCAATGCTGGAGCATTTGGATGCACGCGGTATTACGCAGCGGCGCGGCGACGAGCGTGTGCTGCGCGAACCGCGCAGCTAGCAGCCAGCTGCCTTTGCGCGGGCAGTGGGCTAATCCAGTTCGGGCAGGCGGTGTTTCCACTCGCCGCCCACAATTGTGCCCACTACCTGAGTGGCGCGCAGCTCATGCGCCGCGCAAGTGAAGATATCTCGGTCCACCACAATTAAGTCTGCCAGCCAGCCGGGCTGCAGTGTGCCCAGCCGGTCTTCCATGCCGGCGGCGTAGGCCGCACCGCTGGTGTAGCCGGCCAAGGCCTCAGCCAGCGTCAGGCATTGCTCCGGGTACCATGCACTGGCTCCGGGCGCAGCGTCCGGTTGCGTGCGGGTGACCGCCGCGTGCAGGCCATAAAACGGATTGTGCGATTCAACCGGTGCATCGCTGCCGAACGCCAGCACTGCGCCGGACTGCAGTTGCGTGCGCCACGCATACGCACCAGCGCAGCGCGCGCCCCAGTAGCGTTCCGCAGAAACCATATCTCCCAAGGCGTGAATGGGCTGCATTGACGCCACAACGCCCAGTGTGCCGAGGCGCCCTGCATCAGTTGGATGCAAGAGCTGCACATGCTCAATCCGATGGCGGCGCATCGCCGGCGTTTCGCCGCGCCGGGCTTCCTCGAGCCGCACGGCCTCCAGCACATCCAGTACTTCATGGTTGGCACGATCGCCAATTGCATGCACGGTGATGGGCAAGCCGGCAGCACTGGCGCGGCTGGCTTTGTCTGCAAGTTCCTCTTTGTCCATCAGCTGCATGCCAAAATTGGCTGGTTCGTTTGCGTATGGGGCCAGCATGGATGCCGTGCGCGGTCCGAGCGCGCCATCTATGAAGATCTTGATGTTGCCGATGCGCAGCCAGTCGTCCCCAAAGCCGCTGCGCAGCCCAATGGCAATTGCTTCATCCAGCTGCTCCACCGGCACATGCTTTACCACGCGCAGCCCGAGCTTGTGCTCCGCACGCAGTTGTTGGAAGGCAACGAACGCATCGCGCCGGTCAAAGTCATGAATGCCGGTGAGGCCCACTTGCCAGGCATTCTCTTGGGCCGCTGCCATCGAAGCTAAGCGCTGCGCCGGTGTTTGCGCGGGTATCTGATCGTATGCCAGCGCGCACGCAGTTTCAAACAACATTCCATCTGCATTGCCGTGTGCGTCACGGCTGATGCGTCCGCCCGGCGGGTCCGCGGTGCCCGCCTGAATACCGGCAGCACGCAAGGCGACACTGTTTACCCAAGCCATGTGCAGCGATTTATCAGTCAGGTACACCGGGTGCCGGGGAACCGCGGCGTCCAGCTCACTTGCTAGCGGAAACACGCCGTCCCATTCGGTTTGATTCCAGCCGTGGCCCACAACCCAGGTGCCGGCCGGCAGGGTTGCGGCGCGGGCCGCAACGCGTTGCAGTGCTTCGGCTTTCGTTTTTGCGCCCACATCCACCATTGCCAGGTTCAGCGCAAAATGCTCGAAGTGGATATGAGCATCCGTGAGGCCCGGCAGCACAGTCCGGCCGTGCAGGTCCACTTGGCCAGTGCGCGCACCGGCAAGCGCCCGCACGGTTTGGTCTGAGCCCACAGCCAGCACTTTCCCGGCGCGCAGCGCAATGGCTTGTGCCGGCGCCTGTTGCCCGGCCAAAGTATTTATGCGCCCGTTAAAAAGAATCAGATGCGGGTCAAGCAGGTGGGAGATGCTCATGAAGCGCTAGCCGGCGGGGTGCGGAGCAAGTTATGCGCGCAGATGTTTAATCAGCGCTTCAAGTTCCTCGTCAGAATAAAAATAAATTATGAGCGAGCCCTTGCCTTTGCGGCCGCGGCGCAGCGCCACTTTGGTTCCAAGTTTGTCGCGCACGCGGTTCTCCAGCTCTGCCACAGATGCGGACTGCTTGATGCGGCGTTTGGCAGGATGCTTCTCGCCTTGCAGCTGGCGCACAAGCTGCTCGGTTTGGCGCACAGAAAGTTCGCGCTTGACAATGTTCGCCAGCGCTGCGGTTTGCGCCTCTGCTTCGGGCAGGCCCAGCAGGGCGCGCGCGTGGCCTTCGCTGATGATGCCGCGCGTGAGCGCCGCCTGCAGCGGTGCGGCAAGGCGCATGAGGCGCAGCGTGTTGGAGACAGTGGTGCGCCGTTTGCCAACGCGCTTTGCAATCTCTTCATGCGAGAGGCCGAAGTCGTCGGCCAGCGTTTGGTAGGCGGCGGCCGTCTCCAGCGCGTTGAGGTTGCTGCGCTGCACATTTTCAATCAGCGCCAGTTCCAGCAGGCCGCGATCGTCCGGTGCGGTGCGCACAACGGCTGCAATTTTTGTGCGGCCGGCCAGTTTGGCAGCCTGCCAGCGGCGGTGCCCGGCAATCAGGTAATAACCTTCGCCGTCGGGGGTGCGTGCCAGCACCACCGGCTGCAGCACGCCGTGCTCGCGGATGGAGGCTGCCAGTTCCTCCAGTTCGGCGGCATCAAAGTGTGTGCGCGGCTGGCGCGGGTTGGGCTTGATGGATGCCAGCGGCACTTCGGCAATGCTGTCATCCGCAGATCCCAACACCGGGATCAGCGATTCGAGGCCGCGGCCCAGGCCGCGTTTCTTTTGGTCAGCCATTACTTAAGCGGGTGTGCCCGCGAGGTCGCCCTGCAGCAGTTCTTCTGTGGCGGCAGCGTATGCACGCGCGCCGGTGCAGTTGGGGTCGTAAGCACTAATTGGCAAGCCGTGCGAGGGTGCCTCCGCAAGCCGTACATTGCGTGGCACAACTGCGCGAAACACCTTGCCGGGAAAATGCTTGCGCACTTCATCCACCACCTGCTGCGAGAGATGGGCGCGGCCGTCATACATGGTCATCAGCAGGCCGCGAATGCGCAGCGGAGTTTTGAAGGCGCGGCGCACGCGGTAGATTGTTTCCAGCAGCTGCCCCAGCCCCTCCAGCGCAAAAAATTCACACTGTACCGGGATCACAACTGAGTCGGCTGCCACCAGCCCGTTGAGGGTTAGCAGCCCAAGCGACGGCGGACAGTCAATCAGCACATAGTCGTAGCGCTCGGCCTGTGCCAGCACATTGCGCAAGCGGTACTCGCGCATGGGCTCGGACACCAGTTCCACCTCAGCAGCTGCCAGGCCGGGTCCGGCCGGCACCAGCGACATCTGCAGAGCGGTGTTGTGCAGCGTGTGCGCGTCAAGGCGCAGGTCTTCGTTCAGCAGCAGCGGGTAGGTTCCGGTTGTCAGGCTTTTTTTATCCACGCCAAGGCTGGAGGTCGCATTGCCTTGCGGGTCGAGGTCTACCAGGAGCACACGCTGGTTCTGCTGCGCCAAGAAGGCGCCCATATTGATGGCGGTGGTGGTTTTGCCCACGCCGCCCTTTTGGTTTACAAACGCGTAGATGCGAGGCATTGCCCGCAGCGCTGCTACGTGGTGGGCGAGATCACGACACGCCGCAGGTCGCCGTCTCCCTCGCTGTGGGTGCGGGCGCCGTTAAACTCGCGCAGTGCTAAATGCACCAGCCGCCGCTCAAAGGCCGGCAGCGGCTCCATCTTGATCACCTTCTGCTGCTCTACTGCCTGCTCGGCCATGCGCAGTGCCAGCCGGTTGAGCTGCTCCACGCGGTGCGCGCGGTAGCCCCCAACATCCAGCAGCAGGTTGGCGTGGGCGCCAATCTCGCGCGCCACAAGTGCCCGCAGCAGCAGCTGCAATGCGTTCAGTACCTCGGCTTTTGGCCCCACCAGTTCCTGCAGGTCATCGCCGAGCATCTCCACCATCAGCGGCGCACTTTCTGCGGGATCGTCAGCCACGGTTCGCGTAACGCGCACTGTGCCAGTTACATCCATCAGCCGCAGCAAATCTTCGGCGATGTGCTGCGCGCATTCGGCGGCAATGCCGTCCGCTTCCGACCCTGCTTGATGACCTTCCGGTAGATGATTCATTGCTCTCCAATTATTAAGCCAGGCACTATTATGCCCCGTCTCCGCGACCGCGCGATTTGCGCGGCTTGGGTTTGGCGGGTGGGTTTCCGGATCCGCCGGGCGGGTTGGTGGGCGGCGGCACCACATTGGGGCGCGGCTTCGCAGGTGGCTTGGTGGTGTAGTCTGGCCATGGCAGGCTAATGCCGCCCGGCAGTGACAATTTTCCCCACCTGAATTTGGCCCGGTTCAGGAATGCGTACTGTCCAATGCCAGCCAAGTTGGAGGTAATGAAGTAGATGGACAAGCCGGAGGCGAATTGCAGCGCGAAGAAGCCAAACATCAACGGCATCGTGGTCATCATCGAGCGCTGCATTTGCGCCGATGCATCGTTGGCGTCAGCCGTGCTCGGCGGCGTCATCATCTTTTGCTGCACCAGTGTGGTGAGCACAACAAAAATGGGCAGGATGGGAATTCCGAGAATGGGAAACCACGGCAGGTAAATGCGATCGGGCTGGGTCAGGTCCATCCAGATCAAGTAGCGGTTCACGGGCAGCAAGCTGTTGAAGTTCGGAAACAGCCACGGGTAAACCCCGTGATACAAGTCCATCATTTGCAGCGGCGTGGATGGAATGGCGTTTAGGATGGACTGATAAACGCCAATCAGAATCGGGAATTGAATCAGGGTAGGCAGGCAGCCACCCAGCATTGCAGCCGGGTTGTAGCCGATTTTGAGCAGCTCCTTTTGCATCTTCTCGGGCTCGCCCTTGTACTTTTCCTGAATGCGCTTGATTTCAGGCTGCAGCTCCTGCATCTGGATCTGGGTTTTTTGCTGGCGCGCGGTTAGCGGCGTCAGCAGGGCGCGAATGCCCACCGTTAGCACAATCAATGCCGCAGTGAAGCTGTGGCCCAGCCACACGTATAGCAACAGCAGTGCGTTGGTGAACGGATAAACGATCAGTTGACTCCACATGCGCTTGCTACTTTGTTACGGGGGGAAAGAACCAGCTGGTTGTGCCGCTGTCCTGCAGCAGTGCGTACAGCAGGTGCTCGCCATTGTAAGTGGAAATATACAGCAGGCCGTTTGCCGCAATCGGAGAGTCCAGCAGGCGTTCCGCATTCTTGGGATCCAGCTCCAGCTGCCACGCGGGTGTGCCGCTGCTCGCATTGAGGGCGTGCACAAAACCATTGTCAGTCACCACAAAAAGCTTGTCGCCGTCAAGTGCGGGTGTGCCGCGCACGGACCCGGCAGCTGTTGCGCGCCAAATCTCAGTGCCGTTGCTGCGGTTTACGCAGTACACAATTCCATCCAGATCTCCAAAGTAGACCCGGTCTGCGGTAACAAGCGGCGTGCCCCAGACAAACCCCTGCGTCTCATGCACCCAGATGTCCTTGCCATTGGAGGTGTTGACCGCGTACAGCGCCCGCGATAGCGTGCCCACATAAAGCGCTGCATCGGCCAGGGCTGGCGTTGCTGCCAGCGCGCCCGGAAAGCTGCGCTCCCAGCGCAGCGCACCGGTTACAGCATCGAGAGCAGACAGCTTGTGATCCATATTGGGCACGTAGATTGTGGCGGTGCTGGTGGCGGGCGCGCCCCAAAATTCATCGCCGCCGGCAAATTGCCACAGCACCTTGCCATTTTCATTGTCAAGCGCGCGCAGCGTTGTGCCTATTGCAGAATAGCTGCGCCCATCCGCTGCACTCATACTCACCGCCGCCGTCTTTGTCAGCTGGTTTGGATCAGAGTAACGCCAAGCCTCTACCCCGGTGGCGGGGTCAAGCGCCAGTACAAGTTTTGCGCCGGACGCCACAATGATGCGGTCGGCGTTTACGGCCGGTGCGGTCTCAAAGGCATGCAGGTCGTTATTATTCTCGAGCGGGAAGCGCCAGACCTGCGCGCCGCTGGTTGCATCGATTGCATACACAGCTTGCGGGCTGGCAAGCAATACTTTGCCGTCATGCAGCGTGGCTGCCGGCCAGACCGTAGCCGTGGCCCGGCTGCAGCCTGCCAGCAAGACTGCAGCCAGCAACGCGATAACCGGCTGCCGCCCTGCACTGAATGGATACTTTGTCCGCATAGTTTTTAGGGGCGTGATTTCTTCACGTGCGCAGCGCGCACATCTAAATCCGGCACCGGGTCGAAGCCGGCTTTTGCGAATGGATGGCAGCGGCTAAGCCGAGCCACAGCCAGCGCCGTGCCGCGCGCTGCACCGTAGCGTTCAATCGCCTCCTGCGCATAATTGGAGCAGGTGGGAAAGTGGCGGCAAGCCGGGGGCAGCAGACCGGAGATGTGCTGCTGGTAAAAACGCAGCAGGCTTAGCAGGATGTTTTGCATGAAGTAAATTTATTCCAACTGCGGTACTGCCTGCAGGCTGCCGGTGCAGAGGCCGGCAGCTGGGCCCAGTTTGGCAGCACTTAGTTGCCGGCCACGGCCGGCGGTTGGCGCAGGGCTGCCGTCCGCAACAGGTGCCGCAGCGCCACCAGCGCCTCCGCCAACCCGCGCTGGCGCAAGCCATTGCGCGCAATCAAAATTACATCCCAGCCAGCGGGGAACTGAGTGATTGTGGCGCGCACGGCCGCGCGCATGATGCGCTTGCTGCGGTTGCGCACCACGGCGTTGCCCACTTGGCGGCTGGCCACAAATCCAAAGCGGCTGTGGGGCAGGTTGTTTAGTTCCGCCACCAAAACTGCAAACGGGTGTGTCCAAGATCGGCCCGTGCGCCGCACCCGCTCGAAATCTGCGCGGTTGCGCAGGCTGATCACGTTTTACCTGCGCGCACGCGCGCCTAACGCTTCTTAGCCGAGCTGCCGCTTTTGGTGCCGTTCCAATCCTCGTGGCGCTTCACATGGGCGCGTTGCACTGCCAGTGAATGGCGCCCGCGCAAACGGCGCGCCGCAAGTACCTTGCGGCCGCCGGCTGTTTGCATGCGCTGCCGAAAGCCGTGCACGCGTGCGCGCCGGCGGATTTTTGGCTGATAAGTTCGCTTGGGCATTGTGTGAGTTCCTCTTTTCCATGCCAGTGCTGCGCCGCTTGGTTTGCGGCTGAGCAAAGGCTACAGCTCCGGATTATACCCATGCGCGGGGGTTGGGTCAATCTCTAGAATTGACCGGGGTGAGCGCCGCCCGTTATACTCGGGTTGTGGCTCGTATTATTGCAGTTTGCAATCAAAAAGGCGGGGTGGGTAAAACCACGACCGTTTTTAATCTCGGTGCGGTGCTTGCCGCGCGCGGCGTGCGCACGCTTTTGGTGGACTTGGACCCGCAGGCAGCCCTCACGGCGTGGGCGGGCTTTGATACCGGCCGCTTGAAGCAAACCATGTATTCGGTGCTGATGGATGGCGCCGACACGCTCGCGCCAATTGTGCTGCGCGCTGCGGACAATCTTATGCTTGCGCCGGCATCGCTTGACCTCGCATCGGCAGAGGTGGCGCTCGGCAGCGCGCCGGACCGCGCGCAGCGCCTGCAGCGCGCGCTGCAAAGTTCTGAGACTGCGCAGTACGACATTGTGCTCGTCGATACGCCCGCCACGCTGGGGGTATTGACCGTAAACGGCTTGGTGGCAGCCCACCAGTTGCTAATTCCAGTGCAGTGCGAGGCACTTTCCATGCGTGGCGTGCGCGCCGTGCTGGAGGCAGTTTGGCTGGTGCGTGGGCGGCTGAACCACGGCCTTGAGCTGTTGGGGGTTCTGCCTACCGTCTTTCGGGCAGAAGTGCCGGGGGCGCAAGCCGCCCTTGCGGAGATGCAGTCGGTATTTCGCAATTGGGTACTGGCACCCATACCCGCCGATGATGTAGCCGTAACCGGAGCATCAGCCAGCTCCGCGCCGTTGCTGCGCCACGCCCCCGGCAGCGCAGCGGCGCAGGCATACCTTCGGCTGGCGGAGTTTGTTACCAATGAACAGCGCACCTCCTAACCCCCTCAGCGGCCGCGGCCGTGAACTGCTGCTACCGGCAGCCGGCAATCCCTTTGGCGAGCCGCAAGCCACGCTGCCGCCTGTGCCCGCCGGATTTGGTGAGCCGCGTGATTTGAGTCCGGAGGACATTGCAGCGCTATTTCCCAGCAATGACCTGGCGCGCAACCAGCTACCTGCGCCCGCCGCCGGTGCGGGTGGCAGCCCGCTTGCCGGCCCGGCTGCCGCTCCGCAAGACATAAGTGCCGATGTATTGCGCGGCGAGCCGGCGTTGTTTGCGGCCGTCAATCCGTTTACACCAGACAGCAGTGCCCCGGCATCTGCAATTGCGGCAGCCACTGCGGATGTCGCCAATCCGTTCTCGGTGGCGGCGGTGCAGCCGGCTGGCGCTGCTCACAGCCAATCCGGGCTGGCAGGCGCTGCAACCGCACCGGAAGATTTAGAGCAACTGTGGGTTGCAATCCGCAACTTGGAACAGCAGGTGACACAGCCCGGTCGGGCGGGCAAACCACAACCGGCTGTACTCCAAAAGCCAACTGCAGCGCGCCGCCAATTACCGCCAGTTCCCAGTAGCGCCCCGCGGGCTGCCGAAAGCGAAGCTGATGTCGAGCTGCGCCGGGCTCAGGGCCGGCGCCTCGTGCGCTGGGTGCTCACGCGCGGCCTGCCGATTCTGAGTTACGCCGTGCTTTGGTTGGGTGCGCTGGCATGGTTGTGGCAAGCCGCCCAACGCGCTGTTCCGGCAGATATTAGACTGTTGCAGCTGCCGCTGCTTGATTTATTGCGCTCCGCGCTGCTGGGCAGCTTTGGCGGCACGCTGGCTACAATTTACGGAGTCTGGGTTCATACCGCCCGCCGCCGTGATTTTGACCGGCACCCGCTCTTTCGCTACCTTACAAAACCGGGGGTGGGAGGCATCTTTGGCTGCCTTGCGCCACTGCTCTATTTGGCAGTTTTGCAGGCCTTTCCCGAAGTTCCGGGCTGGAATTCCCCGATAGTTTTGGCAATCAATGGCGCCGCACTTTTGTTCGGCCTGTTGCAGGATCGCATTTTTCAACTGATTGGCAGAATCTTCGGGGTTTTTGGTGCCTGAAATTCCTGCAAATCTTCACCCCACTTTCCCTAAAGGTTTCTTACGTGCCTGCCGATACCTCCCGCAGTCGGAAGTGTTACAGGCTAACTAAGCGGGAGACAGGAGGGAAGTTATGAGCATCACAGTCGCACCAACCCCGGCGCCAAGTTCAATGGGAACGGCTTCGGTCACAGACCAGAAGGTGGATCAAGGCGCATTGATCGCATCGATGAGTGGAACGATTACGGATTCACGGTCGGTTGCCCGCAATATTATGGGCAATTTGCCAGCCACACCGCCAGCCAATCTGCTCGGCAAAATTAATCTCTATGCCTAGTTGCTGCACGCGTGTGCGGCCCACAAACTAAGAGCCCGCCTCAAAAGGCGGGCTCTTTTTATGCAGGCAGCGCCTATTTGCATTTAAGTTGGTCAGCTTGCAATTCGTCCGAGGTTTTTATGGCCGCGCCCAGCAGTTCGTCTGCTTCGCCATTATTGAAGTCTTGCATGGTTGCCACAAAAGTGAGCAGGCGATCCGCGCCGAGGCGCAGGTGCTTGGCTTGTGTTTGTAGTTGCTCGTGGTATGCCCTGCAAACTTTTGGCACGCCGGCGCTGTCAATGGCAGCCGCAATTGCAAAGCCCTCTTCTAGAAGTGCGGCGTAGGCGGTGGACCAGCTGCTGTCCTGTGTCAATAACTTGGCATCTTGTGCAAGCTTGGCGCGACTCACGGCAATAGATTTAATCCAGTCTGCCTGGCGCTTGTGAATCTCTGCAGCGAACTCTAAGTACTCTGCAGCGGTCCGGTTATCCACCGGCTGCGGCAGGGGCGTTGCGGTGATGACGAAGGCAGTTGCCAGCGGGGTGGCGGATGGCGTGCTCGTGCCACGCGCCGCCAATGTGGCAGCGCTGGCGGTTGATGCACCCGCTTCCGCCTGTGCGGCTTGCGCAGCCGGCGAACTTCCGCTGGCTGCGCAAGCCGTTAGCAATGCGCCAGCCAGCAGCCCGGGAATCAGCGCCCGCGTGGCGCAAAGAATTGCGCCGCAGCTCACGGCGGGCGCCTTAAACAGCTTTGAGTGCAACAGCGGAATGCTGCCTGGCCAAACACCTGAGGCACACATATGCGTCCGCGCTGTTGCACACCTGCAGGCGCCCGCCATCAAGCACTGCAAGTGTCGGGCGGTACCGGTCAAGCGGGCGTTCAACCGAAAAAGTTGCAGCGCACTTTTCGCACGGCAGCCGGATAGCATGTTTGGAGAATTCATACATGGGCAAAAATAATTATGCTCAGGGATTCATTTTGCCGTCTGGCATGATGGCTTGCTCGAGGTTGGCATCCTGCAGATTGGCGCCGGTTGTAACAGCATTTTGCATATCCGATGACCGTAAGTTTGCGCCGGTAACGATCGCATTTTTCAGGTTTGCATTGCGCAGATCTGCAGAGAACAAGTTGGCATTGCTCAGGTTTGCACCCTCTAAATTTGCGTTGATGAGAACTATCCCCTCAAGGTTGGCGCCGCTCAGGTCAGCTCCAGCTAGATTGCTGTTGCTCAAGTCAGCCCAGTGCAGGTCGATGCCGGCCAGTTTGGCATTTGCCAGCTGTCCGTTGGTACAGATGGTGCCGCGCATCAACACGCAGCCGCCGGCAAATCTGATGCAGCCCGCCAGCAAAACAACACCCAGTGCCAGGTGGCCGCTTGCCACAGGGCGCGGCTGCGGGTTGGCTTGTGTTGCGGGCGTGCCATTTGCAGGATTATACCGGTGGCCTGCTGCCTTTACCGCACCTTTACGGCAGCTTTGCGGCGCATTTATGCGCGCACCGCCAGCGCCGGATAAATTACGCGTATAAGGAGTGCCGTGGGATGCATAAACGATTTTCGCAAAGTATCAAGGGGCGCCACGCACTGTTGTGCGCGCGGGCGCACGACGCAGTTGATTGCAATGAGCGCATCTCACAGGTGGGGCGCAAGCCAGAGCCTGCGGGTCTAGCACCGCTTTCAGAAGCTGTTCGCGGCGGCCGCCGCATATTCTTGCGCATTGCCGCGGGCGGCAGCTAGGCCGCCACTGTTGCCCGCGCCGTCAGCAATCAACGGGCGGGGCGGCTCACTCGTTCAGGCGCGGCCCTTTAAGAATCACCGGCTGGTTGGAGCGCGCCCGCCAGCGCACATTTAACATTTCCACCAGCACTGCAAAGGACATGGCGAAATACACATAGCCTTTGGGGATGTGCAGTCCGGTGCCTTCTGCTGCCAGCGTGAATCCAATCAGCACCAGAAATGCCAGCGCCAATATTTTCACGGTGGGGTGCTGGTCCACAAAGCGGCTCACGGCCCCGGCAAACCACAACATAAATAATACGGCGATCATGACAGCGGCCACCATTACGCCCAGCTGATTGGCAAGTCCGATAGCAGTGATGACTGAGTCGAGTGAAAATACAATATCCAGCAGCGCAATCTGAAAGACCACCTGCATAAAGTTTGCACCAGCGCCTTGCACTTGGCCGGCATGCTCGGCACCCTCCAGCTTTTCGTGCAGTTCCAGTGTGCTCTTGCCAATCAGGAACATGCCGCCAACCAGCAGAATTAAATCCCGGCCGGATATTGCTTTGCCGAGCACCGTAATCCATGGCTTGGTGAGGCCCATTAGAAAAGTGAGAGAAAACAAGAGTAGGACGCGCGTGCCCATGGCCAAAACCAGGCCAACCGAGCGCCCAGAGGGCTGCTGGGCTTGAGGCAGCTTGCCCGCCAGAATAGCAATGAAGATGACGTTATCGATGCCAAGCACAATCTCGAGAGCTGTGAGCGTTAGCAGGGATATCCAGAGTTCCGGGTCTAGCAGCATTTCCATGGTTTGCATCCTGATTGGTTTGGTTTAAGCGGGGCTAAAGGTCTGCGGCCGCAAACTGCCGCATCGCAATCAAATCTTTCCGTCAGATGTTGGATTGCCATGCCAGCTAATTCTACGCAAATTTTTTGCAGATTGGCCGCCCGCCGCATGAATCAAAAGCGCCTCCAATGCGCAGGCACTTGGAGGCGCTTGGAGCGGCGCAGTGCGCGGTTAGCGCAGCGCAGCCGCGATGGTGCTGCACGCGGGGCAGGACCCATTGGGACGGATGATGGCATAAGCTGCTTGCGGATCGTCCGTGTAAACCGTGAAGTCCACGTTCCACACAATCAGCAGGCGCACTTTGCCCTGCTGGCGTGAGAGCGATACGGCCTCGCCCAAGTACTGGGCGTGCTGTGCAACCGACATGTTGCTGGCGCCATTCCAACGGAAGTTTGCAGGCAGGCTGCCCCATTCCTCGCCGGAGAGATAGCCTAGCTCGGTAAAGCACAGCTTGCGTGCACCGCCAACTGCCGTTGAATATGTACTTACCATTGCCGGATAGTAGCGGGTGTAGTGGCTGGATGAGCCGCGCGGGTCGCCACTGGAAAGCGTGGGGCTGAGCACGCCCTCGTTGTAGTGCACGCCCACGCAATCCATATAGTTGAGCGCACCGGCTGCCACCATGCCCGCAATGTACAAGTTGTCATCGCAGCCGTTGCCGCCGCAGCCGCCAAAGTAACCCGTGGGGGAGGGCGCGCCGGAGATCACAATTGTTTTGGCGTTGGCGCTCTTGATGGCGGTGTACGCCTGCTTGAGCATGCCGGTGTAGGTGGCGGGGCTGATGGTGCCCACCTTCCATTCGCGGTCCAGGTTCATCTCATTCCAGATTTCAATGGCGTCTGCGCCAAGCGCTGCCAGCCGGCCCACGAAGGCTGCGTACTCCGGATAATAATTTGTGGTGGTGTACTCAGGGTTGCCCTTTGTGCTGAGCAGCACGAGGAATCCCTTGTTACGCGCATTGGTGATTGTGCCGGCTTGGTCGTTGGCATTTGCGCCGGGGGACCATTGCACCTGATGCTTTACCCACTTCATGCCGGCGGATTGCATGGCGCTGACGGCGTTGGCGCCAAAGCCCGCCACTTGGCCGCCCACTTCAAACGTGCCGGAGGTGCTGGGTGCAACGCTTACGGGCGCTGCCGTGGGCACAGCCGTGGCTGCCGCGGCTGCCGTGGGCGCTGCGGTTGCTGCGGGTACTGCCGTTGCGGCGGGTGCCGCGGCCGTGCGCCCCGGAATGGCCAGCATCTGCCCTGCATACACGATGGTGGACTTCAAGCCATTGGCCAGCTGCAGCGCGCTTACTGTTGTTCCCAATGCGGCCGCAATGCGCGACAAGTTGTCCCCGGCTTTTACCTTGTATGCCGTGGCACCGGCAACGGGCACAGCGGTGGGTGCGGCTGTTGGCGCTGTGGTGGGCGCAGTGCTGGCCGCGCTGCCACCGGGCAATATCAGTACCTGGCCCGGTACCAGAACTGTGCGCGTTAGCTTGTTCAAGCTGACCAGTTCAGCGGAGGTGGTGCCAAAGCGCTTTGCCAGCATAATCAGATACTCGCCGGGCATCACTGTATAAGTGCCGGGGTTGGCGGCGGATGCCGTGGGCTGGGCAGCGGCAGTGGGCACTGCTGTGGCGGCCACTGCCGGCGGTGCGCCGGCACTTGCACTCGTCGCCGGTATCACCAGCATCTGCCCGGCAAAAATTACTGTGTTGGTGATCTTGCTGGCCGTCATGATGCTCGTGATGGACACACCATATTCGCGCGCAATCTTGCTTAAGTAATCCCCGGATTTCACAACGTAATTCACCGCACTGGTGGTGTCACGCGTAGACGGGTTTGGATTGTCAGCTGCACTGCTGGCCGGGATGGTGAGCTTCTGGCCGGCCATGATCGCCGTGGTGGTGAGGCTGTTTGTGGCCACGATTGCCTGAATGCCAACGCCGTAGCGCCGTGCGATCTGCGTCAGGTTTTCGCCCGGTTGCACGGTATGCACAATGCCATCCGTGTGCGGTGCTGCAAACGCCGGAGCGGCGCTGCCCAATAACAGGCCCAATGCAGTGATAAATGCCAAAGCTCGGTGAATCATTTTGTAACTGTCCTCCCGGAAAGTGATGCGGCGTAGGATGCAAGAAGCGTGCTAGCTTAAAATCAGGGTCAAAACCGGTTTGCGCGCCTATAATTTGACGCATGTCGGAGGTCTTTTTCTTTGATGAAGGCGCCGAGCCGCGTGAGCGCTCGGCGGTGCGGATGGAGCAGGTGGTTGTGCAGCCTTATCCAGACGGCCAGCGGGTGCGCATCAAGGTGGTGCTCACGCCCTTTTTTGAAAAACCCAATCTTGTGCTGACGATTACCAACAGCGCCGGCCAGCAAATGGCCACGGCAGATATTTTAGAAACTATGCTGCATGTAAACGAACTGACGATGCACCTGCGCAGCGCGGAGCCAAGCGGCGACTACGCACTGCAGGTTGATTTGTACTATGGCGCGGAGCCGGCGCAGGATACGCGCACGGTGGAGTTCACCGCCGGCGCAGCGCAATAAACTGCGGGTGCGCAGCGCACCCGCTTACACATCCAGATTGCGCACTTCGTGTGCGTGGGTCTGGATGAAGCGCCGGCGCGGCGGCACGGCAGCGCCCATCAGCATGTCAAAAGTGCGGTCCGCCGCAGCTGCATCGTCGATGGAAACCTGCAGCAGGGTGCGCACTGCCGGGTCCATGGTTGTTTCCCAAAGCTGCTCCGGGTTCATTTCTCCCAGGCCTTTGTAGCGCTGCACCACAATCTTTCCACCGCTGGACCAGTCCTTCACCAGGCTGTCTTTGCCTTCATCGCTGTAGACGTATTGTGCCTTCTTGCCCTGCGCCAGCCGGTACAGCGGCGGCTGCGCAATAAACAAATGCCCGGCGTCCACCAGGGGCTGCATGTAGCGGAAAAGAAAAGTGAGCAGCAAGGTGCGGATATGGCTGCCGTCCACATCTGCATCGGTCATGATGATGATGCGCCCGTAGCGCAGGCCGGTTAAGTCAAAGCCGGCGCCGATGCCGGTGCCCAGCGCCGAGATCAGCGCCTTGACCTCGTTTGATCCGAGAATCTTGTCCAGGCGCGCGCGCTCCGTGTTCATGATCTTGCCGCGCAACGGCAGGATGGCTTGAAAGTGGCGGTCACGCCCCTGCTTGGCAGACCCGCCGGCCGAGTCGCCCTCAACGATGTAGAGCTCGCACTTGGCCGGATCGCGCTCGGAGCAGTCCGCCAGCTTGCCCGGCAGCGTCATCGATTCCAGGGCGCTCTTGCGGATTACCAGATCGCGCGCTTTGCGCGCAGCATCCCGCGCGCGCGCCGAGGTCAGGCACTTTTCAACAATCAATTTGGCGGAGCGCGGGTTCGCCTCCAAAAATTCACCCAGCGCCTCGCCCAGCACTTGCTGCACATGCGTGGAGACCTCGGGGTTCATCAGCTTCACCTTGGTCTGGCTTTCAAACTGCGGATCGGGATGCTTGATGCTTACAATCGCCGTCAGGCCCTCGCGCGTGTCATCCCCCGTCAGGTTGGGGTCGCCCTCTTTTAGCAGGCCGGCTTTGCGCGCGTGGTCATTCACGGTGCGCGTCAGCGCCGTGCGCATGCCGGTCAGATGCGTGCCGCCGTCGGTGGTGTTGATAGTGTTGGCAAATGAGTACGCGGTTTCGGTAAAGACATCCGTGTATTGCAGCGCAACCTCCACGCCCACGCCGTCAATTTCTTTCGCCACATAAACAGCGGGATGCATGGCTTCGCGGCTGCGGTTTAGGTAGCGCACAAAAGACTTGATGCCGCCTTCAAATAAAAAGGTGGTGGAGCGCGCGCTGCGCTCGTCCACCAGCTTGAGCGTTACGCCGCGCGTCACAAACGCCATTTCGCGGAAGCGCTGCGCGAGCGTTTCGAAGCGGTACACATTCTCATCTTTGAAGATAGTGGTGTCGCGCATAAAGCGGATGCGTGTGCCGTTCTCGTCTTTGGGCGCCGGGCCAGTGGCCTTGACGGGCGCCTGCGGTTTGCCCTTCTCGTACTTTTGGTACCAGACTTTTCCGTGGCGCTGCACCCACGCTTCACAAACGCTGGAGAGCGCGTTGACCGCGCTGACACCCACGCCGTGCAGACCGCCGGATACTTTGTAGCCGCCGCCGCCAAACTTGCCGCCGGCGTGCAGGCGCGTCATCACCACTTCCAGCGCCGACACTTTCTCCGTGGGGTGGGCGTCCACCGGAATGCCACGGCCGTTGTCCTGCACGGAGACCGCGTTGTCCGCATGAATGGTGATGGTCACGTGGTCGCACTCGCCGGCCAGCGCCTCGTCGATGGAGTTGTCCACCACCTCATAAATTAAATGATGCAGCGCCCGCAGGTCTGTGCCGCCCACATACATGCCCGGGCGCCGGCGCACGGCCTCAAGCCCTTCCAGTACCTGAATATTTTGGGCGCCATAGTTGTCAGTCTTCTTCATTGATCGATTTCTCCGCGGATCATTTTGTTGGACGCGTGGCTGGCAGGCTGCCTGCCAGCGGCTGCAGCCGGCAGCAATCCAAACTGTTTAAGTTTTGCAAGCGCCGCTGGTCAGGCTTTGGTTGCAGGCGGCTGCGCAGCAATAATGCGCTGCAGTTCACTTTGCCAGCGCACCCGGTCGGCGTAAAAATAAAAGGTGCCGGCAATCAGGGCGGTGTTTACAAAAGCATGAAAGCTGATACCCAGCAGCATCAGCCACGAGGCGCCGTCCGGCAGGCCCCACACAAACCCCAGCCCAAGGTTGAGCAAAAGAATTATCAGCAGCAACCCGGCTGCCGGCTGTGCGTTGGTGCGCACAATCGCGGAGCTTTTGCGCAACGCAGTGCGCAGCTGACTTCCACTCAGCACTACTTCCTGGACTATAAACACGTAAGTGAACACAACGTACATGGCAAAGAATGCACCCAATGAATTTACGAGACCGCCCAAAAGCGGGTGCACGGCTGTAGTCACAAGCGTAAGCACGCTCAGCGGCAACAGATAAAGCGCCAGCGCCCCCAGCGCCAGAAACGCCAGCAGTGTCAGATGCAGCCAGCTTCGCAAAATCTTTTCGGCCAGCGCCCTGCGGTCAGCGCGCGCTGCGGGCGCTTGCACAGTGCGCGCAATCAGGTGCAGATAGATGCTGCCCAGCAGCATGCCAATCACGGTCAAGCCGCTGCCCCACATCACCACGCCGAGCACACCAGGCACATTGATATGCAGGCTTGTGCCAAGTGGTGTGAATGCTGCGCCTCTGCCAGCCATCATGCTGGGCACACCCAGCGGTGCAGTGCTCAGAAAGCCAAACAAGTTTGCGGTTTCGCCAACTTGCGCCACCAGCTCTGGCAGCGCATTCGGGTCTGGCAGTTGCTGGTTGAGGGCGCTGGCAAACTCCGGGTTGGCGCGCACAAATGCAAGGGCCTGGCTCAACAGCGGCGCAATCGAGAGCTGCGGACCCAGCCACAGGAACAAGTCCAGCACAAGCGGCAGAATTAAAAGGGGCAGGTGCGTGGCCACCGCGTGCAGACCGTGGCCAAGTGAGTCGATTACTCCCAGCGGCGGAGTGGGCCCGGCGACCTGACGTTTCCCCATAACTAACATAGTGCTATTTTACCAAACCGCAAGGCTTTCGCGTGGTCTTTCCCGCTGCCGTTTGACCCGTTTTCTGCCATTGATTACAATGTATTTGCGAGCCGCTTTGGGTGCGCGGCACAACAATCATGGATCAATTTGTAATTCGCGGCGGTGTACCACTGCGCGGCAGCGTGCAGCCGGCTGGCAACAAAAACTCGGCCTTGCCCCTGCTGGCTGCCTGCCTGCTCACTGACCAGCCGGTGACGCTGCACAACATGCCGTTGATAGAAGATGTGCAAACCATGCGGCAGCTGGTGCAAGCGGCCGGTGCCACGGTAGAGCTGCTCGGTCCGCGCACCTGGCGGATTCAGGCGGCGCGAGTAAGTGGCGCGCAGCTTGACCCGGAATTATGCAGTGCCATCCGCGCGTCCATCCTGCTGGCCGGGCCGCTGCTGGCGCGCTGCGGGGAACTGCACCTTTCTGCGCCGGGTGGCGATGTGATCGGCCGGCGGCGGCTGGACACGCATCTACTTGCACTGCGTGCGCTTGGCGCGCAGATTGACTGGCGCGAGAGTTTTCACATGCACACCAAAGGCCTGCAGGGTGCTGCCATTTTGCTGGATGAAGCCAGTGTGACCGCAACTGAAAATGCGGTGATGGCAGCCGTGCTGGCGCGCGGCAACAGCGTCTTGCGCAATGTGGCATCTGAGCCGCATGTGCAGGAGCTGTGCCGCTTTCTTAACCAGCTGGGTGCGCGTATTCGCGGCATTGGCAGCAACGTGCTTGAGATTGAGGGCGTGGCGCGCCTGCAGGGTGGCGAGCACACTGTGGAGCCGGACTATCTGGAGGTGGTGAGTTTTGCGGGCGCGGCAGCCGTCACGGGCGGCGAAGTGCGCATTGTGGGCGCGGCACAGTGCCCGTTGGAAATGGCGGCGGTAGTGTTTGGGCGCTTGGGTGTGCACTGGCAAACCGAAGGCGCTGATTTGCTGGTGGCAGCCAATCAAGCGCTGCGCATTACGCAGGATTTTGGCGGCGCCATCCCCAAGGTTGATGACGCACCGTGGCCGGGCTTTCCCGCGGACTTGATGAGCGTGGCGATCCTTGTGGCTACGCAATGCACCGGCACGGTTTTGTTTCACGAAAAAATGTTCGAGAGCCGTTTGTATTTTGTGGACAAGCTGGTGAGCATGGGCGCCCGCATCGTTGTGTGTGATCCGCATCGGTGCGTGGTGCAGGGGCCCGGCCAGCTGCGCGGCGAGCGCCTGGAGAGCCCGGACATTCGCGCCGGCATGGCGCTGCTACTGGCAGCCTTGTGCGCGCAAGGCGAATCGCTCATCCGCAACATCGGCCAGATTGAGCGTGGCTACGAGCGCGTGGATGAAAAGCTGCGCGCACTTGGCGCAGACATCGTGCGCGCGCCGGCTTAGAGATTACTTTCCGTAGAAGTAGGTGCCCAAGCCGCCGGCGCGTGTAAACATGCCGCCGAGGTAAAGGTATTGCCCCTGGGCTGCGAGTTTGTACACGCGGTCGTTGACGCCGACCGCCAAGCCATGCCACTCTTTTCCGTCCCAGCGCGCAATATAACGCGAGCTTTCCTTGCCGGCAGCTAGAAAGTTTCCGCCGGCATAAATCTGCCCGTCAATTTCTTCAATCGCATACACCGATGGGATGATCGCGCCGCCGACGCCGTTGCCCAAAGCGGACCATGCAGTCCCGTCCCACTTGGCAATGCGTTGTGCTTTCACAACCGTGCCATCCGGGTTTGTAGCCCGGTCAAACCAGCCGCCGACATAGAAATCATCCCCGACAACCTTCACTGTGTGCACCCAGTTATTCAGGTTGATGCCCGTGTCCGGCCAGCTGCTGCCGTCATAGAACGAAAAGTAAGCTGACCGGCTGGTCTTGCCGCCCGAGCTGAACATGCCGCCCACAAAAATTCCTTGTTGGGATTTTTCAAGCGCATACACGCGGTTGTTCCACTCCGGACCAAAGCGCTGCCATTGCCCGCCAGACCAGGTAACCGTGCGGTAGGTTACAACGTCTCCGGCCATGCTGAAGTCCCCGGCAACATAAACTTTGTCGCCATCCAGCATCACATTAAAGGCGCGGTTGTTCACGCCGCCGTCGAGCGGCTCCCATTTGCTGCCGTTCCAGCGCGCCACGCGGTTTACTTCAATTTCAATCGTCTCAGCTTCAGCCGGCTGCTGCTGGCCATCTGCTTCCAGAAAGTTGTAGGCCTTGGTGAACCAGCCAACAGCGTACAGGCTGTCGTCGGCGCTGTTGTAAGCAATGTCATACACCACGCCATTGAAGCCGCCGCCAAGCGGGTTCCAGTTTTTCCCGTCCCAAACTGCAATGTTGTTGGCAGCCACCTTGCTGAAATCAGAGTTGAAGGCAGTCTTAAAATCACCGCCGGCGTAAATTACATCTTTGCCAAAATCGATGGCGTACACGGTGCCATCCGTGCCGCCGCCGAGCGCAGCCCATTGCTCGGCTTTGGTGTCCCAGCGCGCAATGTGGCGCGTGTCCAGCAGCTGCTCGGTCTTATTGCGCGCAGCCAGAAACCAGCCGCCAACAAAAACATCGCCGGGAGGAGCCGGAGCGGCGGCAGCTGCTTGCGGGGCGGGGGCAATGGCCCACACCCAGTCATCCACACCGCCGCCAAGTGGAGCCCATGTTGCGCCGTCCCAAGCCGCAACCCGATCAACCAATAGACCGCCAGCGCGGCGCATCTCGCCACCAACATAAAGTTTTCCCGTGCCGGTTGCAAGAGCGTAGACATTGCCGTCCACACCGGCGCCAACCTCTGCCCATTGCTTGCCATCCCATTTTGCAATGTGGCTGGCGGGCTTGCCGCCAGCGGCGGTAAAGTAACCGCCCGCGTACAACGCGCCTTCATGCGCGACCAGCGCCATAATCCAATAGTCTGTTCCGCTGCCCACTCTGCTCCAGCGCGAGCCATCCCACTTTGCAATATAGTTTGCATCCATCGTGTCAACTTTTGTGAAGAGGCCGCCGGCATATAGTTCGCCATCCAGCATAACGAGGCTGTGCACCCAGTTGTTTGGCCCCACGCTGAGGTGCGACCAGCGTGTGCCATCCCACTTGGCCACATGGCTGGCTGGCAGCCCGCCCGCCCGAAAGAAGTACCCGCCTGCATAAACATCGTTGCCGTCGATCGCGATGGCGTACACCGATCCGTTGAGGCCTTGGCCGAGCGGATGCCACTTCTCTCCGTCCCAGCGCGCCATGTGGTTGGCCGGCAGGCCGCCGGCTTTGGTAAATGCGCCGCCCGCGTACAGGTCGGTGTCGGTGGTGGCAATTGCATACACCAGGCCGTTTACACCCTCGCCCAGCTCGGACCAGGCCTTTCCGTCCCAGCGCGCAATGTATTTTTCATTAAGCTGCGTGTCGTCCGGGTTGGAGAGGTTCTTGAACCAACCGCCGATGAACATATCAGTGCCACGCGTAATGGCTGCGAAGACTTTGTCGTCTGTGCCCAGGCCCAGCGGATGCCAGCGCTCTTCTGCGCCGTTCCAGATTGCAACATGATTAACAATCATGCCGCCGCCACCGCGTGCCTGCACCAACGGCCGGCTGGCCAACGGGGTCTCTGCGCTGGCCACCATGCCACCCAGCAGCAGCGCCAATATTGCGCGCCGCAGCAGCGCCAGCCGTGGGCGATTGACTTTGACTTTCAATTTTTTCAGCCGGCGGGCAGCCCGCTTCCGCTAACAGGCGCACCCTTGGTTGGTATCGGCGGGCGGCGTTGCGCCATTAGGAAATTATGCAAGAAAAAGCGGCCACCCAAGGGTGGCCGCTTTCAAAACTAGTGCGCCGCGGGAACTTAGGGGCGGGCTTCAATCCTCAATCGACCACGCCAGGCCGGTGGTGCCGGGCCCGGTGTGGCAGCCCACGGTGGGGCTTACATCCGCCACCAGAGCCTCAAGCGGCTGGCACTTCTCGCACAAAAGCGCAAGCATTTCCTGCGCATTCTCGGGGGCGTTGGCGTGCACGGCAGCCACACGAAAGCGCTTTGCAGATTGAAGCTTTGCCGCAACGGTCTCCACGAGGTGCTGCTGTGCTTTTTTGGTGGTGCGCACCTGCCCGGAGGGATGCAGCTTGCCATCAACCAGCTCAAGGATGGGCTTCACGTTGAGGGCCGTGCCGAGCAAGCGCTTGGTGCCGCTGATGCGGCCGCTGCGGTGCAAATATTCCAGCGTGATTGGCGTGATGATGACGCCCGCATGCGGGATGCGGCTGCGCACAAGCTGCGCGCAATCCGCCATGGAGGCTCCATCCGCAGCAGCACGCGCTGCTGCCAGCACCAGATAGCCCAGTGCCATGGAAATCATGCGCGAGTCAATCAGTTCAATTTTCTGCGGGCCAAAGCCGTCCATGGCCTGAACGGCGGAGTTATAGGCGCCGGAAAGGTCGCTTGAAAGCACAATCGTCAGTATGCTATCGGCTTGCTTTGCTGCGGCTTCAAATGCCTCTTTGAAATCTTTGACTGTGGCCTGTGATGTAGTGGGGTGGGTTGTTGTAGCCAGCTGGCGCTGGTAGAAATCGGCGGGCTTGATGTCAACGCCGTCGCGGTAGGTCTTCTGTTCCCAGACCAGTACCTGCGGCACAACATGAATGTTGTACTGCCGGTTTAGCGCATCTGGAATGTATGCAGTGCTATCAGTGACAATTGCAATTTTGTGTGCCATGATTGGGGTCTCCTGCTAGTAAATAATTTGACAGAGGCAAAGTGTAACATGCCAACCTGACGCAGGATGTGCACGGAGGCCGGAAGGTATGTGTGCGAGCTGGTGGCTGCGGGTGGCGTTCTGTCACCAGTTAGCGCGCGGGGATGAGCAGCAATTGTGCCAGAGTGCAGCTTGATTGCCGGCTGCGGGCGGCACGCAGTGGCTGGTGAGTGGGCTGCGCGTGTGGAAGCCTGCAACCACTGCTTGACGAGCTTGCGCTGCACCGCTAAACTTTTTGAATGCGGTGCGCTGCGATGCGCCGCGCAGCCAAACATGTTCGAAACACTCTCCGGCAAACTTCAGGCGGTATTTAAAGAATTCAGCCGGCGCGGAAAACTTTCAGATGCGGATGTAGACACGGGCCTGCGTGAAATCCGGCTGGCGCTGCTTGAAGCGGATGTGCACTTCTCGGTTGTGAAGAGCTTGCTGGACCGTGTGCGCGCGCGGGCGGTGGGCAGTGAGGTGGCACAGGCGCTCAACCCGGGGCAGCAAGTGATCAAGATTGTGCACGCGGAGCTGCTTGCCACCTTGGGCACGCCAGAGCGTTTAAATTTGCAGGGGCCGGCGCCGCGCAGCATTCTGCTTGTGGGTTTGCAGGGCGCGGGCAAGACCACGCTCGCCGGCAAGCTGGCGCGCTGGCTGCGGGCTGACGGGCAGCGTCCGCTGCTGGTGGCGGCTGATCCCTACCGACCCGCTGCGGTTGAGCAGCTGCGCACCATCGGCCGGCAGCTGGACATTCCCGTATTCACCGGAACGCAGGCGCCGCCGCAACTATGCGCGGCAGCGCAGCGCGAGGCAGCCGCCACGGGCTGCACGGTTGTGATCATGGATACCGCCGGCCGCTTGCAAATTGATGCGGACATGATGGCCGAGGTAACCGCCATCAAGGCGCTGACGCAGCCGGGCGAGGTGCTGCTGGTGGCGGACGCGATGCTGGGGCAGGCGGCAGTGCGCATTGCCGAGGGCTTTCATGCGGCGCTGGGCCTCACCGGGCTGGTGCTAACCAAAATGGACGGCGATGCGCGCGGCGGTGCTGCCATTTCCATTCGCAGTGTGGCTGCGGTTCCCATCAAGTTTCTCGGCGTCAGTGAAAAAATGGACGGGCTCGAGGTGTTTGATCCGGCGCGGCTGGCCGGGCGCATTCTGGGCATGGGCGACATCATCGGCCTGATTGAAAAAGCCGAGGCCAGCTTTGATGTTGCGCAGGCGCAGCAAATGCAGCAGAAGCTGCTGAAGTCCGAGCTGGACCTGAGTGATTTTCTTGACCAGCTGCGCCAGATGCGCAAGCTGGGCTCGATGGGGCAGCTGATGGAGATGCTGCCCGGGTTGGGGCGCGCGGCGGCAGCCATGGATCCGGCGCAGATGGACAAGCAACTAACGCGTTCCGAGGCGATTGTGTGCTCCATGACGCTGGCGGAAAGGCGCGATCCGCGCGTGATGAACAGCAGCCGCAAACGGCGCGTGGCGGCAGGATCCGGCACGCAGGTGCAGGATGTGAACCAGCTGCTAAAGCAGTTTCGGCAAATGCAGGATATGATGAAGCAGTTCGGCAAGAACAAGCGCGGCATGCTGGGATTGCTCCGGCAATTGGGCGGATAGTTGGTTACCGCAAAACTGCCGGCTTGGGTTACAATCCGTGCCGGAAGGAGAACTAAGATTTATGGTACGAATTAGGCTGCGCCGGGCAGGCGCAAGAAACAAGCCCTCATACCGCATGGTGGCGGCTGATCAGGATTGCGCGCGCGACGGGCGCTTTCTGGAAGTTTTGGGGCACTACAACCCGCGAGACGAGCCCGCCACGATTGTGGTGGATGAGGCGCGCATGCTGCATTGGCTGGGCAAAGGCGCGCAACCCAGTGACACGATGGCCCGCCTGCTGGGTGTGGTGGGAACAATGAAGCGTTTTGACCGGCTCAAGGCGGGCGAGGCGCTGGAGGCTTTGCTGGCAGAGGCTGCGCTGGCTGCAGCCCAACCCACGGTGCCCGCGCCGCGCGCGCCGCGGCCAACCAAGAAGACCAAGGCTGCAGCCGCGGCAGCGGTTGCCGCAGCGGCCGCACCCGCTGCGTAAGCGCATAGTATGAAAGCGCTGCTCGAGTACCTTGCGCGCGGAATGGTGGGCGCCCCCGAGCGCGTGGTTGTCCGCGAACGCGACATTCGCGGCGTGCAAGTCCTGCACTTGCAAGTGGCGCCTGAAGATGCCGGCCGCGTGATTGGCCGGCGCGGTGCAACGGCCGCCGCCTTGCGCACAGTTTTGTCGGCGCTGGCGCAGCGCTCCGGAGAACGGGTTGAGCTTGAGATTATGTAACGGCACCGCCCGCTTTGCCCGGTGACCGTTCCGAAATCTGGAGTGCCCCCAACCCAACCAACCCGATACATCCTCCTCGGCAATATCGTCGGTCCGCAGGGCGTGCATGGCGCAGTGCGACTGCACAGCAGTGCGCGCGGCCTTCCTCCTTTAGAAAGTTTGCGAAAGGTATTTATTGGCGAGCAACGCCGCTGCCATGTGCTGCGCGATGCGCGCCGGCACGGGAAGGCGCTGGTGCTGGAGCTGGAAGGCTGCCCCGATCAGGCAACGGCTGCCGGCCTGACGGGTGCGGGCGTGTGGGTGCAGGCGGAAGATCTGGGCGCGCTGCAGGAAAATGAATATTACATTGCAGACTTGGTGGGCCTGCGCGTGGTTACAACCGAGGGCGAGGAGCTGGGCGAACTGGTGGAGGTGCTGGTGACGGGCGCGAACGATGTGTACCGGGTGGTGGGCGCAGCGGGCGAGGTGCTGCTGCCGGCGATTGCCCAAGTGGTGCGCAAAGTTGACCTGCCTGCGCGCAGCATGCTGGTGTGGCTGATGCCCGGCTTGCGCCAGCCGTAAATGCGCACAGTGCGGCAGCGCGCACTGCAGGGCCGGAATTGTGCGCAGCTGCACATGGGCCGCACATGAACGCCGAGCAGCGTTTTTGGGTGGCGCTGAACATGACCGCGGGCATCGGGCCGGTGCGCATGCGCCGGCTGCTGGAGCGCTTTGGCAGCGCCCAACAAGCCTGGCAGGCGCCGGCCGGCGCGCTGGCAGCTTGCGGGCTGGAGCAGCGCACGCTCAATGAATTGCTGGCGCAGCGCGAAGCGCTGGACCTGGAAGCCACCTGTGCCGCGATAGACAAGTCCGGCGTGCAGGTGCTTACGTGGAACGACGAAAAATATCCGGCGCACTTAAAGGCCGTGGATGACAGCCCGCCGCTTTTATATTTGCGCGGCGAACTAAAGCCGGCGGACAACTGGGCCGTGGCGGTGGTGGGCACGCGCAAGGCCACCACTTATGGGCGCGAAGTAACGCGCGAGTTGTGCGATGCGCTGGTGCGCGCGGGCGTGACAATTGTGAGCGGCTTGGCGCGCGGCATTGATGAAGTGGCGCACAGCACAGCGTTGGCTGCAGGCGGACGCACACTTGCCGTGCTGGGTTCCGGGCTGGACAAGGTGTACCCGCTGGAGAACCGGCTGCTGGCGCAGCGCATTACGGCGCAGGGCGCGCTCATCAGCGACTATCCGCCGGGCACCGCGCCGGATGCGCGCAACTTTCCGGCGCGCAACCGCATCATCAGCGGATTGGCGCTGGCGGTGATTGTGGTGGAGGCCGGCGAGCGCAGCGGAGCGCTGATTACAGCGCAGTTTGCGGCCGACCAGGGGCGCGAGGTTATGGCCGTGCCCGGCAGCATCCTGAGCCATAGCAGCCGCGGCACCAACCGGCTCATTCGTGATGGCGCGCGGCCGGTGTTGTCCGCGGATGATGTACTGGAGGAGCTGAGCCTGCGCCAGGTTACGGAGAAGCAGTCGGCGCAGTTGGAGCTGCCCGTGGATGGGGTGGAGCGCACAATGCTCACGCACCTCAGCCGCGAGCCGCTGCATGTGGATGAGTTGAGCTTGCTGGCCACGCTGCCAATTGCACAGGTGACGAGTGCGCTGGCCATGCTGGAGCTGAAGGGGTTTGTGCGGCAGGTGGGCGGCATGCAGTTTGTGCTGGCGCGGGAACTGCCCGCGTTGTATGAAGCTGGCCGATGAGCTGCAGCCCGCCGGGCCGGCTGCCGTGATGCGGGATATGATTTTTTTGTTTGGGGGAATGAAGTAATACATGGAAGCATATTGTGTGAAATGCAAGGCCAAGTGCGAAATGGCCGAGACCGCTGCCGTCTTCACCAAGCAAGCGGTGGCCGGCACCAAGGGGCTTTGTGCCGTGTGCGGCACGGGTGTCTACCGCATGGGGCGCACCCCGGCGCATGAAGGCATGGTTCCGCCAGAGGCGGTGCCGCGCGCCAGTACCAAGCGCGCCAAAGCCGCGCGCAGCGGCAAACTGGTAATCGTTGAGTCGCCGGCCAAGGCACGCACCATCGGCAAATTTCTGGGCAAGGGCTTTTCCGTGAAAGCCTCGCTGGGGCATGTGCGCGACCTGCTGCGCTCGCAACTCTCAGTGGATGTCAGCAACAACTTCACGCCCAAGTACCGCATTATGAGCGACCGCCTGGCGCTGGTGAAAGAGCTGCGCAAAGATGCAGCGGCAGCGGAGGAGATTTACCTCGCCACCGATCTGGATCGCGAGGGCGAGGCAATTGCATGGCATCTGGGCGAAGCGTTGAAGGTGGAGCCCGAGCGTGTGCGCCGCGTGGTGTTTCATGAAATAACGAAGACCGCCATCAAAAAGGCATTTGAACACCCGCGTGAAATTAATTCAAATCTGATAGATGCGCAGCAGGCGCGGCGCATACTTGACCGGCTGGTGGGCTACTCGCTCAGCCCGCTGCTGTGGGCCAAGATCCGCGGCCGGCTGTCTGCCGGGCGCGTTCAGTCTGTGGCGGTGCGGCTGGTGGTGGACCGCGAGCGCGAGATTGACCAGTTTGAACCTGCGGAGTACTGGACGCTGCACGCAGAGCTTTCCAAAGCTGCTGACGAATCGGCAAAGATTTTTACAGCCGCATTGCACAAGATTGGCAGCCAGCGGGTGGGGCGCGACAAAGACGTGCCGCTCAACACCGAGGCTGCACTAGCGCCGGTGCTGAAGGACCTCGAACACGCAGCGTGGAGCGTGGCAAATGTGAAGCGGGGCGAGCGCAAACGCAATCCCGCGCCACCATTTACCACCAGCACGCTGCAGCAAGATGCTTCGCGCCGCCTGGGCTACACCGCCCGGCGCACCATGGCAGTGGCCCAATCGCTCTATGAAGGCGTGGATCTGGCTGGCACCGGCAGCGTGGGCCTCATTACTTACATGCGCACCGATAGCTTGAATGTGGCGGCCGAAGCGCAGGCTGAGGTGCGCCAGCTTGTGACCGAACGCTACGGAGCGGACAGCCTGCCGGCCGCAGCGCCGCAGTACAAAACTAAATCCAAGGGCGCGCAGGAAGCGCATGAGGCCGTCCGGCCCACATCCGTAATGCGCACGCCGGAGCAGGTGCAGGCAGATCTGACGCGCGATCAGTTCCGGCTTTACCAGCTGATCTGGCGCCGCATGGTGGCCAGCCAGATGCTGCCCGCAATTTATGAAACTGTGGCTGCAGAGATCGACGCAGCAGCGCAATCAGAGACCTACGGTTTCCGCGCCAGCGGCTCGCTGCTGCGCAGCCCGGGTTTCTTGCAGGTGTATGAGGAGTCCGCAGACGAAGATGCGCAGGTGGATGAGCCCGAGACGGATGTGCCGCAACTTGAGACCGGCGATGCGCTGCAGCTGCAAAAACTGCTGCCAGAGCAGCACTTTACGCAGCCACCGCCGCGCTTCACCGAAGCATCCCTCATCAAAATTCTGGAAGAGAACGGCATCGGCCGGCCGTCCACCTATGCGCCCACAATTTCCACCATCCAGGCGCGCGGCTACGTACTGTCTGAAAGCCGGCGCTTGATGCCCACAGCCATCGGCATTCAAGTCACAGACATGTTGATGGAACACTTCTCCGATGTGCTGGATGTGAGCTTCACGCGCAAGATGGAAGAAGAGCTGGATGCGATTGCAGAGGGCGAGCGCAGCTGGGTGCCGGTGATTGGCGAGTTTTACGGGCCGTTTGCAAGCCAGGTGGAAAAGGCGCAAGCGGAGATTGAGGTTGTGCCGCAAGTACCGGAGTATGTGGACAAGGACTGCCCCAAATGCAGCCAGCGCTTGCTGGTGCGCTACGGGCGTTATGGAAAGTTTGTGGCGTGCAGTGGCTTCCCCGACTGTCGCCATGTGGAGCCGCTGCTGGAAAAGATTGGCGTTGCCTGCCCCACATGCACCGCTGACCTTGTGGAGCGGCGTACGCGCAAAGGGCGCACCTTCTTTGGCTGCATCCGGTATCCGGAATGCGAGTGGACTTCGTGGAAGCGTCCGCTAACCACGCCCTGCCCGGACTGCAATGGCATGCTGGTGCAGAGCAGCAAGAACAAGACCAGCTGCCTCGAGTGCAAGGCGGTTGCCGCGCTGCTGGTGCCCGAGACTGCGGCATAGCGGGCGCGTGGCATTGAAGTTGCATCAACCCGCTAGTTATGCCATACTTGCGGTGCAGTCCGCCGGTGGGCTTTTTAATTATTAGTGAGGGCTTATGTGGCTGAGTGTACAGTCCGTAAAACCAAAAGCAGCGCCGCCGGCATCCGCTGAACGCAGGCGGGCCTGGCAGGGTGATATGCGCATTGTAGTGGGCGGCGCACTGCTGGCTGGCCTGTTAATCGGCTGGCTGTTGCTGGGCTGGTGGCTGGTGCCGGTGCAGTGGGTAAATGCCGGCCCGGTGCAATTGAATCCCGTTTATCAAACTTTGTGGGTGCAGATGGCTGCCGATTCTTATTCGGTCACACTGAACGAAGAGGATGCGCGCAATCGCATCGGCTTGCTGCAGGACCAGTCTGTGAACGCACTCAAGCGCGCCTTGGGCAACACGCAAGGCAGCCAGCAGGCTCGCATCGCAGACCTGCAGGTGGTAATCGAAAACACGCCTGCGAAACCAGCCAACGTGGTGCCCGCGGCAGCCAGCCCCAGCCGCAGCGTAATTTTGTCGGCGGTTGTGGCCGTCATGGTTTTGGTGGGGGCGGGGGGCTTTGTGGCGTGGTCGCGCATGCGCACGCCGCGCGAGGCTGCGCGCCGCGAAAAGGTTCAGCCGCAAGTCCGCCAGCTCACTCCCGCGCGGGTGGACACGCCAGCGCCAGCCGCGCCAGCAGCGCCAAATGCGCAGGCTGCAGATCGCAGCGTGGAGCGCGGCCCGCCGATTGCGCGCTTTATGACCACCTACATGTATGGTGATGACACCTACGATGATTCGTTCAGCATTGATGACGCTAACGGCGACTTTCTGGGGGAGTGCGGCGTGGGCGTGTGCGAGACGATTGGCGTGGGCGACCCCAAAAAGGTGGCTGCGTTTGAAGTTTGGCTGTTTGATAAAAATGATGTGCGCACCGTGACCAAGGTGCTGCTCAGCCAGTCCGGCTTTGCGGACAATGCCATGCGTGGCCGGGTTGCACCGAAGGGCGATCCGGCAGTTGCCAAGACCGGCGAGACCCTGATTCTCGAAACCAACATGCTGCATGTTTCTGTGCGCGTGGTGGATATGAACTACGGCAGCGGCCCGCTGCCGCCGGAGACTTTCTTCAACACGCTAACGGTGGAGTTGACCGCGTGGAAGAAAAAGTAAGCCAGCACGCACCAATAAAAACGCCCCGCATTTAGCGGGGCGTTTTTATTTTAAACAGTGCGAGCCTCACTCCACCTTGTCAATCTTTAGTAAAAGTATGCCGCCGTCGGGCATCTTTGCTTTTACAGTGTCTCCGGCGCGCTTGCCCAGCAGCGCCATGCCAATCGGGGATTGGTTGGAAATCAATCCCTTGCGCGGGTCAGCTTCTGCGGAACCCACCACTGTGTAGGTCTCGGCTGCGGATCCATCTTCCACCACGGTGACCTTTGACCCAATGCCCACCAGCCCGTTGCGGCCGCCTTCATCGCCTTTGATGACGGTTGCGTCGCGCAGCGTGGCTTCCAATTCCAGTATGCGGCCCTCCAGAAAGGCCTGGTCTTCCTTGGCTGCAATGTAATCAGCGTTTTCGCTGAGGTCGCCCATGCGAATTGCATCGCGCAGGCGTTCTGCCAGGCTCACGCGCTGCACCTCAACCAGCTGCTTGAGTTCTTCGCGCAGTTTTTCGGCGCCAGCTGGCGTAAGGTAATTGTCTGATTTCTTTTTCATTAAGATCACCTGAGCTTTTTGTTATAGCACAATTCGTGCCGCCGGCCCGGCAGCCGGCGCAGGGCATCGGCTGCGTTTTTGGGGCGCGTACACGCCTTAGTATACTGCTTGCATGCGGTTGAAGTGCGAATGGTCCGCGCGTGCCGAGCACACAGAGCGCATCATTGCAGCTGCGCTGCGCGCAGCGGATCCCGCTGCCGTAGTGGGGCGGGTGCTGGTGCGCAGTGGTGCGCTGCTGCAGGCCGGTGCGCGCAGCTACAACCTAGCGGGCTTTAAGCGTGTGCGCGTGCTGGGCATTGGCAAGGCAGCAGCGCAAATGGCGCAGGCGGTTGTGGCTGCGCTGCCGGATCTAACGCTGGCTGGTGTGCTGATTACGAAGCACGGGTTTGCGCAGCCGGTGCGTGGGCTGCAGATTTTGGAGGCCGGGCATCCGCTGCCGGATGAAGCTGGCATGCAGGCAGCCCGCCAGCTGCTTGCAGCTGCCGGCCAGCCCGCGCCGGATGATCTCATCATCTTCGTGGTTAGTGGCGGCGGCTCGGCGCTGTTCACGCTGCCCGTGGATGGCGTTGAGCTCACCGACCTGCAGCTGCTCAACCAGCAATTGCTGCGATCCGGTGCAAACATCGAGCAGTTCAATACGGTGCGCAAACATGTGTCTCAGGTGCAGGGCGGCTGGCTGGCGCGGCACTTGTTTCCGGCGCAGGTGCTGTGCCTCGTGCTATCAGATGTAGTGGGCGGGGCGCTGGATATGGTGGCATCGGGCCCGCTGCTGGCGGATCCCACCACCTATGCGGATGCGGTTGCGGTGCTGCGCGGGCTGCACTTATGGGATGGTTTGCCGCCGCGGGTTGCGGCGCATTTGACGGCTGGCTTGCAGGGCCGCCGGCTGGAGACACCCAAGCCGGGCGATGCAATTTTTGAAAATGTGCACACGATTCTGGTCGCGGACAATGCGCTCGCGGCTGGCGCAGCATCGCAGTGTGCGGCGCAATTGGGTTTTAATCCGCTGCTGGTGAGCACCACGCTGCAGGGCGAGGCGCGCGCTGCTGCCGCAGCGGTGGTGGAGTTGGCCGGCAATGTGCGGCGCAACGCGGTGCCGGTGGCGGCCCCCGCCTGCTTGCTGTGGGGCGGCGAGACTACCGTGACCATGCGCGGCAATGGCCGCGGCGGGCGCAACTCTGAGCTGGCCCTGGCTGCGGCATTGCTGCTGGAAGAACAGGCACTGCAGCGCGTGCGGATCGTGAGCTTTGCAACCGACGGCGATGACGGGTCAAGCGCAGCGGCAGGCGCAGTGGCCGAGGCCGACACAGTGCAGCGCGCAGCGCGCGCCGGCCACAACGCGCGCGCCAGCCTTGCCGGGAACGATTCCGCAACTTTGTTTGCTGCGCTTGGCGACCAGATCCACACCGGCAACACTGGCACAAATGTGAATGACCTGATGTTTGCCATGCTATACTGACGCCGCAACGAGTTGAGCGTTATTTTCAGCCATGCCCTTGATCAGCCCATGCCATTCCGCCGCCTGATCTCCGCGCCAATCGCCGCCTAATAAGCTAACAATCACATCCTATGGTTTCTACTGAAGCGGAAGCCGCGGACGAAACGGAAGCTGACATCCCGCCGTGGCTGCAGCAGGTGCGGCTGCATTTGGCTGCCGATGAATTACAGCTTGCGGTGGTGTGCTTGCTGGCCGAGCTGGCCGAAGCAGCCCAAAACGTGCAGGCGCTGCACCTGTTGGGAAATTGTTACCTTGCCGGCGGAGCGGGTGACTGCGCGCACCTGTGCTACAGCATTGCGCATGACATCTCACCCCAAGCGGGTGCACCGCGCCTGCGGCTGGCGGAGCGCCAGGCGCCGGTAGCACGCGCGGCTTGGCTGCAAGCCGCAGATATTCCGGCTGATGCAGCTGCACTGGCCCGCCAGCTTGGCCGCTTTGATGCCACAGTGCAGCCGGTGGATGGCGCTCCGGCTGAGGCAGTTAAAGTTGATGAGAACGCAGTTGCTGATCCGATGCCCGCGCCGGTTTCCAAGGAGCCTGAACAGAAAGTGACAACTGCCGCCGCAGACCCCGCTCCGGCCGCTGCTACCCAACTGCTGCCGCGGCAGCGCCCGCGGCGCTGCCTGTTGCAAATGGGATTGTGCCCGCGGATACCCAGCCTGCCGAGCTTGACTCTGCCAAGGTGCATGGCTTTGACGTGGACTTGTTCAGCAACTTCCGCGAAACCTTCTTGCCGGTGGCCAAGGTGGTTGCAGTTGTGCAAGTTGACAGCGGGGACGGCGAACGGCGCGACCCGCGCAAGTGGCGCAACTGGCTGCGCTGGCGCTTTTACCGCCACCACACGCTGGCAGTGTGGCGCAGTTTCGCCAGCGCCTACTCCACCAATGACTTTGTAAAGTATGGCGTCTGGGCGGGCTTGCTGATTGTGGCTTCGTCGTTAATTCAATTTAGCATTCAGTATGACCTGTTCGCCGGTGATGTTGCCTCAGATTTAGGCGTGGAGCAGGCCAGCTGGACAGACACTTTGCTGCACACTGTGTGGTATTCGGTTGTCACCATCACCACGGTTGGTTACGGCGATGTTTCACCGACTTCGAATCTGGGCAAGGTTGTTGGCATCATTTTTCTAATTCTTAACTTTGGGGTGATTACCGTTCTGTCCGGCACGGTGGCTTCCGTGCTTGTGGCAGCGCGCCTTACCGGAGGAGCAACTGTGGACGAAGACAAATATAAAGCGCACACAATTATCTGTGGCTGGAATCAGTTTGTGCAGCCGCTGCTGAAAATTGTGGATGCGGACACGTCTGTGTCGCCCGTGGTAATTGTGATCAACGAGACCAGCGAAGATATTGTGGGGCGCGCCATCCACACCTTCAAGCGCCTCGATGTGATGCACGTCAAAGACAATTACACGCGGGAAGAAGTGCTTAAGAAAGCCTTCATGGAGCGGGCCGCTACCGTCATCTTTGTGCCGGATACTTCCGGCCTGCTGCCAACCGAAAGTCCGGATGAACAGAAGACAATTCTGGCGGTGTTAACCGCCAAAGGGCTGGCGCCGGCTGTCAATGTTGTTGCGCACACCACCGACCCCGAAAACGTATCCCATCTACAGCGCGCTGCCGCCAATGAAATTGTGGTGACGGATGCCTACACCGCCAATCTGCTGGCAAACCACATAGTCAACCCCGGCATGCCGCAGTTTGTGAACCACGTCTTTGATCCCACCTCGCAAAACGGGCGCATAAAGGCGCTGGAGCTTCCGCAAGAGATGATCGGGGAGAGCCACCGCAAAGTATTTGCCTATTACAAACTTTCGCACAACCAGCTGCTGTTGGGCTATGCAGTGCG
This sequence comes from Anaerolineaceae bacterium, assembly GCA_003569365.1. Lineage (GTDB taxonomy): Bacteria > Chloroflexota > Anaerolineae > Anaerolineales > UBA11657 > BD1. The sequence goes on from BGOS01000023.1 coordinate 114,810, forward strand.
GGTATCCGGCTTTGATCTGGGGGCAGCCATGGGCGAGAGCGGCAGTGGTTTTATCCGGGACATGATCAATGAGCAGCTGGAGCAGTCTGGCGTGAGTCTTTCGACAGACGAGAAAGTTGTCATTCAGATTAACCCGGATGACAGCTATGTGGTGGATGCCAAGCACCGCGCGCTGGTTTTGGATTGAGGCGTTATGTCACACTTTACCGCTGAGCAGGTTAAAAAAATAAACCATTTCCGTTCGCTGACGCTTGAGCAGTGCGAGCGCATCACCACGGTGCTGGAGGATCATGAGGCGCGGCCTGGCGACCAATTGCTGGCTGAGGGCGACTTCGGGGATACGATGATACTTGTGTTTCAGGGTCAGATTGAGGTCACAAAAAATATTTCGGTGCGGACACCGACCGGCCTTGCCAAATCGCGGCGCGCCATCATCCGGCTGGAAACCACAGACCCGCCCCCCAGTGCGCCACCGCTGACGGCCCCCAAGACTTTTGTTGTAAAGGTGCCGGCGTTTGGCATCGGCGAGTTTGCGTTGGTTTTGGAAAAAGCGATTCGCACCGCCAATGTAAATGCCATGACGCCGCTTTCGTACGGCATCTTGAAACTGGCGGACTTTGCCACGCTCGTGGAAGGCGATGGCACGATCGGTGGCCCGGTGTACTACGAGGTGGCCAAGGCGGCGGTGACAAGCCTTGCCCAAGCCTCCGCGGATATTTCGAACCTAACGCAGGCTTTCTTCTTCTCGCTCTCGCGTTAACTTTTGCGTTGCGGCTGCGCTGGTGCGGGTTAGCCGGATGGTTGCTGCGCCAGCAGCCGTATGCCCTAAACAGAATGCGCCCCGGCTGTTACGCCGGGGCGCTTTATATTAGGAGGGGCGGACACTTGAGCATTAGGGGATGCTCAGGCTGTCAGGGCAAAGCGGAAGTAGCCTACCGTGTCGGCCCCCACACAAGGAGGAGGTATGAACCTCGACTATGATGATACGGGGCGCCGCGCGCCGGGGTTATAAAGCCGGCGTGAACTCGGGACAAACTTGGCGTAAACGCAGCTGGTGCGGTGCCGGCAGCGGCTGGCAAGCTGCCCGAAAGAATTCGGGCAGCAGCGTGAAGCTGGCCCGCCGTGTATCGAAGCACCGCCGGAAGAATTGTGGTTGTTGGGTTCTTTTATCAGGCATTCGCGCTAATCCGCCCCGGAACCTGGTGCGGAAACGCATATTTTGTGAACCGACTGCAGGGGTGTGCTATTTTCCACATGGTTTATGCTGACTACTGGCCGCCTGCCGATACCCACTGAGCAATGAAATGCCTGCTGCAATTGCCGGTCTATTTGGCATTGAGCGCCTTTTGGCGCTTTGAGCCCGGGCGAGGCGTAGGCCGATGAGGATCGGGCGTTATCGCATTGTGCCGGGTGGCGACCTGAGCCGTGCAAATTTGGAGGGCGCGGAGCTGCGCAGTGTGGATATTCGCCGCGCCCAGATGCGCGGCATCAACTTGCGCGCTGCCAAGCTTAGCGGCGCCAACCTGGCCGGCTGCAACTTGCTGTCGGCCAAGCTGAGCGGTGCCGACCTAACCGGCGCGGACATGAGCGGCTGCCAACTGATGGATGCTGACCTGCGGGGTGCACGCCTGGAGTGGGCGGACCTCACCGGCGCCAAAATGCGCGGCGTTACTTTGACCATGGCCACGCTTGCCATTGCCACATTGCGCGATGCGGATTTATTTGAGGCCGATCTATCTGGCCTCAATCTGCATGGCGCCGACCTCACCAACGCCAACATGGAGGGTGCCAATTTGACCGGCGCAGACTTGGGCGGCGTAAACATGACGCGCACCAACCTGCGCGGCGCCAACCTTCAGGATGCGGATCTGACCGGCGCGAAGCTAAACCTTGCAATGCTCCAGCATGCAAATCTTTCCGGTGCCATCATTAACGGTGCCAGTTTGCGGCTGGCAGAAATGGATTTTGTGCGGCTGCATGGCGCGCAGCTGAATGCGGATTCTGTGCTCGATACAAAATGGAAGCTGGCATGGCGCCTGGTGACCGATGGCGCCGAAGGCCTAAACCTGACCGGCGTTGACCTGAGCAATGCCGACCTGACCGGCGCTATGCTGCATGATGCCACTTTGCGCGACGCAGACTTTTCCAACAGCATGCTTTGCGATGCAGACATGCGCGGCACTGACTTTCGCGGTGCCTGCCTGTTTGACACTGACTTGACAGGCGCGCGCCTGAACCTGTCTGCGCTTGCCGGCGCGCGCATCAATGCCGGCACCAAACTGGATGGCAAGTGGCGCACTGTTTGGAAAATCAGCACCGAGGGGATTGGTGGCATCTCTGCGCGCGGCATTGATTTGAGTCAGGCGAGCTTGCGGGGCGTGGACCTGTCAGCCGCGGACTTCATTGCCACGGACCTGCGCGAGGCAGACCTGAGTGAATCCAACCTGCGCGGCGCCGCACTGATGAAATCAAACCTGGAGGGCGCGGACCTGGCTGATGCCGAACTGGAAGGTGCTCTGCTGCATTGGGCCAAGCTGGACAAATTTACGCGCATCCACCCCAAGTGGCGCAAGGTGTGGCAGCTGGCCTCATTTGGCGGCAGCGAAGCGGATCTGCGCGATATCGACCTGAGCAATGCCTATCTTTTTGTTTGCAATCTGCGCAAGGCGCAGCTGCAGCGCGCAAACTTGTCCGGCGCCAATCTCAAGGGCGCCGACCTCTCCCGTGCTATGTTGGACGAGGCAAATCTGGCGGGTGTATTCGGGGCCAATGCCAACTTCAGCCATGCCGGCTTGGGCTTTGCAAACTTTTCTGGGGCGGATCTTAGTGCGGCGAATTTTAGTAACGCATCAATGGTCATGGCCAACCTGTCGAATGCAAATTTTTCGGGCGCCAATCTGTCCGGGGCTAATCTGAGCCAAGCCAATCTGGTGGGTGCCGATTTTTCCGGCGCAAACCTTAGTGGTGCGGTGTTCTCTGGCGCGAATCTCACTGACGCGAGCTTGATGCAGGCCAATGTTTCCGATGCTGTGTTTGGCGGGGCCAACCTAATCCGGTGCTCGATGACTGAAGCAATCTCCAGCAAAGGCACCCAGTTTGACCGGCGCTGGCGGTCGGGTCTCGATCTGGCAATCCATGGGCCGGGGCCGCGGGATTTGCGGGGCAGCAAATTGCTGTTGGCCGGGCTGCGCAACATAAATCTGGCCGGCGCGCGCCTTTCCAAATCTGACTTTCACGAAGCGGATTTGTCCGGCGCCAATTTGGAGGACGCGCAGGTTGACGGCTGCGGCATAAACAAAGCGCGCCTGCGTGGTGCAAACCTGCGCAACGCCAACCTCGAGGGCACATTGCTCAAAGGCACCGATCTAACCGGTGCCAACCTGAGCGGGGCCAATCTCGCCGGAGCTTTTCTGACTGACGCCAATCTCTCCGGCGCAGACCTGCGCAATGCTGATTTGCGGCGTGCCAACTTGCGCCGCGCCAACTTGACCGGCGCCAACTTGTTGGGCGCCAACTTGCACGGCACGGAAGTCTTTGGCGCGCAGCTTTCTGCTGCGACGCAAATCGAAACAAAGTGGGCTGCCATCTGGAGTGTGCAGCAAGGCCGCGGCGCAACTACTGACCTGCAGGGCAAGGACTTCAGCGACACTACTTTGTCGCGCCTTGATATGCAGGGCCTGAATTTCTCCGGCACCAATTTTGCCAATGCCAAAATGACTGGCTGCAATTTGTCCCACGCCGTGTTGGCTGGCACGCAACTGCAAGCCGCGCAGCTGGCGGGTGCAGACCTGCGTGATGCGGACTTGAGCGGCGCGGACTTGATGGGCGCGCAGCTTACAAAAGCGCAGCTGGACCGCTGCCGGCTTGAAGGCGCGGACTTGAGCGACGCAATGCTGTCCGGCGCCAGCTTTTTGAAAGCAGACTTAAGCGGCGCACAGCTGCTGCGCGCGGATCTGAGTGGCGCAATCTTGCTGCAGGCCCAGCTGGCGCGCGCAAGTTTGCAGGGCGCAATCTTGGACGCCAACACGCAGCTGGATCCCAAGTGGCGCCTGGTATGGGAGCTGGCCACAAACGGCGGTGCGTGGCGCAACCTTGCCGGCAAGGATTTAAGTTTGGCCGGCTTGCGGCGCGCCAACTTTACTGGCGCAAAACTGGCGCAGGCAAACCTGAAACAGGCGGACCTGTCCGAGGCGCAGGCAATGAAAGCGGACTTCTCCGGCGCCAACCTGAACGGCGCCAATCTGCAAGGCGCCACCCTTACCGCCGCAAAGTTTTCCAGCGCTGATTTGCAGGGCGCAAATTTGGAGAATGCAGACTTAAGCGGTGCTGATCTGCGCGGGGCCAACCTCTTTGGCGCCCGCTTGGAAAACGCTGTGATGCTGGAGACCAACTTAAGCGGCGCAATCATGCCCGACGGCAGCCGCGAAGACTAGCGCTGCGCGGCGGGGGCGCTGCCGCCCCAATAACTTGCTGCCGGTCTGGAGCGCACCCTCAGTGCGGCGCGCGGGAACGGGTGCGCAGCGCGGACAGCCGCGCCCGCAAGCGCGGGCTCAACTGCTGGTGAGGTAGCCCCACAACCAGCACGCGCCAATCTGCACCACCACAAACACAGCCATTCTTAGGATTGCGCCTTTGTCGAGCGCGCGGCCTTCAAGCCAGTCCGGGGGCTGGCGCGGCGCGCGCGCAGACGGTGTTGGCTGCGCTGGTGGCGGGCTCTCCGGGGGTTGGTCGTCGGTCATTGGATAGTTTCAGTTGCAGTTGCAGCTGCAAGTGCTTGGGCCTGAATATAGCATTTCACTGGAATAACTGTGGCAGTTTCCATTTACGTTTAGTTTACGCGGACTGCGGACGTTGCGCATAACATTAGCGCAGAGTAAATGCCCGGTGAACGCTGCTGAGGATCCGCAAATTATTAGTGCGCTGCAGGCTCTAGCGGGCTGCAGTGGGGCCGTGGATCTGGTGAACCGGCTGGCCGGACTCCCCGGCTGCCGCAGCGCTGCCCTATTTGGCGCAGGCCCCGATGGCAGCCCAATCCTGCTGGCGGCGCAGCCTGCAAATTGTTTTGAAGCGGTGGCAGCGGATGTGCCGGCGCAGCTGCAAAGTGCGCTGCAGAGCGGGCAGGGTGCGCGCGCGCCAATCTCCGATGGCGCAACTCTGGCCGAACAAATATTGCTGCCGCTGAGCTTGCCAACGCCCGGCGCATTGCGGCTGGTGCTGGCGCCGGATTGCGGGTTCGCTGCCGCGCCCATGCTGCCGCTGCTGCGCACGGTGGTGGAGCACGCACTGAACAGCGCGCAGCTGGCTGCTGCGCAGGCGCAGCTGGCGCTGGCACAGCGCGAGCGCGATGCCGCCGTCAGTGAGCTCGAAACATTTCTATATTCAGTGAGCCATGATCTGCGCAATCCCGTCAACGTGGTGCGCGGGCTGTCCAACCTGGCGCACTCGCATTACGCCGGCACCCTGGACGATCGCGGCCAGGACTACCTCAAGCGCATTTCCGGAACCGCCGGCTCTATCAGCACCATGCTGGAGGGTTTATTGCAGCTGTCTCGGCTGGGGCGCGAACCGCTGCAGACTGTGCGCACGGATAGCGGGCGCGTGGTGAAGCTGGTGCTGGCGCAAAACCGCTACCTGTTGGACCCGGCGGGCGTGGCCGTGCAAACGCCGGATGCCTGGCCGCTGGTGAACTTTCCGGAGCAGCGCCTGCTGCAGGTGCTGGGTAACCTTGTATCCAACGCGGTGAAATATATGGGCACCCGCGTGCGCCCGCAAATTGACATTGGCTGGCGCCAGGAAGCCGCAGCGTACGCCATCTGGGTGCGTGACAACGGCGTGGGGCTCACGCCGGAGCAGCAGCTCAACCTGTTCAAGCCGTTCTATCGGGCGCATGCGGTAAGTGCGCCGGGAATCGGGCTGGGCCTCAGCATTGTCAAGCGCATTGTGGATTTGCGCGGCGGCGCAGTGCACGTGAGCAGCGAGCCCGGCAAGGGCAGCGAGTTTCTGTTTACGGTGCCGCTGCAGGCAGGCTCCTAAGGCCGTTGCATGATTGAACTTCACGCTGTGCTGGATTACAATACAGAGCCCGCTATTGGCTGGCAGGAAGTTGTTGTGAATACCCCGCGCATTCTGCTGGTAGAAGATGATGAGAATGTGGCGTTTGTGACGCGCGAGACGCTCGCCGGCAGCGGCGCCTATGTGGTGGAGCGCGCCGCCAGCCTTGGCGCTGCGCGCCTGCTGCTGCGCACGCAGCGCTTTGATTTGGTCTTGATGGATTACAACCTGCCCGACGGCACCGGCCTGCAGCTGGTGCAGGAGCTGGGCGCCGATATGCCGGTGGTGATGGTAACCGGGCGCGGTGACGAACGCGTGGCCACCGAAACCTTGATGGCTGGCGCCGTGGACTACGTGGTGAAGGCCGGCGACTATCTGGCGCGCGAGCTGCCGGACAAGATTGACCGGGCGCTGCAGCAGTGGCAGCTCAAGCGCGCCGTGGCGCGCGCCGAGAGCCGCTACCGTTCTATTTTTGACGAGGCCAGCGATGGCATTCTGGTGTGCGATATAAACGGCGTGGTGCTTGAGGCCAACCAGCACGCGTGCCGCTGGCTGCAGCTGGAGCGCCCGGCATTGGTGGGCCAGCGCATTCAAGACTTGGAGCAGCCGGCGCACCCGCTGTTGCGCGCAGAGGTGGCAGAGCGGTTGGATCTGGCCGGCGAGGCGGTTTACGAGGCTTTCTTCCGGCGCGCGGACGGCACCAGCTTTCCAGTGGAAGTGAGTGTGCAGCGCGTGGTGCACACTGAGCAAAGCCTGCTGCAATATTTTGTGCGCGACACCACGCAGCGCAAACAAATTGAGGAACAGCAGCTGGCGCGCCAGCGCGAGGTTTCCGCGCTGGGCCAGCTTACGGCGGCAATCAACCGCTCGCTGGAACTGCCGGAAGTGCTGGAGGCGGCGTTGAATGAGCTGCTCGGCGCTTTGCAGGTGGATTGCGGTGCCATTTACCTGGAGCGGGACAACGGCTTGTATCTAAGTGCGGCGCACGGTTTTTCGGCGGAGTTCCGGGGCAGCGCAGCGCGTTACCCGCAGGCAGCCGATGCGGTTGCAACCGCTGCGGCGCTGCCGGCCCCCATGCTGCCGTGGCTGGCGGCAGAGCAGGTGCAGGCTGCATTGGCGGAGACACTGGCTGCGCCTTCCGGACCGGTGGGCGTGCTGCTGCTGGGCGACCGGCGGCGCCAAACCTTCAGCGCGGACGAAAGCAACTTTGTGCGTGTAACCTGCGATCGGATTGCGGGTGCAATTGAAAACGCGCGCCTGCTGCAGCGGCTGCAGGCATCCGTTGAAGCCACGCGCACCGCGCAGGCGCAGCTGATGCAGGCCGCGCGCCTTTCCGCCATCGGCCAAATGGCGGCCGGCGTTGCGCACCAGATCAGCAATCCGCTCACCACCGTGATTGCGGACTCGCAACTGCTGCTGCGCGCAGTGGCGCCGGATCATCCGGCGCATGCCTCGGCGCTGGCCATCCAGCATGCGGGCTGGCGCGCGCAGCGCGTGGTGCAGCGCCTGCTCAACTATTCGCGCCCCGGCGAAGAAGTGATGCGGCCCACGCGCGTGGCCGGCACCGTGGGCGACGCCTTGGATCTGGTGCGCTCCTACCTGCAGCGCAGCGGCGTGCAGCTGGAGCTGCAGCTGGACGCGGAACTCACGCCGGTGATGGCAATCGAGTCGCAGCTGGAAGAGATTTGGATAAACCTGCTGATGAACGCCCGCGATGCGCTGGTGGACACAAAGGCGCCGCGCGTGACCGTGGCTGCGCGCTGCACGCCCGACGGGCGGTCAGTGGAAGTGGAAATTTCAGACAACGGCCCGGGCATCAGCTTCGCGGATCAGGCTGCGATCTTTGAGCCCTTCTACACCACCAAAGCCGACCGTGGCGGCACAGGCCTCGGGCTGTCCGTTTGCCAGACCATTGCCCAACGCCATGGCGGCTACATCACAGTACAATCAAGCGAGGGTGCCGGCGCTGCGTTTTTAACGCACCTGCCGTTTGCGCCCGCCTAGTATTACGCCCAAGGAGCTCTCCGCATGAACATTGACAAACAAAACGTGCTGGTTGTGGATGATGAACAGCTGGTGGCAGGCAGCATCGAGCGCGCGCTGCGTTCCAATGACTTTGGCGTTTCAGTTGCCAACAGCGGCGTGGAGGGCTTGAACCTGGCGCGCCGCCACCGGCCGCAAATGATGGTGCTGGATGTGATGATGCCCGGCATGGATGGCTTCGAAGTTTGCCGGCAAGTGCGCAGTGATCCGCTGCTGGGCGAGATGCCCATTCTGTTCCTCACCGCCCGCGGCGGCGACGAAGACAAAATCGCCGGCCTGCGCGCGGGCGCTGACGACTACCTGACCAAGCCGTTCAATGTGGATGAACTTGTGCTGCGCATTCGCGCCATCCTGCGGCGCGGCAACGGCATTAAAGCAGGCGAACCAGCCGCGCCTGTGGACCAGATTTTGATTCGCGACCTCTCCCTGAATTGCAAGACCTTTACGGCCCGCCGCCAGGGCGTTGAAATAATGCTGACGCCGGTCCAGTTTGACCTGCTGTACTTTTTGATGAGCCACCCCGACGAGGTTTTCTCGCCCACCAAGCTGCTGCATGACGTTTGGGACTACCCGTTCGATGCAGGTTCGCCGGACCTGGTGCGGGTGCACGTAAAGAACCTGCGCGAGAAGGTGGAGCCGAATCCCTCCGTACCGGAGTACATTGTGACTGTGCCCGGGCATGGGTACTGCATTCGTGCAGGTTAACGCCGTTTTAGATGCAGCTAACGCGCCTTTAAGGGCGCTTTTACTTGCCCCTGATTCGTGCGTGTGCTAAACTGCCCACGTTATGATTCGGGTAACCCGCTTTGACGGCACTGTGTTGTTTATTAATGCGAATGCCATTAAAAGCATCCAGGCGGCGCCAGACACCATCATCACACTGCTCAACGATCAGGACCGGTATATGGTGCGTGAGAGCCGGGAGACTGTGGTTCAAGCGATCCTAACTTACCAGCGCTACGTGCATCAGCCGCTTTCCGGTGATGCAACTACCGCGATGGAGCGCTTTATCTTGGATGCCCAATCGGACATCAACGAATAGCCGGAGGAAGGCAAGCTCATGAATTTAGCCATGGTGGTGGGGATTGTAATGTCGTTTGGAATGCTTATGGCTTCCGGGTACATTGAAGGTGGCATGTCGCCGCACATCGTTTTGTTTTTGTTTTCCCACATCACGCCTTTCATGATAACCGTTGGCGGCGGCATGGGTGCGGCAATAGCGTCCGTGCCGGCGGGCACGGGCTTTGGAGTGCACAAGCTGTTTATTCAGGCTTTCACTTCACCGTCGCACTCCGCGTTGAAAACGGTGGAAGAGATTGTGGCGATGGCCGATACTGCCAGAAAGGATGGCGTGCTGGCGCTGGAAGCGGTGGTCAAGGACATTCACGATCCGTTTTTGCAAAAGGGCATGTCCATGGTGGTTGACGGCCTCGATGCTTCTGCGATTGAGAGCGTCCTGAAGCTGGACACTGCCAACATGTCCGCCCGTCATCACGCGGGGATTGACTTCTTCGGAAAATTTGGGGCCTACGCGCCGACGATGGGCATCATCGGCACCGTCATGGGCTTGATTGAGGTGCTAAAGAACTTGAACCAGCCGGAGAAGCTCGGCGGTTTGATTGGAGTTGCGTTTCTGGCCACGCTCTGGGGCGTTATGCAGGCCAATGTGTTTTGGCTGCCGATGGGCAGCGGTTTGATGCACAAAGACCACCACGAAGTCGAGGCGCGCATGATGGCCCTGACGGGCATCTTGGGCATTCAGGCGGGCGAAAACCCGCGGGTGCTGAAAGAGAAGCTGCTCTCATATGTTTCACAAGGCGCCCGGCCGAAGGAAGAGGGTTAGTAACAAGCTCGCGCGGCTTTTTACTGGGCGAATCTGCATGGCAACTGTAACGCTCCCAGCACCGCTGCGCGCGCTGGCTGGCGGCAATCGGGAAATCCCGCTGGCCGGGGTGACAGTCCTGAGCGCGCTGCAAAGCGCGGCGCGCGAGTACCCGCGCCTGCGCCGGCATTTGCTCACGCGCTGGGGCAGCTTGCGCCCGTTGTGGGTGGTGTTTTTAGACGGGCGGCGCTTGCGCTTTCCGGCACTGCGCTTGCTTTCCCCTGCAGCGCATCTGCAGCTGGTACCCAGCCCGCGCGGTGGCAACTGGCTGATCAGCTACTCGGACTTCATCACGCTGCTGTTTGTTTTTTTTGTGGTGCTCTACTCAATGGCAGCGACAAACACCACCAAGCTGAAGCTTGTGGTCGAGAATTTAGCGCGGGCGGTGGCCGGCCTAAAGTCGCTTGAGGTTGTATCGCCTTCGATCAGCTTGGGCGGTGCCTTGGACAAAGGCAACCCGGTTCCAATCATCATTGCGGAGCTGCCGCCGCGGCCGCCGGAGACGGTGGATATGCTGACAGACATGGCGGCCCAGCTGCGTGAAGCTGGCGTCAGCGGAGATGTTTCACTGCAGGCGAACGTGGAGAGCACGCTCGTGGCATTTAATGACAAACTGCTGTTCAAGCCCGGCACGGCGGAGTTTGAGCCGTCTGCTGTGGAAGCATTGCAAGCCATGCTTGAGTTTTTGCAAAACAGTGAGAAGGAAGTGCGCGTGATTGGGCATACGGACAACACGGCCACAGACCCGGCGCGGTTTGCGACAAACTGGGAGTTGTCTGGCGCCCGCTCCGTTACAATTGTGCGCTGGCTGATCGAGATGGGATCCATCGAGCCGAGGCGCCTGGTAGCCGTGGCACAGTCTGAATATCGGCCGCTGTTTCCAAACGACAGCGAAGAGCACAAGAAGAAGAACCGGCGCAGTGAAATTATGGTTATCAATCCCATAGAAAAGAAGGCCACGATGTCGGTTGGGGCGGTGGGTTCCACAGAAAAGATCCCGGAGCTGCCTTAGGGCGCCTGATCTGGCTTTTGCCATGGCAGCATCATCTTCCTCATCATCTTCCGCCTCGCATGGCGGTGCCGGCGACGCGTGGCTGGTTAGCTTTGCCGACTTCATGACGCTGCTATTTGTGTTTTTTGTGGTGATGTATGCCCTTGCGGTTGTGAACGTTTCAAAGATGGAGCAGCTGGCCAAAGTTCTGCAAGCCACAATTGGCGGCATTGAAGTGAAGCAGAAGGTGGAGGCTAGCATTAGCGGTGCCATGCCATTGGGCGAGGGCCAGCCGGCTGCAATCGTGCTGGACAAATTTCCCGCGAAAGTACCAGCCATGTTTGATGCCGCGGATGATCTGACCCAGCAGCTGAAAGACTCCGGGCTGGAGGGGCAGGTGAAGGCCGACCAGATGGTGGAAGGCACGCTGCTAACCTTCAACGACAAACTGCTCTTTCGGCAAAACAGCGCCGACCTTGAGCCCACTACGCTGGGTGCGCTCAAGCAGCTTGCCGAGTTTCTAAACACGGTGCCTAACCAAGTGCGGATTGTGGGGCATACGGACCCGGCGCCGCCGACAGACCCGCGTTACCCCACCAACTGGGATTTAAGCATTGCGCGTGCCGTGGCAGTGGTGCGCTTTCTGGTGGATGTGGGCGGCGTGGATCCGGCGCGCCTGCAGGCGCAGGCGCGGGCGGAATTCTTGCCATTGCGGCCGAACGACAGCCCGGAGAGCGTTGCTCTAAACCGGCGCGTGGAAATTATGATTGTGAACGAGCTGGCTCAACCAAAAGGCGGGGTAAACCCGCTTGAGGACGGCGGCGCAGATGCCGGTGCGGAAGGCGCAGCGCCGCCGGCGGCAGCACCACCGCCGCCGCCGCCGCCACCCCCCAGCGGGCATTAGTGCTGCCACTACACCGGTGCATATCCATAGGAGCCACAGATGACTAAAAAAGAGGCAAAGCCGGCTGCTCCCCCAGCTGGAGGCGAAGGCGAAGGCGAAGCCCCCCCAAAGAAGAGCAACATGCTGCTGATCATTGGCGGTGCAGTGGGCGGGCTGGTGTTCCTCGGAATGGCTGCCGTGATTGTGATTTTGTTGCTGCGGCCGACGGCGGCTGCGGCGGCGCCGGCTGCTGAAGCTGCTGCTGCGGTGGATGAGCACGGCAATCCGGTGGAGGCAGCGCCCGCTGCGGTGGACGAGCATGGCAATCCAGTGGAAGCGCCGGCCGCTGCAGTGGATGAGCATGGCAATCCTGTGGCGGCCGCCGTGGATGAGCACGGCAATCCAGTGGCAGCGGCCGCAGAGCCAAAACTGAACATGGATTCCCCGCCTGTGCCACCGGCGTTGCCGGTTCCCGGCGAGGGGGTGTTGTTTGATGTTGGCACCAAGGTCATCAACCTGGCTGACCCGGGCGGCCGGCGGTACCTCAAGGTGGGCATTGTGCTGGAGTTTGCGCCGCACGATACCGCGTGGTACTCCATGGCTAGCGAGCAGCGCGCGGAGCTGCAAGCCCTTTTTGAAACAGAAATGGGCTCCAAGCAGCCTGTGATTGAGGACCTTGTGATTTCGATTATCTCCAGCAAATCATTCGAGCAGGTGTATACGCTGGAAGGCAAAGAGGGCCTGCGCCAGGAAATCATCAATCGCATCAACCAGCTGCTGCCGACGCAGTTGGTGATGTATGTTTACTTCAACGAGTTCGTAGTGCAGTAAAAGCCATGTTATCTGAAGCTGAAATCACCTCGCTTCTAAATTCCGGCAACGTAGCCAAGCCTGTGGTGGCTGCAAAGCCCAGCGCCGGCGAAGCGCGTGTTTATGATTTCCGGTCGCCGGAGCGTTTTACCCGCGACCAGATGCGCGCTATAGAGCTGGTGCACGAGGACCTTGCGGAGAGCATCCGCAACAACCTGCCCAGCTACCTTTCTACTGACGTGCGCTGCAAAGTTATCGGCCAGGCGCAAACCAATTTCGAGGAGCACATTGACTCTGTGCCGGATCAGACCCAATATTTTATGCTGGCGCTGGACCCGCTGCCGGACCGGATCGTGGCGATTTTTGACCAGCAAACCTGTCTCGCCGTGTCTGAGCGCCTGCTTGGCGGCACGCCCCCGGACCATATTGCTGTTGCGCCGCTAACCGATCTCGGCGCGGTGGTAATGCGCGGAGTGTGGGATTACCTTATTCCGCACATCAAAAACGCGTGGAAACCCATCATGGAACTGGAGCCGCGCTTTATTGAATCCTCCAGCAACAAAAACTGGGTCAACATGTTGCTGGCAAACCGTTGGTCGGTGGGCACAAGCTTCGAGCTTGTGGTCGGCGGCCGGGGCGGCACGCTTGTCATTTATGTTCCCTATGCCATGCTGAAGAGCATTGCCGACGATGTCTCGCCTTCGGCCTGGCTTGGGGAAGTAAAACAGGAATCATCGCAACCCGCGGAAATGCGCGTGGCGCTTGAAGACTTCATGCAGCGTGCGTCGCTGGAGGCGCGCCTGATAGTGGGCACCATGAACCTGACCTTCGGCGAGCTGCGCTCGCTGCGCCCGGGTGATGTCCTGGAGCTGGACAGCTCCGTGGGAAGGCCCTATGAATTGTGGGTGGGCGGCGGGCCAAGCACAGGCATTGGCTACACCGCTGAGCCGGGTACGCACAAGAAGAAATATGCGGCAAAGATTTTGGATCGGGTAATTGTTGAACAGTAGGAGTTACCATTATGGCTGATACAACTGACCCAGGCACAGAAGAGGCAGCGCCGGACGCCGGCGCGGTAGAGGCAGTGGCTGACGCTCCAATTGAGGGAGCCGCTGAAGTAATGGATGGCAACGGCATGGCTCCGTCTGAGAACGAACCCATGCTGGATTTTGACGCGCTGGGGGCGAGTTCGGTTGCAGTTGCACCGGCCGAGTTTGTGCCGCTGGAAACTGAGGTGCTGCCGGGTGCTGACGCAGAGACCATCATGGATCTGGGCGTGCTGGCCACCATCCCGCTGCAAGTGACGGTGGAACTGGGGCGGACGCAGATGCAGGTGCGCGAAGTGCTGGCCCTGCAGCCGGGCTCGGTAGTGGAGCTGGACCGCGTAGCCGGCGAGGCAGTGGATGTGCGCATCAACGAGCGCTTGGTTGCGCGCGGCGAAGTTGTAATCATCGCCGACAAATTTGGCATTCGCCTGACAGAAATAATGGCGGGTGCGCATGCGATGCTGGGCGGAGCACGATGACCGTAGCCAGCGCCCTGCAATTTTTGCGCGACGACAAACGCGGCCGGCTGCTGGCGGGCGGGCTGGCCGGCGTGGTGCTGCTGGCTGCGCTGCTGCTGGCGTTTACCGGCGGCAGCACGCGCGATGCAAGCCTGGGGCTGCTGGCGTTCAAGATGGCCGGCAACACTCTGGCGGTGCTCGCGTGCCTGTACCTTGTATTAATTGGCCTGCGCCGCTGGCAGACCCAGGTGGCATCTATCAGCGACCGGCAGTTGAGCGTGATAGAAACGCTGCGCCTTTCGCCCAAGCAAGTGCTGCACCTGGTGCGCGTGGGCGACCGGCAGCTGCTGCTGGGTGCCAGTGACGGGCAGGTGGCACTGCTGGCCGAGGTGGGCGGCACGCTGCCAGTGGCAGGCGGGGCTGCGCCGGCTTTTATCAGCCATCTGCAGCAGGCTGCAGCGCGCGTAAACCAAGAGGGCTAGCCGCCGCACCTTTACCGGCGTTTTAGCGCCGCTTCACGCCAGCTTTACCAGCCGCCCTGCGGCGCGCACCTACACTGACGAGGCATATGCTTCGTCAGTTTTTATTTAACTGCCGCAGGTTGCGGCCGGCAACTCAGCTGCCGTGGCGGCGTGCCGGGCTGCTGCCGGTGCTGCTGGGTTCGGCCGTGCTGCTGTGCTCCTGTGTGGGCATGGGTGCCGGCGAAAAACCGGAGCTGAACGTGCCGGGCGTCTCATTCAATATTAATGGGCAGGGCAGCCAGCCGGAGCAGGTAGGCACAGGCGTGCAATTGCTGGTGCTCTTCACTGTGCTTAGTGTGGCACCGGCGGTGTTGCTGCTGATGACGGCTTTCACGCGCATCGTGATTGTGCTGTCGCTGGCGCGCACCGCGCTGGGCACGCAGCAGCTGCCACCCAACCAGGTGGTGACGGGGCTCGGCATGCTGCTCACCTTCTTTGTGATGGCGCCGGTCTTCAACGACATTAATGAGAATGCATTGCAGCCCTACCTGGCCGGCCGGCTTGCGCAGCCAGAGGCCATTACGCGCGGCCTGGAGCCGCTGCGCGGCTTTATGTTCAAGCAGACGCGCCCGGCAGACATTGCGCTCTTCATGCAGCTGGCCAAGACCACGCAGCCATCCACGCTGGAGGACATCCCGCTCTCCAGCCTGCTGCCCGCATTCGTGATCAGTGAGTTGAAGACTGCCTTTCAGATGGGCTTTCTGATATTTATTCCATTTTTGGTGATCGACCTGGTGGTGACTTCCACGCTGCTATCGCTGGGCATGATGTTTTTGCCGCCCATGCTGGTGTCGCTGCCGCTCAAGCTGCTGCTATTTGTAATGGCAGACGGCTGGAGCCTGCTGGTCGAATCTTTGGTGAAAAGCTTTTGAGCAAGCCAGCTGTAAGCAGCGGTCCGTGCCATTTTCCGGCGGCGGACGGGCAGGGCGCAAATGGATGAAAGCATGGTGATCAATGTGTCGCAGGAAGCGATGCGCCTCACGCTGCTGGTTGTGGGGCCGATGCTGCTGGTTTCGATGCTGGTGGGCCTGACGGTAAGTGTGCTGCAGGCAGCCACTCAAATCACCGAGCAGTCGCTGACGTTTGTGCCAAAAATTCTGGCTGTTGGCTTGACGCTAGCCTACACCGGCTCGTGGATCATGCAAAAACTGGTGGCCTTCATGGTCCACATGTTTCAGCTGATGCCTTCCATGACGCATTAGCGCAAGCATCCGCCATGACTATTTCTGTTGCGCAGTTTCAACTCTTTGTGCTGAGCGCCACGCGCACGCTGGCCATTCTGAGCGGTGTGCCCGTGCTGGGCAGCGCCGCGGTGCCGGTGCGCATCCGCCTGGCCGCCGGGCTGTTGATTACGCTGGTGATTGTGCCGCTGGTGCCGCTGGCTGTTGCCGGCGAGCCGAAGCCCGTGGGCGGCTTTTTGGTGCTGGCGGCCATGGAGCTGCTGACCGGGCTGCTGGCCGGCTTTGTGGTGCGCACCACATTTGCTGCGCTTGCCATTGGCGCAAATTTGATTGGCACACTGGCCGGGTTCAGTGCGGCGCAATTTGTAAACCCGCTCACCAACATGCAGGGCAGCCCGCTGGACCAGCTCGTGCTGCTTTTTTCCACAACTGTTTTCCTTGTCATCAACGGCCATCATCAGTTGATTGTGGCCATTGCGCGTTTGTTTGAGCTGGTGCCGCTGGGCACATTCATCATGGGCCCGGCCGTAAAGGAAGGGCTGGTGCGGCTTACGCTGGGCATGTGGCTGAGTGGCGTGCAGATTGCGCTGCCGATTGTGGCAACCATCCTCGCTGTGGATGTGGCAATGGGGCTGCTGGCGAAAACCGCCCCGCAGATCCAAGTGTTCTTCTTGAGCCTGCCGCTCAAGATTGCAATCGGGCTGCTGGGCGTTACGGCGCTGCTGCCGTTGCTGCTGCCGGTGCTGCACAACATGTTCAATGACACAGCGCGCCACATGCTGGAGCTGGTGCACGCGCAATGAGCGATCTCGACAAGCCGTTACCACCCAGTGCCAAGAAGCTGGAAGACGCGCGCGGGGAAGGCAACATTGCGCGCAGCAATGAAATCAACATTGCGGTATCCATGCTGGTTGGTTTCTGGGTATTGGTGCCGCTCTTGCGCAATGTGTTGGCCGGGCTGGCCGGTTTGGTGCGCGACAGTTTTGGAAATCTGGGGCTGGGAACGGTCGATCACTTTACAAGCGCCACTTTGGGGGATGTTGTAAGGCACGCCATAGGCAGTGCCGCGCCGCTGGGCCCGTTTGTGCTGTGGATGATGGTTGCCGGCGTGGCTGCCAGCCTGGTGCAGACGCGCGGCTTGCTGCAGCCGCCCAAGGTGGACTTCAAGCGCATCAATCCGCTGACTGGATTCCAGCGCTTGCTCTCGGGCCAAAGTTTCTCCGAGCTGGCAAAGGCAATGTTGAAGGTGCTGGTAATTGGCGTAATCAGTTACTGGACGATTGTGCCGCGCATGCCGCAATTTTTGGATTTGGTGCAGACGGGCTTTGCTGCTGCAGTGACTTTCATTTTTGAAACGACGGGCACGCTGGCCGTGCGCGTGGCGCTGGCATATTTGTTTTTGGCCGCTGCAGACTATGGCTACCGCTACAAGCAGTGGTTTGACGGGCTGCGCATGTCGCGCTCCGAGGCGAAGGACGAGGCGCGCCGCTCAGAGGGCGATC
This sequence comes from Anaerolineaceae bacterium, assembly GCA_003569365.1. Lineage (GTDB taxonomy): Bacteria > Chloroflexota > Anaerolineae > Anaerolineales > UBA11657 > BD1. The sequence continues at coordinate 132,178 of BGOS01000023.1, forward strand.
CGAAAATGAAGCAGCGCATCCGGGCGCGCCAGATGGCGCTGCGCCGCCAGCGCATGCTGAAGCGCGTGGCCACCGCGGATGTGGTGATTGTGAACCCGGTGCAGCTGGCGGTGGCGCTGCAATATGACCGCAATATTGCGGCGGCGCCAATTGTGGTGGCCAAGGGCGCGCGGCTGGTGGCAGAGCGCATTGTGGAGCTGGCGCGCGAGCACAGTGTTCCGGTTGTGCAAAACATTCCGCTGGCGCGCACGCTTTACTCCACTGTGGAGATCAACCACGTTGTGCCGGCAGACTTGTACCAGGCAGTGGCTGAGGTGCTGGCATTTGTGTTTAGCATCAAACCGCGGGTGCGCGCATGACATTCGCCAGTACTGTGCGGTCTGCACCGCCCGTCCTGCGGGCCCTCTTCGGGTCCAAGGATGCCGGCGTTGCAATAGTGCTGCTGGTCACCGTGATGGTGATGATTGTGCCGCTGCCGGCATTGGCGCTGGATGTGCTGATCGCGCTCAATCTTGCGGTTTCGATTGGCATCATTCTCATCTCCGTCTATGTGCAGCAACCGATGGAGTTCTCTGTGTTTCCGGCGATCCTGCTGCTGGTAACGCTCTTTCGCCTGAGCGTGAACATTGCCCTGGCCCGCAGCATTTTGCTTTCGGCTGATGCGGGGCGGGTGGTGGCCACGGTGGGCAGCTTGGTACTGGGCGGCAGTTATGTGGTGGGCATTGTTATCTTCCTCACGCTGCTCGTGATCCAGTTTGTGGTGATCACAAACGGTGCCGGGCGTGTGGCAGAAGTTGCGGCGCGCTTTACATTGGATGCGATGCCCGGCAAGCAGATGACGATTGACGCCGACATGGGAGCGGGCGTGATCACCGAGCCGGAGGCACGCCGGCGCCGGCGCGCCCTGCAGCGCGAAGCGGACTTTTACGGTGCGATGGACGGTGCCAGCAAGTTTGTGCGCGGTGATGCGATTGCCGCAATCCTGATTGTCGCCATCAATATTATTGGCGGCTTTCTGATGGGCGTGTTTCAGGGCGGGCTCAGCCTGCTGGAATCGCTGCGCAGTTACACGCTGGTCACGGTTGGTGCCGGGCTCATTATTCAAATTCCGGCGCTGCTCATCTCCACGGCTGCTGCGCTGCTCGTCAGCCGGGCAAATTCTGATGACGGATTTAGCTCCGACTTGGGCAGCCAGCTGGGCAACACGCAGGCGCTGGCAATTGCGTCATGTGTGGTGCTGGGGCTTGCATTCATGCCCGGTTTCCCCACCATGGCATTTCTGGCAGTGGGCGGCTCGCTCAGTGGCCTCACCTTCTTTGTGTGGCGCCAGCAGCATGCGCTGCCGGCACTGCCGGCGCTGGCGGCTGCGGAGACTGCGCCAGCGGTGGATGATGTGACCCAGCTGCTGTCTGTGGATGCGCTGGAGCTGGAGATTGGCTACGGCTTGATACCGCTGGTGGGCGAAGAGCGCGCAGAGAACCTGCTTAAGCGCATCACCGGGGTGCGCCGCCAGCTGGCGACGGAGCTGGGATTTATTTTGCCCAAGGTGCGCGTGCGGGACAACTTGCAGCTTTCGCCGTATGTGTACCGGATAAAGCTGCGCGGCGAAGAGGTGGCGCGCGGCGAGGTGCGGCTGGAGCGCTTTTTGGCGATCGGTGTTTTGGAGGAAGGCGCGCTGGTGCAGGGCGAGGCCACAACCGAGCCGACCTTTGGATTGCCCGCGCTTTGGATTACAGAAGATGAACGCGGCCGCGCGGAGCTGGCCGGGCTGACGGTGGTGGACCCGATCTCGGTGGTGGCCACGCACTTTACCGAAGTGGCGCGCACCAATGCCAGCGCGCTGCTGGACCGGCAGCAGGCACAAGAGCTGATTGCACGCGTTAAAGAATCATCGCCCGCAATTGTGGATGGGCTGATCCCGGAAATGCTGAGCCTTGGCGCGGTGCAAAACGTGATGCGCATCATGCTGTCCGAGCGCCTGCCCATCCGTGACCTGCCGAATATTTTGGAAGTGCTGGCCAACCATGCAGCCACCACGCGCGACGCGGACGTGCTGGCTGAAGCGGTGCGCCAAAGCATGGCCAACACCATCACCAATCTGTTCCGCCATGATGACGGGCGGGTGCATGTGTTTACGCTGGCGCCTGCGCTGGAAGCCCAGTTGAAGGAGGCGATTGCCGCATCTGAGCGCGGCCTGGCTCTGAATGTGGCGCCGGCTTTGGCGCAGACAATTCTGCAGCGCACCAGCGCGCAAATGGAAAGCATGGCCAAGGCCGGCTATCAACCGATCCTGTTGTGCTCGCGCGAAATCCGGCTGGCGTTCCGGCGCTTGATTGAGCGCACGCTGCCCAACCTGGTGGTGATTGCCTATTCTGAAATCGGCTCCAAGGCGCAGGTGCAGGCGCACGGGATTGTTGAACTGTGAAACCAGTGAGCTTTCGCGCAGAGACGATGCCGGACGCGCTGGCGCAGGCACGCGACCAGATGGGCCCGGATGCGCTGGTGCTCACCACGCGCAAGGTGTTTGATGGGCCGGCGTGGCAGGTGTGGCGCAATCCGGTGTTTGAAGTATTGGTAATGCCGGCGGCAGGCGCTGCCGGGCAGCCGGCGGAGCAGCCGCTGGCTGCAAAGCTGGCGCAAGATCTCGCCGAAGTGCGCGCTGCGCTGGGCCAGGTTGCCAGCCAGTTTGAACCGGCAAAGGCGCAATGGCCGGACCCATTGGTTGCACTGCACAAGCAGCTGCTGGCACAGGAAGTAGACCCGGATCTGGCGCTTGATATTTGTGCAGCCACAAAGGAAACCTTGAGCCCGCGCGCGCTGCTGGATGGCGCTGCGGTGCATGAATTTGCAGCGCGCCATATGCTGGCGCAGCTGCGCACTGCAGCATTGGTGGAACGCAGCCGGCGCCCGCAGGTGGTGGTGCTGGTGGGCCTTACCGGTGCCGGCAAAACAACCGCAGCTGCCAAGCTGGCTGCGCATGCGCAGCTGGTGCTGGGGCGCAAGGCCGCATTAATTTCTTTGGATACATTTGGCATCGGGGCGATTGCGCAAACCCGCACGCTGTCCGAGCTGATGGGATTGCCGCATGCGCTGGCGTACAGCGCGGATGAGCTGGCGCACGCAGTGCGCTCGCAAACCAGCGCCGATTTGCTGGTGGTGGACACGCCTGCGCGCAACCCGCATGCTGCGGGGCAGATGGCAGAGCTGGCCGAATTGCTTGCACCGCTGCCCGCGGAGCGGATTGTGCTGCTGGTTGCCAGCGCCGCCACAAAAACCAGCGATCAGCTGCTGGCCATGCAGGCCTTCAGTGCGCTGGGCCTGAGCGGCATGGTGATTACGCATCTGGATGAAACGGCAGCGCACGGCGGCATCTACTCGCTGGCATGCCGCACAGACAGCGCGCTCACATATTTTTCGAGCGGGCCAAATGTGCCGCTGCACTGGGAGCCGGCCAACGCTGCACAGCTGGCTAATTTGATCCTGGGCGCTGCCCCTGCCGGCAGCGGCTTGGGAGTTGCGTGAACCAGCCATGGCAGCCATGAGCCAGCAGGAACTTGAAGATCTGATCGCCGGAGAAATTAACGGCGAGGAGATGGAGCGGGCGTTTGCCACGGCACGCGCGGGCATGGAACCAGAGCTGCCCGGCGGTCCGGACGCGGCACGGGACGGCTCCGACGATGCGGTTGGCGGCGCCGGGCAGGAAGGCGAGTTTGCCGGCCAGCAGCGTGACGCGTCCGAAAGCCCGCGGCCAGCCAGAGCTCTCACGCAAAGCGAACTCACCCTGGCGCAAACGCCATTCTGGTTGGAGACCTTTTTCGTTGCTGCACGCATCATTCCACTGTGGGCATTTCTGATTGCGCTTGTCACAGGAATTGCCAATGGCGTGCAGCTGATGATGGCGGCAACCCGCGCCGTGGTAATTCTGCTGGTGATTGGCATGGCATGTTGGGGCTTTACGCACTACATGAGCGAATTTTTTGCCCAGCACTTTGCGGTAGGAGGCCCGAGGAGCGGCCAAAGCAGTACGCAGTCTTGGGAAGCCTAATGGCTTCCGCATAAAAGGAAACCAAAGTCATGGATGACAAAGAAGACAAATACGAAGACGACATTCACTTGTGGGTGGAGCTGCGCCAAACCAAGGCGGCCGCCATCCGTGACGGGTTGATTGTGCGCTACGTGCCACTGGTGCATTTTGTGCTGGGGCGGCTGGGCTTGGAAGCCGGGCCGGAATACCAGGATTTGGCCGGGCAAGGGCTGCTGGGCCTGATTGATGCAGTTGACCGCTTTGACCCCACGCGCGGCACTAAGTTCAGTACCTATGGCATTCAGCGCATCCGCGGGCAAATCGTTGATGCGCTGCGCACCATGGACCTGCTGTCGCGCCCCGCGCGGCGCCGGGTGCGCGATATTGAGCGCGCCACGCTGCGCCTGCAAACTGACCTGGGACGGCAGCCCACGCTTGAGGAGCTGGCGGATTACATGAAGCTGAATGTGGCGCAATTGCAGAAGAGCTACGGCGACGCCAGCCGCGTGCTGATCTCCCTCGATGCGCCCCTGCCCAACGGCGAAAGCCTGTATGACACCCTGCCGGACAACGACCCGGAGGTAAACCCCACCGCAGTGATGATGGAATCAGAATTGCATCTGAGTCTGAAGGATGCGCTGCAAACCCTGCCGGATCGCGACCGCCAATTGCTGTCCCTGTACTACGTGGATGAGCTGACCATGCGGGATATTGGCGAAGTGCTGGGTGTTTCCGAGTCGCGTGTGAGCCAGATGCATGCCAAGGCGGTAATCGAGCTGCGCGCAACCATGCAGCGCGCACAGCAGCGGCCGGCCAGCCCGGTGCGCGCTGCGGCGGCGCCGCCTGTGCCGCAGCGCCGCATTTTGCAAGAGGTTACGGCATGAGTGATGCGGTGTCTGCCAGCGAACTGCTGCGCAACACAACTTATCTGATGTCGCTGGCGCGCCGCGCAGCGCTCACGTCACCGGATGCCGCGGAACGGCAGCGCGCTGTGCAACTGGGGTCTGTACTGCGTGAGCTAAAGGCGCTTGGCGCAACACCGGCAACCGCGGTGCCGGCGGAAAACATGCGGGCTGGCGAAGGGTTTGGCCGGCTGCTGGATGCCGCGCGCGGGCGCAGCGAGCCGGCAGCGCAGCGCCCGGCTGGCGACCCATTGGAGCGCACAACGGTGGCGTTGGGCATGGCCCAGGCCGGCGCCCAACAACTTGATATTGCGAAGGCGCTCGGCATGAGCCGGGGCGAAGTGGATGTGATTTTGAATATTGCGAGGCAACAGACATGAAAAACATAAATTTGATTCGACTGACGGTGCTGACAGCGCTGCTGGCAGCGGTGTTGGGCTACAGTGGAAAAGCGCGGGCCGCAGAAAATGACCAGCTTGTGTTTTTGACCTGTGACCCGGCGATTTGCAATTTCGGCAGCACTACTGCGGCGGGTACGGCAATTGTGGATCTTGTGGTCGGGTCGGTCAGCCTGCAAGCCAATGGCCTGTCGCCGCTGACCGCTGAACGCTACGTGGTGTGGCTGAGCAATGCCACCTTCGCAAACTCTGTGTACATCGGGGATTTGCCGGTTGACGGACAGCTGCCACTGGTGACGGTCGCACTGCCCGGAAAGGACTACACGCTGGTGTTGATTACGGTGGAGGCTAACGGTGCTGTGCCGGCCGCGCCCAGTGCGCGGCGCGCATTGAGCGGGGCGCTGGCGGGACCTCCGGTGGTTGCTGCTGTGCCGGCAGCCGCGCCAACAGCTGCTGCGGTTGGCAGCTTTGATGCAAATACCGCCGGACCGCAAGATGCATTTTTGTCCTACATGCCAGACGTGTGCCCGGAGGGCGTGCAAACCGGTGTGGGCACCGGCCTAGTTAACTTTGGCACCGGCGAGTTCTCCGTGCAGATTTCCGGCGTGGATCCAGGGGCTGGCCAGAAGCTTTCACTTTGGATGCTTGGACCCAACCTTGAGAATCCTGTTTACATAGCCGACATTCCTGCCGGCGGGCAGCTGCAGCCGGTGTTTGTGTCGTTGCCGGCCGCCACGTATCGCTACCTGATGATTACATTTGAAGCCGAGGGTGCTGCAATTCCGGCCACGCGCGGACCGTGCGCACTGTCTGCAATTTTTCCGAACGAGGCTGTGCTCGGCACCGCAGTGGTGGCTGCGCCAGTAGCAGTGGCAGCTCCAGTAGAAGCGCCCACAGAAGTGCCCACAGAAGTGCCAACGGCTGAGCCTGCAGTGGAAAGCGTGGTTGCGCAAACCAGTGCCGACACCGAACTGCCCGTCAAGCTTCCTGAGACTGGTGCAATTCTGCCGGACGGCTGGGCGGGCCGGGGCTTCGGCCTGCTGTTGCTTATGCTGGGTGTGGGATTGGGCGGCTCTGCGTTGCGCCGCAAGGTTCGCCGGTCATGACACTCAACCGCGGCATGTACGCCGCTGCCTCTGCCATGAATGCCAACTTGTACCGGCAGGAGCTGCTTTCGCACAACCTGGCCAACATCACCACAGCTGGCTTCAAGCAGATCAACACCAGCCTGGATGACTTTGTTAGCCTGAACATCAACAATGTTGAGGGCGGGGCGCAGTCCGCCAGCCCGGGCCAGCAGGTGGGCAAGGGCGGGTTGGGTGTAATTGCCACCGGGCCCTACACGGATTTTGGCGAGGGATCCTTGCGCGAAACCGAGCAGCCCTTTGACTTCAGCATTTCCGGCAACGGCTTCTTTGCCGTGCAAACGCCCGATGGCGTGCGCTACACGCGCGACGGCCGCTTCACCCGCGACCTGAACGGCCATTTGGTGACGGCAGACGGCTTCCGGGTGCTGGACGAAAAATCGGAAAATGCGATTGTGCCTGTGCCGTACGCGGTCGGCGGCGGCATCGGAGACACAGTGGGCAATGTGACGGTGACGACTGAAGGGCGCATCATTATCAATGGCAAGCCAGCCGGAATGATCGGCATGTTTGGTTTTGACAACCCAAATGAGGATCTGGTGCGCGACGACAACAGCCCGAATCTTTTCATCCAGAATAAAGAGGCAGTGCAGGCCAATGGCCGGCTGCGGCAGGGATATTTGGAAATGGCCAACGTGGACCCGGTGTCCACCTTTACCGCAATGACCACAACTGCGCGCGCCTATGAAGCTGCGCAGCGCGTATTGCAGATGCAAGACCAGGTGGCTGGTCGCGCTGTCAACGACTTGGGCCGCGTGTAGCCCGCATTGAATTTGCCGCAGTAGAGGAAGCACCATGCCATTTACCCCGCATAGCGTTCTGCACACTAACTCCGTGGGCATGATGGCCCGCCAATTTGAAATGGATGTGACCGCAGACAATCTGGCAAATCTGAATACGCCCGGCTTTATCGCCTCGCGCGCAAATTTTCAAGAGTACCTTTTTGATAAAGTGCCTGCCAGCCTGATGAACGGCCCTTACCGCGGATCCGCAGTGCGGCCCAATACCAGCCTCTCCTACACGCTGGGACCAATGGTGCAAAGCGGCAGCCCGACAGATCTGGCAATCTTCGGCCCTGGCTTCTTTCGGGTGGAGATGCCGGATGGCACCACCGGCTATACCCGCAATGGCAGCTTTCAACGCGATGCCGAGGGCAATCTGGTGACGGCCAGTGGGTTGCGGTTGATTTGGGGCGGCAAAATTCCAGCCGAGGCCAAAGATGTGCGCGTTACCGCTGCGGGGTCGGTGGAGGTGCGCGTGGGCACGGACTGGGAGAACGAGGGGCAGATCTCGATGGCCACTTTTGAAAACAGCAGCGGCATGATCAATGCTGGTGGCAGCACTTACACGGCGGATGAGAGCTCCGGGCCGCCCATTATCGGCACACCCAACGCCGAGGGTTTTGGGGCGCTGGTTTCCGGCATGGTGGAGCAATCCGGCGTGAGCCTGCAAAACGAGGTGGCGCAGATGATGCTGGCGCAGCGCGCCTACAGTATGTCGCTGCGCTCCCTGCAAACATCGGATGAGATGCTGACGCTTGCAATTCGCATGCGCGGCTAAATTTACAGTAAATTAGGCGATTATTAGCACATTTATGGTCAAGCATGCCATATAATTGCCGATACCAATGAGAGGAATAGAGCCGAACTAACCGGCCGCCAAAGGAAACAAAAATGGATGTAACTCTAAACCCCGCCAATTCCGACCCGCGCATCAACGGCACGCCGTTGGCTGCAGCCGGAACGCAAGCCGTCACCGAGGCAACCGCCACCGGCCGGCCGGCAGTTGGGCAGCTGGCTACTGACCAGGCCACGCTGTCTGACCGGGCGCGCACCCTCAGCCGGGCGCGGGCGGAATTTGATCGCACTGCCGGTGCACAGTCTGACCGCGTTTCGCAGCTGCGCACGCAGGTGCAGAACGGCACCTACCTCGTGGATGACGACGCGCTCGCGCGCGCGCTGATGCCCGTAGTCAAATGAACCAGAGCTATGCCAGCCAGCTTGAAGCCGGGCTGGCTGCGGAATTAGCCGCGCTTGAAAACTTTGTCGACTTAACGGTTCAGGAGCGCCAGGTTCTGCGCCGGGATGACCCGGTGGAACTGGACAGAATTGTGCGCGGCAAAGCGCGCCACCTTGCAGACATCTCTTTGATCGAAGCGCAGCAGCGCGAACGCCTTGAGCAGTGGCACCCAGAAGGCGCACCCGCCGGCGGCTTGCGCCACGTATCGGACTGGCTGCCATTTTTGGATGAGCAGACCAGTGCGCGGGTGGGTGGCTTGCGCGACGCCATCATGCGCCACTTGGAGCGCGTGCGCGAAATCAACCATGGCAATCGGGCCCTGATTGAAGATGCGCTGCAGCGCAACACGGCATTGCACGACTTTATTGCCCGGCTGGTTGCAAACCCGCCGACTTACTCTGCTCCCGGCTTGCCCCCTGCGCTGGCCTCGCAGAGCGCTCACTTGGTGGACCTCAGCGGCTAAACACCGCTGCGGATTGCCGCCCCGCGGGGGTGGCGCTCAAACTGAATAGAAAATGGCGAATTTGATCTTTGGTGGAATTCAAACCGCACTGACGGCGCTGCGCGCGCAGCAGCAGGCGCAGCTGGTGTCCGACCACAACGTGGCCAATGCCAACACGCCGGGCTATACGCGCCAGGAGGCGGTGCTGGGCACGCGCAGTCCATTGGGGGCAGTGGCTTTCAACCGCGCATCCGGTGGCGCAATTCAAATGGGGCAGGGCGCGCAGGTGGAACTGACGCGCCGCATGGCCTATGATTTTTATGATGACCGCCTGCGCACTGAAGTTTCAGTTGAGAAGCAGTGGCTGGAGCGCGCCGATGTGCTACGCCACGTGGAAGCCATGCTTCCGGAAAAAGACGGCTCGGGTATTGCCGAGCGCCTGAGCGAGTTTTGGAGCAGCTGGCAGCAGCTGTCCACCGATTCTGCTGACCCGGCTGTGCGCCGCTCTGTGCGCGATGCCGGCGTGCGCCTCTCGCAATCCATCAATGAGCGGGCTGACGGGCTTGTGAACTTTCAACGCTACCAGGATGCGCGCCTTGGCCGGCTGGTGGAAGAAGTGAATCAGGCCGCGGCACGCCTGGCAAAGCTCAATGAGCGCATTGTGGTTGCGTTCAAAGCGGACAACCAACCGAACGACCTGCTGGACGAGCGTGACCGGCTGCGCAGCCAACTATCGGAGCTGACCGGCTCCACTTCATACATTCAGAATGACGGTAGTGCGGTTGTATCCATTGGCCGGCATGTGCTGGTGGCGCGGCAAAACGCGCAACTGCTGCGGGCGGTGAACCCGGCAGCAACCGCAGCGCCGGCCCCGCCCGTTAACCCGGCAAACCCGGCTGCAGGCGGCGCGGCACCCGTGCCGGCGCCCACCGGCACCGTCAGTGGCCATCTGCGCCAGCTGCAGTGGGAAGACGGGCAGGCAGCCGAGGTAAAAATGGGGACGATTGGCGGCCTGTTGATTGGCCGCGATAAAGAGGTGGCGGCGCGCATTAGTGCGCTGGAGCGCCTCAGCAACACATTGCGCAGTGAAGTGAACGCCGTGCACAAAACCGGGTTTGGACTGCCGCCAGCCAATGCCACCGGCCAGGATTTCTTTGTGGGCAACGGTGCGGCGCAGCTGGCCATTAACCCGCTGCTTGAGGCGAATGTGGGCGGTGTGGCAGCTGCCTCAGTCAGTGCTTCTCCGGGCGATGGCAGCGTTGCGCTCAAGATTTCCCAATTGGAAAGCCGGCTGCTGATGGATGCGGAAGGCACGCGTGTACCCGCGGGCACAGAGGCAGTGGGAGCCACGCGCAGCATGCTTGAGTCGTGGGCGGATGCTGTGGCTGCGCTGGGCGCAGACGCCGTGCGCGCCCAGCGTGAACTGGACAGCCATTCAGCGATTGTTGAGCAGCTCACAACCCAGCGGGACTCAGTAACGGGCGTGTCATTGGATGAAGAGGCCGCGCGCGTAATGCGCTCGCAGCGCGCCTATCAGGCTGCGGCACGCGTGCTCACCAACTTTGACCAGATGGCCGAAGAAGTGGTGATGCGCCTGGGCATGGTGGGCCGCTAACGGCGCGGACTGACGGCGTCAAACAGCCATGCGTGTAACCAACCAAATGATGTATGCGGATGTGCTTGCCAACCTGCAAGCGCATGGAAAAAAGCTGGCGCGCCTGCAGGTGGAAGCCGGCGACGGCAAGAAGCTGCACATGCCCTCAGACAACTTTGTGGCCATGGGCGATGCGCTCACTTTGCGCGGCGCCATTCAATCCAACCAAACCTACCTGAACAATATTTCCACCGCGCGCGAATTTTTATCGGCTTCGGCAACTGCGATGGACGGGCTCTCCACCATCATCCAAAGCGGGCTGGCAATTGCTGTGCGGGCTGCTTCGGATACCTTTGGCCCCACCGAGCGCGATACCTACGCCAAGCAGGTGGACAACCTGATAGCGGAAGCTGTCAACGTTCTCAATGCCACCCATCGTGAGCAGTACGTGTTTGGCGGTTTTAAGACTTCCACAGCTGCATTCACTGCCGTGGAGGTTCAAAAATCAATCACCGCTGCAAAATACAACGGGGATAGCGGCCTGCGCAAAATAGAAATTGAGCCCGGCCAGACCCTGACAATGAATGTGCTGCTGAACCAAGAGGTGCCGGAATTGAAGATTGCGCCGGCGCGCATGCTATCCACACTTGTGAATCTGCGTGAGGCCCTGCGCAAGGGCTTAGCGCCGGATGTGGGCTTTCAGATTGGCGAGTTGCAAGGAGACTTGGATGCCATGATCCGGCTGACTGGCGAAGCGGGCGGCCGCTTGATGCGCCTGACCGCAACCCAGGACCGGCTGGAAAAAGTGCAGATCGGCTTGAGCAACACGCTGCAGACCGCTGAAGACCGGCCCATGGCGCAGGCCGTGCTGGCATTGAAAGAAGAGGAGACCGTGTATCAAGCGGCGCTGGCCACAGCGGGTGCGCTCAATCGCAACACGCTCTTCGACTACCTGAGATAGCATGGAACGGACCGCTGCAGCGACTGCGCCCCTTAACGGAGCCGGGGCCGATTACGAGATTACGGTGCATTTTGCCGGCGGCCTTGTTGGCTGCGCGGATTGGGAGCACTTTGATATTGTCACCGACGCTGAGCTTTCCCCGCTCTACCTGATCAACTGCCAGGACGACCCCAGCATCGGCTTCATTGGTGCGGATCCGACTGTCTTCAAGCCGGACTTTTGCCTGCAGTTGTCGCCGGAAGATGAAGAGCAGTTGGGCTATCCGGAATTTTCTGACTTGCTGGTACTGGCCATCATTACGCCCGCCAGCAGCCTGGGCAGCGCGGCTGAACCGACCACAAGTGCCACCATTAACCTGCTCGGGCCGCTCGTCATAAATTTGAAGCGCGGCATCGGGCGCCAGGTGATCCAGTCTGAGTACACTGCCCATCATTCCGTGGGCGGGTAGCTGGCATGTTAGTACTCACGCGGCGCGTGGACGAGGGCCTCAATATTGGCGGTGAAATATCCGTGCGGATTTTGGCCATCGATGGCGACCGTGTAAAACTGGGCGTGGTTGCGCCGCGCACGGTTTCCATCCTGCGCGATGAGCTGTGCCAGCAGGTGCGCAATGAAAACACTGCCGCCGCCATTCCCGCCGGGCAGCGCGCCGCGGTTGCCCGCTCGCTAAAGTCCCTCGTTCTCCCCGCCGCCGAACCAGACGCAAGCTAGCCGCGCCCGGCGGTGCTTGCGGCGCTATGCCCGCACAGGTATAATGCCATCGATAGTTGGCCCGCTGTAATATCGCAGGCAATCGATACCAAGCCGGGCAGGCAGAGATCCGGCTTCCCGGAGGAGTTCAGAATGTCAAAAAAACTTTTAAATCAGGGCTTCAGACTGGGGTTGGCATTGCTGCTGCTTGCCGCCTGCTCGGGCGGGGCGAAAAAGGACCCCATTCCAAAATTCAACAAGGGCGCGCGCATTACTGTGCAGCCCAAGGATGAATCCCCCAGCATCATCATGTACACAAACTGTATGATCCAAGAGGCAACCGTGGTTGGGGTGGCCGGGCGCAATGATGAGACGGAGGTGATTGACCGGATGCTGCGCTTTAAGTCGACAGATGGCGAGGAGCGGGCGTGCACCGGTGACCAATGGTGGTACAAAATTACGGCGGGGGAGCCGCCGACCGTGGGCTGGCTGCCGGAGGAAGATCTCGTCAAATAGCCGCGTGGCAGTAGTTTGCCAAACAAAAAACCCTCCCGCATGCGGGAGGGTTTTTTGTTGCTGCGTGCGGGCCGCTGCGCGGGACTAGCGCTTCATGTTCAGCAGTTCTTGAATCATCTCGTCCGAGGTTGTGACCACACGGCTGTTGGCCTGAAAGCCACGCCGCGCCAAAATCAGCTGGGTAAATTCAGTCGAAAGGTCCACATTGGAGCCTTCCACATTGCCGGGCAGTATCATGCCGAAGTTGTCGTCGCCGGCACGGCCCAGCTGCTGCTCGCCGGAGTTCAGCCACGGGCGCAAATTGTTTTCGCCCACATCCAGCAAGCCGCCCGGGTTTACAAAATTTGCCAGCGCCAGCTGGCCCACTTCTTTGGACAGGCCGTTGGAATAGAGCGCGTACAGTTTGCCTTCGCCGTCAAACTTCATGCTGGTCACCGTGCCTTGGGGCATGCCATCCTGTTCGCTCTCGCTCACAGCGGAGGGTTGTGCCAGCTGGCTGACGCCGGAGAAATCGAGGGCCACTGATTGGGCGGCACTGCCGTTGCTGAGCTGCAGTGTGAGCACGCTTGCACCGCCGGATTTCAGCCCGCCATTGGCGTCAAACTCCACGGCTGCGGTGTCTGCAGTCACGCTGGCCACGGACTTGTCTGTGGAAGTTGGCTGCCAGGTCCAGCTGCCCGGCAACGTGCCGCGTTTAAAGGTGAGGGAGATGTTATGCTGCTCGCCAACCGAGTCGTACACCGCAACCGTGCTGGTTGTGGTGCCGGCAGCAGCGGTGAGCACGTCCAAGTTTCCCGCCACTTTCAGATTGGCGGTGGCCACGGCCTGCTTGTCGCCAACCGGAATGCGCAGGGCTTGCAGCTTCGGGGGCGGGGTGGCTGCCTTATCCGCACCGGCTGCAGCTGCAGCCGCGTCCGGCGCGTATAGCGCATCCGCAGCGCCGGCAGCTGCTGGAGCTTCAGTTCCCTGCCCGGGCTTGTCCGCGGGGGCATACCCCATCACTTTGTAGCCGGTCACCGACTGCACGAGATTTCCATCCACATCCATTTGCAGCTGGCCATCACGCGTGAAGGCGCGCGTGCGGGTGCCATCATCCACAATCATAAAACCGTCGCCGTCAATTGCCACATCCATCGGGCGGCCGGTCTCCTGCAGGGAGCCTTGCGTGAAAATCTTGGAGATGCTGCCAATGGACATGCCAGCGCCCACTTGTGAGGCGTTGATGCCGCCCAGCGCCTCTGTGGGCGGAGTGCCCGAGCGCTTCAAGTGGCTGATTAGCGTTTCAATATCCACGCGGCTGCGGTGAAAACCAACGGTGTTGATGTTTGCAAGGTTGTTGGCCACAACATCGGTATAAGTCTGGTTGCCTGCCAGGCCCGTGACTGCGCTGTAAAAAGATCTGATCATGTTTGTTACCTGGTTGTTGCAGTGGTTTAGATTGCGGGCACAGCCGGCGCCGGGCTGTCCTTGGCGTTGTCGGTATCAATGCGCTCAATTTCCGGCAGCGACACGGTGCGGCCGCCCACGCTGAGGGTTACCGCGCCATTGCGCTGCTGTACGCTGCTCACCAGGCCTTCCACGGTTTCCCCGTTTTGGGTTGCGTGCACGCGGCGGCCAATGAAGTTTGCGGCCTGCGAGAGGGTCTCGGCGCGCACGCTTTCCAGCATGGACTTATTCAGCTGGCTCATTTTGTCCGCCATCTGCAGCTGCGAAATCTGCGACATGAAGTCCGAGTCTTTCATCGGGTTCATGGGATCCTGGTAGCGCAGCTGGGTGAGCAGCATTTGCATGAAGTTGTCTTTGTCGCCGGCGCCAGCTGCCACCACCGGCGGGGCGCTGGCGGGTGCGGTGGCGTAAGGGGTTGCGGGAAGAATTGCCATGAGGGGTCCTCTTTAGGGATTGAAAAAATGAGAAATGGAACTGGATCAGGAATACGAATGGGTGATGCTAGGCATAGACCGTACGCAGAGCTGAGTCTGCAAGGGCGGCTGCGGTTGGCGCGTCATGCGCGGATTGGCTGTCTTCGCTGCCCACACTCACAAGCAGTTGCGCTACGGGCACCCCCGCCACTTCCAGCGCCCTGGCAAGGGCGGGCAGGTTGGCGCGCACCAGGCGCGCGGTTTGCAGTTGGCTGGCGTTAAGTTTTATTTCCATGCCGCCCTGGGCTGCGCGTGTCAGGCGCACACGCATGGGTCCCAGATGCGCCGGCTCAAGCTGCAAGTACACGCCGGCCTCGCCGCTCTCGTTTAGAAAGCGCACCGCGCGAATGACAGCCTGCACGGCGGGCGGCAGCGCTTCGGTGTCAGGATCAAGCCCGGCAGCCAAAGTGGTGTCCAGCGGCTGGCCGGCATTGCCGGCACGGTTTGGACCGCTGCCAATATTTTGGCGGCCACTGATTGGCGCAAGTGCGGCTGCGGGCTCCACTGGTTTGGTTGTGGGCGCCACGGTGGCTGCGGCCGTCCCGTTTTGAGCAGCGAATGCAGCGCCGGGCGCAAAGCCGGACTGCAAGCTGCTAGCGTCAGCACCGGCAGCATCGCGCATGGCGGGGTGCGGCTGTGCCGGCGCTGCCGGTTTGGCTGCGGCGCTGCTCTGCGCTGCTGTGGCGGCACGCTGCGGTTGCGCGCTTGGCGCTATGCGCTGGCTGGCCGGGCTGGCAGCGGACGGCTTGGCACCGCCGATTGCCGGCCCCACCTCTTGCATAAATGTTTCGAACAGCTCTGCAGCGCTGTTGCGCATGGTGGCAGCCAGCGCGGCACTGCCGCTAAGCTGCAGGGGCTGGGCCAGGGTGAGCGGGGCGGGGGCTGAGTTCATTTAGTGTCCGGGCGGCCGGCTAGCGGCCAGTCAATGCCCGGATCAGAGACAGCTTCTTGGTCTCAATCTGGGTCATGGTTTGGTACAGCAGATTTGTTTCAGCCAGGCGCGTCATCTCCAGATCCACATCCACGTTGTTGCCGTCGAGGCGCATGGAGGAATCTGCGCGCCGGGTGACTTTCGGCTCCATTTCTGCGGTGAGCGAATTCATATGATGGGAATTGCTGACTGTGGCTTGCAGCGGCAGGTGCCCCTCGCGCGAGCGCGTGGCAGTACTGAGTGCATGCTCAAATTCAATATTCATCGCCTGATACATGGGCGTGTCAGCATTTGCAATGTTGTTGCTGATTAGTTCCTGGCGCTTCCCCAAGCCACTGAGCGCAGCCTTGGTGGCTGTGCTTGCAAAGTCGTTAAATAATCCCAGCATGATCAGGCCTCCACATAAGTTTTGTATAAAGAAAGCACACGCGGCACGTAGCGTTGTGTTTCAGGGTAGGGCGGAATGCCGCCATACTGTGCCACCGCGCCCGGGCCGGCGTTATAGGCAGCCAGTGCCAGAGACACATTCTGGTCATAGCGGTCCAGCAGCTTGCGCAACAGGCGCGTGCCGCCGTCAACATTTTGAACCGGGTCGTTGGAGTTGGTCACTCCCAGTGAAGCAGCGGTGCCGGGCATCAACTGCATCAGGCCCTGTGCCCCGGCGGATGATTTCACGGTGGGCCGGAAGTTTGACTCCGCGTGAATTACGGCCTTCACCAGCGCGGGATCCACCTGATGTTGCATGGCGGTGGTGTAGATCAGTTCGTCAAACTCGCTCGGGCGCACTTTGGAAATGCTGCGCTCCACCGGCACCACCCAGCCGCCGTTCTGCAGGTCTGGAATGCTGCTGGGCGGTATGTAGTTGGGATCTATTGCCAATGGCGCGGGCAGCAGGTGGTTGGGATCCACTTCCATGGGTGCGGGCAGGGCTTTCACCACGGGCGGGGCCGCGCCAGCTTGTGCCCGGGCTGCCGCACTCGCGGCAACAGCGGCTGCTTCTGATTCGGCGGCCGCAGTCAGTGCCATCCAAGTGATCGGTTCTGGCAGGGTTGTGGCTGGTGCTGGCGGCTTGGCCATGCCGGTTTGTTCTGTGGCCGGTTGCAATGCGCCGCTTACATTTTGGCTCAAACCGGTTGTGTCGAATGGCTTTGCGATGCCCGCTTGATCCGGCGCGAGCTGCGCCGCAGTGGCCGGGTTCGCCGGCGGCAGCCCGGCAGCGGGCGGGAGCAGGTTGGGCAGTGGCGCGGTATCGGCAAGTGTGCGGCCGGGTGCAGCGTTGTATTGTTTGGACAACATACCGTGCAGCGTGCGCAGCAGCAATTGTCCATTTGCAGCCGGGCTGCCGGAAATGCTCATACGGCCCGCCGGTTGAAGGCGCGCGCAATGTAAATGTCATCGCGCTCGGCTGCCTCATGGCGCAACAGTTCCGCCTGCCAGCTGCTGGCGTGGCGTTCGCCCAGTTTGGCCACCACATCGCGGCGCTGCGCGGCTGCCACCAGCTCGGCGCGTTTTTCATGGACTGCGTTTTGCAGTGTGCGCATCTCAGATGCCAGGCGCTGCAGCTCATCATGCAAAGTTTGCCAGCCGTTTTGCAGGCGCTGGATTTGCTCAATGTTCAGCAGGCCGCTTTGTAGTGCGCGCAGCTCCGCCAGCACGTTCAGCTGCGCTGCCTGGTTGGCGGTAATGCGGCTGCGCAAGCGGTGGCCGGCGCTCAGCAGGCGGGCCAATTCCACCTCAAGCCGGTCAACCAGCACTTTGCGAAAGTCCAGCACGGGCTGGAGCGGGAACTTGGGTGGCATGTTCGGGGTTTGGTTCAGGCGGTGGCGAGCGTGCCCTGGCTGGCAAGTTCGCCCATCCGGCGCAGGCTTTCCATAAACGGCGTGGGTTCGCTGTCTTGCTGCAAAAACGCCAGCGCTTCCGGCATCAGGCGAATGGCCGCATCGATGGTGGCATCTGAGCCGCTCACATAGGCGCCAATGTTGATCAGGTCGCGCGCCTTCTCATAAGCTGCGAGCAGCTGCCTGAGCATGCCGGCATCTTTGAGGTGCGCTTTGGCAGCCACCGCCGGCATCACACGGCTCACGGAGTGCAGCACATCGATGGCGGGAAAGTGGTTGCGGGCAGCCAGCTCGCGCGTCAGCATGATGTGCCCGTCCAGAATGGAGCGGGCTGCGTCAGAGATGGGTTCGTTGAAGTCGTCGCCCTCCACCAACACGGTGTAGAAGCCGGTGGTGGTGCCGTGCTCGGAGTTGCCGGTGCGCTCCATCAACTTGGGCATCAGGGCAAACACCGATGGCGTATAGCCTTTGCTGGCCGGCGGCTCGCCAATCGCCAGGCCAATCTCACGCTGCGCCATGGCCACGCGCGTAACGCTGTCCATTAAGAATGTTACGTCCATGCCTTCGCTGCGAAAGCTGTCTGCAATGGCGGTTGCCAGCCAGGCGCCGCGCACCCGCACCAGAGCGGGCTGGTCAGAAGTGGAGACGATAACGACCGAACGCGCAAGGCCGGCCGGCCCCAGGCTGTTGGTTACAAACTCGCGCACTTCACGGCCGCGCTCGCCAATCAGGGCAATCACAGTCACATCTGTGTTTTGGCTGCGCGCAATGCAGCCCAGCAGTGTGCTTTTGCCGACGCCGCTGCCGGAAAAAATTCCGATGCGCTGGCCTTTGCCCACCGTGATCAAGGCGTCGATGGCGCGCACGCCGGTGACCAGCGGTTCGCTGACGGGCTTGCGGCGCAGCGGGTGGGGCGGGTCGCCCACCACCGGCACGGTGCGTTGTGTACCCAGCGGGCCAAGCCCGTCAATTGGGCGGCCAAGGCCATCCAACACGCGGCCCAGCAGCGCCCGCCCCACTGGTGCGCGCAGCTGCGCGCCCGTGGCAGTAACGCGGCTGCCCGGCTGGATGCCGGTCATTTCTGCGAGCGGCATGATCAGCACATGGCCGGCTCGAAAGCCAACCACCTCGGCCGGAATGGTGCTGCCGTCGCGCACGGTGATATCCACCCGTTCGCCAATCTCGCACACCAGGCCCTTGGCTTCAATTGTCAGGCCCACCACTTCCACCACCCGGCCGCTGGCTTGCGCGCGGGGCAGCGCCTTTATGGCGCGCGCATAGCGTTCCAGGTCCGGCGGGGCAGGGGCTTCTTGTTCGGCGGTGGTCATCAGCAGCGCTTAGTCTGTGTCGTGCTCGGTTGCGTCCAGTGTTTCGCGCAGGGCACTCTGTACGCGGTCCAGCCGGCGCCGCACCTGAAAGTCCACGTCGCCTTCATCGCCATGCACCACGCAGCCGCCGGCTTGTACTTCAGCGTCGGCAATCAGCGCCACACTGGGGGTTGGCCACAGCGGCAGCAGGCGCTCGTAGTCCGCGGGGTGCAATGCCACGCGCAAGTTGCTCAGATGCTGTGCTTGCTGCACCGCAGTGCGCACCATTTGCTGCAGGGCTTCGTCCGCCAAAGTAAAACCCTTGCCAAACAGCTGCTCGGCAACTATGCCAAGCAGGTCCACCAGTTTGCCTTCACTGGCTGCCAGCAGGCTGGCGCGCCAGCCCTCGGCTTCCACAATCAGGCGCTGCGCTTGCAGCAGCACTAACTGCGTGGAGGCCTCGCCCACAGTGCGCCCCTCTTCACGGCCGGTAATGAAGCCGGCTGCCTGCGCAGACTGGCGGATGGCAGCCGCCTGGTCTTCGGCGGCCAGCACCAGGCGCTGTGCCAGGGCCTGGCCGTCGGTGTACGCATCGGCAGCCGTCAGCTCCAGCAGATCTGCCGCCTGAACGCCGGCTGCGCTGAGCGCCGCTGCTGCAGCTGCTTGCGCTGCTTCCAGCGCGGCTGCGGCCTGCGCATGTACCGTGGCGGCTGCGGCATGCGCAGTTTCCAGCGCCGCATCCATGTCTTTGCCGCGCCGGGTGAGGGCAGCTTCCAGCTGCAGGCGCTGGGCATTGAAAGTCATTTCGCGCTCGTTGAGCTCGGCTTGCGTGCGCAGCAGCTCGGCTTGCAGGTCGGGCAGCGCCTCTGGCGCCTGCGGTTGCGCGGGGGCATTGCTGCGCTGCCCTGTAAAGGCACGCCGCGGCACCACCTGCACCTGCTGTGAGCGCAGTAACCGGCCGCTGGCTGGCATGGGCTAGGCAAACTCCTGCTGGCCGCCGGCGCGCGGGATCGAGATTTCCTGCTTGGCTTCAAGGTCGCGCACCAGGTCAATTACTTTGCGCTGCGCGTCGTAAACAGTCGTCAGTTTGGTGGGCGGCATAAACTGCAGCTCCTCTTGCATCATCTGCGCGGCGCGCGAAGACATGTTCTTCCAGATTTTGCTTTGCATTTCCGCACTGGAAGACTTCAACGCCACAACCAGATCGGCTTTGTTTACATCGCGCATAATCCGCTGAATGGATTTGTCTGTCAGCTTGCGAATGTCCTCAAAGGTGAACAGCTGGGCCTTGACAGCCTCTGCAAGTTCCGGCTTGGCGTTATCCAAGCCTTCCAGAATAAGTTTCTCAGTGGGGCGGTCCACACCCTGCAGCAGGGACACCAGAAAATCGGGGCCGCCGATTTTTGCCTTTTTGCCGCCGGAACTGGAAAACTCTTTATCGATCGCCTTCCCAATATTCGCGGCGACGCTTGGGTGGATTGCCGTCATAGATGCAATGCGCACACTCACATCTCCCAGCATTGTGGGCGGCAGAAAAGCCATAACCATTCCCGCTTTCGATTGCTCCATCAGTGCAAGCACCAGCGCCACAGCCTGCGGATGCTCGTCTTTAAGGTAGGCGGCCACCTCCGCTTCGTCGGCTGTGTTCATCACATCGAGTTGCTGAAGGCCTACTGCGCTTTGCGACACCTGCGCCTCGGCCTGCGCCAGCTGCTCGGCTTCTGCAAGGGCGGGATCTACAACCTCGCCTGGTTCTGGCTCACCGCGGATACCACGGCGCCATTGGTCCAGCGCGGAAACCATGCGATCTGCCACTGGCTGGCCTTCGCTGCGGGAGCGCAGCCGGCCAATCAGTTGGCGAATGAATCCCATGCTGCCCTGCGCCAGTGATCCGCCGGCATGTGAGAGCTCAAATGCCTCTTGGAACACACTGTCGCGGAGCTCTGCCCCCACTGATTGCAATTTGGAGAGCGCCAAAACCACCTCTTCAACTTCCGCATCCGAAAGCGAAGTTAGAACGTCTGCCGACACATCGACGCCGAGGCCGGCAATCAGGATGGCGGCTTTCTCCGGCCCGGTCAGCGAAACCGGCCCAGTGCGCCCGCCCGCCAGCATAGTTTTGAGTGACTCGAGCAGGTTGGGCTGTGTGGTGCCAACCGCTCCGAGCACATCCGGCAGGGCGGCCGGGTTGCGTACTTCCGCCTCTGCCACTTCCATGTTGAGGCCGCGTTGTGATTCAGTTTGAACTGCCATTAGTTACTGCTCCCGCGAAGTTGTAAGTTGCTGGTCTATGCGCGGCATGGGCCAGCTACGCAGCCGACGGATCCTTGTCCTGCTCCATCCACTGCCGGATTATTTCTGCCACCGTCATGGGGCGCTGCTCTGCAATGCGCTGCACCGCGCGCCGCGCCCGCGAGCTGTCTTGGGTGGGTAGCCGGTCTTCTTCATCGTCCGGCAGAGCCATGGGCATCATTGGCACGGACGCCTGCAACAGGCCGCTGCCGCCGCCGGTTTCTGTGTCCACGCCCAGGCGCATGTTGTCCCACACGTCGCGCTCCTCCGCCTTTAGGCGCAGGTTGCGCACCAGACGCTGCGTAAACCACAGCGCAGACAAAAGCACAACGGCAACGCCAAACCACTGCGCCACCTGCCGGTAGGTTTGGCCAAGCTGCTGGTTTTCAAAGTCCGCAGTTTCTTCTTGAAAAAATGTGCGGTCAAATGGAATGGACTGCAGTGTGAACTGGTCGCCCCGCTCGATGTTCACTCCAGCTGCGCGTGCCGCCACTTCCTTGAGCGAGTCCAGCATGTCCTCGTCGGTCACGTTGTCCACCACTACGGAGACCGAAAGCTGCTGCAACTGCCCGCCGGCTACTTTGCGCTTTTCTTCCACACTGCCCATTTCATAATTTGTGGTGGTCTCAGTGTGCGCGTAATCTATGTTGGTGCCCGTGTCTTTCATTGCTTGATAGCTGGGAATGCCCTGGTCACTGGGCAGGTTGGAGCCCGCACCCGGGGACCCGCCCACAAACTCGCCGGTGCCGGTGTAGGATTCGGTCGTCACTTGCTCGGAGCGCACCACGCTATCCGGAAAGAAATTCTGCTCAACTATTTCCACCGCGTCCCATCCCAGGCGTGCTTTTACGCGCACCACGGAGCGGTCCGGCCCCAGAGCGCGCACCAGCATGGCCTGAACGTTGGTTTCAATCTGTTCCTCGTACTTGCGCTCTGCGGTCATTTTGTCGCTGTTGGTATCTGCTGAGGATTTGGCCACGTCATCCAGCAACAGGCCGGAAAGCATGTTTCCCGCCATGTCCACAATCACCACATCTTTGGGCTTCAAGCCCTGCACCGAGGAGGAAGCCAGCCCCTTGATGGCGCTCACCTGTTCGTCACTTAACTTCTGGCGCGGTTCCAGCTTCAGGGTAATGGCGGCGGTCGGCTCTTTCTGCTGGTCTTTAAACAGCGCATCTTCCGGCAGCGTAATATGCACGCGCGCCAGCGCCACCGCATCCAGCGCCTCAATGGTGCGTGCCAGCTCGCCTTCGAGCGCGCGCTGGTAGGTCACTTTCTGGTTGAACTCCGTCATGCCCAGCGCAGAGGTGGTGTCAAACAGCTCGTAGCCCACGGTGGACTCTTGCAGCAATCCCTTGCTGGCAACGTCAATGCGTGTGTCAAAAACCTGGCTGCGCGGCACAAGGATTGTGCCGTCCGCCTGCACCTGATAGTCGATGGACTGTTCCTTCAGGTGCTGCGCCACGGCACCGGCATCGCCCTCGGTGAGGCCGGTAAAGGCCACCGCGTAATCGGGCTGCGCTGCCCACACGATAAACAACACCAGCATTAGAGCAATCAGCGATCCGCCGCCCACCAGCACCAAACGCTGGTTGCGCTCGAGCTTTGCCCAGAAGCTCGTGAACTGGGACATGAAATTTCCGGCTATTCCAGCCATAGTCACTTCCTATTTTTCAGTATAGCAGTCGTAATAAATTAAGCGCTGCGCAGCCTAGACGGCCATGCGCATCACTTCCTGGTAAGCCTCAACCAGCTTGTCCCGCATGGCAAGCGCCAGCCGGAAAGCGATATCAGTTTCTTGCGTGGCAATCATCACATCATGCAAGTCTACATTTTCACCAGCAGCCAGTTGTTCAATCGCTTTGTCGGATGTGAGCTGCATCTGGTCGAGCAGTTCCACTGACCGGCCAAGCGAGGCGCCGAAGCCGCCGGTGACATCCATGGGCGCGGGGCGGGCTGCGGCCGCTTCTTCGGCCGCCATCTGCCGGCGGATGGTTCCATTAAGCCCCACCGGCGGGGTGAGGGCGGGCTTGGCCAGGCTGTCAATATTCATGTTTGGTGTGCTCCGGGCAGCGGGCCAGTGTTAGCCGCGGCCAATCTCAAGCGCCTTCACCGCCATTTGCTTGGCGGAGTTCATCACGGTTACGTTGGCTTCGTATGCCCTGGTTGCGGAGAGCATGTCGGTCATCTCGGTCACCAGGTTTACGTTGGGGAAGGTGACGTAGCCCTGTGCATCTGCATCCGGATGGCCGGGGTTATACATGCGGGCGCCCGCATCGCTGTCCACTTTTACATCCACCACCTCCACTCCGCCGGAACCAACGGACTGGTTGAACATCTGCGGGCGGTGTTTTACAAAACTGGGCAGCGTCAGGTCCGGAATGCGGCCAAAGCCGCCGGCGTTTTTGATCACCTTCTGCATCGGGCCGAAGCGCGGCAGGCCGCCGTTCTCTGAGGCGCGCGATGAAAACACCACGGTTTGTTTTTTGAAGGCGCCGCCTTCGTCGGTGCGCGTGGTCTCCACATTGGCAACATTGTTGGCAATGGTGTCAAGTCGCATGCGCTGCGCTGTCAGGGCTGAGGCCGAAGTGCGAAACGTGTTGAATATGTTCATGTCAGTTCCTTAAGCGAAGCAATTAGCGGGCTGGTGTAATTCTGGCGGATCAAGGCCTGCGATTCCCATGCCGGGTCGCTGCCGCCGGCCGTCTGGTTGGCCAGCACCCATTGCGAGTAGGCAAAGTTGTAGGGTTCGCGCTGGTCGCGCATGTGGCGCATGGCGGCGGTGATCTGCTGCGCTTGCTGCGCCTCGCTTACATTGGCGCTGGCGGCAATGCCGCCTTCGGTGCCAATTACGGGCAGGGCGCGGCCGAGCAGCTCGGTGGCCAGCTTGTTGTAGTCATTCGCGCGCAGCAGGCCGCGCTCATCGGTCACCGGGTTGGCACTGTAGTTGTGCGCAGAGATCCAGGCGCGGTCCAGCACGCCAGCAGCGCCGCGCTTCACAATTTCGCGCAGCGTGGCATCCATAAATTTGGCGTCATCTTGCACGCCGGGTGTTTGCGAGTTGGACAGCGCGCCGATGCCCGGGTAGCCGCCGTTTTCCGCCACTGTGCGCGCGGCGGGCAGCCATGCATCCAGGTAGCGGTTTACGTTTGGTTCGCGGCCCGCATTTTCCACATTGGTGTTGGGCTCGTTATAGAGCTGAAAGTAATTTACGCCTTGCTCTTTGTAGTGGCGCACCATGGCGCCGAGGTCGCCTTGGATGGGCTCCATGCCGTTGGTGTAGACGCGCATTACCGGCTCTATGCCGCTGGCCTTAAGCTGGCCCACCAGATAATCATTTTTGCCGATGTTGCTGTTGTCATTGAGCAGCGTCACCCAGCGCACGTTCATGGCGCGCAGTTCGGGCATCAGGCGGTCCACATCGGCCGGCTTGGTGCTGGTGGTGGGCACCCAGTGCATGCCCCGGCCGTTGTCCAGCGGCGGGCGCGGATAGGCTGCGAGGGCCAGCGGCCCGGCGGCAGCTGCGGGCATTGCGGGCGTGAGGGTGCTGATGCTGGCAAGTGCGGCTGCCAGCGGGCTGCCGGTTGCGGCTGTAAGCGCGGTTGCAGCTGCGCCCGGGGCAGCGGGGCGCTGGTAGCGCTCTGCTGTTGTGGGGCGTGCCACACTTACGCGGCCAACGGCCGGTGCAGCCGGGTCATAGGGATCAGAGCGCGGAACTTCAAGCGGGGTCCCGTTGGCTGGCGCCAGCTCCGGGCTCCGGTTTGGTGCGATGGGCGCTGTGGCCGGTGCAGCCGTTGCCGGCTGCACAGCCTGTGGCTTGGCTATTGTGAATGTGACCGGGGGCGCCACCGGCATGTCTTTTGCAGCTGTTGCCGGCGTGGCTGCCGGCGGAATGAAGACCGGCATGAACGGCCACTTGCCCGGTTCTTTGTAGGCACTGGTTGCCTGGCTGAGCGTGGGGCTGGCAGCGGTCAAGCCGCTCAGCATTTGTTGAATGCCGCCCACCTGGCTGCCGGATTGCCCGCCAGCAAGCGCAGACAGCAGCATGGCCGGGTTGGCTGCCATGCCGTCAAGGTTCAAGTTCGTGGGGCTGCTTGCGCCGGTGTTGGCGCCAGACTTGTTTTCGCCCATGGCTTGCATCAGCACGCGCAGCAGCGCCAGGTTAAATCCGCCGGTGCTGTTCTGCGGCCCCAGCATGGTGCTGGCGTCGGAGGCTTCGTCGCCAAACAAGCCGGACAGCGTGGTGCTGTTGGCTGTGGGCAGCGCAGACTGGAGTAGGTTGGGGATTGCCTGCACGAAAAATAGTCCGTGCGAGCATGTTATCAGCGCGCCGACTCAGCGCTGGTTAAGCCTCCATAAAGGGCGGCTTAAACGTGAATGAATTCAGCAGCGGGTGCGCGCTTGTGGCGCGCCGGCTGGCGCCTAACCCGCGGCGCGCGGATGCGCCACAACTATCAAGCGATGGCTGTTGGTAAAGAACGGCCAGCAGCTTATCAGCGTCAGGCGGTCATCACGGGTGGGGCGGATGAAACTGGCGTACAGCAGCTGCTCCGCCGGAGACGAGTACCACATGGGAACAATCAGCCGTTCGGTCACCGCGTATTTGCGCATCGCGCCGTTGGCATAAACATCCAGCTCGTCGCCGGGCACAAGTTCGTTCAGGTTGCGGAAGACCATGCCTTCAGTATTTTGGTGGCCGGCCAGCACTGTGTTGCCGCCAATCCCAAACCCGGCTGAGGCGGGCAGCCAGCCGGCCAGCCCGTAGGGAATCTTCCAGTTTCCGTCCGCCGCCGCGGCCGCACTGCCGATGGCCGCATCCAGCCCGATGCGCGGCGCCACAATGCGCTGCGGCGCAACTTGCACCCGGACTTGGGGCGCTTGCGCCGTGGCGACTGGCACAGGCTTCACACGCGCCAGAAACCCGCCGCGGATGGGAAGGTATTTTGCGAAGCCGGCACCGCGCCGCAGCTGGGTGCTGGCCGCAGAGCGCAGCGCAGCCGGCAGCGCAAGCGGCGTGCCCGGGTTTGTGTGGCTGGTTAAGTCTGAGCTGGGCGCCACTGGTGTTGCGCCAAGATTGGAGTTTTGAGCTTTGGCCATTTCTGCCAATACTGTGGCGAGCGGCACTACAACCACATGTTTGGGCAGCGTGTACGCCACCGAGGCGGTTGGCCCGCCCAGCGTGCAGCCGGCAGCGGCGCAGGCAGCAGCCACACCAAGCAACAGCTG
Source organism: Anaerolineaceae bacterium (assembly GCA_003569365.1). Taxonomy (GTDB): domain Bacteria; phylum Chloroflexota; class Anaerolineae; order Anaerolineales; family UBA11657; genus BD1. The sequence goes on from BGOS01000023.1 coordinate 158,382, forward strand.
CGCTGGAGCAGCGCGCAACCAGCAGCGCATGCGCTTACGCGATCGCAGTGACGGCGGGCAGCGCGACCGCCACGCTTTGTTTTTGAAGTTCTGACCAGGTGGAGCGCAGCTCGAGCAGCACTTCCGCTGCTGCATCCCAGCGGCCGGAGCGGCACTCGTCGGATGTCCACTGGTAAAGTGCCAGCAACCGGGCGGGCAGGTCGCCCTGCTCAAAATCGAGGCTCTTGATTAATTCATGAATGGCGCGCGTTGCCGTGGCAAGGTCCTTGCGGCCACAGGCTGAGATTGCGGCATCGTATGTAAGCACAACCAGCTTCACGGGATCCGCATTGAGGATGTCGTGTTCGCGGTAGTTGCGCGCCAGCCGAGCGTAGGGGTTGATGGTCATGCTGCGTTAGCTCCTAAAGGGTTAACCCGGCGCGGCGGTGGCTCCACCGCCGTGCGGATTCGAAATTGTGTTTATGTGCGCTAAGTAAACAGGTTCAGAAAGTGGTCGTATCCCATTTTGTTAAGTTCGTCGGGCGGGATGGTGCGCACGACCTCTTTTGTTTCCGGGTCGATCATAGTGATCGTAACGGACCCGTCTTCACGATTAATTTGAAAGCGCAGGCTGGTGCCCGACTTGGTTTGAAATTCAGGCTGCGGGTCTGCCTTCGGCTTTGATTCTTTGTTGTCGGATTCGGCCAGCTTGCGAGCCGACATCGAAATTTGCCCCTCATCTGCCGGTGCCAGCCGGTCTGCCTTTTGGCCTATGGCTGCGCCCGGCAGGGCGCGTTCTGTCTTGGCATCGGCAGCCGTTCCCACCGCGGGCTTTGCCGCTGCTGGGGCCTGGCTGGCCGGCGCAGTTTGCCCGCCCACAGGTGTAAGTGAATCAGAGGGTGCCATCGTAATTTTTGCCCAAGCTGCTTTTCGTTAGCTTGGGTATCGGCGGGGCTGGCCGAAACTTTAGCGGCTAGGCCAATTTGCTCAAGGAGCTTTGGGTGTTCATTAGCGTCATAATTTCCGCCTGGTGCCGCCCGTACTGGGTTTTTAGGCTTGTTTCATGTTCCGTTATCAACTGCTTGCCTCTGGAAATGCGGCTGGTAACGTCGCTAATTTGTGCGGTTATGCCCTTAATGGAGGCATCCACGACGCCCTTGGTGGTTGTGGTGAAGGTTTTAAGGCGTGCCTGCAGCCTGTCTGCCACGGCATTTACGAGTGCCTTGGCACCGGTGGGATCGGAGCTGAACGCTGCAAGCAGCTTGGCTTCGTCCAATGTGGCGGAAAGCGAGGTTGTGCTGATGTTAACGCCCAGGTCGGTCATGGCGGTGTATGTGGTTCCCGTAAGGCCGCTGACGCGGCTCTGCAGATCCGAAATCAAATTGCGGCGCAGGCTCACAAAATTGTTGTCTTGCGCCAGGATCCCGGCGGAATATTTCTTGTCGGCGACCTTGGAGATTGCTGTTTGCCCCGTAACGTAATCGTTGGTGGAGTTAAAGTCCGCGACCAGCGCTTTGAGCTTTGCAACTATGGTGGCGTTGTCGCGGGTGACGACGAGCGCGGCATTTTTTCCGGCTGCATCTGCTGCCAGGTTGAGCGTCACGCCGGAGATCACATCCGTCAAACCGGAGTTTTGGCTGCGGGTCACGCTGATGCCATCCACGCTGAATGCGGCGTTGGTTGGCGCCTGGATGACACTGGCGAAGGCGCCGCCACTATCCACAACCTTCAGCGCCAGCAGGATGTTGTCTGTGCCGCTGGCATGGCCGGCTAGCACGGAGCGGTGGGTGCCGCTGTTGTTTGCGGTGAGGATCAGCCGCCGGTCCACAACTCCGGCTGTCACTTCATTGCCCTCGGCAAAGGTGCCGCGGTTGATGAGGGCAGCAATATTTGTTAAGGTGTGCGTGCTCAACACGGTAATGGCAGCGCCCTTTGCAACATAGGTGGCTGATGCTGCGTTGGCGGCTTTGCTGCCAGTGGTGTAGCTGCCGCCGCCGAATGTGAACTTTAGGCCGCGCCCGGTGTCCACGGTTGGCTGGCCGGCGGGCACAGCTTGCCACGCGGATGTCGTTTCGGTGGAAGAGGCGCTGCCATATTTGCGGATGGCCACTGCCTGTGACTGGCTGTTGACCAGCCGGAATTCATAAACGCTGCTGTTGTTGCGTACTTCCACATAGTACTGGTCGCTGCCTAGCTCGCGCAGTCCGGTTGTCAGGTCGGCGGTGCTAAAGCCGGACACGGTGGCGGGGTTGGGCGTGGTTGTGGAAGAGATGGAGCGGGTAGCGGCACCGCCCACAGTGAACACGCCGGACAGGCCAAGCTGTTGGTCGGAATATTCCAAGGCCGTGCTGGAGCCAACTGCGTGGGCTTTGGCGAGGGCAGTAACCGCAATGCGCTGGGTGCCGGCAATTGCCTGATCGTTTGCAGAAGCCGTAAACACGGCGGCCCCGGTTGTGGAGGGCTCGGATACGGACGCGCTGCGCTGCTCCAAAAAGTTGGTTGTGCTGTCTGTTGCCAGATTGTTGACGGAGGTGAGCATGCTGGAGAGCCGCGTGCCGGCCGTGGAATAGACTGACTTGCGCGCCTCCAGCGACTGCAGCTCGGTGGTCAAGCGCTGGAGGGGTTTGGCTTCGGTTTGCAGCGTCTCGGTTATCAGATTGCTGAAAAACGAGTTGATTGCTGCGATATCGGTGGCCATGGTGTGTGCTTTGGTTTAGAAACCGGCCCCCGCGTTTTTGGCGCGGGAGCCGGCACAAATTGCTCTTGTGTGGAGTGCCGGTTTGCGAAGTGCCCTAGTTCGTCGCTTACCGGAACAGCGAGAGGACTGCCTGCGGATTGGCATTGGCTTGCGCCAGGGCTGCCGTGGCAATCTGCTGCAGGATGAGGTAGGTAGTGGCCTTCACCTGCTCCCGCGCGATGTCTGCATTGTAGATGCGGTTGAAGGCCGCTTCCACGTTGGCATGCGCCACCGTCACCTGCTCTTCTTTGAAGGTGAGGCGCGCCATCATAGAACCAACCTCGCGCATTGAGATGGAAACGGAAGCGATGGCAGACTCGATGCTTCCCATGTAGGCTTGGGCAGAAGCATGTGAGTCCACGTGGCCGCGCTCCACTACGCCAGCCAGATGCAGGTCACCAGAGCTGTGGCCCTGCCGGCCGGCGACGCCACTCATCGAAAAACCAAAGAAGACTGTGTTTTGGCTGTCAGCCCCCGTCTGGAGCATGACGCGCGTGCGCGGATGGTTCGGGTTGGTGGTGATGCGCTCATCGATTTCGAGCAGCTTGCGGCCGTTCCACGTTGTCTCGTTATTGATGTCGTCCATTTCCGCCAGGAACTGGGAGATCTGGGCTTCGATGTCATTGCGCTCCACCGGTCCCATGATGTCACCGATGGCCTGCTGCGCTTTGCTGCGGATCTTGACGAGAAGATCCATCAGCTTTTGCAGGCTGCCTTCGGCAGTGGCCAGGAAGTTCTTGCCATCGCCGATATTGTCCAGCGCCTGCAGGTAGCCAGTTGCGCGGACGCGCATCTTGGTACCAATTGTGAACCCGGCGGGGTCGTCCTCGGCGGTGTTCAGGCGCCGGCCGGTGGCCAAGCGCGTCTGCGCAATTGCGAGTTCCCGGTTGTCCAGCAAAAGAGAGTTGAGTGCGTTCAGTGCGCCAATGTTTCCGGCTACCCGGGTGAGATCCGGATTGGCGGCTGAACCGATAAGTCCTGGCATGGTTGTAAACCTCCTTGTTTACCAAATTTGGGGGATCCTTCCCCCATTGTGATGTGCCAGCAGTCTGCGAAACTTGGCGCCTGGTCCCTGCGGAATGTGCTCGGGCACGACCTCCGCTGCAGGGGTATTTATTGCGCTGTAAGAGGGGTATCGGCACACCAGCGCTGCGCTTTACCAGCGGCGCTGGTAAAGATTGGGTAAACGCTCCGCCGGAGGGCGGGGCGCTTGGCTGGCGGCTGGGCCGCCACCGCCGCGCTTTGCGCGCAGGCGGCGGTGGCCGTTTGGGGGCGGGCAGGAGGCTACCCGCGCCCCGGTTTTACCGGAAGAGTGCGAGCACTGCCTGCGGATTTGCATTCGCCTGCGACAAGCTGGCGGTGGCAATCTGCTGCAGGATCAAGAAGGTGGTGGCCTTCACCTGCTCGCGGGCAATATCCGCGTTCATGATGCGGCTGAAGGCCGCTTCGGTGTTGGCATGCGCCACCGTCACCTGCTCTTCTTTGAAGGTGAGGCGCGCCATCATGGAGCCCACCTCGCGCAATGAAACGCTGATGGAGGCAATCGCCGAGTCCACGCTGGACATGTAGGCTTGGGCAGAGCTGCTGGAATTTACGTGTCCGCGGTTTGAGACGCCATCCAAATGAAGATTGGATGAGCTGTGGCCAGTGGTGCGCCCGAACTTGAATGAAACTGTGTTGTCGGCGTTGGCGCCGGTTTGGAATACAGTGTCAGCACCGCCAACCGACATTTGCAGAAGCTTCTTGCCGTTCCATTGTGTCTCGTTATTGATGTCAGAAATCTCAGCCAGGTAGCCTTCAATTTCTTTTTCAATATCGCTGCGCTCGGTTGTGCCCATTATGTCTGAAATGGCCTGCTGCGACTTGGTGCGGATCTTGATCAAAATATCATTGATCTTCTGGAGTGATCCTTCGGCGGTAGCAAGGAAGTTCTTGCTGTCCCCCAGATTGTCCAGCGCCTGCATGAAGCCTTCCGCCCGAGCACGCAGCTTGGTGCCGATGGTCAAACTTGCCGGATCGTCTTCAGCGGTGTTGATCTTCCTGCCCGTGGCCAGGCGCGTCTGCGCCACAGACAACTGCCGATTAACCAGGTTCAACGCATTCTGTGCGTTCAACGCCCCCACATTGCTTGCGACGCGCGCCAACTGGTCAGATTGAGCCGCCGATCCTACTAGTCCAGCCATAATAATGTAGCCTCCTTGTCTGTGACGGTCCGTGGGACTGCATCCCTGCCGAAATCCGTTTTTTCCGCTTTGCCCTAATAATGGCGCGTAGTCACCAAATGCCCCTGCATTGTGGTTCCCTTACTACGCCCCAGCGCAATCCCTGTCTCGCGCTTGGGGGGTTATCGGCAATTTGCCGGACACCTTTAGATTGCCTTTACTAAATTTGGCGGGGGATGCAGCACAAGGATGAAATGGTGGAAAGCAGTCATTTGGGCGATTTTTTCACGAAAAGATGGCAAGTTGGGGGGTATTTGCCAAAATTTATGCCGCGGATGGAAGGGCGCTCGGCTGCGCTGGCTTCGAGGCTGGATTGTTTCCGAAATGGATTGGAGCAAGGCGTGCAGCTGCGGGCTGCGGCGGCTGACGGGGTAGCGCGCCGGATTCTATGTACGGACTCTAGCCTCCATTTGGCGGGCTTGCCGTAAAAAGACTTCTGCTTTGGCTTCTTCGCCGGATTGCATTAGCAGGGCGCCCAGATTATGCAGTGCCTGAGAGTTGTGCGGCGCTAGTTTTAGGGCTGCGCCAAAGGCGCGCACTGCCGGCAACAATTGGTTGGCATTGGCATAAGCTGCGCCGAGGTCGTTGAGTACGTCTGCATCCAATGGAGCCAGCTCCCGCGCGCGCTCCAGAACGGCACGGCTGCGCCTGGTTGTTGCGCAGCCAGCAGCGCCAGGCCCAGCTCGCGTTGCAGCCGGGCATCGGCGGGGTGGGCGGCAATAGCAGTTTGCAGCGGCCCAAGCGCTGCACTGGCTGCGTCGCTAACGCGCAGGGCGTGGCCAAGCGCCAGCGCAGTTGCAGCACTTGCGTCCCCGGCGGCAACAGCAGCGCCCAGCTGCACAGCGGCTGCAGCCCAGCGCTGCAGGCCGCACAATGCGCGGCCAAGCTGCACCAGCAGTGTCGCGGGGCTGAGCTCCACCACAATTCCTTCCGCACCCGCGGCCGGTGCTGCAGCCAGCGCCCGCTCATAAGCAGCAACTGCGTCCGTGTGCATCGCCAGCGAAAGATAGAGCTGGCCAGCTGCGGTCCAGCTAATGCGGTCATGCGCAAAGAGGCGCGTGTATTCGGCGCACACGGCCAGCGCTGCTTCCGCCTGGCCGGCGGCGTTTAGGCTCTCGGCCAGCAGGTGGCTGGCGTTGGCGCGCATGCGCCAGCTAAGGTTTGCAATTTCCAAATACTGGCGCAGTTCGCTGGCGGCTTCAATGTGGCGCCCCAGGCCAAAGTACACGCGCCCCAAATAAAAGTGGTTGAGCGGGTTGTCCGCGGCTGCGCTGCCCGCCGAAATCTGCTCCAATATGTGCAGGTCGCGGTCTTTGCGCTGCTGGCGGTCAGCTGCGGTTAGATAGCCAAAATGGTGCGCCAGAATATCAGTGCGCAGCGGCTCCACACCGGCGGCGCGCAGTTGCGAGTAAATCTGCTCATGCACAGCGCCGCTGAAGCGCGCATGCGGGCCGTTCTTAAACAGCCAGGCGTGCGCCACGGTTTCAATGTTGCCGTTGTCGTGCGGCGATTGCACCAGCAGGGTGTATGCATCCGCCAGGCCGGAGGCAACTGTGCGGCGCAGCTTGTAGCCGTGCCCGGGCGCCAGCGCCATGTCTGCATCCAGGTGCAGCACCCAGTCTGCAGTGGTGTGCTGCAGCGCAAAGTTTTTGGCCGCTGCAAAATCGTCAATCCAGGCAAAGTGCTCGACGCGGGCGCCAGCCTGCAGCGCCAGCTGCACGGTGGCGTCGGTGGAGCCGGTGTCCACCAGCAAAATTTCGTCCACGGCAGTGCGCACAGATTCAAACAGAGCCGGCAGGTGCTGCGCGGCGTTGCGCGCTATCAGGCACAGTGCGATGCGGGCAGCACCCGGCAGGGCGGGCAGCGCCGCGGGCGGAAAGGAAAGCACCGCGGTGGCTTGCAGTTGCGCGCGCGCAATTTCCAGATTGGCAAGCGTGGTGCTGTCGGCCGGCTTGAGCTTGTGCACGCGCTCCAGGCAGGCCACGGCTTCGCCAAAGTTGCCCAGCTGCACCCAGAGCGTGCCCAGGTTTTCGAGGGCCAGCAGGTTGTCCGGTGCCAGGGCAAGTGCGCTGGCAAATGCGGCTTGCGCACCGGCCAGGTCGTGGGTCTCAAGCAAACATGCGCCCAGATCAATGAAGGCTGCGACGAAACGGGGGTCGAGGCGCACGGCCTCCCGGAAAGCTGCAATTGTGGCGGGCAGGTCGCTGTGCTTGAAATGGCGGGTGCCGCGCTGCCAAGCCTGCGCAGCGGCGGGGACGGTGGTTGCGGCTGCGCGCACGGCGGGCGGGCGCGGCGCGGGCAGTGGCCGGTGGCGCTTGGCCACTAGTGCGCCAGCGTTTCGGCTGCTTGCATGCGCGCAAAAAATATGGCGGCAAGCGGCAGCGCTTGCTGCTGCATGAACAGCAGGCCCAGCTCGCGGTGCGCATCTGCCGTGTTTGGCTGCAGTGCAGCGGCGCGCAGCAGGTGGGTGGCTGCGGCTGTGTAGTCGCCTTGCCGGCGCGCGATGCGCCCCAGCGCAAGCGCGCTGGTTGGCGCGCCGGCTGCGCAATCACCAGCCGCGTCGGGCTGCGCCATTTGCAAAGGTGCGGATGGCAACATCGGCAGCAGTTACGCGGGCTCAGCCACCCGCAGCAGCGGCATTATTTCAAAGTCCAAAATGTCCGCCAGTCGGGCAAAATCATTGGCGGCATGCGCAATGGCAAAGTGCTCGAACGGCTCCAGCAGCGCATCATGCTGCGTGGCGCCAAGTTGATGGTTGACCTCGTAAATCAGAGCGTCAACCAGCTCCAGCAGCAGCGCGTCACGCCCGGCGGGCCGGGCGCTGCGCAGAGACGCGATGCACGCGGGCATCAATTGCAGCAGGCTGGTGTTTGAGTGGATCATAGTGTGATTCTCCTTGGGCATTTTGCCGGGTGTGATGGTCATTGGTTCAAGCCGCAACCAGTGCGGGCTCTGCAAGGTGGCGGGCGCGCACCAGCTGCGCCTCGTGGCGCGCCAGCGGGCGGTCACGGTTCTCGCGGCTTTGGGGTGAGCGCAAATACAATCCGAGCACTTCGTTCAAGTGCAGGAACTCCTCGGGCGGCGTGCAGCGCAGCCAGAATTCCCAGTCACCAGCCACTTGCAGCTGGTCATCAAAATTGCCGTAGCGGGTGTGCAGCTGCCGCCGCCACATGGGCTGCGGCCCCACGAAGCAATCTTTGCGGAGGCGGGCGGCGTCAAAGTCTTCCCAGATTGCCGCGTTGACGGCCGTGTTATTTTCGAAGGTTTCGTGCTCGCGGTCGGTGATAAGTACATCCGCATACACCAGCGCAATATCCGCGCGCTGTGCGAGTACGCCAGCCATGCGCTCGAACGCGTCGGCGCGGTGGCGGTCGTCCGCATTGGCGTTGGTAAGGTACTGGCCGCGCGCTGCCGCAATGCCCAGGTTCCACGCGCCATACACGCTGCACTGCGCGGGTGCGCGCAGGTACACAATGTTGTCGTACAGCTGCTGGTACTCTTCCACAATGGCGCGCTCGTTTTGCTGCGAGCCGGCGTCAATCACAATAATCTCAAGCCGGTCAGCAATGGTTTGCGCTTCAAGATCGTCAAGCAGTCCGCGCATGAAGCGCTCGGCGTTGTAAACAGATACAAGGGCTGAGACCAGCGGCGGGCGGGCGGGCTGCCCGGCAGTGGGAGCCGCTGCAGGTGCGGCGGCTGCTGCTTCCGGCAGCGCGCGGCCAAATGCCAGCCCCAGGCGGGCCATGCCCTCGGCCAGGGCCTGCTCCATGCGGTCGGCGGTGTGCGCCCATGTGTAGCTGCGCGTTACTGTGGCGCGTCCGTTGGCGGCCAGAGCCGCGCGCTGCGCGCTGTTGCGGTGCAGCTGCACCAGTGCGGCCGCAATTTTGTCCGGGCGCTGCGGCGGCACAACGAGTGCGTTGTGCCCGTCCAGCAGGTAGTCGCTGGCACCGGGGTGGGTGGCAATTACGGCACAGCCCGCTGCCATTGCCTCCAGCGGCGGCAGCGGCAGCCCTTCAAAATGGCTGGCGTGCACAAAAATATCCGCGCTGCCCAGCAGCGCCGCGTACTCTGGTTGCGGCAGCGGCGGCAGCAGGCGGTGTTCCAGCCCGCCCATATCCAGCGGCTGGCCCATCACCAGCACCTCAAAGTTTGCGCCCTGGGTGCGCGCCAGCTGCAGCGCGCGCACAATGTCCGCACTGCCGCGGAAGGCATGCTCGCGGCTGAGGAACATCACGCGCGGCAGGCCAGCGCTTTTGGCGCCGGGCGCAAACAGCTGCGGGTCCACGCCGCCCGGCACCAGCGGTGCCAGTACCTCGCGGCCGTAGATTAGCTCCAGTATTTGCTGCACATAGCTGGAGGTTGCAAAGTACTGCAGCTGCGGCAGGCGGTAGGACTGTTCAGACATGGTGCGCCAGCTGTCCGGCCGGCCGGTGAGCGCCGGGAAGCGCGGCTCATAGGAGTGCACCCAGTAAAACTTGCCGGAGGCATTGGAGTTGGCAACCAGCTCCGCAGTTGGTGAATAGGGGCTGATCAGCACTCCGCGAAAGTCCGGCAGCTGCGCCAGCGGGCGCACCGGAAATTCGAGTTGCAGCCAGTCGCAGCGCAGGTCTGGCTGCGTCACATAGCAGGCGGTGTTGTAGCCGCGCCGCGTCAGCTCATTTAGTGTTTCAGCAATGCAGCGCACGCCGCCGGAAGTAAAGTTGAGCGTCTCGGTGACCATTGCAATGGCGGTGCCGGCTGGCGGCAGCGCAGTGTGCGTTACGGCAGCGGCGGGTTGGGCTGCGGCCGGCGCGCTGCGCAGCATTACAGCTGCGGCTGGCGCGGTTTGGAATGCGGGCTGTGCGCTGCGCAGTTGCAGTGGCGCGGCTGCTGCAGCGGGTTGGGGTGCGGCCGGCTGGCGGGCAGCGGCCACTTGCCTGGCAATTGCATCCCAGTCCGCTGCTTGCGCGGGCTGCTCGTAGATCCAATGCAGTGTGATGGTGCTGTCCGCAGCAATTGCCTGCGCCAGGTGCGGCAGAATTTTGCGTGCATCGTTGTAAAGCGGCGGCAGGCACAGGTCCAGCTGCAAGCCGCCGTGCTGCAGCTTGTGCATGCCGTGCTGCAGGCCGGCTTCGCCGCCCAGCAGCTGCTCAAATCCAAATTCGTTGAGCACATCCAGCAGCGGCTGCGTATACACATTGAAGGGCGCAATAAATTTGCGCAGCTTGAAATCGGACAGCGTATGCAGCGCACGCTGCATGCTGGCGCGCAGCTCGGCGTGCGTTGCAAACGCAAACTCGCCGCCCAGCGGCCAGGTTTCGGTGATGCGCGGCCAGCGCGCCGCAAAGCGGTGCCAGCCGTGGTTGAAGCCGTGCAGCGCCACCTCGCAGTGCTGCAGGCCGCGCAGGAAGAAGAGGTCGGAGTGATTGTTGATCAGCTCCGGCGAAACCCCCAGCACATACGGCACCCCGCGGCTCTCAAAGGCCTGCAAGAACTGCCAGATATGGTCGCGGTGATCGTAGCCCGGCTGGCTGCGCAGTTGATTGTGCAGCGCCAGATCGCCGTGCGGAAAGTCGTCGACGCGAATCAGCATGGCGCGCCGCCAGCCGCTGCGCTCGCAGCGCGCAGTTTGCGCAGCACATATTGCACGCCATACGGGTAGGGGCGCCCGCCCGGAAACGCATGCATGCCCGGCTCGGGCTTCAGGCTGGCAAAGTCCGCGCCGAACTCGCCGCTGTAATCCGCGCTGTGCATGAAGTCCGCGCGCACGCTAAAGTGCCCCGCAAACTCAAAGTCGATCAACACCGGTTCCAGCCCGCTCGTTAGCAGTACATTGCTTTCGTTGATGTCTGCATGAAAGCAGAACCGGTCGTACAGATATTCCACGGCGCTGGTGAGCTTGAGCTCAATCAGGCGCAGTTGAGCGGCCGTTAGAGGCGTGTCCCAGTTTTCCACAGCGGTGCCGGCGGATTGCTGCAGGATGAGCGCAGCGCGCCCGTCTGCCAGCTGCTGCCAGCCGTGGCAATGCACAATGCCGGGGTGGTCAAGCGCAACCAGAAAGTTATGCTCGCGCTCAATGCGCAGCCGGTCCCAGATTTTGGCAAACACCGGCATGCCGTTGAGTGTGCCGCTCAAGTAGCTGCGGTCGGTATTGCGCGTGCGGGTGGGCGGCAGGAAGGGCTGCAAGCCGCCGCCATTTAGCGCTGGCATTACGCGCGCTGCCCCCGGAAAGCCGGCCGCGTATGGCCATTCAGTTCACCCGGTGCATTTTGGCCGCTGTCTGTGGCATGCAGGGTTTGCACAGCCGCAAAGCCCATCGATTCGAGGTAGCCGCGATAGCGCTGCACTTCGCGTGCGCCATCCGCACTGTGGCCTTCCAAATAATATGTTTGCGCAATATGCGGCGCAAGGCTGCGCGAGAAGCTGCCGGCGTTGGTGAGGTTCTCAATCATCGAGCAGCAAAACACAACATCAAACTGGTCCAGGCCGAAGGTGTCCGAGAAAGTGCTGAAATCAAAGCGGTTCAGGTCCAGCTGCAGATATTCGGCGGCGATCCCGCTGCGCGCAGCCAGCTGTTGGGCAGCGTGCACATATTGCGGGTCGTTGTCCACGCCCACAACCCGCGCGGCGCCGCGGCGCTTGGCTTCCAGGCACAGCATGCCCAGGTTGGCGCCGAGGTCCAGCACTGTCTTGCCGGTGAAGTCGATGTCATCCAGCTGCAAGTCACGCACGCGCGGCGCGTACGAACGCAAACCCGGCAGCAAGTTGCCGTTGTCCAAAGGCATGGATTGGTACGGCAGGTAGCAATGCACGCCTTGCACCACAGTCGCGGTGTTTTCGCCGGCGTTGGGAATGGCGTGCAGCGTGTCTTCGAGCGTGGGGCGCTGCACACCCAGCACCGCCAGAATCTGCTGCGCGCGGCGCACGTAGGTATGCTGGCTGCGCACGTGGGCGTAGCCGGCGCGCGCAATGCGCTCGCATTCTGCAGGTGCGTGCAAATAATCCTGCAGCTGGCGTTCCAGGTCTGCGCGCTGCGCGTACACCGCCAGATGCTCTCCAATGTTGAAGAGCTGCTCCAAACCCGGCGTGTAATTGGTAAGCAGAAAGCTGCCGCACGCCAGCGTTTCAAATGTGCGGTAGTTAATATCCAGGCCCATGTTGCGGTTCCAGTGCACTTGATAGCTGTTCACTGCGCGCACCATGTCCGGGCCAAGCACCATCTGCGCATGCTGCAGTCCGTGCTGCTGCTGCAAATACTCCAGCCATTCGCCGCGATTGCCGGTGTTGCCGCAGAAACCGAGCGGCACACTGCGCTCAACCGGGTACATGCGGTCCAGCAGAAAGTGGTCCGCTGCGTTGGGCAGCCATTGCGCGCCACCCGCCACGCGCGCAAAGCGGCTTACGTAATGCTGCGTGGCGCTGAACACTGCATCGAAGCGGTTGCTGCGCGCAAACTGCAGCAGGCGCTCCGGATGCACGTGTGCATCAAAGCACCAAAACATTTTGGGAATTTTGAGCGGCGCCAAGTCCGGATGCCAGCCGCTGTCGTAGTTCTCCAGCGAGAGCACTGCATCAAAAGTGGCGGCCAGGGTGGGGAAGTCGGTGCTGTAATTTTCGTGGCCCAGGCCCCAGACTTCCGCGTGCACGCCCAGCTCCGCAAAGGCGCGTTGCAGCGCAAAACACTCGCGGAACTTTTGGTTGCGCGCGTGGCGTCCGTTCTCCTGGATGATGAGCAGGCGCTGCATGGGTTGCGCGCCGTGCCCGGCAACTAGCCGGGCAGCAGGCTTACGGCTTCCTGTAGCTCAAGCGCCGCCGGGCATTCCGGGTCTTGCGCTTGAATGCGCAAGAGCGCGCTGCGCGCACCCTCATAATTGCCGGCCTCAACACTTACCGTGCCGTAGGCAGCGAGTACGTTGATGTCTGTTGGCGCCAGCTCAAGCGCGTGCTCCGCCGCTGCCTGCGCTTGCTGCAGGTTCAAAGCGCCGGGGCGCTGGCCTGCGCTTGCCGCTGGCTGCGCGGCCGCAACAACGGCAGTGTCCGTCGCTGTGCCGTCCGGCGCGCGTTCTGGCGCACCCAGAAAGCGATGATAGAGTTCATGGTACAAATCAGCCATTGCAGTAACCTCCTGCTTCAAATCAAATTTTGTTTCTATGAGCTGCCGGCCTTGGCAACCCATCCGCCGTCCGATTTCCGGTTCATTCAGCAGATAGCAAATACATTGCGCCAGGCCCCAGGCATCCTGCGGCTCAATCAAAAAGCCGGTTTCGCCATCGCGCACCAGCTCGGGCACCGAGCCTACGCGCGTGCTTATCACCGGCTTGCCCATCGCCATTGCCTCGGCGTTCACAAATCCAAATGAGTCGCCCAGCGTGGGGTAGGCAAAGATGTCAAAGGCGGCCAGCACTGCGGGGACATTGGCGCAGTTGCCCAAAAATGTGATGCGCGCATCAAGGCGCTGCGCGAGCGCTTCCAGCTGCGGGCGCAACGGGCCATCGCCGGCAATCACAAAATTCGCTTGCGGGTGGCGCGCCTGCACAATTGCAGCCGCGCGCACAAATGTCTCCGGATCCTTCTCTTCGACCAGGCGGCTGACGCGGCCCACAACCGGCCCGTCAAAGCGGCGGAAGGGCTGCACGGTTGCCGGGTCGTAGCGCGCCAGGTCGATGCCGGCATTGATGCGCTCGAGCCGGTTTGGCACGCCGGCAGCTTCCTGAATTTGTTTCAGCACTTCGCTTTCCAAAATCACGGCATCCAAGCCGGGGTCAACCGCGGGCACCAGCCACTCAATGCTTTGCACCTGCACCGCAATGCGCAGCGACTGCGCCGCTTGCATTCCGAAGTTGAGCGGGCCGCCGCCGTACCAGGTGTGCGCAATGTCAAAGCTGCGCAAGTGCGCCAGAAAAGCGCGCGCCTGATCGCCGTTCACAATCCGGCCATCGCCATCCACCACATTGAACACGCGCACCGGGATGCCTGCATCCTGAAAGACGGACAGCATTGGCCCGCCCTCACGGAACAGGCAAACCTCAAGCTCGAAGCGTGTGCTGTCAAAGTGGCGGCACAGGTTAAGGATGTGGTTCTCCACGCCGCCAAATGGCAGGTAGCTGTGCAGGTGCGCAACCCGAATTCGTTTTGTCATTTAATTATTGCGGCGCGCACCGACCCAATGCGGGCAGGCACCTAATTCACCACATGCTGATTAAATCTGTTTGGGAATAAAAGTCCGTAAAGCGACGGCAAAAGCAGGCTTAAGTGATCGTTAAGCGCTGTTGATGGAACGCGGCACTTGGGGGCTGTGGCCCGGCTCCATGCCGGCTGGCTGCCCAAGCGGCGGCTTGCACGCTGCACCGGGAGCATTGTTAGTGTTTGCCATTTGTGTGCGGAGTGGTGCCATTGGCGGCATGCTGGCCATTTGTGTACGGGCATGCTGGCCATTTGTTACGGGCTGGTGTTGCTGGCAGCCCCGTGGCCATTTTGGGCAGAGAGAGTGTCGTTCTGGCTGGGCAGGGCATCCAGCGTCGCTTGGGCGGGCTTGTGTGCGGCCAGCGCCGCGTTCAGCTCACCAACTGCTGGGTGGCTTGGCTGCGTTTTTTCGAGGCGGCGCAGCGCCAGCCCAGCGCCTTCCGCATCGCCCAGCTCCAAGCTGAGGCTGCCGAAGACCAGCAGCACATCGGGGTGGTTCGGGTCCGTTTTAAGCGCTGCGTGCGCAAAGTGGGTGGCGGCGGCATAGTTTGCGCGGGCGCGCTCCAGCTCCACCAGGTTCAGCATTGCGTCCAGATTCTGCGGCGCAATTTGCAGCGCTGTATGAAACTGCTCTGCGGCACCGGCGCCATTGCCGGCTTGATACATTGCCACGCCCAGCTGGTTATGCAGGCCGGGCTCATCCGGTGCCAGCTGCACTGCGCGTGCCAGCGCCGAAATGGCAGCGGGTGCGTTGCCTTGCGCCAGCAGCGTGGTGCCCAGCGCGGTATGCCCGGCGGCCAGGTCGGGCAGCGCCAGCGTCAAGCCGGTGAAGGCTTCAATGGCGGTGGCGTAGTCGCCACGATCAATGCACTGCTTGCCAAGCGCCAGCATCTCCACCAGCTGCGCCTCCAAGTTGCGGGTGGCGGCTGTTTGTGGCTCGCGCGCTGCGGCTGCGGCCTGCAAGTCTGCCAAGGCCGGGTGCCCGGGCGCAACCGTAGCGAGGCGCTGCAAGCCCAGCTGCATGCCTTCAAGGTCATCCAGCTGCAGGCACAAGTCTGAAAACGCAGCCAGCACGTCCGCGTTTGTCGGGTCGAGCTGCAGCGCCTGCTTCACCAGCCCGGATGCAGCCGCAATGTCATCCTGTGCCCGGCGCAAGTCAATCAAATTCAGCAGCGATTGCATGTCGGATGGATCCGCGTTGTGCGCCTGCGCAAATGCGTCCGCAGCGCGGTCCAGATTCCCGGCGGCGTGGTGCGCAACGCCCAGCTGGTTCCAATAGATGGCGCTGTCCGGCTCCAGCTGCGTGGCGGTCAGCAATGCTGCAGTGCTGGCGGCCGGGTCCTGCAGCTTCAGCAGCACCGCCCCGAGCGCTGCGTGCCCGGCGGCAAACTCCGGCATCGCCAGCGTTACCGCCCGCAAGCCGGGCAGCGCTGCGCTGTAGCTGCCTTCTGCCAGCCACTGCTGGCATTCAGCAAGCACAGCGCCAAGCTCTGCATCAATGGTCTCGAGCGTCGCATACTGTGCCCCCTCGAGTGTCGTCAGCGTGTCGTGTTCCAGATTTACGTGCATGGCTTGTCCCACCTTTTTCCCGGATTGTTGTATGTGCGCCAGGTACTCCCAAAACGCCACATGAAAGGCAATGTCTTCGCGCAGCGGTGCAAGGCCGCGGCAAACTTCTGCATTGAAAACCACACAGGCGCTGCTTACAGTGCGCACCGCGAGGGTGGCGGCCGGCAGCACTGCGTGTGCAACGGGTGCCACCAGCGCCAGCTCAGGATCACTGGCGAGTTCTGCGCACAGCTGCTGCAGGGCCTGTGGCTCAAGCGCTGCGTCGGAAGACAGCAGCACAATGGCAGGTGCGTTGGTGTGGCGGATGAGCTGATTGAGCAGCTGGGCAAGCGGCGCTGCGCTGCAGGCTGCGCCGGGCGGTGCAGCCGCGGGCTGCAGGTCCAGCGCGCTGCGCGCGCCCACGGCGTACAGCTGCAGGCTGCCCGCCGCATGGCGGCTGAGCGCAGCACTGGCGAGCGCCGCGCCGGCTGGCTGCGCCACAAAGATTGCGGGCAGGGCGCCCGGCGCCGCCTGAAAGCGCATCACCGGCCGCGTGCTCAAAGATTGCAGGCGCGCTTGCACCTGCGCCACCACATGCCCCCACGTAAACTGCGCCACGATTGCTGCGCGCGCCGTGGCTGCCTTGGCTTGCGCCGCGCTGCGGTTCTCATACACCGCGCGCATCAGCGCTGCGGTTGCCGGCACATCCGGCTCATGCAGGAACGGCACGCCGGCCGTTTGCAAGTCTTCAATGCGCTGCACCGGAAAATCCTGGCGCGTTGCCGGTATCAGATAAGCCGTGTCGGCGTTGCAGAAGTCCAGCGGCGCACCGGCAGCGGGCACAATCACGGGCAGGCCGCACGCCATCGCTTCCGCAATTGGCAGGCCAAAGCCCTCGCCGCGGGTGGGGTACACCAGGCAGTCCGCCGCTGTGTACAAGCCGGGCAGTTCAGCGGGCTGCAGGTTGTGGTTTACATACAGGACGCGCGGCGCCAATGGGTCAGCCTGCAGCGCGCGAATGCGCTCCGTCCACTGGAAGCCTTCATAAAACGGCAAGTCTTTAATTACGAGGCACACATCATCTGCGCGCGTGAAAGCCTGCTGATATGCCGCCAGCAAAATGTCCGGCCCTTTGCGCCAGATGGTGCCGCCCACAAACAAAAACTTGAACGTGTCTGGAGCCAGCTGCGTATCCGCAGTGGTCCACGCGTTCAAGTCCAGCGGCGCTGCGTCCGGGTGAAAGCAATCCACATCCACGCCGTTGGGCACAACGGCAACGCGCTCTGCGGGCATGCCACTGGCGATGTAGCACTCGCGCAGGTAGTTGCTTGGCACCCACACTTCATCCACTGCAGCGCGCATCTCCTCAATCCACTTTTGCGGCAGGCTGCCAAACTCCCACGGCTGGATCATCACCCAATGGCCCGCGGGAGGCGCTGCAAAGCTGGGCGGATATTGGTGGCGCACATGCACGTGCGCGGCGCCGGAGAGCGGCTGGTTGATGCGCGCCACAAGCGCCTGCATGCGCGCGTCTGTTCCCGCTGCAAAAACATGCGGCTCGTCTGGAATGATGGAGAGCTCAACTGTATCGTCGGCTGCTAGCCGCGCGCAGATCTCGCGGTTGATGAGCGCCATGGAATGGTGCACAAGCTGCGAGCCTTCCCAGCGGATGCGCAGCGGTGTGGCGGGCGCTGCCGGAATGGCGGCTCCGTGCCCGGCCACGGCCAGCATCGGCACGGGCAGCGCGCTGCCATGCGCGCCAAGCGCTTGCAAGCGGGCGGAAGCTGCCGCCGCGGCCCGTTCCCAGCTCCAGTGGTCCAGCATATCTTCACGGGCCAGCAATCCCACCTGGCGTGCCTCGCCGCGGTTGCGAAAGATGTGGCGCAACGAGTGCACCAAATGTTCAACGGAGGGCGTGGCCCAACGCAGGCCGGCAAAGTACGGCACATCGATGTCCGCGCCAATTTCCGTCAGGCCGCTGCTGTCGATCAGATAGCTGTTGAAGTCGTTCATAAAGGCGAGGTTGCCGCCCCAGCGCGTGCCAATCACGGGCAGGCCCGTGGCCATGGCTTCCATGTACGGCCGGCCCCAGCCTTCGCCCCGCGTCGGGAGCACAAATGCATCGGCGGCGGCGTACAAACCCGGCAGGTTGGCGTACAGCGGCTCCGTGAGGATGTGCACGGGCGCGAGGTCTGCCAGGCTGGTGCCCAGCTCTGTTGCGCAAAAGCGCTCAATGGTGGCGCGAATGTCCGCCGCTGCGGTTTGCGCACCCGTAACCTGCAGGATGAGGTGCACGCGCTCGTGGCGCCGGAAGCTGCGTGCCCAGGCGCGCAATAGAACATCCCAGCCCTTGCGCTGCTGCCACGCAAACACGGACAAGAATTTGAGGCCTGGCAATTGCGCAATGGCATGTGGCTCGGCTGCCGGGTTGAAGCGTGCACAATCCACGCCCATGGGCACAATGTGCACCGGCGTTGTAACTCCGGCGGCCACAAAAGTGCGCTGGTTGAATTCACCGGGCACCCAGATCTCATCCATCTGGTTGCAGCGCGCCACCCAATTTGCGGGCAGGCCTTCTGTCTCAAACATGGTGCGGCCGATGTTGGCCGTGGCTTGCGGGTCGCGCACAAAGGCATAAGCGGGCACATGCATCACGCTGCAAAAGGGGGCGTGCAGCTGCGTGCGGGTGAGTTCGACCAGCGTTGTCTGCGCCTGCGTGCCCAGCTCGGCCATAAATGCCGGCACGGCTTTGCCCACGGGCTCGAGCAGCACACAGTGGCCGCTCGCTGCCAGGTGGGTGGTGAGCGCGCGTGCATCATCGGCGTAACCACTGGGTTCAAAGATGGGCGCATGCCAGCGCACCGCTGCTAGCTGTGGGGCAGCTGTTGCAGCTTGCTCCGCCGGAAGTGCAGCATCGATTGGTGCGGATTTCACAGCTGCGGCTGCGGCAGACTGATAAGCCGCCTGCATTGGCAGACCGGCAGCAGCTTCTGCTTCAGGCTCTGTGGCCGGGCGGGCGCTGAGGATTGCAATGCGATCGATGATCCACGCAGCGGTGCGCTCCAGGGTCCAATCGCGGCAGATGTCTGCGCGCGCCTGGGCACCGGTGGCGCGGCCTGCAGCCCGCTGCGTGAACAGCGTGCGCATTAGTTTTGCCGTGTGCGCAGCGGAGGGCTCTGCCCACAGTTGGTCCGCCGTGTAAAAAGGATTGACGGCAGTTTGTTCGCTGCAGACCGGCACCAGCTGTTCGATGTCAATCAAGTAGCTGTTGGCATCGTTCATGAAGTCCAGATGGCTGCTCCAGCGCGTGCCGATCACGGGCAGGGCGCTGGCCATGGCTTCCATGTATGGAATGCCCCAGCCTTCGCCGCGCGTGGGCAGCACGAAAGCATCGGCAGCGGCATACAGCCGCGGCATGTCGCCTTCCGCAATGAAGTCTGTGAGCAGCACAATGTCTGGAATGCGCTGCGGGTCATAGCCCAAGGCGCGCACGTGCGCATCAATCTGTTCGCGGATGGGCTGCGGATCGCCAGCATCGGGGTGCACGCGCAGCAGCAGGCACACGTCGTCTTGCGGTTGGAAGGCGGCAAGGTAGGCGCGCAGCAGCACATCCCAGCCTTTGCGCCGGTGCCATTGAAATACTGAGAGGAAGTTGAAGCCGCGCCGCCCGCTCACGGGCAGCGGCTGCACGTGCCCGGGCTCGTACGCGGAAGCATCAATGCCGCATGGCACAACGTGCAGTTTTTTGGCTGCGATACCCGCTCGCGCAAAAGTTTCAAGGTTGAACTGGCTCGGCACCCACACTTCATCCATGCGGTTGAGCGCAGTCGCCCAGCCTTGCGGCAGGCGGTCGGTCTCGAACATGGTGAAGCCCACCGCGGCGCTGCAATGCGGATTGCGCGCGCGGTAGTGCGCATACACATCATCGCCATTCCACAGCACGGGCGGGTGAAAGCAAACATAGACCGGGTTGCCCGCGTGCCAGCCCAGCATGGATTGCCAGCGCCGCACCAAATCCCGCGGCAGCTCACCCAGCAGCTGCTCATTTACGGCGTAAGGCTCAAGCGAGAGCGCAAGCTGTGGCTGGTCCAGGCCGCGCAATATTTGGCGCGAGAGCCATGAGTAACCGCTGTAATCCAAAATGCTGCCGCCCCAGCGCAGCGCCAGCGCTGCGGTGCTTGCCACCGCTGGCTGCGCAAACACAACTTGCTCTGGCACATTCACCGCTAAAGCTGTTGTCGGGCCTGGTGCGGGCACATCATCAGTGCCGTCTGCTTGCGCAGCGGGCTGCGCTGGGACGGGCTGTGAGGCGACGGGGTCAGAGTCTGGTTCCGGCAGTGGTCCGGTATGGTGCTTGGCCTGCCGCAGGCGATCCGCAGCCGGTGCGCTGCTGCTGTCAATATCCACGGCACGCGCATACACAGCCCGGGCTGAGCTCCAGTCGCCGCCTTGCGCGTAGAAATCACCCAGCTGCAGCAACGCTTCGAGGTCAAACGGCAGCTTGGTGAGCACGTCAGAGTAGCTACGCGCCGAGCGCGGTGCCGCCTGCGCCGTTGCGTTCAATGTGGCCAGCATGCGCAGCGCTTGCGGGTGCGTGCGATCCAGCGCCAACGCGCGCTGCACTGCCTGGCCAGCTTCGTGCGTGCGGCCCAGTGCCAGCAGGCTGCCTGCAAGGCGGGCGTACGCCGGTGCAAAGCGCGGGTTTACCAGCACCGCTTGGGCAAAGGCGCGCTGTGCGCCCGCAAAGTCCGCCTGGCGCATCAATGCCAGCCCGTTGGCAACGCTCAACCAGGTGTCATCCGGCGCAAGCTGCAGTGCGCTGCGCAGTGCGGCATGTGCGCCCGGCACGTCGCGCGCTGTTAGCAGTTCTTCGGCTTGCTGCACTGCGCCAAAGAGCGCGTCGGCGCTGGCGCTCGTGTCGTCCAGTTCGCGCACGCGCGGGCCGTGAATGTGCACCATTTCATCCGCCAGCTTAAAGAGCTGCGCAGCCAGTGCGCCGCGCCCGTCGCCTTGCGCGGTCTCGGCCACCAGCCGCATCAAGCGCACAAAATTGCGATCCAAGTCCGGCTTGTGCTGATGCAGCACCGTGGTCAGGTCCGCATCTTGCAGCTGGCGCAGAATCAGCGCTTCCGCGGCGGCTGCGGCCGTGGCTGCTGCAACCGCGCCGCCCAGATTTACCGCGCCGGAGTTTGAGCCGGCGATGGTGTGCAAGTGCAGCAGGCGTTGCGCCGCGGGCTTGTAGTTGGGCACATTGTGCAGTGCGCGCTCGTAACAAAACAGCGCGTCATCGGCTTTGCCGCGCGCCAGCACGCAATCGCCCTGGGCCACCAGTACATGCGGGTCGTTGGGCAGGTCTTCCACCAGCTGTACCAGCAGCTTCTCCGCTTCCAGGAACTCGCGTTGGTCTACACGCACCCCGGCCAGCACCAGTACCAGCTCGGTGCGGCCGGTGTTGAAGTCGAGCGCGCTTTCGAGCAGCGCCGCGGCTTCCTCCAGCCGGCCAAGCTGGCGCAGAGCCGTGCCCAGCCGGTGCACGCTGTCAAAATCATGCGGGTCGCCGCGCAGCGTTTGCTGCAGCATTGCCACACCCTCAGCCAGGCGGCCGTGGCGCAGGTGCAAGCGGGCCAGCTGGCGCGCTGCGGCCGTATTGGCGGGGTCTGCCTCCAGCAATGCCAGCAGCTGCGCTTCGGCTTCCACGTGGTAGCCATCCAGCTCCGCTATTTTTGCAGTGCTTTGAATGGCCAACCGGGCTGTTGCCGCCGCATCTAAAACGCTGTTTTCCAGCACTGTGCCGTAGAGCTCTGTCAACTGCTGCGCCTGAACAGTGGCTGAATATTGCGCAGCAATGCGCTGCGCCAGCGCAGCCCGCTGCGGAGCGCGCTCGCCATGGCGCGCATAGGCGCGCAAAACGGCAGCGCCAATCGATTGCACACTGGCCGGATCGCAGTAGTGCGCATCCGCGCCCAGATATTCTTTTTCGCCGCCGCGGTCGCCCAGCACAATGCTGCAACCGGCTAGCGCAGCCAGCAGTGCGGCACTGGGTGCGGACTGCCACCAGCCCGGCAGGGCGAACACGCGCGCTGCAGCCAGCGCTGAGTGCAGCATTGCAGCCGGCAGGCGCTCCAGGAACAGGGTGGTGGGGGCGGCGGCTTGCTCGCACTTGCGCAGGTATTCGGGGTATGGCACCGGCCCCACAATCACCACCGGCAGATCCGTGTTGCGCAATGCATACAGCAGCAGCAGCTGGTTGTTGCGCGGTTCCACCGGGCCAAGCACAATCACAAAGTCACGCATGCCATAGCGCTGCGTGAAAGTTTCCGGCGCCGCAGCTTGTGCGTGCGCGGCAAGACCCGCGCGCACAACTGTGGCGGGCACTTGCGCTGCTGCCAGCTGGCGGTTGAGCAGCGCCAGTTCGGCAAAGCTGTCGGGCGCCAGATGGCGCGCCAGGTTGGTCACATCGCGCTGGTCATGCAAGTACACCAGGCTGGCCGGGTTCAGGTTGTAGCGCGTGCGGCCCTCAACCAGCAGCGATGATTCGCCAATGCGGCGCAGGTACGCGCGCGTATCGGTTTCCTCGCTGCTCTCGGAAAGCATTTTGCCGATTGCCATTTCCGCCCACAGCGATTCGCTTTGGTCCCAATGGTGCGGCGAGAGCACCACCGGCACACCGTCCGCTTGCAGCGCGTGAATTTGCTGCGCGGTTACATCCGGTGCTTGAATGCCGTGCACATGCGCCACGTCATACGCGCGGCCGTCGGGGCGCCAATCCACAGATACATCAGCTTGCAGGCCCTTGGCGCGCAGGCTGTCGCGCTGCGCCAGCAGCGCGCTTGTGTCCGGGCCGGGATTGATGGGCGAGTCCGGGTGGCCAACCAGCAGCACACGCATTGCGGTGTGGGCGGCGGTTTGGCGCTGGCTGCGTGCTGCCAGCGGGTGGGCTGCTGCCGGACGCCGGCTGTGCAGCGCCGCAATGCGCTCGCCCAGCTGCGCGGCAGTGGCCTGCGGCGTGAAGTGCGCCACCATATGCTGCCGTGCGCGTGCTCCGCGCTGCGCGCCCGCTTCCGGATTTTCAAACAGCGCACGCATGGTGGCCGCCAGCTGGGTGGCATCAGGCTCGGCCCAGCGCAACCCCTCGTACAGCGCCAGGCCCTGTCCCTCAGAGCGGGCCGCGTCTGAAACGGGCAGCAGTTCGTAATCCAGCAGGTGGCTGTTATCGGGCAGCATAAACGCCGTGTGGCCGCCCCAGCCGGTGGCCACCGTCGGCAGCCCCATCGCCATGGCTTCCATCAACGGCACGCTCCACGCATCGCCGCGCGTGGGCAATACAAATGCGTCAGCAGCTGCGTACAGTGCCGGGAAGTTTTCCTCGCCTAAAAATCCGGTGGGCACAATGATGCGCGGCGCCTGCGAGCGCGGACAGCCAAGCGTGGCGAGGAATGCGTCCAGCTGCTCCTCGATGTACGCCGTGCCGAGGGTGTCGCCGCGCGGCGGGCGCAGCAGCAGGCACACGTTGTCGCTGCGGTCAAACGCTTGCACGTAGGCGCGCAGCAAAACATCCCAGCCCTGGCGCAGCGACCATTCGCACACCGACAGAAATGTGTAGCCCGCTTGTCCCGCAATCTGGATCGGCGCGCTGCGCGCCGGATCATAGAGGCGGCAGTCAATGCCCGGTTGCAGCGCGTGCACCTGCTGCGGCTCAACGCCGGCGGCAATCAGCGCCTTGCGGCTGAACTCGCCGGGCGTCCAGATTTCGTCCATCGATTTGCAGTACTGCGCCCAGTGCGCGGGCGCCTGCTCGGTCTCTGCGTACGCAACTGCCGCATACGCCAGATGGCCGGGGTTGTTGCGGCGCAGCTCGGCGTAAACATTTTGCGGGCTGAGGCCGACGGTAGGTTGTGCTTGCGCCACGTATACGGCCTGCTGGTTCGGTGCCGTTTGCAGCACATCCCAGCGCAGGCGCGCTGGCTTGGACAGCTTGTTGAGAAACTCCGGATCCTTGCCAAGTGTGCGCACGGAAACATCCTGGCCGGCGGCATCGAGGCCGCGCACAAAGCTGCGCGCCAGCCAGCCCTGATCGCCATAGGTGAATAGCGGCGCTGCCCACTTGCTGGCCGGACGCGTATCGTTGCCGGGCATGGGCTGCGGACGCACTGCCTGCTGATGGGCTGGCTGCTGCTGCGTGAGCGCGTGCAGGCGCGGCAGCATTGCGCGCGCCGGCGCATCCCAATTGAAGTGCGCTATTAAGTGCGCGCGCGCGGAGCGGCCGCGTGCCTGCGCTGCCGTTGGGTTGGCATGCACCGCGCGCAGCGTGGCAATCAAACTATCCAGATTCGGCTCGGCCCAGTTGTGGCCTTTGTAGATTTCAGAGTTGCGGTTGTCGCGCCAGGCAGCCTCGGAGACGGTCGTGAGTTTGTAATCCAGCAGGTAGCTGTTTTCTGCCGTCATGAACTCTGTGTGGCCGCTCCAGCCCGTGGCAATTGCGGGCACGCCCAGCGCCATGCTCTCCATGTATGGCAGGCCCCAGCCCTCGCCGCGTGTCGGCAGCACAAACGCATCCGCAGCGCGGTACAAGCGCTGCATTTCCACTGGCGAAAGCTTCTGGCTGATTACGATGATGGCCGGCGCACTCTCCGGCGAGCGCCCGAGCGTGCGCAGGTATTCATCCACCTGCTGCCGGACGGAAACCTTTTTGCGTCCGCCGTGCGCCTTGATTACCAGGCACACATCATCGCGGGCGCTAAACGCTTTTACATAGCCCTCGAGCAGCACATCCCAGCCTTTGCGCAGCGTCCACTCAAACACCGAGAGAAACATGAAGCCCTTGCGCCCGGCAATTTCCAGCGGCTGTATTTTGAGCGGGTCGTACTGCAGCATGTCCAGCCCCATCGGCACAACTGCCAGCTTGTGGGGTTCAATGCCGCAGGCTGCAAAGGTCTCGCGGTTGAAATGCGTTGGCACCCAAATTTCATCCATGGACTGGCAGGCGCGCACCCAGCTGGCTGGTACGCGGTCTGTTTCCAGCATGGAAGCGCCCACGTAGGCGAGATGCCCGGGGTGTTGCAAGCGCTGCGTTGCATACACATTTTGCAAGTCAGCCGGTGAGACGGGCAGGTTATAGGTGACGTGCACGCCCGGTCCGGCGCGCTGCTTCAGGATCTGTGCCCAATCTCCGGCGGTCTGTGCGTCGAGCAGGCGCATGTAGTTGGGGTCGGTGTTGAACGGCTCGACCTCAACCTGTACGCCACTGCGCACCAATGACTGCACGCTGGCGCGCGCCACCGTCGCGTAGCCATCAAAGCAAAGCAGCGGCGCAGACCATTTGGTCTGCAATTGTGAATTCGCTTCAGGGATCATGGCAATGTGCCCATGCCGGGTGGGGCACTGCCGCTGGCGGTCAGGCGGAAGCCGGTAGCGGTTGCAAGCGCCGTATGAATCCAGCAAGCCACGGGGCTGACGGAAAGCTCCATAGCAGGGAGTTAATCACGCGCCCGCTGTTCACTCCATAAAGCCGGCGTAAGCCGGTGTTGAAGCGCGCGTAAAGCTGAGTTGAAGGCGGTTGCGTTAGGGGCTTGCGGAAGCGGCCGGTGCCTCTGCCAGCAGCTGCTGCAGTGGCACGGCCAGGCACCACAGCATGTTGTGCCATAGTGCAACCGGCACAACCGGCGCGGGCAGGCACGGCAGCAGCTGGCTTGCTGCCAGCCGGCGCGTGCGCTGCGCGTGCTCGTCAAGCAGCCGCATGCGCTCTGTGCGGATGCGCATTTGGTGGCGCGGGGTTAGCATCAGTGGCTGCCTTGCTTAGCCTGGCTTGCAGTAACTTCGCCGGCGCTTTCTTGCAGGGCTTCCACGCGGCGCAGGGCGGCCAGGCCGTTGCCGCGCAGTGCGGCAGCCCGGTAGAGCTCCAGCGCTTGCGCCGTGTGGCCGGCGTGCACTTCGCAATCGGCTGCCAGAATGTAGGCATCGCCAGAGAACGGCTGCGCAGCGCGCGCAGCCACAGCCAGCTCTGCGGCTGCCGGCCAGTTTTGCGCTGCCAGGGCGGTGCGCAGCGCTGCAAGCTCGCGGCCGCCGCCGGCAGCCGCGCTTAGCGCGCGCAGGCGCGGCAACATGCAGTTGGCGCCCGTCTCCGGCGTGAACTCGCGGGCAATCCAGGCGCGCGCAGCCTGGCCGCGGCTGGCAGCAGCAGCACGATTCTCAAATACATTACGCAGGATGTGCGTCAAATGTTCGACGGATGGCTCCGCCCAATTGAAGCCCTTGTATTGGACAGTATTTTCGTTTTCATTCCAGCCCGCGGTGCTCACCGGCGTCAGCTTGTAGTCCAGCAGGTAACTCACATCTGCATTCATAAAATCCAGCTGGCCGCCAAAGTTGGTGGCAATAGTGGGCAGGCCGGCAGCCATTGCCTCCATGCACGGGATCGCCCAGCCTTCGCCGCGCGACGGCAGCACAAATGCGTCCGCAGCTGCGTACAAGCGCGGCAGGTCTTTCGTCGGCAGGTCTTCGTTGAGCACAATGCACTGCGGCAGGCGGCCCGTGTCAAAGCCGTGCGTGCGCGCAAATTCTTGAATGCGCGCATGCAAAGCGGCGCCGCTGTGGCTGTCGTACGCGCGCAGCACAAGGCACACATCATCTGCCGCAGAGAACGCCGAGAAGAAGGCGCGCAAGAGTACGTCCCAGCCCTTGCGGTGCGCCCATTCAAAAACGGACAGGAAGGTAAAGCCGCGCTTGCCCGCAATCGGCAGCGGCTCAAGCAACGCGCGATTGTACAAGCTGGCATCGATGCCCGGGCGCATGGCAAACACCCGTTGCGGGTCATGGCCGGAGCGCACAAGCGCATCGCGCACAAACGTGCTCACCGTCCAGGTTTCATCCATCGCCCCGCACGCCGCCACCCAGTCGGCGGGCGCGCCATCCACTTCTGTGGCCACAAATCCCACGTAGGCGTTGTAGCCCGGGTTGCGCTGGCGCAGCTTTGGAAACACCGCTTCGCCGCGGTTGGATACCGGCACATTGTGCACCACAAAGACGCCTTTGCGCACCGGCCGGCGCTCCAGCGTGCGCCACGCGTTCAGCTCGCTTGCGCTGAGCTGGTTGATGTAAAAAGTGTTGGCAGTGAGATCCACCGCCCGCACCGGTACGCCGGCGTTATGCAAACTGGTGATATCGCTGCGCCCGCGCCACGCATACCCGCCGAAATGAAAGATGGCTGATTGAAATGTAACCGGCAAATCTTTGAGCAGGGTGGTGGTGGCGGCGCTGCTGTGGGCGCGGCGGGCGGGCTGCGCGCCGAGGGCTTGCAGCCGGGCAGCGATTGCGGCTGCCACGCGTGGCGGCCCCCAATGCTGCAGCAAGTCGGCGCGGCCGCGCGCGCCAATCTCTCTTGCGCGCTGCGGGTTGGCTGCAAGCCCTTGCATCAGGTGCGCCAAATGCTCAGCCGATGGGTTGGCCCAGCGGTGCCCGCGGAAGTGCGGGTTGTGATGCAGAAACTCGGGGTCGTCCATTTCCACCAACCCGTCAATGTCCAGCAGCAGCGAGTTGGCGTCGGTCATAAATTCGGTGGAGCCGCCCCAGCGTGTGGCAATGCACGGCACGCCCATTGCCATGGCTTCCATGTACGGCAGGCCCCAGCCTTCACCGCGCGTGGGCAGCACAAATGCATCCGCCGCAGCAAACAGCGCTGGCATCTGGTCCGCGTGCAGGTAGCTGTCCAGCAATATGATGGTGGGGTCGCGGCCCTCTTTCCAGTTCAGCTCGCGCAGCAATTGCATCAGCGGCGCACGGGCCGATTGGCCGTCGCCGCTGTACACGCGCAGCGTGAGCGATACGTCATCTTGCGCCTGAAACGCGCGGCGGTAGCCTTTGAGCAGTACATCCATGCCCTTGCGCACGCTCCACTGGAACACACTCAGGAAGTTGAAGGTGCGCCGGTTGGGAATGGGCAGGGGGCGGGTAGTGCCCGGCTGAAACACGCTCAGGTCAATTGCCTCCGGAACAATATGCAGCTTTTCCGGCGCCACGCCCACGCGCGTAAATGTCTCTTGCGCAAAGCGCGAAGGCACCCACACCTCATCCATTGCGTTGCAAGCATGCACCCACGCGGGGGGCAGGTTGTTAGTCT
Organism: Anaerolineaceae bacterium; assembly: GCA_003569365.1. Classification (GTDB taxonomy): domain Bacteria; phylum Chloroflexota; class Anaerolineae; order Anaerolineales; family UBA11657; genus BD1. Next base: position 186,145 of record BGOS01000023.1, read on the forward strand.
CAAATTTTGTGGCGCCCACATAAGCATGCAGGTTGGGGTGCCGTTCGCGAAAGGCACGAAAGACATCAAAGGTGGTGCCGGGCCGGATGGGCTGCTCGTAGCACACGCCAATCCCGTTCGTGTAATCGGCGTGCGTCAGGCTTTGCAGCAGCTGCTTGTCCGCCGGCTTCAAGCCTTCGCATTCATCCGAGTGCAGGTCGCTGGGCAGCAAGCGGATTGGCGTTGCGCTGCGCGCCAGCCCCAGCACTGCGGTGCGGCACGCGGTGGCGTAGCCGGTGTAATCAAAGATTGGCGACTCCCAGATGACTGGAAGGGGGCTAGCACCCGCGGTTTGCGCGGTGGGCTTGGCAGTGGCTTGCGGCTGCATGCGCTAGTTTGGCAGGCACACCAGCTGTGTGAGGGTCTCGCCGGGAGCAGGCTGGTACTCAAACTGCTGGTCGGAGCCGCGCAAGTAGTCGGCCAGATCCAGCACGCGGTAGTTGTAGCTGCGCAGTTGTGCCAGATACTCGGCCGGGTCGGACTCGTTCATGTTGCGCAGGCAGTACGGGTTGAACTCGGCCAGCAGCACCGGGCGGTCGCGCTGCAAGATGCGCTGCATGCCGCGCAGCGCATGCGGTTCGGCGCCCTCAATGTCAATCTTCACGAGCCCGATGCGCTTGTGGGCTGGCACGGCTTCATCCACCGCCACTTGCGGCACGGTAATCCCCACCATGCCGGTGGTGATGGCAGCACCCGCGTGGTTGGGCGTAAACATGTGGCCCATGTTGCCGAACGGATTGGGGTTGGAAAAGATGGTGATGCTGCCGGCGGCTGCGTGGCACGCTGCCGCATGCAGCTGCACCGCAGGCTGCAGCTGGTTCTCAGCGCAGTTGCGCTCCAGCAGCGCAAACGCGGAAGGGAAGGGCTCGAAGGCGTGCACGCTGCCGCCCGCCGGGCCAACAGCAGCTGCCATCAAGACGGTAAACAAGCCAATGTTGGCGCCCACGTCCACGCAGTGCATGCCGGGTTTGAGAAGCCCGGCCAGGGCACCCAGCACCTCCGGCTCGTAGCGTCCCAGCGCAATTTGCAAACCCACGGTGCGATCCTTCAAATAAAACCACAGCCGCAGGTTGTCGGGCAGTTGCGCCATCACTGCCAGGTCGGAGTCCGGCATGTCGTAAATGCGCGCTTGAAACTCCGGCGCGCTAAGCAGCGAGCGCACGTAGTCAAAGAGGTTGCAGCCTGCAAGGCGTTCGCGGAAGGCGGGCACGCCATCAAACTCTGGCAGGCGGCCGAGCAGTTGGCGGTAGGAAAACAAAACATCGAGCAGCAGCGGCGTGTCTGGCGCGCTGTTGCCGTTGGCGAGCAGCGCTTGCAGTTCGCGCATGAGCGCGACAGAAAGTGCGTTATTCATGGCGGGGGCGCGCGAGCGGGCCGCAGACATCGGGTTTGCAGCGCAGTTGCATGGCTCAGAGTTTAGAATTTGTGGCGGCGCGCCTCCGTAAACGATTTAGTAAGCCGCGATTAAACCGGCGTGAACGAACGCGAGGCTCGCGCTTGCAAGCCGGCTAACAAGCCGCATGTAGTTTGCGGTGCACCGTGGCACGGATGCTCAAAGCGCGGTGGCGTGTGCTGCGAGCACCGCCATCGGTGTGATCGCTGATTGGAATCAAAAAGGGCGCAGTGCCGCTGATGGCACTCCGCCCTTTTATCCATCACAAGGGTGGGGCGGGCAACCGCTTGGGTTGCCCGCCCCGCCCGCACTAGTAGTACGGGTCGAAGTCTGTGGTGTATTCCGGAGCCGGGATCGGCCAGTCCGTTCCGCCAGCTATGCCCCAGGTGGTGACCGAAGCCACCGCATCGCTGGACTGCCTGATGAACCACTGCGCTGTGCTCGGCCGGTACACTGCCAGGTCAGTTATGCCGTCGGCATCGTAGTCACCAACCAGCGGAATGTCCGTGCTGCCGGCAATGCCCCAGTTGTTCACCTGCACCGATGAAGTGGCACTCTTCAGCACAAACCATTGGGCAGTCGACGGCTTGTAGACGGTTAGGTCAGTCTTGCCATCGGAGTCAAAGTCTGCGGCCAGCGGGATGTCATGGGCTGTGCCACTGCCAACCGCGGAGCCCCAGGTGGTTACCTGTGCCAGGCCGTCAGTGGACTTGCGGATGAACCACTGCGCTGAGCTCGGGCGGAACACCGTCAAGTCAGTGATGCCATCGCCGTCATAGTCGCCCGGCACCGGTACATCACCCGCATTTGCGAGACCCCAGGTCACCACATCCGCAACCTTGCTGGTGCCGGACAGGTAGATATACCACTGTGCTGTGCTCGGCCGATAGACTGCGCGATCCGTGCGGCCATCGCCGTCATAGTCGCCTGGTACTGCCAGGTCTCCCGCTCCAGCGCGGCCCCAAACCATCACGGCTGCCGTCTGGTCCGCAGACTGGCGCACAAACCACTGCGCCGTGTCGGGCCGGTAGAGGGCGTGGTCCGCCTTGCCGTCTCCGTCATAGTCTCCGGTGACGGGCACCTCATGGGTTGAGCCCGAGCGGGCCTCACCCCAGGTGACGACACTCGCCTCGGCAGTGCCGGAGTTGCGCACAAACCATTGGCCGGAGGTGGACCGGTACACTGCATGGTCCGCGCGGCCGTCGCCGTCAAAGTCCGCGCCTGCACTGGCGCCGTTCTGGTCCAGTACCCGGGCAATGACAGTATTGAGGCTGGTGGTGGTGCCACCGGTACCCGTTAGTTGGTAGTTCGTATCCGTGCTGTAGGCGCGGTGCGAGATGCTGAAGGTTTCTGCGCCTTCGATGAAGTTGTCGCGGAAGCCGGTCACCGTCACAGTCTGCGGCACGGCGTAGTTCACGGAGGTGAAGGTGAGCGTGGCGGGCGACAGACCCATATCCTGGCCGCTGACGGTCATGGACACATTCACGTCAGCGCTGGGCTGCGTTGTGAGCACAATCGTGTAAGTGTCACTGCCACCCTCTTTCATCTTGGTGGAACCGTTGGATTCCGTGATTGTGACGCGCGTGTCATTGTCGCTGATGCGGGCAATCGCGGTCGTCGTGGACACACCGGTGGTGATACCGATGATCGAGATCGAGTCGTAGTTGCTGTCTGCAACGGTGTAGTTAGTGTTCCGGCTGGACACCACAAAAGTGACTGTGCCGGTGTGATTGCCTTCCAGCGCAGCGTCATCCACTGCCTTGATGGTCACTGTCTGCGGCGACGAGTAGTTGCTGGAGGTAAACAGCAGGCTGGCCGGCGAGACTGTCAGCTGTGCATTGGTGCCCATAGTGATCGAGACCTGCGCGGTGGGCTGTGTCTTCAGCACCAGCGTAAAGGTGTCGCCAACCGTGTCGCCTTCCCTCACATCGATGTTGCTATCGGTATTAGTTAGCTGCACGGCAGCCTCATTGTCGACCACATTGACGCGGATCTTGTCCATCAGCAATCCGTTGTAGTTCAGGTCACTGCTTTGGACAGCAAAGGTAACGATCGCATTATGGTCGCCCTCGGCTGTGGTGTCGTTTATCGCGGCGAAATTGACCTGCTGTGGCACCGTGTAGTTTGAGGCATCAAAGAACAACGTCACGGTGTTTGTAACCACCAGGGTGTAGCCTGCGCTTATTTGCGCATCGGTGCCGGTGGCAAACTGCACCTGGCGGGTGGCCGATGTGTCTGTGATCGTGACTGAAACTTGCGAGAGCGGCTGGGTGTTGATGGACACCTGGATGCTGTCCAAGCCTGTGCTGCTGCCTTCAGTCACAATTGTGCTGCCGGCGGACTCTTCGCGGCTGACCTTGCGCAGTGTGGCCTCATTTGTCACGGCCACATCCGCGGACATGGTGGCGAGGCACTGGTTGGTGATGTTGGTTACGCTTACGCCACTGGCCCGGCCGCCGTACAGGTTGCTGTTTGGCGAAGAAGTGCTGTTGAACGTGCGGTTGGCGGAGCCGCCCGGGTAAAAATCATTCGTGTCGCCGTCGTTCCCCGAGGTCCGGCTGTCCAGCTGCGACAGATTGTCGGCCTCGATGAGATCCACCAGCTTGTGCGCCTCATCATTCATCGCCACGGTGCCGGAACTGGCTACCGTCTCATCTACAGAGTAGATGAGCACACCGCAGCCCGGCAGGCCCGCGTCGTAGCCGACGCGCTGGCGGTTTTCCATCAGGAAGTATTCGCCCCAGCCGTACTGTTTGCTGCCGTCACTGCGCGAGATGCTTACATCCCGGTTCCAGTCCAAGCCTTGCTGGTTTTCCCGCATTTGCACTATGCGCTTGCTTGTTTCCACTTGCGCCAGCTGCACAGTCTGGGTGCCGGAGATGCGTTCCGGCGTGACCCAGTTCATATACCATTTGAGGAACGCAGACGGATGCGCCGGCGAAGAGCCTCTGTAGTTGTTTACACTGCCGGCTACGCATGTGGCTGCGGATGTTGCAGTGCACATGCCTTCCGGTGTGTTGGGCAGCTTGCGGTTAAAGAAGCCGGTGCCCATCAGATCGAACGCGCCCAAGCCATAGCCCTGCACCGTGGCAGTGCTGTCTGTGTCAGTCATGGCCGGGTAGCCAATGTTATAGCCCATGAGTTTGGCAAAGATACCAATGGTGGCTTCATGCTCTGCCACAGAGGCGCTGCAGTGGCGCTCGCCGGCAATCATGTACCCCTTGGTGCCAACGCTGGTGCCGTCCACAGTCACTGCTGTGGTCAGGGCGGAGCGGTGGTTCCACACATACTTGCCGCAGGTGGTGCCGTACTCGCCTTCATAACCGGCCACAACAACCACCAGCTCCAGTTCGTTGACGGTCAGGATGCCGTCGCCGTTCTGGTCATAGTCGTTGTAATTTACGTAGTCGTTGGAAGCAGTAATCGCTTTTGATACGATAGACTCTGCCGCTGCGCCCCCGGCGCTCGCGCTGCTTTTGTTCAACAGAACTTCAGACATTGTCGAGGGATGCGTGCCGGAGATCGTCAGCCAGCCAACAACACCATCGTTCTCAGCCCCATAGCTCTCGTATCCGCCCATCAGGCGGAATGCGTTGTACGATACCTCTTTGAGGTAGTGGTCCACACTGTCCGTGGGCCCAAAGAACTTTTGAACCCAATTGTTCACGGTAGAGCCGAGGCTCGCCTGATTGGAAAACTGCACGAGCAACACCAGCGTCCGGTGCACACCAGAGTGCCCGGGGTAGGAGATACCACTGATGCCGGGCAGGTTGGTCAGGCCCGGGTCCGGGATGCCTGGCGCGGCGAAAGCCGGCACGGCTGCGCCGAAGGCGGTGGTTAGCCCGAGTGCAAGTGTCAGTGCCGCCAAGAGGCGCAAGCCCCAGCGCGCAATCCGCCGGCTGGCGGCCGATAATTGATTTTTTGAATTATTGATCATGATCCTAGTCTCCTTTCCCTGAAAGGACGCTCCTGTCTTGGTCCGTTTTACAATTCACGCTTGGCTTGGAAGGTGCGCCGGAACCCCGCAAGGTTCCGGCGCTCACAACTGTTGTGCTAATTGGCCACCACATTGCCGTCCGAGTCCGGTGCCGGCAGCGGGTAGTCGATGCTTCCGGCCGCAGCCCAGGTGATCACCAGTGCCTGCCGATAGTCGCCATCGGCATAGCCAGACAGCTTCACAAACCACTGCCCGGAAGAGATCCGGAAGACTGCCGGGTCGCTCTTGCCGTCGCGGTCCCAGTCAGCCGTCACTGGCACATCTGTAGTGCCTGCCGCACCCCACGTCACCACGCTGGACGTGCCGGTGTTCGACAGGTAAGCGAACCATTGGGACGTTGACGGCCGGTACACTACGCGGTCCGCCCGCTTGTCGCCGTCCAAGTCCGCCACTATCGGTACGTCTGCGCCGCCGGCTTCGCCCCAGGTGATCACCGAGGTTGCCCCGTCACTAGAGCGCTTCACAATCCACTGCGCTGTTGAGCGGCGATAGATTGCAACATCTGCCATTGTGTCGCCGTCATAGTCGCCGGGCACCGGCACTTCGCCGGCTGTCAGCTGCACGCCCCAGGTCTCCACCTGTGCGGTGCCGGTGGATGACTTGCGGATGATCCATTGCGCCGTGGAGGGGCGGAAGATCGCCCGGTCCGTGGCGCCATCGCCGTCGTAGTCTGCGGGCACCGGCACATCCGCGCCGCCGGCGAGGCCCCAGGTGATGACACTGAAGTCGTTGTTCACTGAGCCCTTCACAAACCATTGGGCCGTGCTGGGCCGGTAGACGGCCGGGTCCGAGAAGCCATCGCCATCAAAGTCGCCATTGACCGGGATATCCGCGCCGCCGGCGAGGCCCCAGGTAGTCGACTCAACAACTATGTTGCTGGATTGGCGGTAGATCCATTGAGCGGTATTCGGCCGGTAGATTGCGATATCTGCCCTGCCATCGCCGTCGAAGTCTGCACCGCCATTGTTGGCCGTGTCATTGTCCAGGATGGTCACCTTGACCGAGCCGATCCCGGTAAGATTGAAGTTGGCATCCGCAACCACAGTACTGTTGGTGGATGATGTGCTCCGGATGGTGTGGGTTATGGTTACGCTATGCGATCCTTCCAGGGTCACATCGTCAACCGCCCTCACAGTAACCACCTGTGGCACATTCCAGTTATTCGGCGTGAAGGTGAGGCTCATCGGGCTCACCAGCAGCTGTGCCTGCACAGTCGGAGCTGTGTACGGGCTGATGGCCAGCGTGATGCTTACGTTATCTGTGGGCTGGCTGGCCAGCTGCAGGGTATAGCTGTCCCCGGAAGGCGCGCCTTCTTTTACGAAGGTCCGGCCGCCGCTCTGTTCAATCACCACTTTGCTGTCATTGTCCGTGACGTTGGCAGCTATGGAGCGGGCCGTCGTGCTGTTTGCCGTGCTGTAGGCGTTGTCCACAATATTTGTGACCACTGTGGACGTGGAAAAGTTAGTGATCGCCACGCCGCCAAACGAGCCATCCGTGTCATAGAACTTGTCGGCACTGTCTGCCGCAAAAGTAATCGATGCAGTGTGGGTGCCCTCGTTGGTGGAGTCGTCGCTCGCGGACACATACACCGTCTGCGGTGTGCTCCAGTTGGCGGAACTGAAGGAAAGCGATGTGATGCTCACGGGCGACAAGACTGCACTGGCACTGGTGCGCACATAGGCCTGGCTGTTCGCGAAAGCCGTGACAGTCACCGGGCCGGTGGGCTGCGTTGAAAGCCGCACGGTAATCGTGTCTCCCACGCCGTCGCTCTCGTTGAGATCCGTGGAGCGGCCACTTTGCTGAATTTCAATCCCGTTGTCGTTGTCATCTATGCCGGCCGTAACACTGGCGGCTTCGATGCCCTGGTACTGGCTATCCAGCGTATACACATTGTGCGTGACGGTTGCGTAATGTTTGCCCTCGTAGACCGCGTCGTTGACTGCCCGCAGGTTAACGGTTTGCGCCACGAACCAGTTGGACGATGTAAAGATCAAGTCAATCGATGTTGAAAACGTGGTGGTGTCTGTGCTTACCTGTATCTGCCCGGATACATCGCTCACTTGAATGGAGACGAGGCTGTTGGGCGCCCTTGAAAGCACAATCGCGTAGTTGTCAGACCCGTTGCCTTCCGCCAGCTGCGTAAAGCCGGCAGACTGCGACACGTATATGGTGCCGGTCACTGGCGCGGCTGCCAGCACTGCCGGGTGCCACGGGTACTCGTCGCCGCGCTGCGGCGCAGCGCTTGCGTCGCGCAGTGCCTGCGCTGTAGCGGGCGCTGCCTTGGCGGCGCCGGTCAGGCGGGTGGCGTATTCCGTCAGGAATCCAGCCGGTGCGGCCAGGGCCGCGGTCGTAGGGGCGTGCAACGCAAAGGGGCTGGCCGTAACCGGCGCAAGCAAAACTGCCAGCGCAAGTACGCCCAGGAATGCATACTGCATTCCGTCTGCTAGTGCACGTGGGAGTATCGATGTCGATTTACTCATAGTAACCACTCCTCCGTGTGTTCTCAACGATTAATCTGGTTCCGGCAAGCACTCTTTGCAGTGCTGAGCCGGGGCTTAAAAACTTCATACATTCCGGCTGCGTCCCTCACGTTGCTGGAATGTCCGCTTGCTTGTAACGTGTAGCCGTTGCCCAAAGCTGGCTGCTGCAACGCTCCGTTGCGGCCGCCACCCGGGGCTGGCGTCGGGAGTTCTCCCGGCGGGCCACTACTGCCATACTCAAACCGCATGCCGCCGTCGGCGTGCTGTCCCATCAGTGCACTTGCTCCCATCGTGCGCAAGCGCAAGGAATCACGAATTGCCATACTTGCCGTCGCTGTCCTTAGCCCAGCTTCTCTAGCTGTGCGCTGCCCAGCAGCGCCACCGCCACCGGTCCGCTGCGATCGACAGAGACAACCATCAGATACTGCGCCTGGTCTAAACCGCGCAAGCGCTTGATCAGCTTTACCTCGTTGCTTGTCAACGCCACCAGGGTGCGGTCCTTGGTTGCGTTTCCAAAGGCCGCGCTCTTGGCGGCGGCAGGTGCCGCACCATCTGGCGCTGCGATAGAGGCTGTGTGCTCCAAAATAAATACTCCGTTCTATTTACTGGCGTGCAATAAAAAATAATCAATGCAACGCAGCCGCACCCATACGGGGTGCTGAGCTGATATGCGCCAAGGTAGTAATCGGCAGTTTGGAGGCGAACTTGACGATTGGGGCAGCAGTTCGGTCCTGTTTAGGCTTGGTTTTTTGATCAGATGGCGAAAAACAACAAAAAAGCCGCCCCAGTGGGCGGCATGAAAAGAATTTATGGGTAAAAACTGGTGTTTTTCGACTTGTTTAAGCGGGTGCCGATAATTCGTGAGCGAGTGCCCGCAAAGCAATGGCTCTGCCGGGCGTACCCTCCGTTACGGCGCGGCTGGCTGCCAGCTCCAATAGTGGCGGCAAGGAGCGCAATACATCCGCGTAGCGCGTGCGCACCTCGCTGGATGGGTCGGTGCCTTGCAGCACACGCTGCATTACATGTTGCGCCTGTTCAGCGCTGAGCGGCTGCGGCTTGTTGTCGTGGCCAGGCTCAGCTATCGGGCAAATCCGCTCAAACAGGGTCCGGGCATTATGCGGCAAGCCGGATTCTTGCAGCCAGTCTTCCGGGGCGTTGTGCTCTGCAGACAGCTCGGCCATGCGCAGCCGGGCGCCGACTTGTGCTCCAAGCCGCTGCGCAAGCAGATAGCTGGCATGGGCGCATGCACCAGCGCCACCGGCAAGGTAGCAGTCTCCCAAAAGTACAAGCGCATCCGTGTCTTCGGGAATTGTGGCTAAATAGTCAAGCAGGCTGCCGATTGCTGCCGGCGGATCGCCAGCATCAAGGCTGGCTTGCGCCTGTGTGCGCCAGCGGGTCTGCGGTGTGGGTGGCATTCGGCGTTTGTCCTAACCACCAATCTACGTTGTGCGGGCCGGTGTGCCCATAAAGTGCGGCTAAATAATGAGGCTGCGCGCTCGTACAGTTCGCGCAAATTTTGCCGCATGTTTCGCGGCGGGTTGCTAACGCGGCTTTTGGTGTGCGGGTTGCTTGTGCCATGCGGGACTCGCAACCGGCTGCGGGCCGGCAGGCGGGCTGCTGCTGGCGGTTTGGGTGCGGCGGGTGCGGGCCCTAAGTTGCCCGGCGCACTCCGGTGCGCTGCGCGCATCCAATTTATCAGAAGTTTATCGGGAGCATTCCTAATGAAGCAAAGTGGCGGGGGAGAGAGTCGAACTCTCGACCAAGGGCTTATGAGTCCCCTGCTCTGCCACTGAGCTACCCCGCCGAGCGACTGCGCAGGCCATAAACGACCAGTCAGTAGGGCGGGTTGCACACTACTGACTGATGCAAGGTAGCGGGGGCAGGATTCGAACCTGCGACCTTCGGGTTATGAGCCCGACGAGCTGACCACTGCTCCACCCCGCAACGGGTAACGCGCACTTGTTCTGCGCGTCACAAGAATAGCACAGCGCACGGGCAGCGTCAAGTTTTCCGCGTTTTTTGGCGGGCTGCGTGTTATGATTCATACGCCAATATGTTTCCCAACCACTATGCGGTCTCCCTGCCGGTGTTCTCCGGCCCAATGGACCTGCTGCTTCATCTCATTGAGCGCGAGGAACTGGACATAACGCGCGTGGCGCTGGCGCAAGTGACCGACCAGTACCTGGCTTATGTGCGCCAGCTGGAGCAGCGCCAGATTGCGGACCTGGCGGAGTTTTTGATTATTGCGGCGCGGCTGCTGCTCATCAAGAGTGAAGCACTGCTGCCGCGCCCGCCTGTCCGGCAGCCGGAGGAGCTGGACCCCGCCGAGGAACTTGCGCGGCAGCTGCGCGAGTACAAGCGCTTCAAGGATGCGAGCGGATTTTTGCTGCAATGCCAGCAGGCCGGGCGCCAGACTTTTGTGCGCATGGCCAAACCGCCAAAGGTGGAGCCGCGCCTGGACTTGTCCAAGCTTAGCCCCGCCGACTTGCTGCGCGCAATGTTACGCGTGCTCACCCAGCCGCGCACGGATCAGCAGCCGGTAACCAGCGTGCTGCCGCGTCCGCGCTTCTTGGTAAGGGACAAAATTGCCCACATTGCCCGCATTTTAGGCAATTCGCTCAGCACCAAGTTTTTCAATTTGCTGCGTGTCGGCCAGCCGCGGGCGGAAGTTGTGGCTACCTTTCTGGCAGTGCTGGAGCTGGTGCGCCGCCACATGGTGCATGCCACGCAGCCTGAACCATTCGGCGATATTGATATTGAGCGCGCGCCTGCGTGGCAAATGGATAAAGTGTCCGGGCTTGAGTCTGAATTGGATGAAGGCGGCCCGCCGACGCTGCAGCCCGCGGGTTAATTTGGAGACCAACTGAATGCCCGGCGCCAGCCCTGACGCGCAGCTCAACGGCGGCAAGCGCATCCGCCTTACTACGCTGGCCACATGCGCGGGCTGAGCATCTAAATTGGATCCCCGCGTGCTCGGGGATGTAGTTGGTTCGCTCGCAAATATTTTTGGCGCTGCGGACTTTCCGCAGTTGCTGGCTGGCATCGCGCAGCCAGACGATGCCGCGGTTTACCAGTTAGATGAAGAACGCGCGGTGATAGCCACTGCGGATTTCTTTCCGCCCGTAGTGGACGACGCGTTCGACTTTGGCGCGGTGGCTGCTGCCAATGCGCTCTCGGATATTTATGCGATGGGCGGGGATCCGCTATTTGCGCTGAACCTGCTGTGCTGGCCGGGCGATCAACCCGGCGAGTTGCTGGCGGAGATCCTGCGCGGCGGCGCTGAGAAGGTACGCGAAGCCGGCGCGGTGCTTGCAGGCGGCCACTCGGTTGCGGACCAGGAGCCCAAGTTTGGCCTGGTGGTGATCGGCCTCGCGCACCCCAAAAAAATATGGACCAAGGGCGGGGCGCAGCCCGGCGATGAACTGGTGCTCACAAAGCCGCTGGGCAGCGGCACCATCACCACTGCACTCAAGGAAGGTGCAGCGAGCGCAGCGCATGTAGCCGCATGTGTGGCTGTGATGGCACAACTGAACCGCAAGGCAATGCTGGCGGGGCGAAGCCTGGCAGGCGCGCTGCATGCGGCAACGGACATTACCGGCTTTGGTTTGATTGGGCACGCACACGAGATGGCTGCCCAATCTAGTACCAGCTTCAACCTGCGGTGGGCGGCGCTGCCGTGGTTGGATGGCGCACAGGAGTATGCGCGCGCCCATATTTTCCCCGGCGGCACGACGCGCAATATTGATTTTTACAGCCAGTGGCTGGATGGCGGCGATGGCATTGCGCCGTGGCAGCAGCAATTGCTGTTTGACCCACAGACATCGGGCGGCCTCTTAATGGCAGTGGCGCCCGCAGCGCTGGCCGGCCTGCTGCACGAACTGGAGGCCAGCGGGCAGTTCCATGCGCATATTGGAAGCGTGTCTGCTGCTGGCGCTGGACGCATCCGTCTCATCTAAGTAAGCGGCGTCTCTCTAACCAAAAACGCCCCCCGTGCCTGAGGCACAGGGGGCGTCAATATCAATCGCAGGGCAGGTGTGCCGTTTACTCGGTACTGATTGAGCCGTCTGGCATCGTCGCGTCAATCAGCGACTCGACGCCGACGAATGTTTTCGCGTCCACTTTTGCACCTTCCAGATTTGCGCCGGTCAGGTTTGCGCGCGTCAGGACAGCACCGCGCAGGTCCGCTTCGCGCAAGTCTGCACCGCGCAGGTTGGCGCCGGTGAGCTGCGCTTTGGCAAGGATCGTGCGGCGCAAATCCACACCGAAAAGCTGGGCACTGCGCAGCTCAGCTTTGCTGAAGTTTGCGCCAGCCAAATTGGCTTGATTCAAATTGGCACTGTTTAGGAGTGCGCCCACCGCGCTGGCGCCTTGCATGCGGGCGCTGCGCAGGTCGGCATATTGCATGTTCGCGCCGTCCAGTACAGTATTGCCGCTTGCATCTACTTTCTTGGTGCCCACCATATCGGACCAGGAAAGATTGGCACGCAGCAAAATCGCACCAGTTAGGTTTGCGCCACTCAGGATCGCCCAGCTGAGGTCTGCTTCCGTGAGATTAGCCTTGGTGAGGTTCGCACCGGTCAAGTTCGCCCACGGCAGGTGGGCTTCCACCAGGCGCGCACCAGCGAAGTTTGCACCTGCTATGTCTGCGTCCCCAAGGTCTGCCATCTGAAAGTCAGCTTTGGTAAAGTTGGCTTCATTTGCCTTGATTTCGACCAGCGAAGCCCGGTTAAAATCGGCGCCTGCGAAGTTGGCCCGCGGCGCATCAGAAAAGTCTAAAACTGCTGAGGACAGATCCGCGCCCGAAAAATCTGTATCGCTTAGCTGGGCGTGGCTGAGGTTGGCGCGGCTCAAATCAGTTTTGCGCAGTTTGGCACCCGTAAAATTCACATGGCTGCAATCCGAGCTGCTCATGCGCGCGGCATCCAAATTGGATTTGGTCAGGTCGGAATGGCTCAAATCAGTGCCGGTCAAATCGCTTTTGGTGAGCAGTGCCTTGGATAGATGCATGCCGGTGAGGCTGGACTTGCTCATGCTTGCCTCGGTCAAGTCCGCGCCCTTAAGTTGCGCGCCCGCCAGATCTGACTCGGAGAAGACGGCGCGTTTCAGGCGTGCCTCCACCATATTTGCCATGCGCAAATTGCAGCGGTAAGCGTTGACGTATTCCATGTTGACTTTTCCAAGGTTTGCCTGGAAAAGATTTACGCCACCCAGCTTGGCCTGTGTCAGGTTTGCGCCAGCCAGATTTACGTTCGACAAATTACAGCTGCGCAGGTTAACACCGCGCAATGCCTGCCCGGGCTCAAAGCGAAAGCGGTTTGTGCGCTGGCCGGCGGGGTCCCGGACTGGGCCGCCCGGCAGCACAATAACAAGGCCGCTTTCCGGCTGCAGTGTTGAGGGCAGAGATGTAGTTGACATTTTGTGTGATGCTCCGGTTGAAACTGGTGTTTGCCCTGCTTGTGGTATCGGCAGCGCCGTGGCGCTCCCGCAACCCCGCCCGGGTACTTTATCCGATGTTTATCCGGCTGAATATTGGAGTGCTGCGGGCAATTAATTTTGGCGAGCGGCGTTCGCCAGTGGCGGGCAGCCAATATAGTCCGCGAGCCACCAGCTGGTAGTCGGGGCAGTGTGCTTCGGTGTTAACCGCCGCTGGCGACTGCCAAACTCGATTTCAGCCAAGCTTGGTCAATCTACTTTTGGGCGTGGCGGCGCCGGGCAGAACTATGCGGATCACTGTCCTTGATCCAAGCGTGTAGCGCAGCTGCTCGCGAAGCACTGGCCTCAGTTCCAATCTGCGGTGCATCCAAGTCGTGGCCATAGTTCCATTTTTATCCCCGGCCAAAGCGAATGATCGTGCGCCTCAGGCCGAGTTCAGCCAGCCTAAGGCGAGATTTGAACGCGCCAAACCGCCTGAAATTATGGAGTTTTACGCCGGGAACGGCGCAGTTGGTGAGTTGCTGAAAAATGCCGGACGGTGCCCGTAGTTAGGCAGTCAGGCCGGCGTGGCGTGTAATGCCAGCGTGTTGAATGGGCTGGCTGAAAAACCTGTGAAGCTTTTTTAGAACAAGCCCCATTCTCCGCCAGCGCCCTCTTCCATCATTTCCGGGCTCCACATCTCAATTCCCATTTCCACGGTGGCGGTGAGGCCGGTCACTTCGTGGGACTTTTGGCGCGTGCTTTCCAAAATGGCCGGACTGTACGGACAGAAGGGCGTGGTCATAATCATCATAATGTGTACGCCTTCGGGTTGGATCTCGGCAGTGCGCACGAGCCCGAGCTCGACGATGCTCATGCCGATTTCGGGATCCATTACTTCGCGCAAGCCTTCGCGCAGCGCAACTAATTGTGGATCAGTGGTCAAATAAAATTCGGGACGCTCGGTCATAATTTTTTCTCGCTTGCAGAAAGTATAGCAGTGCACTGCAAGCGCGTCAATTTTCCGGTGCCTGATGTACACTTGCCGCACCTGCAGTTTGCGCAGCATGGCCATGCCTGAAGATTTGGACGGCGACCCCTACGAAATTCTAAATATTGCGTCCAACACCGAGCCGCAAGTGATTGAAGCGGTGTATCGGATGTTTGTGGCGCGCTACCACCCCAGCGTGCGGCCGGATGCACACGCTGCGGGGCAGCTGCGCCTGGCGCAGTGGGCTTACCAGTTATTGCGCGATCCCGCGCGCCGCCAAGCCTATGATGCCGCCCGCAGCGGCGACAGTGCCGGCTTGCCGGAGCCGGTGGAGCATCCCAGCACCCGCCGCCAATGGATCAAGCATGTGTTGACGGCTGGCGCAGCTGTGTTGTTTTCGGGCATGCTGGCATTGGTGGTATTCGCGCTCTATTTTGTTGGCGCACTGGAGTTTTCCCCCGGCGCCGGAGCGGCACCGGCGCAGCCGCCCGCTGTTGCCACGGCGCGCCCGCTAGTGCTTGCCGCAGCCGCCCTGACGCTCCAAGCCTCCGCCGGGCTGCCCACGCCAACCGCCACTACTCCGGCAATTCCCACCGAAACACCCACGCCAATTCCGTCACCGTTGGCGGCTTGTGTTAGCTCACCATCTATCAATGTGCGCTCCGGTCCGGGTGCCGATTTTGCCGCGCTGGCTTATTTGATGCGCAGCGATTGTATGAAGCTGATCGGACGCAATGCGGCGGCCAGCTGGGTGCAAATCACGGACGCCAGCAAGGTGGAAGCTGAGGGCGGGTGGGTGGCGCTTGCCGGCTTGAAACCTGATGGAGACCCTGGCCTGCTGCCTGTGGTGCTGGTGGAAACTGTTCCATAGCGGTGGCGTATCAGTGCCGGCCGGCGTTTGACGGGCTGGTGCGGCGTGTGCCTGCACTATAATTCGGCCATGGTCAACGCAGCTGGAGGCGCACTTTTAGCAATCGGCGGACTCAGCTTTTTCTATTTCGCCTTGTGGCACCACTCCATCGCCACAACCTATTCAACTTGGAGCGGAGCGTTGCAGACCGCGTGGGTGGCTGAACTGATATCACTCGCTGTGGCCACAGTTGGCGGCGCGTTGCTGGGCTATCGCAAGGACGGGCGCGGAGGAAAGTAAGTTCGGTAGAAAATAAAAGCGCTCCTGCATTGCAGGAGCGCTAATCTCAAAAGTGGGCCAGAAGCACTTAGCTGGGGCTGTGCCAACGCAGGGCTAATTTCAGCAGGTTCTAGAATGTGTCCGCTCCAATAACCCTGGCCCAAACCAGTTATAGAAGTGCGGGCACTCCCGCCGACGAAAGGGACGCCGGGCGCAGGTTGACCCTTCACAGGATGCCTGCGCCCGACCGCAGCCCCTACGCTGTAATCAAATTATCGGCAGGACGCCGTGGATCTTAAGGGTGCCCGGGGCAGAAAATCAAAGGTTAATCGCCAAAAAGCCGGCGCCACCAGGGTCGCCGGACCCAAGTCTCCACATTTTCGAGGCGCTTGTCGATGTTGTCGAGCTGCGCCAGCTTGCTAGTGAGAATACTTGTGGTTTGGCTTAGGCTGTTGGTGGCCTCATACGCGCGCTGCGCAGTCCGGACCAAGCCGTCAATTTTTACATCCGAATCTTGCTGCTTTTGCTGCAACGTTTGCAACTGCTCGTTCAGCTGGCGCAGTTCTTGATGCGACCCTTGGGCGAACTCGCGGTTGCTCGAAAGCTGCGCTTCGTCTACTGGCAGCGCAGGCGTGCCTTCCAGCGTCTGCCAAAGGTTGGATATGTTGGCAGTTGGCGGCGCTTCACGCACCGTGGTGGAAGCTTCCGGGCGGGATAGTGGCTTGTCGTTAATAGGTGAAACAAACATCACTGCGTCTCAATTTATTTTTTATGTTCCGCCATATCAAGTGCAGCGAAAACTGATTCCTTAGTGCGTAGGGGGGCGAACGAGGTTTATTACCCATAGTCTAGCGCAGGAGGTTGAAAAAAGCAAGGGACTAGTTTGCGCTATTTTCCAGCACGGTGCTCTACCAGTTGGGGCAGTAACTAAGATACAAGGCTTATTAATTGACATTTGGCCGCTGAAATCGTATACTCCACTAATGTGGAGAAACTTGAAAATATGAGCGCAGTTCTGGAAATAAGAAATTTGCATGTGTCTGTGGAAGGCAAGGAGATCCTGAAGGGCGTCAACCTTGTTGTGAAGCAGGGCGAGATTCATGCGTTGATGGGGCCGAATGGAACGGGCAAGAGTACGCTGTCCAACACCTTGATGGGTCACCCGCACTACGTGGTCACGTCCGGGCAGGTGATCATGGACGGAGTTGACTTGTTGGAGCTGGGCGTGGATGAACGCTCGCGGATGGGTTTGTTTCTTGCGTTTCAGTATCCAGTCGCCATTCCGGGAGTTACGGTTGCGAACTTTTTGCGCACGGCAATCAATGCCCGCTTGCGCGCGGTGGATCCCAAGAGCAAGGGCATGCCAATTCCAGCGTTCCGCAAACTGCTGAAGGAAAGAATGGACACGCTGCAAATGTCGCATGATTTTGCCGGGCGCTATTTGAACGAGGGTTTTTCCGGCGGCGAAAAGAAGCGCGCGGAAATTTTGCAGCTCGCCACGCTTGAGCCGACGATTGCGATCATGGACGAAACCGACTCCGGCCTTGATATTGATGCACTGCGCATTGTCGCGGATGGCATCAACAAGCTGGTGGGCCCGAAGCTGGGCGTGCTCATCATCACCCATTACCAGCGCATGTTGAACTACATCAAGCCGGACAAGGTGCACATTATGATGGGTGGGCGCATAGTAGAATCTGGCGGGCCTGACCTTGCGTTGCAGCTTGAGGCCCAGGGTTACGAGTGGGTGCGCGAGCGTTATGCTGAAGCAGCCGCCTAAACGGCACAGGAGCTAATCATGTCTGAGCAAGAAAAAGAAGTCGTCAGCCAAATCAACGGGTCCTACGAAACAAAGTATGGTTTCCACGAAACCGATACTTATACATTCCGGACCGAAAAAGGCATCAATCATGCCGTGTTGGACCAGATCTGCGATCGCAAAAATGAGCCGGAGTGGATGCGCGCATTTCGGCATCGTTCGCTGGATATATTCTTCAGCAAGCCCATGCCGGACTGGGGCGGCGATGTGGCGCAGATTGACTTCGACAATATCTACTACTACATCAAGCCGCCCGATGCCGGCAAGCGCAGTTGGGAAGATGTTTCGCCGGAAGTCAAGAATACGTTTGAGCGCTTGGGAATTCCCGAGGCCGAACAAAAGTTTTTGTCGGGCGTAGGCGCCCAGTACGACTCAGAGGTGGTTTACCACAACATCCAAAAGCATTTGGAGGATCAGGGCGTGATCTTCCTTGGCATGGATGAGGGCTTGCGCCAGCACGAGGCGCTGGTACGGGAATACTTCAGCACCATTATTCCGCCAACGGACAACAAGTTTGCTGCACTTAACTCGGCGGTTTGGTCGGGTGGCTCATTCATTTACGTGCCCAAGGGGGTGCATATTGAAATGCCGCTACAGGCATACTTCCGCATCAACTCTGCAAACGCCGGCCAGTTTGAGCGCACGCTAATTATTGTGGATGAAGGCGCGAGTGTGCATTACGTGGAAGGCTGTACCGCCCCCACCTATGCTGCCGACTCTTTGCACTCCGCAGTGGTGGAGATAGTGATTAAGGCTGGCGGGCGCTGCCGTTACACCACCATTCAAAACTGGTCCAACAATGTTTACAACCTCGTGACCAAGCGCGCTGCGGCTTACAAGGACGCAGTTATGGAGTGGGTGGACGGCAACCTGGGTTCGAAGCTCACGATGAAGTACCCATCCGTTTATTTGCTCGAGCCGGGAGCGCATGGCGAAGTGCTGTCAATTGCATTTGCCGGGCCGGGCCAGCATCAGGATGCCGGCGGCAAGGTGGTGCATGGCGCCCCCAATACCACCTCGAAAATTGTTTCCAAGTCCATCTCGCGCGGCGGCGGGCGATCTTCCTACCGCGGTATGATCAAGGTGTACAAGGGAGCGCATGGCTCCAAGTCTTCGGTGGTGTGCGACGCGCTGCTGATTGATGATAAATCGCGCTCGGACACGTATCCCACAATTGAGATCGACGAAGACGACGTTACGATTGGCCATGAGGCTTCGGTGTCCAAAGTGGGCGAGGACCAGCTCTTTTATCTGATGAGTCGCGGCTTGACGGAGGAGGCGGCTTCGTCCATGGTGGTTTCTGGTTTTATTGAGCCACTGGTGAAGGAGCTGCCGATGGAATATGCAATCGAGATGAACCGCTTGATCCAGCTCCAAATGGAAGGCTCGATCGGCTAAGCCTCTGTGTCTGCGCTGCACACCGGGTGTGCAGCTGTTTTGAATTGAAATTGGCGCCGCCCTCCTACCGGGCGGCGCTGCGGTGTAAGGCAATGTCTAAAACTAATACAACGGCAATCACATCTGAGCACGCCCGCCAGCAGGTGGCGGCGGCGGTCACGCTCACCAAGGCGGATATTCAAAAACTGAGCGTGCGCTTGCGCGACTCTGACTGGCATGCAGCCGAACGACTGCGCGCCTGGCGGGTGTTTCCGATACCCCAATGCCCTCGATCACGGATGATGCGTGGCGGCGAACCGATATTCGCGGTTTGCGCTGGCCCGAGCTGAAAGCATCGCGGTCTCATAGTGCTTCAGCTAATGGGCTGTCCGCGGTGCCGGCGCGTTTGCTGCGGCCGTTGGTGGGCGGTGAGCATGGCGGGCAGCTGGTAATCAACCGCGGCAAAGTTGTGGAGCGCAATCTGGCAGCCAGCTTGCGCCGCAAGGGTGTCATCTTTACCGATTTTCTGACTGCCACGCGCCAGCATTCGGCCTTGCTTCGCAAATATCTCGGCAAGTCAGTTCCGGCCAGCCAGGGAAAGTTTGCTGCAATGGCCGCATGCCTGGCCGATCAGGGCGTGTTTGTGTATGTGCCGCGCGGCGTTAAGGTTGAGCTGCCGCTGCACTCAGTAATTTGGGCGGATGCGCCGGCGCAATTCTCGCGGCTGGTTGTGGTGGCGGAGGCTGACTCGGCTTTGACCTTTGTGCATGAGCTTGCATCGCAGACACAGCGCCAGCACGCGGTGCACGTGGGCACGGTTGAGGTGTACGCCGGTCGAAATGCAAACTTGCAGTTCATTGAATTGCAGTCGCTGGGCCAGAACGTTTGGCATTTTGCGCACGAGCGCTCGCGGGTGCAGCGCGACGGCAAGCTTGATTGGATTTTTAGTGCGATTGGCAGCCGGCTTACAAAGAACTTTTGTGAAATTGATTTGGTGGAGAAGGGCGCGTGGGGCAGAATGTCCGGGTTCTACTTTGCAGAAGGTGATCAGCATTTGGACCACGACACGCAGCAGAATCACCATGCCGAACACACCACCAGCGACTTGCTATTCAAGGGTGCCTTGCGCGACCGCAGCCGCTCGGTTTGGCAGGGCATGATTTATGTTGCGCCGGGAGCGCAGAAAACCGACGGCTACCAGGCCAACCGCAACCTGGTGCTCAGCAAGCAGGCGCGCGCAGACTCGATCCCCGGGCTGGAGATTCTTGCGGATGACGTGCGCTGCACACATGGTGCCACCATCGGGCAGCTAGAGATGGAGCACATGTTTTATTTGATGTCGCGCGGCATGCCGGAAGCGGAAGCGCGGCGCGTGCTCGTCGACGGGTTCTTTGACCCGGTGATGGAGCGCATTCCTTTTGAAGGCGTGCGCGAGCGGCTCAAGCGCGTAATTGCGCAGAAGATGGGTTAGCGGCAGTTGCGGGCGGAGCGGGGATTAGTCACAATGCCTGCACTTGACCCGCAGAAAATCCGGGCCGACTTTCCGGTACTGCAGCGCGAGGTGCGTCCCGGCGTTCCGCTGGTGTACCTTGACTCTGCGGCCACATCCCAAAAGCCTGATGCTGTTTTATCTGCGCTGGACAGCTACTACCGGCTGCACAACGCCAATGTGCACCGTGGCATTCACACGCTGGCGGAGGAGGCCACTGCCCTTTATGAGGGAGCGCGCCGTAAAGTAGCAGCCTTCATCAACGCGGCTTCTGCGCGCGAAGTGATTTTTACGCGCAATGCCAGCGAAGCAATCAATTTGGTTGCGCACAGTTGGGGTCGCGCGCGTTTAAAGGTGGGCGATCGGCTGCTGCTAACGGAGATGGAGCATCACTCCAATCTTGTGCCGTGGCAGATGCTGTCTGCCGAGCGCGGCCTGGAGATTGACATCATTCCGATAACTGCAGATGGGTTGCTTGACCTTGCGGAAGCGGACAAGCTGCTTGCGCTCGCGCCGCGGTTGCTTGCATTCACCCATATGTCGAACGTGCTGGGCACCATCAATCCGGTGGCAGAGCTTTGCCGGCGTGCGCACGCAGCGGGTGCAGTCGTACTGGTTGATGGCGCGCAATCTGTGCCCCACTTTGCGGTGGATGTGCAAGCGCTGGGCGCTGACTTTTATGTTTTCTCGTCGCACAAAATGTGCGGTCCCACTGGCATTGGGGTGCTGTGGGGCCGGGAGGCGCTGCTGGATGCCATGCCGCCATTTTTGGGCGGCGGTGACATGATCAGCAGCGTGCAGCTGCGCGAGTTTACGCCGGCCGCACTACCGCATAAGTTTGAGGCCGGCACGCCGGCCATTGCCGAGGCTGCCGGCTTGGGTGCCGCGGTTGACTACCTGCAAGCGGTTGGGATAGACAGTATCCACGCTTATGAAGCTGAACTTACAGAATACGTCTTGGAGCGGCTCAGTGAAGTGCCGGGCCTTACGCTTTACGGGCCGCCAGCAGCCGGCCGCGGCGGTGTGGCTGCCTTCACCTTGAAGGGCGTGCATGCGCATGATGTAGCCCAGGTTCTGGATGGATCGGGTGTGGCTGTGCGCGCTGGCATGCACTGCACCATGCCGCTACACGCCCGTTTGGGTGTGAGCGCAACTGCGCGCGCCTCGTTTTACTTGTACAATACAGCTGCCGAAATTGATGTACTGGTAGCGGGCCTGGAACGCGTAAACAACATGTTTGCGTGAACTTGAACCGAAGGCGCGATAAGTTCAGTGGCCGCGCTCAGGGCGCCGGCTCCGAGTGATCCGCAGTTATGGAAAGCATTTACCGCGAACAAATTCTAGACCACTACAAATACCCGCGGCACAAGGGCCAGCTCGATCCGGCTGACCGGTCATTTGCGGCAGACAATCCTTTATGCGGCGACCGCATTCGAATTGACATGCGGCTCGAGGACGAGCGGGTTATTGAGGCGAATTTTTCCGGTGATGGGTGCGCAATATCGCAGGCTGCAGCTTCAATGTTGATGGAGCTGGTGCAAGGCAAGACGCTGGCAGAGGTGCGCCAGATCAGCCGCGAGGACGTGCTTGAAATGCTTGGCATCGAGCTGAGTGCGGCAAGATTGAAGTGCGCTTTGTTGTCGCTGAAGGTGTTAAAGGTGGGTGCGTATGGCCTGCAAGAGTGGGTTGAAGATTAAGTTGGCAATTGTGCTACGCGGGGAGTTTAAATAATGAGTCGAATTGTTGCTGTGGCGGCAGTTTCAGAACTGCCGGTTGGTGAACGCAAGCTGCTGGAGGTGGATGGCTTGCGCATCGCGGTGTTTAATTTGGGCGGCCAGTTTTACTGTATTGCGGATGTGTGTTCGCATGATGACGGGCCGGTGGCTGAGGGGCCGGTCACTGGATGCGAGATCGAGTGCCCGCGCCATGGTGCCCGCTTTGACTTGCGGACTGGGAAAGTGTTGTCATTCCCGGCGATTACTGGAATTCCATCCTATCCGGTGCGGGTTACTGGCGACCAGCTTGAGGTTGAGCTGCCCTGACATTGTTCTTGGGCTTGCAGGTGCGACAGTTCGATGGCGGTTCGCGACACTATTAGTGCGCGGTGCTAGCCAGGGGCGACTGTCTCTCGCTAGAAACTCCGATGATCACCCTGCCGAAAACCGATCTTGGGTATTTCCGCTCTGCCTCGGCGGAAACGGGTTTGGCTGGACTGCAGATGCTGCCGAGTCGCAGCAAGTCCTTGATGCCTATGCAGCTTATGGTGGAAATTTTATCGACACGGCCGACATGTATTCGGAGTGGGCGCCCGGGCACGTCGGTGGCGAAAGTGAAACCATTATTGGAAATTGGATGAAGAGCCGGGGTAACCGGGGGCAGGTGGTGATCGCCAGCAAAGTTTGCAAGCTGTCCACCCGGGCGGGCCTGTCACCCAAGAATATTGCGGCAGCTTGCGACGACTCGCTTCGCCGGCTGCAGACGGATTTTATTGACCTCTACTATGCCCATGCAGAAGACCCTGGCACCCCAATTGAGGAAACTTTGCAGGCATTCAATGCTCTGGTTACGGCTGGCAAGGTGCGTTTCATTGCGTCCTCAAATTTTTCTGCTGGTTCTATGCAGGCAGCGCTTGAAGCCAGTCTCAGTCATAAACTGGCTGCTTTTGCAGGCGTACAGAATAACTACAACCTGTTGTTTCGCAGTGAGTATGAAAACGGAATGCGTGACACTGTGGCCCGCAATGGGCTGTCGATAATGCCATACTTTGGGCTTGCCCGTGGTTTTCTGTCTGGCAAATATCGGCGTGGGGTTGTGGTGGAGTCTCAGCGCGCAAATGGCGCAGCCGAGTACCAAAATGAACGTGGGTGGAGAACGCTGGAAGCGATCGATGAAATAGCAGAGCGGCACAAGGTGTCGGTGGCCGCAGTGGCGTTGGCATGGTTGCGCGCCCAACCGACGGTAAGCACCCCAATTGCCAGTGCGCGGACTGTCCAGCAGCTAGCGGAAATTATGCAGCAGGTGACGCTTGCGCCTTCTGAAATCGGAGCGCTTTCGGCGGTCACGGCTTAATTTCCGAAGCCCTGCAGATTTGGGTGTGGTACCTGCGGTTGTGCTGATGCGATGTTTCCCAGAATCTTGTAAGGGCCACAGCCATTTTTGCTGTGGCGCGCGGGCACATGCACCATTTGGGCCTAGCTCCACGTTTGTGAGAATTAACTAAGCGTATGTTCGATGTGATCGCGCGCAACAAAGTTGCCCGGACCATAGTGGTGATATTTGCTGCTGCTTGTTCGCGCTTTGCGGTGATGGCGTGGCTGGGCGATCGCGAGCTCGGCAACGACATTCGAAGCTTTCGGGTGGTTGCGGAGACACTCCTAGCTGGCAAGAGTGTGTTCGATCTGCCCCATTTCGTTTATACCTATCCGCCGGTGTGGATGTACGCGGCCAAGCTGCTTCGCAGTATTGGCGACACATACGGCGTGAGTTTCACGTTGCTGATTAAGCTGCCGCAAGTGTTCGCGGATTGTTTGGTCTCCGCGCTGGTTGTGTTTGCAGTTGCCCGGCGCACCGAAAAGCTGAACGCGCCAATGCTTGCCGGATTGTTATATGCGCTCAATCCGCTCTCAATCTATGTCGCTGCCGGCATCGGGCAGATTGACCCGCTGGTGATGGGACTTGTGCTGGTTGCAATGTTGCTGGCTGAAGGCGGGCGGCTGCGCGGCTATTTAGTGGGCGGCCTGGTATTGGGTATCGCGATCAGCCTCAAGACCTTCCCGATTTTGCTGGCGCCGTGGCTGGTGTGGCGGGCTTGGACGGCGTTTCCGCGCCGTTGGGTGGCCGGCGGGGTGGCTGGCTTCTGTATTTTGCCGTGGGCGCTTGCGCTCCTGCCATTCTTGTTGAATGGCGAAACTACGGCGCTTACCCGCACCGTGGAGTTTATGTTTTTGCAGTCCGGGTCTGGTGGCTTGGCGCAACAGCGCGGCCTGCTGTCTGCGCTTGCATTTGTTGGCATTCCCATTCGCGGCTTGAATGCGGGCACAGAAAGTTTTGCGCTGGCGCTGGGTGTCGTTGGGCCAGCGCTTGCCTGGGTTATGGACCAATACCGGCTGTTGCTAATTTCAAAAATTTTATTCGTGACTATTTATCTGGTGATGTTTTGGTTTCTGCGCAACGGCCCGTTGCTCAAAGTTTGCCTGCTGACATTTGTTATTCTGTTTTCTGTCATCGGTGGTTTTTTTGGGTACTATCTTCTATGGCCGTTGCCATTCGCCGTAGTTTTGCGGGACAAGGGTGTGGTGCCGTATTCTTTGCTTGCGTTTGTTCTGAATGTTTGGGCGGATCCGTGGGTGAATTTGCTGTTCTGGGTCTTTTGCGTAGGTTGGAGCGTGCTGCTGGTGCGGGGGCTTTTGGCTGAGCAGCGCAGTGCCGTTGAACCACACCGTGCTATTTAAGTGCAATTTGCACCTGAGATTAATGTTACTGGCTGATTACTAAGAATTGAGGGTGGGCGGCGCTGGAAAAAGGGGTTGCGGAGTGTGCGCCGTGAATTTGTGTAGGTTCTAATCACTGCTGTGATAGTTCTCTTGGCAGCGGAAGTAAG
Organism: Anaerolineaceae bacterium; assembly: GCA_003569365.1. Lineage (GTDB taxonomy): Bacteria > Chloroflexota > Anaerolineae > Anaerolineales > UBA11657 > BD1. The sequence continues at coordinate 210,871 of BGOS01000023.1, forward strand.
ATTGCAAATGATGCAACGCACCAAGTGCGTTCGAAAACCGAAGTAAGGTGGGTGAACCTGTGTGGTTCATGCAGGCACACGGTACTTTGTTTCATCTGCGGATTATGCCTTTTTGTTCGGATCAGGTATGTTTATGAGTTTATGAGGTAACTTGGTGCGTACTAAATATTTTATGGTCGGCGTGTTGCTGGGGCTTATGCCACTTGCATGTGCGCCACGGATCGAGGCCGGGCAGCCGACGGCAGTTGTTGCGCAAGCCACGGCAGTGTTTGAACCAGTGGTGACGATACTTCCTCCCACCGCGCCGCCTGTCACAGCAACAGTTTTCGTTGCGCCGACAGCAATGGCGACTGAAGTTGTTGTGGAGCCAACTTTGATGCCGGCTACATCGCCGGCCAGCGCGGGTAAAAGATTCAAGCTGCAGCCTGCTGAGACGGTGGCATCGTTCTCGCTGACTGAGGTGTTATACGGCACCCTCAAGACTGTGGTTGGAACGACAAGCGAGGTGCAGGGCGGCTTGGCGGTGGATTTTTTGAATCCCGGCAAAACTAGTTTGGATCCAATTGAAATTGGGGCGGGGAGTTTTGCAACCGATAGCGGGCGGCGGGATGGCGCAATTCGGCGCTTCATCTTGGATGCTGGCAACTATCCGCTGATACGCTTTGTGCCACAAACAATTGCGGGTTTGCCGGACACTGTGAAGCTTGGCGACAAACTGGCGCTGAGTGTGATGGGTGATTTGACCATTAGAGATACAACCCGCCCGGAAACTTTTGCGCTGGCGGTGCTGGTTGCGACTGAGCAGCGATTGGAAGGCGTGGCCACGACAACTGTATTGCGCAGCAATTATGGATTGAGTATTCCGTCGCTTCCGTTTCTGGCAGATGTGGCGGACGAGATAGTGCTTGAAATTCGTTTTGTGGCTGCACCCGAGTAGCACCGCAGCTGTGGCAGTTCAATTGGAGCTGATGCAGGGACTACAATCAATGCAGTATTTGCACTTGAAGGCAGTGTTGGCGGGATGCAATGAACGCGACTGAGGACTTTCTTCCGGCAAAACTGGCGGAGATTGTGGCCAACTTTGGGGAGTGTGAGGGCGCTGAGAAGATTGAGCTGCTCTTGCAATACACCGAAAGTATGCCGCCGCTGCCCGCTGCTTTGCGCGAGCGCCTGGGGCCCTTGGAACAGGTGCATGAGTGCGTGACGCCCATCTTTGTGGGTGTTGAAGCGAGTGCGGCACGCCAACTTACTTTTTATTTTGACATACCCTTGGAGTCGCCGACGGTGCGCGGGTTTGCGGCATTGATGGCTGAGGGCCTCGACGGCTGCCTGCCCGAAGAAGTGCTGCAGGTGCCGGGCGACTTTTTTGGGCCGATGGGCTTGCAGGCGGTGCTGACACCGCAGCGCATGAACGGCATCTCTGCAATCCTGCGCCATATGCAGCATCAGGCGCGCAAGTTTCTGCCAGCGTAGCTGGCACGGGCGACGGCAGCCCGCGTTGCTGCTTGCTTTTGGCAGCTGCTAGCAGCGGGCAGCCAGCCGTGCAAGCGATTTTGTTTCTGTGTTGGGCTAGCTGCGAATCGCTGCCGCAATCTCATCCAGATCGCCGGTGGTTAAATCATCCACAGCGTCTGCTTCAAATGCTTCTTCAATCAGGGCGAGTGCTTCGGCAGCTTTGAGATTGGCGAGGGCCACAATGATGATGCCGTTGAGGGTGGGCGGATTGTGCGCAAAGTTTGCGAGCAGTCCGATGAGTGCTTGGACACACGCGCCGCGGTGCTGCGCGCCCATCAGCTCCAGGCTGAGCACTGCGCCGCCGCGCGCAAAGAGTGGATGGCCTGCGTTGCCGGCGTAGGCGGTGATGGCGGGGGTGGCCGCGCGTCCCAGCAGCGCAAGCACGCGTGGCAATTCCTCGACCACCCATGTGTCCGTTTCCATTTGGTGAAAGAGGTTGAGCAGGTGGCCGACGGCGCTGCCGGCACCAAGCTGGCCAAGCGCCCGGCGGGCATGCACGGCTGCTGATTGCAGCGCACCACTTTCAGCAGGGTTGGTTGCAATTTCAATCAGCGCGCTAACATGCGCCGGTTCAATGCCGAGCGCGGAATACTTTGGCCAGTCTGCGAGGCGGCTCGGTTCGGGCAGCTGCTGCAGCAATTGCATGATGGCGGTGGTCATTGAGTGGCGCCTGCGTTGTGATTGGGTTCAGAGCTTAGCAGTTGCTGGTACACCGCGCGCGTGGCGATGGCAGTCTTGCGCCATGTAAACCCGGCAGCCTGCTTGCGGGCGCTTTCAACCAGTGTGCTGCGCGCATCCGGTTCGCTCAGCAAACGCTGCATTGCGCGCGTCCATTCGGCGGGGGTAAGCGGATTGAGCAGCCAGCCGCCCGCGCCAACAACCTCTGGCAGGCTGGCAGCCGTTGAGCACAGCACGGGTGTGCCACATGCCATTGCCTCGAGTGGCGGAAGGCCAAAACCCTCGTACAGGGATGGAAATGCAAAGACGCTGGCAGCGGACAGCAAGGCGGGAAGATCCGCGTCCGGCACGCGGTTCAGCAGGCGCACATGCGGTTCAAGTCCGCTGTGCTCCAGTGCATTCAGAAAGTCACGGTAAAGCCAGCCGCGTTTGCCGGCGATGGCGAGCACCACATCCGGCTCCGCGGCCAGCAGGGCGCCGAAAGCGTGCAGCAGCATGGTGTGGTTTTTGCGCGGTTCAAGCGTGCCCACTGTAAGCACGAAGCGTTGTGGCAGGTTGTAACGCTGGCGCACAGCCGCGAGCTGCTGCGGGTCGGTAACCGGTGCAAACCGGGCATCAATCCCCTCGGGAATCACATGGATTTTTTCGGGCGGCAGATTGAGCACGCGCAGCGCATCGCGCTTGGTGTTGCGGGAGACCGCAATGATGGCGTCCGCCTGCTGCAGAAAGCGTGGCAGCATAAATTCAAAGAAGACTTTGTTTTGCCACAGGTGATGTTCCGGGAACAAAAACGGAATTACATCGTGCAGTGTAAAGACCGTGCGCATGCTTCGCAAACGCGGCAGCAGGTGCCCGGTGCTGTGGTAGAGATGTGCACCGGAAAAATCGCGGTCCATGGCCAGCGGTCCAAAATAGCTGGCTGCGTTGCGCAAGCGCCACAGTTTGTTGCCGTGCGGGAAAGGGTACCGGGGCAGATGCGCAAGATCGTGCGGCACCGCAGCCTGGCGGGAAAGGTTGTAAGCCAGTGCGTATTCAGCTTGCGGGTCAAGCTCCAGCAGGCCACGCAGCAGGCCGGCAGTGTAGCGCCCCAGGCCGGCTTGTTGCTGCAGCGCGGGCGAGGCTTCGACGCAGATGCGCGGCATGCGCTAGGCTGCAGCTGCTGGCTGCAGCCGCAGCAACTGTTCCACGGCGGCGCGGTCCGGCATGGCATCCTGTGCGCCGCGTTTGGTGGTGCACAGTGCTCCCGCGGCGCTTGCCCAGCGCAGTGCAGTGGCAAACGGCTGGCTGGCTGCAAGCGCAGCTGCGAGCGCGCCATTGAATGCATCTCCCGCAGCCACAGTATCGATGGCGTTCACTTTGAAGGCCGGCGAGTAACCGCTGCTCGTGCCATCCACAAAGTACGCGCCGCGTTCGCCAAGCTTGATTACCACGCGGCCAACGCCGCGTTCACAGAGCTGGCGCGCGGCGCGTTCGATGGCGGGCGGTGCATCCAAGTCAAAGCCAACCAGCATGCGCGCCTCGACTTCGTTGGGGGTGAGAACATCAATCAACGGGTACAGCTCCGCGGGGAGCAGGGCTGCGGGCGCGGGATCGAGGATGACTGTGAGGCCGGCGGCGCGTGCGGCACGCGCGGCAGCGAGTACGGATGGCATGGGCACCTCGAGCTGCAGCAGCAGCACGCGTGCACCGGCGGCGGCATGTTGCAGGCGCTGTACATCCGCAGCATCCATGGCGGCATTAGCGCCCGGCACAACAATGATGTTGTTCTGGCCGGCGTCATCAACCGCAATAATGGCCACGCCCGAAGACGTTCCCTCCGTGGTCGTTACTGCGCTTACGTCCACCTTGTCCGCGCGTAAAGCCTGCAACAGCGCCGCGCCAAAAACGTCTGCACCCACGCGCCCGAACATTTGCGTTGCGCTGCCCAGGCGGGCACAGGCCACCGCTTGGTTTGCGCCTTTGCCGCCGGGCACGGTTGAGAATTGTGTTCCCAAAATGGTCTCGCCCGCCGCCGGCAGGTGCGGCGTGCGCGCCACAAGATCCATGTTGATGCTTCCGAAAACCAGAATAGTCATTGCGAACGCCGATCCCGAATTCAGATTTTCGCACAGCTTTGCCGCGCGAGTGTGGTGTGGAAGGTAAACTGCGTCGGGCCGTGTAACTGATTGCCGGGCAAGATGGATCGGCGGGGATTAAGGAGGCGTAAAGTTGGGTTGTGGCTGGCGATGGTTTGGCGGATACTGTGGAAACATGCGTGCAAAATGGCAGCAGCTGGCGGGCTGGCGCCGGTTTGCAGGCGGCTGCCAGCCTGTCGCGTTGCTGCGCTTACGCAGCGCAAATTTTTTCCGTGTATCTTTAAGCCGTGTTGAAAACAATATGCGGGGTGCCGTATGGATTTGAATAAACTGACCGACAAGGCGCAAGAGGCTGTGCTGGCGGCGCAGGCGATGGCGAATGCGCACGGGCCGGCGTTGATTCAGCCGGCGCACTTGCTGCTGGCGCTGTTGCGCCAAGCTGATGGCGTGGTGCCGGCGGTGGTGGCGGGTGCCGGTGTGAATGCGCATGATTTGGCGGAGGAGGTGAGCCGCGAGCTTGAGCGCCTGCCCAAGAGCAGCCGCACGGATGGCAAGACCGGGCTGGCGCCCGCGGCGGGAGATGTGCTTAAGAATGCGCTGGATGAAGCGGACCGCATGAAGGACGATTTTTGCTCGACCGAGCATGTGCTGCTGGCGCTGGCGGATTGCAAAGCAGAGCAGGCGCGGCTGCGCAAGCACGGGCTTGCGCGCGAGCAAATTCTTAAAGCGTTGACCCGCGTGCGGGGCAGCCAGCGGGTGACTTCCAAAAATCCAGAGGGCACCTTTCGGGCGCTGGAGCGTTACGGGCGCGATCTGACGGAGCTGGCGCGCCAGGGCAAGCTGGACCCGGTGATTGGGCGCGACGAAGAAATCCGGCGTGTGATGCAGGTGCTCTCGCGCCGCACCAAGAACAATCCGGCATTGATTGGGGAGCCGGGGGTTGGCAAGACTGCGATTGTGGAGGGCTTGGCGCAGCGCATTGTGAAGGGCGATGTGCCAGAGGGATTGAAGGACAAGCGTCTGATCGCGCTGGACATGGGGGCGCTGATTGCGGGCGCCAAGTTTCGCGGTGAGTTTGAGGAGCGCTTGAAAGCGCTGCTGAAGGAAGTTACTGACGCTGCGGGCGAAGTTCTGCTGTTTGTGGATGAGATGCACACGGTGGTGGGCGCAGGCGCAGCCGAAGGCGCCATGGATGCGGGCAACATGCTAAAGCCGTTGCTGGCGCGCGGCGAGCTGCACTTGATGGGCGCCACAACGCTGGATGAGTACCGCACTTACATCGAGAAGGATGCTGCGCTGGAGCGGCGTTTTCAGCCGGTGATGGTGGAGGAGCCCTCTGTGGATGATACGATCTCGATCTTGCGCGGGCTGAAGCAGCGCTACGAACTGCACCACGGCGTGCGCATTCAAGATAGTGCCGTAGTGAGTGCGGCCACCCTGAGCCAGCGGTACATTGCGGACCGGCAGCTGCCGGACAAGGCCATTGACCTGATTGACGAGGCGGCTTCGCGGCTGCGCATGGAAATTGATTCGAAGCCGCAAGCGCTCGATGACATTGACCGCAGCTGCCTGCAGTTGGAGATTGAGCGCGCGGCGCTGCTGCAAGAACGCGATGCCGCTTCCAAGGAGCGCCTGCAGCAGCTGGAAACGCAGCTGGCCGGGCAGCAACGCGCAGCTGGTGTCTTGCGCAGCCGCTGGGAACTGGAGAAGGCTGCCATTCAGGAGATGCGCCAGACGCGCAAGCGCGTGGAGGCGACAGGCGTGGAAATTGAGCAGGCCGAGCGGCAATCCAATCTGGAAGCGGCGGCGCGCTTGCGCTATGGCACACTGCGCGAGCTGGAGCTGCAGCTGAGCGCACAGGAGCGCGACCTAAAAAACCGGCAGGGCGATGTGCCGTTGTTGAAAGAAGAAGTGGATGCAGAAGACATTGCGCAGGTGGTTGCCAAGTGGACGGGCATTCCAGTGGCGCGGTTGCTGCAGACGGAGATCGACAAGCTGCTGCACATGGAAGAGAATCTGGAGCGACGCGTGGTGGGGCAGGCGCAGGCGGTGCGCATGGTGTCGAACGCGGTGCGGCGGGCGCGTTCCGGATTGCAGGATCCCAACCGGCCGATCGGGTCGTTTATCTTTTTGGGCATGACGGGCGTGGGCAAGACGGAGCTGGCGCGGGCGCTGGCGGAATTTTTGTTTGATGACGAAGCGGCGCTGGTGCGGCTGGATATGAGCGAGTATCAGGAACGCCATTCGGTGGCGCGCATGCTGGGCGCGCCGCCCGGGTATGTGGGCTACGATGCCGGCGGCCAGCTGACCGAGGCTGTGCGCCGGCGGCCCTACAGCGTGGTGCTATTTGATGAGATTGAAAAAGCGCATGCCGATGTGTTCAATGCACTGCTGCAAATGCTGGATGACGGACGGCTGACTGACGGACAGGGACGCACCGCATACTTTAAGAATACGGTTGTGATCATGACCAGCAATCTGGGCAGTGAGGTTTGGAGCAGCAGCGGTGGCGGCACGCGCGAGGAGGCACTGGAAGTGCTGCGCGGGCACTTCCGCCCGGAGTTCCTAAATCGGGTTGATGACATTGTCGTGTTTCGCCCGCTGCAACGCGCACAGATGACGGCAATCGTGGAGATCCAGCTTGGCCGGTTGCGCAAGCTGCTGGCTGAGCGCAAGCTGACGCTGGAGCTGACGGACTTGGCCGTCGCGCACCTGATTGAGAAAGGCTGGGACCCGGCCTTTGGCGCGCGTCCGCTGAAACGCGCAATCCAGCATGAGCTGCAGGATCCGCTGGCAGTGCGTTTGCTGGAGGGCGGGTATGAAGCTGGCGATACAGTGCGCGTGACGCTGGAAGGCGATGCGTTGGTATTCCTGCCGCGCGCTGTGAGCGCGAATGCTTAACTGCAGCTGACCAGAGCCGCTACAACTCAAATGTTAAGTAGTTTTAGAAAGTGGTGGCAGCGCGCACCAGCTGCGCAATCGCAACCGCAACCGCTGCAGCGCAAGCGGGCCGCTCCCCGCGGCAGCGGGCAGCTGCCGGCGCCGATAACTTTTGGCCAGCTTGTGGTGGGTGCGGCGCAAAGTTCCGGCTTGCAGCGCACAAGCAATGAGGATGCGTTGTTTGCCAATGTGGAAATTCTTGGCACGGCCGGAAATCCAACGCAAACGGGATTGTTTGTAGTTGCAGATGGAGTGGGCGGACACCGCCACGGCGCGCAGGCGAGTGCACTGGCAGTGCAGACTGTGGCACAGGCAGTAGTTCCAGCGCTGCTGGCGGCGCAAGCTGATGGTGGTTTTGTGCAGGGCTTTGACGCGCAAGCGAGCTTGAGCGCAGCGCTTGGCGCTGCCAACATGGCGGTGTTTGCGGCATACCCGGGCAGCGGCACTACAGTAATTGCTGCGCTGGTGTCGGGCGGGCGCTTGCATCTGGCGCACGTGGGGGACAGCCGCGCCATGCTTGTGGAAGCACATGGCTTGCGCGCACTAACTGAGGATCACACGCTGGTGCGCCGCCTGCAGACCGCGGGGCACATTACCGCAGAGCAGGCGGCAGTGCACCCGCAGCGCAGCACTTTGCTGCGCGCCGTGGGGCAGGGCGAAGGCTTGCAAGTTGACAGCAGCGCGCATGCATTTGAGCCGGGGGGCCGGCTACTGTTATGCACGGACGGATTGTGGGGCTGCGTCAACGATGCTGAACTTCATCAAATTATTTTTGCCGCAGCGGACCCGCAGTCTGCGTGCGTTGAGATGGTGAACGCGGCCAATCTGGCCGGTGGTCCGGATAACATCAGCGCACTGCTGGTGCATTATGCGAGGTAAGTACAATGCCCAAAACTGACAAACCGCGCGACACCCGGCGGATTTTGGTGGTTGATGACGAGCCGCGCATGACGCGCTTCATCCGCATGAATTTGGATCTGGAGGGCTTCAGTGTGCATGAGGCTTATGACGGAAAAGAGGCGCTGGACCGCGTGCGAGAAGTGCTGCCCGATCTTGTGATTCTGGATGTGATGATGCCCAAGCTGGACGGTTTTCAAACGCTGCAGATGATGCGCGAGGTTTCGAGCGTGCCCGTGATCATGCTCACGGCGCGTGCCAGCGAAGACGACCGGGTGCGCGGGTTGGAGCTGGGGGCGGACGATTACATCACCAAGCCCTTCAGCCCGCGCGAACTAGTGAGCCGCGTGCGCGCAGTTCTGCGGCGCACCGAGCCCTCGTCTGCCAGCGGCAAAGAGCCGATTGCGGTTGATGCGCGCCTGCAAATTGACCTCGACCGGCGTGAAATATTTGTGGACGGCAAGCCGGTGAAATTGCGGCCGACGGAGTTTCGGCTGCTGTACCATTTGGTGAGCAACGCTGGCTGGGTGGTTCCGCATGATCAGCTGCTGGCAAAGGTTTGGGGCTACGAGTACCAGACCGAAACGCACTACCTGCGGCTGTATATAAATTATCTGCGTGACAAGCTGGAGCAGGATCCGCACAACCCCAGATATATTCTTACCGAGCGCGGTGTGGGCTATCGCTTTATAGACTATAAGAAGAAGGTGTAGCCAAGCCTTGAATTAGCCCGCGCAGCACGGCCACGCTGTGCGCATATTCGCGCAGCGACAAATGTTCGTGTGGCGTGTGGTCAAGCGCAGAATCGCCGGGCCCGTAAGCAGCAGCCGGGCAGTTCCACAGCGGCCCCAAAATATTCAAGTCTGAAGTTCCGGTCTTGAGCACAAACTGTGGCTGGCCGCCGGCAGTGCGGATGGCGGCAAGAGCTGCGCGCACCAGCGGTGTGTTCTTCCCGGCGCGGTAGGCCGGCAGTGCGGCGCCGCTGGCCGCCACGGTGATCTCGGCGCCGCTCAGCATGCGCACTACATCATCGGCCACTGCAGTGTGCAGGCCTTCCGGCAGGCGCAGGCAAATTTGCAATTGCGCCGATTCTTCGAGCCCGTCATTTTCAGAGTGCATGCTGCGCAGCAATGGTGTTACCTGGTCGAAAGTGCGTTCGCGCCCTTGATTGAATTCGCCTGCCCATTGCAGCAGGCGCTGCCAAGCGGCTGCAGCTTGTTCAGGCGCCGAAGCTGCTTCGCCGGCACTGTGCGTAATTGCCCGGCGCACCGTGAGATCAAACCAAGCGCTGCCTTTGTAGCCGAGCGTGATGCGCTCCCAGCCACTGGGCTCACCCACCAGCAAAAAATCCGGGCGCGCAAAATTTGTGCGCAGGTGCAAGGCGCCAGGCGAAGCCGCTTCTTCGCCCACTGCGCCAATGACCGTGATGGTTAGCTCCGGCGCTGCTGCGGCAGCAGCAGCATCCACAAACGCGGCCAGCGCCCCCTTTGCATCCACCGCGCCACGCCCGTACAACAGGTCGCCTTCCACGCGCACCGCAATCTCACCCGGCACCGTGTCTATGTGCCCGAGCAGCAGCAGGTGGCGCGCCCCAGCGCCGATTGTGCCAATAGCATTGCCCGCAGCATCCACATGCGCAGACATACCAAGCGTTTGCATATGCTGCACCAGCCACTGCACCGCTGCGCTTTCGTGGCCAGACGGGCTGTGGCAGCGCAGCAAGCCAAGCAGCGTTTGTGGGATATCTTCACGCATGTCAGGTTGCTTGTTTAGCAAAAAGGATTTGCAATTGCGCGGCTGTGCGCGGTGATGACTTTCGCCCGGTGCAAGGTGGCTGCTGTAGATGCGGGCGCGCTGCTGGTATGAGCGGCATTGTTTTTATGGCCTGGACGCTGTGGGATGCAGTTTGCAAATGCTGCCTCACAGGTTGCTGCGCAACACTTCCACCACCGCATGCTGCACACACCCTAAATCTTCCTCGCTGATAACCAGCGGCGGCAAAAGGCGCAGCACAGTGTTGCCTGCGGGCAGCGCCAGCACGCCGCGCGCTTGCAATGCTTGCAGCACCGGTGTTACTTTGGATTTCAGCTCCAGGCCGATCAGCAGGCCGAGGCCGCGCACTTCGCGCACGCCGGGCAGGTCAGCCGCGCGCAACGTTTGCATGAGAGCACTGCCCAGGCGCTCCGCGCGCTGCGGCAGCTGCTCGAATTGCAGCGCATGCAGGGCAGCCAGCGCTGCAGCGCACGCCAGCGGGTTTCCGCCAAAAGTTGAGCCATGCAGGCCGGTTGGCAACGCTCCAACGCGGCTGCCAATTAGTACCGCGCCGATGGGGATGCCGCCTGCAAGAGACTTGGCGCTGCACAGCAGATCCGGCTGCACCCCCGAATGCTCGCAGGCAAAGATGCGCCCGGTGCGGCCGATGCCGGTTTGCACTTCATCAATTATCAAAAGCGCGCCGTGCTCGTGGCACAAGCGCTGCGCCGCCAGAAGATATTGCGGATCCGCGGGGCGTACGCCGCCTTCGCCCTGAACCACTTCAAGAATTACCGCAGCAGTTTGGTTGGTCAAGGCAGCGGCAAGCGCGTCAACATCGTTATAGGTTACGTGCGTCACGCCGGCCAGCAGCGGCTCAAAGGGCTCGCGGTATTTATCCTGGCCGGTGAGGCTGAGAGCGCCCATTGTGCGGCCGTGAAAACTGCGCTTCGCACTGATTACGGCCGGCCGGCCGGTGCTCGCGCGCGCAAATTTGTAAGCTGCTTCCACCGCTTCGGTCCCAGAGTTGCACAGAAACGCGCGCTCAATCCCGGGTGGCGCCAACTCTACAAGGCGCTGCAAAAGCTGCGCGCGCTGATCGTTGTGAAAGATTTCCGGGCAGCTTAGGAGTTGGGCAGCCTGCTTTTGCACGGCAGCCACAACTGCGGGGTGGCAGTGCCCAAGGTTTGCGGCTCCCTGTCCGCCAACGCAATCGATGTACATATTGCCGGCGTCATCCCACACATGCGCGCCGGCTCCGCGCACAATCGTGAGCGGACGCTTTGAATAAACACCGCTGGTATGCGCGGCCTCCAAGTTCTGCCAGTGGCCGTTGCTGAGTTTGGGCTGCGGGAAAGTTGCCGCGGGTGTGGCAGTGATTGTGGCGGTTTCGTCTGCGGGCATGGTGTGGGACTCCTAACTGATGGTGGTGCCAGCGCCGTTTAGGGCTGCGCTAAGCGGCGCAGTGCTGCGCCCGTCGGCAATCGTTACACGCAAAACGCCGCCGGCAAGGGCTTCGCGTGCCGCAAGCAATTTGCGCTTCATGCGGCCGTGGGCGAGCGTGTCCTGGGCTTGCTGCAATTCTGCGGCGGGCAGCTGGTGTATGAGGGATTGCTCGTTGTGCACATCGCGCAGCAAGCCGGGAACATTGCTGAGCACAATCAGCGTGGGCGCACCGAGCGCGATGGCGAGTTGGGCAGCGGCGCGGTCGCCGTCAACATTGAGCGGCGTGCCATCATCTGAAATTGCAACCGGCGCGATCACCGGCAGGTGGCCGGCCTGCAGCAGGCATGTCACCAAGTCTGCGCGCACCTGCTTGATGCTGCCGGTGTGGTCGTCACGCAGGACCTTGCGCTTGCCGTTTGCGACCACCTGCAGCACCGCCTTGCGGTCGGCTAGCAGCAAGCCGCCATCTATTCCGCTGAGGCCGACGGCACTGATGCCAAGTGCGTTGAGGCGGGCACAGAGCTGGCGGTTAAGCAGCGCCGTGGCCATCAAGAAGATCTCAAGTGTGCGCGCATCTGTGTAGCGGCTGCTGTGCCCGCTGGCCGTGGTGACAAACTCGGCGGGGTGGCCAAGCTGTGCGCCGAGCTGCGTTGCCATGTCTGAGCCGCCGTGCACAAGCACCAGCGCTTGGCCCGTGCGCTGCAGCGCAGCCACATCGGCACAGATCTCAGAGCGTGCAACACCGGCAGCGCCGCCAATTTTTACGACCAGCAGTTGCTTGGTTGTGGCTGCGGGCTGCATGTTACACGGGATGCAGGCCGCGAAAATCCAGCGCGGTTGTTTCGTCGAAGCCGCACATGATGTTCATGCATTGCACCGCGCTGCCGGCTGCACCCTTCATTAGGTTGTCCAGCGCGCACACGCTAACCACGCGCCCGGTGCGCGCATCAAGGTCAAAGCTCACATCTGCAAAGTTTGTGCCCGCCAGCAGCTTTGGCTCCGGCCGCCGGTACAACCCGTGTGCCTCGCGCACAATGCGGATAAACGGTTCGGCTTGGTATGCGTTGCGATAAGCGCGCCACAGATCTTGCTCCGTGGTGCCGGGCGGGGTAAACGCGTGAACGGTTGCGAGTGCGCCGCGCACCAGCTCCACTGCAGTTAGCGACAGGTGCACATCCGTAAGGCTAAGCGCCTGCTGAATTTCCGCAGTGTGGCGGTGGCCGACGGGCGCGTAGCTGCGCACCACACCGCTGCGCACCGGATGATGGGTGGCTGCGGATTCTTGCGCGCCGCCTTCAGAGGAACCCGTCTTAACCTCGGCAACTATTGGCCGGCCCGCAAGCAGCAGCCCGGCGCGCTGCAATGGAAGCAGCGCCAGGATGACGGCTGCCGCGTTGCAGCCGACGCCGCTGGCATGGCTGGCGCCGGTGAGCGCGGCGCGGTTTACTTCCGGCAGGCCGTACGCAAACTTGGATAGCCACTGCGGCGCAAGATGGGCTGCGCCGTACCATTGTGCGTATTCGTCAACGGAGTTCAGTCGAAAGTCGGCTGAAAGGTCGATCACTGTTGGCGCAAGTTTGGTGTAGCGATCAATCTCGCGCATGGCTTCGCCGTGCGGCAACGCAAGGAATAGAACATCCGCGGGCGCAAGGCTGGCGGGTTCGCAGAAGTTGGGCAGGCTAAGGCCGCGCAGTTGCGGGTGTACGCGCTGCAGCGGGCGGCCGGCTTGCGATCGCGAGGTCACCTGAGCCAGCTCTACATGTGGGTGCTGCGTTAGCAGGCGCAGCAGTTCACCGGCTGTGTATCCCGATCCGCCTACGATTGATACGCGTTTCATTTGTGAGGGTTGCCGGCACGGGCGCCAGCGGCAAGTGGCACTGCGTTTCCAGTTCGGCAGGCACGCAGCGTAAAGTCCACAATCATCCCCGGCAGGTCCACACCGGTGAGCGGAACGGTGGAATGAAATTCCATTGTGTGGTTGATTTCATTAACAAGCAGGCCGCGCTCGGGATCCTCAAGCAAATCAATCGCCAGTACTCCGCCGCCCACGGCTGCGGCTGCGCGCTGGCACAGGTCATGGATCTGCGGTGTCACCGGGCACACGCTGGCGCTGCCGCCACGGGCAGTGTTGGTGATCCAGTGGGTGGAGGTGCGGTAGATTGCCACCGGGGTCTCGGTGCCAATTACAAATGCGCGTATGTCGCGCCCCGGCTTGCGCACCAGCTCTTGCAGGTAGTAGATTTGATGCTGGTGCGTGCCCAGAGTTTCGCGGTGCTCGAACACGGCTTCGGCTGCATCGCGGTCGTTGATGCGGTTTACCAGGCGGCCCCAGGAGCCCAGCACCGGCTTGAGCACATATGGATAACCGAGCTCTTCGCCCGCTTGGAGCGCGGCTTCTGCACTAAAGCAGAGGCGCGTGCGTGGAGCGGGAACGCCCGCAGTTGCAAGCGCAGCACTTGTCGCGGCTTTGTCCGCGCAGGCTGCGCTGACGGCGTACGAGTTGACGGTGGGGATGCCCCAGGCATTCAGCTGCTGGGCGGCATACAAGCCGCGGCTGGTGCTGAGGCTGCGCACCAGAACCGCGTTGTAATTGTTCCATGCCCCCGGCTGGTCAACATCGAATTGAACTTCGCCGTCAAGCAAGCGGTCATACTGGGTGCCGCACTTGTCCAGTGCTGCAAAGATCCACTTCTCTTCCACGCGCAGCCGGGAGTAAAGCACTGCCAGGCGCATATTTAGTGGCGGCATAAATTATTTGGATTGAACTGCGGCGTTGGCAATGTTGAGCTGCGCGCCAACCCAAGGCAGCGGGTGCAGTGCCGGGTCATTCGCCCCAATCCTCTGCTTCCACAGGTGCCAGCTCAAGCTGCAAGGGTTGCAAGCTGCGCAGTTCAAGCTCAGCGCCACAATCCCCGCAAACAATAATCTCGCCCAACTCTGCCTGTTGCAGCGGAATGGCTCCGATGCACTCGGGGCATTCGGTGGTGGTGGTAACGGTGTTGTTAGTCATGCGGTCTCTGTCTCCTTGACTTGGAAATAAAAAAGCCCCGGATTTACCGGGGCCAGTGTTTGGCTTTGCTTTTTGTTTAGTGGTTACCTGTTCAAACCGTGTGCTTTGCTAAACGAAAACAAACCAGCCCCATCATTATGGAGTTGGTCTTCTTGCTCTGCTTTGCGGCGCCGCAGCAGGGTGGGGTGCAGATGTATTTCATACAACCGAAGAATAGCAGCAGGCGCCAGAAAATGCAAGCAGCAAAATCGCGGATAAATTCCAGGTTGACGGTAGGCGGCAGTGAACCGTGGAAACGGTCGGAGCTATACTAGGCGCGGAAGCAGATGACATTGACTGATCAACCAGCTGTGCGCAAGACGGGGCCGGGCCGGAGTGGACGCCCATTATTCCGCAGCCGCCGCGAATTCTTGACCTTGATTGCGATAATTGCTGCTCTTGGGTTCCTTTACGTGTGGCAGGTGCTGCAGCCGCCGCCGAAGCCAATCTACGAATGCGACGTGCAAGGTGCTAACGATCCCAAGAATGTTGAGCTGTGCAAGTATGCCCAGTGACTTGGGCTTCTAGCGCCACGGTCTGAGTTCCCGAACCGTAGGGCTTGATTGGGTGGTGGGAGTCCAGGTGATCAGCGGGGCAGGCTGGTAAACCTATGTACGGTCAATAGCCACGTTTCTGCCGGACGAATCCTGCCCAGTAATCTCGAAACTTGCAGCCTAGAGCGAGCATTAGAGCTCTACGGATTTTAAGTGGGGCTTTCAATCGATACGGGCAACTCCCATCAATTGCGTGCAAAATATGTGGTAGAGAATTTGTGCGGAGCAGTATTCTGGACCTTTGCGTTGCCACAGAGTTTTGCTGGCTTGCAGTTTCGCTAATGCGGCGCCAGTCGCCACATCGAGGCGCAAACTTGTGGGCGGGCACCGCTGCGCGCCCGGGTGCGGCGGCCACTTTACTTTGTATTTTCTGACGGCCAAGAGGAATTTGGCGCGCTGGTTTCGGTGATTTCTGGCCAGTGGCGTCACTGTAGGCAATCGGCTAAAGGCGGGTTTGCGACTGGTCCCGCGGGCGACAGAATGCTGAAAGAGTGGCGCACTGCTGATGCAGTCTCGCGTGAATAGCGCGCAATTGGAGTTGGGATGTTTCGGGTTGAGGCGGTCGTTGGACTAGGGTGCCATTTAGCTTCTGGGTGGCAGCAAGCTTCCCAAGCAGATTCAACCGAAAATTTATAAACAGCACCGTCTTTGCATGATATCTTCACCGGTTCTACACACTTTACATCTATCCTACGCTTATAAATCAGCCTGCTAGCGCAGGTACTTTTTAGGGCCTTGTACAAACTGTTGGCAGAGGTTGCACAGGGCGATAAACTTGCGCATTAACCGAAAAATTGAGGAACTATCAGATGACTATTGCAGAAGCTTCGCGGGTTAGGACCAAACAAATTGTGCCAAAGTGGCTGATTGTATTTGGTGTGGTCTCAATTGTGTCGATGGCGGTATACGGCGTGGCCCGCGTATTTGTTCCCATCTTGCAATCGCGTGGCGTGCTGCCGGGTGCACCGCCGGTGGTGGTGACGGCTCCAGTTGAAGCGATTGATGCGGTGCGCACCGTTGAAGCTTCGGGAGCGCTAGAGGCGGCCCAGCAAGTTGATTTGTTTTGGAAGACAACCGGCACGGTGCAAGCAGTGCTGGTGAAGGTCGGTGACTCGGTGGTCGCCGGGCAGGAATTAATGCTGTTGGATCCGCTGACCGCACCGCAGTCGCTGCTAGCGGCGAAGGCGGAGCTGATCAGCGCGCAGACGACTCAGGATGCGCTGCTGAACCCAACCGCGATGCAGATTGCCAAGGCGAAGCAGGCGTTGGCCGCGGCACTCGAGAACTTGCGCACCATGGAGCGCCGCAGTAAATCTGTTGCAAAACCAAATGTGTCCTATTACGAGAAAGCGCTGCGCGATGCGGACTTCGCATTACTCAAAGCGCAGCAGAACACGGAAGCGGTGGACCTCTCCACTAGTGGCAGCGCTAAGAATTCAGTGGACGCTGCCGTTGATAACGAGAAGAAGGCGCAGGAGCGCCTGATTGCGGTGCAGAAAGGATTGGGCGGCTGCGGCTACACCCCCAACCCCGCCTTCAAGCGTTTGAACACCGTGACGGTTGGCGGCCGAACCTATAGCGTGAACGGCGATCTATCGCTTAGCTTGGTGACGGATGCTGAATCCCTGCGGGATCCGGATGCGAAGTGCGACCCGGCCCGCAGAGTGACAGTGGACGGAGTGGCGCAGACCGAGCAAGAAGCTCTCGACTCTTACAATGGTGCGCGCGACCGCACGCGTCAGGCGCAGATTGCATACAGCCAGTCCGGCATGACCAACACAATGGCATTGGACAAAGCGCAGGAGGCTCGGGATGATGCTGCACGCTATCTGAAAATTGCGCAGGAAGATCCCAACCAACTGGATATGCAAGTGGCTGAGGCCAACTTGCTCGAGGCACAGGCGCGGGTAGGCGATGCCGAGGAAAAACTTGGTGAGCTGGTGAACGGTGCGCCCCAATCCGATTTGGATGCAGCAGACGCGCGCGTACTGGCAGCACAGGCAACGCTGAATGGTTTGGCGGTGCGGGCGCCATTTGCGGGTACGGTGCTGGCGTTGAACTATATGGCCGGCGACACGGCTGGCCCTGCCACGGCTGCGGTGCGGCTGGCGGATTTGAGCTCGCTGCACATTGAGGTCTTTGTTGACGAGACTGAGGTGACGCGGGTGAAAGCCGGGCAGCCGGTTGTGATAAGTTTTGATGCGTTGCCGGATTCGAAAGCGGTGGGCAAAGTGATGGAAATTGCGCGCTTTGGGACCACGGTGCAGGGGCTGGTGCGTTACAGCACGCTTGTGAAGCTCCAAGACGCAATGCAGGCTTTGGCGCTGGGCATGACCGGCAACGTCAAGATTGAAACCGAAGTACTCAAGGGCGCGCTGGCTGTCCCGGTTGACTCAGTAAAATTTGATGCGGAAGGTGAGTACGTGATGCTCAAGACAGCGGGTGGTGGCGAGGACAAGCGGGTTGCGATCAAGACCGGGCTGCTGCAGGGCGACCAGATTTTGGTGACTGGTGACCTTAAGGCCGGTGACACCGTGATAGTGTACGATGCCAAACCGACCGAGAGCGGGAGCCCGTTCGGCGGCCGGTAGGGAGATTAAGCAAGTGATAACCACAACCGAATATGCGCCGGCTGCGGCGGTGCCGGTAACCACCGCGCACACAAATGGCAGTCACGGCGCAAGCTCAGTGCCCGCGCGCGTGGTGATGCGCATTGAAGACGTGCGCAAGAACTACCAGATGGGAGAAACCGTTGTGCGCGCATTGGACGGTGTGAGCATGAGCGTGCGCAGCGGCGAGCTGCTGTCGATTATGGGGCCGTCTGGCTCGGGCAAGAGCACACTGATGGCGATCATCGGCTGCCTCGACTCGCCGACCACAGGCCGGTACTGGCTGGATGGCGATTATGTAGAGAACATGAACGAGAACCAGCTGGCAGCGATGCGCGGGCGAAAGCTGGGCTTCGTTTTTCAGCAGTTCAATCTATTGTCGCGAACCCCGGCGCTGGAGAACGTAATGCTGCCGCTCACTTACGCCGGTGTGCGGGGCAAGGAAAAGAAAGACCGGGCGATGCACGCGCTGGAGCTGGTAGGCCTTGCAGACCGTTCGCACCACCGCCCGAATGAGCTTTCCGGCGGGCAGCAGCAGCGGGTGGCAATTGCGCGCGCGCTGGTGAATGACCCCGCGATCCTGCTGGCCGACGAGCCCACTGGCGCGCTTGACAGCCGCACGGGCAAGGAAATTATGGAGCTGTTTCTGAACCTGCACCAAACGCGCGGGTTGACGCTGTGCCTGGTTACGCATGATCCCAAAGTGGGTGCGCTTACACCGCGTGTGGTGCGCCTGGTGGACGGCTTGATTGTGGAGGACGGCGCATGAACCTGCAAGATAACATTCAAGTGGCGCTGCGCGCGCTGGCAGCAAACAAGCTGCGCTCGGCACTTACCATGTTGGGCATAATCATTGGTGTGGCGTCTGTGGTTGCGCTGATTGCGCTTGGCAACGGTGCCACCGCTGCGATCACCGCGCAAATTGAGGGCATCGGCACCAATCTGGTGACGGTGTTTCCCGGCCGCTTTGATAAGGGCGGCCCGCAGGGCCGTTTGCAGACGGTGTTGTTTTACGACGACTACCTGGCCATCGCAAATGTTAGTGGCGTGCGCTCAATGACGCCCATTTTCCAAAGCCTGACAACATTTAACTATGAAGCTGAGACAAGCGCAGTGCAGCTTGAGGCGGCGCTGCCATCGTATGAAATTGTGCGCAACGCGGAGCTGGACCGCGGGCGCTTCTTCAACGCCAGTGACAATGCCGGCCGATCGCGGGTGGTTGTGATTGGATACAAACTCTCGACTGATTTGTTTGGAGCCATCGATCCGATGGGGCGCAGCCTCAAAATTGACGGCGTGATGTTTGAAGTTATTGGTGTGCTCAAAAAGAAGGGCGGCGGCGGATTTGGCGGCGGCGGCGATGACGGCGCAATTATTCCGCTCGAGACTGCCTACACGCGGCTTTTCGGTGGCAAGGCCGTTTCGCAAGGGCGGCGCGTAGTGTCATCGGTATCATTCGCGGCTGCAACGGCTGATGAAGTGGAGCCGCTGATCGTGCGCCTCGAGCGGATCATGCGCCGGCAGCACGGCTTGTCGCTGACTGACAAAATGGATTTCACCGTCTTCAGCCAGAACGCATTCTTGGACGCGTTCACCATCATCACCGCCACGCTGAGCGCCTTCCTTGGCGCCATTGCCGGCATCTCGCTGCTGGTGGGCGGCATCGGCATCATGAACATCATGCTTGTGTCCGTCACCGAGCGCACCAAAGAGATTGGTTTGCGCAAGGCGGTGGGGGCGCGGCCGCGCACAATTCTGATTCAATTTTTAATTGAAACGGTGGTGTTGTGCATGGTTGGTGGCCTCGTGGGGGTTGGCTTGGGTTGGGGAGTGGCTGCCGGAGTGCGGGCTTTAGACCTGGTGAAGGCTGAAGTGACGCCTGGGTCAGTGGCGCTCGCGTTCAGCTTCGCTGCGTTCGTAGGTTTGTTCTTTGGAATTTACCCGGCGAGCCGGGCGGCGCGCTTGAGCCCGATCGAGGCGTTGCGCTTCGAGTAATCTGCTGCGGTTGTATCGATTGCTTTACAGCCCGCCATCACGGCGGGCTGTTTTATTTACTTCGCAGTGTAATTGACGGTTGTTGAGGTTGTAAGCTAATCGCGATGCGAGCGCCTGTGGTTCTAGTTGTTCAATGACCGCATGCTAAAATGGCGGAACATGGGCAACATATTCTTGCTTTACAACAGTGCGGTACCGGCACGGTGACGGCCACCATAATTGACGGCACTGCCATCGCGGCCAAGGTGCGCGCAGAGGTTGCGGCGGGTACGGTGGTGTATTCCGCGCAGCGCGGCAGCCGCCCGGGGCTGGCAACTGTTTTAGTTGGCGAGAATCCCGCGTCGCAAACATATGTGGCTGCAAAACAGAAAGCCTGCGCAGAGGTTGGCATCCAATCTTTTGGCCATCACCTGAAAGCTGAAGCTACCGAGGCGGAAGTGCTGGCACTGGTGCAGCGCCTTAATGCAGACGCGGCGGTGCACGGTATTCTGGTGCAGCTGCCGCTGCCGGACCACATCAATGAGGAGCGCATACTCAACGCGGTGAGCATTGAGAAAGATGTTGACGGTTTTCATCCGGTGAACATTGGCCGGTTGGGCATGAAGGGGCGTGAACCGCTGTTTGTGCCGTGCACGCCGGATGGTTCGATGCGCCTGCTGCAGGAGTACGGTGCCACATTTGCGGGGGCGCATGCGGTGGTGTTGGGGCGCTCCAATATTGTGGGCTTGCCGGCCGCGATGCTGCTGCTAAAGCGCGATGCCACGCTTACCGTGTGCCATTCGCGCACCAAAGACCTGCCCGCAGTCTGCCGGCAGGCGGATATCCTGATTGCTGCCGTTGGCCGCACGGAAATGGTGAAGGGTGACTGGGTAAAGCCGGGCGCCTACGTGATTGATGTGGGCATTAATCGCAAGCCCGACCCCACGCGCAAGAGCGGCTACCGGCTGGTGGGCGATGTGGACTATGACGAGGTGCGTGAAGTTGCGGGTTTTATTACGCCGGTGCCTGGTGGGGTTGGACCGATGACGATTGCGCAACTGTTGAGTAACACGCTGCGCGGCGCCAATGCCAGCGCGCCCGCCGGGTAAAGCGCTGCCGGCATGCGAGCCCTTTGCGGTTGTGGCGCGCGATGGGAAGCGGCAGATGCGCGTTGCAGCCCGGGCAATGAATGGTTGATGCGATGAGCATCAAGAGCGGGCTGAGCCCCGGCGCGGACAGCGAACCCAAAGTCGTCGTCCGCAATTTGTGGAAGGTGTTTGGCCCGCACGCGCAGCGCGTGCTTGCGGCACTTCAGTCTGGCGACTCCAAACAGCAGGCAGCGCTTGAGGGTGGCCACGTGGTCGCGGTGCGGGATGCAACATTTAGCGTGCAGCCGGGCGAGATCTTTGTGATCATGGGCCTCTCGGGAAGCGGCAAGTCGACGCTGGTGCGCTGTATCTCGCGCCTGATTGAGCCGACCGGCGGTTACATTGCGGTTGGCGGCGCGGAAGTAACCGCGATGGACGCCGCGCAGCTGATGCAGCTGCGGCGCCACAGCTTGAGCATGGTCTTTCAGCATTTCGGGTTGTTCCCGCATCGCACGGTGCTGCAAAACGCAGCCTATGGTTTGGAGGTTCAGGGCGTGCCGCTGGCACAGCGCGAAGCGCGCGCGCGGGAAATGCTGGAGCTGGTGGGCCTGGCGGGCTGGGCAGACTCGCGGCCGCAGCGCTTGAGTGGCGGCATGCAGCAGCGCGTGGGCCTTGCGCGCGCTCTGGCGGTTGATCCGGCGGTGCTGCTGTGCGATGAGCCTTTCAGTGCGCTCGATCCGCTCATCCGGCGCGACATGCAGGATGAGCTGCTGCGCCTGCAGCAGATGATGCATAAAACTATTCTGTTCATTACGCATGATTTCCTTGAGGCACTAAAGCTGGGCGATCGCATTGCGATTATGAAAGACGGCCGGCTGGTGCAGGTGGGCACACCAGAGGAGATTGTTTCCAATCCAGCGGGCGATTACGTGCGCGAATTTACGCGCGATGCGCCGCGCGCAAAGGTGATCACCGCGCGCAGCTTGGCGCAGGCGCGGGCCGGCGTGGAAGCGCCTGCGGTGGCGGCGAGCACACGGCTGGAGGAACTGCTGCAGCGCATGGCCGCGGGTGAAACGCAACTGTGCGTGCGGGAGGAAGACGGCACGCTGCTGGGTGTGGTGGATCAGGCTGCAGTGCTGCGCGCATTGGCGGGCGCTGCGCCGCGCTGATGGCAGCAGTAAACGCCGGGCGCTGGTTGGCGCTTTGTGCAGGCGCCGCAGCCGCTGTGCTGCTCGGTATCCACTTTATCGGATCCGGTTTCGGTCCGTTCCCCGTGGAATGGAATATTGGGTTGCGCCAGCCAATCGATGGCTTTCAGAGCTGGGTGATTGGCAATCGCAGTACCCATCCAATATTTCTTTTTGTTTTTGGCCCATTTTCTGCTTTTGTGGATTGGGGCCTGCGAGCCGCTGAAAATATTTTGTTGTGGCTGCCGTGGCCGGTTACTGTTTGGCTGTTTGCTGCGCTGGCATGGCAGGTTGCCAACTGGCGCATTACGGTGGTAACCGTGTGCGGGTTGCTTTTCATGGGCCTGATGGGGCTGTGGGAGCAAAGCATGCAGACGCTGGCCTTGATGGTGATCGCAGTGTCGCTGTCGCTGCTGGTGAGTGTGCCGCTTGGAATTTTGGCAGCGCGCCACGCGCACCTGCAGCAAATATTGCGCCCCATCTTGGATTTGATGCAAACCATGCCGGCGTTTGTGTACTTAATACCGGTGCTGTTGTTCTTTGGCGTGGCGCGCGTCCCGAGTGTGGTGGCCACAATGATCTACGCCATCCCGCCGGGCATTCGGCTGACGGAGCTGGGACTGCGGCAGGTTTCCCCGCCGGTTGTGGAGGCGGCGCGCGCGTTTGGGGCGACGCGCCGGCAATTGCTGTGGCATGTGCAGCTGCCGCTGGCGCTGCCGGCCATCATGGCGGGCGTGAACCAGACGATCATGATGGCGCTCAGCATTGTGATTATTGCAGCGCTGATTGGCGCGGGCGGGCTGGGGCGCGAGGTACTCGTGGCGCTTCAGCGCCTGCAAGTGGGGCGCGCATTGGAGGCCGGGCTGGCGGTGGTGCTGCTGGCCATCATCATGGATCGCATTAGTGATGCGCTTGCCAACCGGCAATCCGAAATCTACGTGGCAGGTGCTAACACCGGGTATGCCGCAAAGCGGCCCGCGTGGCAGCGCGCTCGCATAGTGGTTCCGCTGGTGGCAGCCGTGCTGTTGCTTGCGGCGCTTGTGCTTGGCGTGCAAAGTTTTCCGGAGGCAGCGCGGTTGCCGCTATATCAACCGGTGGATGTTGCTGTGGGCTGGATGCGAGACAACCTCTACCGCATTGGTAACAGCGGTTGGGGCACCGGTCCGCTTAGCGACTTGATAACCATTCGCATGCTGGATCCGTTGCGAGCGCTGTTTGCCCATGGGCTGGCGTGGCCGGTGCAAGTTGCGCTTGCGGTTTGTGCGGGTGCTGCGCTCTCTGGTTTTCCGCTGGCGCTGCAAGCCGGCTTGGGGCTGTTTGCAATTGGCATGCTGGGGATGTGGGAGCTGGCGATGGACACTGTCAGCCAAGTGGTGGTTGCCGTTGCAATTTCAATTGTGCTGGCTGTGCCACTTGGCATTTGGGCGGCGCGCAGTGCCTGGGTGGATGCGCTGTTGCGGCCCATTCTGGATACGCTGCAGACCATTCCATCATTTGTGTTTCTGGTGCCGGTCATCATGCTCTTCAATGTGGGGCGCGTTCCGGGTGTGATTGCATCCGTCCTGTACGCTTTGCCGCCTGGCATTCGCCTCACCACTTTGGGCTTGCGGCAGGTGAACGATGAGGTGCGCGAGGCAGCGCGTGCCTTTGGCTCCAGCAGCTGGCAGTTGCTAACCAAGGTGGAGCTGCCGCTGGCGCTGCCTTCCATTTTGCTTGGCATTAATCAAGTCATCATGATGGCGCTCGCGATGGTTGTGATCTCCGGGTTGGTGGGCGGCGCCGGGCTGGGGCTGGAGGCGGTGATTGGGCTGGCCAAAGGGCAAACCGGGCGTGGCATAGAAGCGGGCCTGGCGATTGCAATTCTGGCAATCATTCCGGACCGCATGCTGCACGCGGCAGCGCACCGGCTGCAACCGCCGGTGTGAGGCAGCGGTCCGAAGCGCAAAACAAAACGCCCCCGTAAGTGGGGGCGTTTTGTTTGAGTGCGCCAGGCATCCTCAAATTGTAGTGTTATGGCATCCAGGCTTTCCAGATGGATTCGTTTGCATCTACCCAGGCGCGCGCGGCCTCTGCCGGCTTCTTGCCATCGGTGTCGATTGCAGCCACCATCTTGATTTGCTCGTCCGTGCTGTAGTTCATATTGCTGAGCAGCTTGTAAGCATCCGGGGCGCTGGTCTTCAGGGTTGTGCTTGCAATCTTAAACAGCAGGTCAGTCGGATAATCGCAGTCCACCTTGCCTGCCGCCTTGTTTTCATCTGAATAACATGCGGCATTGTTTTCCGGCAGGGTTACATTTGTCAGGTCGTATTTGGCAAACGCTGAGTGCGGCTTGTAAAAATAAATCAGCACTGGCTCCTTGCGGCTGAAGGCGCTGTCTACTGCCGCCATGATGGCTGCTTCCGATCCCGCATACACCACCTTCAGGTTGAGCCCGAGATTTGTGATGATCTGCTCGTCATACTGCACCCAGCTTGGGTCACCGCCCAGAAACTGGCCCATCTCGCCGGTTTCAGCGGTCTTGAATAGCGCAGCCGTTGCCGGATCCTTGAAGCCTTCCCAAGTGGCCAGTTCGGGATGATCGGCCAGCAAGTAAGTGGGAATGTACCAGCCAATCTTGCCAATCACACCCAGCTCACCCAATTTCTCAACCTTCTTTTGGTCATCAATGAACTGCTTCACGTTGTCGGCGTGGCCAGAAGGCCACACTTCCAAGCTGGCGGAAAGATCTCCGGTTGCCAGCGCTGCCCACTGCGCGTTCTCGTCAATCGTCACAATCTCCACCTTGTAGCCAAGTTTGTCTTCAAGCAGAATCTTGGCGACGTTGACATTGGCGGCTGAAGCCGACCATGGATTCTCCGCCAATTTTATGATTGGCTTCGGCGCCGGCGCACACGCTGCCAGTGTGCTGGCGAACAGCGAAACTAAGACTATTGATGCAAGCTTGCGATTTGTTTTCATGATTTTTCTCCGTGCGCAAACTATAGCATACGCGCCAATTGTGCTTCAGCGCGGGCTCGGGCTATCACGCTTGAATTTGTGAGTGGGGCAGTGATCTGAAAGCTCATTCCACCGTGACGCTTTTTGCCAGATTCCGCGGCTGGTCCACATCGCAGCCGCGCAGCAGCGCCACGTGGTACGCCAGCAGCTGCAGTGGAATTGCGGTGAGCACCGGGCTTAGCAGCCACGGAACCGGGGGGATCCAGAGCACATGGTCCGCCAGCTGCGCCATGCGTTCGTCGCCATCAGTGGCAACCGCAACCACCATCCCGCCGCGCGCCCGCACCTGCTCCACTTGGCTGAGCATCTTCTCGTGCCATTGGTCGCGCACGGCAATGCAGATCACGGGCAGGCCAGGCTCCACCAGCGCGATTGGCCCGTGCTTCATCTCGCCGGCTGGGTAGCCCTCGGCGTGGATGTAGGAAATTTCCTTGAGCTTCAACGCGCCTTCATAGGCGATGGGCATGTTGATGCCGCGCCCCAGGTACATGCAGTGGCTGGTGTGTTGCAGTGCCTGCGCAACCGCCTGCACTTGCGGTTCGCGGTCCAGCACGCTGCCGGCCAGATCCGGCAGGCGCGCCAGATCCTGCGCGAGTGCCAGGCGCTGCGCTGCGGGCAGCGTGCCGCGCAAGTCGCCGAGCAGCATTGCCAGCATATATAAATCCACCAGCGGTGTGGTGAACGCCTTGGTGGAGGCGACTCCAATCTCCGGGCCGGACTGCATGGTGATGTGGCCGTGCGCCACGCGCATGGCTTGGCTGCCGATGGCGTTGACGATGCTCCAGACTACTGCGCCGCGCGTTGCAGCTTCCGCAATGGCTGCCAGCGTGTCGGCAGTTTCCCCGCTCTGGCTTATGGCGAGCACAATTGTGTCGCGGTCAACAATCGGGTCGGTGTAGCGAAACTCGGACGCAATGCTGACTTCCACGGGCAGGCGCGCCAGCGATTCGATCATCAACTTGCCCACCATGCCCGCATGCGCAGCTGTGCCGCAGCCCGTAATGACCATGCGCTTGGCGCGCCGCGCCAGTTCCGGCGTGAGGTTCAGGTCTGGCAGCTGCACGCGCCCGCTGGTGAAGTCCACGCGGCCAATGATGGTGTTGGTGAGCGCGTGCACTTGCTCATGAATTTCCTTTTGCATGAAGTGCGCGTAGTTGCCCTTCTCGGCAGCGGCAGCGTCATAAGTAATCGCGTGCACTGGCGCCTGAATAATTGCACCGGCAGAATCGGAGACAGTGCAACTGCTGCGCTCGAGCACCGCCATGCAGCCGGGCTCGAGGAAGATCATTTGGCGCGTGTGCTCCAAAATTGCCGGAATGTCGGACGCCAAGAACATTTCGTCCTGCCCGAGGCCGAGCACAATGCCGCCGGAGTTGCCCATGCGCACCGCCACAATTTTGTCCGGCTCATCCGCGCACATTGCCACCAATGCGTTGGCTCCGCGCAGCTGCGCCATGGTACTGCGCATGGCAGCTGCCAGCGCCACGCCGGCTTCCAGCTGCGCTTCTATCAGGTGTACCACCACCTCGGAGTCTGTCTCGGATTGGAAGTGAGCGCCCTGCGCCTGCAGCGCAGTGCGCAGCTCCAGAAAGTTCTCCACAATGCCGTTGTGCACCAGCACCACGCGCTGGCGCGGGCCAAGGTGCGGATGCGCATTGCGCTGCGTGGGTTCGCCATGCGTTGCCCAGCGCGTATGCCCGATGCCGGTGTTGCCCTGCAGCGGCTGCGCGCGCACAAGCGTTTGCAATCGCTCCAGTTTGCCGGCTTCGCGGCGCACAGTGATTGTGCCGTTTTGCAGCACGGCCAAGCCCGCGGAGTCATAACCGCGGTACTCCAGCCGGTGCAGACCGTTCAAGATGATGGGAGTGGCAGCTTGGCCGCCGATGTATCCGACTATTCCACACATGCGATGTCCCTCCGGGCAATTCTTGCGCGCAGGCAATGCCAACTGCTCAAAGCTGCTGTTGTTTGCGCGGCAAAGCTTGGTGCCAGAGCTGCGGTGGTTGTGCCGGCGCTTGCGCGCTGGTTTTGGGCCGCAGCCATAATTTTGAGGGAAGGGGGCGGGTGCTGGCGCACCCGGAAGGCATCCGCTGATCTTTCGATTTTCCGCAGCTTGCGCTGCGTTAGCCCCGCTGCGCAGCGGGGAACCTTCAACCTCGTCACCCCGCAACAATTTGGCAGGGCCGTGCGCTTACCTTTCCCGGGTAAATTTAGTGGGTTATGGATGGTTGGGTGCGGCAGTGTTCTCCGGTTGCTGCTGAGAACGCAGCGCTTGGCCGTTGTTATCGGTGAAATTATATCAGGGCTTTAGCCGGGCAAAGCGGTGAGGCTGCGGCCGGCTTAGAGCATGGGCGCCCGCTTGCGGAGCACGCGCAGGCGGGTGCGGTTCAGGCGCAATAGCGCCAGCATGGCGCTCAGCAGTATCAAGCTCCCCCCAAGCCACTGCAGCGCCTGCACCCGCTCCCCCAAAAACAACAGCGACCAAACGATGGTGAGCAGGATGTCGACAGGCGCGAGCAGCGCGGTCTCTGCGCTGCCGATGCGCGCGATGCCGGCAAACAGCAGCAGGCGGTGCACCACCACGCCTAACACCGCCAGCCAAACCACGGCCAGCCAGCCTTCTGTGGCGGGCGGCTGCCAGTGCGCGCCTTGCAGCAGCCAAAACAAAGTGAAATAAACCGTCATGCTGGCCACAACATAGAACGCGCTGGTGTTCGTGTCGATTGCCGGCTGCAAGGTGGGCAGCACAACAATGAAGAGCGAGTAGGTCATGGTCGAGAATCCGATCAGCAACACACCCAGCCAGTCTGCTGTCTGGCCGAGGCCGGTAAGAAAATAGACGCCGCCGATACCCATCGCCAGCCGGATCACGTCCAGCACAGTGAAGGGCTCGCCGCGCAAGCGCAGCCACACCAGTACCAGCAGTGGATAGAACGAACTGAGCATGACGGCCAGCGATGCATCCAGCCGTTGCAGCGCGTAAAAGAAGGCGAGCGTGTCGAGGCCGGCCAGCAGGCCGGCGAAGGCGCACTTCTGCAGGCCGCGCCGGTTGATGCGCAGCAGTGCCGGTGCGCGCAGCGCCAGCACTGCACCCAGCAGCGCGGTAGCCAGCCAAAAGCGCAGCATTAGCAGCAGCGTTGGGTCCATGCCGCTGCGCAATACGCCGCGCGCCACAACCGGGCTCGCGCTCAGCACCACCGATGCCAGCAGCACAAGCGCCCAGCCAGCCCACGGGCGGGCAGCCGGCGCAGCAAGCGGGGCTGCAGTTGCGTCTTGGGTTGTCATGCTGTGCGCCGCGCGGCCGGCCGGGTTAGAGGTACTTCTCAACTCCCCAACCGCCGGGATGAGCAATGTCCAGCAGCGGTGCCGGGTCGCCGGGCCGAAAGGTGAGCGGGTTGCAGCCGGCCAGTGTGTCGATCACATCGCCCATCAGGTCCGCAAGGTGAACCGGCACGCCCAGCTGATTGGCAATGTCCTGCGGCGACAGGTCATCAAGCGTGATGCCGCGCGGATGGTCGAACATGACGCGCGGCAGCACAACACCGCCGCGCAAATCCTGCGGGCGCAACTGGTCGATTGCGTCCGCGCCAAGCAGCAAGCCGCTAACGGTAATGGTGGCGCCCATGCGGGTGTTGATGATGGGAGCTACGCACACTTGCGTTCCGGCGGCGGCGTTGAGTTTGTCTGTGATGGTTTGAAGCGTTGGCGCAAACAGTGTGCCAGTGGCAAGCGTGAGGCGCTGGCCGGCGAGCTGGCTGCGCAACGCCGGCAGCTCACGCTGCTCGCGCCGCCACGCGTTCAAAAAGCGGCGCACCTGCCCGAGTCCATTTTCGTAAAGGTCCAGATCGGCAATCGCACTTTGCGCAGGCACGCGCCGACTGGCCACCAGATACCACTCGTCGGTGGCATGCACAAACGGCGCACCCAGCGTTTTGCGAAAGGCGCGCTGCCAGCCGTGCACGGCGCGCAGCACGTTCTGCGACTCCGCCAGTGTGTTCGGGCGCAGCTTGTATTTGTGCTGGCGCGTCAGGCCCACCGGCACCACCGACACGGATTGCACGGCCGGGTGCAGCGTTGCGAGGTCGCGCACGGAGCGCTCCAGCTGCGCGCCGTCATTGAGGCCCGGCGTTATCACCAGCTGCGTGTGCATGCGAATGCCCCAGCGCGCAAGTTGGCGCAGCTGCGCCATTACATCCGGTGCGGTCTCGTTGCGCAGGCACGCGCGGCGCACGCGCGTATCAGTGGCGTGCACAGACACGTACAAAGGCGAGAGGCGCTGGCGGCGGATGCGCACCCAGTCTTGCGGGCTGAGGTTGGTGAGCGTTACAAAGTGCCCGTGCAAAAAGGAGTAGCGGTAATCGTCATCCTTGATGTAGAGCGCGCGGCGCAGGCGGTTGGGCGCCTGCAGCACAAAACAAAACGGGCACAGGTTATTGCAGCGCCGGATGTCAATGTCGAAGGTGGTTTGCGTGAACTGCAGGCCGAGAGGCTGGCCCTCGGCGCGCCGGCCGCCCAGCTTAAGCTCGTGGCCGGCCCGCAGCACGGTCAGGTTCAGGCGCGGGCTGGCGCCATAGAACAACACATCGACCACATCTTGCACCGCATGGCCATTCACTGCTAGCAGCGCATCCCCGCTGCGCACGCCGGCTTGCAGCGCAAACGAGCCGGGCTCCACCGCAGCAACGTATCCCGGAGTGCGTTGGCTGGCGGCGGCAGCGCTCACGCGTACACGCCGCGCAAGCCGGGTGGCAGCAGCGCTGCAATGCGCTGCATGATCAGCTGCGTGCATTCCGCCAGCGCGTGCCGGCGCTGCGCAGGCGGCAGGTTCGGCAAGCGATATGGCGCGCCAATCACCATCTCAACTTTTTGGCGGCGGCCCTTGCGCAGTTCCGGAAAGATGCGGTCAGTGCCGGTGATGGCCACTGGCACAATCGGCACGTTGGCCTTCAGCGCAATGTAGGCGGCGCCGGGTTTGGCCACGCCAAGGCCGGCCGGGTTGCGCGCGCCTTCCGGTGCAATGTAAAGCGCCCGCCCGCACTTGAGCACGTTCAACGCGGTGCGCAGCAGTTGCGCATCCACTGTCTCGCGGTGGGCGGGCAGCGTGCTGTACCCATTGATCATGCGGCTCATGAAGCGGCCGTCAGTCATCATGTCGGATGCGCCGATGGCCTCCACCAGATACGGCCACATCACCAGCAAGCAGGGCGGGTCGTAATAGGAGAGATGGTTTGCCGTAATCAAGTACGGTCCCTGCGCCGGCACGTTTTCGAGGCCGTGCACTTGCGGGCGGGAGAGGATGTGATACATGATGCGAACTGCCGGAACGGCAATCGCCCGAAAGATTTGCGCTTTTTTGGGGATGCTGTACTGTGCCGGGCTCAGGGCTGGCGGGCTGGCAGCTGCCTGCAGCAAGCGCTCCATTGCGGCCACCACTTCGGCGCGCGTCAGGTTTGTGGAGTCCACAACGTGCGCATCGCGCGCTGCCTGCAGCGGCGCAATTTTGCGCTCGCGGTCACGGCGGTCACGCTCGCGGATGCCCGCCAGTATTTGCGCCAGGTCGCTTGGCGCAGCGCGCGCCAAATTTTCTGCGTGGCGCCGGCGCGCGCGTTCTTCCGCACTTGCATCAAGATAGATCTTCAGCGGTGCGTCTGGAAGAACCACGGTGCCAATGTCGCGGCCGACCATCACCACTGGTCCCCCCCGTGCCACGGTGCGCATCTGCTCCGTGAGGATCCGGCGCACTTGCGCGTAAGCCGCCACCACGGACACGCTGGCATCCACCTGCGCTGTGCGCAGCTGCAGGGTGACATCGGCGCCATCCACAAGCACGGTGTTCGTGCGGCCGTCATTCACAGTTGGCGGCTGCACGCTGATGACCAGCTTGCCCGTCAGAGTCGTGATGGCCGGCTCGTCTGCCAGCGCAAGGCCGCGTTGCAGCGCAACTGCCGCCACCGCGCGGTACAAAATTCCGGTGTCAAAAAAAAGATAGCCGATGCGGGCGCAAAGCTCCAGCGCCACGGTGCTCTTGCCCGATGAAGCCGGGCCATCAATGGCGACCGGGGTTGGCAGGCGCGGTGTCATTAACGCGCGCGCGGTTTGCGGACGGGGCCAGCTGGCCGGGAGCCGCGCTGCGCTGCGGGCCTTGATGCGGGTGCAGGTGCGGGATGGCTCCGCGATTTTGCGGGGCCGGCTGGCCGGGAGCCGCGCTGGGGCGCTGGCGCTGCTGGCTTTTCTGCATGTGCCGGTACGGGTCGGCTGCGGGCTTTCGGTTTGCTTGGCGCGCTGCGCTGCAGCACTTCTATCTCGCTCTTGTTTAGCAGGCGCCACTCGCCCGGTGCCAGGCGGCCCAGCTGCAGTGTGCCCAAGCGCACGCGCTGCAGGCGCCGCACGGTCATGCCCAGTGCCAGTGCCACGCGCCGGATTTGATGCTTGCGGCCTTCGCGCAGCACAACCTTCACCCATGATCCGGAAGAGCTCTCGTACATTGTCTCCACTTCTGCGGGCAAGGTATGGTCGCCGCCTTCAAGTACCAGCCCGCGCCGCCACGTTGCCAGTTGCTGCGCGTCCGGGATGCGGTCGAGCAGTACGTGGTACTCCTTCTCGTGCCCGTAGCGCGGGTGCGTGAGCGCGTTGGTCAGCTCACCATCGTTCGTCATCAGCACAAGCCCTTCGCTGTCCGCATCCAGCCGGCCCACGGGATACAGCCGGCCGGGCAGGTTCACCAGCGCCCGCACGCCGGTGCGGTCATTTTGCGGCGCCAGTGTGCACTCAATGCCGCGCGGTTTGTTCAGCGCCACATAGCACAATGCTTCGAAGCGCACCATTGGCACAAAGTCCACTTCAATTTTGTCCAGCGCTGCGTCGGCTTTCTCGCCCAGCTGCGGCTTGCGGCCGTTGAGCAGCACGCGGCCGGCGGTAATTAATTCTTCGCAATGGCGCCGCGAGCCGAAGCCGCCGTGCGCCAGAATCTTTTGCAGGCGTTCTTCCGCCATGTCAGCTGGCCGGCTGCGAGTCGGGTGCGGGTTGCAGCGTGTCTTCAGCTGGTTCCACAAGCTCCATTTGCCCGCCGTCTGCGCCCGGGATCAATGGTTCCACTAACAAGTCCGGCATCTCGCCCAGCTCATTGAGTCCAAAGTGCTGCAAAAATGTGGGCGTGGTGCCGTACAACACCGGGCGTCCGGGTCCGTCGGCGCGGCCCACTTCATCCACCAAGCCCTTGCCCAGCAAGTTTTGGAACACGCTGTCCGAGTTGACGCCGCGAATTTCATCCACTTGCGGGCGCGTCACCGGCTGGCGGTATGCAACGATTGCGAGCGTTTCAAGTGCGGCTTGCGAGAGGCGCTGGCGGCCGCCAACACCCAGCATCAGTTCAAGGTAGGGCGTGGCAGCGGGTGCAGTTGTAAGCTGCACTTGGTCGCGCGTGCGTTGCAGGCGCAGGCCGCGCGTGGCGTAGTGCTCTTGCAGCTCGAGCAGGGCAGCCTGCACTGCGGCGTTGCTTGCGCCAGTTACGCTCGCCAAGCGGGGAATTGATTGCGGACCATCTGCCACAAACAGCAGCGCTTCCAGCAAAGCCGGAAGCGCCAAGTCAGCGGTCAACGCCTGCGGCGCGCCGTCAGTATTCATTGGTGGAGAACTAATTCAGCTGCGCCGGTCCTCTGCAGCTGCGGGTTTCCAAATGCGCAGGTCAGGCCTTCTTGTCCGAATTTTCTGCATTGGCATCGGTGCCTTCGCCAGCCTTCAGGCCCTTGCGAAACTCCGAGATGCCGCGCCCCAGCTCGCCGCCAATTTTTCCGATGCGGCCCACGCCAAAAAGCACAAGCACAATCACCAAAATAATAATCAGTTCAGTCGGTCCAAGTTTCATTTCATTGCTCCTATCTACAGCCCGCGGTTTCCGCGAGCGCATGTATTTTCGCACAAAAGCAGCAACTCCGCCTTGCCCGCAAAATGGTCAATTTCCGCTAATGCGCGCGGTATACTGCGCCCAAGCGCCTGCCCGCGAAATAATCGGCGCTGCTGTAATTTTGCGCCGCGCCCTGAATTCCCCCCGCTCGCCTTGGCTGTGCTTCTAATATGAAGGTTTTACTCGTCAATGACTGCCCTGATCGGATGCGAATTTCCGATTTTTATCTGCAGGCGTTTCAGGAAATTGGATCTGAAGTTGAAGTACTGGATCTTTACTATGCCGCAATGGACCGCGATGGCTTCGCGCGTGCTGGTGCCCCGCAAGCAGAGCTGGCTGCCGGCCGGCTGGCGAAACGCTTTTTGCGCCGCGCATGGAAGGTGCGCGCTGAAACGCGCGCGCGCCTGATGCAGCGTACGGCTGCGCTGCAGCCCGAGCTGGTGATTTTCATGGGCAATATTGAAGTGCCACTGGAACTTCTGCGGGAACTAAAGCAGCGCTGGCCGCATTGTTCGTTGTGCAACTTGCTGATGGAGCCCTTTCCTGTGGGCGATGCATCGCTGCGCACTGCTATTCCTCTCTATGATTGCATATTCACGTTTTCCAAGTTTCAATTGGCGCAGCTTTACTGGTTCGGCGCGCAGAAGGCGGTGTGGCTGCCGTTTGGCATGGCGCCCGCGGTGCATCACCGGGTAACGCCGACTGCTGCGGAGCAAGCGCGCTTTGGCAGCGCCGTGGCGTACATGGGCACGTGGCAGCCGCACGTGGAGCTGTGGCTTGAGCCGCTCGCCGGCCAAGACCTGAAGATCTGGGGCAATCAGTGGTATCGATCCGCCGGGCCGGCGCAGCTAGTGTCCAAGTGGCAGGGCGAGGGCGCGGGCCTCTATCAAGACATGGCCAAAATTGTTGGCGCCAGCCGCGTCATCTTCAACATGGTGCGCTTTCATAACGGCAACGGGCATTCGATGAAAACTTTTGAAATTCCGGCGTGCGGCGGGTTCATGCTTACCAATCGCACGGATGAGCAGCTTGAGTTTTTTGCCGAGGACGATGGCGCCGCTTATTACTCCACTGCTGCGGAGCTGCTGGACAAGCTGAAGTTTTATCTGGGCCACGATGCCGCACGCAGCCAAATTGCTGAACGCGGCTATCAGCTGGCGCAGCAGCATTCTTATGGGGCGCGAGCGCGCCAAATTCTGGAAGCGCGCCGCGAGATTAGCAGCAACTGAAATGATGCGGGGCGGGCCGCGCACAGCGCCCGCAATCTGTGGCGCAGGCTGCGGTGCAGCCAGCGCCTACAGTATGAGCGCAGCGGGTGCTGC
The DNA here is from genome assembly GCA_003569365.1 of Anaerolineaceae bacterium. Lineage (GTDB taxonomy): Bacteria > Chloroflexota > Anaerolineae > Anaerolineales > UBA11657 > BD1. The sequence goes on from BGOS01000023.1 coordinate 244,857, forward strand.
CGGGCGCGACTGAATTGGAACGTGCTGCTGGCTGCCCGATGCAATTTCAAACGCAGCCATCAGCTCCACAACATGCGCAGCCAGCTCGCCGCTGGCGCGGTGCGGCTCGCCGCTGGCAATGCTGCGCGCCATATCCACCACGCCCACTCCGCGCTGGATGTCAGCGCGTCCCTCCAGCTTCAGGTCGCGCCACTCGCCCGTGGCCGCCTGCCACACGCGCACTGGTCCGCCAAATGTATTTGGATCTGCCACGGCGAGTGTGCCGAGCGTGCCGTAGATTTCAAGCACGGGCAGGTTGTGGCGCCACACATCAAAGCTCATCACAACTGTGGCAATTGCACCGCCGTGAAAATCAACAGTGCCGGTGATGTGCGTGGCAACGCTGACCGGCAGCACCTGGCCCTTGATGGCTTCATGTGCGGCGATGCGCTGCTCAAACGTGCGCTTGCTTGCGCCGGTAACGCGCCGGGCCGGGCCCAGCAGGTTTACTAATGTTGTTAAGTAGTAAGGTCCCATGTCAAACATCGGTCCGCCGCCCAGCTGGTAATAAAAGCCGGGGTTGGGGTGCCAGCTCTCGTGTCCGTGGCACACCATAAAGGCACTTGCTGCCACGGGGTCGCCAATCAGGCCGGTGTCGATTGCGTGGCGCGCAGTTTGCCCGCCCGCGCCCAGAAACGTGTCTGGCGCGCAGCCCACGCGCCGGTCATTGGCTGCTGCCACATTCAAAATCAGGCGCGCATCGGAGGGTGTGAGAGCCAGCGGCTTCTCGCTGTAGACGTGCTTGCCCGCCTGCACCACTTGCAGGCTCACTGCTACATGTGCTGCGGGCACCGTTAGGTTTATTACAAGGTCGATCTCCGGGTTCAGCAGCAGGTCCGCCACAGTCTGGGCGCGCAGCTGGTGCGCAGCTGCAAACTGTAGCGCGCGTTCTGCATCCACATCTGCGCAAGCCACAATGCGCACGTCTGCTGGAAAGTGGGCACAGCCCGTAATGTAAGCCGGTGCAATGTTGCCGCAGCCAATCAGTCCGATGTTCATGGGTAGGTTCATCTCCGTTGGGTTAGCGGCTGGCCCACAGCAGGCCGCGCTTCACAATCTCGCGCGCCTCGGGTACATCAAAGTCCGCGAGGACATGCCCGAGCGCGCAGTAGGCAACGCGGCCGGCGCCCCACTGGCGCGTCCATGCCACCGGCATCACGGTGCCGGCAATCCACGGCGCATGTGCGCCGTCAAATGTTGTGGTGGCAAGCACCTGGTTGTGGGGGTCAACGTGCATGTAGTACTGCTCGGAGTGCATCGCGAAGCCGGCCAGGCCGGCGGTAATCGGGTGCGTATGGTTGCTGATGTCTACGCGATAGTCAATGATGTTGCCCGGATGCGCCACCCATTGGCCGCCAACCATGAACTGGTAGTCAGTGTTATCACGGAACGCATCAGCCATGCCGCCGTGCCAGCCGGCAAGGCCAACGCCGCCATGTACAGCTGCCTGCAAGTTGCGGCAATGCTCGGCTGGCAGTGCGCTCATCGTCCACACTGGCACAATCAAATCCAGCCGGCTCAAGCGCGCAGAATCAAGCAGCACATCCAGCGTCAGCGCAGTTTCGCACTCGAAATCTTGCGCAGCCAACAGCGCACTAAAGAGCGCCGCGGTTTCATGGGGCTGATGCCCGTCCCAGCCACCGGCCAAAAACAGTGCAGACTTTTTCATCGGTTACTCCCGGAAGATTCTAATTGCAAAAGCTTGGCTGGCATTCGCATGGCATCTTACAACAGCCAGTAGCCGGTGAGCAAAGCAGTTGCGGTCACGGTCAGGTTGTCCACATCCGGCAGCGGCAGCGCCTCTACAAGTGTGGCAGCCAGCGTGACTGCGGCTATAGCCAGCAAGCTGTGCGGCAGAGTATTTGCAAGCGTGTAGTTGCCGAGCGCAGCAAATAGCAGCACGAAGACCGCTGCAAAAATGAAACTGCCGCCAAACATGGCTGCTGAACCAGCCCAGCTTTTGCCGGTGTTGAAGGGCAGGCGGATGGTGCCATAGCGCCGGCCGGCAATATCGGCGAGGCCGTCACCACCGCAGAGCAGCATCAGCGCCAGAATGCCGAGCGGCGAGTGGCGCCAGAAGATCACGGTGCAAACCACAAACGCAAGTCCGTAGAGCAGCGGCCGCGCAGCATTTCGCGGTGGTTGCCAGTGCGCGTGATAGCGCGGACTGCGGCATCATCTTGCATCCAACCGAGGCCCACCAGCGCAAACTGACCGGTGATTGCCAGCGGCACCAGCGCGGCAAGCCACGCAGCGTAGGGCGCGTTGCTGAAAAGATTCCAGCATAAGAGGTAGGGTGGCCCGGTGCCAATGTGAATGATTTTGCGGCTGAGCTTTTGCGCAAGCCAACCGCGGGCAACCAGCCAATCCACAAAGCGCAGCCACAGCAGTGAAACTGAAAAAGTGATGGCGGTGGCCACGGCATCCTGCATTATCGGGTTGGGCAGTAAATTGGATAGCCACATCAGCGCTGCTACTCCACGAGCGCGATTTGGTGCGCTGTGTCGTTTGATTGGGTGGTGGTCGAAAATTGCCACAGCAATGCGCCCGCTGCGAACATCAGCAAGCCGCTGGCAGCCAGCCCCATGCGCACACTCGCCACCTGCGCGAGCAGTGGCCCGAGCAGCACGCCCACCAGAATGCCGAGGTTCAACACAAGATTGTGCAATGCCATGTATGCCGGACGGTCTGCTTCCGCAGCGCGATCCATCAAATGCGTATGCAAGGCGCTTCCGCCAAGCCCCCAGCCGATGCCGCCGATGAGCGCACCCAGCCAGATGGTTTTGGCGCCGATTGCGAGTGCGCCGAGCAGCGGATGCGCGCCGTAGATGAGGGCGGCCGCCAGCATGATTGCGCGAAAGCCAAAGCGCGAGGCAAGGCGCCCAATCTGCAGCGATGACAAAACCATCGCGCCATGAAACAGGGTGGTTGCAATGCTGATGGTGCCATCCGTGAAGCGCAGGTCGTTTACAAATAAAATTGGAAAGAGCGCAACTGGCATGAGCTGGGCGATGTAGAAGATGAGGTACGCAAACATGAGGCGGCCGTACGAGCTGCGCAGCAGATCCCAGCGCAGCAGCGGGCGCCCATTTCCGCGCAGGAGAAAGCGCAGGCCCGTACTGGAGCGCATGGGATTCAGTGCGCGCAGCATTCCGACTGCGGTGCCGCCTTCAAGCAATCCGCCGCCGGCATTGGGCGCGGGCTGCAACTCGTCGGGCTGTGGCACGCGCAAGCTGGCAACATGGTAAGTGGTGACGAGGCTGCCAAGGCCGCCCAGTAAAAACACAATTTGGTAGTTCAACGGAAATGGGATGTGATCCAGCAGCTGGCCCGCCAAAAGGGCTGAGACGGTGATGCTGGCTGCCACCAATGCTACGCGCCTGCCACTAATAATGAGGCGCCATTGCGGCGGTACCACCTGCGCATATTGCGCGTTGAAACCAATCACAAAGGCGGTGCCGGGGATGGCCATTACTAGCGTGATGACTGCAAGCGCAAGCGGCTGTGAGCTGTTGGCCAGCCACAGCGGAAGGGTGGCCATCAGAAAGTAGGGCAGGCGGTGGTACAACGCCGACCGTGACACCGGGCCATGCAGCGGGCGCTGCTCAAGCCAGCGCGCAATGGGCAGCGAGAGCAGCAGGTTCACTGCCGCGGGCGCGCTGGTGATGAATGCAATCTGGAAGGTGGTGGCGCCGAGGCGCGCGGCGTAAACGTTTAGAAACGCAATTGCGGTGCCGTGCAGCACGCCATACCAGATCACATCGCCATAAATGTGCCTGAAGTTGGACCGCTGCAAAGCGGTCAGGGCCGGCAAATTATTTGTCATCAGTCGCGTAGGGAGCGGGCGGCGGGGGCGGGGGCAAGGGCGCTGGCGGACTTGAATGCTAAGCAGTGGCGGCGGTTGGCAGCAGTGGCCGAGGCCACTCGCCGAAATTATATGCAATGCGGCGAGCTCTCAAATTTAGTTGACAACGCTTGTTGAGTGCAACGCGCGCTGCAGGCGGCGCTGCGCTTCTGCGCCAAGGGTGGCCGGTGCCGGGGGCAGGCCGGGCTGCTCCAGCATGAAGCTCGCTGCGACCGTGCCGTAAGCCGCTGCGCTGGCTGCATCGGCAGTTGCTGCCCAGCCGGCCAGAAAGCCGCCACAGAATGCGTTGCCCGCGCCAAGCGGCTGCGTTGCGATGCGCACCTCAAGTGCGGGCAAGTGGAGCGCGGGTTGGTTTGGCGCGCAAACCAGCACGCCGGCAGCGCCCATGCGCAGTGCAATCACCCGGCCGCCGAGTTCAATCAGGCGTTGGGCCAGTAACAGTGGCTCACCCGCACCCACAAGCGATTCTGCTTCGCGCAGGTTGGGTGAAAAAATGTCTGCGAGCTGCAGCCATGTGCGCACTGCTGCTGGTGATGGCGGGCTGGGGGCGGCGCGCCATGTCTCGATGCTAAGCACGCGCGTGATTGCGCGCAGCGCCTGCAGGCGCTGCAGGTTTGGTTCTTCCGGGTGGATGCCAGTGTGCAAGCCTTGCAGGCTGCGGTGCGTGGCTGGCAGCGTGGCGGTATCAAGCGCCAGGTTGACCGGCAGGGCGCTGCTTGGGGAACGCCAAACTTGGGTATGGCGCCCGTCGGCTTCCAGCAATTGCCACGCGCGCAGAGTGGGCTGTGCAGTTTGGCGCACAGCGCTGGTATCAATGCCGGCAGCCTGCAGCCAATCACGCGCCGTTTGCGGGAAATCCGCACCCACGCCGGCAGCCAAGCCCACGCGTTCTGACCAGAGGCGCATGCCAAAAGCAGTTTGCGGTCCACCGCCGCCAAGCAGCCCCATCTGGGTGGTCCCATCTGCCAGCACTAAATCATCAATGATTATTCCAAGTGCGAGCAGATCAACGGGAGGCATGGTTGGTTATTGCGCAGACAGCGAAACGCGGTTGCAGGTTTTTTGGAAAGGGAAGTTTTATGGGGCGGCGCAGTTGTGCGGCGCTACGCCGGCCATGGCAGCGCTGCGCCATTGGCTTGCAGCAGCTGCCGGATCTCCGCAAGCGTTGGCACCTGCCGGCCGGTGCCCAGCTTGGCGGCTTTGGCAGCGCCGGCAGCATTTGCAAGCATGGCTTGCTGCGCAGGCGGCCATGCGTGCACCGCAGCGTAGAGAAAGCCGGCCGCAAATGTGTCCCCGCAGCCGGTGGTGTCCAAGACCGGCACGGCGTAGCCATTTTGCAAATGTTGGCTGCTGCGCGAATAGGTTCGGCTGCCGGCGGCACCGCACTTTACGCAAACCACTGCCGGTCCCTGGCCGAGAATTGTTTGCACCGCAGCGGCGCCGGCCTGGCCGCCAGACAGCAGCGGCAGCTCATCTTCAGTAAGCAGCACAGCGTGCGTGCATTTTAGGATGCGGGCAACGTCCAGCTTCTCAAAGCCCTGCAGGTCCGGGCCGGGATCAAAGTACACGGGCACGCCCTGCGCATGCGCATATTCGAGGGCAACCAGCATAGGCGCACGCAAGCGCTGCTCTTGCAGGCCATAGCCCCACGCCATCAATGCCGCGCAGCCGTCAATGGCAGCGCACCAGTCCGCCTCCAGCGTAAGCTGCGGGCCGGTGCCATGCGCAAAGACGAAAACATTTTGCGCCCCGGCATCAACCAACACATTTACCACCGTTGTAGTGCCGCCGGCTTGAACGCGCACCGCTGCGGTTGCAACGCCTTCGTCGGCCAGTGCCTGTAAAACCATGGGCCCGATGCCGTCTGCGCCAACCACGCCGAGTGCCGTCACCTGCAGCCCGAGGCGCGCAGCCGCAATCATGAAGTTGCTGGAGCCACCGGGCTCCATGCTGGCGCGTGCCACTTGCTGGTGCTCCCCGGCGACAACCGGAAAGGTCACCGCCGCGCTGATCACATCAACGCTGATGTCGCCAATGGAGACAATGCGCGGCTGCATAGAGTTCACGCGGGCAGCGCCTGCAAAGTTAGGGCAGCTTGCACTGCCTGCAGCGCGACGGGATCCAGCGTGGCGCGGTGCGCATGCAGCAGCTTGAGAACGGCTGCCGCGCCCGGCAGCTGCGGGCCGGCACCGGGCGTGGAAACTGCAAGCGCACCAAGCGCATTCGCCAGCATGCCGGCGGCGTTTAGGTTGAGGCTGCAGCTTTGCGCAAACAACAGGCCGGCACAAAATGCGTCGCCCGCGCCCGTGCTGTCAATCTCGGCCACATCAAAACCCGGCACGCGCACGCGCAGGTTTATGCCGGCAAGCAGGCAGCCCGCTGCGCCAAGCTTGATGGCAGCACAGCGCACTCCCCGTGCCAACAATGCATCAGCCACCGCGTCCGGCTGCTCCATTTTCAGCAGCGCGGATGCCTCGCGCATGCCGATGGTGCAGAGCGCCAGTTCCGGCAGCAGCCGGAGAATCTCTTGCGGGCAGAGTTGGGCTGCGGCGAGGCCGGCATCCAAGTGCAGCGCACATTTGTTGGCGCGCGCCAATTCAACCAGGCGCCAAGCTGCACTGCGCCCGGGTTCGGTTAGGAACGGATGGCCGGAAAGATAAACAAGGTCGGAGCGATTCAGGGCTGTGGCGGAAATGTCGGCGGGCAGCAGTTGTGCATTGGCGCCGCGTGCGCAAAACATTGTGCGTTCGGCATCTGGCGTTACGGCAATGAAGATTAAGCCGGTGCTGGCGTTTGTCTTGTGCAGCACCAGTGCCGTATTCACGCCGGCTTGTGCCAGCGCGCGCAGCGCATGCTCGGCCCACGGGTCCGTGCCCACCGCCGAGATGATGGCAGTTGGCAGTCCGAGTTGCGCGAGCACGCAGGCCGTGTTGGCGGCGGTGCCACCCAGCTGCCAAGCAGCGCCTGGCGCTTGCGCATCGCTGCCGGGAGGCGGGTACGCGGCTACCGGCATGCTAATGTCGATGTTGATATCGCCGAGCAGCACGGCGCGCTGCGGGGCGGGCTGCATCTGCGCCTTGATTGTCGAGTTCATTGCTGGCATCTATCAGGTAATTGTACGTGGATGCAGTGGTGGTATTTGTAGTGCGGCAAGTTTGCAAGCTGTGGCTTTAATTGCGGCTGGCGTGCGGGGAAGGCGGCCACCTTCAAGCTTGCGGGACCGAATTGGGGCGGCAATCTTGCATGGTTACGTTCGGGGGTGGATGGATGCGCTACTGTTCCCAATCTAATCGTCCGCTGATTGCCCAACTCCGCTACCGCGTAACCTTGCGGTGAATGTACTGGCGTGCAGCAGTACAGTAGTCAGTGATGCACTTGGCCACTTGAGCGTACAATCTACATCAGCCAGGGTTTGCATTCCACCATCGGGTGTGCCGGTTTCAATCAACTAAGGAAAATAATGGAACTAAAGGAAATTTATGCTTCGCGCGCGCAGGACTATGAGCGGTTGGTCGCGCGCGAGGACTTTGAGGGCAACATTTTAAAAGCGCTGCAGGATATCCGGGCGCTCGCGGAACTGGACGTGGTGGAGCTTGGGGCGGGCACCGGCCGGCTCACCTGCCTGCTGGCACCATTGGTGCGTTCGATCCGGGCGTTTGATGCGTCCGATCATATGCTGGCTGTTGCGCGGGAAAAGTTGGCGGCGGGCAACTGGCGCAACTGGCAGGCGGAGGTCGCCGTGCATGCTGCACTGCCGGTGGCGGACGCAACCGCTGACTTGGTGATTGCGGGCTGGAGCCTTGTGTACTCGGCTATCTGGGCTGCGGGCGATTGGCAGACAGAGCTGGGTCAAACACTGGCGGAGATAAAGCGCGTGCTGCGCCCGGGCGGCACTATCATCGTTTTAGAAACAATGGGCACGGGCTCTGAAAGCCCGCAGCCGCCGGCTGACTTGCGGGATTACTTCGGCTTCCTAAAACAACGCGGATTTCAGACGCGCTGGATTCGAACCGACTACCAATTCAAAGATTTGGCTGAAGCGCACCAATTGGCTGAATTCTTTTTTGGCGCTGCGATGCTTCCAAACATTGTTGTTGCAGGCGCGCCAAAACTGCCTGAATGCACTGGGATCTGGTGGCTGACAGTTTAACAGGATAGTTTTGCTGGGAGATTCGGCGCGAACTCTTACGGGGTGTGGCGCCCTCAGGTACCGCCGGCTGGCTTGGCATTCCCCGTGGCGCTTCACGGGGAGGGTGCTGGACCCTGCGCAGATGCGGCGTTTCACTGAATCACAGCACCATAAAGGCCTATTACGCGCTTGACAGTTTATTGGCGGCTCTGTATTATTTGCTCAAGGATAAAGGAGAAAACAATGACTACAAAATTCCGTTCGACCGCAAGTTTCTTGGCGAGCCGGGTATTTGCGATTGGCACGACTGCGATGCTCGTGCTTGCAGCATGTGCGCCCGCTGCGCCGCCGCCAGCCCCGACTGATGTGCCAGCTCCTGCGGCGGCTGAGGTTGCTGCGCCGGCTGCGTACAAGGCGTGCGTGGCGTTTGACACGGGCGGCTTGGGCGACAAGGGTTTCAATGACCTGGCTATGAAAGGCTTGGATGACGCAAAGGCGCTGGGGTATGACACAGCGTTTGCAGAGGCGCAGGGCGCCACGGACTATGCGGGCAACATTCAGCGCCTGATTGACGAAGGCTGCCAGACAATTGTGACAGTGGGCTTCACCCAAGGCGAGGCCACAGTGGCCGCAACGCTTGCGAACCCGGAGATCAACTTCGGCCAGGTGGATGCCACATGGCCCGAGGCCGGCGCGGACTTCACCCCCGGCACCGCGGACGATCTGCCGTTCCCGCCAAACTTCACTGGCTTGGACTTTCAGATTGACCAGGCTTCAATGCTTGCCGGTTACCTGGCAGCGGGCTTCAGCAAGACGGGCAAGATTGGCACTTATGGCGGCGCTCAGTTCCCGGGTGTAACGCGCTTTATGGACGGCATGTATGCCGGCATCAAGTACTACAACGAGAAGAACAAGGCGAAAGTGAAACTGCTCGGCTGGGATGCAGCGAAGCAGACGGGCACCTTTGTGGGTGGCGATAACCCATGGGGCGATCCGGCCAAGGGCGAGCAGCTGGCTCAGACCTTCATGGATCAGGGTGCAGACATCGTGCATCCGGTTGCTGGTGGAACCGGCAATGGCACAATCAAGGCCATGCTTGCAGCTGGCAAGTACGCCATCGGAGTGGACACGGACCAGGCAGTCTCGCTGCCCGATTACACCGGTGCGCTGATGACCTCTGCGCAGAAGGCGATTGATGTTGCTGTGCTTGACCTGATTAAGAAGAATGATGGCGGCGATACTGGCGGTGAGAACTACATCGGTACGCTGGCCAACGGCGGCGTGGCGCTGGCGCCGTTCCATGACTTCGAGGGCAAGTTTGCTGCAGACTTGGTGGCGGCGGTTGATGCGCTTAAAGCAGACATTGCGTCTGGCAAAGTAAAGGTATCTGACTACATGACTGCCACTGCGTACAAGGCGTGCGTGGCGTTTGACACGGGCGGCTTGGGCGACAAGGGTTTCAATGACCTGGCTATGAAGGGCTTGGATGACGCAAAGGCGCTGGGGTATGACACGGCGTTTGCAGAGGCGCAGGGCGCCACGGACTATGCGGGCAACATTCAGCGCCTGATTGACGAAGGCTGCCAGACAATTGTGACAGTGGGCTTCACCCAAGGCGAGGCCACAGTGGCCGCAACGCTTGCGAACCCGGAGATCAACTTCGGCCAGGTGGATGCCACATGGCCCGAGGCCGGCGCGGACTTCACCCCCGGCACCGCGGACGATCTGCCGTTCCCGCCAAACTTCACTGGCTTGGACTTTCAGATTGACCAGGCTTCAATGCTTGCCGGTTACCTGGCAGCGGGCTTCAGCAAGACGGGCAAGATTGGCACTTATGGCGGCGCGCAGTTCCCGGGTGTAACGCGCTTTATGGACGGCATGTATGCCGGCATCAAGTACTACAACGAGAAGAACAAGGCGAAAGTGAAACTGCTCGGCTGGGATGCAGCGAAGCAGACGGGCACCTTTGTGGGTGGCGATAACCCATGGGGCGATCCGGCCAAGGGCGAGCAGCTGGCTCAGACCTTCATGGATCAGGGTGCAGACATCGTGCATCCGGTTGCTGGTGGAACCGGCAATGGCACAATCAAGGCCATGCTTGCAGCTGGCAAGTACGCCATCGGAGTGGACACGGACCAGGCAGTCTCGCTGCCCGATTACACCGGTGCGCTGATGACCTCTGCGCAGAAGGCAATCGATGTTGCGGTGTCGGACCTGATCAAGAAGAATGATGGCGGCGATGCTGGCGGTGAGAACTACATCGGTACGCTGGCCAACGGCGGCGTGGTGCTGGCGCCGTTCCATGACTTCGAGGGCAAGTTTGCTGCAGACTTGGTGGCGGCGGTTGATGCGCTTAAAGCAGACATTTCGTCTGGCAAAGTGAAGGTTGCCGACTACTTGAAGTAGCGGCGGTCTTGTCTTTTCGCACTCCGCCCTCATGCCGCGCTGCGGTTTGGGGGCGGAGTTGTTTTACACGGGGAATCATTGCCGATGCGGCTTGAACTGAAAGAAATTACAAAGCGGTTTCCGGGCGTGCTCGCAAACGACCGGATCTCCATCTCGGTGGACCGCGGTGAGGTGCTGGGGCTGCTCGGCGAAAACGGCGCGGGCAAAACCACGCTGATGAACATTCTGTCCGGGATCTACCGGCCCGACTCGGGCGAGATCCTGATCGGCGGCACTGTGCGTAACTTCCACGACCCGCATCAGGCAATTGATGCCGGCATTGGCATGGTGCACCAGCACTTTCAGTTAGTGCCGGTTTTCGATGTGGTTGAGTCGGTGGCGCTTGGTGCGGAGACTGTCACGGGCTGGCTGGGCACGTTTGGGCGTGCGGCTGCGCGCCGGCGGGTTGTGGAGCTCTCCGAGCAGCATGGCCTTGATGTTGACCCGGATGCCAAGATTGAAGACCTGCCGGTGGGCGTGCGGCAGCGCGTGGAGATTCTCAAAGCGCTTTACCGCAAGAGCGACATTCTTGTGCTGGATGAACCTTCTGCGGTGCTTACACCGGCCGAAACGCTGGATCTGTTCAAGATCATCCGCGGCCTGACTGCGGGCGGGACATCGGTCATTTTTATTACACACAAGTTGGGCGAGGTGCTGGAGGTTGCGGACCGGATAACCGTGCTGCGCCGCGGCACGGTTGCGGGCACTGTAAAGCCGGCTGATACCTCGCGCGAGGAACTTGCCACCTTGATGGTTGGCCGTGACGTTGAGCTGCTCGTCTCCAAGGGCGCGGCCAAACCGGCGGGGGTGGTGTTGAGCGTCAAGGATGTGCTCGTGATGGACGACCGGCTGCAGATGGCGGTGAAGGGCGTGTCGCTGGAGGTGCGGGCCGGTGAGATTGTGGCTGTGGCGGGAGTTCACGGCAATGGCCAAACCGAGCTGGTGGAGGCCATTGTCGGGCTGCGCACAATTGACTCTGGCGAGATTGTGATTGCGGGTGAAAATGTGGTGCACGCGTCCCCGCGCCGGGTGGCAGACCTTGGCGTGGCGCACATACCGGAAGATCGCATGCGCGACGGGCTGATTGCGGGCATGACTGTCGAAGAAAACTACATTCTGGATTCCTATCATCGCGCGCCGCACAGTTCCCACGGCTGGCTACATGCGCGGGAAGTGGCAGCTGCTGCGGAGCAGGGCGTGCGCGACTTCCACATCCAAACGCCTTCGATTGGGACCATTGCCAGCTCGCTGTCCGGCGGCAACCAGCAGAAGGTGGTGGTGGCGCGCGAGTTCTCCCGGCCGGTAAAGCTGGTGGTGGCAGCGCAGCCCACGCGCGGGCTGGATGTGGGCTCGATTGAGTACATCCACACGCGCCTGGTGGAGCAGCGCGATGCCGGCGCTGCAATTTTGATTGTGAGCACCGAGCTGGATGAGGTCTTGGCGGTGGCCGACCGCATTGCGGTGATGTTCGACGGCCGCATCGCTGGAATTCTTGAGGGCGCCAGTGCAACCCGTGAAGCAGTGGGGATCCTGATGGGAGGTGGCGTGTGACCATCTGGCGGCGCACAATCCTGCCCGCGCTGATGCCGTTGCTGGCTGTCTTCACGGCGTTTGTGGTGGGGTCGGCCTTCCTGTTTATTACAGACATCGAAAACCTGAAGCACTTTCCCGGCGACCCGCTTGGCACGATTTTGGCCGGCCTGGCAAACATCGGAAAAGCATATTCCGCGATGGTGATTGGCGCTTTCGGTGTGCCGGCCAAGGTGGCTGCTGCCATGAGCAGCAGCGATCCAAAAGTAATTGCCGGCGCCATTCGGCCGATCACGGAGACCCTGGTGGCATCTTCGCCGCTGATCTTCACCGGTTTGGCTGTCGCAATTTCATTTCGCACCGGTGTCTTCAATATCGGGGTTGAGGGCCAGTTCATCCTGGGCGCGATGGGCGCAACTGTGGCCGTGCTGGTTTTCCGCGATGTGCCCAAGCCGCTGCTGCTTATTTTGGCGATGGTGATTGGCACGCTGAGTGGGGCGCTGTGGGGCTTTATCCCCGGTTTTCTAAAGGCGCGCACGGGGGCGCACGAGGTGATCACCACCATCATGCTCAACTATGTGGCGGCACAGCTGGTGCTGTTCGGGCTGCGCTCCGAGTTTCTGAAACCTGTGGGCAGTACATTGCCAATTTCAAAGGTTTTATCAACGATTGTGCGGGTGCCGCTGATTTTTGCGCTGCCCGCAATCCGGCTGCACTATGGTTTTGTGATGGCGTTGGTTATGGCGGTGCTTGTCTCATGGTTCATATTTAGATCAACCAAGGGCTTCGAGCTGCGCGCAGCCGGCTTCAACTTGATGGCTGCGCGCTATGCCGGCATTAATGCCGGCGGGTCCATCATGCTGGCGATGGCGCTGTCCGGTGGATTGGCCGGGCTGGGCGGCACGCTGGAGGTGCTGGGCACCGTGGGGCAAATGTCCAACGATTTGAGCTCCGGGTTTGGCTTCAACGCAATTGCGCTGGCGCTGCTGGCAGGCAACCGGCCCGGCGGCGTGGTGGCCGCTGCCCTCCTCTTTGGAGCGCTGCGCACCGGCGGCGGTTTGATGCAGGTGAAGACTGGCATCCCGCTTGATCTGTTGTTTTTTGTGCAGGCGCTGGTGATTATGTTTGTGGCAGCGCCCGCATTGATCCGGTCCATCTACCGCATGAAAGTGCAGAATGCTGATGGAGTGGCTGCGCAATGACAAGCGTGGTTGGAGCGGCGCGGGCGTTGGAAATGGGCGAGGCGGAACGGCGTGGCTTGCAAGCGGCCCGGATCCGCGGAGCGGTGATCGCTTTGCTTGGCGTGGCTGGCTTGTGGGCAGCGCGTGGTGCCTTCAATGTTGCCGCAACCTTTTCTTTTTGGCTGCTGGAGCAGGGCGGTGCCGCGTGGTCAATTACAACCACAGTTGGCATGTTGTGGCTTGTGGCTGGGAGTGTGGCAATTGTTGTTGGCGGTTTGCAAGCCGGCGTGGGTGCGCGCTTCCCCTGGCGGCAGTCACTGTTTGTGCTGGCGCCGCTTTATGTGGCGGCAATCCTTGGTGCGCTGCTGGATGGCAAAGTGGCAAACATGACCGGGGTGTTTGCGGGCAGCCTTGAATTAGCGGTGCCGATCACACTGGGCGCACTGGCTGGAATTTTGTCCGAGCGCAGTGGCATGCTGAACATTGCCATTGAGGGCAAGTTTTTGGTGGGCGCGTGTGCCGGCGCCATCGCTGCCAGCATTACCGACAGCGCCGTTGCCGGCGTGCTGGTTGCCGTGCTGTGCGGCATGGCTGTGGGCTACATGCTGGCCTGGCTGGGCATCCGCCATCAAGTGGACCAGATCATTGCGGGTGTCGTGATCAACATTGGCGCGATCGGCATTACCAATTTTGTTTTTTTGCGCGTGCTTGCAAAAAACACCTGGTTGAATACCCCACCCACAATTGAGAAAATTAAGATCCCGGTTTTGTCCGGGATTCCGGTGGTCGGCCCGCTGTTGTTTTCCGGGACACCGTATTTATATTTCACGCTGGCTGTCGTGGTGTTCCTGTCCTATATGTTGTTTCGAACGCGCTGGGGGCTGCGGCTGCGCGCCTCCGGGGAGAAGCCATCGGCGGCGGCAACTGTGGGCATCGATGTAATTAGAATCCGGTATGGCGCGATGCTGCTGGCCGGCGCGCTGGCGGGCCTTGCGGGCTCTTACCTGAGCCTGTCCAGTGCGGGCAGTTTCCAAATGGGGATGAGCGCGGGGCGCGGCTTCATTGCGCTGGCGGCCGTCATCTTTGGCGCATGGAACCCGCTTGGCGCGTTTGGCGCGGCGCTGATGTTTGGTTTCTCGGATGCCATCCAGTCGCTGATGTCAATTCTCGGCGTGGACGTTCCGCCGCAGCTGCTTAACAGTGTGCCATACATTGTTACGATAGTTGTGGTGGCGGGACTTGTAGGGCGCGTGCGCGGGCCCGCTGCTGCGGGCCAGCCTTACACGCAGGGCTGACGCATGGCTGCCAGCCCGCAGGCTGCCGGAGAGTTGATTCAATCTGCGCCGACAGCTTATCGCGTGGCTGCTGCGGCGCGGCGCGCACCGTTTGGCACGCTGGCGCACCCGCTCCCAATAATTATTGACAGTGATCCCGGGCTGGATGATGCGCTGGCGATTGCGCTCGCCGTGGCGCGGCCGGAGCTAAATGTGCTGGCCGTTACAACGGTTGGCGGAAATGCGGAGGTGCGCCACTGTACGCTTAATGCGCTGGGGTTGCTGCATGCCTACGGGCGCAGCGATATCCCGGTGGCCGAAGGCGCGGCGGGCCCGGTGCTTGGCGAAATTGTGCGTGCGACTGAGGTGCATGGCGAGACCGGAATTGGGAACACGCGCCTGGAGCCATCGCCGGTGGCGGTGCAGCGCGAAGGGGCCGTGGCGCTGATGGCGCGGCTGCTGCGCACGCATGCGCAGCCCGTTACGATTGTGCCGATTGGCCCGCTGACAAATATTGCGCTGCTGCTCAAGCTGCATCCCGAGCTGGCACCGCGCATCGCGCACTTGTGTTTGATGGGCGGCTCCATCGGCGAAGGCAATGCAACTGTGTCCGGCGAATTTAATATCTACGCGGACCCCGAGGCGGCGGACATTGTGTTCCGCTCCGGCGTGCCCATCACAATGATTGGGCTCGATGTCACGCATCAGGCGCTGCTTGATCGCGACTCGGTGGTGGCGCTGCGAGCGCTGGGCCGCGCCTCGGCGCGCATTGCGGCCGAGCTGACGGCATATGCACTTGACCGCAACATGGAATGGAGCGGGTCCGCGACCACGGCGATTCACGATGCAGTGGCGGTGGCGCACCTTGCGATCCCCGGGTTGGTTGCAGTTGCGCCGTACCATGTGGCGGTGGATATAACCGCGGGTCCCTGCCGCGGCCGCACTGTATGCGATGGCATGCCGCGCCGCCTGGCGCGCACCGGCCGCGCTGCCACCACGGATGTTGGCATTCACATTGACCGGGCGCGCTTTGAGCGCCTGCTGCTCGACGCCTTCAGCAGTCTGCCGTAGCCGCACATAGAATGGCATTGCGCCTGAAGCGCAGCGCCATGCTGGTCACATCCTGTTGCAGGGTGTGTGTTTACCCCAGGCGAGTGATGCGCTCGACGAGCAGTTCAAAAAATGCGGGCGCATTGAGGTCGACGCCGACGTGCGCGTTGGGCGCTCGATTTGTGCGGCGCCACAGGTCAACCACCGTGCGGCCGCGGCAAAGTTCTGATGCGGTTTCAATTTCCACATTGCGGGCGCGGGTTTCCACCAGGCCGCTGCGAATTACATGCGCCATGGCCACCGCATCGTGGATCGGCGCGCCGTCCCAGCCATATGTGTGCTTGTGATAAACGCTGAAGAACACGTTTAGCTCGGCCACAAATGTGCCGACGCGCCCGGCGCTGCGCAGCTGCGCCTCCACTGCCGGCCCCAGCAGCGCTTTGTGGGTGACGTCGAGGCCGATCATTGTGATGTCCAGCCCGCTCGCAAACACTTGTGCGGCTGCTTCGGGATCGCACCAGATGTTGAACTCAGCAGCGGGCGTCATGTTGCCTTCGGCGATGGCGCCGCCCATCAGCACAACGCGGGCGATGCCGGCAGTGCCGTGCGCAGCAAGGTAGCGGGCCAGGTTTGTGAGCGGCCCGGTGGGCACAAGCGTTACGGGCTGCGCAGCGCTGCGGATTAATTGTGCGGTAAATGCAACCGCATCTTGTGAGGCAGGCTGCGTGGCGAGCGGGGGCAGTGCGGGCCCGTCCAATCCGCTCTCGCCATGCACATGCGCTGCCACTTCAAGTGCGCGCTGCAATGGCTGGGCGGCGCCCACCGCCACGGGTATGTCCGCGCGCCCGGCAAACTGCAGCAGGCGCAGCGCGTTCACCGTGGTTTTGGCAAGCGTCTGGTTGCCGTACGATGTGACAACGCCGAGCAGGTGCAGCTCCGGGCTGGCAAGCGCAAGCAGCAGCGCGATCGCGTCGTCGTGCCCCGGGTCGCAGTCAAAAATTACCGGTGTGGGTTTGTTTGGCATTGCGGTAGTTTAGGGGGCGTTGGCTGGGCAGCACTGCAATCGGCGCGTGTTGGGATGCCAAAAAAATTCGGTGAACCGCGCCACCAAACATCAATCAACCGGCTTGGTTCGCGCAGCGGTTTTGTTGGCAAAGCCCGCAAGCAGTTCGCGGGCGGCGGGCTGCGTGTTTACCACCCCGGCGATAAAAGCTTCCGCATATGACGCGTGGATTGCCGGCAGATTGCTGATATGGGAAATTGCCGAGCTAATGGCGAAATTGGACAGGGGCGGATTTTTGGCAATTGTTTCTGCAAGTGACAGCGCTTTGTCCAGGCTGCTGCTTGTGTCGACAAGATATTGGCAAAGTCCAATGTCCATTGCTTCCTGGCCTTTGTAGATCCGGCCGGTAAGCATCATGTCAATCATGCGCGCTTTGCCAATCAAGTCAGCGACGCGAATGGTGGCGCCGCCGCCGGTAAAGACGCCGCGCTGGCCTTCGGGCAGTGCAAAATATGTTGATTGATCCGCCACCCGAATGTGGGCTGCGGCTGCCAATTCCAACCCGCCGCCGACCACCGCGCCCTTGAGCGCGGCGATGATTGGCAGTCCGGCGTACTCCATCTTATTGAAGGCTTCGTGCCATGCCAGGCAAATGCGCATGAATTCGGCGGCATCGCGGTCCTTTTGGTAGTGCTCCACAAGGTCCAGCCCGGCAGAAAAATGATCCCCGGCAGCGGCCAGCACCACGACGCGTGCGTTTGAT
Organism: Anaerolineaceae bacterium; assembly: GCA_003569365.1. Taxonomy (GTDB): domain Bacteria; phylum Chloroflexota; class Anaerolineae; order Anaerolineales; family UBA11657; genus BD1. Next base: position 262,136 of record BGOS01000023.1, read on the forward strand.
TTCGGCAGCCCGCCAAACACTTGGTTCAATAGTTCCACCATGTTTTCATCCAGCGCATTGCGTTTTTCCGCGCGGTTCAGCGTGACGGTTGCGATGTGATCTGTTATATCAACCGTGAGTAACTCTGAACTCAGCTTTTCGTAAATTGCCATCAAGTGCTCCTATGGGTCTGGGATTTTGCAGCTGGCCGTGGATTATTTTTACAGAAACGGCAGTTCTGTCAAAGTTCCCAGTTCGGAGTGAGTGCCGTGTGCCACAGCAACGCGGTCACCAACCTGGTGTTGGGATGAAATCAATACAAACCCGATGTTCTTTTTCAGGCGGTATGACCACGCGATATTTGTGAGGTCTCCGACTTTCCTGCCATCCACAAGGACCGGTGCCCAGCTAAATCCGGCGGACATGGGCGCAAGGTTGTCCATAATAATTCCGAGTGAATGGCGTTTCGGACCGGCTGCCTTTATTTTGCGCAGGGCCTTCACGCCGATCACATCGTCCGGCAAACTCAAGGTCAATATATTTTCCCATGCGCACTTCATACGGGTTGGTTTCGCTGTCCGTGTCCCCGCCATAGGAAATCAAGCCGCTTTCAACGCGCTCGCACCAGCTGGGGTTGCCCGGGCCGATGTTAAATGGCTGCCCGGCTGCCTTTACTATGTTCCAAAGTTCCGTGCCTTTTGATCCATCGCGGAGATAGATTTCAAAGCCGCCTTGCTTGGACCAGCCGGACCGGGCCACGACAACCGGTATGCCGGCGATCTGTGTTTCCTTAAACCAGAAATACTTCAACTCTTTTATCCAGTTTCCGAAAACTGCGGCAACGACTGCTTCCGCGTGTGGTCCCTGAACTGCCATGGGCGACACATCTGGTTCGCTGATGCGAACATTCAAGCCGCGCTCTTCCGCAATCGCGCGCGCCCAAAACCAGACATTGCTGTCTGCGATGGAAAACCAGTACAGGTCATCGGAAAGCTTCAACAGGATTGGATCATTGATCAGTACGCCGGCATGATTGCAGAGCGGTGCATATTTGCCTTGGCCGATCTGGCATTTGGAAAGGTTGCGCGCGGTCAGGATCTGCGCCAGCCGGCCGGCATCCGGCCCTTGCAGCTGTACCTGCCGTTCGACGGCCACATCCCATTGCGACACACCGTTTATGAGGCGCCAGTATTCCGCTTCGGGCTGGCCAAAACTAGTTGGCATCAGCATATGGTTGTATGTGGTGAAGGCCGTGACGCCTTCTGCCAGCGTTGCCTCAAAGTACGGCGATGGCCGCAAACGGGCGGAAGGGGTTATGCCAAACACAGTGCAGTCCGTTTCATAATTGTGGCGCGGGCTGATAATCTTTGGCTACATGCGCAAGTAGAAGAAGATAAGTCTGGCAGAAAGAGTGGGGCAGACCAGACCGCGGGCGAGAAAAGTGTAACATGTGCAGCTTCTTGGCGGCTCTCTTATACTTGCGAGCTGTAGCCGGCGTGAAAGCTATCCATTCGTCAATGACTATGAGAGCAGGTTCGCAAGTATGAAAATTCAAGTTGGGGAAATTCCGATCGCGGTTGAGCAGCGCGGAAGCGGGCGGCCGATCGTCGTCATTCATGGCTGGTCGGCAGATCCAGCGCTACATGATTGCTGATTTAGAACCGATTTTTGAGAAGCACCCCGGCTGGCAGCGATTTTATTTTGACTTGCCCGGCCATGGAGACACCCCGGCACCGCCCTCGCTTGGCAATCAACAGCAGATGCTTGAGGTAGTGCAGTCGGTTGCCGAACAGGCGTGCGGTGGCGAGCCATTTGCAGTTATCGGTAGCTCGTACGGGGGGTATCTTGCGCTTGGCCTTGCCCGAATTATGCCGGAACGGCTGCTGGGAGTGGCGCTGCTGCTGCCTGATCTGCCGGATGACGCGGGCAAGCGCGACGTGCCAAAACGCACAACGATCCACGCTGATTTGACGCTCTTTCCCGATTTGGCTGAGGATGAGCAATGGATTCCCGATGCGCTTGTGGTTCACAGCGCGGCGGCTCTGCGTGAGATTCGCCAACATGATATGCCGGCGTATCGCCGCTGTGACCGCGAGTTTCTAAAGCGGCTCGACGCAAATTACCTGCTTCCAATTAGCTTGAGACAGGGGGCGCGCCCATTCAATCAGCCAAGCCTGATTGCGCTGGGGCACCAGGATGCAACAGTTGGGTTCCGCAGCCAGATCAAGTTGCTGGATGAATTTCCGCGCGCGACCTTGAGCGTGGCTGACTTGGTGGGGCATCACTTTGGCCGGGTTGAACAGCCGGCGCTGTTTGGAGCGCTAATCGTGGACTGGTTGGAGCGGATGGAGATTGGACTGAAATAACTGGTTTTGCGGAGGCGAGTCCGGACATGGCAGGGTAACTGTTTTGCCCTGTGCGGGTGGGAGAACTGAGATTTATTGGTGGGCTGGTTGCGGGGTTGTGGCGGCGTGAGTCACAGTCGCCGTGGCTGGGGCGGCGGCTGCAGCTTCAGGTGGCGCGGCTAACTCGGAAGTGAAGGCAATGCCGCGCAGAATTGGAATCTCAACCTTGGTGGGCGCGCAACCTTATGTGTTGCTTTACTGCGGTCCAGTATGCGGACTGCCGGATGCGGAGCCTTTTATGTGCTTCATTAGATTTGGCAACTAAAGACTTATGGCGTCAACAATGGCTGGGTGAATGTATGCACAAGGTAGGTGTCGATTAGCACTACCTAACGCGTAATATGTGGGTGAGGACAGGTTCTTGAGTTTCCTGTGGCCGCCCGGTTGTGCAGTCTAAGGGGACCGCTCAGGCTATAGCGAAATCAGAGGATGCAGGGATTTTCTTGATAACCCACAAATAGTTGGGTTACAATGCTCTAGGGAAGTGGCCTTGAAATTAAGAGCTTGGCACATTGTGGCCTCGTCGTTCGCGACTTGGATAAATCCTGCTGGTTTTATGGTAAAGCTCTCGGTTTGAAGGAGGTGCCACGGCCCAAAAACTTCAAATTTCGTGGTGCATGGTTCCGTGGCGGCGACAGTGAGTTGCATCTGATTTTGGCAGATGACACTGTCGCTCTGGCTGGGTTTCCGGCTGCTGGCATAGCCGTGCGTACTGGCTGGCCACCCACATTGCTTTTGAAGTGCCCGACTTGGCTATTGTAAAATCGCGACTTGATCAATACGGAATTGAAATCAAAGGTGGCCCTATGCTTCGCGGCGATGGAGTCCTGCAACTTTATCTCCATGACCCCGATGATTACATGCTCGAATTCTTTCAGTGGGTTGATGCGATATAGCCCACGCCTCAGATCGAAACATCGTAACTGTCTTCTGACATTCCAAGTATTCATTTAATCTTAGGGAGAAAGTCATGTCCATAAAACTCGAAGAAGTCATTACACCCGGAAGTCCTAAAGCCTTTACAGTAGGTCAAAGGACAGAAGCCACCACTATCGCTAACCTTGATCCGATCTACAGTTTTCTATTGAAAACTCAGTTACTGCTTCAGTGGCCACCATAGGTGCGGACGGCATTCCGCAGCTTACACCCAATTGGTGCGAGCACGACGGCACTTATGTCTTTCTAAACTCAGTGCTCGGCCGCTTGAAGGATCGCAATCTTCGCGCCCGCCGCGATGTAACTATCATGTTAGTCAATCCCCAGAATCCATATCACTGGATGACTATTTATGGGCAGGTTGCTGAAATTGTTGACGAAACTGATGCCAAATGTGGGCATGAGGCGACGGAAAGCATTGATCGTCTTTCCAAAAAGTATCTTAACACCACTCCGTATCCTCTCCGGGCAGAGGGAGGTGAAGTGCGTGTGTTGTACAAGGTGCGGCCGTTGCGTATTCAGACTTTCGGTAAGCCGTAAACGAGTCATAGCATTGTGCTATCACCAATTGAATGAAGGCCGAACGGCAGCGGGTCGCCAATTCGCCAGGTATTGTCCACTTGAGCTCGGCGGCCCGCTTCGCGTGTGCGGGCAAGCACCTGTCGGCCCAGAGCCACCTGTGCGGGTTCCCAGCGCTGCAGAGCGGCGACAACATCGCCGGGGCTTGTCTGGATCGCCTGCGCCAACTGCCAGCCATCTTCGGCTGCTTTGGCAGTGCCAGCCGCCGCATGAGGTCGGGCCACAAATGCCGCATCTCCGATGAGGCAGACGCGCCCAAACGCCATCCGGCTTACCTCGCAATCCATGACGGCTTGAATGAAAGGCTGATTAGTTGCGAGGACCAACTCAGCAAGTAGTTGTGGCAACTGGTGGTTGGCATCTTGGTGCAGGGCTGCGATATTTTTTTCTTGTACTGCGCCTGCGCCGAGCGACACGTCACGCAGCACGCCCGCCCGATCCGTCAATAAGTTAGCTAATGGTGGCCCGGCTGGAACATTGCGATACCACAACCAGTTAAGACTGGGGCGCATCTTACGCGATTTGCTATCTGCAACGGGAATGGGATAGACTAACATGTGGCTGTTGGGCAAGAGGCAATAAGTGATTGCATCGCTCAAAGCCCCCAAAACGTTTGGCGTCACCATGTTCTCGTCTACAATTCCGCGCCAAGCAACATACCCTGCATAGTTCATTGGCGTCTCTGGTAAAAGGTGGGTGCGGGCTGTCGAACGAATGCCATCTGCGCAGACAAGCAAATCACATGAATCCATGCGCCCACTGCCAAGCTGGACGTTGACAGTTGTTTTTGTCTGTTGAAAAGCGATACCTGCCTCTCCTAGCAGATAGGTATCTGTTCCAAAAGCTGCGTAAAGCTCACGGTAAATCGCGTTGTATGAACTGAATCGATAAGCACACGGTTGCTCGGCCACCACCCGACTACTCCGATCCAAGTAGCGGAGCCAGTGAGCGGAGGTGCTCATTGCCTTGACATCAAAAACTTTGGAGCGAGTGAAGTAGCGCACGGTAGCCGGGTTCAAAACAATTCCTGCTCCAAGGCCGACTAGTGGAGTGCTGGAACGCTCATACACAGTTACTGAGCAACCACCCTCGCGCAGGAATAGCGCAGTGGTCAATCCACCTAGCGAGCCACCCAAGATGATTGCTTTGGACATATTGTCACTCCGAACTTAACCCGTCTAGTACAAGTTCCGCTATCGCAGAACTGAGCGGGTAATGTGATAGGTTCCTTCAGTAGGAAGTTGTTCGGCAACACATTCCAGTCCCATGAAACTTAACCTTAGTAAGAGTGCTTGTTGCCCTGTTCTTTAGCCCACTCATAACTACTTGGGGATTATATAGTTTTCACTCCTATGTATACTATTGGATTGTGTTGTGGCAGAGCAGGACTTGACTCCTGCGGAATCAGCGCATAGTATGCAGGGGTGGCGAGCATTCCCAGTTTCGAATGTATTCTGCTCGTGTTAAGTCCCGGGCAGGCGCCGGACCTTCATAGGTACCGACTCTCGCGTGAAGGATAATAGGCTATTCCAGATTGCAGGGTTGGGGGGTAATGCTTGGACAGGCAGCCGAATTGCATGGCGGCTGGCGACTAACTGCCGGTTGAGTTTGTTGCTCTCTCCCTTGCCCGTCAATAGTAAGTCTTTGCAAAAAGTTTTAGCTCCAGCCCAATTTGATCTTTTATGAAGAAGCGCAGTCCAGCAACACCACTGAGTACCAACAAACACCTGCTGCGTTGGGTTGAGAAAATGGCCGAGCTCTGCAAGCCGGCTGCTATTCATTGGGTTGACGGTTCGCAGCAGGAATATAACCGGCTTTGCGCACTGATGGTGGCGGGCGGCACCTTCACCAGGTTGAATCAAAGAAAATGGCCCGGCTGTTTTCTTGCGCGGTCAGACGCGAGCGATGTTGCGCGCGTCGAGGACCGCACCTTCATCTGTGCCCTCTCTAAAGAAGCTGCTGGCCCGACCAACAACTGGGTCAATCCCTTTCAGATGCGCAGGACGCTCAAGAGCCTTTTTAACGGCTGTATGAAGGGCCGCACGATGTATGTGCTGCCCTTTAGCATGGGTCCGCTCGGTTCCCCCATGAGCCAAATCGGCGTGCAACTGACCGACTCGCCCTACGCCGTCGTCAACATGCGCATTATGGCGCGCATTGGCAGGAAAGTGTTTGAGCTGATCGATCAGGACTTTAAGCGGGTGGTGCCATGCGTGCACTCTGTGGGTGCGCCGCTTGCCAGGGGCCAGGCGGATGCACCGTGGCCGTGCAACAAAGAGAAATATATTGTGCACTTTCCTGAGACGCGCGAGATCTGGAGCTATGGCTCTGGCTATGGCGGCAATGCGCTGCTTGGCAAAAAATGTTTTGCGCTGCGCATCGCGTCTGCGATGGCGCATGACGAAGGCTGGATGGCGGAGCACATGCTGATCCTTGGCGTGCAGAACCCGCAGGGCAAAAAGACTTATGTGGCGGCTGCCTTCCCGAGTGCCTGTGGCAAAACTAATTTTGCAATGCTGATTCCGCCGCCGCATTTTCAGAGACTGGGCTGGAAAGTTTCGACTGTGGGCGACGACATTGCCTGGATCAAGCCCGACGCTAACGGGCGCCTGCGAGCTATCAATCCTGAGGCGGGCTTCTTTGGGGTTGCCCCGGGCACCAGCAATAAGACCAATCCCAACGCGATGAAAGCGCTTGCGAAGAATTCCATTTTCACCAACGTGGCGCTCACTGACGATGGGGGCGTGTGGTGGGAAGGCATGACGGACACGCCACCCGCACATGCGATTGACTGGCAGGGCAACGAGTGGACGCCCGCGCTTGCGCAAGAGAAGGGCGTGAAGGCGGCGCATCCAAATTCCCGCTTCACGGCGCCGGCCCGGCAGTGCCCGACGATTGATGCTGATTGGGAAAATCCGGCGGGGGTGCCGATCAGCGCGTTTCTGTTTGGAGGGCGGCGGGCAACGACGATGCCGTTGGTTTATCAGGCGTTCAACTGGTCGAGTGGTGTTTACATCGGCGCCACGATGGGTTCGGAGATGACCGCGGCTGCGGCTGGCACAATCGGCAAGGTCCGCCGCGATCCGATGGCGATGCTGCCTTTTTGTGGCTACAACATGGGGGATTATTTCCGGCACTGGATGAGCATGCAGCGCAATCTGAGCGAGATCCCGCGAATTTTCCATGTGAACTGGTTCCGCAAGGACGCGGAAGGAAAATTTATCTGGCCGGGCTATTCGGAGAATATGCGCGTGCTAAAGTGGATCTTCGAGCGGGTGCGGGCGGGCGGCCGGGCAAAAGAGACGCCGATTGGCTGGGTTCCGCGTTACAAAGACATCGATTGGACCGGCCTAAACTTTTCAGAGAAAGTATTCGAGGAGCTGCAGGCCGTTGACCGGGACGCGTGGCGCGCAGAGGTTTTGGGGCATGAAGAACTTTTTCTCGATCTGCATGCGTACCTGCCAAAGGAAATGGTCTACGAGCGCGAGCTGCTGATTTGCCGGATGTAGGCAGCGCTGCGTGGCGCGGATGGTGTGGCAACGGCGGCGGCTGGCATGACCTGCGGTCTGGTAACTTTGCGGTGCGGTAATGGCACATACGGCGGAGTAGATTGCGGATTTTGTGGCGCGGTGCGGGTCTAGGGAAGCTGCGGAGTATGTGCTATTGAAGTTTAGTTGGGTCCCCTAAACCTTGCAAAGAAGGCAGTCTCTTACTTCTGCAAATTATTGGGTGGTGCAAGCGTAAAATGGAGCTTGAACTGTGCAGGGTGAGCGCATAATATTTGCTGGGGCTTGGGCGATGAATTTCCGAATCATTGGTTCCCTTTCTACTCTCGGTGTTTTCGATCGGATCAGGTGGAGCCGGGCATGACTAACCCCTCCCAGGTGTTTTGCTTGTTGAATCGGCAACGATCAGTGTGATCCCCGGGATCAATTTGATAAGTTTGTTATCCTGGTTTCCCTCAAGATCAAGAAAAAAGATATGTCCATTAGCGCGAAGATAACCCGTACTCTGGTCGATGTTGCCATGGGGCGCGAGAAAGCCGACCTTGTGATCCGAAACGGAAGATGGGTGTGTGTGCAATCCGGCGAGATCATCCCGGGTACTGATGTGGCGGTGGCGGCGGGGCGGATTGCCTATGTTGGGCCGGATGCCACCCATGCGATATCCCGCCAGACACGGGTAATTCAAGCTGACGGGCGCCATTTAGTGCCGGGGTTGTTGGACGGCCATGTGCATGTTGAGTCCGGCATGGTTACCGTAACTGAATTCGTGCGCACCGTGTCTGTTCACGGTACGACCGGTATTTTTGTGGATCCCCACGAGATTGCCAATGTGTTTGGCTTGCGTGGCGTTAAGTTCATGGTGGATGAAGCCCGCAAGCAGCCGATTCATGTTTGGGTTCAAATGCCATCCTGTGTTCCATCCGCGCCGGGGTTTGAAACGCCCGGGGCTTCCATCAGCGTCAAGGATGTGCAAGCTGCGATGAAGTGGAAAGGCATTATCGGCCTTGGCGAAATGATGAACTTCCCGGGGGTGTTCATGGGAAATGCAAAGTTGCTCGCCGAAATGGCTGCGACCCGGGATGCAGGCAAGACCATCGGCGGTCATTACGCAGCGCATGATCTTGGCCTGCCTTTTCACGGGTATGTGGCCGGTGGCGCAGAGGACGACCACGAAGGCACGCGCGTCGAGGATGCAGTGGCGCGTGTGCGGCAGGGGATGAAGTCCATGCTGCGGTATGGCTCCGCGTGGCACGATGTCGCGGCGGGTATCAAGGCGATTACGGAGAAGGGGTTGAGTTCACGCCGTTTTATCCTCTGCACGGACGATTCACACGCCGCCACACTTTCGGAAGAGGGTCACATGGACCGGGTTTTACGCCATGCAGTTTCCGAAGGGCTCGATCCGATGACTGTGATCCAAATGATGACCATAAATACGGCCGACCATTTTGGCATGACGCGCGACATGGGCATGATCGCGCCGGGCCGGTCGGCGGATCTGCTCCTGGTGCGCGACCTCAGGAACTTTCATGCCGAATTGGTGATTGCAAAAGGAGTTGTGATTGCGGATCAGGGGAACTTGTTGATCGATTTGCCGGAAAGGAAATATCCCGCTTGGATTATGCGCTCAGTGCACCTGAAGCGGGTGATCACCGCAGGGGATCTTAAAGTAAAGACCAATGCCCGTGCCGGGTCGGAGCTGATTGCGAATGTGATTGGCGTGATTGAAAACCAGGCCCCGACACAGCATCTAAAACAAAAGGTCGCAGTCTCGAATGGGGAAGTGCGCAGTGACATTGCGCGCGACCTCGCAAAAATTGCCGTGGTGGAGCGGCATCATGCGACTGGCAAGGTGACGGTTGGGTTTGTCCATGGGTTTGGTTTCATGCGCAAATGCGCATTTGCGTCCACTGTGGCGCATGACAGCCATCACATGATTGTAGTGGGCACGGATGATGATTGCATGGCCATGGCTGCCAATGAGCTTGGGCGTTGCGGTGGCGGGCAAATTGTAATTCTGGATGGCAATGTGATCGGGAAAGTAGAGCTGTCGATTGGCGGTTTGATGTCAAAAGAGAGGGCAGGCGTCGTGGCTCAAAAAGCCGCTACTGTGCTCGAGGGCCTGAAGATGTGCGGGTGTAAGCTCAATAATCCCAATATGCAGTTGAGTTTGATGGGACTGGTGGTGATTCCCGAGCTGCGCATTTCAGACAAGGGGCTTGTGGATGTGTTGAGCCGGAAGTTTGTTCCAGTGTTGGAAGAATGAGGAAAGCAAAGTAAGGAAACAGCGGTAGCGCCATTCACTTTCCCCGTGCCGTGGATCGCGCTTCTAAAGACAAAAAGGGCAGGCTGCTGGTCGGTAGCATGGGCTATTATATGGACGCAAGTCCAATGATTGGGTAAGTTTTAAGGAAGTCATACATGGCGACAGTCACAGCACTCCGTACCAAATCCTTGCCTGAATTAAACGTCCGGACCGATCGCTATCAAGTGTCGGTGGAGGAATATGCTCGTTTTAAGCGAGACGGCTTCCTGATCGTTCGGAACCTTGTTTCGCCTGAGGACATCATCGAGTTGCGTCAGCACACTGAGGATCTGATGCAGGGCAAACTGCCGGAGCAGCAGGGGCGGCAGATGGCGCATCGAGACAGCAGCAAAGACGGGGGCGTGACCGTGCAGGGTTTGGAATCACCGCCAGACCATCTTTCGCCAGAGGAGAAGGCTCAGTTCTTTCTTCGCATTCATATGCTCCACCGCAAGCTGGAGTTGCACGAACGGTACATGCTTCACCCGCGGGTATTGGATGTGCTGGAAGTGTTGATTGGGCCGGACGTGTTGGCGCTGCAGACCATGCTATTCCTCAAGCCGCCCGGGCAAGCCGGGGCAGGGCTGGCATCAGGATAGCTATTACATCCCCACTTTGCCCGACTCCCTGTGTGGCGCGTGGATAGCGATTGACGATGCCGACGAGCAGAACGGCGCGATTTGGTTCGCCAAAGGATCTGGCCATGAGCCCATCTATCCGCCTTGTCCGGAGGTGGGTTACGGCTTCGGCGACAAGATCGTGGGCGATATTCAATACGTTAAGGGCGTAAGCGATCCTGATGACGAGAATAATACTCTCACCGGCGTTGCGGGCAAGTACGACCAAGTGTTATCGATTATGAAGGCGGGGGACGTAGCGTATTTCAACGGACACGTGCTGCACCGGTCAAAAAAGAATTGGACCACGGACCGATATCGGCGCAGCTTCGTCGGCCACTACTGCAACGCGCGGAGTTTCACACAATGGGGTGCAGACGACCGCAACTACGCCGCGGACCAGAGTTCCACGGAGTTGCCCGACGTGCACCGCGCGCCGATCGTCGACCAGACCACCGGTATGACTAACGCCAGCCACATCCTCGCTCGTGGCGACACGCACCTGCGCTTCGCCGTGCCGCGCTTCGGCACGCCGTGTGCCGCACTTCTGCCGCCCGAAGTGCGATCTGCGGAGTATCGCAAGATCGCGCAGATGATTCAGGTACAGGGCAACGGGCTGCTAGGCTGTGCGCTGGCCGCCCCGAATTTGGTTGACGACGACGATGAACCCTCCGATCCAGTTAAGGGTGGGGGTTACTGATTTGGAGTGGACTTGCTTACGCGTCGTGACATAAGGAGTGAATCCATGATCCATACCGAGGGCAATTTCAAGACGATTGCCGGCGCAAGTATTTTCTATCAGTCGTGGCGGCCGGAAGGCGAGCCGAAAGCAGTGCTGCTAGTGGTTCACGGGCTGGCAGAACATTGCGGTCGCTATATGAATGTCGTCAATCATTTTGTGCCGCGCGGGTATGCCGTGTTTGGGCTGGATCTTCCCGGGCACGGCAAATCTGATGGCACGCGCGTTTACGCTGATGGGATGCGGGACTTTACCAACCCGCTGAAGACTTACTTTGACATGATTCAGGGATGGCACCCCGGCACCCCAATCTTTATGCTGGGGCATAGCATGGGCGGATTGATTGGCACTTGTTTTCTGTTCGACTACCAGGACAAATTTAAAGGTGCAGTCATATCGGCTCCGGCCGTGAAAGTCGGCGCCAGCATCTCTTCGGTGGCCATCTTCTTGGCCAAGCTGCTTGGTCAAATCCTCCCCAAGCTAGGCCTGCAGGGGGTGGATGTCAGCGCGGTATCCAGCGACCCGCAAGTTGTCAAAGACTACAACAATGATCCGCTGGTGTACCGCGGCAAAACCACCGCACGGCTGGGCGCTGTGCTGCTTGATGCAATCCAGCGTGTCACGGCTGAGGCCCGTGCCCTGCGCCTGCCCTTCATTGTTGTGCAGGGCAGCGCCGATACACTGGTTGACCCGGATGGCGCCAAGATGCTTTATGACAAAGCCAGCTCAAGCGACAAGACCATCAAGATTTACGATGGGTTTTGCCACGAGGTCTTCAACGAGCCCGGCCGCGCGCGGGTCTTGCAGGATGTGGAAACCTGGCTGGCCGCCCACTGCTGATCTAAACCCGCGGGCCTGACCCGATAAACAAAACGCCTTGCGGACTGTCGCTGCCGCAAGGCGTCTTCCGCTTTGTGGCAAGACCGCAATGCAGGGTTAACATCCCCGCTTGGTGCTTACCAGCAATTTCTCTTTTGCTGGCGTCCATTCGAGCCGGTTGCGCTCAAGGTTACTGTTTAACGGGAGCTTGGTTTCTGCAGGTTCGAGCCGTAGTCGCTTGTCTGACAACGTTTTATGCGGCGACGACCAAACGCGCCGCCTGTCCGTTTGACTTGGGCAGCAAAACGCATTACGCGTCGGTTTTTTAAAGGTTATACAACCCTATACTTAATCGGCATGTTCTATAAAATTCCGCCCGTGACGAAATAGACTTTATTTAAATATAGAATTAAATGGCCTCTATAAATCAATCTGCTGCTGTGGGCGCGAGCTTGAAATCCCAATCCGGTGCTGGAGCGGACGTCGAGCACATATTTATATTAACAGCCGAGTTTTCGCCCCCCCCCCCCCCGCGAATATGCCAGGGAAGGGCTTTGTGCCAACTGGCTGGACTAACCATCGCATAGGAGTTGACCGACTTAAGCAGTGTGAATGGGTGTCGGTCAGAAGGAAAACAGGCACAGTATGGTCTGTGTTCTCTACTCCCATTGTTTTGGAGAAATACATTGCTGTCGGAAATTCTTCCGGAGCGGATAGCGCTGACTTCGAGTACATTTTCCAAAGAACAACTGTCTTGTCCGCACCCAGCACCCCGGCGACTGCGCAAATGCCTGGCTTTGTGCCAATGAATTGGACTGACGATCCGGTTGGGATTAGCGGCTCGTATCGGTTCGAATGGACAGCGACCAGATCGAAGATCGGCACAGTCTGGTCTGAGTTCTCCGCTCCCGTACTCTGGGCAAAACTCGGCGCTGCCGGAGCGGACTCAGCTGATGTCGAGTACGTCTTCCAAAGATCAGCCGATTCATCCGCCCCCAGCACTCCGGTGACTGCACAAATGAAAGGCTTTGTGCCTCAGGGTTGGACTGACGATCCAATTGGAGTCAACAGCTTTTTGCAATACGAATGGTCAGTGTTTAGATCGAAAACCGGCACAGTCTGGTCGGAGTACTCCACTCCTGTGCTGTGGGAAAAATTTGGCCTCAAGTGAGCGCGTGTACAGGAAGTGCGGTCCTGAATTATCGGTTGCAATAGTGGACAGTCGCGCGGGTGGCGCGTAAGGTACAAAATATCTGGAGAACGGGGGCGGAATGCGGCCACCACGCCGGGCGTCACGAGTTTATCGCTGCGCAGGCAGCAGGCAAATCTCCCCGCAGGATCTGTAGCTTAAAAGAGCGCGACCGCTTTTTGTGGGCGGTCGCGCTCTTTTTCGTCGGGCCGGTTTTATTGTGCGCCGCTCAGGTCTTCGCCACCCACACGGGTTCTGGATGAATTGCTGCATCCGGCTTGGAGCCGGCATCTGCGCGGCCACTGCCTTCAAGGCGGCTGATGGCGCGCACATGCATATCGGTGTCCACCTGGATCTGGCACGACAGGCGCACGCCGGTTAATCCTTTCTCAGCCAGCTTGTCCTTCTCGGCCTGGGTGATTTGTTGCGGCTCACCGGCCACAAACTCCACCCGGCAAGTGGTGCAGCGGCAATTGCCACCACAGGCGTAAAGCTGATCCACACCGGCTTCCTCCGCCAGCGCCAAGACCAGCCGCTTGCCTTCGGCCACCTCAAATGTGCCGTATCCTTCCACCGTTAACTTTGGCATCCTGACTCCTTTGTGTTTTGAATTTGGAGAGCTCCTCTCCAAGTAACAGGGATTGTAATAGGCAATTGCATTCCTGCCCATGCTTTCCTCGCCACCACATGGTCAAGTGACCGGCAGATTAATTGCCAGCGCCGCGTGCAAGCTCACGCCGGGCAGCGGGATAAGCGCCGCACAGGCTTGTTGGGTTAGAGTTGCAGCATGGCAGAAGATTGTGCGCCGGGCACAGGCTTTGGTGATTGCTGCGCAGCTGAACGCGCGGCTTGGCTGCCGGAAGCCGGCGCTCGGAGTAGAGCGTGGCTGGCGGTGCTGCCATGCAGCGTTCAGTAACGATCATTGGCGGCGGGCCGGCGGGGCTGATGGCGGCAGAAGTGCTGGCGCAGCCGGGCATGAAAGTGGATGTGTATGATGCCATGCCAACCATTGGCCGAAAGTTTTTATTGGCGGGCCGGGGCGGGCTGAACCTGACGCATTCGGAGAACCGCGAGAAGTTTGGGGTGCGCTACGGCGATCGCCAGGCGCAGGTGGAAAGTTGGTTGGATGCATTTGCGCCAGCTGCTGTGCGCGAGTGGGTGCACGCACTCGGCGGGCGGACCTTTGTGGGCAGTTCCGGCCGGGTGTTTCCAGTGGAAATGAAGGCCAGCCCGCTGTTGCGGAGGTGGCTGCAGCGGCTGGATGCTGCTGGTGTCACCTTTCACCGTCAGCACCGGTGGAATGGTTTTATTTCCGATGGTGACAGCAGCAGCGCGGACGGAGTACAGCGCAGCGCAAACAGCCGTCCAATTTCGGTTGAATTCGCAACCCAAGGTGGAAACGTAACTGTGGCAGCGGGCGCGGTGATATTGGCGCTGGGCGGCGGGAGTTGGGCAAGGCTGGGTTCGGACGGCGCCTGGGTAAATTGGCTGCGGCAAGCCGGAGTGCCGGTTGCTGCGCTGAAGCCGGCCAACTGCGGGTTTGATGTGGCATGGAGTGCAGTCTTCCGCGAGAAGTATGCCGGCCAGCCGGTCAAGCCGGTAGTGTTGTCATTCGGGAACTTCCGGCAGCGCGGCGAGTTCATCATCACGAACGATGGCGTGCAGGGAAGCTTGGTGTATGCAGCAGCGGCCTGGCTGCGCGAGGAAATTGCTGCCAGTGGGAAGGCTGTGCTGCAGCTTGATCTTGCGCCTGACTTTACGGAAGCTCAGTTGCTTGAAAAGCTGTCCAAGCCGCGCGGGTCACGCTCGATGGCCAGCCAGCTGCAGAAGGCCGTGGGCATGCACGGGGTGCAGGCGGGATTGCTGCGCGAGTTTGTGCCGCAGGCTGAATTTGCAAATGCGGCGCGGCTGGCTTTTTACATCAAGCAACTGCCAGTGCCATTGATTGCGGCGCGCCCATTGGATGAAGCCATCAGCAGCGCGGGCGGCGTGATGTTTGATGCGCTGGATGAGCATTTGATGCTGCGCGAGCTGCCCGGTATGTTTTGCGCGGGTGAGATGCTGGACTGGGAGGCGCCAACCGGCGGCTATCTTTTGACGGCATGTTTTGCGAGCGGAAGGCGGGCGGGGTTGGGGGCGCTGCAGTGGCTGGATGCCGCAGCGGCTGCAGCTGCGGGTGGTGCCCGGCAACCAGCGGGGAGTTGAGGCGCGGCGGCGCGGGGCGCGTTGCCCGCGCTGCAAAACTTCGCCGGGCAAAAAAATTCGTGCGGCACTGTGTGTTGGCAGGCGGTGCGCAAGGGAGCATGAATTTGCCAGCCGCCTGCAAGGTTCCGGCATTAGCCGGCTGCGAAGAAGCCCGTTGGAAGCCACAATAAAGGTTGGTTACTTCCGCCGCGCAATGCGGCAGTCGTTGTTGCCGGCTGGTCCGCGGCGCGGCGGGTGCGCTAGCGCGCTGCCCGCGCATGCGCCAGGTGCGGCCAGGGCGTAGCGGCGGGATTACCCGGAGTACGGCGTTGCGCCGGTAATCCGGGCGTGAATGGAACGCATAATTCTGACATCATCGCGTTGGCTCTCATCCCGCGGGTCCAGGTAGCTCTTGCAGCGCACGTGATACTGGGCGGAAAGTTTCTCCAGGGAGCAGGCTTGGTTAGCGGCATAGCTTTCCAGATCCAGCCGGTTCAGCGGCGTCAACTGCAGCCGCAAGCGCCTGGCCTGCAATCCAAAAGCCATGTCGTCAATGAATGTGGTTGAGAAGGTTTTGTAATGCTGCACGAATTTCGCGGCCACATCCGCACTGACGATCAGGCCGGCTCCGGTTGCATATCTTGCCCGATTGAGCCGGCCGTACAATCCGCCATAAAGTTTGCGCGGCAAGCCGGCATAATAATTGGTGGCGGGAGCTGCGCCCAGCAAGCTCCGCAGCCGGGGTAAATTCCAATACGAACTTACATTAGTGCGAACAATGTAGTCCGGCTGGAAATTTTGAATCAGGTGGCTCATGGCAGAAAGGGTGCAGGTGACGAGCGATCCGTAGCCGTTTACCGCATCGAAAAATCCGTGGTGATTGTTTTGAAGCGCGGGCTGCCTGATTGTGAAACTTTTGTTTGCGTTGCGCGCATATTCAATTCGGCGATGGTCGGTTGGCGAAATCCAACTTTCGCCGGCTGAACCGGAGCTATAGGCGCAAAGGTAAGTTTCGGTTGCGCTTAAAGCGGTGATCCAGGTGGGAACCTGCCCATCTACGTGAATGGCGGACCATGGCTGCGCCTGCGTGGCGATGATCACGAAAGCAATGCGGGGCATATGGCAGTTACAGCAAGGTGTGGCTGGATTGCTTGGGCAGGCTTGCGCGCGGGTGCGCGGGTGTACCCAGGCATCGAAGTTAAGTGCTGCCGGTTGCGGGCGGGTGGCGGCCTTAGCTGCCGCTTATCTTAGCGAAGGCCCACAAATCCAGATCATCAAGGTTGATGCCGTTGAAGCCCTTGGCTTCCAGCGCGGACACAAGCTGCGCGCGGTGCTCGGTGGCGTGGTGAATTGCTTGCGAGAGTATGGTGGAACGCGCCCACACTTCCGGCCGGCCGGCGTTGAGATGCTCGAGCATTGCGTCCGGGGCTTGGGCTGCAAGGCGCAACTCTTCATCAAAGCGGGCTGCCATATCCAAATACTGGGTCAGGTCTTGCATCGCCCGCGGTGCACTAAATTCGGTTTCGGGCTTGCCAGTTAGGCGGTGGCCATACCAATCAGCTGCGGAAACGATATGGCGCAGGATTTCGGCGACGGTCCATTGTTCGTTGGCTACGAATGCGCCGAGAGCCGCGTCCGGCAGCTGCCTGAGCCCCAGAATCAGTTGCTGGTTGGCCCATGCCATGTGCCGGAATAATTTGTCCGTTGTCAGCATGTTTCACTCCTGTTTATGCCTGGGTGGTGATCCGGGGCAGCGTTAGTTGAATCAGGGTCGGAGCGTTTTAGGCGGGCGTAATTCTTTGAGCGCAGGGCGGCGATGGCTGCGCTGTGTCCGGCTGCGGCACATTGCGCGGGGAATGTTTGAAGCGCATCCATATAGGGGGTGGGTCGCCTTGTTAGCGATTAGTGCAAAGGTGCGCTGCGCTTTACGCAGCGGGCAGGAGCAAGGCGAGGGAGCTGAGTGCAGCGATTGGGTCCGGGCCGACGGGGATCAGTACAACGCTGTCGGCGCCAGCGGCGTGCAGCTGTGTGATGCGCGCGCGGGCAGCTGCGGCCGGGCCGACAATAGCCAGCTGGTCCACCCAGGCATCCGGCAGTGCCGCGGCAAATTCCTGCGGGGTGGCACAGCGCGTGCGCAGTGCGGCAAGTTCGGCGGCAAAGGGCAGCGGCGTGATGTGCGGCCGGCTGTCCGGTTCGCCAATCCAGAGCAGAGCGGGGCGCACGCGCGTGCGCGCGGCGCGCACGTCAGCATCAACCGCGGCAAATTCGTAAGCGACGATGTGGTGGGCACCGTGCGCGCCAATCTGAGCGCGCGCAACGGCGAGGTACTCGGGCGTGACGGGCTCGGCCAGGATGGTGCCATCCGCGCAGCGGCCGGACACAGCCAGTGACTTGGGACTGCGGACGCCGGCGATGACGCGCGGAATTACCATTGGGGGCCGTTCCAGAATTACCGCATCAAGCTGCACATGGCGCCCGTGCACGCTAAGGCGCTCGCCACGCAGCAGGGCGCGCATGGCGCTGAGCGTTTCTTCCAGCAGCGTGAGCGGGCTGGGTGGCCACGCGCCAATCTGGCGCATCCAGGCCGGCATGCCATGCCCGATGCCCACAGTGATGCGGCCGGGGAAGAGCTCCGCGAGTGTGGCCACCTCCAGCGTGGTGAACGCTGCGTTGCGCACTGCGGCCGGCAGAATGCCGATGCCCACATGAATGCGCGGGGTGGACGCCAGCACAGCAGCGGCCTGCGCAATGCCGCCGCGAAAGAAGCAGTCTTCCACCACCCACAGCTCGGCAAAGCCGAGGGCATCCGCAGCGCGCGCGAATGGCAGCACATCCGCGGCGGGCAGGTCGCGGGGCAGCATGACGCCGATGGATGCGGTGCTCATTGCGGTGTGTGGCGCCACGCAATTACGCGGCGGCGCAGGTGCATGATAGCAGGCGGCGGGGCTGGCGGCCGGGTGGAGCGGCGTGGAGGGTTGGGGCTTGTGGTGCGGCTTTGTGTGCGCGGCGCGTGCGGGCAGAAGCACGGCTCCGAGCTTGCGCGGTGGCGGTGGGCTGAGTACCGTGTTCGATGCCAATGCGATTTATTGATGCCGGACACTTGCATTGGTGCGGGGATCCAACCGCCGCGGGCTGCGAGTGATAGCTGGCTTGGGGCCGGCGGTACTGTTGGGCGCGGGCTACTGTAGCGGGTACTTGACGAGCGCGGGGCCAGAGCTTACGATGGGTTGGTGCAAGGGATTCGGCTGGCTGGTCAGGCACCTTGCACGAATACCAAAATGACTATCCCGCCGGTCTTGCGCTGTATCAGGCCGGCGAAATCCCGAATTCCTTCATATCACGTCCCCGCTGGGGCGGTGCTTTGCTCCGGCCCGGCCACAGGAGAGCGTCATGACTGTTGATCAAACGGTTACGCGGCGCGGCCGCGCGGCGCGCGTTGCCGAACTGGCTGCGCGCAAGACAGCGGACCAGCGGCCGGTGCGCCCCGGCATGGTGGGCGGCCGCTATCAGCCGCTAACCCAGCCGGAGGTTGAGCGCATTCACCACACCGTGCTGGACTTGATGGAGCAGGTGGGTTTCGCCGACGCCATCCCTTCGATGGTGGCGCTGGTGACCGCCAAGGGTGGCCGGGTCAACGAGCGCGGCCGGCTGTGCTACCCGCGTGCGCTGGTGGAGGATATTGTGGCCGGCGCGCAGCGCAGCTTTGTAATGCCCGGCTTCCTGCCCGAGCACGATATGGAGGTGGGTGGCAGCCGCGTGCATACCGGCACGGGCGGTGCCGCCCCCACCGTGCTGGATTTTCACACCGGCCATTACCGCGACTCACAACTGCTGGATGTGTATGACCTGGCGCGGCTGGTGGACACGCTCGACAACATTCACTACTTTTGGCGGCCGGTGGTGGCGCGGGATACCCAGACCACGCTTGACCTCGACCTCAACACCGCTTACGCCTGCCTGGCCGGCACAAGCAAGCACATTGGCGTTAGCTATGTGAACGGCACCAACTGCCGCGCCGCGCTGGACCTGTTTGCCATGGCCAGCGGCGGAGAGAGCAAGTGGCGCGCGCGCCCGTTCGGCTCGATCTCCTGCTGCCACGTGGTGCCGCCGCTGCGCTTTGCAGTGGAGTCTTGCGAGGCGCTGGAGGCAGCGGCGCGCGGCGGGATGTGCATTACGCTGCTGTCCGCTGCGCAAGCGGGCGCCACTGCGCCGGCTGCGCTGGCCGGCACAATTGTGCAGGCCGTGGCCGAGACTTTGGCCGGGCTGGTGTTTGTGAATCTGATTGACCCGCTGTGCCGCGCCAACCTTGGCACGTGGCCGTTTGTCTCGGACCTGCGCACCGGCGCGATGACCGCCGGCAGCCCGGAGCTGGCGCTGGTGGTGTCCGGCTGCGCGCAGATGGCGCGCTTCTACGATCTGCCCGGCAGCGTGGCGGCCGGGATGACCGACTCCAAACTTCCCGATGCCCAGTCGGGCGCCGAGAAGGCCTACACTTTGGCGCTGGCTGCCAACGCCGGCTCCACGCTGATCATGGAGAGCGCCGGCATGCACGCCAGCCTGCTGGGCGCAAGCTATGAAAGTTATGTGATCGACAATGACATCCTGGGTGCTGTGCAGCGCACGGTGCGCGGCATTGAGGTCACCGATGAGACGCTGTCATTTGAAGTGATCAAGAGCGTGGTGCATGGCGAGGGGCACTTCCTGGGCGAGGCGCAAACGATTGAGCGCATGAAGACGGACTACGTGTACCCGGGCGTGGGCGACCGCCAGACCACGGCGGCTTGGGCGGAGCAGGGCGCGCAAGATGTGCGCGAGCGCGCGCGCACACAGGTGCGCCAGACGCTGGCCACCCATTACCCCGAGCATTTGGACCCAGCTTTGGATGCCAAGATCCGCGAGCACTTCAACATTCTGCTGCCGCGTGCGGCCATGCGGCCCAGCGATCGCTGGTAAGAACGCCGGCGGCATAAATGCAAACGCACGCGCGGGTTGTCATTATCGGGGGCGGGATGATGGGCGTGGGCCTGCTCTACCATCTGGCAGAAGCCGGCTGGACGGATGTGGTCCTCATCGAGAAGGGCGCGCTCACTAGCGGCTCCACCTGGCATGCGGCCGGCCAGTGCCCAAGCTTCATCGCCAATTACAACCTCGCAAAGATTCACCACTACTCCAACACGCTCTACCCAAAGCTGGAGGCCATGACCGGCCAAGCCACGGGCTGGCATGGTTGCGGTGGCATCCGCCTGGCCACGCGCCCCGAGGAAGTGGATTACTTCCGCCTGGTGCAGGGCGTGGCAGCCAACGTGGGCTTTCGCATGGAGATCATCGGGCTGGATGAGATCCGGCGCCTGAACCCCTTCCTGCAGCTGGATGGCGTGTATGCCGGTGCGTGGACGCTGGATGACGGGCATGTGGATCCTTCGAGCTGCTGCAACTCGCTGGCGCTGGCAGCGCGCAACCTGGGCGCGACCATCATCCAGCGCAACCGCGTTACCGGTGTCACGGTGCAGCCCAACGGCGAGTTCGCCGTGGCAACCGAACAAGGTGTGATCAACTGCGAGCATCTGGTGAATGCAGCCGGTTGCTACGCGGACCGCGTGGGCGCGTGGCTGGGCGTGCCGGTGCCCTTCATCAACATGAAGCACCAGTACCTGGTGACCGAAGAGATACCCGCATTTGCCGCGCGCGATGTGGAGCTGCCGGTAACGCGGGATCCTTCCGCTTCCGCCTACTACCGGCAGGAGCAGAACTCCGGGCTGATTGGACTGTACGAGCGCAGCGACACGCGCGAGGCGTGGGCGGGCACCGGGCCGGCGTGGGAATCTGAGAGCGAGCTTTTCCCTGCCGAGTACGGGCCGATAATGCCGTGGCTTGAGCATGTGATGCAACGCATGCCCGTGATGGCGGAGGCTGGCATCATGCGCGTGGTGAACGGCGCCATCTCGCATACGATTGACTCCAACCCGCTGGTGGGGCCGGCGCCCGGCGTGCGCAACTTTTGGTTGTGCACCGGCTCGAGCATTGGCATTGCGCAGGGCGCGGGCTGCGGCAAGTACCTGGCGCAGTGGATGGTGGCGGGCGCAGCCGAGATCAACATGCTGGCTTGCGACCCGCGGCGCTTTGGCGCGTGGGCGGACCGCGCGTACACGGCGGACAAGGGCCATCAGGAATATTGGGACATGTACGCGCTGCAGCTGCCGGGTGAAGAGCGCGCGGCCGGCCGGCCGAAGCGCATCACGCCGCTCTACGCCACGCTCAAGAGCCGCGGCGCAGTGTTTGGCGAGACCCTGGGTTGGGAGCGCCCCAAGTGGTTTACGCTGGACGGGCGCGAGGAAGCGCTCAGCTTTCATCGCAACAATGTTTTTGAGGTGGTGGCTGCCGAGTGCCGGGCAGTGCGCCAGCGCGTGGGCGTGATGGAGCTGGCTTCATTCTCCAAGTTTGAGGTAACGGGCAGCGGGGCGGAGGCTTTCCTCAACCGCATCACGGCCAACCGCGTGGCGCGCCGCACGGGCGGCATTGTGCTGACGCACGCGCTAACTGCGGGCGGCCGCATTGAAACCGAGTTCACCATTACGCGGCTGGCGCCCGACCGCTTCTATCTGCTCTCCGGCGCATGGGCGCACCTGCGCGACCTGGATCTGTTGAACTTCAGCCGCACGGCAAAGGATGCGGTGACGATCACTGATGTGACAGAAGACTACAGCGTGCTGATTGTGGCCGGGCCGCGCGCGCGGGACCTGCTGGCCCCGCTCACCCCGGCTGATTTAAGCAACGCTGCTTTTCCGTGGCTCACCGGCCAGGAGATCAGCGTGGCCGGCGTGGCGCTGCGCGCGCTGCGCGTGAACTATGTGGGCGAGCTGGGCTGGGAGCTGCATGTGGCGATGGATGCAGTGAGCAAGGTGTACGCTGCGCTGTGGGAAGTTGGGGCGAAGCTTGGCCTGGCGGACTTTGGCTTGTACGCGATGAACAGCCTGCGGCTTGAGAAGGCTTATGCCGGCTGGGGAGCTGAGCTGACCAGTGAGATTACGCCGGCAGAGGCCGGGCTGGACCGTTTTGTAAAACTGGACAAGGACTTTGTGGGCAAGGCTGCGCTTGAACGCGTGCAGGCTGCGGGCGTGCAAGGCAAGCTGGCGTATGTGGAATTGGATGCCACCAGCGCGGATGTGTTTGGCGGCGAAGCGGTGTGGTCCGGCGCGACGCTGGCCGGCGTGGCTACGTCCGGCGGATATGGCCATCACACGGGCAAGAGCCTGGCGTTTGTGTACGTGCTGCCGGCGTATGCGCGGGCGGGCTGCCCGCTGGAGATTGAATTGCTTGGCGAGCGCCGCACTGCGCGCGTGCTGGGCGCACCTGTTTATGATCCCGAAAACGCCCGGTCGCGCATGTGAACACGCCGGCAAAGAACGCAACCCTTCCAGCGCAGGCGCAGGTGGTGATTATTGGCGGCGGCATCATTGGCTGCAGCCTGGCTTATCACCTGACCAAACTTAACCTGACGGATGTGGTGCTGCTGGAGCGCAAGCGCCTGACGTCCGGCACCACGTGGCATGCGGCCGGGCTGGTGGGCCAACTGCGCGCCACGCGCAACCTGACGCAGCTGGCGCAGTACACCTCCAACCTGCTGGCCACATTGGAAGCCGACACCGGCCAGCCGACCGGCTTCCGGCAGAACGGCTCGGTGTCGATTGCCAACAACGCGGAACGCTTTGAAGAGCTGAAGCGCGGCGCTTCCATGGCGCGCGTGTTTGGCTTGGAGGTGGAGGTGATTACCGCGCGCGAGGCGGCAGCGCTGTGGCCGCTGATGGATGCCAGCGATGTGGTGGGCGCGGTGTGGCTGCCCAAGGACGGGCGCACCAATCCGGTGGACACCACGCAGGCGTTTGCCAGGGGCGCGGAGCAGCGCGGCGCGCGCATTTTTGAAAACATTGCTGTGACCGGCATTCTGCAAAGAGCGCGGGCGCGTAACGGGTGTGCGCACGGAGCAGGGCACGCTGCAGTGCGAGGTGGTGGTGAACTGCGCCGGGATGTGGGCGCGGCAGGTGGGGCAGTGGGCGGGCGTGAGTGTGCCGCTGCATGCTGCGGAGCACTTCTACATTGTCTCCGAGCCGATCGCCGGCGTGCATGCGGGATTGCCAACCTTGCGCGACCCGGGCGGCTACACCTATTACCGCGAAGAGGTGGGCGCGATCCTGGCCGGCTTCTTTGAGCCGGTGGCCAAGCCGTGGGGGATGAACGGCATCCCGGCGAACTTTGAGTTCACCCGGCTGCCCGAGGATTGGGCGCATCTGGATCCGGTGTTTGATGTGATGGCGCGGCGCATGCCGGTGCTGGGCACGGCCGGCATCCACACTTTCTTCAACGGCCCGGAGAGCTTTACGCCGGATGATGCGTATCACCTGGGCGAAGCGCCCGAAGTGAAAAACTTTTATGTGGCGGCGGGCTTCAACTCGATCGGCATTCAATCTTCCGGCGGTGCGGGCAAGGTGCTTGCGGAATGGATTGTGAACGGGCATGCGCCGCTGGACTTGTGGGATGTGGACTTGCGGCGCAATCAGCCTTTTCAAAACAACGCGCGCTACTTGCAGGACCGCACGGTGGAAGGCCTGGGCCTGCTGTACGACATGCACTGGCCGTTCAAGCAATTCAAGACGGCGCGCAATGTGCGGCGCTCCAGCCTGCATGACCGGCTGGCAGCGGCCGGCGCCTGCTTTGGCAGCGTGGCCGGCTGGGAGCGGCCCAACTGGTATGCGCCGGCCGGCGTGGAGCCGGAGTACAAGTACAGCTACGGGCGCCAGAACTGGTTTGCATATTCGGCTGCGGAGCACCGCGCTGTGCGCGAGAATGTGGGGCTGTTCGACCAGAGCTCGTTCTCCAAATTTTTAATGCAGGGGCGGGATGCACTGGCCGTGCTCAACCGGGTGTGCGGCAACCAGATTGATGTGCCGGTGGGCGTGGTGGTGTACACGCAATTGCTGAACGCGCGCGGCGGGATTGAGGCGGATGTAACCGTCAACCGGCTGGATGCTGAGCGCTTTCTGATATTGGATGCTGCTGCGCTGCAAAACCGCACCGGCCCGTGGCTGCAGCGCCAGATACAGACCGCGGAGTTTGCAACGCTAACCGATGTCACCTCGGCTTACACAATGCTGGGGGTGATGGGCCCGCAGGCGCGCGCGCTGCTGAGCCAGGTGACCAGCGCCGACCTTTCCAACGCGGCCTTTCCGTTTGCCACCTCACGCGAGATTGAGGTGGGCTACGCCATGGTGCGCGCCACGCGGCTGACGTATGTGGGCGAGCTGGGCTGGGAGCTGCTGGCGCCAACCGAGTTTGCGCTGGGCGTGTATGAGGCGCTGCTGGAGGCGGGGCGCGCGTTTGACTTGAAGCTGGCGGGCTTTCACGCGCTCAACTCGCTGCGCCAGGAGAAGGGCTACCGCCACTGGGGCCACGACATCGGCGATGAAGACACACCCTTGGAAGCCGGGCTGGGCTTTGCCGTAAAGCTGAACAAGCCGGCCTTCAACGGCCGCGAGCGTTTGCTGGCGCAGCAGGCGGCGGGCGTGACGCGGCGGCTGGTGCAGTTTGCGCTGGAGGATCCCGCGCCGCTGCTGTATCACAACGAGCCCATCTGGCGCGATGGCGAGATGGTGGGCCACATCACTTCTGCGATGTACGGCCACACGGTGGGCGCAGCTGTGGGCATGGGCTATGTGCGCCACAGCGAGCCGGTCACGGCCGCCTTCATTGATGCCGGGCGCTATGAGATTGAGGTGGCGACGCAACGCGTGCCGGCCCGCGCTTGCCTGCAGTCCTTTTACGATCCGCGGTCGCTGCGCGTAACCGAACGCGCGGGCTGAGGTTTCCATTTTGATGCGCCGGGTGGTTGTGGTTGGCGCAGGAATCAACGGCCTGGTGGCTGCGCACTACTTGCGGCGCGCCGGCTGCCAGGTGACCGTGCTGGAACGCGCCGACCGGGCTGGTGGCGCTTGCATCTCCGCCGAGGCTACCGTCGGCGGCCAAACCCAGGCTTGGGCTATGGGCGCATCGGTGCTGGGCCTGATGCCCGAATTTATTTTTCGGGAGACGGGGCTGGCCGAGCGGCTGGAGACTTTTGTGCCGACCTCGGCCAAGCGCGTGTACTTTCCGACGCCAGAGGCGAGCGCTTGGATCCACCGCGATCCGGTTGAGCTGGACCGGGAGTTCCGCACGCGCTGGGGTGAGCGCGGCGATGCGGCCGGCTTCCGGGCGGACGAAGCGCGCGTGGTGGATTACCTGCAGGCGGGCTACCGCACTGCAACCGCGCCCAGCCTGGACACAGCACGGGCCGCATTGGGCGATACGCTGACGCGGCTTTGGATCACCGGCAGCGCTGCCGACCTGCTGGACCACTACTTCACCGCTGACCGCACCAAGATTTACATGGCGATGACCGTGACCGAGAGCGGCCCGGTATCGCTGGCTGAGCCGTATTCCGCGTTCACGCTGCCGTTGATGGACTCGGGCTCGGTGTTTGATGGCTACTATGGGTTTGTGAAGCCGGGGCTGTGGCGCTTGTTGGAAGAGCTGGCGCTGATTAACACTGAGCTCGGGGTTGAGCTGCGGCTGGGGGCGCGGGTGGAGCAGGTGGATGCGGCGCGGAGCGTGGTGCACTACAACGCGGACGGGCAAACGCAATCGCTGCCGTTCGATGAGCTGCTGTTTGCGACTGATCCACTTTCCGCTGCGCGGCTGGTGGGTGACAGCGCCACGACGGCGCGCGTTGCGGAGCAGCGGGTGCTTGGCTCCAGCGGCAAGCTGACGCTGTTTTTCCAGAACCCGGTGCGCTGGAAGGATGCGCCTGACGCCGATGCCGATGCGGCGTTCCGCTTCATCTTTGCGGTGGAGACGCTGGCTGAGTTTGAGCGCGCCACCTTGCGCGTGCGCAGCGGTGAGGTGGACTACGAGCCGGGCTTCATTCAGATTTACTGCGAAGGGGCAGCGATGCGGCGGCTGGGCCTGGCGGAGCCATTTGACCGGTTGACGCTATTCTTTAAGAACCTGGCGCTGCAGCAGCGCGGCGAGGCGCTGGCGGATGTGGAGGCGGCGGTGAAGGCCGCGGTGCTGGCGCACATTGCAAACCCGGAAGACTGCGTGTGGACGAAGCTGCTGGCGCCGAAGGATCTGCAGGAACTGTTTCTCTTTCCGGGCGGCAATCTGGACCACACCGAACTGACGGGCGGACAGTCCTTCTTTGACCGCCAGTTTTCGGCGGATCCGGCAACGAGCTTCTACCAGTTTGGGCACTGGTCCAATTTATCTTATTGCGGCGCGGGCTCGTATCCTTGCGGTTCGGTTGCGGGGACCCCGGCTACATGTGCGCGCAGCAATTACTTCGCAAAGGGTGAGGGCGGGGCTGAGCAGGTTTGCTGCGGGTGCTGGCTCTGTGCGGGAACTATGTTTTATCAAGCGCCGCGGAGCGGGTTGTTGTGAAACTATGTTTGGATTGAGGTTTGCACTGCTACAACTGTGAGCAAAGCTATAAGCAAGGCGGGGTGATGTTAAGAGCGAGCGTTGCGGCTGCCACAGCGCAGCTTGATGCGCAAGCACAGGCGGGTGCGCGGGTACTGCGCGTACTCGTTGTTTAGTTCGCTGTGCCTAATGATCAATCGGTGTTTGATGCAAGCAAAAATGTTACACAAACTACTATAAGCAAGGCCCGGTGTGAACCACAGTAATTTTGCGCAAGGCTATAATGCGAAGGCGTAGGGTTCAAAATCAATTAGAGGTGCTCTGATGACGAGTCCAATAGAAATTATCACAGTCTTGTGCCCAATCTGTAAGGAGGAGTTCCTGGACTGGTATCGGCCGTCATTAACCTGTCATTGGGCGAAGAGTGGACTGAAGAGGAGCTTGAACTGGCAAGCAGTGTGGGATGCCCAACCTGTGGCCTTCGGCAGGCGGTTGGAAATTTGGTTTGTCGATAAAGGCGGCGTTTGGATTTGGAGGAATGACGGGCCAGCCCTCTCATAAAACCCTGCAGCTTATGCACGATCAAGTGATCAACGTGAATTAGCATGTATATACATTCCTAAGCTGGCGGGCTGACTTTGCGAACAATCCCCAGGGAGTAAATTGAGCCAAGTTGAGTTCAGCATACGAAAAAGCTTTCTTTTTATAAATAATGGTCGAGCGCATGCGTTTGTCTGCTTGTAGCGATAGCGCGGCAGGTGAAGGCTTATTTCTAGTACCGGAGGAGGTTGCCATGGTTGCCAAGAGTGAAGACAACAGTGGAAACGAGATGCGGACTGCCTATAGGCTTGCGCAGGAGCTTCTAAAGGACCGGCTGGAGATGGTGGACAAGACGCCTATCAGCAAATCAAGGAGGTGAAGGGCGACGACGTGATCGTTGTGGACGGAAGGTACGACTTCATCGGTAA
>BGOS01000024.1 GCA_003569365.1 Anaerolineaceae bacterium
TGGTTTCAAGCAGGGCCCGCGTCGAAATAACCTCGCTCTGGCGTGAAGCCCATGCGCCAATTTGGCTTTCGCGCGGCCGGGAAGAAAATATTTGAGCGATTCAGCAGCCGAAATTTTCTGCGCAATGCCCCTGGCACTCACCTGCCGCTCGAGCGCAAGCCACGGAAATAACAGCGCAACCTTGGAATTAGCCGCCAGATCACGGGCCTTGGCACTTTCATAGTTGGAGTAAAAAACAAAACCGCGCTCGTCGAAGCCCTTAAGCAGCACAGTGCGCACTGCGGGCCGGCCGGTGCCGTCAGCGGTGGCAAGTGTCATCGCATTGGGCTCGATCACTTGCGTTTCAATCGCCTCGCGCATCCAGCGGTCAAACTGCGCGAATGGGTTTGCATCCAGATCGGGCAGATCCAGCGACCGTGCCGCATAGTTCCGGCGCATCTCCTCCAGTTGCAAAGTTGTAGTCATAATACGTTGCTTATCTTGGATGCCAATTTTACAGCACGCCAAAAACAAAGCGCTTTGTGATTATTCTGTGCTTCCCGCAAATTGGCGCACCAGCCAGGCGCACGCGCTAAACAACTGCGTTGGGTTCGCACTTGCAGAGCGGCATGGTTCATTCAAATGCCACGGCGCAACCAAGCCTGCCGTAACAAACGATGTTCAAACACATTGCAGTGTGTGCCGGCGTGGGCATAGCCAGCCGTTCGGCCAAGTTTTGATGGGCAAACAAAAAGCCCCCGCATTCTGCAGGGGCTGATCGATCTTAACTTTGGCGCACGCGGTCAGCTGCTTGCGAGGAGCGCATCGAACGCCTGCTTAAATTCGTCTGCAGTAACCATCCCAGCCCACTGTTTCACAATTGCACCCTGCCCATCTAAAAGTGTGAAGTGCGGGCGGAAGCGAAAGTTGACAGCTTTCAAAAGCTCGCTGGTCGCCGCATCGTCCATGTCCAGATAAGTAAATTTCACCCGTTTCCAATAATCATTTTCAAGCCCATGCACGATGGGCTTCATTGCCTGCAGGCCCCTCAGTAATATGCGTAAACTTCCACCAGCTGCGGCACGCCGGCTGCCAACTGCACGGCTGCCCGGACTGGTGGGCGAGAAGTCCGCGGCAATTGCGGGCGGGCCGGATGCCGCCCACAGATCGGCAGCCGGCGCAACAGCCGCGGCGACTGTTGGCACCACGGGTTTGGGCGCCACCGCTTCAACTGCGGGCGCCGCCGTGGGCGCCGCTTTAGTTTTGACCACTGGCTTTGCAACCGCCGCGGCCGGCGCCTGCGCTACCGGCGCAGCACACGCAACCAACAGCACAAACAGCGCCGTTAGCACGCTCATCTTTGCCATCAATTTATTGAACATGTAAGAGAGTTTATCAATCTTAAATCAGCGTGCCAACCTCGTCGTCGAAAGGTGTATAGTCAGCTGCAATGACATCAATAAATCTGCAGGAAAAACTGAAGCGGGGCACACTGCTGGCGGACGGGGCGCTGGGATCTGAACTCTACGCACGCGGCATCATTCATGGCAGTTGCCTGGACGCGCTAAACCTTACCGACCCGGCGGCGGTACTGGGTGTGCATGCGGGCTACCTGCAAGCCGGTGCCGACCTGATTGAGACCAACACGTTTGGCGCAAATCCTTTCCGGCTGGCCAGCCATGGCCATGCAGAGCAAGTGGCTGCAATCAATCAGGCGGGCGTAGTACTGGCACGCCAGGCGGCAGCGGCCAGCGGGCGCGCAGTGGCAGTGGCCGGCTCCGTGGGTCCGCTCGGTGTGCGCCTCGCGCCATTTGGGCGGGTCAAGCCGGAAGCAGCCTACGCGGCATTCAGCGCGCAAATTGGCGCGCTTTTGGCTGCTGGCGTGGACGCACTGGTACTGGAAACTTTTTCTGATCTCATGGAGTTGAGCGAAGCGGTGCGGGCTGCGCGCGACTGCGCTGCTGCGCACCCGCCGGTGCTGCTGGTGGCTTCCATGACGTTTACGCGCGACGATCGCACGCAGCTGGGCGACTCGCCGGCGCATGTGGCGCGCACGCTGGCGGGCCTGGGCGTGGATGTGCTGGGCGCCAACTGCTCGATTGGCCCGGCGCAGCTGTTGCGCGTACTGAAAGGCATGCATGCGGCTGCGCCACAGCTGCCACTTTCCATAATGCCCAATGCCGGGATGCCGGAGCTAAGCGGCGGGCGCGTGGTGTATCCAGCCGGCCCCGATTACTTTGCGCAATTAACACCGGACTGGCTGGCAACTGGCGCGCGCATCGTGGGTGGCTGCTGCGGCACCACACCCGCGCACATTGCAGCGCTGCGCCAGGCGCTCGACACACCGCGCACAGCTTCAGTGCGCAGCGTGCCTGCCCGGCCCAGCTCCCCGGCTGAGTCGCTGCCGGCAACAGACGAGCCAACAAAACTCGCCACCCAGCTGCAATCAAAACGATTTGTGATCACGGTGGAGATGAGCCCGCCCAAAGGCTATACCCCGCACAAAGTGCTGGCCGGCGCGCATATGCTGGCAGAGGCCGGCGCTGATGTGATCAACGTAGCCGACTCGCCGCTGGCGCGCATGCGCATGAGTCCGTGGGCCGTGTGCCACCTCATTCAGCAGCAGGTGGGCGTCGAGACGGTGCTGCACTTTCCCACGCGCGGCCGCAATCTGCTGCGCGTGCAAGGCGACCTGCTTGCCGCCCACGCGCTGGGAGTGCGCAATGTGTTCGTGGTGATGGGCGATCCCGCAAACATTGGCGACTTCCCGCAGGCCTTTGACACATTTGATGTGGCGCCGACTGCGCTGCTGCAGCTTGTCAAGCAGCGTTTCAATGCGGGCATGGATCAGGCCGGCCAGGACATCGGGCAGCCGACTTCATTTGTGGCGGCGTGCGCGCTCAGCCTCAGCGCACCGGATCCGGCGCGCGAGATCAAGCTGCTGCGCAAAAAGCTGGAGTGCGGCGCGGACTTTGCGCTGACGCAGCCCGTGTTTGATGCGCAAGTGGCGCGCGATTTCTTTGCGCGCTATGCCGCAGAGCACGGCCCGCTGCAACTGCCGGTGCTGGTGGGCGTGCTGCCGCTATACAGCGAGCGCCACGCCGGCTTCCTGCACAATGAAGTTCCCGGCGTCCATATTCCGGAAGCCATCCAACGGCGCATTGCCGGCGCAGCCGATGCACCGGCTGAAGGCATACGCATTGCCCTGGAGTTGCTGGCGGAGCTGCGTGAAATCACACCCATCCGCGGCGCCTATCTGCAGCCGCCTTTCCGGCGCTACGAGTTGGCAGCCGAAATCATCGAGCACCTGCGGGCGCAGGATTAAGCGAGAGGGCTGTGCGTTACAATGGTACGCATGCGCAGTGAATTTGCGCGCAAGGTGCGCATTGGATTTCTGCTTGCGGTTGCAGCAGCTGCCTGCTCGCCAACTGCTGCCGCCATTCCGCCCACTGCCCCACCCGCCAGCGCCCCGGCAGTGGTTGGCTACGCGCCGGAGCGCGGCGCCGAGCTAGCCCGTGATGGATCCATCGAGCTGTATTTTGACCAGCCGATGGACCAGCAAAGCGTGGCGCAAGCGCTGCGCTTCGACCCGCCGCTGCCTGGCCAGCTGCAATGGCCCGAGCCGGGCGTGGCGCGCTATGTGCCCACAGGCGCAGCCCCGCGCGCAGCCCGCATTGGAGTGCGGCTGCTGGCCAGCGCACGCAGCGCCAGCGGCGCACTGCTGCCCGCCGACTTCAGTTTCTTTGTGCACACTACCGGATATGTGGAGGTAACCCAGGTCTTTCCGCTGTCCGATGCGCAAGCTGTGGATGTGCGCTCCGCGATCACTGTGGTGTTCAACCGGCCGGTGGTGCCGCTGACTGCAGCGAGCAGCGCCAGCCCGCTGCCCAACCCGCTGCAACTGCAGCCGCCCGTGGCCGGCAGCGGTGAATGGCAAAGCACCAGCATCTTTGTCTTCACCCCGGCTGCCGGGCTGGCGGGCGGGCAGCGCTACAGCGCCACTATCAGCGCCCCGGCAATCGCTGCGCTCAGCGCCGGTGGCACGCTGCAGCTTCCCGCTGCAGAAATGCAAACTGATTTCACATGGGCCTTTAGCACGCCCGCTCCCAGCGTCCTGAGCACCGAAGCATCACCCGATGGCCGCACGATTACGATTGTCTTCAACCAGCCGATGGATCGTGCAAGCACCGAGAGCGCATTTGTAGTGCGCAGCGCCGCTGGCGCGGCCGTGCGCGGCACCTTTGCGTGGGCGGACGACGATGCCACGCTCACTTTCAAAGCCGCTCAGCAACTGCCGCTGGCTACAGACTACAGCGCCGCGCTAGCAACCAGCGCACACGGGCTGGGTGGCGGCGGCAAACTTTCAGAAGCGCTGCAGTTTCCATTCAAGTCCGCACCGGTGCCCGCTGTAATTTCCAGCGCACCACTCGCCAACGCCACTGCAGTTGATCCTGGTTCCAGCATCCAGATCGGGTTTGCCGGATTGATGGACCCCAAAACATTCAAGGCGCAAGTACATGTGACCCCGGCGCCCGCAGACCTCAATGGCTGGTTCAGCGAATACGACAACATCTACTACCTCGACTTCAGCCTCAAGGCGCTCACGGCCTACACCGTGGTACTGGATGCCGGCTTGGCCGACATCTACGGCAACACGCTGGGCAAGCCCTACACGCTCAGCTTCACCACCGGCTCATACGCCCCCAGCTTTGCATTGCAAACGCGCAGCCAGTACGGCACCTACACTGCTGGCAAGCCCGCCCATTTATATGCGTCATACCGCAATGTGGCAGCGCTTGACCTCGAGCTGTCGCGTATGCCGCTGGCGGAGTTTGTAAAGTACAGCGCGCCAGCCGCCTATGATTACCGCGAGAGCTTTGTCCCGGCGCTTGAAAATAAAGTGCGCGCATGGGCGCAGGCACTTGCGCCGTTTCCGGAGGAGAACGCATTTGCGCGCATCGATCTTGATGCGGCAGGTGGTGCCCTCGACCCCGGCATTTACTTTTTGAGCGCAACAGCCGGTGATCTGGCGGAACGCCATGTGCTGGTGGTGGCGGATGCCAACCTGACGCTTAAGCTGGGCCCTTCCAGCGCGTTGGTGTGGGCCACCAGCCACCAAACTGGAAAGCCGCTGGCCGGCCGCGATGTGAGCCTGTACAACATGGCCATGCAGCGCATTGGCGGAGGCACAACCGATGCCAACGGACTGCTGCGCACCAGCATCGCGCCGCGGGAAAAGGCTTGGGACCCCGTGTACGCCATCGCCGATGCGCGGCCGCAAGGCTTTGCGCTCACAAGTTCGGAGTGGTCATACGGCATCGAGCCGTGGCAATTTGGCGTAATGCAGGATAACCAACCGGCCCGCGGCCTCGCTTACCTGCACACCGACCGTCCGTTGTACCGGCCGGGACAGCCCGTCTACTTCCGCGGCATCTTGCGCACCGAAGATGATGCGCGCTTTGCACTGCCCGCGGCGCAAACTGTCACCGCCACTATTAGTAATCCCCTGGGTGATGTGGTGCACGAACAGCAGCTTTCGGTCACAGAGTTTGGCACTATCAACGGCAGTTTCCAACTGGACGCAGCCGCCGACGCCGGCTACTACAGGTTGAATGTAGCAGCCGGCACCGAGCTTTCCGGCGACCTTGGCTTTCAAGTGGCGCTGTACCGCAAGCCGGAATTTCAAGTCAGTGTTACGCCGGCGCGGGACGAAGTGGTTCAGGGTGCAACTATCGAAGCCATGGTGGAAGCGCGCTTCTTTTTTGGCGGGCCGGTAAGCAATGCTGCTGTGGAATGGACGCTGCTGGCAAACGACTATTACTTTGACTACCAGGGCCCCGGCTACTGGTCATTTACGGATTACGACCAGACATCCGGTGTGCCTGAACCCACGTATGGTAATTACGGCTCAGTGCTGGCGAGCGGCAGTGCGCGCACCGATGCAAGCGGCCAAGTAGTGCTGCGCCTGCCGGCGGACTTTGGAACGCGCACCGGCTCGCAGCGCTTCACGCTCGAGGCGACAGTCACAGATGTTGACCAGCGCCCGGTAAGCGCGCGCGCAGAACTTGTGGGCCATCAGGGCGATTTTTACATCGGCCTAAGCCCACAGGCATATCTGGGCAGCGCGGGCAAGCCCAGTGCCGTGGATTTGCTGGCCGTGGACTGGCAGCAAGCCGGCGTGGCAGGGCAGTCACTGAAGATTGTGGTCAGCGAACATGAGTGGCTCAACGTGCAGGAAGAAGATGAGTTTGGCAACCTCATCTGGAACTCCAGCGCCCGTGACACGCCCATTCTGGAAACAACCACCACCACCGATGCAAGCGGCAAGGCTGTGGTGCGCTTTACACCGCAAAAAGGCGGCATCTACAAAGTTGCCGCCAGCGGTCGTGACCGTGCCGGGCACGAGATTCGCTCAAGCACATACATCTGGGTCAGCGCGAATGAGTTTATAAGCTGGCGCCAGGACAACAGCAACCGCATAGATCTTGTGGCGGACCGCAAGCAGTATGTGCCCGGTGACACCGCAAAGATTCTGATACCGTCGCCATTCAACGGCACTGCCACCGCGCTGCTGACAATTGAGCGCGATAGCGTGCTGCAAACCGTGGTGCTGCCGCTTACGGGCAACAGCACGCTTTACGAGCTGCCGATCACCGCAGCACTGGCCCCCACCGCTTATGTGAGCGTTGTGATTATGAAAGGCATGGACGCAGACAATCCCGTGCCCGCATTTCGCATGGGCCTGCTCAAGCTGGATGTGAGCCCGCGCGCACAGCTGCTAAATGTGCAGCTGACGCCTGACAAGGCACAAACCGCACCCGGCGAACCCGTCACAATGAATCTGCTCGCAACCGATTACGCCGGCAAGCCTGTATCTGCAGAGATTGCGCTGGGTGTGGTGGACGCTGCGGCGCTGGCACTTGCACCGCCCAACAGCGTGCCGATGGCAGCGGCGTTCTACGGCCAGCGCCCGCTGCGCCAGCTCACCAGCATGGGGCTTGCCATTCTGGTGGCCGCTGTAAATCTGGAAGTAGCCAAGGCCAAGGGCGGCGGCGGCGGCGGCGATGAAATGTTCATTGAGGTGCGCGGTGACTTCCGTGACACGGCGTACTGGAACCCGGTGGTGCGCACAGACAGTGCGGGCCGCGCGCAGGTGAGCTTCACGCTGCCCGACAACCTGACCACGTGGCACGCCGATGCGCGCGCCGTGACGCAAGACACGCGCGTTGGCGCGGCCACTGCCGACATCGTGGCCGGCAAGGATCTGCTCATCCGGCCCATCACCCCG
The DNA here is from genome assembly GCA_003569365.1 of Anaerolineaceae bacterium. Lineage (GTDB taxonomy): Bacteria > Chloroflexota > Anaerolineae > Anaerolineales > UBA11657 > BD1. The sequence goes on from BGOS01000024.1 coordinate 7,268, forward strand.
CGCTTCTTCATGCTCGGTGATCGCAGCAATGTCGCTGCAATCGTCAACAACAACACCGCCGAGGACATTACCGCCGAAGTAACGCTGAGCGGCAGCGGCGTGCGCTTGCCGGACAATGTGCGCCAGCAGGTGCGGGTGCCCGCACACAGCCGCGCGCGCGTGGACTGGACTGTGAATATTGACGGCGCTGCGGGAACTCCGCCTGCGCCCGCCATGCTGCTGTTCACGGTGCAGGCTGGCACACTCGCAGACCGCAGCCTGCCGCCGCTGGGGCGCGCACCGGACCGCGCCCTGCCGGTGTACGAGTACAGCACGCCCCAAACTGCCGCCACCAGTGGCGTGCTGTCCGCAGCCGACACACGCAGCGAAGTGCTTGTGGTGCCGCGCGGTGCAGCTGCTGCCAGCGCCACACTAGAGCTGAGCGTCAGCCCATCGCTGGCCGCCAGCGTGCCCGGCGCGCTGAGGTACTTGGAAGAGTTCGAGCACGAATGCATAGAGCAAACCATCTCGCGCTTCCTGCCAACTGTGATGACGCAAAGCATTTTGCAACGCCGCGGCACAGCGGGGGCGCCAACGGCACAGCACGGCGCGGAATTGGTGGCAGCCGCCGTGCAGCGCCTGGCTGCACAGCAGCACGCGGACGGCGGCTGGGGCTGGTGGCCCACAGAAGAGTCTGATCCTTATATGACGGCCTACGCGCTGCTTGGGCTGCAGCGGGCGCAGCAAGCCGGGCACACTGTCCCGCAAAATATGCGCACGCTCGCAATTGCATTCGTACGTGCGCGCCTGCGTTATCCCAACGCGCTGGCACAAGCGGAAGACTTCAACCGGCAAGTGTTCATGCTCTACGCGCTCTCTGAGAGCGGCGTCAAGCACCCCAGCGCACTCTCAGTTTACTTTGCGGAACGCAGCCGACTGGCACATTACGGGCGCGCACTGCTGGCATTGGCGATTCACGCCGAAGGCGCCAGTGATCCGCGCACTGCAACGCTGCTCTCTGATTTGGCGGGGGCGGCCGCCATCTCCGCCACGGGTGCGCACTGGAATGAAAGTGGTGCGCCCGAACTTTCCAACATGAACACAGACTTGCGCAGCACCGCCATGGCCTTGTCTGCTTTTGTGCGCCTTGATGCGCGCAATGCGCTGATACCAAATGTGGTGCGCTGGCTGGTGGCGCAGCGCGGCGCGCAGGGCGCCTGGGAGACAACGCAGCAAACCGCGTGGTCGCTAATGGCGCTAGCCGACTGGCTGGCTGCCGGCGGGGATGCGCCAGCCGGCTACGCCTACACGCTGGCCCTCAACGGCAAAGCGCTGGCCCAGGGCAGCGCAGCGGAATTTTCCGCGCCACGCCAGGTTACGGTAACGGCGCCGGATTTGCTGGCACCGGTAAACCAGTTGCTGGTGCAGCGCGGCGCCGGTGCCGGCAGCTTGTATTACACCGCCGTGCTGCGCCACACGGAGCCGGCTGCTAGCGCAGCCGCACTGAGCCGCGGCATGGTGGTGAGCCGCGTGTACACATTGCGCAGCAAAACTTGCGGCGCCAAGGGCCAGCCGCGCTGCGCGCCGGTAAGCAGCGTTCCCGCTGGCGCCGATGTGAACGTAACGCTAACTTTGGTGGCCCAAAATGATTTGCATCATGTGCTGCTCGAGGATCCGTTCCCGGCGGGCGCGGAGCCGGTGGACAGCAGCTTGCTGACCAGCAGCGTGGTGGGGCAGCAGCCCGAAGACAGCAGCACCGACCCGGCGTATTACGGCTGGGGCTGGTGGTGGTTCTCCAATGTCAACCTGCGCGACGAGAAACTGGTGCTGTCCGCAGCGTATTTGCCCGCCGGCACATACCAATACACGTATACGCTGCACGCACAGCTGGCCGGGCAATACAATGTGCCGCCAGCAACCGCCAGCGAGTTTTATTTTCCGGAGGTGTGGGGGCGTTCCGACGGCGCGCGCTTTGAAATCAGCGCCGCGCCTGCGCCATAGCGCCGAAGCCTAGTCCCGGTCATCATTGCGTGTAGCGGCCTCCGCATCATCATCCAGTAGCAGCACCTCGCGCGTTTTGCCGCCGGATTGCTCGCGCCCGATGATGCCCATCTCTTCCAGCTCATCCATCAAGCGCGCGGCACGCGGGTAACCCAGCTTCAGCTTGCGCTGCAGCAAGCTGGCGGAAGCAGTGCGGTGCATCTTCACCAGCGCAATCGCTTGCGCAATCAAATTGTCCTTGTCTGCAACGCTTGCCTGCTGCGCAAGCAGTGCATCCCACGGAGCCTCCGGGCCGGCAGCCGGTTTCACAACGGCTGCCGTTTCCGCGGCGGGCTTGATCACAGCCGCCGCTGGCGCCTGCTCGGCGCTCTGGGAAACCCAGTGTTGCACCACCTGTTCCAACTCTGCATCACTCACATACACGCCCTGCAAGCGCACCGCTGCCGGTGCATCCGGCGAGAGAAAAAGCATGTCGCCCTGGCCAAGCAAAGCTTCGGCCCCAACAGAGTCAAGCACCACTCGCGAGTCCACTGCCGATGCAACAGAAAACGAAATGCGCGCCGGAAAGTTGGCCTTGATCAGGCCGGTGAGAATGTCCGTGCTGGGGCGCTGCGTGGCAACCACAAGATGTATACCGGTGGCGCGCGCCATCTGCGCGAGGCGCGCCAGATTGCGCTCCACCTCGTCTTGGGCCAGCATCATCAAGTCGGCCAGCTCGTCGATCACCACCACAATGCGCGGCAGGTATTCTTCCTTGCGGCGCTTCACCTTGCGGTTGTGGCCGTCCAGATCGCGCACGCGGTACTCTTCGAACTTTTTATAGCGCCGCTCCATCTCGCGCACTATCCAGCGCAGCGTGCCCACAATGCGCTCCAGCTCCACCTCTACGCGCCCCAGTAAATGCGGCAGGCCATTAAAGCGAATCAACTCTACGCGCTTGGGATCCACCAGTACCAACCGCAAATCTTCGGGGGTGTTGTTCATCACCAAGCCGGTAATCAGCGCAGCAATACAAACGCTTTTACCGGCGCCGGTGGTGCCGGCAATCAACAGGTGCGGCATTGCGCCAAGGTCGGCCGCCACGGCTGCGCCCGATACATCGCGCCCCAGCGCAATCTTCAAGGGCGACTCAATATGATTGAAGGCGGCGGACTCCATCACGCCGCGCAGGTTCACAAAAGATTTTTGCTGGTTGGGAACCTCAATGCCCACATAAGACTGGCCGGGCACAGGCGCCTGAATGCGCAAGCTGCCCGCAGCCAGCGTGAGCGCCAAATCATTCGCCAGCCCGGAGATCTGCGCGATGCGCACCTTCTGGCGGCGCACCACGCCATCCGGACCGGCTTTTTCCACAAAGCCCGGCTGCACCGCAAACTGCGTTACCGTGGGGCCGGACAAATAATCTATCACGGTTGCCTGCACATCAAACTCGCGCAGCGTGCGCTCGATGATTGCCGTCTTGCGGTTAATCTCCGCCTCGGACACCTGCTGCGGCACACTGTGGTCAAGCAGCTCGAAGCTGGGCAGGATGGGATCACGCTTGCGCAGTTTCGCGGGGGCTTCCACCAGCGGCGCCACCCGGAAGCGCTTCACAACATCAGCTGCTGCCGGCGGGCTGGCCGCAGCCGAAGCTCTGCGCTTACGCGGCTGCGCCCGCTCCAGCACAGCCACTTTAGTTACGGGCGGCAGCAGGCGCTGCTGCAGCGCAATAAAAAGATTGATCACATGCCGCCAGTTCAACCCGCTGGTAGCAACCAGCATTAAGGCCGCAAAGCCGCCCAACAATCCGCCTGTCGATTCCGGCGCCAGCAATCCAGCGAGCGTGAGCATTGCCCAGCCAACCTTGCCGCCGCCCAGCCCGGCCAGTGCGGCATCCACCAACAGCCCGCTCTCCACCGCAAGGCGCAAAGACTGCGTTGGCTGCAGCGCAGCCTCGCGCAAATGCAACAAGCCCAGCACTGCCACCACGCCAAGCTCGCCCGCGATCACGCGCCACCAGTTAATGCGAAAGCGCAGCCCCGCCGCCCGGGCAAACAGTGCTGCCCCAACGCCCAGTGCCGACGCCGGCAGCAGCAGCGCGCCCACCCCCATCCACACGCGCAGCGTTTGTGCCAGCACGCGCAGCCAGCTGCCCGCTGCCATGCCGGAAAGGCTCAGCAGACCAAGCAGCCCCAGCACAACCAGCAGTACGCCGGCAATCTCATCGCGCGGCGCACGCATGCCGCGCAGCTTTCCAAGCCCCAGCAGCAGGCGCTGCACGCCGGCAGCAGCCGGCCCAAACACAGAAGCTGCACTTGCTTCAATCACGACACTGCCTTTCCTCGGCAGCTGCTTGCGCACTGGTTTTATCTGGCGGTCTTTGGCCATGCGGCTGATCCCTAATGCTCCACCGCCGCAACCGGCTGGTCGGGAACGTGCGCTTCCATCTCTGCAATTTTGCGCGCCACCTGCTCCACGGCTACGCGCTGCTTGCGAAACAAATCAGCCTCAGAGACCGAAAGCTGGCGCGCCACCTCGCTCGACTTGCGGCGCTGCAGGAAGCGCAGGTCCAGAATGTTGTAGAGCAGCCAGTCACCAGTGTACTTGCGCTGGCCGGCGGGGCGCACGTATTCAATGGCATCGCGCAGCACACCGCGCAACGCCTCGGCCGGGTTCTCGTCCCCCTGAATTGCCTGCTTCACAACCCGCAGCGCAAGCAGCGGATTACTGGTTAGCTTGGGGCCGCCCCAATAGTGCACCAGCGCATCCTTGACCCATTGGAACACATCCGGGTTGTCAATCAAGCGGCCGCTGGCAAGCGCTGCTGCTCCATCATAGGCCGCAGCCGCGCGCAGGCGCTGAATGTTCTCCACCTGCGGCACAAGCACATCAAGCGATTGAAACAACTGCTGCTGCCGCCGCCGGTCCTGCAAGGCCTCCGCTGCGCGGCTGGCCAGCACCAGCAATGTTGCCAGCACCGCATCTTCCGGCGCTTGCGGTGCCAAACCCACATGCAAACCCAGCATGCCCAGCAGCTCCGGTGGTGCATCCGCAGCGTCTTCTTCCATGTTCAATTCCCGCAGCGGCAGCAACCAATATTCCCCCCAGTGAAAAATGCCATGCGCATTTGCGGGTTGATAGCCGGCGGCGGTGCCGTTGTCCAGCGCCGCGCGCGCTTCAGCCGCAGCTGCTGCTGCCGGCGGCTGCTGCGGCCCCACTTGCACCTGCAGCTCTGCACCGCGCTCGCCAACCTGCATCACAAAGCCACTGGCGATGCGCAGCGTATCACAGCTGGCTGCCAGCACGGATTCAAGAAACTGGCGCAGATCGGCGGCGGTAAGCAAGCGCTCACTTAGGTGCTGCACGCGCTGCACGTCATAGCGATCGGCGCTGCCGCCGTAAAAGAGCCAGCGCTCCAGCGGCAAGCGCACCACTGTAATTGTGAACTGCGCCAGCAGCAGCACGCCCACCATTGCCACCGGCAGCCACAGCATGCCATCAATTCCAAAGCGCCGCTCCAGCCAGTTAACAAAAACATACGCAGCCACAACTGCCCACGCCACCACTGGCCCGCGCAAGATCCATTGCAGCAAGCGGCTCTTCACAACGCGGTCCGGCTGCGGCGCGCCAAAGAACCCAACACAGTACGCGCCCAGCACCAGCGCAGCAGTCAGCAGCAGGTTGCTGGCAGTAGCCACCAGCCAGAAGAAGAGCGGGTTTACGCGCAGCTCGTCACCGCTCGTAAGCAGCAGATACGGAAACACCCCCAGCAAAATCACCGGCAGTGCCAGCAGCAAGTAGCCCATGCGCCGGCGCGTGGTGGGCGTAAGGCAGCGCAGGTAAGCGCGGCCGGCATTCACCAGCGACCACACCGCCAGCACTGCAAACGCCGCCGTGAACCACGCAAACAACGGGCCGGCAGTCATGCGCACAATCGCCGTGTTGCGCACCACCCGCCCCACCAGAAAATCAGAAGTCCATGCCAGCGCAGCGGCCAGCACGCCGGCAGCGTACGTGCCGCGCACAGCCCAGCGCCGCCGCCCGCGGGATGGCTGGCCGGTGGTTGCCAGCAGTGCGTCGCTCAAGTGCAAGGTGGCGCCCGGTATCAGGGCAATGCCCAGCCACTGCAGGCGCACCCAAACTTCGGCGGCCGCATCAGACTGCGCAAGGCCTGAAGCCACGTCGCACAGCGACACAATCGCAACCGCAGCCAGCAGAACATTCCAAGAGCGCGCCACCCGGTCGCGCAGGTTGAAGGTGAGCGAGTACATCAGCAGCGACGCGGCGCTGATTACCTCCGCCACAACCAGAAACCGGTTGAACGTGGCCAACCCGCTTAGCAGCGCATCCATCCAGTTTTGCATCATCAAGACAAGCTGCGGGGCCTTAGCGCAGGTTTACGCCAAAAAACAGGGCCGTATTCAAACCGGGGTAATGCTGGTCCAATAGCCCGCTGAACGCCAGCCCATTGCGGCGGCAAAAACAAATTGCGGGATCATTCTTCGGGTGCGTCTCCACCAGCATGCGTTCAATGCCGGCCTTCGCGCTCCAGTCGCGCGCTGCGCTTAGCAGCGCACTGCCAATTCCCTGCCGGCGCAAGCTGCGATCCACCGCCAAATCGCTCACAAGCCCGGCCATAGAGCCATGCACGCGCCCCAGCACCAGATACCCGCATGGCTTTTCATCCAGCTCGGCCAGAATAAACAGCGCGCGCAGCGCAGCATCATCCGCCAACTGCGACAGGCTGTGCATCGGCAGCAGCCGCGCTGGACGCGGCAGCCGCACCCGCTCAAAACTTGCGCCCAGATGGCTTTCATCATTGGCAAGGCTAAACTGCCAGACAAATTCGGTGGTGTCGGTGCGATCCAGTGCCTGCAGCGCGGGCAGGTCTGTTACTGCCGCCGGCCTGACGGTAATGGTACTCACGGGGTTGCCTGTTCGGGTTTCATTCTAACATCTATCATTCTTCAACTGCGAAGATCGCGTGCGTTGCCGGCCGCATCACGGCAGCCCGCCAATGGTAATGGGAATTGTGCAAGGCTCTGGAAAGGCGCCGCGCGCATCATACACAATCATGCGAAACGCATACTCGCCCGGCGGATACAAACTGGCATTCCAGCGCCCCAGCAATCCATCCTGCACCGGTTTGTCATCCGTGTACAGGTTGAGCCAGTTGTCGCCAACAGTGGAAATCTCAAGCACATAAAATGCAAAGTCAGGAATGTTGGCACTGCCGCGCACATCTACCTGGCCGGAAATGACCGCGCCGGCGATCGGGCTGCTGATGGTGGCCGACGCCACCCGGCAGCCACTGCCCGCGGGCGGCACTGGTGTAATAGTTGGTGCGGGCGTGGCACTGCCGGAAGGCGTGGGGGATGGCTGCCCGGGCAGCAAGATGCTGACAGCCGGCGTGGCAGTTGGCACGGTTGTCACCAGCACCAGCGCCGGCGTGGGCGTATTGAAGCGCAGCGCTGCCAGCCCGGGCGTTATCGCCTGCGAGAACAATATCACCAGCCCCAAACCGGAAACTGCAATCAGCAGCAGGGAAAGCGCCAATGCGCGCGCTTCAGCAGCACGCTCGCGCTGCAACCCGTACTGGCTTTGGCGCACGGCCTGTTCGGCCCGCCAGTAGGCACGCGCAGCCCATAACATGGCCAGCCCGATTGCCGCATACAGCCACGGCGCATAGCGCGCCACCCAGGATGAAAGCTGCAACTCCAGATCCGGCTGTTTGCCGCGCCGGCGTTCCCTAGCGCTTCACTTCGGCCAGCACGCCACGCACAATCTTCTCCAGCTTGGGCACAATCAATGCGCCCGCTTGCAGCACCTCTGCATGCGTGGTGGGCGTGTTGCCATCCAGGTTGGCTTTGTTGCTGATGCCGGAGAAGCCCAGCACGCGCATGCCGCCCTGCCGCGCCACAATCACTTCCGGCACGGTGGACATGCCGACCGCATCCGCGCCCACCACCCGCAGAAAACGCAGATCCGCCGGCGTTTCAAAATTGGGCCCCGCCAGCCCGGCGTACACGCCTTGTTGCAGGCGCACACCAGCTTGCTGCGCCACACGCACCGCTGCCGCCCGCAGCTCCGGATTGTAAGCATGCATCATGTCCGGAAAGCGCGGCCCCAGCTCATCAATGTTCGGGCCGCGCAGCGGGCTTAACCCGCTCATGCCAATCAGGTTCAAGTGGTCCGTTATCAACATCACATCCCCCGGGCTGAACTCCGGGTTCACGCCGCCAGCCGCATTCGTGATGATCACCGTGTGCACGCCCAAACGCTGCATCACGCGCAGCGGCAGTCCCACCTGCGCCATGCTATAGCCCTCGTAATAGTGTGCGCGCCCCTGCATTACCAGCACCGGCTGGCCCTCTAATTGCCCCGCCACCAGCTGGCCGCTGTGGCCTTGCACGGTGGATGTTGGCCAGTGCGGCAGCTCTGGGTACGGAATGTGAACCGCCCGCTCCACAGCATCTGCGAGGCCGCCCAGCCCCGACCCAAGGATCAGCCCAAAAGCTGGCGGCTGCCCGATGCGGGCTTTGACCGCGTGCGCCGTCTCGTCAAACTGGCTCAGTGAGAAATAATCACTCATGTATACCTCCCGCCAACTGTGCCTGCATTGTAACCAACCGGCGCGCAATAATGCGTCCACCGGCAGCGCCTGCTAGCTGCCCGCCTAGTCCGCAAAACTAATGCACAGCTTGCGCTGCGCATCGTAAGAATAATGCGCAGCAAACGGCGCAGCACCCGCCGCCACAGCCAGCACCCGCGGCAATATTACCGGCAGGTCTTCCACCAACTCATAGTGCGCAGCCTGTTGCTGCGGCACCCAATGCAGCGTGCCCTCCGCCGATGCACTGGTGTGGCGCACCGCCGCATGCGCCACAAACACGAACAGCAAAATGCCGCGCGCCTCACCAGTGTCCACAGTCACAGTGCCGCACAGCTGCAGGCGCTCCACCTGCAGTCCGCATTCCTCCATTATCTCGCGCTGCGCTGCAGAATGCACATCCTCGCCCCGCTCCACATGCCCGCCAATACCGTTGTACCTGCCGGGCCAGATGCGCTTGGTGGGCGCTCCCCGCAAAAGCAAAATGTCTGTGCCGTTCAACACAAAGCACAGCGTGCGCGGGATCAGCGCATAGCGGTCTGCGCTGCCAGCTACGCCCTGCTCATCCGCCGGCACTGCTGCCTGCTCCGCGCTGCCCCGCAGCGCGCTCCGGGTAAAGGCCCAGCACGCCCGCAGCTGACGCACTGCAAATGCCGCGCTCGGTGATCAAGCCCGTCACCAGCCGCGCCGGCGTAACATCAAAGGCGTAGTTGGCAGCCGCACTGCCTTCAGGCAGCAGCAATACCTCCACTTCCTGGTCCACATGCCAGCCGGAAATTGTGCGCACCTCATGCGCAGCGCGCTGCTCAATTGGAATCTCGCGCACCCCGTCCCGCATCTTCCAGTCAAAAGTGGATGATGGCAGCGCCACATAAAACGGGACGCCGTTATCGTGCGCTGCAAGCGCTTTAAGGTAAGTGCCGATCTTGTTGGCCACATCGCCAGTGTACGTGGTGCGGTCGGTGCCGGTCAGCACAATATCCACCTGCGCATGCTGCATCAAGTGCCCGCCAGCATTGTCCGCAATCACAGTATGCGGCACGCCGTGCTGGCCCAGCTCCCACGCCGTCAAGCGCGCACCCTGGTTGCGCGGGCGCGTCTCATCCACCCACACATGCACCGCCACGCCGGCATCATGCGCCGCGTATACCGGCGCAGTCGCCGTCCCGTAATCCACAAACGCCAGCCAGCCGGCATTGCAGTGCGTCAGCACATTTACCGGCGCGCCGCCCTTGCGCGCGCTAATTTCCGCCAACAGCGCCTGGCCATGCACGCCAATGCGCCGGCAATACTCGGCGTCCTCGTCTGCAATCGCTTGCGCAGTTGTGCGCGCGAGCTCAATGCGCACATCTATTTGCGGCGGAGCAGCGCGCAGCGCGTCCAGCTGGCGCGCCAGCGCCCACTCCAGGTTTACAGCCGTGGGCCGCGTAGCTTGCAGGCTTCGCGAATCGCTTTGCAGCGCGTCCATAAACACGGCAATGCTTTGCTGCGGCGCCGCGAGCGCAGCCAGATACATGCCATAACCAGCAGCAGCCCCAATCAAGCCGGCACCGCGCACATGCATATCTTGGATGGCTGTGGCCATGTCCGCAACACTTGTGATGTCTTCAACCACAAAACGATGCGGCAGCCAGCGCTGGTCAATGATCTGCACGCAGCGCGCGTTGTGCGGTGCAACCCAAATGGTGCGGCAGGGCTTGCCGTTAACCTTCATGACTGGTGGCGTATCTGTGAGGCACGGCCCATGCCGCAAACAAGATCAAGCCGAGAGCAAATACTGGATGTCGGCCAGCAAATCACCCGCTGACACCCCCGCCAAATAGGCAAGGCGCAAAACGCCACGCGCATCAATTAAGTACACGCGCGAAGTATGCCCCACTTCGTAGGCCGCCGAAGTGTCTCCATTGTTATGGGCTTCCACTTCACTCATTCCGCCGTACGCACCTTCCACAGCTTTCAGCGCATCTGCCGTGCCCGTAAGGCCAATCACGTTCGGATGAAAGCGCGCTACATATTGCGCCAATACCGCGGGCGTATCGCGCTCGGGATCAGAAGTCACAAAAAGAAACTGCACCCGCCCGGCATCCTTGCCCAACCGCTCCAACATTTGCGTTGCAACGCCCAGTGTTGCCGGGCAAATATCGGGGCAATTGGTGTAGCCAAAAAAAAGCAGCGTCAACTTGTCTTTGCTGTCTGACAAACGAAATGTTTCGCCAGTGTGTGCGGTCAGAACAATTTCAGCAGCCGGCGGAGCTCCTGGAAATTCTGTGCCCGCAAATGTATGCGAGCGGCAGCCCGCCAGCAGCAGCGCGCCGGCCAGCAATGCTTTACGCAGCATGCAGCGCCGCCTTGCGCCTCAACGCGGCAACCGCACCCGCCAGCACCAGCGCCATCAACGCGGCCAAACCCGCCAGCCACCCCATGCCGGACAGAGGTGACTGCGGAGAGCCCACCTCGGCTCGCAGCGCAAAGTGTGCGCTGCCGGCAGCGAGCGGTTCTGTCACGAGCACCTCCACATCAAATTCCCCCGGCACCGCCAAATCAATATCCGCCTCATAAAGAAATTTGTTCACATCGCCCTCGCGCGCCAGCGCTGTAGCCAGCACTGCGCCGGTCTTGTCGCGCAGGATCACCTCGATGCCGGCTCCCATCACAACACTGCTTGTGGGTCCGCCATGCAGCGCGATCGTAACATGCAAAACACCAACTGCGGCCGGCACCGGCGCGGTCCAGACACTTAGAAAATATTGCCCAACAGGCTGGTCCAGCAGCTGCGGTGCACCGCCCGTAGCTCCGTGCGCCCACGCCGGCCGCACAGCACACGCCAGCAGCCACGCCGCCACCGCGGCAGCCCGCCCCCAGCGTGCTGCGTCGCCGCACGCCAGCATCAAACTTTGGCGTACGGTTGCACCGCATCAATGAAGATCATCAGCACAATCAAAGCCAGATAAATATTGGAATACTTAAAAAAGCCCAGCGCCGCCTCCCGCCCGTGGTCTTGCAGCAATTGCAGATTGCGCACAATCAAGTAGACCGAGGCAACCGTGATGGGCACCAGATAAACATAGCCAAGCGCCGGATGCGCAGCCAGCACGATGCCCGCTAGCGCGGTTGGCACTGTGTGCACCAGCATCCACAGCACGGCGCTGCGCCCGCTTACACGGGTGGGCAGCATCGGAATGCCGCCAGCCGCATAATCATCGCGGTATACCAACGCGAGGCTCCAAAAATGCGTGGGCGTCCAAAGGAACACCAGCAACGCCAGCGTCACGGCACCGGGGTCGCTCCAGTTGCCGGCAGCTGCGCTGCCCGAAAGCACGGCTGCGCTGCCCGCTGCACCGCCAATCACAATATTTAACAGTGTGCGCGGCTTGAGCCAAAGCGTGTAGACGCCCACATAAATTGCGGCGCCCAGCCATACAAAAAAAGACAACGCCCGGTTGGAGGGCAGCACCAGCAACGCCGGCACAAGTATCAGCATCAACGCCAGCGCCGTCACGCGGCCGGCGCTAAGAAAGCCGCCGATCACCAGCGGCCGGCGCGCGGTGCGCTGCATCAGTGCATCGCGCTTGCGCTCCAGCACCTGGTTGAGCGCGCCCGAACCAGCTGCTGCCAGCCCGCCTGTGGCTGCTACCAGCAGCAGCGGTCCGGCACCCGGCCATCCACCGGCCGCCAGCACCGCGCCACCACCGGCTGCCACCAGCAGCAGCGAAACCACGCGCAGCTTAAATAAAACCGCCAGCGTGGCCAGCACTCCGCTGGACCGAACCGCCGGCAAAGGTGCCGCTGCAACTGCTGTATCAACTTGCATTGGAAACTTCTCCCTTACATACCATTGCGCTTCACAAAACTTACGTAACCCATTGCCAAAATGCCGCAGAACAGAAACCACTGCAAGGCATAACCCATGTGCGGCCCGTCATCAAAAACAATGTCCGGTTCAAAGCGCCGCAGCCCCGGCGCTGCTGGCGAACTTGGCCCGGCTTCAAGGTACATTGGCAACAGCGGATAAGCCAGCTGCGCCTGAATGCCCGCGATATCTGCGCGATACCACGCCTTGCGCGGCGCCGCCGGCGGGGGCTCCGTGCGGCCGCCCGGCAGCAGCTGCGCAAGGTGCAGCCAGCCTTCAATGCGTTTGCCGGCCGGTTCGTCAAATTGCGCCAGATCACCCAATGAATCTGCGTAGGAAATCCAGCCGCGGTCCACCAGCACCGCCTGGTTGCTGCCTGCAATGCGCAGCGGCGTTAGCAGGTGCACGCCGGCCTGCCCCACATACAACTGCTCTTTCAACAGCATCTGCTGTGCGTAATCAAACTCGCCGCTAACTGCAGCCGGCTGCATGTGCAGCGGCTTAAGGTCCGCCGGCCATTGCACCACTGCCAAATCCAACTGCGGGCCCGCCAGCATGCGCTGCTGCTGCGCATTGTGTGCGCGGCGCTGGTCCAGCCGCGCCAGCTGCCAGTTGCCCAGCCCTGCCATAACACCAAGCGCTGCAATCACCAGCAGCGTCACCCACCACCAACGCCGGCTGAAGAGCTGCAGCACCAACGGCACCGCTGCCGGCTGCGGCCCGGCTAGCGCTGCCATCCCGGTGCCTTTAGCGCTTCGGCTGTATCCCACTGCCCCTCGGGCAGCGGTTGTTTGCGCGCCTCCTGGCCCAGCATGCGCGAGACCAATACGAGCGTGGCAATAATGTACATCTCACTGCCTTGGATCCACATGATGGTGCCACCGAGCTGCTGGTCGCCCAGCACAGAGATGTTAAACAGCCGCGGCATCGCAACGTAATGCGCGTACAGCGGGGTCGTCGCAAATGCAATTGTGATGCCGGTCAGCATGTTTGCCGGCACAGCACCCAGCAAAAAGAGGATCTTCTTCCAGCGTGCCATCGGGCGGTGAATGCGCGGGCCGGCACCGGTGATGTGCCACCAGAATAAAATGGATGCCACAAAAAAAGTAATATGCTCCATGTCATGCACAAAGCTATCGCCTTGCGCCAGGCTATAGGCATACGGATCATGCCAGAGCAAAATGGTGCACGCATAAATCAGCCAGAGCACTGCCGGCGGCGTGACGGCCAGCAGCGCGCGCCGCACAGCACCCTTGGGCACCAGCACACTGCCGACGGCGCGGCGCAGGGACGCGGGCAAGCCCCACATTACAAAAGGCAGCGGGTTTGCAAGCAGCAGCAGCGGTGGCACATACATGGTGAGCAGCATGTGCTGCAGCATGTGCAGAAAGAAAAGCTGCTCGCCCAGCACATCCAGCGGAGACATCAGCGCAATGCCAAGCAGTGTCAGCCCGCCAAGATAAGCGCTTAGGCGCCAGCCATTAGCAGTGCGCCACAGGCGGCTGCGCCCGCGCGGGCCACCGCGCATGCGCACCCAGCCGGTAACATAGAGCGTGCCAAGCAGGCCCAGCACAAAGATCACATCTATGCGCGGATCCCACGACCTGAAAAAGGCACTGGCTTCTGCGGACATAATAATTAGTGGTGCACCCCAGCAACAGCAACGGGGCGGCGGGCCCAGTGGCCCGTCAAGCGCAGCGCAGCCGGCAAACGCGATTTAGTGCACCGCCTGCCCCATCAGGTAAAGTGCGGGGTAGAAAAACACCCACACCAAATCAACATAATGCCACCAGATGGCGCACGCTTCCACGCCCCAATGCTGCTCGGAAGAGTACAGCCCGCGCCGCCCGTTGTTCCAAACAATCAGAATGAACACAATGCCGCTCACAACGTGCAGTGCATGCATGCCAGTCATGCCAAATAGCACGGCACCGTAGGCGCCATCACTTGGCCGAATATGGCCGCCCCACTCAAACACCACCACACCCGCCAAAAATAGCGTCCCGAGCGCCACAGTCAGCAGCAGGCAATTGAGGAATGTTTTGCGGTCATTTTGCACAAGCGCAGTTTCCGCCCGGTTCATCGTAAAGCTGCTGAGGAGCAGTACCGTTGTTACCAGCAAGCCATTTAGCTGGTTTAGCTCCGGCCGCGTGTTGCCCCAAAGGTAAAAGCGCGAAACAAGTATCCCCATGAACAAAAACGACTCGGACAGAAAGAAGAGCCACAGCCCAAGGCGGTTGTTGCGCAATGCAACCCGGTATTCGCCGTGCACAGCTGTTGCTCCGCTCATTTAGTGACCATCCCCGGCCGCGAACACGGTGGCCACATGCATAAAGTAATGCACAATAATTGCAGCCTTTACGAGCGCAATTACAAACAACCCGAACACAGAAATGCCAACCAGGTTCATCACATACTCAAAAACCGTGAGTGCCGCCAGCACCACCAGTACAGTGGCGCCGCTGCGGTAGGCGGCCACCCGCCGCGCAACAGCCATGCGCTCCTCATCCTGTTCGCGGCGCCAGCGCAGCAGCGCCATCGGCTCCGTTGGCACAACCACGCGCTCCAGCACAACGCGCGGCAGCCGGCCATCGCCAACCACCAGCTGGTTCGTCAAACGAAACAAGACCGCCAAACCCACCCCACCGCCGGCGGTTAGTATGAGCACCGCCGCAGCAGCCAGTGCGTACATGGTTGATGTTGTCATTTGGCTAAACCTCCGCCTAATCTCCGGCGCCCGCCGGCGCCATGCGCACATAAACAGAACCGGGCAGGCCATAGTCGTAAGGCTCGCCCACCACGGCCAGCGGCATGGCAAAGCTGTGCTCCGGAATGGGCGATGGAATCTGCCACTCCGGCGAACGCGAGCGCCACGGGTTGCTTTCCGCAACTTCGGCGCTCCGCGCGCTGACAATAAAGTTGTAGAGCCCGATCAGAATTGAGAGCGCGATGACAAAGGCCGCAATCGTGATCCATACCTGAATATTCTGCACGCCGAGCGCCGGGTCATAGTCCGCAATGCGCCGGCGCATACCCAGCAAGCCCGCCCAAATCTGGCCCAGGGACATCACCCAGAAGCTGGGCAGCATCAGCCAAAAGTGCAGTTTCCCAAGCGCCTCGTTGTATTTGCGGCCGGTAACCTTGGGGAACCAGTAGTACATGGCCGCAAAAAACGGAAACATGAACCCGCCAAAGAAAGTTTGGTGAAAGTGACCCACCACCCAGTACGAATCATGCAAATATAAGTCAGTAGTGATGGTGGCGGCGGGCGGACCAGTAAGCCCACCCAGCAAAAATACGGAGATTGCACCCAGCACAAAAAGCATCGGTGTGGGGTAAGTTAGCTTGCCGCCCCACAAGGTGCCCAGCCAGCTAAAGAATTTGACACCGGTTGGCACTGCAATAATGAGTGTGGCATACATGAAAGGCAGCCGCAAGTAATTGGACATGCCGGAAGTAAACATGTGATGCGCCCACACCAGGAAACCCAGAAAAGCAATCCCGATGCTGGAAAGCGCAATCCACTTGTAACCAAACAGCGGCTTGCGCGCAAACACCGGCAGCAGCTCACTAATGATGCCGAGGCCGGGCAGCACAAACACATACACTGCCGGATGCGAGTAAAACCAGAACAGATGCTGGAACAGCACCGGGTCTCCCGGCGGCGAGTTCAGCGCTATGGCAGCTTCGTTGAGCACTGGCGTAAAGAAGCCCATGTGCAGCGAGCGCTCAACAATCAGCATCAACATTGCAAGGCCCACCAACTGGGTCGCCAGGAGCTGCAAAACACTCGTACCAACAGCAGCCCAGACAAAGATCGGCATTCGAAAGAGGTTCATGCTTGGCGGCCGCATGGTGAATACGGTCACCAGCAAATTGAGGCCGCCAACGATGGACGAAATTCCAATTGTGTAAAAACCCAAAAAGAACAACGGGCCGCCTAATGCGGTGCGCAGGCTGTTGGGCGGGTATGCCGTCCAGCCCGTGTCCCAGCCACCCACAAACATAGCCGTGATCAGCAGCAAAGAGGCTGGCACGTTGATCCAAAACCCAAACGCGTTCAGGCGCGGGAACGCCATGTCCGAAGCACCGATCATCAGCGGCACCAGATAGTTAATCATGCCGCCCACACCCAGCAGAATGGCAGAGATCATGATGATGCCATGCGCACTGATCAAGGTGTTGTAACGGTCGGTGGTGAAGTACTGCATCCCGGGCTGCAGCAATTCCACCCGGAACAGCGTTGCCAAAAACCCGCCCACCAGCAGCACCATAATTCCCCACACGGTGTATTGCACTCCAATCACTTTGTGGCTCAGATCAACCGCAAAGTAGCGCGTCCACTCCGGCTGGCCCGCGGGCGCCCCATGATGCATGGGCGTCTCAACGCCGATGGCCCACTTGGCCCAGTCCGTAAGCGCACCCACGCCGATCATGAAGCCGAGCGTGCCCAGCAAGCCGCCAATCACCCAGGCGGGCTCGGCCGCCCACAGCGGGTCGTAGCCAAGCGCGGCGCGCGTGCCGGTAACCAATCCCATGCCAAATAGCGTGCCGAGCACCTGCCCAAGCAGGCCCCTTACAAATCCAAGTTTAAAGAAAGTGCGCATTTTTACCGCCGCTCCTATCTATTTAAGCGTCTTGATGTAGGCGATGATGTTGTTGATGTTGTCATCCGTCAGCAGCTCGCCATAGTTCTGGGGCATCACGTTAGCGGGATAGCCCGCCACCACTTGCAAGTTTGGCTTAACGATCGAGTTGTAGAGGTACTCGTCATCCGCGATCACAGTTGTGCCGTCCGTAAGTTCCTGCGGCGAGCCATACAAGCCCTTCCACGTGGGCCCGACGATTTTGCTGCCATCAAGCGAGTGGCAGCCCTTGCAGCCTTGAGAAATATACAGCGCTGCGCCGCGCGCCTCGGGCGTGTTCTTGGCTGCCTCTTCGGCCACTTTCTGCGCCACCCACGCACTGTATGCCTCGCGCGAAACCACTTTCACGGGCGCCATCATGTATGCGTGGCGCGTTCCACAAAGCTCCGCGCAGACAAGTTTATATTCTCCAATGCGGTTGGGGGTAATCCGCAACACGTTTGTCCGCCCCGGAACAGCATCCGCCTTTACCCGGAACTCTGGAACCCAAAAGGCGTGGAGAACATCCATGGCCTTCAAGTCGAACCGGATTGGCTGGCCCACCGGCAAATAAAGTTCTTCAGAACTAAAGCCATCATCCGGATAGTTGAAGTTCCAAACCCACTGGCGTGAGACTGCCTCGATGGCAACTTCATCGGGTTGAGCGGCAGTCACCGTAATGAGAGTGGTGGTGCCGATGTACCCAAAGAACACCACAATAATCGCCGGGACGACTGTCCAGATAAACTCCAGGGTGCCGCTTCCGTGAAAGTGCATTCCCTCACCATCGTCACCAGCTCGCCGGCGGAAAACCACCACGGCGTACACCATAATTACAATCACAAGCGAGAAGAGAAACGCTATCAGCTTGAAGTGCAGGCCAAACAGCCAATCCACTGTCTCGCCCTGCACACTTGCGTTTTGCGGCATGAGGTGCAAACTGTCGATACCCGCAGCCACCAGAAAAGTGCTTATTACTACGAGCGCCGTCACAGGCAAAAAGTGTTTCACTGCCGAACTCCTAAATTTGCTGGGCTATCGAGCCTTTGTGCGAATTTGAACAAGTATACCGTACAGCATCATGACTGCCCGCTTGGAGCCGGTTTGTACAGTCCCGGAGCCACTGCCAAAGCCTCGGCGTAGGCTGATTTTGGCGCGCGGGGTGCAGATATCTTTCCCTGTAATACCGTGGAGATTGTTTGTCACTAATCTATGAGGTCATATTTAGCCGCAGGTTCCTGCCCGGTAATTGTGCATGCGCAAATCGGCCCGCCGCCACGGA
The DNA here is from genome assembly GCA_003569365.1 of Anaerolineaceae bacterium. Classification (GTDB taxonomy): domain Bacteria; phylum Chloroflexota; class Anaerolineae; order Anaerolineales; family UBA11657; genus BD1. The sequence goes on from BGOS01000024.1 coordinate 25,594, forward strand.
AGCCGCCTCCTACCCAGCCGGCTGGGTTAGCCCCCGGCTGCCAGCACCGCATTTGAAACTGATTCCGGCGCCATGTAGGTGGCGAAGTCCGGGTAGGTACTGATCACTGCGCCGACGACTGCTGCCACACTCAGCGGGTCAGTATCAATCGGCAAAATGCGGTGGCGAAATACAGCCGTGCGCAAGTCCTCATTGCGAAACAAAATTTCCTGCAGAATATTTCCCCAATGCTTCGCTGGCATTAACTCAACGGTTGCGCCGGCGTGAGCCGAGGGCAGCAGCATGTTGGACCCATGCACACCCACAACGCAGTGGCTGGCCGCATAACGCTCGCACCACGTGCGCTCCAGCGCAGCATCCACTTTGGGCCGGCGCAGATCGGTGATCCATTGCGGCAAACCACCCGGTTGCGCAACGCCAGCCACGGCAAGATCCAAATCCGGAATCTGCTTTTTAAGCGCCTTGGCAAATTTCGTCATCCGCTGTTGCTGGTCTTCCAGCCGCGAGATGAAGCCGCGCCGCATGAAGCGCTTCAACCGTGTCCAGCGCCCGCCGCCCGCCGGCAGGGACCATAATCGATCATCGCGCCAAATAAAAGTTACCGTTGGGCGCCGGCTCACCCATTGCTCCAGCGCAAACGGCACAACCCGTGTAAATCGCTCGATCCGGTAGCTCGTTGGGGTGCGGATGCGAAATGGCAATGCTCAGCCAGCACTTTTCAAACTCTGCAACGCGCCGCCCGATTTCTTTTGCCAGCCAGTCGTTCCATTCCGCGCCCCGGCTTAGCGGAAGATCAATGCTCCAGATCGCAGCTACGCCCTCGGGCACGAGCCAGCGCAAAATCCCGGGCACCATCACGATGAGGTCGTATTCCGGATATTGATCCAAACAGTACTGGGCGTTAAGCAATTTCAAAAGGCAATGCCCGTACATGGCGTCTAAACAATTGAGGAGCAGCGCCTGCTTGATGGGCCGCATTTCTTCGATGTCAATCTTGAGCCCCGTATCAGTTCTTCTGGAGTAGGAGCTCTGCAGCCAACTGGCAAACCACGGCGCCCGCGCGGCGCCATGCATTGCTCCGCCGGCTTTCTCCATGAGCATCGGCGTGTACAGTGCCTGCCCGGCACCCAAGTCACCAAAGAATTCGCGCGCGCAGTTCCCGCAGGTAAGCTCTGCAAGGCTGCGCATGCCGGGCATGTACCAGCCGGCCACGTGCAACTTAGTATTGCAATAGGGGCAACGGTGGGCCGAAGCTGGAACGGGATGCAGCAGGATCATCAGAGCCAAAGCACCACGGCGATGAGCGCAGTTTTAGAAGCTACGTTTCCCGGGCGCACTGCAATCACCGTCAACTGCATTGCGGCGCGCGCCACCGCGCCAAATTGATCCAGCACCAAGTCACCGCCGTTCATCGTGCTGCCAAAATAAAAATAGAACCAGGCATGCTCGTCTCAGATGTTTGCAAGCAGCCGTGCCGGTACCGCAGTTGTCTCCGCAAGATAGCTGTGCATACTAACTGAGCCCCATCCATTGAACTGGGCGCTCAAACTTTGCATGCTAACCGGCTGCTGCAACCCGTCCAAGCTCACGGATGTGTTTCCCCACTTTGCGAGCGAAACCAACGCCGGATGCTGCGCCAGCAAATACTGCGCATACAGCTCGTACTCGACACAGACACTGGAGTTCTCATTTACATCCGCGCCTGAAATCACCAGCTCCGCGAGCGCTTCAGTATCGGCGCAATTTGCACCAGCCAGTGCCGCCCGCATAATGCGCGGCTGCATGAGCATAAAGTGCGCCACAAATGTACCTGCCGGCTCAACCGCACACATGCCAATGGAGTGCAGGAAACGGTAGTAGGGGTGGTGAACAACGGGAGTCGGAGTTAGCACCTGCCGGCCACCTGTTGCCAGAAGACAGCGCGGATGCAACAGCACCGTGTCTGCATCAACCACCAGCACACCCGGCGCTGCACTTTGCGCCACAAAATTTGTGGTGAGCAGCTGCTGCAGGATCCATCCGTACCGCAATCCAAAACGGGCCCGCAGCCGGCCGCGCATACCCGCTGAAAGCTGGTCATCTTCATTCAACACAGTAACTGCAAATCCTTTCGCGGCATCGGAAGCAATCCGGCTGCACTCAGCAACTCCAGTCGCGGTAGTGATCACAACAACTTGGGAAATGGGGTTGCCGGAATTGGCCAGTGCCCCGGCCAAACACAGCGGCAAGGTCTCAAAATCCTTTTCTGCCGCAACCACCAACAGCTGCACCGCTGGTGGTGCTTGGCACCGCAGGGGCTCCGCCGGCAGTTCCACCACCGCTTGCTGGCGCTGGTAATCGGGGAAGCGCTTTTTTAGGGGCGGCCACCTGAAGATGAACTTGGTCATCCGCAGCGCAGCCGGTGGCATGCCCGCACTCAACCGGCGGTAGCTAAACCGATACTCGTCAAACTGCGAGCGCAATCCCATCAGATTGCGCCCGGGTTCGGCCGGAGTCTGTCAATTCCGTTAATCATTTCCAGTACTAACTGCTGCCCAGGGTCAGACGTGCGCGGTGGTTTTGGAAATTGATTGCATCAAATTAATGTATGCCTGTGCATGGGCAACGTCCGAGTATTCTGCCTCTACAATCGAGCGGCACGTCGCGCGCAGATCGATGCCAATTGCAAGATCCGATGCAGCCAGATCAATCGCCTGCGCCAATGCGGCAGCGGACACAGCCTCCGCCAGCCAACCGGTTTTGCCCGGCCGCACAAGCTCCGGCACACCACCAATCGGAAACGCAATCACCGGCGTACCGCAAGCCATCGCTTCCAATACTACAAGTGGAGAATTGTCATTGATTGCCGGATGCACAAGTGCATCAGCCGCATTGTAAATCTGCACCCGGCGCGCTTCATCCGCTATAAACCCCAGCGGCAACACGGAGATGGAAGAATCTTCCACAGAAAAGTCGCCGTGCCCCTGGATCATCAAAGTCAACGGACGATGCCGGACATGCTGCATAGCTTCCACCAACAGCGCCACGCCTTTGTGGCGGTTATCGAGGCGCTGCGCGGCCACCAGCAATACAACGCCATCAGTGCTAATACCCAGACTCTTGCGCGCCACAGCGCGCTGGGTCATCCGATACAAATCCAGCGGCACGCCGTTTGAGATGGATTCCACCCGATGATCGCGCCACAATCCCAGCTTGGCCTCTTTCGCAAGCCAGTGCGAGTCGGTGACGGCCACCATGGCAGGGGCAGCCGCCAGCACTGCCCGCCGTTGCTTCCAAGCAGCGCCAATCAACGCCGGCTTGAGCGCCGGATACTCGGACGGCGTCGGGCACGCATCATCACATCCAACCAGAAACTTACGGCACGCGTCACTGTAAGCGCAGCGCCCCGTGAAACTCCACATGTCATGCAAACTCCATATTACGGGAGCGTGCGCACCGCACACACCCGCCATCGCCATCGGCCAGCTGGCAGAGTGCAGATTGTGGATGTTCACCACATCCGGCCCGAGCTTCCCTAGCGCGCGCTGCAGCTTGGCTGTGACCGATGCCTCCAGCCAAAAGCTGACGCCGGCGCGCCGTGCAAGCTTGTCTGCCAGCGTGTCCGCGAGGCACACGGTATCCCATGCTTGCGCGCGGCCAGCATCGGATTTAACAATTCGTGTCACCTGATGCCCGGCACGCAGCAGGCCGGCGGCAAGCCGGCTCGCAGCAATTGCTGCGCCACCGCGCATCTCGAAGTCCGAGAGCATCACAATCTTCACGCGTGCACCTGCAGCTGGCTAGCTTGCAGCCGCTGCCAGCCACGCCAGCAGCCGGCGGCGATAGATTGCCAGTTTGTGCCGCGCACGAACGTGGATGGGCGGCTTGCGCTCGCGCCGGGTGCGCAATTGCGTCGTCAAAGCAGCGTAAGCCGTTTCGTCCAGCACAACCAGTTCCGGCCAGCGAATTGGCCGGTCAAACACGCGCTCCGCAATCGAAGCGCGCGGCACTTGGGGAAATTTAGGGTCGTTCGTTGAAAACGTGCCGCTGCCATCCAAGCCGGCGTTGTAAACCAGCGAGCGTCTGGGGTGCGCAACCAAACCATTGTGCTTGAACACGGCGTAGTACCACATCACATCATAGATCTGGCGCGGTCTCTCCAGTTCGGCGCGCAAGCTCTTTGTGTAGTTGACACCCCCGCGCAAATTGAAGCGCCGCACGGCTTCTGCGTCAGCAAGCAAATCCGCAATGCCTGCCGCATCCCAGTCAAACTTCTGCCACGCGCGCTGCCAGGTTGCCCACCCCCACGCGGTTGTGTAAGGCATTAGGTACGCATCCTGGCCTGGCGGCAGTTCCACCGGAAACATGTAAGCTGAAATTTGAAATACTGCAGGCTCATTTTCGTAGCGATCCAAACCATCCAGCAGATAGCTCACGTAGCCCGGGTTCATCACAAAGTCATCTTCCACGACGATCACGCGGCCATACTCACGGCATAGCTCCGTGACATGTTTGACGATGGAAGGCGAACAGCCCAGATTTTCCGGAGCCTCAACCACCGTGGCGTTCAGGTCTGCAGCCCGCGTCCGCACTATGCGCCGCGCTGCTTCCCAGCCCGCGCGATGCGCCTCGATTCGCAAGCCATCGCTGAAGAAATGCAAATCGCATTCATCCAATCGTGCGCAAGACGCCAGCGTGTTCAGCGCCCTTTCCACATGCTGGGGCCGGTTGTACGAAAATAGCGCGATTGGTGTCTTGCGATTCTTCATTTGGTGCGCAGCATTGTGCCCGCCTCCACTTACTGAGGCAGGCGCTTAGTATATTTTACAGAGGCGAAGGCGTGGACTTTTAGTGGCCAGGGCACGGGAGCTAGGCGCAAATGTATCCAACGCTGCCGCGCGATCATTTATTCGCAACGCTCAACTAAAGTGCGGCCAGACAGTTGTGGAAACAACTCTAATGCCGCACGTGATCGAATAGAACCAACCGGAATTGCGCGGAAGCAGGCGGCTTATGCCCGCGTCAATCGAACCTCCCGCACACCTTGAAAACCAGCGCCGCAGCGCCCGCCTGGTTACGCGGGAGCCTGCGCCGCGGCAGCTTCAGCCAGCTGCGCTTTGAGCCACTTTTTGCTCGCCGGCAAACTGTAACAGCGCACACCGGTGGCAGAGTAAATGGCGTTGATGATTGCCGGCGCCGTGGGAATGGAAGCCAGCTCGCCCACGCCCTTGGCGCCGTAGGGCCCATCTTTAGTCTCGGCCTCCACAAAAAATGAAATCACTTCCGGCGTCTGGTCAATCGTCGGCAGCCGGCATTTGTACAGCGTGTCGGTTTGCACAATGCCGTCCTGCAGCTCAAAGTTTTCCTGCAGCGCCATCCCGAGGCCCATCGACAAGCTGCCCTCCACCTGCCCCTGCAGCGCCAGCGGATTGATCACGCGTCCCACATCATTGGCCGCAATAATTTTCAGCACCTTCGTCTCGCCAGACTTCACGTTAACCTCCACCAGCACCGCCTGCGCTGCGAAGCCAAAGGCAAAGTGATGGTATTGCGGCACCAGCGGCGCAACGTACTGATAGCTCACCTTTGGCATACGGCCTTCACGGCGCGCCGCCTTCACCACGTCTGCCAGCAAAACACTATCGCCATTGTGGCTGACTTTGCCGTCGCAAAAAATTAATGACTGCGGCGGCACATCCAGCATTTCTGCAGCCGTCAGGCTGAGCAGCTTGCGAACTTCGAGGCTGGCATGGCGGGCGGCGTTGCCGGTTACGTAGGTTTGGCGCGAGGCCGTGGTTGCGCCGCAATCAAGCGTCAAGTCCGTGTCTGATACGAGCACGTCAACCTGATCGTACGGTACGCCCAGCTCTTCGGTCACAATTTGCGCCAGCACACCCACAAGTCCCTGCCCGATCTCCGCCGCACCGGCGCGCACTGCAGCGCGGCCGTTGGCGTACACCTCCACTTCCGCACCCGCAGCGTCGTATGCGCCGCTGCCAAAGCCGGTGTTCTTGTAGGCACACGCCAAGCCCCACGCACGGCGCTTGTCGCCTTCCACCGCAACAAACGGATGCTGTTCCATCTCGGCGGCCACTTTCTCCAAGCAATCCGGCAAGCCGCAGCTCTCCGTGAGTGTGTGGCCTGCCAGCGTCTGCTTGCCCACCGCCAGAATATTTTTGCGGCGCATCTCCAGCGGCGGGATGCCAAGCGCCTCGGCCAGCACATTCATCTGACACTCCATTGCAAAGCCGCTCTGCGTCACGCCAAAGCCGCGGAATGCGCCGCACGGCACGTTGTTGGTGTACATGGCATAAGTGTCCACGCGCACATTGGGCACTTCGTTGGGGCCGGCGGCGTGCGTTGTGGCGCGCAGCATCACGTGATTGCTCAAGCTGGCGTAAGCGCCACCGTCGCCATAAATCTCGGCCGTGTGCGCCACAAGGGTGCCGTCCTTCTTGGCGCCGGTCTTAAGCTTGATGATGGTGGCGTGCCGCTTGGGATGAACCCGCAGAGACTCGGCGCGGCTCAGCACCATCTTCACCGGGCGCTTGGTAAGCCATGCTGCGAGCGCCACATGCACTTGCACAGACACATCTTCTTTGCCGCCAAACCCGCCGCCAATCAGGCAGTTGATCACACGAATGCGATCCTCCGGCACGTTGAGCGAGGCCGCAATCTGCTCGCGGTCGCCAAAGGGAATTTGGCCGCCGCAGTAAACCGTCAGCCGGCCGTTTGCCTCAGGCATTGCCAGCGCAGCCTCCGGCTCGATAAATGCGTGCTCCACAAACTGCGTGCGGTATTCGCGCTCAACAATCACATCAGACTCAGCAAAGCCCTTGTCCACATCACCGTTCTCTAAGTGGTACTTTGCCTTGAAGTTTCCGGTTGGGTGATGGGCGTGCAGCAGCGGCGCATCGGGATGCGCAGCCTCTTTTGGCCCGCTTACAACCGGCAGCAGGGTGTAGTCCACCTCGATCAACTCGAGTGCCTGCGCTGCAGTGTCTTCAGACTCCGCCACCACCAGCGCAACGGCATCGCCCACATAGCGCACCTTGTCATAGCACAACACCGGCCAGTCAATTTCATGCACACCGCAGTCTTTGCGGCCGGGAATGTCTGCGGCTACCAGCACCATAACCACGCCGGGCAGCGCCTTGGCGCGGCTCACGTCTACATTATTCAGCAGGGCGTGCGGATGCGCACTGCGCAATGCCCGCGCGTACAACATGCCTTCCACATACAGGTCATCCGCATAGATGCCCGCGCCAGTCACCTTTGCAACCGCATCCGGGCGCGGCAGCGGGCGGCTGATGGCATTCAGGGGCTGCTTTACCGCCGGCAGCGCTGCCACGGGCTGGCCAGCTGCCTGTTGAATGGCGCGCACAATTGCGTTATGCCCGGTGCAGCGGCAGATGTTGAACTTATGGCCGTCATAAATTTGCGCAAGCGTGGGATCCGGATGCTTGTCCAGCAGCGCTTTGGTCGCCATGATGAAGCCCGGGGTGCAGAAGCCACACTGGGTTGCGCCTTGGTCAATATACGCCTGCTGGATTGGGTGAAGCGAGCCGTTGGCCAGCCCCTCAATCGTTGTGATATGCGCGTTGGCAGAGCGCTTCATTGGAACCAGGCAAGAGCGCACTGGCTCGCCATCTTTGATCACCATGCAGCTGCCGCAATGGCCAGTGGTGCAGCCGTCCTTGGTGCCCGTCAGGCGCAGCTGGTCGCGCAGCACATCCATCAAGAGCGCCTTGGGCGCTGCCATTACATGGCGCGCCGTGCCGTTGACAACCAGTGTAAAAGCTTCACTATCTGACATCGCAGTTTCCTCCAGCATCAATATTCAATTGATCGAAAAAACAACTTGTCTACAGTGCTTTTCGTTGAGCGGGGATGCCCAACGCCGCCGCGGTTTCCACGCGCCGACTGATGACCGAACGCGGAACTCTACCACGCAACTAAAAATTTCACAAACCGAATGATGACCCGCGTCGGCAATGTGTGGTGCCCAATAATTGATGTACTGAAGCACCCCAACTTCGGCCGCTATTTGTTTGGCCGCTCGCGCCAAACAACCACACGCGCCCAAGCCTAAACGAAGTCTCTGGCGGTCAAATCAGCGGCACACACACCAACAAAATTTTATTAGCGCGCAGCAGACGCGTTCTATTTCTCCAGCGATATCAATTGGCCCCCAGCCTTCGCAGATTCTTCAGCCGCTTCCAACACGCGGATTACTGAACGCACCGACTCCGGCGTGACGGCAAGCTCGTCGCCCAGCAGCAAGTGGTCGGCAATATTGCGGTGGAATCCAAAGGGCTGCTGCGGCTGTGGCGGCAATTGTGTCTCCGTTATCCCATAGCCGCTCTCGTAGCGCGCCAGCAGCAGCGTAGCGGGCGCTTCCGCAAAATGCGGCTGCTTGGCCTCATAGCCGGTGGCAGCATCCAGCCGCTCAAACAAAAGCGGCCGATAGTGGCCGGCGAGCGTGCCGCCCGTTCCCTGTATATAAAACTTGGGCTTCGGCACCGCGGCCACATCTGAGGCAATGAACTCCGCTTCCCGCCCGTCACTCCACAGCATGCGCACTCGGATCTGGTCCGCGTTGGTCACATCGCGCCAAACGCGCTTATGCGCCAGCGCACTTACCGCTTGCGGCAGGCCCGGCAGCAGCTGCAGCGTCCAGTCGATGTAATGCGAGCCCCAATCAAATGCCGCCCCGCCGGACACTTGCGCATCCGAGTGCCAGTAGCGGCACGGGTGCTCAAAGCTGCCCACAAAAGTTTCCACGTTGAAGATGTCTCCCAACAGGCCGGTGTGCACCGCCCGTTGCACCGCCAGATAATCAGGGTCCCAGCGCCGGTTCTGATTGATGGTAAGCATCAGCCCGTTGGCGCGCGCCGCAGCAATCAGCCGGTCTGCCTCCGCAGTGGTGAGGCACAACGGCTTCTCGCACGCCACATGCTTGCCGGCCTCGAGCATCTGCAGCGCCAGCCCGGCATGGCTCACCGGCGGCGTGGCAATCAGCACCAGTTGAATGGCGGGATCGCGGGCCAGGTCTTCGGCATTGATGTGGCCGGCGATACCCGGAAAATCTGCGCTGGCAGCAGCCCGCCGACTGTCTGAAAGATCGCACACTGCTGCCAGCTGCAGCCCGGCCGTGCGGGCAATCCCGCTGCCGTGAACAAAGCCCATTCCGCCGGCCGGTCCGTACCCCACAATTGCGGTGGTGATAGTGCGCCGGGCTGCAGCATCAGCCAGCGGCGGCCGCAGTGCGCGGCGCAAGATGGCGCCCAACGCCGGCGCCAGTAGCGCCTGTGAAGTACTGCCTAACGAACTGGTCACAATCCGGCCAACACCGATGCGCCGCTCCACGGCAGCCGGTTCATCCTTCAGTGCCCAGTTCACGCGCAGCAACACGCGCAGGTCAGCGTGCAGCAGCTGCAGCGCCGCCAAGCCCTCCACCACCGCAAACTCAGCTTCAATGCGCTGCAGCAGTTCATTGGTCTCCCGGCTGCACTTGGCAAACAGCTCGCACTGCGGCCGGGCTGGTTCAGCCACTACCCCCAGCAGCGCAGCCAAAGGATCGGCAGCCGCAGCCGGCGCGGCGCCGATGGCTAGCAGCGCGCCGCCGTTCTCCACAAATGCATGCAGCTGCGCAACTGCACTTTTCAGAATCGGCTGCGCGCCATCCAGCACCACTGCGCGGTAGCTGCGCAAATCGCCCCACGCTTCAGTACCGCTGCGCACTTGCACACTTTCATCCAGCCGCAGCGCAGTGCGCAGCACCTGCTCGCGCGCACGGTCCGCTTGGGCCATTGCCAGCAGCATTGATTTGATTGAAGTGTTCACAACTTGCGGCTATGCGGCAAAGAAGCCAGCGGTAAACGCTTGCAATACCAGCGCGGCCGTTTCTTGCGGGCGCTGCACATGGATATCATGATCGGTGTCCGCAAACCAATGCACTTGGCAGTTGCGCAGCAGCGCACTGGCTGCCGCAACCTCTGCGCGCTTTTGCGCCAGGCGCTGCGCATCTTCTGCATCTGATGCGGCTGCCAGCAGCAAGACGGGCGCCGTAACCTGCGGGTAAAGCTGGCTCACGCGCTGCTCCCATAGCGCACGCAGGATCAGCATGTGGCGCTCGAGCGTGAGCCATGGGCGAATAGTACCGTCCGCCAGAGTCTCAAAGTTGGCAAGCTGATGTTGCACACCGGCTGCGCTCCAATTGGCATGCACCTGTTGCATCCGCGCTTGCATGGCCGCGCGCGGGATGCCGGCCAGCGCCGGCGGCGTAAGCTGCGCCGAGATGGTTTCCCATGTGGCACCGGGCTTCGATTGCAGGTCAATGAAGCCGCCATCCACCAGCACAACGCCGGCCACTTCCTCCGGGTGGCGTGCTGCAAAATCGAGCACTACATTGCCGCCCCAAGATTGCCCGGCCAAGATCGGCCGGTGCAGCCCAAGCTGTTGAATCAGCTCGCGCAAGTCCGCCGTCATCTCGGCAAAGCCATAGCCACTGCCTGGTTTTGAGCTGCGCCCGTGGCCGCGCTGGTCCACGCTCACAACTGCGTGCCCCGCAGCATTCAATGCGCAGGCGGTGGCCTCCCATGTCATGCAGTTGGAGGCGAGGCCATGCACAAGCACAACCGCGCGCAGCGCGCCTGGCCACTGGCGGATGTGCAGCTGCTGGTTGCGCACCGCCAGCATTGCATCGACGACGGGGTTTAGCGTGGCTGCCATGTGGAGCCCGTTGCTGTGTCCTGAACTTCGTAGCCCAGCTGCACCACCGCGTCGCGCAGCTTGTCTGCCAGCGCCCATTGCTTGGCAGCGCGCAAATCACAGCGCAACTCCAGCAGCAGGTCCAGCAGCGGTTCAGCAGCGGCGCCGGCTGCCGGCGCAGCGGAGCGCAAAGCACCCACCACGCGGGCAAGCAGCTCCACACGCGTGGCAGCATCCAGCCCGCTGAGCTGCTCAATATATCCGTGCACGCCGTTCAACGCAATTTCTCCGCCAGCCGGCTCGCCGTATTCATATCCATACGTCCGCGGCGCTTCATCCGCCATGTGCACCACCGCCCGCTGCGCGGAATGCAGCGCATCAAAAGGCACGGCGCTGCCAGCTGCATGCATGCGCACGGCGCCGTCGGCCAGCACGGTGATTGCGCCCTGCCCGCTCACGGTTGCGACGCGCTGCTGCGGGTCAAAGCGCACCGCGGTGTATGCATCTATGCCCAGGATGGTCACATCGGCGGGAAGCAACGCCTGCAACAGCTCATAGCGCGCTGCGCCCATGTAGCAGAAACGGGAATCATAGTGTGTGCCACCGGAGTTGTCATCGTAGTGCGGCACCACGGCCAGCTTCAAGCCCATCCGGCCCAGCAAGTCCAGGCCGTCAGCCCAATAGGGGTCCGCACCCGCCTTAAATATTTCATACACCGGCAGTGCATAGCGCCCGAGTGTGATGGAGGCGGCACTGGCAAACAACATGTGGGTGCCCGCTAGAAATGCATCAACGATTGCATCCCACAGCGGCGAACCCCGCCATTGACCAAGGGCATAGGTGGAACTGCCCGGCCCGGCAAAGATAAAGTTGGCTGCACGCACCGCCGCCACAGCCCGCGCGGTTTCGGCTGCGCCTGCGCGGCCCGCATGGCGGTAGGACGCAACCTCCAGTTTGGTTTGCAGCCGCAGCTTGTAATAATCCACGGCCTTGCCGGTGATGGCATCGGCGTTGCTTTCGAAGCCAGCGGTGGTGTCAAGGAAGACCGCCCGCGCTGGTGCGCGCAGCTGGTTGAGCGCATCGCGATGCGCAGCGCTCATGGCCGGCATCAACTCGCCGGCACCCACCAGCGTCAACAGGCCGGGCTTGGCGCCAGCCGGGAGCCCCAATGAACTTTGCACTTTGTCGGGTTCTGTCACAGGATGCAATACTTCGGCGCACAGTTCTGCCGCACGCGGTAAAAGAGTATATGGCGGTCAGCCGATAACGCACACCACCAATTAGTTAATTGATCCTTAGGTCTTGGGTGCAATAAGTGGCCTCGCAATGCGCGACCTGAATCCGCCCCAAGCTCACGGGCGGGTTGACAACTTAGGAGCCCGAACGCGGCTTAGTGAACTTATCCCGGCGCACAACCGGCTAAAAACTGACCGCAATGCGTGCCAGCCACGGGCACCCCCTTTTTCCGGGGACTCACACGGCTCCGGCAGTACCAACGGATAATCGGCGCGAGTAGTCAGCAGTTAGGACGGCTCGGCTGCCGCTGAACCCGCGCGCACTTTGCTGCGCGCGCCAGCAGGCGCAGCATTGGCCGCAGATCCGTTGGCGCTCTTGCGCAGCGTGGCTGGCTTGCCAAGGCGCTCTGCATCAAGGCTGGCGTCCTCTAAATATTCTTCAAAACCCATCACGCGATCAATCACCGAATGCGGGGTTATCTCGACAATGCGGTTGGCAACCGTCGAGACAAATTCATGGTCATGTGACGCAAACAGCACTACTTCCGGAAAAGCAATCAGGCCGTCATTCAGTGATGTAATCGACTCCAAATCCAAGTGGTTGGTGGGTTCATCCAAAATCAGCGCATTCGCACCGGTCAACATCATGCGCGATAGCATGCAGCGCACACGCTCACCACCGGAGAGCACACTCGTCATCTTCAGCGCCTCTTCACCAGAAAAGAGCATGCGGCCGAGAAAGCCGCGCGCGTAAGTCTCGCCTTCAGCGGGCGGCGCAAACTGGCCAAGCCACTCGATCAAGTTCATGTCCTGCTCAAAGTAGCTGCTGTTCTCCTTGGGAAAGTAAGTGTTGGTCATAGTGATGCCCCAGCGGAAGCTGCCGGAGTCCGGCTCCATCTCGCCGGCAAGAATTTGAAACAGCGCGGTGCGCGCCTGGGTGTGGCTGCCCACAAATGCAATCTTGTCGCCCTTGCGCACAACCAGGTTCAAGTTGTCCAGCACTTGAACGCCATCGATCGCCTTCGAGAGCCCCTCAATCTCAAGAATGATGTCCCCACACGGGCGATCGGGCTTAAACATGACATGCGGATATTTGCGGGTGGACACCGGCATGTCCTCAATCGTCAGTTTCTCCAGCAGCTTTTTGCGGGAGGTGGCCTGCTTGGCTTTGGAGGCGTTGGAGCTGAAGCGCCGGATAAAATCCTTCAGCTCGGCAGCCTTGTCCGCCACCTTGCGGTTTTCATTTTCTTTCTGCTGCAGACTCAACTGCGAGGCCTGATACCAAAAATCATAGTTGCCTACATAAACCTGAATCCTGCCGAAGTCGATGTCGGCCGTATGCGTGCAGACCTGATTCAGGAAATGGCGGTCATGCGACACAACAATGACAGTATTGGCAAAGCGCGAGAGAAAATCTTCCAGCCAGGCAATTGTCTTAAAGTCCAGATTGTTGGTGGGCTCGTCCAGCAGCAGCACATCCGGGTTTCCAAACAGCGCCTGGGCCAGCAGCACACGCACTTTATCGCCCGCATCGAGCTCGCGCATTTTCTTGCCGCGCAGCTCTTCCACAATTCCGATGCCGTTCAGCAGTACGGCCGCCTCGGCTTCGGCCTCATAGCCGTTCATCTCCGCAAAGTCCGCCTCCAGCTCGGCAGAGCGGATGCCATCGGCTTCATTAAAGTCTGTCTTCGAAAACATAGCCTCACGTGCATGCATGATGTCATACAGGCGTTTGTGACCCATGATTACGGTATTGACGACAGTCTCGTCATCAAATGCATACTGGTCTTGCTTCAGCACGGCAATGCGCTCCCGCGCACCCACGTTGATCTCGCCCTTGTTAGCCGCGATCTCGCCCGCAAGAATTTTGAGAAACGTGGATTTCCCGGCACCATTGGCGCCAATGAGGCCATAACAATTGCCCGGCGTGAACTTAATGTTCACATCCTTAAAAAGTACCCTCTTGCCATAAGAAAGGGTCACGTTCGATGCGGAAATCATCTTAATCTGGCTCCGGTGAAAAAAAATAAACCACAGGGGCTAAACCCTGTGGTTTTGCAATTCGCTAAGTGTATTACAAAGTTGCCAGACAGGCAACAGTCAAACTGTAAACCGCGGATTAACGCGATCCGGAGTTCCGGCTTTTCAACAATGTCCCGCTGCCGCAAACCTGGTTACGGCAAAGCGTAAAGATGCAATCACACACCAGTGCGGTCCAGACCAACCGCGGTTACTTGGAGCCACCCACTCACAAGCCTGCGAAAGTACCCAAACTAAACTTTCACAATGACCTGCAGCACACGGATCACTTTACCCCGGAACGCTGCGTATCTGGCACCCCTAGGCCAAAACCGGAGCAGTTAGCCGCTCGATCCAATACTCGAGCACAACATCGTTCTTGCTTTTCTGCCTTAATGCCTTCAGACCCGTGATTGCCCTTTCTCCACCGCCATTGCCACCCTCGCGCACAAGCCTTTCGAACTCAGTTCGCGACTCTCTCTTGGCCAATACTGTACCGTGCTCATCAGATCCGAAAACCTCATACACGTTCAATTCCTGAGTTTTTCCCTTGACGCGAACGCAGTCAACAAATCTACACATGTCCCGCATCTCATCCGGCAGGGTGGTGAACACTTTCTCAGAAATCAAGATCATGGCGCCGTATGTTTTGGTAAGCGCTTCCAATCGGAACGCCACATTAACTGTATCGCTGACCACAGTGGTATCCATGCGATCTACCTGCCCGATAGTGCCGAGGACCAGGTCACCAGTATGAATTCCGACACCCATCCTGACCTCCGCCCGGCCAGCCCGTGCAGGCGATCTATTCCACGCATTCAGTAACAAATTCATCTCCACCGCAGCTTTCACCGGACATTCCGACTTGGTATTGAATAATGCCATCACAGCATCTCCAATATATTTATCGATAAATCCTCCATTCTTGCTGATTGCCGGAGTAAGCGCTTCCAAATAGCCGTTTAGCAACTCGAAAGTCTCTGCCGCCGAAAACTTCTCCGACATGCTCGTAAAATTTCGGATATCTGAAATAAGCACTGCCATTTTTTGCGAACTACTGTTACCAATTACAACATCCGTAATTTTTTGCTTCTGAAGCAATGTCAAAAACTCCTTGGGGACAAAGCGCTCGTACGCAACGGTCGTTAAAGTTATCTCAGCTATCTTGTCCTTGATACTCGCAACCATTGCCTTTAGCCCGGAAGTCAGCTTGCCAACCTCCACGGTGCCCCTGGCTTCAGGAATTGCATGTTCAAGATCGCCGGAAGCAATTACACCTAGCGCCGATGTAAGTTGGGCAATTGGCTTTGACAAACGCAGCGCCAAGAGGGACGCCACCACCGTACCAATCACAATAAACAGGGCTGTAATAAGGAGTTGGTTCCGCGCAAGCTGCGCAAGCTTATCGTCCAATTGCTTGGTGCTGAAAATGAGCTCAAGTGCCTTGTCCCCATGCGATGCCGAAAAGTTGTCGTCATCAACATCAGCCTTTAAGTACATGCGCCTCTCGTTGCTCTCAGGAACCAGGTAATCGATGCTAACACCGGTGCTATAAACACTCATTACATCGGCTTTCTGCTTGTCAGTCGGCACAAAGTCCGGCTCGTTGTACTTCTCGCCATCCGAATTAAATATATTGACTGAGATGAGATTATCGTTAAAGTCCTTGAACCCCTCAGATATTGCCGCAAGGTCAAGCTCTTTGAGCATTTGCTCGAACTTCGCGGATTTCAGGCCGACCTCTAAAATGTATTTCTTGTCTGGAGTGCCCAGATAGGCATATTTCCTAACTGCTCCGGTAAGAGTTTCGTTTGCCACACGATCGCCTTGGTAGCGGCTGCTTTTTCGTATTTCCTGCAGATTGGCATTGAAGTCTTTGAATTGGGAGAAATCAAGCCCGAGGTCTTTTGGAAAAGTGGTGGCAACGACAACACCAGCATCATTTATGACGTACAAGTCCCAATCAGAACCCAGTTCAGACTTAATACTTTCCAAATCCATATCTTCAATTCTGCCGCCGGCTTGTTCGTAGGCAGCCACGAAGGGCTTGAAGGCATTTATCGCGTCGGTTTCCAAAGCTTGCGACAATATTTTGTAGCTAATTTCTACAAGTTTGTATGCACCAACAACATTGTCCCCGGTCTGGCTCACCATGAAGTCAAAGTTTTTTTGAAGTTCATTTCTAGTGGTTGTGTAATCAGTCCACGATAGGAGGGATAAACCAGGTATTAGCGTAACCAAGAAGGCAAACAGCACAATTTTGTTCAGCGAAAACTTCATTTTTCCTTTACTCCAAGTGAAATAGATTATTTGTGTAGAACTTACTCATAAAGAAAAAGGTGCAGTCACCCACACCCCTTCGGCAACATGTGCCCGAAGGCTAGAGGACTTTGTTGCCTCAAGCCAATGGCAAAAGCAAATGATCTGGGTCAAAGCTGATGCCTATGAAACCGTAAGCTGGGCTTGCTGTTTAGCAACAAAAGACCGCCACGACGCGCGAAATTACCAGAATGACTCAGAGCTGCCTGAAGTTGTATAAGGTTGATGGCTCAGCTTCGCACCAACAAAGTGGACAACTATCCGCTCATTTCCTGCTGCGGACCAGCACAAATAAATGAAGCTAATTGCGGGTTGCAATCTGACGACCAGCTACTGAAGCGCTGCCGCCAGCCGCCGGAAACATTTTCTTTTGCGCGGGCACTTATTGGCAACTCACCAGTCGCGGTTGTGAACCCAATCAGTTAGCAGTGCAGCGGCCGGGTTGTGGGTGGTGAGAGCCTGCGCCGTCACCATCGCCCGCCAGGGACAGTCAGGTGCAAACACAGCATAGATGCGCGCCAGCAACTGTGCAAAAACATGGAACGCAGCCATCATCAATGCGCCGCAGTGCCGCGGGGTTAAAATCATGCGATGTTGCGCAGTTTAGTGATTTGGGCGGCCATGGGCGCTGTATTGGTTGCTGTACCGTTGGGCCTGCCAGCTGCGGTGGGTGCTGCGGAAATTGCGGATCCGCAGCCGGGGCAGGCATTGCGTGGCGTGGTGCTCATTCAAGGCACTGCAGAGCACCCGGGCTTCGATCACTATGAAGTCAGTTTTGCGTATGACCCCAACCCCACCGCTGACTGGTTTGCAATTGAAGCCGCCGGCCGCAGCGCCGTGGCAGGCGGGCAGCTGGCCACCTGGGACACCACCCAGATTGCAGATGGTGCCTATCAGTTGCGCCTGCAAGTCTTTGTTACTGCTGGTGATGCGCCAATTGAATTTATTACGCCAGGGCTTACTGTGGCCAACTCCGTTCCACTACCCACTGCCAGTCCTGCGCCACAGGCCACAGCAGTAGTCACAGCTTCGACTGCCGTTGCTGCTGCGCCCGTGAGCACGCCTGCGGGCACAGCCTCTGATCTTTCCACGAGTACGCCAGCCGTCGCAGCATCGATCACACCAGCGGTTACATCGGCCGTTGCGCCAGCGGACACGCCCGCCGTTGCGCCAGCCGGCATTGAACTTGTGCCGCCGGTCTCGCCTTACTTATTGGCGCTGGGCCGCGGCGCACTGACAGCGATTGCGGGCTTCCTTTCCCTGGGCGCATATGCGCTGCTGCGCCCGGTTGTGCGGCCGGCGTGGCGCCGCTTCAAGCGCAGCGTCAGCGCAGACCTGCGCCGCCCTTAAGCCGCCGCGCTGGCAGGGAGTCTTGCAGGCGGCCGGCATTTACGCCGCGCCACCCGCCACCCGCTCCGCCGTTTGATACACTTTGCCTAATATCTAGCGCGAACCGGGCTGGCCGTGGGGCGAGCCCCTTTTGCGTTTCGAGGCAAACCTGTTGGAACGCTTTTTGATTGTGGGATTGGGGAACCCGGGGCGCGATTACGCGCAGCACCGGCACAATGCCGGCTTCATGGCCGTCAGCATGCTGGCTGCGCGCCATAAGGCCAGCTTCACGCGCAAGCAGGGACCGGCGCTGATCACGGACTTCCGCCTTGGGGCGGTGCAAGTGGTGCTGGCCAAGCCGCAGACCTTTATGAACGAAAGCGGTGTGGCCGTGGGCCAACTGCTGCGTTTTTACCAGCTGCCGCTGGAGCGCCTGCTGGTGGCGGCGGATGATTTGGATTTGCCGCTGGGCACCATCCGGCTGCGCGCCGAGGGCGGAGCGGGCGGCCAGCGCGGCCTGCAATCAATTCTGGATCACGCTGCATCGCAGCAAGTGGCGCGCCTGCGCATTGGCATTGACCGCCCGCCCGGTGCGATGGATGCCGCCGACTATGTGCTGCGGCCCTTCACTGCCGAGCAAGCCGCGCTGCTGCCAGTGGTGCTGGACGAGGCTGCCGCCGCGATGGAATGTTTTGTGCGCGAGGGCATCACTGTGGCAATGAACCGCCACAACCGGGAAGTGGGCTGAGCCCGCGCCGTACCAAGCTATGAACCTGAATGGGCTGCTGGCTGCGGTGCGCGAGCACGCTGCCTACGCGCAGCTGCTGAACACGGCGGCAGCTGCGGGCACACCGCTGCAGCTTTCACGGGCAGCACGGGTGCCGGTGCTGGCCACGCTGGCGCAAGACCTGGCGCGCCCGCTGCTGGTGCTGGTGGCGCGCAGCGACCGTGCGTTGGTGCTGCAGGAAGAACTGGAATGCTGGACGGGCAGCGCGCCGCTGCTCTTCTCCGAGCCCAACTCGCTGTTTTACGACCGCACGCCGCGCGGCGCACGCGCACTGCGCCAGCGCATGGGCTGCCTGGCAGCTTGCAGCGCGCCAGCCCCGGGCGCCCCTGCCAGCCGCATCATCATTGCATCTGCGCGGGCGCTGCTGACGCGCACGCTGCCACCGGCAGACTTTGCCGCGCACCTGCATGTCTTGCAAGCCGGCGGCAATCTGCCGCTGAACCAAATGCTTGCCAGCTGGCTGGCTGCCGGATACTCGCAAGAGACGGTGGTGGTGGAGCCCGGCCAGTTTTGCCGGCGCGGCGGCATCATCGACATCTGGCCCATCACCAGTTTGCAGCCCGTGCGCATCGAATTGTTTGGCGATGAAATTGAACGGATGCGCGAATTTGAACCGGGCACGCAGCGCTCCACGGATTTGGTGGAGCGCGTGAGCATTGTGCCCGCACGCGAGGCACTGCCCGCCAGCGGGCCGGAGCTGGCAGCCCGGCTGCAGGCCACGTGGCCGGGTGCGCAAGCCGTCGCAGAGACCGGCTCCAGCTCGTCCATCGCAGAAGACTTGATGCGCCTGGCAGCGGGTGTGCCCTTTCCAGAGCTGGAGTTTTATTTGCCGTGGCTGCATCCGGAGTCTGCGACGCTGCTGGATTACATGCCGGCAGACTGCCTCGTGGTTGCCGATGACTGGGAGGCGTTTGAAGACACGGTGCAGGAGTTTGAAGAGCAGGCGCTGGAACTACGCGCCGAACAAATTGCCGCGCGCCAGCTGCCGGCCGATGCGCCAGCGCCACATGTATCGTGGTCAGATCTGCAGGACCAGCTCTCCACAATGCCGCTGGTGATTTTAGGCGGCCAACAACGCGAAGAAGCTGACAGCGGGCTGGCAGCGGACTTTGCACCAGGCCCGCGCCTGGGCGGCCAGATCCCGCCGCTGGTTGACCTGCTGCACAAGCTGCGCGCAGATGGCGACCACGTGGTTATCGTGAGCCGGCAGGCAGCGCGCCTCGCGGAATTGTGGGGCGAGCATGCGCCCTACCATGCGCCGGTAGAGCTTGTGGACTTTGTGCCACAGGCTGGCTCAGCGCTGTTTGTGCAGGGGGCATTGGCCGAGGGTTGGGTGCTGCGCTTGGAACCGCACACCAAAGGCGCTGCTGAAAAGCGCATGCACCTGCTGACGGACGCAGAAATATTTGGCTGGAGCCGGCCGGAGCCGCGCCAGCGCACGCTGCGCCGCGCAGCGGCCGCTGCGCCCGAAACTGCGTTTGAAGAATTTCAGCCCGGCGATTTGGTGGTGCACTTGGAGCATGGCATCGGCCAGTTCACTGAGCTGGTGACGCGCACGCTGCACGAGACCGAGCGCGAATACCTGCTTGTGATTTATGAGAACGGCGACCACCTGTATGTGCCCATCACGCAAGCCGACCAGCTTAGCCGCTACATTGGGCCGGACGAGCGCACGCCGGAGCTCTCGCGCCTGGGCTCTGCCGAGTGGCCGCGCGCACGCGACCAGGCGCGCCACGCAGCCGAGGTGCTGGCCCAGGAGCTGCTGGACTTATACGCGCGGCGCGCCGCTGCGCCCGGCTACGCATTTTCTGCAGATGCCCGCTGGCAGCAGGAATTGGCCGCATCCTTCCCTTACACTGAAACTGAGGATCAGCAGCGCGCAATTGCAGCGGTCACCGAAGACATGGAGCGCCCGCGCCCGATGGACCGCCTGATCTGCGGGGATGTGGGCTACGGCAAAACCGAGGTGGCACTGCGCGCGGCCTTCAAGGCGATTGCAGACAGCAAACAAGTTGCGATACTCGTGCCCACCACAGTGCTGGCGCAGCAGCACTTTCAAACATTTCAGCGCCGGCTGCAGGCATTTCCAGTGCGCGTTGAGATGCTCTCGCGCTTTCGCAACGCCGCGCAGCAGCGCCAGATCATCAAAGAGCTGGCGGCCGGCACCATTGATATCATCATCGGCACGCACCGCCTGGTGCAGGCAGATGTGCAGTTCAAAGATCTCGGGCTGCTGATCATTGATGAAGAACAGCGCTTTGGGGTGACGCACAAAGAGCATCTCAAGTCCATGCGCACCACGCTGGACATTCTGACGCTTACAGCAACGCCCATTCCGCGCACGCTGTACTTGAGCCTGACGGGCGTGCGCGACATCAGCACCATCAACACGCCGCCCAACGAGCGCCTGCCCGTCATCACGCATGTGGGCCCGTTCAAAGAGCATGTGCTGCGGCAGGCCATTCTGCGCGAGCTGGACCGGCAGGGGCAGGTGTTCTTTGTGCACAACCGCGTGCAAACAATTGAGACGGTGCGCGCCAAGCTGGCTGCGCTGCTGCCCGAGGCGCGCCTGACAGTGGCGCACGGGCAAATGCCGGAGAAGCAGCTGGAGCAGGTGATGGCCGAATTCATCCGCGGCGAGCATGATGTACTGCTGTGCACGTCCATCATCGAAAGCGGACTGGACATCCCGAACGCCAACACGCTGATTGTGGATCGCGCTGACACGTTTGGCCTGGCGCAGCTGTACCAGCTGCGCGGGCGCGTGGGCCGCGGTGCCAACCGCGCCTACGCCTACTTCCTGCATTCCACGCAAGGGCGCAAGCGCATCACCGAAGATGCGCGCGAACGGCTGCAGACGATTGCCGAGCAAACTGAACTGGGCGCGGGCTACAGCATTGCAATGCGGGATCTGGAGATGCGCGGTGCGGGCGACATCCTTGGCAAGCGCCAGAGCGGATATATTGCCGCGGTTGGATTTCACCTGTACACGCGCCTGCTGCGCAAAGCCGTCAATCAGCTGCGGGCTAGCAGTAACGGCGACGGCCGGGAGCTGCCCAGCTGGGACCTTTCGCTGATATCGGTTGACCTGCCATTGGAGGTGGGCATTCCGCCCGGCTACATTCCGGATCAGGCGCTGCGCGTACGCTTGTACCGGCGGCTGGCAGAGCTAAGCACCGAGCAAAGCATTGCCGAGATGCGTTCGGAGCTGGAAGACCGCTTTGGCGCGCTGCCCGCAGCCCTGCGCAACCTTCTGTACCAATTGCGCGTAAAGCTGCGCGCCTACAGCGCCGGCGTGGAAGCCGTGGGCACGCAAGGCGGGTTGATCTCGCTGCGCAGCCGCTTTTGGGAGAGCGACGCTGCACGCACCACACTGACCGATGTATTGCCCGCCGGCAGCCGCATCTCCAAGGGAAAAATCTGGCTGCCGCGCGAGCCCGACCCGGCGCAGTGGAAGCCGCTGCTGTTTACTACTCTGGATAAACTGGCGGCCGCCTTCAACCGCGCATAGCGCGGGCTTGGCCGGGCGTTAGCGCTTTGCGCTGCGCGCTGCCGGGCGGGCAGCCGGGCGCGCTCCGGGCTTGGGCAAAATCTTTTTGGCGGGGCTGGCTTTAATTTTCGCCAGTCTCGATTTCGGCTTCACGGGTTTTGCTTTCGCCTTAGCTGGCGGCGCCACCGCTTTCAGCGGCGCGTTCAACGCCACCTTTAGCACATCATCCAAATGATCAACCAGCACCAGCCGCAAATCTTTGCGGGCCTGGCGCGGCAGATCTGCCAGATCCTTCTCGTTGCGGCGCGGGATGATGACCGTCTTCAATCCGGCGCGGCGCGCGGTGAGAATCTTTTCCTTCAAGCCGCCCACGGGCAGCACGCGCCCGCGCAGCGTAATCTCGCCCGTCATGCCCACGCTAAAGCGCACCTTGCGCTTTGTAAATGCGGAGATGAGCGCAGTGGCAATGGTGATGCCGGCTGACGGGCCGTCTTTTGCAATGCCGCCTTCCGGCACATGCAAGTGCACATCGGTCTTCTCGAACAAGCCCGGCTTGACGCCAAAGTGCGCGCTGCGCGAACGCAGATAAGCCAGCGCAGCCTGTGCGGACTCTTGCATCACTTCGCCCACCTGCCCGGTGATTTGCAGCCCGCCCTTGCCTTGCAACAGCGCCACTTCAATTAATGTGAGGTCGCCGCCCGCGGGAGTCCATGCCAGGCCGGTGGCCACACCCACTTCATCCTTGCGCTCCGCCTGCATGTCTTGGAACTGCGGCGGCCCCAACAAGCGCGCCAGCTGGCCCGCTTGCACCACGCGCGCAGCCGGCTTCTTCTCCGCCATGCGCCGCGCAATTTTGCGGCACACACTCGCCAGCTCACGCTCCAGATTGCGCACGCCAGACTCGTAGGTGTACTCGCGCACCAGCGCGGTAAGCGTAGCATCCGGAAAGCTGGCTTTCTGGGCAGTGAGCCCGTTCAGCTCCAGCTGCCGCGGCACAAGGTAGCGCCGCGCAATCTCCAGCTTCTCCTCTTCCGTGTAGCTGTTGAACTCAATCACCTCCAGCCGGTCTTCCAACGCCGGCAGCAGCGGCCCCAGATAGTTGGCGGTGGTGATGAACATCACCTGCGATAAATCGTAGGGCAGCTCAAGAAAGTGATCGGAGAAGGTACTGTTCTGCTCGGGATCCAGCACCTCCAGCAGCGCGCTGGATGGATCGCCGCGGAAGTCGTTGCCCAGCTTGTCAATCTCGTCCAGCATGAACAACGGGTTGACGGACCCGGCTTTGCGCATGGTTTGCA
The DNA here is from genome assembly GCA_003569365.1 of Anaerolineaceae bacterium. Lineage (GTDB taxonomy): Bacteria > Chloroflexota > Anaerolineae > Anaerolineales > UBA11657 > BD1. The sequence goes on from BGOS01000024.1 coordinate 48,763, forward strand.
AAATGCGGCCGGGCATCGCACCGATGTAGGTGCGGCGGTGGCCGCGGATCTCAGCTTCATCCCGCACGCCGCCCAATGACACGCGCACGAACTTGCGCCCCAGCGCCTCCGCAATAGATTTGCCAAGTGAAGTCTTGCCGGTGCCGGGCGGCCCCACAAAACACAAAATCGGCTGGCGCAGTTTCTTCTTTCCTTTTGCCAGCATGCGCACAGCAATGTGCTCGAGGATGCGGTCCTTGGCCTTGGGCAGGCCGTAGTGGTTGGCGTCCAGAATCTTGTGCGCGCGCTTGATGTCCAGCAGATCCGCGGTGGCGGTGCGCCATGGCAGGTCCAGCAGCACATCAATGTAGTTGCGGATAATGCCAACCTCAGGGGTCATGGGCTGCATCTGCGCCATGCGCTCCAGCTCTTTGAGGGCGCGCTGCTCCACTTCTTCCGGCATGCCGGCGGCCGCAATGCGCGTGCGCAGCTCGCCCTGCTCTTGCTGCCAGGGGTCGCCCTCGCCCAGCTCGCCCTGAATGGTCTTGAGCTGCTCGCGCAAATACATCTCGCGCTGCCCGCGATCCATGGTGTGCTGCACTTGCGAGTGGATCTGTTCTTCCAGCTCGAGCATTGCGAATTCTTTGCCAAGCAACCCGTGCACTTCCTGCAAGCGCGCCATTGGATCGCGCATCTCCAGCACGCGCTGCCGCTCTGCAATCGAAAGACTGAGGGTCGAAACCACCAGGTCCGCAAGCCAGCCGGGTTCGTCAACATTAAGTGCAAAGGCATAGGCTTCTTCGGGCAGGCCATGGTTCAGCCGCACGCACTTTTCAAACAGTGCCAGCACTGCGCGCATAAATGAAGGCACGATGGACAAGTCCGGCACTGGATCATCAATCGGGCGCGCGCGCACCACCAGATACGGTTCTTCCTGCACCACCTCCACCAGCTCCACGCGCCGGCGGCCCTGCGCCAGCACCGCCGTGTTGCCGTCCGGCATGCGCAGCACCCTCCCCACAGCCATCTCCACACCCACGGTGTACAGGTCGTCCACGCCCGGATCTTCGGTGTCGCTATCCAGTTGCGCCACTGCAATCAGCGTTTCGCCGCGCTGGTTGGCTGCCGTCACTGTTGCCAGCGTGCGCTCGCGCCCGATCTGCAACGGCGTGGACATATGCGGAAACAAAACCATATCGCGCAGCGGCACCAGTGCGCACTCAATCAGCCCCTTGCCATCCACCTCCGCGTCATCAATTTCATAGAGCGCGTTGGCATGATTGCCGGTTGCTTCAGCCAGATTGGCGAGCATGGCTTGGTCTTGTTGTTGGAATGAGCGCAATCGGCACCTCGATCGGGATTGGGTTAGCGCGGCTTCGTTTGCTGCCCGCCGGCACATTGCTGGCTGCAGTCGCGCGCGGCATCCGGCCACCCGGACGCAATTAGTATTCTATACTGCGCGGCGCCCTCGCGCCAAAGCAGCGGGCGCATCCGGGCCGGTTGATAGCGCCTATCTGCGTGAAAATTGACGTGATTTACAGCGTGCGGTAAACTGCGCCCTAGCTCCGGCTGGCATGAAAATTTAATGCGTGCATCAATATTCGCATCGGTGCTGGCAGCCGCTGCCGTGTGTGGCGGGTTGCTGCTGGCGGTCTGGCTGGTGTTGCGGCCGGCTGGCGCTGCCCTGCGCACTGCCGAATTCAGCAGCGCCACGCTCACGCCCGATGCGGATGGACTTGATGATGTTTTGCGCATTCGCTACGAACTGGCACGGCCCGCGCTTGTGTCAATTTTTTTGCTTGACGCGGCTGGCACCCGCTACACTTTTCGCAGCGCCAGCCAGCGCAGCTCGGGCAGCCATGCCGTGCTCTTCTCCGGCATTGTGGATGGCTTTGCACTGGCAGGAGAAACCGTCAGTGCGGAGATTCTTGCGCGCGTACTGCCCGCTGGCGATTACACCTGGGTGGTGGCAGCTGCCGCACCGGGTGGCGACTCCGAGCGCCGCGGCACCCTCAGCATTCTCAGCCAACCCGCGCCCTTGCCAGACGTGCGTGGCTTCTCCGTATCGCCACTAGTGTTCACTCCCAACCGCGACGGCATTTCTGACCGGGTGTGGATCAACGCGTATCTGGCGGCACCCGCAAAACTGGATGTGAGTTTAATTGACGACGCAGGCGCGGCGCGCCCGATCCCGGAGCGCGAAGGCACAATTGCCCCGGGCGCTGCCGGCCTGCACACTTTTGAGTATGAGGGCGGTGTTGATTTGGGTGTGAACCCGCCGCCAGATGGAACCTATAGTGTTGTGGCACTGGCGCAGGATGCACTGGGGCAGCGGGTGCGCGCGCAAGGCAAGCTGGCAATTGAGCTGGGCGGCGTGCCGCGCGCAGAAATTGTAAACGCTGCAGTAAGTTTTGAGCCCGCCACAATTGTGCAAGGCGAAGCGCTGAACTTTTCGCTGACGGTGGAAAACTACGGCACGGCACCACTGCGCACAACGGGCCCTGCCCCCGGCTACGCGTACAAACAAAACGAAAATGCGAACACACTCGGCTGGTTTGAAGAGTCCGGCGCGTGGCGCGTGGGCTTGGACTGCGACACGTGCATTCGTGACTACCCTTGGCGCTGGGCGCTGGGCACTCCGGAAGAGCTAACAAAAATTGGCGACTACTATTACCTGATGCCCGGCCAGCGCGTCACCATTTCCAGCAGTGTGCTGATTACCGATGTACCCGAACGCAACCCGCTCTACTTTTGGGCCGGTTTAATTCACGAGGATGTTGAAATTTCGAATGTCAACAATCGCGTTGACCCGTTCTTTGTAACGATTGTGCCGCGCAACTGACAGCGGCCGGTGCCCAACCGCAAACTGCCCAGCGCTGTGCAACTGCTGCCCCGGACTGCGCACAGTCCGGTATATCCGGTAACCAGCAACTCCGTACCGCCGCTGCAATCCGGCGCATGCCGCCCGCCCCACCCGCGCAGCTGAACACACTTAAGCGCTGGCTGCTGCGACCAACTGCTGCAAATAAAATGCCCTTGCTCACGGCCATAGTTCTAACGCTAAACGAAGCGGCACACCTGCCGGATTGCCTGGCATCGCTCGCCTTTGCGGATGCGGTGCTGGTGTTTGATTCGTTCAGCAGTGACCGCACAACTGAAATTGCGGGCGCTGCCGGCGCGCGCGTGGTGCAGCATGCGTTCACAGATTACGCCGCACAGCGCAACGCCGCACTGGACGCAGTGCAGAGTGATTGGGTGTTCTTTGTGGATGCCGACGAGCGCGTGCCGGCGCAGCTGGCGCAGGAAGTGCGCAGTGCAACAATGCAACCGGATGTGGCGGCGTGGTGGGTGCCGCGCCACAATTACATTCTTGGCCGGCTCACGCTGCATGCCGGCTGGTTTCCGGATTACCAGCTGCGCCTGCTGCGCCCGGACTGCGTGCGCTACGACAGCAGCCGCCCGGTACATGAGCTGGCGCTGGTCACCGGCGCAAGTGCGCAGCTGGCGCAGCCGCTGATTCATCTTAACTACGCAACCATCCGGGAGTTTGTGTCCAAGCAGCGCGTCTACGCCGAGCTTGCAGCAGCTGGCATGTGGCAGGCGGGAAAGCGCGCGCGTGCGCATCAACCGCTGACCATGGCACTGCGCCAGTTTTATTGGCGGTTTGTAACGCTTGCGGGCTGGCGCATGGGCTGGCACGGGGCGCTGCTCGCATTGCTAATGGCCCACAGCGAATGGCTCAGCTACCGCAGTTTGCGCCGCCGCTAAGGGTTGCCAGCCGACCCCGCCAACTTTTCATAATGATAAAATAAATTAGAAACATGCCCGGCAACATCATGCAGCTTCCGGTACTGGTGCTAAATGCCAACTTTGCGCCCTTGAACGTCTGCCACTTGCGACGGGCGCTTGGCTTGGTGCTGGAAGGGCGCGCCGAGCTGGTGGCCAACGGGCGCGGCTATGTGAGCACAGCGCGCCAGCAAATTGCCTGCCCCTCCATCATCCGCCTGGAAAAAATGATCCGCCGGCCGCGGCCCACTGTAAAGTTCAGCCGCTGGGAAATTTTCCGGCGCGACAACAACACCTGCCAGTATTGCGGGCGCCGCTCCGGCAACCTGACGCTGGATCATGTGCTGCCGCGCCATCGCGGCGGTGCGCATACATGGGAGAACGTGGTGGCAGCCTGCCCGCCATGCAATCGCCTCAAAGGCGGCCGCACCCCGCGCGAGGCGCACATGAATTTAAGGCGCGTTGCCAACGAACCGCATCCATCAGCAATGTATTTGTACGGGCGCTATCTGGAAGAGTTTGAAGACTGGCGGCCGTTTCTTGAAGGCTGGTAATGCCCGCGCCAGCAAACCATAGCGCGCCTTAACTTTGCGCCGTTGATAATGCCGGCGATTGCGGCAGCCCTTCCAACATCGCATACAGTCCGCCGCTCACAACGCCGTAGCCGCCCATGATCACCGGCGCGCGGCATGCCTGCGCTGCCGCGGCCAGCTCGCGCAAGCGCACATCCTGCACGGCAGCCACCCAACCCAAGTCCGCAGCGAAGCGGTCCGCAGCCGGCGGCCACGATTTATGGTGCGCCAGATACACGCGGTTATCAAACAGCACTGCATTCACCCACTCGCCCAGCTGCATAAAGAATCCATCCGCGCCGGCGCGCTCTATGTGATCCGCAATCACGGACCGTACCCGCCCGTCGGCCGCCCGGCCGCTGGCCGTCATGCCGCGTTCCTCCGCAAACACGCGCGCCCATACTTGCGTGCGGCTTTCAAGCAGCTGCCATACTGCCGCAGACACCCGCCCAATGAGCGCGATGTGGCTGGCACCGCGCGCCAGCACTTGCTGCACTTCAAGCCAGCGCGCAGCCAGCGCCGGCGGCAGTGCCGCTGCTAAATATGCGCGCAGCGCAGCTGGTGTATCCGTGTGCCAGCGCAGCGCCAGCAAGTCCGCTGGCGTGTCAATGTCCAGCCGCGTGGCTGCGCTGGCTGCGTCCGCACGCACATCAAAGCCCGCCTCCTGCTGCAGCACCCAGCCAAGCATGTTGTCGCGCGGCAGGCGGCTGCTGAGTCCGGCCAGCGCGCGCGCATCGCTCAAGCCCAGCCAGTCACTGGAATACAAATTGTTGGTGAGCGCAAGCTGGCTGCGGGTGCTGCGCAGCTGCGCCGCCAGCTCTGCCAGGCGTGGCGCCCCCAGCAGCGGCATGCTGCCGCCGCCGGCATAGAGCACGCGCGTGTACTGCTGTTGGGCAACAAGCGCAGCCAGCCGCTCCCCAAAATGAAACGGCGCAGCAGCCGGGTCGCTATCCCATGTCACACGCTGCAGCAGGCCAAGCGCCGGCGCATCCGCATGCCACAGCGCCTGCAGCTCCGCCGGCGCTGCCAGCACAATGCGCCCCACATCCGCACAGCCCGCCAGCTGCTGCAGCGTGTGCAGCGTGGCCAGCCAGCGCGCGCGCTGCAGCAGCTGCTCGGCTGTACTTGCGCCCAGCGCGCCCAGCATTACAACCGCATCAACTGGTTCGGTCATGGATAAAAGAAGCGGGAAACGTCCTCCGGCTGAAACTGCGCAGCCGGAGGAAACCAAGTTTACGGCTTACGCAAGTTCGGGCAAGAGCAAACCGTAGCCCCCACCCTTGCGCCGGTACACCACGTTGACGTGGCTGGTGTCAGCATGCAGAAAAACAAAAAAGGTGTGCCCGAGCAGCAGCATTTGATCCACCGCTTCAAATTCGCTCATTAGCGAGATCTTAAAACTCTTGCGGCGCATAATCTCGTCCACTGCAGCTTCATCATCAATCTCAATCTCCGGCGCCTCGGCCAGCATTGCGGAAATGCGCGGCAGGCCACCGCGCACACTGCGGCGCGCCGTATGCTTGCCCTTGAAGTGCTCCACCTGCCGGTGAATCTTTTCGATCGCGCGGTCCACCGCTGTGCGCAGGTCATCTGAGGTCTCCTCTGCGCGCAAGAGCTTGCCGCGCGCATGAACCGTAACCTGCGCCACTTTGCGCTCAGACAAACTGCGCACGCCGGCTCGCAGCGAAAGTTCCACTGCGGCACTCTCGATGTCCGGCAGGAAGTGATCCAGCTTGGAAAGCTTGCGCTCAATGTACTCAAGCAGGCGCTTGGCAACTTTTACATGCTGCAGTTCGATGCTAACTGGAATGGTCATGGGTGCCTCCGCACTGTGAAAAAGATTTGGGGAACAAGCTAAGTGCGCGCTGCACGCGCCAAGGTAAAAGCCCACACCAGTGGCGCGCCGGCCGCGCGCAGCGCAATTGCACACTCAGACAGCGTGGCACCCGTGGTGCACACATCGTCAATCAGCACCGCGCGACGCCCGCGCAGCCGGCGTGCGCTGGCAGTGAACGCACCGGAAACATTTTCGCCGCGCGCCACTGCGCCCAGGCCCACTTGTGAGCGCGTCTCGCGCGTGCGCTGCAAAACCGCGCCATCCACGCGCAGGCCCAGGCGCCAGCCAAGCTGGCGCGCCAGCACTTCCGCCTGATTGAAGCCGCGCGCACTGCGCCGCTGGCGCGCCAGCGGCACCGGCACCAGCAGCGCATTGGCAGGCGCATCTGCCGGCCACGCCGCAGCCATCAAGCTTCCCAGTTGGGCAGCCAGCGCGCGGTTGCGGCGGTACTTGAGCGCGTGAATTGCCAACTGCAGCGGGCCACGATGCATGCCGGCAGCAATCAGCCGGTCAACTTTCAAACTATGCCGGCTGCAAAAATCACAGGCTGCACCCGCAGAGCCGGCAAGCGGGAAGCCGCACTTGGCGCACAGTGGCGCCACGCATAGCTGCACCGCAGCCGCACAGCTGGCGCAAAACGTATGGCCCGCCATCCCGCATGCCACGCAGCGCGGGGGAATAAGAAAGTCCACACTCTTCCAAAAGATTTCATCGAGGTTGATGGCAAAGCGCGCAGCGAACAGGCGCGCCGAATGGGGGGAAGAAAGCAGCGGGTTCACGGCTGTATTATTTGCTACCCTGCCTGCCACCGAAACTTACGCAGGCCACGCATGGGCCCGCCCGGAGCTCAACTCGTCTGCCGTCGCCGCCTTCCAGGCCGCGCCAGCACCACAGCTTATCCGTCGCCGCGAATAGTGGCCATGATACTTGAGACCATATCGCCGATTGCCGGCCCAAGCAGCGCCAAAATCACGATTACAACCACCGCCACCAAAACCAAAATCAGCGCATATTCAACAAGGCCTTGGCCTTGCTCGTTAGATGGTTTCTGCATCAATCGCGATCTCCCAACCACAGCAGCGTGTATTTATGCACATAAGCAGTATAACCAAACAATGTGGCGCGCGCAAGTGGAGCAGCGTTCCAGACGCGCAGCCTGCCGCGGCATGCGCCTGATTTCCAGCCGGAAAACTGGCTGCCCGCTTGCGGGCGGAATGAGGGTCAGGCACTGGCTGTGCCCGCAGCGCTTGCGCCCGCTGCCAGCAGCAGAGCCACAATGCGCTCACCCGCGTGCCCGTCCCCGAACGGGTTGGTGGCGGTAGCCATCTTGTTGTAGGCCGCGCTGTCATCCAGCAGGCGGTTTGCTGCAGAAACTATGGCGGATGTTTCCGTGCCAACCAGCAGCGCCACGCCAGCCTGCACGGCTTCCGGGCGCTCGGTAACGCTGCGCAGCACAAGCACCGGCACACCCAAGCCCGGCGCTTCTTCTTGCACACCGCCGGAGTCCGTCAGGATCAACGCCGCACGCCGCATCAGGTGCCCGAACGTTAAATAATCCAGCGCCGGCGCCAGCGTGATGCCGGGCACTGCGCCCAGCGCAGCCTGCACCGGGCCGGACACACTCGGGTTGGGATGCACCGCATACACAATCTGCACATCACCGCGCTGCGCCAGCGCCCGCAACGCGCCGATGATGCCTTGCAGCGGCGCGCCAAAATTCTCGCGGCGGTGGGCGGTCACCAGAATCAGCCGGCGGCCGGCTGGCAGTGCATCCAGCATTGCCTGCGTGGTGGCCGAAGGCGGCCGCGCAGTTATAAACCGCAGCGCATCGATCACCGTGTTGCCCGTAACATGCACCCGCGCCGGCGCAATGCCTTCGCGCAGCAGCGCGCTGCGTGCCAGCTCTGTTGGCGCAAAGTGCAGCGCGGAAAGATGGTCGGCCAGAACGCGATTTAATTCTTCCGGAAAGGGATTGGCGCGGTCATAAGTACGCAGCCCGGCTTCCACGTGCCCGACGGCAATGCCGGCATAAGCGGCTGCCAATCCGGCGCCCAACACAGTAGTGGTATCGCCCTGCACCAGCACCCAATCCGGCTGAAAGTCCCGCAGCGGCACCTGCATATTAACTAAAACTTGCGCCAGCACATCGCTGGGCGATTGGTCGGGCTGCATCAGGTTCAAGTCATAGTCCGGCTTGATGCCAAACAACTGCAGAACCTGGTCGAGCAGCTCACGATGCTGCGCAGTGACCAGCACACGCGATTGAACGCCCGCGGCGCGCTGCAGCGCCGCAACCACCGGCGCCATCTTCACCGCCTCCGGGCGCGTGCCAATCACGCTCAACACGCGCATGCGGTTCAGATCGAGGCCAGCTGCGGCTGCGCCTTGCCGCCGGCAGCTTTCGTGCGCAACTGGCCGCAGCCCGCGCCAATATCTATGCCGCGCCGCACACGAATGGTGCAAGCCACGCCGCCCGTGTCCAGCACAGACTTGAAACGGTCAGCTGCCTCGCGCCCGGTGCGCAATCCGGCATAGCCGCCCGTGGGGTTGAGCGGAATCAAGTTCACGTGGCAGCCCAGCCCCTGCACAAGTTCCACCAGCAGCTGCGCCTGCTCAGCCGAATCGTTTTTTCCGTCAATCAGCGCCCACTCCATGCTCAGCCGGCGGTTGCCGCCGCGCACATACTCGCGGCAAGCATCAATCAGTTCAGCCAGCGGGTAGCGTTTATTGATCGGCACAAGCCGGTTGCGCAGTTCATCGGTCGCAGCATGCAGCGACACCGCCAGCTTCTCGTGCCGGCCTTCCTGCGCAAAGCGCCGGATCATATGCGGCAGCCCCACGGTTGAGACCGTGATGCGCCGCACGCCAATCCCAAAACCGGCGGGGTCTTGCAGCCGGTCAAGCGCTGCCAGCGTCGCTTCATAATTATGAAACGGCTCGCCCATGCCCATCACCACAACATTGGTGAGCCGCCCCCCAACTGCCTTCAAGCTGCGTGCCGCCCAAAGCACCTGCGCCACAATCTCGCCGGCAGTCAGGTTGCGCAGCAGACCCATCTGCCCGGTCGCACAAAACACACAGCCCATCGCGCAGCCCGCCTGCGTGGAAATGCACACCGTCATGCGCTCGTCATAACCCATTAACACTGTCTCCACTTCGCCGCCGCCCGCCAGCCCAAACAGCCACTTGCGCGTGTGACCATCTTTGGACTCACGCTCAACCTTCATCTGCAGGCAGTCAATGTCGTAAGTGGCCGCAAGCTGCGTGCGCAAGCCGCGCGGCAAGACGGAGAATTCCTCGAAGTTGGTACGCAAATCTGAGTACAGGCCGGACCACAGCTGCGCTGCGCGGTAAGCCGGCTGCTGCCATGCAGCAAGCTGCTGCCGCAATTCAGCCAGGCTCAGTTCAAATATTTTCTGGGACATGAATAGTTGCGATTGAAATTTCGGCGCGCAAGGCAGCGCGCATCCTGATGAATATTACCCGAAGTTATTGGCAAACGGGCTGGCACACGGCGTGCATACTACGCCACCAAATGCCCAACCGCGCAGGCTCAGCCGGGCGCAGCCAGCAACGCTGCCGTTAGTGCCGGCAGCCCGGGCAGCACCGCGTCGGGCTGCAGGTCGCTGGCCGCCAGTTGTGCTGCAGTTGCGATGCCAGTCAGCAGCAGCACACTCGCGATGCCAGCGCGTTGCGCGCCCAGAATATCGGTATCCAGCCGGTCGCCAACCGCCAGCGTGCTTGCCGCCGTGCATTGCATGCGCGCCAGCGCTTGTTGATACATAATCGGCTCCGGCTTCCCGATGATGATCGGAGAGACTCCGGTGGCCGCAGTCAGCGCCGCCAGAATCGCGCCATTGCCTATGCCGAGCCCGTTCTCAATCGGGTACGTCACATCCGGATTGGTGCCCACCAGTTGCGCGCCAGTGCCAATTGCCAATACGGCCGCATCAAGTTTTTGCCAAGTGAGGCCGTAGTCTTTGCCCACCACAACAAAATCAACACCGCTATCCACAATGTGAAAGCCGCGGCGCGTGAGCGCATCCAGCAGGCCCGGCCCGCCAATCACGTTCAAGCGCGCGCTGGGCGCGCGCGCCATCAGCCAGTCTGCCGTGGCCTCGGCGGAGTTCATTACTTCCGCACTGCTCACTTCCACTCCATGCTTGCCAAGCCGCGCCACGTACTGGTCAATCGTCAAGCCGGCATTATTAGTGGCCAGCACAAACGCGCGCCGGGTTGAGCGGAGCGCAGCAAAGAACGGCAGCAAGCCCGGCAGCGGCGTCTGGCCTTCCCACAGCACGCCATCCATGTCGATTATTAAATTTCGCCAGCGGGAAAAATCCATTATCTGCCTGCCTCTCTAAATCAAATGGGGCCGCTCACAGAGCCGCCCCATTATTCCAAAACCGTTGCCGGCCGCCCCGCGCTTACTTCTCAGGCGTGCTCCCGTTCTTCTTTGCATCCTCGCCCCCCACAGTGGAGTGGGTGAGCATCTGGTCAATCAATCCGTACTTTATCGCCATGTCCGCGTCCATCCACATATCGCGGTCGGTGTCGCGCTCAATCACTTCCAATGACTGCCCGGTGTGATGGCCCAGGATGCCGTTGAGCTTCGAGCGCAATCGCAAAATTTCGCGCGCCTGAATTTCAATATCAGAAGCTTGCCCCTGCGCGCCGCCCAGAGGCTGGTGCAGATGGATGGTTGCATTGGGCAGTGCGTAGCGCAATCCTTTGCGGCCAGCGGTAAGCAGCACAGTGCCGAAGGAGGCTGTTACGCCGACTGCATAAGTGGCAATCGGTGCGCGCACCATTTGCATTGTGTCGTACACGGCCAGTCCGGCGTAAATTCCGCCGCCGGGGCTGTTGATGTACATATTGATCTGCTTTTCCGGATCCTGCTGATCCAGGAACAAGAGCTGCGCCACAATCAGATTTGCAACCTGATCATTAATGCCGGAGCCCACAAACAAGATCCGCTCCTTCAGCAGCAGCGAATAAATATCGTATGCGCGCTCGCCACGACCGGTTGTCTCAATCACCATCGGTATCAAATAGTCATTCATTGGTTCTTCTCCTGCAATGCGTTGCTCCGCGGAGTTTACCCAGCACCAGGCTCGGCGCCCACGGGCGCCGCTGCGCCGGCTTCGTCCACAATTTCCCCCACAGCCAGCTGGTGCCCGCCCTTGGCAAGCGCAACCAACAGCTCGAGCGCCTGCTCCCCCAGCAGGTCGCGCTCGATGCGCGCCCGGCCCCGTTCGCTGCCCAAAATCGGACGCACGCGCGCCGCAGATTCGCCATAGCCAGTCGCCATGCGGTCAATGCGCGCATCAATTGCGGCACCATCCACAGCAAGTTTTTCTGTCTTCACCACCTGCCCAAGTAGCAGCGAACGCCGCAGCCGTTCGTTTGCTTCCGGCTCGAGCTCCCTCATAAACTCCGCCGGCTCCTTTTTGAGGGTCTTGAGATAGTCCGGCAGCGTGATGCCCATCGAGCGCAGGTAGCTGTCGCGCGATTTCGCAAGATCTTCCACCTCTTCGCGCAGCATTGCGGGCGGGAACTGCACGCTGGCACCGGCCAGCACCGCATCCAACACCTGCCGTTGATAGGCGGTGGCGCCTTCCACTTCTGCCTGGCGTTGCAACTCTGTGCGCAGCGCCACGCGCAAATCCAACAGCGTCTCATACTTGGCATCCACCAGCGCCGCAAAGTCATTGTCCAGAGCGGGCAGCGTGCGGCTCTTGATGCCGCGGCATGTCACTTCGCATTTCACGCTTTTGCCGCGCAAGCCTTCATCCGAGTAATCAGCAGGGAACGCAAGCTCAAAAGTGCGCGTAGCGCCGGCAGTAATGCCCGCCACTTCGTTTGTAAAACCCGGCATCGGGTAATTCCCGGTTGTCTCCAACAGCACTTGTTGATCCTTGGCGTTGAAGAGCTGCGCCTCGCCTTCAAGCGGAGCATCCGCCAGCACGCCGGTGAAATCAAGTGTCACCACATCGTCCAGTTCAGCAGCCCGCTCCACTGGCTCCAGCAAAGCATGGCCCGCGCGCAGGCGTTCCAGCGCGGCATTCAGTGCCTCGTCTTGCACTTGCGCCGGCTCAAACTGCACGCGTACCGCCCGGTAAGCGCCAAGCTCCACCTGCGGCAGCAGCGGCACCACAAAGGTGAACTTCAGCGGATCATGTGCAATCTCCACCAGCTCGCCTGTGGCCGAGGGCTCCACATGTGTGAACTCAAGGGCTTCTTTGTAGATCTCACTGCCCAAGCTATCAACTGCTTGCTCGGTAACGGCTGCATCGCCCACTTGATTTACAACAACCGCGTAGGGCGCCTTGCCTTTGCGGAAGCCGGGAATATTCAGGCGGCCGGACAGCTTGCGGGCGGCTGCCTGCTTGGCGCGCTGCAGGCGCTCCGCATCAACCTCCACTGTCAGCTTCAGCTGGCAAGGCTCAATTGCTTGGGTGTCAATATTCATTCAGCAGGTTCTCTGGCAGCTGCGCGGGCACTTGGATGCACACACGCAAGCCTGCATTCTGGGGGTTAATTTAGGGCGGAGAAATGGCGCTGTTGCACCGCAATGGCGCGGCAACAGCAGGCGAAACTTTTTTGACCCTGGGTAATGGGGAAGACGGGATTTGAACCCGTACGGGTATTACCCACGTGATCCTAAGTCACGCTCGTCTGCCAATTCCGACACTCCCCCATGCCGTTCAAGTATAGCATTCACGGTTGCGCGGGCCTGCGCCACATGGGCCCGATCGTGCTCGACGGCAATGGCGGCCAGCTCGCACAAGCGTGTAGGCCCGAAGACGGTGTGGCGCGCGGGGCGCTGCCAATCGGCAGCCGGCAGTGCCTGCAGACGCGCAACCATAGCCTGCCGCGCCGTCATGTAAACACGCATTGTTTCAGCCGGGTCTGAGGCATTGTAAGCGCGGTCCACCACCCACTGCGTAGTGTCGCCGCGCACGATAAACGGATTTTGCTCGGCCAGCACCTGCGCTTGCTGCGGCAGCACCACCTCAATTTCGGTATCGCGCAAGTGGCACAAAATTTCCAGCGGTGACCACTCGTGCGGGTCGCCGCGTTCGGACCATCGCGCAACGGGCAGGACGCAGAGCGCGGCTTGCAGCGCAGCGGGGGTTGCGCGCAAGCAGGGCAGCAGCGCAGGCGGATCAAGTTTTTCCGGCACAACGGTATCCAGCCGGCCCGCTTCGCGAACCCACACTAAAAAGTCCGCAAGACTGCCTTGGCCAGCCGGCGCCAGCCCGCCATGCGGCAGCAGCTGGCCGGGCGGCGCTATCCAGTACGCACTGGCACCCAGCTGCAGCGCCGGCGCAATGTCCAGCGCATAGTCATTGCCAATCACCAACACCTCTGCCGGGCGCCGCCCAAGTACCGCGAGCACTTCCGCCCAATACTCAGCGGTTGGCTTGGCAAAGTGGGCGCACTCGTAAGAGGTGACAAGGCGGTAGGCGAACTCAGCCTCGGCCACACCAGCCCATTCGAGGCGCTGTGAAACCGCGGTGTGCGGAAAGAGCGGGTTGGTGGCGATGGCCACTTCCAAGCCGGCGGCCTGTGCCCACTGCATCACAGTGCGCGCCACCGGCAGCGGGCGGCTGTGCGTGCGCAATGCGGGGAAGCACTGGCTGTAGAAGCGGCGCAGCTCAGAATCCTGCTCTGACTCAGTGGTGCCAAGCTCGGCGTAGAAGCGCTCGCCGAAAACCGATTTCAGGCTGCGTGCCGCATCCAGGTTTTGCGTCATCGCGTGCACCCCGGACATTAACGCGCGGCCAAAGCGCTCCGGCGCAAAACGCGGCTCCATATGCAGCGCAAGCTGCTGCGTGTATGCCCGCACGAACTCATTTTCATCAAGGTCCAGCAGCGTGCCGTCCAGGTCAAACAAAAGCGTCTTAATCATTTGGCAAACTTCGCAGCGTTACTCCAATGCGCATCGACTGGGGTTGTTAGGCACTTGATTTTTGTTTTGCGCAAACCAGCGCCGCCCGCCAAGCGCCTGCCGGGCGCAGAATTGTGGCGGGAGAAATCGGGAATGCGGATTACACGCGCGTCAGGTAATCGCCTGTGCGCGTGTCAACCCTGATGGTATCGCCAGAATTCACAAATGCCGGCACCTGCACTTGCAGGCCGGTTGCGGTTTTGACCGCTTTGGTTACACCTGTGGCTGTGTCGCCGCGCACCGCCATTTCTGCCTCCACCACCAGCATATCCACGGTAACCGGCAGCTCAACCCCGAGCGCTTCGCCTTCAAACTCGGTCAGATCCACCAGCAGGTTTTCCAGAAGATACGGCAGCGCGTCCCCCAATACCTTTCCGTTTAAAACAGGCTGTTCGAAGGTGTCGACATCCATAAAGTAATACAGATCACCCTCGCGATAGAGATACTGCACCTTGCGGTTGTCAAGGCGTACATTCTGCACACGGTCACCGGAGGTGAAAGTGCGCTCCAGGGTGCTGCCCGTGCGCAGATTGCGGATTTTCACGCGAATGGTGGCATTGCCACGCCCGGGTTTGTTATGGGCGTATTCAAGCACACGGTACAAACCACCGTCAAAGATGAAGGTAACACCCTTGCGCAAATCATTTACGTCTATCATGTGAAGGCTATCCTTTGCTTGGCGGAATTATATCCGCGTGAGCAGACGGCAAAACTAGAATGCGTCAGGGAACTTTGATCACGTATCGGTCATCTGCGAGCGCCAACCCGGCCGCATCCGCAGCGGGCAGCCGCGCACCACTCGCCGGATCAAACAGGCCAACCGCAATTTGGGTGCACCCATCGGCCGGCGCATTTGCCAGCTGAATTTGCCGCACATCGCGCACCGCCTCGCCCGCCCGCCACAACCACAATGGAAACATGCGCGCCAGCGGCGCACCATCAGCCTGCCCCAGCATATTTCCGGTGCAATCCAAACCATGCACAAATATTTCTGCGGTTGATGACGCTTGCGCCTGCCACACCAGCTCCAGATTGAGCGTGCTGTTTGTGCGCGCAGCCTGCGCAGCCATCAGGCGCAACTTGCCGCCGCCGAAGTTGGCTAGCGGCACAGTGGCTGGCGCGGCCTTTAGCACCTGCCCGGCCTCAATCACTTGCAGCGGGCCGTCGCCATACAGCATCAGCCACACGCCGTCATACTGGCGCAAGCGCTCCGCCATCGGCCCCCAAATCAGCACGTCACCCCAGACGTCGTAGTAGTGGTGCGGCGGCACCGTTGCCACCAGCGGAAAGTGGACGCCATCAAGCTGCACTGCCAGACCGCTATTGAGCGCAATCAAATCAGCAGGCGAGTGATACTCCGGCAGCACCACGACGCCGTCGTGCACAATCGGGTAGACCTGCTTGTCCAGCGCCAGCCACCGCACGGGATTCACCAGCAGCTGGCGCGCATGCGGCGCTGCGCGCACTACTTGCACCAGTTGCGCTATCGGCGCGAGGGCGCGCACATGCAGCTGCACCCGCGACCAAATGTAGCGCACCGGCGTGAGCAGCAGCAGCGCAAGCAATGCCAGCGCCGCGCTGCGCGGCCACGGCATGCGCTGCGCCAATGCCCAGAGTGCCAGCGCCCACAACAACACAGCGCCCACCGCCGGAAACACCAGCAAGCGCGGGCTCACCACCACGTACAACTCCGGCAGCGTAAGGATGGAGGGCAGCGCAGCCACAGCCGAAAACCCGGCAGCTGCCAGCGCAGCGCGCAGCGTGCCCGCGCGCGCGCACAGCCAGCCCGCCAGCAGCAGCGCCAAGCCGCCAACAAGGCTCACCAGCAGCTTCTCGTCCCAGCCGCTCCACGCTTTCAAGGGCAGTACCACGGGCTGCAACGGATAAGTGAGCCCCTGCAAAAAGAAAATTGAATTGCGCAGCAGCTCGCCCGCAGGGCGCAGCGGAAGCGTGTTTTCGGCGCGCATCTTGGGCACCGCCAACCACAGCAATGGGAAAAAGGCGTTGGCAGTGATACCCGCGAACAAGGCCGGGTCTGCACGCTGCAGCCAGCGCAAGCCGCTGCGCGCCGCAGCAGCGCGCGGCAGCTGCCAACCCAGCAGACACAGCAGTGCCAGCCCCACGGCCACGCCAGACTCGTGCGCAAACGGCGCGAGCCCAATCCACATTGCAGCCGCAACTCCCCATCGGCTCCGCCCAGTCCGACGGTACTCCAGCAACGCAAGCGCGCCCAGCAGCGCCAGCAGCGTAACGAGTAAATGGAAAAGCGATGCCACTAGCGGCACCACCAACGCTGCAAATGGAGAAGCCGTGAGCAAGGCCGCCGCCACCAACGCAACCCAGCCACCGTGACCGCCCGCAGGCGCGGCCGCACCCGGCCAGCGCATTGCCAGCGCGCCCACCAGCCAGCCGCAGCCGGCCAGCGCAAAAATATTTAGCGCATGCAGCGCCACTGCGTGCGGCGCGCCGCTGATGCGCTGCGCCAGCCACCAAACGCTGAACCCAAGCGGGCGGTAGTACGCAAAGCCGGCAGCACTGGCCCAGATTTCGCCCAAGCCCTTGCCGGCAAGAAAATTAAAGTTTCCTACATCATCCCAAAAGAACGGCAGTTGCAGCGCGGGCCAGTACAGCGCAATGGCCAACAGCGGCGGCGTGGCAAGGCGCACCCAGCGCATCTGGCAGCCGCCGGCTAATTGTTGTCCGCCAGCCAGAGCGCTGCCGTTTCCGGCAGCAGGGCCAGCGGCGTGTCGCGCACTTCACACTGCGGCAGCGCATCCAGAAAGTGCACGCCGTACGCCTTGCTGCGCACGCGCCGGTCAAAGATCACCACCACACCGCGATCACTCTTGCTGCGAATCAGGCGCCCAAAGCCCTGCCGCAAGCGCAGCGCTGCCTCGGGCACAGTGTATTCGCCAAATGTGTCTTCGAAGGTGGCGCCGCGCGCCTCGATAATTGGATCACTGGGCACATCAAACGGCAGCTTCGTAATTACCAGCACTGAAAGGGCTTCGCCGACCACATCCACGCCCTCCCAAAAGCTGCGCGCGCCAAGCAGCACCGCATGCTCCGCAGCGCGAAAGCTTTGCAGCAGCTGGTGGCGCGAAGTACTGCTGGCAATCTGGTCAAACACGCGAATACCCGCGCGCTCCAACGGCCCGCGCAAATAACTAGCTGTCTGGCGCAGCTGCGCATGCGAAGTAAAGAGCACAAGTGCGCGCCCTTTGGTTGCAAGGCACAAAGCAGCCAGCCCCTGCTCCAGCTTGCGCTGGAATAGCGCGCCCTGTGCCGGCTCGGGCATATCTTCTGCCACGCAAATTAGTGTGTTCTCGCGATAATTAAACGGCGAGCCAACAATCAACTCGTCTGCATCATAGGCGTGCAAGCGCTTCTTAATGTAGGCGAAGCCCTCGTCTGTGGCCAGCGTGGCTGAGGTGAGCACCACCGAGCGCTTGGCAAACCACAAATGCTTTTCCAGCAGCGGCCCCACGGCCAATGGCGCAGAGTGCAACGACGGGCTGCGCGCATTCGGCCCCAGCTCCACCCAGCAGATGCGCGCAGCGTCCGGCTGCTCCACGATGCCCTGCACTTGCTCGCTGAAGTTTCCCAGCCAGCGCACCACCCCGGCCAGCGCTGTCAGCAAGTCGTCCAGCTCCGCAGCGCCGTCATCCTGCACCTCAATCACGGCGCGCGCCAAGCGCTGCAGCCCCTGCACCACTGGCTGCAGTCCATTCTTAAGGTTGTCCCACGCCAGCAGCACCTCGGCCCACTCGCCGCTCTCACGCGCCTCATCGCGCAGCCGCACCTTGCGCGAATAAGCACCAACTTCACCGTCACCCGCTGCCAGCGCAAACCGGCCGGCTTGTTGGAAAAAGTTGGCGACATGCACAAGCACTGCCTGCTGTGCGGCTGCCACGCCTTCTGTCTGGTGGCGCAAGCCAGCTTGCTGCCCAACCGCCAGCTGGCTGCCAACCCGCGTGATAACCTGCGCCAGCAGCCCGCTTTGCGGGCCGGCCAGCGCGCGCAGCCGGAACTCAAGCTCGGGCTGCCGCGCCACAAACGAAAGCCCGTCGGTGGTGGCAGCCTCCAGATGGTGCGCCTCATCCACAATCAAGTATTGGTATTCCGGCAGCACGCGACTCTCAGACGCAGCATCCGCCAGCAGCAGCGCATGGTTCACCACCAGCACATGCGCCGACTCTGCTGCGCGCTTGGCCCGGTAGAACGGGCAGCTGCCGCCCTGCAGCGTTGCGCAGCGCTCCGTGGTGCAGCCCTCATCTTCAGCCGAGAGGCGCAGCCACACCTCCAGCTCGCCCGGGCCCGTAAGCGTCAGTTCGCTGCGGTCGCCAGTTTCTGATTGCGGCAGCCACACCAGCAGCTTCGCCAGCACGCGCATCTCATCCAGCGTGCGCACCGGGCGCCGCCGCATCGCATCAAACAATCGCGGGCACACGTAATTGCCGCGCCCCTTGAGAACCGCCGCCCGAAAATCCTGCGGCAGCGCTTGCTGCAGCGCGGGCAGATCCTTGCGCATCAACTGATCCTGCAGGTTGATGGTGTTGGTGGAGATAACTACGCGCCAGTCGCTTTGCGCGGCCCAGCAGATTGCCGGCACCAAATACGCAAGGCTCTTGCCGGTGCCTGTGCCGGCTTCCACCAGCAGATGGCGCTGGCCGGAGAGGGCGCGCGCCACGGCCCGCATCATCTTCAGCTGCTGCGGCCGGCTCTCGTAGCTGGAAAATTGGCCGGCCAGCGCGCCGCCGGGCTTGAACATTTCCACAAGCGGCGCCTCATCCAGTGGCTCCGGCTCATCAGCCGGCTGCAGCGCGGGGCCGGCTGCGCCGCCACTGCCCGCAAACAGGCCGCGCTCGGGCGCGCCGGGTCTGCGGCGTTTGGGTGCGGCGCCTTGTTCCGTGCGGCGCCGCAGCGCCTCCTGAAACGTGTAGTCTGCGCCCCACTCCACATCTGCCGCCAGCCGCACCAGCTCCGAGAGTGTGTCGAGCGACAACTCTTCGGCGCGCTGCGCCAGCAGCATGTACACCGCCTGCGTGGCGCGCGCGTCATTTAGGGCGCGGTGCGCATCGCGCAGCGGCACGCCAAGCTCGGCGGCCAGCGCACCCAGTGCATAGCGGCTTGCACCCGGCAGCAGGGCACTCGCCAGATCATAGGTGTCGATCGACACGTTGTTGCGCAGCGCACCATGCTTTTGCAAAAATCCCAGATCAAACTTTAGATTGTGGCCGATCACGGGCGCGTTGCCCACAAAGCGCAGCAGCTCCGGCAGCGCCGCCGCGAGCGCCGGCGCGCGCACCACCATTGCATCCGTAATGCCGGTCAGCTCGCTGATGAAAGCGGGGATCGGAACGCCCGGGTTGACGAGCGTTTCATATTCGGCCTCAAGGCGCTCGCCGCGAAACTTTACCGCGCCAATCTGAATAATCGCGTCGCGAGTTGGATCCAGCCCCGTGGTTTCCAGATCCAGCGCAACCAGCGTATCCGCCATGCTTAGGTTGCGAGCACGTGCTGCAGAGCTTCGATCGCGCGGTCAACCATCGGCTCAGTAATCCAGCAGTGCGTCACTGCGCGGAAGCCGCGCGAAACTGGCGAGTACAGAAAGTCGACGAGCACGCCGTGCTCGCGCAAGCGCGCCATGATCTGCGCATCAGTCTGCGCCACTTGCGCATCCAAATCAAAGTACACCATATTCGTGGCCACCACGCCGGGATCCAGCTTCACGCCCGCCACGCGTGCCAAGCCTTGCGCCAGTTGCTGCGCATGTGCATGATCATCCGCCAGCCGCTCCACCATTGACCGCAGCGCCACCAAGCCGGCAGCGGCCAGTATGCCGGACTGGCGCATGGCACCGCCCAGCACTTTGCGGGCGCGCCGCGCACGCTTGATGAACTCAACATCGCCACAGAGCACGGAGCCAGCTGGCGCGGCCAAACCCTTGGACAGGCAAAATGTCACCGAGTCCGCATCTGCCACCAGCTGCGCCGCAGACACGTTCAATGCAACAGCAGCATTGAACAAACGCGCGCCATCCACATGCAGCTTGAGGCCGTGCGCGCGCGCGAGGCTTCCTGCTGCGCGCATATAGTCCACGCCCACCGGCAGGCCGCCGCACATGTTTTGTGTGTTCTCCAGTGCCAGCACACTTGTGATCGGATGGTGTTGGTCATCGCCCTGAATTGCACCCGCCACCAGATCCAGCGGCAGAGTCCCGTTGGCAAGCTCCGGCAGCGGATGCGCCTGCACGCCGCACAGCTGCGCCAGCTGGCCCTGCTCATTGCGAAACACATGCGATTGATAACCGCAGATCACCTCAGCGCCGCGCTGCGTGTGCGCCATCATCGCCGCCACATTGCCCATTGTTCCGGACGCAACAAACAAGGCAGCCGCCTTGCCCGTCATGTGCGCGGCCACCGCCTCCAGCTCGTTGACCGTGGGGTCCTCGCCATAAACATCATCGCCCACTTCCGCAGCAGCCATGGCAGCGCGCATCTCAGGCGTGGGCTTGGTCACCGTGTCGGAACGCAGGTCAATAAATTCCATATTTGGTTGCATCTACTAAATGTTGAGCTTGCCAGCGCCACACATAGCGGCGCACTAAGGCGCCCGGCTTAGCCGCGCAAGGCTGCGAGGCAAGCCTCCAGCTCGGCCGGCAGCGGCGCGACAAATGTCTGCGTCTTGCCGCTGGGTAATTTCAGCGTGAGGACGGCAGCATGCAAAAAGTGGCGCGCCAGTTTATAGCGCCCGCCGCTCACGCCGTACAGAAGGTCGCCCGCCAGCGGGCATCCCAGAAACGCCATGTGCACGCGCACCTGATGCGTGCGCCCGGTCTCTGGCTTTACATCCACCAATGTATAGCCGCGCAACGCCTCGCGCGTTCGATACTCGCTCACCGCCATGCGGCTGCGCAGCTCGCTGTTGGTCACCACCGCCATGCGCTGGCGGTGGCGCGGGTCGCGCCCTATCGCCGCCTCCACACGCCCGCTTGGCGTGGGCGGCCGCCCAACCACCAGCGCCACATATTGTTTCTCTACTTTGCGCAACTTGAACTGCGCCTGCAGCGCGCGCTGCGCAGCGTCGTGTTTCGCCACCACAATCAGGCCAGACGTGTCTTTGTCCAGGCGGTGCACAATCCCCGGCCGCAAGCTGCCGCCAACGCCGCCAAAGTCCTTCACATGCGCCAGCAGCGCATTCACCAGCGTGCCGGACGCATGCCCGGCGGCCGGATGCACCACCAGCCCGGCGGGTTTGTCCAACACCAGCATGTCCGCATCCTCATAAACCACTTGCAATGGAATGGCTTCTGCAATCAAGGTGGATGGCACGGGCGCAGGCACAGCGACGACCGCAGTCTCCCCGCCTTCAAGCCGCACTCCGGCCTTGGCAGGCAGCTGCCCGTTGATCAGCACCTGCCCACCCTCAATCAAGCGCTGAATTTGCGCCCGCGAAAGGTCCGGCAGAAACTCCACCAACGCCTTGTCCAAGCGTTCACCGCGCTGCGCAAGTTGAAACGTGTGCACTGCGCCGGCCGGCGTAGCCACTGCCATTAGTCCGGTGTCGGGCCCGGCTCTGGGGCAGCCACGGCCGGGCGCGCAGGCGCCGGTTTGCTCTCGCTGCGCATCACCGTCACAAGAATTACCACGCCAATCGAGATGGCGGCGTCCGCAATGTTGAACACCGGCCAGTAATGCAGATGCAAAAAGTCCGTAACATACCCCTGCTGCAGGCGGTCCAGCATGTTGCCGATGGCGCCGCCCACCTGCAAGCCAAGCGCAGTGCGCATCCATACCTGCTCCGCAGCCAGCGTGCGGTTGTAGTACACAATCGCAGCCGACACCAAGATTGCCAGCACAGTCAGGATCGTGCTGCCGCTCTTGAACATTCCAAACGCCGCACCGGTGTTGGTGGTGTGCGCCAGGTCAAACACATCGTGCAGCCACGGATGGATCTCGACGGTTTCGCCGATCTCCATGCGGCTGCGCACTGCCCACTTGGAAAGCTGGTCAACGGCAATCACAACCGCCGAGACCATCAATAAGCGCAGCTGCACGCGCAGCGGAACTCCAACATTACCCTGGGAAGTTATTTGCATTCAGTTTGCCGATGTCGATAATACCACCGCACATGGCCGCGCTGCAGCACAGGCTTGTGCGGCGCCAATCGCCCGCTACGCTGTTGTGAAAGTCCGCGGTTAGCGGGGCATCAAGCCGCTGCCGACCGAACCAGAACTATTGGCAAGCAACAAGGTAAATTAGCGGAGCGCCCAACAAAAAAAATCGGTAGCCTTAGCCCGCCACCTCAACCTGCACAGCAAGGGACTCCCCGTCAATCAGCCACGGGTCGGCGGTAACCGCTCCGGCTTGCAACGCAACTGCCAAGGTCTCCCCGGCGATGTATTCGTGATGCTCGGCAATTGCCTGCGCAATTTGGGCACTGGCGTGGAAGCGCACGCGGATGCGGTCTGAGATTTGAAAACCGCTGCTCTTGCGCAGCTCCTGCACCCGCCGCACCACTTCGCGCGCCAGCCCCTCCCGCACCAGCTCCGGCGTCAGGTCTGTCACCAGCGCGGCCACCAAGCCGCCTTCCGCTGCCACCGCAAAACCAGTGCGCGCTTGCAGGCGCACCTCCACTTCGGCCGGCAGCAGCTCAAATTGCATGCCATCCACCTGCAGCGCAAGCGCCTGCCCGGCGAGCAGCGTGCGCGCAGCCGTGGCTGCGTCCGTGGCAGCCAGCGCAGTGCGCAGAGCCGGCAGGCGGCTGCCGTACTTCTGCCCCAGCTCGCGCGGCAGCGCGTGCAGCTCGTAGGCCACCGCCTCCAAATCAGAGTTGAGCAAGCGCACCTGCTTCACGTTCAGCTCATCTGCAATCAAGGCGCCGTGGCGCGCAATCACACCAGCCGCATCCGCGCCCGCCCAGAACGCAGCTTCCGGCAGCGGCTGGCGCACCTTCATTTTGCTGCGCTGGCGCGCGCTATGCCCCAGGGACACCAGCCGTTGCACAATCTGCATGTCGTGGTTTAGCGCCGGGTCGATGCTCGCTGCCACAGCCGCCGGCCAGTCCGCAAGGTGCACCGACTCGGGCTGCTGGGCACCGGCAAGGTTGCGGTAAATTGCATCCGCAACAAATGGCATCGAGGGTGCCAGCAGCTTGCTCACGGTAAGCAGGCATTCGTGCAGCGTGGCGTACGCTGCCTGCTTGTCCGGGCCGGCGCCGCTCTTCCAAAACCGGCGCCGCGAGCGCCGCACATACCAGTTGGAAAGGTCGTACACAAAGCGCTCAATCGGGCGCGTGGCACCCGTCACATCATAACTTTCAAAAGCCGCGGTAACACTGCCCACCAGCGTGTGCAGCTCGGACAGGATCCAGCGGTCCAAGTCTGTCAGCACCGCAGCTGCAACCGGGCTGCCGCCCGCTGCTGGCTGCCAGTTATCCAAGTTGGCATACGAAACAAAAAACGCGTACGTGTTCCACAGCGTCAGCGTAAAGTTGCGCACCACCTCGCCCACCAGATCCACAGAGAAGCGCCGCTCCTGGCCGGGCGGGCTGGCAGTGTACAAGTACCAGCGAAACGCATCGGCGCCATGCACCGCCAGCACATCCCACGGGTTCACAATGTTGCCCTTGGACTTGGACATCTTTTGCCCTTCGCCATCGAGGATCAACCCAAGGCAGGCCACATTTTTGTAGGCCACGCTGCCAAACAGCAGCGCACTGATCGCATGCAGCGAATAAAACCAGCCGCGCGTTTGATCAACCGCTTCGCAAATGTAATCGGCGGGAAACTGCTCTTCAAAAAGCTGCTTGTTCTCAAACGGATAGTGCCATTGCGCAACCGGCATCGCGCCACTGTCAAACCAGCAGTCAATCACCTCGGGCACGCGCCGCATCAGCTTGCCGGTTTTGGGATTTGCAAATGTGATTGCGTCCACATGCGGACGGTGCAGATCCAGCGTGTCCAGCGGCTTGCCGGCCAGTTGGGAAAGTTCCGCCACCGAGCCCACCATCAGGCTGTCGCCATCATCATCCATCCAGATGGGCAGCGGCGTTCCCCAGTAACGCTCGCGGCCCAGCGCCCAGTCCACATTGTGCTCCAGCCAATTGCCAAAGCGCCCGTTCTTCACGTGGTCCGGATACCAGTTGATGGTTTGATTGAGGCTCACGAGCGCTTCTTTGGCGCGCGTGGTGCCCACATACCAGGTGTCGCGCGCGTAGTAAAGCAGCGCAGTGTTGCAGCGCCAGCAGAAAGGATAGGTGTGCAGAATGGTGCCCGCCCGGTGCAAGAGCTGCCGCGCCTGAAGATCCTGAATGATCAGCGGATCAGCATCCTTGACCCACATGCCCGCAAACGGCAGCACAGCATCAATGAAGCAGCCGCGCGCATCCACAGTCTGCAGCACCGGCAGGTTGTGCGTGCGTGCCACCTGCATGTCCTCAGCGCCGTAAGCCGGCGCCAGATGCACAATGCCGGTGCCGTCGGTTGTGGTTACAAATTCGCCGGTCACCACAAAGTGGGCCTGCTCCGCAAACGGCAGGAAGCTGTAAAGCGGAAGGTATTGCAGGCCGGCCAGCTGCGCGCCGGTGTGCTCTGCCACAATCTTGTGCCCGCCCTCCCCCAACACCGCCGCCATTAGTTCCCGCGCCAAAATCAGGCGCTGCCCATCCGCTAGCTCCACCGTCACATACTGCACCGCAGCCCCCACCGCGCACGCCACATTTGCGGGCAGTGTCCACGGCGTAGTGGTCCACACCAGCAGCGCAGTGTCGGGATCATCTTTGAGGCGCATGCGCACATACACGGACGGGTCAGGCACATCGTCCTGATAGCCCAGCGCCACCTCGTGGTCAGACAGCGCCGTGCCGCAGCGCGGACAGTACGGCACAACTTTGAAGCCGCGGTAAACAAGCTGCTTGTCCCACAACTGGCGCAGAATCCACCACACCGATTCGATGTAGTTGTTCTCATAGGTAACGTAGGCGGTTTTTAGATCCACCCAAAATCCAATCCGGTCCGTGAGGCGCTCCCATTCCTGAATGTATTCAAACGCAGACTGGCGACAGCGCGCGTTGAATTCGGCGATGCCAAACTTTTCAATCTGCTCTTTGCCCGTCAAGCCCAGCTGCTTTTCAACCTCAATTTCAACCGGCAAGCCATGCGTGTCCCAACCGCCGCGCCGCAGCACATACTTGCCGCGCATTGCGTGGTAGCGCGGGAAAATATCCTTGAACGCGCGCGCCAGCACATGATGGCTGCCGGGCTTGCCGTTGGCTGTGGGCGGTCCTTCATAAAAAACATAGCGCGGCCCGCCCGCGCGCATCTCAGTAGACTTGCGAAATATCCCGCCCCGCTGCCAGAACTCGAGGACTTCGAGTTCCATTTGCTGCAGGTCAAGCTTTGAGGAAACTGGTGCGAACATAATTTGAATTCTATTCTGTTTTGCGCTGCCGGCCTGCTGGCTGCCGGCAACGGGCAGCCCGCTGCCGATCAGGGAGCAGCAGCCTGCAAGCGCTGGCGCAGCTGGTCCACCGGCTGGCGCTGGCCACTGCTGGCATCATCAAACAACCAGTGATCCCAGCCGTTACAGGCACTGCCCCGAATCAAACTGCCGATCTGGTGGATGGATCCGGTTTGCCCTTTCCAGCGCAGATGGCCGTTGGCCAGCACCACCGCCCGCTGCGCGCCAAAATAAAGCGTCTGCCCCGGCTGCAGCAAACCATTTTCCAGCAGCGCGCCAAATGGCACGCGCGGCAGCGCGCGCCGCTCAAGCGTGGCCAGCACCTGCAGCGCTGGATCCGGCAGCTGCACGGCTGCAATGCGCCGCCGCGCCAGGCTGATGTATTTGCGCTCGCGCTCAATGCCCACCCAATGGCGGCCCAGCTTGCGCGCCATCGCGCCGGTGGTGCCGCTGCCAAAAAACGGATCGAGCACCACATCGCCGGGACTGGTGCTTGCCAGCAGCACCCGGTACAGCAGCGCCTCCGGCTTTTGCGTGGAATGCGCTTTGTGCCCGTTCACCTTCAGCCGTTCGTTGCCGCTGCACAATGGCAGGCGCCAGTCACTGCGCATTTGCAAATCATCATTCAGCGCCTTGAGCGCTTGATGGTTGAAGGTGTGGCGCGCGCCCTTGGTCTTCTGCGCCCACACCAGCGTCTCATGCGCGTTTGTAAAGCGCACCCCGCGAAAGTTAGGCATCGGGTTGGCTTTCACCCACACCACATCATTCAGTATCCAGTATTGCAGATCCTGCAGCAGGGCGCCCACGCGATAAATATTGTGATAGCTGCCAATCACCCACAGCGTGCCGGTGTCTTTCAGCACACGCCGGCAGCCCTGCAGCCATGCCCGCGTGAATGCATCGTATGCTGCAAAATCTTCAAATTGATCCCATGCATCGTTGACCGCAGCCACACGCGAGCTATCCGGCCGGTACAACTCCTGCTGCAGCTGCAGGTTATAGGGCGGGTCGGCAAACACCACATCCACCGAAGCCGCAGGCAACCGCTGCAGCACGGCCACGCAGTCGCCCTGAATTATGGTGTCCAGCGGCAGCTTGGCAATGGATTGAGTTTGTTTGCGCAGCGGCATTGCATTAATTCAACTTATGGTCAGTACAAGGCGCTTGTTGATGCGCCCCTTGCTCTTGTAATCTGAAATGCGCAGGTGCCCGACCGCAGCGGTGTTGTCTACATGCGTGCCACCGTCCGCCTGCAGGTCCAGCCCCACAATTTCCACTGTGCGCACCTGCTCGATGCCCGCGGGCAGCAGGTTGACCTTCGTCCGGATCAGATCCGGGATTGCGAACGCTTCATCCCGCGGCAGAATCTGCACCCGCACCGCCCGCGCCGCTGCCACTTCTGCATTTATCTTCGCCTCAATTTCATCGACCAGTTCGGCGCGCATTGTCTCAAATTCAAAATCCATGCGCCCCTGCAACAACTCCATATTGCCGCCCGTAACGCTTGCGCCATAATCGCGCCAAACAACACCGCACAGGATGTGCATGGCCGTGTGCGTGCGCATCAGTGCGTAGCGCCGCTCCCAGTCCAGTTCCGCGCTCACCGCGCTGCCCGCCACCGGTACAGCCCCGCCGCGCAGCTCGTGCCACACCACACCGCTCTCTTTTGTAACCGCACCAACTTCCCACGCCAGCTCTCCGGCGCGCAGAGTTCCGGTGTCGTGCGGCTGCCCGCCACCACCGGGAAAGAATGCGCTGCAGTCCAGGGCCACGCGCGCACCTTCTGCCGCCGTCACAGTGGCTGCGAAGCTGCGCAGATACGCATCAGTTTGGTAGAGCAGGGTTGTCATACTGTCGTTACGGAAACATGGAGTTCAATCGATGCCGGCCCAGATCGATCGATATATTGAGCATCTCAACTCCAATCCACATCCCCCGGGCTTTAGGGCGAAGCAGTTGCGCGCAGCATTGCTTGCGTGAAAACTGGTCGCTTTGTTTGGCAGCCAGCGCTCAGTTCTGCGCTGCGCACGGATGCGGACCGGCGCACCGGTGCGTTTCACAGTGCACCGCAGCGGTTCACTATTTGGATTTCTTGGCCTTTGCAGCCTTGCGTGCAGATTTTTCCCGCTTGTGCGTTAACTTTTTTTCGGCCTTGCGAAGTTCTTTTTTGGATTTAACCGGTTTGCTCTTTGCCTTCGGCTGCACGAGCTTGCGTTTCGCCGTTCGAGCAGCGGGCTTCGGCGCAGGCCGCGCTGCTTTGCGCACGGGGCTGGACCGCTTTGCAGCCAGCGGCTTGCGCACTCGGGGTTTTGCCACTGCGGCCGGCCGCGTCCGCGGTGTGCTGGGATACGGACGCACACTGCGGCGCAGTTGGTCATACAACGCATTCACATTCGTCTGGTGCAGATTTTCCGCCAGGCCACCCATCTGAACTTTCACGAGATTAGTCGCCGCCAGCAAATAATTTGCCAGCGTCTCTTTGGACAGGCGGCGCTTTAGCGTGCGCCGCACGTGCGCATCAATTGTTTGCAAATAGCGGATCTGGCCGCGCACGCTGTCCCGAATCTCGCCGCGCAAAATCACATCGCCATGCCCCTGCACCAGCATCTCCACGTCCGTCAGCACCACATCCTGCAGCGACCCAAGCAAATTCTTCAAGCTGCCACCCGTGCCGGCAATCACTGGAATGGACATGACCGTATCCGAGGCAAATAGAACCCGGTCTTCATTAACCAGCACAGTCACCAGATCGGGGCTGTGGCCCGGCGAGTGCGTCAGGATCAGCGTCTTGCCGCCGAGCGTAAGGCGGAACTGGCTGGTGCGAAAGGTCACCTGTGGCAGCACAATATGCACCTTTGCCATATCGGGAGAATCTTGCTGGGCACGCTTCAATCCTTCGCGCGTGCGCGTATGCAGCAGCTCCGCACACAGTGCATGCGCCACAACGTGTGCGCCGCCAAAAATCCAGGTGCCGAAAACATGGTCGGCATGATGATGCGTGTTTACAACGTAGCGCACCACACTGCCCAACTTGCGTTCAATGAACTCGCGCATGTCGCGTGTCTCATCTTCGTAAGGCAGCGTGTCAATCACAATCGCACCGTCCGGAGTAAGCACCACGCCCGCCGTCACCTGCGCATAGCGGTCGCTCGTAAAAACGTAGACGTTGTCCGAGAGCCGTTCGATTTTTGTCACAGCTGCGCCTGCTTCATGCTGGCAGCCGGCACTGTGCCACAACCTGAATTGCCCCGATAAAGATTCTGCATTATTCGACTATTAGTTGGCGGAAAGCTGGTAGGGGTGCAAAAATTTTCAGTTGTAACTTCACGCAGCAGCACAGCCCTAAAAAAGGCCCCACCATGCCGTGTAGCCGCTAAGTTTTGTGCCCGCTTTTGCAGGCCGGGCGCAGATCGATTTGTTCCACCTTGGCTGCGCCCGCTTGGCGGGCTTGCCTATCGTGTTGCAAAAAGAATAAAACGTCCGTATCAATCATGTTGGCCCAAAACCACGGGACGGTATCACGTACACGGCAGGACCGCTCGAACAATAACACACGCGCCACGCCAAAGCAAGCCCGCCCTGCTTGCTCTGAAATGGCCTGTTTTAAAGGAGTTTACAGAGAGTGTTGAATGACCAGCAGCCGGTCGTGCCCGGCGAGGTCCGGCAGCACCTGCACGCGGGCTGCCGGAAAGGCAGCCGCTGCCAGCCCGCACACCGCCGCCTTTTGCGCCGTCCCGATCTCAAGGCACATGGCACCGCCCGCAGCCAGATGCGCCGGCGCTGTTGCTAACAACTCCGCAATCAGCTGCAGGCCATCCGCGCCGCCATCCAGCGCCAGACGCGGTTCGTGACGACCCACCGCAAGTTCAGCCGCCTCTTGCGTTGTGAGGTACGGCAGGTTCGCGCAAATCAAGTCAAATTCACCAAGCGTGCGCAGCAAGTGCGTGTGCGAAAACTGAATCCGCGCGGCAACCGCATGGCGCTGCGCGTTTGCCCGCGCAATCTGCAGCGCAGCGGCCGCTGCATCGCTGGCTGCAAGCGTAATGCTATGGTTGTGCAGCGCAAGTGCCACCGCAATGCAGCCGCTGCCTGTGCCCACATCGGCCACGCGCGCACCCGGCTGCAGCAACTTCAGTGCCTGCTCCACCAGCAGCTCCGTCTCCGGGCGCGGAATTAATACCGCCGGGCTCACAGCAAAGCTCGCGCCAAAGAACTCCCACTCGCCAATCAGATACGGCAGCGGCTCGCCCGCCTGCAGGCGCAAGCGGGCGCTTTCAAAATTCTCCAGCAGCCCGGGATCAATCGGCGCTTGCGGGTGCGAGAGCAACTTGGTGCGCGTGACACCCATTGTGTGCGCCAGCAGCACTTGCAGGTCATTGCGATCCGCGCCGCCGCTCGCCAGCACACTGCCCACTGTTGCCGCCGGCGCCAAAGCTTCCATCACAGCCCGGCCTCGGCCAGCCGTTCCGCCTCGTTGCTGGTCACCAGTTCATCAATTAACACTTCGAGTGCGCCGTCGAGCACATCGGTCAGGTTATGCACCGTAAGGCCGATGCGATGGTCACTGATGCGATTCTGCGGATAGTTGTAGGTGCGGATTTTTTCGCTGCGATCACCAGTGCCCACTTGCGAGCGCCGGTCGATCATTTCCGCGCTGCGGCGCTTCTCATCTTCCAAGTCAAACAGGCGCGCGCGCAAAATAGCCATGGCGCGCAGCCGGTTCTGCAATTGCGAGCGCTCGTCCTGGCACTGCACCACCAACCCACTGGGCTCATGAATGAGCCGCACGGCTGTCGAGTTCTTTTGCACGTGCTGCCCGCCCGCGCCCCCGGCCCGAAAGACTTCCATGCGCACGTCGGAGTCTGGAATAACAATCTCAACCTCATCCACCTCGGCCAGCACAGCCACCGTGGCAGTGGAAGTGTGAATGCGCCCTTGCGCCTCGGTGGTCGGCACCCGCTGCACCCGGTGCACGCCAGACTCATACTTGAGGCGCGAGTAAACACCCGGCCCGCGCACCTCAAACGAAACTTCTTTGTAGCCGCCCACGCCGCTGGAGTTGGATGACATGACTTCGGCGCGCCATTTTTGGCGCTCGGCATAGCGCGTGTACATGCGGAACAAGTCAGCCGCAAACAAACCCGCCTCGTCACCACCGGCGCCAGCGCGAATCTCCACAATCACATTGCGGTCATCACGCGGATCCTTGGGCAGCAGCAAGCGCCGCACACGCTGCTCGAGCGCCAGCTGTTGCTGCTCTAGCTCCGGCAGCTCGGCAGCAGCCATATCGCGCAGTTCGGGGTCCGCCAGCAGCGCACGCGCATCAGCTACGCGCGACTGCAACGCGCGCAGCACCTGTGCTGAATCCACCAGCGGCTCCAGCTTGCTGCGTTCCTGTGCCAGCTCCACCAGCCGCACCGCATTGGTGGAAACCTGCGGGTCAGCCAGCAGCGCATCTATTTCATCAAAACGCGCTTCAATGCCAGCCAGCTTATCTAACATGATGGAGTTGCAGCGCGGGTGCCCGCCCTCCCGTTGGCTTCTAAAATGCCAAACGGGCAGTGCGGCCGGCGCAGCGCGTTGCTAGTGGATAAAGCGGGAGAGCGCAACCATCCCGGAAGTCAGCACAACAAACAATATGCCGATGCGCTTCAGATCCGCGCGGATATGCGTGTAGTCAGCGGTAATATCCTCGCGTTTGGCACCGCCGGGCGCACTGCCGCCAGATAGGGCAGCGCTGCCAGCTGCGGAAAGACTGCGTTTGCGACGGTCGCGTTTGGTCATTTCGATTTTTCCATTATCGAAGTAATGATACCGCAAAGCGCCGGCACTTTAAGACCCGGGCACTAGCTCGGCGAACACCACGATGCGCTTGTTATCGACAAGATAAGGGTAGCATGAGATCAAAGTAAGCGTGGGCGCGGTGGTCGAAGATAGCACCCGCACGTCTGTCGGCTCCACTACCTGGCTGCCGGTGATGCGATAGTTAAACTTTTCCACCGTTGTCTGCAGCGTTACAGTGTCGCCGGGCTGCAGCTTATCCAAAGACCGAAAAATCTCGCCAAAAATATCGTTGTGTGCAGATAGCACCAGGTTGCCAGCCTGGCCGGGATCGGTTGTGCCCAACTGCTGGCCCACGCCTTTCTTCAGCTGCTCCCAACTGTCTCCGCGCACCACGGCGGCGTCCACCCCGATTGAACTGATTTGAATACGCACTGCCTGACGCGGACCAGGCGTCGGCGGGATGGAAATTGGCTGCGGAGCCTGCACCAAGGGCCGCAAGTGCTCCGGGATTTCAGCTTCATTGAACTGTGCCCCGCCAGCCGCATTGGGCGGTGTATGGCCGCCCGGCAAAACCACGGCGGTGATGCTGGGCGTGGGAGCCTGCGTAACAACGCCCGCTTGCATCACTGCTTGCGCCTCACGGTTAAGTAGATTGCGGTCAGCCCATAACTGGTACCCAAAATAGATCAGGCCCACAACGGCCCCGATCTCAACGATTGCGAGCAGCGCATTGCCCACCCGCCCCAAGCGCAGCCACTGCCAGCCCGTGGGCTGGTGTTCGCCCTCCGCTGCTTCCAGCTCGGTGTTGCCGGGCAGCGCGCGCCCCGCGTCCCGGTAGCGCCGCAAGCGATCGGCCCGCACCGCAGCGCGCCGCACTGAAAGCACGCGCTCCAGCTCCTCAATCGAGAGGTCGCCGACCCGGCGCCGGTCTTTCATTGCCGGATCCCGGCAGCGTGCCGACTGTTGTGCATCACAGCTTCCACGCCACAGCAAACACCTCGCGCTCAAAAAACCAGCGGAAGGGCGGCCAGCGAAATGAAACATGGCGCAGTGCAGCCAACGGCGCGCGCTCGGTGCGGTTTTGCGGCGGGCTCTCCAGCCACACGCGGCTGCCAAAGCCGGCCACGCGCAGCGCGCGCCACAAGCTGAACGCACTCTGCTCGTTTACATGCACCTCCACATTTGCGGGCGTGTTCAGCGCGCGCGGATTGGCGGGGTAGTGCGTGCCGCCCATGCGCCGCATGGCGCGCACCAGCGGATATGCAAAACGGTCGTACCATGCGTTGGGCGCGGTATGCAGCACAAACAAGCCATCGGCATGCAGCACCCGCCGCACTTCATGGAACGCAGCCTGCAGCTCCCACGGATACAGATGCTCCACCACATCAAACATCAGCACGCGATCACAACTGCCGCTGGGAAACGGCAGGCGCTTGGCATCCGACTGCGCCACAGCTGCCGGCGCGGCAGCCTTGCCATCGAGCACTTGCCGGCTCAGCTCCACTGCCACCGGCGCATAATCCACTCCAAACGCGGCTGCGCCAAGCGCTGCACAGTGGCGCAAAATCTCGCCGCGGCCGCAGCCCACGTCCAGCACCCGCATGCCGCGCGTCACCTGCGCCACCGCAAATGCAGCCTGCAGCCGGCGTGAAAGGCGCGCGCCATTTGTTTCATTAAATTCGTCATAGCCTTCGCACGCTTCGCGGAAATATTCCTCCGTGTACAAGTGCGGCGAAAGCGCGGGGCGGTTTGATTCAGGCATCGAAAAATATTATAGCGACGAGCTTAGCGCGCTGCCGGCCGTGGCAGCAGCTGCGCGGCCTCCGGCACGCGCGCAAGCAGCAGCACGCCAAAATAAATTGCGGCGCCAAAAGCTGCTGGCAGCGCCACCAGCAGCAGCTCGCCGGCCAGTCCGCCAAATGCGTGCCAGCGCTGCAGCAGCTCCAGGCTCGCCAGTGTGCCGGCCGCCATCAAGGCGGCGGCTGCGCTTGCCTGCAGCGTAATGCGCAGCAAGCCGTTGCCGGCCAGCGTGCCCACGCGCGCGCGCAAAAACCACCACATGCAAAGCGCATGGGCCGTGAGCTGCACGGCGTTGGCCACAATCAAATCCTGCAGCTGCATGGGCCGGAAGAGCGCCGGGCCCAGCGCGGCCGCAAGGTACACGCCAACGCCGGCCAGCCCCACCATGGCCGGGGTCCACGCATCCTGGCGCGCATAAAAAGCATTCACCAGCGGCAGGTCCACGGCAGCGGCCACCACTCCAAGCAAGTACAGGCGCAGCACAATCACGGTCATCACCGTATCGGCTGGCAAGAAACCACCATGCTCAAAGAGCAGGCGCACGATTGGGCCGGCCAGCACATACATGCCCGCCACCGCCGGAATGATGAGCAGGATCACAAGCCGCAGCCCATGCGCCAGAGTTTGCAAAAACTCGCGCTGCTCTACCGCTGCAGCCTGGCGCGCCAGCGTTGGCAGGATGGCAGCCGAGACGGCAATCGAAGTCAGCCCCAGCGGAAACTGCATCAGCGTTGTGGCATAGCCCATCCAGGCAATGCTTTGGTCGCCAGTGCTCGAGGCCAGACGGTAGGACACAGCGCGGCTCACCATGTCCACCAGCAGCCCCAGCACGATCGGCAGATACAAGCGCGCAATGCGCTGCAAGGCGGGCTGGCGCCAGTTGAGCACCGGCACCAGGCGCGCATCCAGCAGCCCGCTATATTGCAGCAGCAGCTGCAGCGCCGCACCGCACAACATTCCGCCCGCCATGGCATACACGCCATACTCGCGCGCAAACAGCAGCGTCGCTGCCACAATCCCCAGGTTGAACATTGCGGCATTGAATGCCGGGCGCGTAAAGCGCTGCAGCGCAAACAACAGTCCCGCCAGAATGCCGGCCAGATTCAAGAACAGCATCGTCGGCAATGTGAGGCGCAGCAAGCTTGTGGTGAGCTGCAGCAATTCGGGGCTGAGCCCGCCGCCCACCAGCCACGCCAGCTGCGGCGCAAACAACTCGCCCAGCAGCGTCAAAACAGCAAGCGCAATGGCACTGATGGTTAGCAGGAACGACGCCACCTGCCACAACTCCGCACGGCGCTCTGCGCGCGCGTACTCACTGAAGACCGGCACCAGCGCAGCACTTAACATGCCCCCGGCCAGTAAATCGTAAATCCACATCGGCACCTTGGCTGCCATGTCGAAGGCGCTTACCGCACCGCTGGCGCCAAAGTAGTTGGACTTCACCGTGTCCCGCACCAGACCCAGCACGCGCGATGCCACATTGCCCGTGGCAATGATGCCGGCAGCGCGCGTAACCCCGGCCATTTCGGCCGGCGGGTTTGCTTCAGTTTTCTGCAAGATGAAGTGGCGGTACTCAGCGCCGCGCAAACGCTGGGGCCTAGGCCAGCACGTCCTTCACGGCGCGCGCCACATCCCGGGACACGCCGCGCACCTGCGCCAGGTCTTCCAGCTCTGCCGAGCGAATACCGTCTAGCGAGCCAAAGTGCTTCAGCAGCGCCTTGCGCCGCGCCGGCCCGATGCCCGGAATCGCATCCAGCTGTGAAGCCAGCCCGGTGCGCGTGCGGCGCGCGCGATGCAGTGTCAAGGCAAAGCGGTGCGCCTCGTCGCGAATGCGCTGCACAAGGAACAGCCCCGGCGAACGCCGCGGCAGCAAGATCGGCGCCGTGCGCCCCGGCACAAAAAGTTCTTCGTTCTGCTTGGCCAGACTCGCGAGCGCCACCTGCGCGCTTAGGCCAAATGCCTGCAGCACCTCCACCGCCACGCCCAGCTGGCCCTTGCCGCCATCCACAATTAAGAGTTCCGGCAGGCGCAAGAAAGACTCGTCCGGTTTGTGGCCGGGCGCATGCTGCGCAGAGTGCAGGTCCTGCCAGCGCTGCAAGCGGCGCGTCAATACTTCGCGCATGCTGGCGTAATCATCCGGGCCGGCCACGCTGCGAATAACAAAGCGCCGGTAGTGGCTCTTGGCGGGCGTGCCTGATGGAACACCACCATGCTGCCGGTGGCTGCGGTTCCCTGCGTGTTGGAAATGTCAAAACACTCAATGCGCGTGGGCGGCGCCTGCAGCTCCAGCCCGGCCTGCAGCTCCGCCAGTGCCGCCTCCTGCTTGTGCGTGTCCGCCTGCCATTGCGCGCGCAACCCGCCCAGCGTTTCGGTTGCATTTTCCAGCGCCATCTGCACCAGCTTGCGCTTGTCTCCGCGCTGTGGCACCACCAGTGAAACCTTCTGACCGTTGCGCTTGTCGCGCAGCCAGCGCTCGATGATTGTGGCCTCGGCCACTTCTGAAGGCAGCAGCACCTCGGCAGGAATGTGCGTGGCCTTGTGATAGAACTGCTTCAGGAACGCACCCAGCACCTCGGTGTCGTTCTCCTCCGCCACGCCCTCCAGCAGAAAGTGGTCGCGCCCGATCAGCTTTCCACCGCGCACAAAAAACACCTGCGCACAAGCGTCGTTGTCCTGGCGCGCAAATGCAATCACATCTGAATCCAAATGCTGCTGCGAAATAACCTTTTGCTTTTCCACCACGCGTTCGATGGCCAGCAGCTGATCGCGCAGCGTGGCAGCGCGCTCGAATTGCAGGCGCTCGCTGGCAACACCCATCTCCACCCGCAAGCGCTCCACCACTTGCGCCGTCTCGCCCTGCAAAAAGCGGCTCAGATCCGCCGCCATGGCCCGGTACTGCTCTTGCGTGGCGGCCCCAATGCACGGCGCCATGCACAGGTGAATGTCCGCGTACAGGCAGGCGCGCGCATCCGTGCCGGTAATTTCGCGGTCGCACGTCAGGTACGGAAAAAGTTTGCGGAGCACATCGAGCGTCTGGTGCACCGCCCACGAACTGGTATACGGCCCAAAGTAACGCGCGCCATCAGTATCCACCCGGCGCGTCACCGTAACTTTTGGAAACGCATCCTGCCAATGCACCTTGATATACGGATAAGCTTTGCCGTCTTTCCAGCGCACGTTGTAGCGCGGCTGGTGGCGGCTGATGAGGTTGTACTCAAGCAGCAGCG
The DNA here is from genome assembly GCA_003569365.1 of Anaerolineaceae bacterium. Classification (GTDB taxonomy): domain Bacteria; phylum Chloroflexota; class Anaerolineae; order Anaerolineales; family UBA11657; genus BD1. The sequence continues at coordinate 85,164 of BGOS01000024.1, forward strand.
CCTCGAGCTCCGAACTCTGAATGATCCACTCAATATCCACCACGCGCCGCACCAGTTCGCGCGTCTTGCCGGAGTGGTCGCCGGAAGCGTGAAAGTAAGAGCGCACCCGGTTGCGCAGATTGATGGCTTTGCCCACATAAATCACGCTGCCAGCAGCGTCTTTCATCAGGTAACAGCCGGGCTGCGCCGGCAAATTTGCCAGTTGTCCCTGCAGTTTTTCGCTCAAATCCATTGATTTGATTTTAGCATGCGGAGTTTTCAAAGCGGCGGGGCTGCTATAATCGCCGACCGCCTTTGAAATTATGAAATCAAAATTTTTAGTTTTCCTCCGTGGAATAGCAGCTGCCGCGCTGGCGGGCGGGCTGCTGGCTGCCACGGTGGAGGCCGCTCCCGTGCGCGCCACCAATCTGCTGACCAACCCCGGCTTTGAAGATGCGTTTATAGACGGTGTCGCATCGGGCTGGACGAAGTGGGTGGTGTCCGGCAGCCCCACTTACAAGAGCGTCACCAGCAGCGTCGCTGCTGCACGCGTTGCCGAAGGGACCAAGGCGCAGCAGTTGGAAGTGGCGAATGCCACATACACCGCGGGAATTCAGCAAACCGTCAGCGGGCTCACCGCCGGCACCACCTACCGCTTCACGCTCTCGGCGCATGCGTGGGCCACTTCCAATGATGACAGCACCGCTTCAACCGGAACCATCACGCTCAAGGCCGGCATCGGCCAGGGCAGCACCTATGCCTCAGACTCCCGTAATGTGTGGTCTGCTGCGCAGTATGTGAACAACTATGGAAGCCTCAGCGTGGACGCCGTGGCAGTCGGCACCAGCCTGACGGTTTTTACATTTGCATCCACAACTGTTTCGCTGAAACACAACGACGCCTATTTTGATAACGCGACGCTGGTTGCAGTGAGTGCAACCACGGCTGTCGCCGGGGCGCAGGCGACCGGTGCGCCGCAAGTGAAATTTGCGCCCACTAATTTTGCGGTTCCCACCGGAGATGCCAGCGGCCAGCAGTTGTGGATTGTGCAGCCGGGCGACACGCTAATTCATATTGCGGCCGTCACCTGCGGCGATACGATCGAATGCCTTAACAAAATCAAGGCGCTCAACCCCGACGCCGGCAGAATGCTATCGTTGGGCCAAAAAATAATTTTGGGGCAGGCTGAAACAGTGCCGGTGGCAGCAACACCTGCGGCCACAGCAGCAGTGGCGGAGACGCCAACGCCCGACCCGGCTGCGGCAGCCGAACCCACGGTGGTGACCGAACCAACCGCCGTGCCAACCGTGGAACCAACCGCTGAAGCGCCCTCGGGCGCAATCTGTGTGCAGCTCTATGCTGACCTGAATGGAAACGGCGTTTTGGACGCTGGCGAAACTTCGGTGAACGGCGGCGTGTTTACCATCTTGGATACGGGAAGCAGCAGCACTTTGGGCACTTACACCACCGGTGAAAAACCCGAGCCGTACTGCTTTGAAAAATTGCCGCCCGCAAACTACCGCATCAGCCTGCAGGCACCCGCCGGATATGTGGCTACCACCCGTGCGGAGTGGGAATTGGCGCTGGCAATGGGCAGCACCGCAAACTTGGAGTTCGGCGCGCAACAGGCAGAGACGACACCCTCACCAGCCAGTGCTGCAGCAGCATCCAGCCAGCCGGCCTGGCTTGGCTCACTGGTGGGTGCGCTGGGCGCGATGCTGCTACTCGGCGGTGCCGGCTTGGCCGGCTACTTGCTGCTTACCCGCCGCCGCTAGCGCGCGGCCCGGCGCCGCCCGGCTTGCGCTGCGCGCCTGACACTGGCGCATTGCAAATGCGCGCCACTCCCAGCTCTCCTTCCGTCCGCTACTGGCAAACCCATGCAGGCCTCATGCTGCTGCTGGCTGCCTGCGTTGGGCTGGGCAGCGTGTACGCTGCCACCACGCCGCTCTTCGACGCCTCTGACGAGCTTTGGCACTATCCGATGGCCAAGCACATTGCGGATACCGGCAACTTGCCAGTGCTTGACCCGGCCAACCCCGGCCCGTGGCGCCAGGAAGCGGGCCAACCACCGCTCTACTATTTCTTGATGGCGCAAGCCACGCGCTTGATTGATACAAGCGACATGGCGCAGGTGCGCTGGCTGAATCCGCACGCGGATGTTGGGATTCTCACAACGGATGGCAATCGCAATCTGGTGGTGCACACCGCAGCAGAAAACTGGCCGTGGCACGGCACCGTGCTGGCAGTGCGCATCATTCGATTCTTGTCCGTGCTGCTGGCTGCTGGCACGGTTTGGTGCACCTACGAGATTGCACTCGCGGTGCTGGCGCGCGACCGCTGGCTGGCTGCCGGCGCTGCGGGCTTCGTGGCATTCACACCCATGTTCCTCTTCATCTCCGGTTCGGTGAACAACGACAACCTGGCAATGCTGCTGGCGAGCCTGATTGTGCTGCTGCTGGTGCGCATGGCTGGCACACCGGCAGCTGGCCCCGCGCGCCAGCCGGCAGCGCACGCGCTGCTGGGCTTGCTGCTGGGCTTGGGTGCGCTCACCAAGCTTTCGTTGCTTGCTTTGTTTCCGATTGCAGCGGCTGTGATTGGTGTGCTCGAGATGGCAGACTGGCGGGCCGATCCGCAGCGCAGCGCGCCAAACATCCTGCCGCATCACGCCCTGCGCCTGCTGCGCCAGGGACTGTTGGTGTTTGGCATTGCAGCGCTGGTTTGCGGCTGGTGGTTTGCGCGCAACCTGCAGCTGTACGGCACACCCACCGGCCTCAACCAGTTTGTGGCGGTGCTGGGCGTGCGCGCACATCCGGCTGGATTGCAGCAGCTTTGGAGCGAACGCGAAGGATTCATGCGCACGTTCTGGGGTTTGTTTGGCGGCGTGAATGTTCCATTTCCCGGCTGGGTGTACAGCACGTTAAACATGTTTGCGCTGGTGGCCGGCAGCGGTGCAATTATTTTTGCGGGGCGCAGCGCGCGGCGCCTGAAGCAGCCGCCGCGCAACTGGCTGCCGGCAGCCATCGTCATTGTTGTTCCGCTGGCCGTGTTCGGATCGCTGCTGCGCTGGTCCACTTTCACGTGGTCTTCGCAGGGGCGCCTCATATTTACCGCCATCCAATCGCTGGCAGTGCTGTTTGCTGCGGGCATCGATGCCTGGTTTCCCGCCCGCTGGCGCACAGTACGCAACGCGTGCCTAAGCGTGCCGGTTGTGGCACTGCTCGCGTTGAGTGCGGCTGCGCCCGCATGGGTGATTGCGCCCGCTTACGCAGCGCCCGCGCCGGCAGACCTGTCCCAAATGAAGCAAACCATTGGCACGGGCTTTGGCACGCCGGCTGCGCTGCGCTTGCGCGGGTATACCTTGGGCGCGAGCCAAGTGCAACCCGGTACTGAAGCAGAGATCACTTTGTACTGGGAAGTGCTGGCCCCGATGCAGCGCGACTGGAGCGTGTTTGTGCATCTGATTGACGAGGCGCAAACAATTGTTGCGCAGCGCGACACCTTCCCCGGCCTTGGCCGGCAACCGACGCGCTTGCTGCAGCCCGGGCAGCTGCTGGCAGACCGCTACTTGCTGCGCATTCCGCAAACTGCATGCGCACCCGCGCGCCTGCAAGTGCAAGTGGGCTTGTATGATTTTGCCACCGGCGACCGCCTGTTAGCAGACACTGGTGCTGACCATGCGCTCTTGGCCGAGGTGGAGCTGCTGGCAACTGCAGGCGCGGTGCCCAACGCGCTCGCAATCAATCTCGAAAATCAGATTCAACTAACCGGCTACGAATTTGGCACGCGTACTCTGCAAGCCGGCGCCATGCTGCCGCTGACTTTGCACTGGCGGGCACTGCGCCAGCCCGCAGCCAACTACACTGTGTTTGTGCAGGTGCGCGGCGCGGGCGATCAAGTCTGGGGGCAGCATGACGGCTGGCCGGTAAACGGCGGCGCGCCAACCGCAGCCTGGCAGCCCGGGCAAGATTACGCCGACCCGCATACACTGCAGCTTGCAGCCAACACACCGCCCGGCACTTATGCGGTGCAAGCAGGAATGTACCGCGACGGCGATGAACGCCTGAACGTGATCAGTGCCAGCGGCGAATGGGGCGACAATTTTGTGACGCTGTGCCGCATTCGCGTGACCGCTGCGGATTGATTCAAGATGCTAAACTTTGCGGCAGGGGTGGGGTCCGGCAGCGCCACATCAATTTTTTTTGGGGCTCTGCCGCGCATGCCCGGAAATTTCCATCATCCCTCACAGTGCTGGTCAAAGTCGTCCTGCAATGTCAACTGAACTAAGCCGTTGGTTGCGCAATAGCGCTGCCGCACACTGCGCCATTCTGGCCGGGTTGTGGGCCCTGTTCTTCTGGCGCTACTTTGCAGCGCCGCCCAACCAAGTGGTTTTTCCGGATGGCGACTTCACGCAGCAGTTTTTTGTTTTTCGCTCACTGGCTTTTCGCGAGCTTGTGGCCGGACGCTTGCCGCTGTGGACCGACTGCTTCTTTGGCGGCTATCCATTCCATGCCGACCCGCAAGCGCAGCTGTTTTATCCGCCGGTTTGGCTGAGCTTTGGCGCGCTGCGGCTGTTGGGCTACGGCCATTTCCCGCTGCTGGCACTCACCGCCGAAACGGTTGCACATTATTTAATTGCCGGCCTCGGCGCTTACGCATTTCTGCGCGCCGAAACTGGCCGCGGCTTGGCAGCACTTGCCGGTGCGCTTGTGTTCACCTTCGGCGGGTACCTCACTGGCTACCCGCCGCTGCAAACCGGCATCCTGGAAACGGCAGCGTGGCTGCCGTTGCTGCTACTTGCGATGCGGCGCCTGGCTGTGAATACCGGTGCAGCCTCGCGCGCCATCGCATGCGGCCTGCTGGCATTGATGTTTTTCGCCGGCCACCCGCAAAGTTTTATGCTGTGCGCGTACCTGGCAATTGCATACTTTTTATTTTGCGGGCGCGCTGCGGGCAGCCAATGGCGGGCGCTGCTGTGGCGGCTGGCACCGGTAGTGCTGCTGGGCGCGCTAATCAGCGCAGTGCAGCTGCTGCCGCAGGCCCAATACCTCACGCTGTCCACGCGCAGCAGCCTGCCGTATGCAGAGCTGGCGCATGGCTTTCCGCTGCAAGATCTGGCGCAGCTTGTAGTTACCGGCCTCGTCAGCCGCTGGCAGCCGTTGTTTATGGGCATTCTGGGGTTGACGCTGGCATTGCTGGCAGCGACTGCCGTGCCAACCGCTGCCGTGCGCTTTTGGGTGGCAACGGTGCTGGCCGGCGCGCTGCTTAGTTTTGGCAGCAGCCAAGGCGCGTACGGGCTGGCGTACTGGATATTGCCGGGCTACAGCCTCTTCCGCGGGCAGGAGCGCGCAGCCCTGATTGTGGCAATGGGCAGCGCTGCGCTAGTGGCGCATGGCGCTGCGTTGCTGCTGGGCCCGCTGCCGCGCCACAGCCGGCGCGCGGCTGCAAAAGCAGCGCGGCTGCTGCGGGCGCTGACGCTGCCCGTGATTGTGCTGCTGATTGCGGTGGTGCTGCTGGCACGCGCGGATGCAATCAAATGGGGCGACCTGCCGCCGCGCTTCGGGCTGCTGCTGCTGGGCGTGGCGCTGGCAGCCATCACACTGGCAGCACGCCCGCTGCGCGCCTGGTTCCCGGGGGTGCTGCTAACGGTGCTGGCGCTCGAGCTGTTCGCCGCAAACAGCGCCACAAATGCTGCGGCCCCGTTTGAAACATATCCATACCGGCCGATGCTTGACGCACTGCAGAAAGATGCCGGTACTGGCCGCTGGTTCCGTGTGCAAGATGATGCGCGCATGAACGGGCACTGGGCGTGCATGTACGGCTTGCGCGAGTGGGGCGGCATTTCGCCGATCCGGCCGCGCATGTGGATGGAGTTTGACACGTACGCGGCCGAGGATGTGCGCTTCAAGCTGCTGGGCGTGGACTATCTGGTGTCTTGGAAGATGGACCCGGGCACGCGCGAGGGACTGCCGCTGGCAGCGCAAACGCTGTATCACGGGCCAGCACCAGAGGGCGATGCCAAGGTGTACCGCCTGCCCTTCACAGCACAGCGCGCCTGGGTGGCCGGCAAGCTGCAGCGCACAGCCAGCCCGGAAGAACAATGGCAGCTTCTGCGCACGCCCGGCTTTGATGCGCTGGGCACCGCGCTGGTAGAAGCGGCAGCAGCGCCGGCACTGCTGCCAAGTACCGGGAGTGCCCAAGTAAACAGTGATCAGCCCGGTGCACTGCAGCTCACGGTGCAGAGCGCTGCGCCGGGGCTGCTGGTTGTATCCGAAGCCTGGTACCCGGGCTGGATGGCAAGCGTCAACGGAGCTGCGTGGCAGCCGAGCATCCCGGTAAATGGTTTTGTGCAGGGCGTGGCGCTGCCCAGCGCCGGAACCCATACGGTGCAATTGCAGTACCGGCCGCCTGCGCTGCTGTGGGGCGCAGGGCTGTCGCTGCTGGGTATTGCGCTTGCAGTTCTGCCACTGCTGTGGCGCAAGCCCGGCCGCCGCGCTGCGGACCCAGCTTGATGGCAGTCTGTCGCGCAGCGCGATGGCGCTTGCGCCGGGCCGCGCAGCCTTGCGCGCGCTGACTGCCGCAACCATGCAGACAACCAGCAGCCCGCAATCAGACACCCGCTGGCAGCAAGCGCCGCTGTTGCTGGGCGCTGCCATCGCCGGGTTGGCCGTACTGGCGGGAGCCTTGCTTGGCTATGCCGGCCCGCTTGTAACGCTGGCTGTTTTTGGCACGCTGGTTCTAGTGCTGTGGGCGCTTGCCAGTTTGGAGGTTGCGCTCTGCGCAGTACTTGCCATCATCACGCTGCTGCCATTCGGCACTTTGCCGTTCAAGTTTGTGCTCACGCTTACGCTGCTGGATGTGGCGCTGGCGGGCGCGCTGTTCGTCTACTTGTGCCAGTGGATGGCGGGCTACCGCCGCCACCTGCTCGTGACGCCGGCGCACGCGCCACTGCTGGCGTTTGCGATGGTGTGCATAGTGGCTTTCATAAGCGCGCTGACGCACACTGCCTTCACGCCCAATCTGGCGCGCCGCTTTGTGGAGTTTCTGCTGAGCGTGTTCTTTGCCGTGCTGGTAGTAGAGCACACGCGCACGCTGCGCGAGCTGAACCGCCTGCTGCGCGTGCTGCTGCTGCTGGGCAGCGCCACTGCCGGCGTTGCGCTTGTGCTTTACTTGCTGCCGCCCGCAGTCAGCGAACGCGGCCTCAACTCCCTCGGCCGCCTCGGCTATCCCACCGGCAGCGTGCTGCGTTATGTGGAGGATGATTCTGAAAACGCACAGCGCGCCATCGGCACGGCGGTGGACCCCAACGCACTGGGCGGCATGCTGGCCGTATTGGGTGCGCTGGCTGCCGCCCAGCTGGCAGCTGCCCGCCCATTGGCCGGACGGCGCTGGCCGGCCTACTTGCTGCTGGCCCTGATTGCCACAACGTTGCTGCTCACCTTCTCGCGCGCTGCAATGGCCAGCCTGCTGATTGCGTTTCTGGGAATAGCGCTGTTGCAGCAGCGCCGACTGCTGTGGCTGCTGGCGCTCTGCGCGGGGCTGGTGCTGCTACTGCCGCAGGCACAAGCTTATGTGCTGCACTTTGGTGCCGGCCTGCGCGGCGCGGACCTCGCCACGCAAATGCGCTTTGGGGAATACAAGGACGCGCTTGAACTTATCGGACGCTACCCATTTCTCGGGGTTGGCTTTGGCGGAGCGCCGGATGTTGATTTGTATCTGGGTGTGTCCAGTGCGTATCTTTTAATGGCGGAGCAGACGGGGCTGCTGGGCCTCGCAGCTTTTGCGCTGGTGCTGGCCACAACGCTGGGCTGGGGCGCCAGCCACGCCCGTAACGCACTGCGCAGCGCAGCGCTTGCGCCAGCATGGCTTGGCGCACATGCCGCATTGGTAGCTGCACTTGTGATCAGCATCTTCGACCACTACTTTGTGCATCTGGAATTTCATCCGCTGCAAACATTGTTTTGGCTGGTGTTGGGCTTGGCACTCGCCGCCACCCGGCTGGCAAGCCTGCCGGAAGGTCACGCTGCGCTAAGCGCGTAACTAAAGCTACAACTTGTTTTGGCAGGACAGCCACCTGCCCTGCTTTGCCAGCCCTTGCGACCGCCGAGCCCGCGCGCCGGCGCGCCAGCCATATCTCCAATTTTTGCTGCACCACTTGGTACGCCACACTCTGCTCTGGCCGCCGGCGTTGATACACCGCGGCTCGCAGTACTCTGCAACTACCAGCTGAGCGTGTCCCCGGCACTCCAGCAGCGCGGCACATACTCACGGCCCAAGTTGAAATTCCAGCAGCCGGGCGCGACCATCTGACACCACACCCGCGCCCGCTTCAACAGCAACGCGAATCTGCGTTAGCGGTGAGTACATTTAGTTATTAGTTTCAACACAAGGCCACTTCCAAGCATATATAACGGAAAGGAAATTCAAGCTCTCTTGCACCTCGAAGTAATACGCCCAGCTCCGCAAGAGTCAATGACACTTTGTGCCAGACTTCACCCCACCAATCTCTCATGGCCAGTGACCTCTTTTGTCACATTTGTTCGATTTTCTGGGGCGTTTGATACGCGTGACAAACGGAAAATGCCCAATGCCTACGATACGGCATTGGCAGCCCACAACACTCACCGCAGCGCGCCAGCGCCTGATCCACACCTATCCACGCTCCGCCGCATGTGACACTCCTACAGCGCAGTGATACCAGCAAGGAGTCTCGTCAAACTCCCGATCCGGTAGAGATGAGCTCGCAGGCTATTACCCACTTTCCGCAAAACCTTGATTGTTATCTTGTTGACATGCACAGCAGCGATATTACTGCTAATTCCATGCAGGAAACTTACTAATCGGAAATATATCAACTTGGGCTGAGCGTTGCTGCGAAAGCAATCCACCATCAACAGTCAAAAAACTACCGCTGATGTAACTGGCGTCATCTGAAGCCAGAAACAACACTGGGCGTGAAATCTCGCTGACCTCGCCAACGCGCAGTATCGGTATCGTCTCACCGCGAGCAGCCTTCATGTCAGCACTCATGCCCTTACTGTCGATTGAGCCGGGCACAATACCACATACCCGCACACCGTATGGGCCAAGGTCAAGCGCCAGCGCCCTTGTAAAGGCTTCAATTCCGCCTTTGGCTGCGTCGTAAGCAGCGTTGCCACGGTGGGCCCGGGTCGCGCCGCCGCTGGACATATTTATAATGACCCCGCGCCGCTTGCGTGCCATGACTTGGGCTGCCCGCACGCTGAAATAGTAAACGCTGTGCAAATTGCTGGCCAAAATTTCATCCCACCAAGCCGCGTCGCTTTCCAGAATATGCCGTTCAGTATTTGTAAGTCCGGCATTGTTTACCAGCACATCCACAGTGCCATAAGTCTCCAAAACACGGTCAAACAGTGCGTTCACTTGCACGCTATTGCCAGCATCAGCCGGCACTGCCAGTGCCAGCCCATTTGCCGTGCAGATCTCGGCAGCCACCAGCGCAGCATTTTCGGCATGTATGTCATTCACAATAACAGTTGCACCGGCAGCGCCAAAGTGATGCGCAATTGAACGGCCTATTCCAGCCCCCGCTCCTGTTACGATTACAATCTTTTGGTCAAACCGGTAGGTCATCTATTGCAGCTCCAAATTTTTTGTGGTGTGCTTGGCCATATGTAATGCTGATCTGGTGATTTGAAATCGACTGATGTCGTGCTGCGTCTTGCCGGAAAGGGCCAAGTCGGTCAAGATTTCACCGATAACACTCGCAAACTTAAATCCATGCCCCGAACACGGGGATGCAATCACAATCTGCGGGTACTCCGGATGCCGGTCAATAATAAAGTCCTCATCCGGGGTCATGCTGTACCGGCAACTTGTGGTTTCCACAATCTCCCCGCTCAGTCCGTTCATTAATTTCATAGCCCAGTCAATTGCAACCTGCAGTTGTGGCAGATCAACCGGTCGATCCGGGTCGTTAGCTGCCACTGGCGTGCCAATTCGGTCGACCATAAACTTGGGTGCGGTGTGGTTGTAAATCGGAAAGGCCGATCCCAAACTAGTGCTACCGGCATAGCGCTGCAAAGCCAATGGAAACCGCCCAATACTGTAATCCGCCGGATTTTTTGCGGCAAGGAACACCACCTGCTCGCGCGAAACCTGCAAATGAAGATTAATTCCAAGCGCATTTAACATTGGCAGGCTCCACGAGCCTGCGCATAGCACCACACTATCGGCCTCGTAATGACCCGCCTGAGTGGTGACCCGCACGCCAGTCGGCTGCGGTGCAATCTCTGTCACCTGCTCGTTCTGATGCAAACTCGCCCCATGCACCACAGCGCGGTCGGCAAAGGTACGCACACATTTTTCGGCTGCCAACATACTGTAGTCGCCTTGATAAAACCCGATGCTATTTTCAGGGGGATTGAACTGTGGGTAGCGATAGCGAATTTCGGCGGCATCGAGCGCATCGTAGGCAATTCCGAGCGCAGCGTAGTTCGCGCCAATCTCTGCGAGGCCGTGCGCATCCGGCGCGCCAAAATCCAAGCCGCCCACGCGTACAAGCAACGATTGCCCGGCTTCGGATTCCAGCTCATGCCACCGCTCAAATGCGGTTTGGGCGAGCACTACGTAGTCGGTGGTCTCATATGCCAGGCGAATAATGCGCGATGGCCCATGCGAGCTGCCCAGGGTATGCCCGATTTGAAATTGATCAATCAGGCGCACCTGCGCTCCGCGTTTGGCCAAATAGTACGCCGTCGATGTACCTATGACACCCGCTCCAATCACAATAACATTAGTCATGTTTTGTTTGTCGCTTGGTTCGCTCTTGCTTCCATCTCTTAATTCTGATCTGGTGCCGTCAATTCAATCAACGCCGACCGATGCGCAGATTCCGCCAGTGCACGCTCAAATGCGGCGGCAACATCTGTGGTTCGCGTCACGCGTTCAGCATATGCCCCAAACGCCTGTGCGTACAAAACAAAATCCGGGTTCTGCAAGCCTGTGCCGATTGCACGATTGGGGAAGCGCCGCTCCTGATGCGTTCGGATGGTGCCATAGCAGGTGTTATTCCATACAATCACAAGGATCGGCGCACCATATTGCTGCGCAGTAGCGAGCTCTTGCGCGTGCATCAGGAAGCAGCCATCACCCGCAAACGACACCACCGTACGCTGCGGCCAGGCAAGTTTGCATGCAACTGCCGCCGGCACTCCATAGCCCATCGTGCCGTTAACCGGTGCCACTTGTGAGCGAAATGTGCTAAACCGGCTGTAGCGATGCACCAGCGCAGTGTAGTTGCCCGCCCCATTTGTAATGATGGCATCACCCGGCAGGCGAGCCTGAATGTGCGCCACAGCCATACCCCAGTCAATTGCAGGTGCCCCGGTTGTAGATGCTTTATTCACGGGCGCAGCCTGGCGGTAGTGTTCGTACTCGGCGCGGCCTTCGCGCAGCCATGCCCCCCAGCGTGCGCCATTTACCGGTGCCATGTCGTATGCGGCTGCTGCAAACTCCGCCATGCCGCTGACCATGCTCAGTGTCGGCTGATACACCCGCCCCAACTGCGATGGCTCGGGCAATACGTGCACCAGCTTTTGTTGCGCCACGGGAACTTTTAGCAAGGTGTAATCCTGCGTAACCATTTCGCTCAATCGGTCACCGACTGCCACAATCAGGTCGGCACGGGCCACGCGCTGGTTAAGCTGCGGGTTGCCACCCACCCCCAACGCGCCAATGTATTCCGGCGCATCGTTATCAAAGATGTCCTGAGCCCTGAACGAAGCGACGGCCGGCAACCCATTGCGCTCCACAAACACGCGCAGGTTATGCGTTGACTGAATTGACCAGCCGCCGCCACCGGCAATCAGCAACGGGCGCTGTGCCTGCAAAAGGAGCTGCTGAAACACTGCGAATTGGGTGGCACTGGGCGCAGCGTGCGCGGGTTCATAGCGGAGCGCATCGGACACGGCCACTTGCTCTGCCTGCATATCTTCGGGCAACGCAATTACAACTGGCCCTGGGCGGCCAGAACATGCAATCATGAACGCCCGCGCAAGCAGCTCGGGAATTCGGCGCGGGTCGTCAATTTGCACCGCCCATTTACACACCGGCCCAAATAGTTGAACAAAGTCAACTTCCTGAAATGCTTCGCGGCCCACAAATGGGCGCGCTACTTGCCCAATCAAAAGGATCAACGGGGTTTCATCGTGAAATGCAGTATGGATCCCGCACATTGCATTGCTTGCCCCAGGGCCGCGGGTCACCAGACAAATTCCAGGTGTACCGGTGACCTTGGCATAAGCCTCAGCCATAAACGCCGCACCGCCCTCATGCCGGGCGCTAATTAGCTGAATGCAATCCCGTCGTTCATACAGCGCATCCAATATATCGAGATAGCTTTCACCTGGCACACAAAATGCCATCGTCGCGCCATGAATCACCAATTGGTCCACGAGCACTTGCGCTGCACTGCGAACAGTTAAATTCATCATGCTGCCCTAAGTTTTTCTGTCGCCGCCCAATCTACGGCGTAGTCTTTTGGCAACCGCACCAATTGACTGGGCGCCCCAAGATACCGCACCACCACACCATAATGTCGAACGGCAGCCTCAAGCGACACGTAGCCATTCACCACATCAGCCAGCACGATCTCAACGGGGCGCTCGTGGGGTGAGCCATACCCGCCTCCGCCCGGCAAATTTAATTGAACGCGTGTCGTGGGCTCCAGCAACACGATTGATTTGGGCTGCGCCTGCCGTCCATCAGTCAATATAAATTCACCCGCGGCACCAAAGCCCCCCCCTGCCGTTCCAGACGCCGGGAATTTGGTGCGGTCAATCAGAGGCGACACTTGCCAATCAGCCGCGCTTCGGCTGCCAAATTCGGTCCACTGCCCAAGCCCACCGCGCTGCATGCCCGGCCCGCCGCTGTCCGTTCGCAATTCGCGGCGGTGCAGCACAATTGGTGTGAGCGATTCAATCACTTCTGCGGGAACGCCCGCAACCCCACTTGGGAAGCCGGTGGCATTCAACCCATCTTTGGTGGAGCGTGCGCCACTGCCGCCACATTGAAAAACGGTAAAGATATATGGTTCGCCGGTGAGGCGCTTCCCGCGCCAAACACTCATCCAAAGCGGGTCAGCGCCATTGGCAATCAGTCTGCCGGGCAACACCGGAGCCAAGGCGGAGAAAATAACGCACGGCAAAAAATGCCCGATGATATTACGGCTGGCCACCGGCGCGGGGTCTATGCAGTTGAGAATACATCCATGCGGCGCCGAGACATGCACTGGTGCAAATGCGCCATCGTTATGAGGCACATCGGGGCAAATCGCAGCTTTCATTGCAAACGAGGCGTATGCGTGGGTGTAGTTCAGAACCACATTAATTCCCCAGCGGCTTTGCGGTGAGGACCCGCCAAAATCAATATCGATGTCCTCATCGCGAATAGTCACTGTGACTTTAATCAAGATGGGATCGTCAAAACCATCGGTCCAAGTTTCATGGGTATACGTGCCATTTGTCAACGACCGAATAGCCAGGCGCATTGCACGCTCAGAGCGGTCGATGATTGCATCGGACAGCGCCTCAATGTCGTTCAGGCTAAACTCTTCCAGCAAACGAAGCAGTGAACGCCCACCCACAGCATTGCTAGACATCTGGGCATACAAGTCACCGATCGTCTCATCCGGCGTGCGCACATTGGATCGAATGATATTTATCAGAACATCATTGGGTACACCGGCCACAAACAATTTCATAATTGGTATGCGCAGGCCCTCTTCATATACTTCTTTCGCCTCGGCTGAAAACACCCGCCCGCCAATATCGGGTGCATGGCAGCAAGTTGCAAAGTAAGCGATGGGGCGCCCAAGTTTGAAAATAGGAGTGACAACGGTGAAATCGTTAATTTGACCAGCAGTTTGCCACGGGTCATTCGTGATTAGCACATCGCCAGCGCTCAATGTCTCTGGTGGAAACGCCTTCATAAAGTGCTTCATGCCCGTCGCCATTGCATTTATGTGGCCCGGGGTGCCAGTCATCGACTGGGCCACCATGCGCGCCCTTTGATCAAATACACCGCAGGCTAAATCCTGAGAATCGCGCACCACAGTGCTAAAGGCGGTGCGAATGAGTGCCACTTGTTGTTCATTGACAACAGCCAAGATCCTATTCCAAAGCACTTCAAGCGTAATTGGGTTTAACCCGGGTACAAGCTTAGTCATGCGTTAATATAATATTCCAGAGTTCATCAACAGCGGCAGTTGCACCAGAGCCAATAATCAGGGTGGACTCGCGCTCTTCGATTATGGCTGGCCCACTGATGCACATTCCCTTTGCAAGCGCGTAGCGGTCATAGACAGGTGTCTCGGTCATGCCACCCACCTCGGGGAAATATGCCGGGCGCGTCCCTTTACGGGCATCATCCGGGTGGCTTGCAATGGATTGATTCAAGTGACTGCGCACCAGGCTCAATGCCGGTTTCGGCGATGACGACACGACGCGCCAAGTGATTGCCTCTAACGGCACTGGCGGACCAAGGCGGCTGTACAACCGCAAATACTCCGCCTCAAATGTGGCACGGATCGCCGGGAGGTGATCTGCCGAAAGTAAGTCATCCGGCAGCACCACGCCCACCTCATGGCCCTGTCCAGCGTAGCGCACCTCGACACTGCAGGTGTGTGAAATGTCTTGGGGCAATACTCCCGATGCTTGGAGCAGCGCTCGCCCCTCAGCCTGCATCTCGCCCAGAAGACCATTGATACGCGGCCAATCCAAAGATGATCCCTCTAGCTTTACCGGCAACGAACGGGCAAAGTCAAATGCCAATGGCGCGGTCAAAAAACCAATCGCACTCATCACGCCCGCCCCAAACGGAATGACGACACTGGGTGCGCCAAGTGCTGCTGCCACCCGAAAAGCATGCACAGGCCCAGCTCCGCCAAAAGCAAAAATTGGCAGCCCGGCCGGGTCTTTGCCGCGTTCGATTGCATGCACCCGGGCGGCGCTAGCCATGTTCTCGTTCACAATCTGATGAATGCCCCACGCCGCTTGTTCGATACTCAGGCCAAGGGGTTGGGCAATGTGCTCATCAACTGCCCTGCGCGCGCCCGAAACATCCAGCGCAATGCCGCCCCCCAAAAAGAAATCAGGATTAAGATAGCCCAAGATCAAGTCAGCATCCGTCACAGTGGGCAAGCTGCCGCCATGGCCATAACACGCCGGCCCTGGTTGCGCCCCGGCTGACTCTGGCCCAACCTTCAACAGCCCGAGCGAATTGACTCTGGCAATAGAGCCGCCGCCCGCGCCAATCTCAATCATTTCGATCACGGGCGTCTTGATAGGCAGCCCAGATCCCTTCCTAAATCGATAACGCCGGTCAACTTCAAAGTCATGGCTAATGAGTGGCTGGCCGCGATCAATGATGGCGAACTTGGCGGTCGTACCACCCATGTCAAACGAGAGCAGATTCGCAAGACCGTCCACTTGGCCCATGCCGGCGCCGACCTTGGCACCGAAGGCTGCAGCAGCCAACACCCCCGCGGCCGGACCGCTTTCCAGTAACCGCACCGGGAAGCGCACGGCAGTCTCCACCGTGGCCACCCCTCCGCTGGAGAGCATCAAAAGCAAACTGCCCCCAACCCCCAACGCACCCATCCGCGCTCCAAGCTCGCGCAAGTAATCCTCCACCCGGCCTTGCACGTATATATTTGCCACGGTTGTAGAAGTGCGGTCGTACTCGCGAATTTCAGGAGCAACCTCAGAAGAGATAGACACCCGTATAGTGGGCGCAACGCGCGCCACAGCATCACGCGCAGCGCATTCGTGCTGTGGGTTAATAAAGCTGTTTAGAAATGCAATCGCAACTGCTTCAAAGCCTGCAGCCTGCAGCTCATGCGCCAAGCGCTCCACGTGAGCAACATCCAGTTCTTGATGAATGCTGCCATCGGACAGAATACGCTCAGGAATATCAAAACGAAGGTGCCGCGGCACCAGCGGCTGCGGCATTTCCAGCATTAGGTCATAGAGCTCATAGCGCTGTTCGCGACCGATTTCTGTGGCATCGCGGAAACCATCGGTAGCCAGGAGTGCAGTTGGCGCTCCCTTGCGTTCAATTAGAGCGTTGGCCACCAAGGTGGTGCCATGAATAATCTGACGAATAGATTGCGCCGGCACATTGGCCTGCGCCAAAATCTCACGCAACCCGGCTTCAATGGCTTCAGACGGGTCTTGCGGAGTAGTGAGTATCTTGCCTACTACGAACTCGTGGGTTGCGTCATTGAGCAAAAACAAATCGGTAAAGGTACCGCCAATGTCAACGCCCACCCGAAACTTACTCTCAGCTGCATTTTCAGCTGCGCCTGAGTTGTTGTGTGTCATTGCCCAGTTGCCAACCCACCCCGAATCAGTTTGCCGCGCGTTGGCATCACATGCGCCACAATCGTTCTAGCTGAATTCATCCCGGTATTTTGCGACCAGAGTGACGCATCAATCAATTATCCGAACACAGGTCTTTGAAAGACAATATAAGCGTTTAGACATTCAGATTACCCTAAAAGCCAACGTCGCCGCACAGTAGGTGGTTAGTTTTGAATTGATAAAACACGTAACTCAACGCTTCACAAGTTACAGGATGCTTCAGTCGCACGAGTTCCCGCCAGATGAATCATCGTCCCTACTAGACGCCCGTATAGTCTGACGTATTGGTAATTGAAATTTGCCTCACGATTGGTACTGTAACTATGTGGAAGGGGAAACCCAATCGTGCGCCACGGTATTTCCTGCCTGGTTGCCGTGCAAACTAAGACTGCATTCTATCCTAAACTCAATCGCAAACTCAGGGTAAAGAAATACAGTCGGTCAGACCCATATATATTTGAGATTCACAACAAAACCAAATTACCCCAAAAGGTTCTGCATCACGTCAAAAACTTAATGGCTTATCCCCTACTGCTCTGCCATGCCGCAGACCAGCTCATGCCAAGCCATTCGCGTCATCTCTGGAGCGCGAGACTTCCAGCTTGGGGTCTGGTAAAGTCAGCGTTGCGGGTTAATCACCAGGGCACCGCCTAAACAGTCTTCATAAGTTGGACGTCGCGTTGCAACTTTCAATCCGCACTGTTTCGCCATCCGATGGCAGCCTCATAGGCTGCACAACGCCCGCACCTACTACGCGCGGCGCAGCACCACACTCCAGCTACATGCGCAGGTCACGCTCCAAGTATGCCGGCACAGGGTCTACCACCCAATCTGCACCCGCATCCAGCCCATCCGCGCGCCGCCGCGCCACCACCTGATCCATACCTATCCACGCTCCACCGCGTGTGCCACCTCTGCAGCGCAGGATCACCAACCCAACGTCTGGTCAAACTCTAGTTCAGGGATTGCCTCAAACACCGCTTTCGGAGCAGCTAGCTCCTGCAGTCTTCATCTCCAGGGGCGGTGAGCGCGCTGGGGCGATTGCCGGTGCACTTGTTGGCTCACCTAAATGTGCCAGTATCTGCCGCACAGTTGCCGGCTCTGTGATGAAGCCAATCAGGCGCACCCGCCCGCCGCACCCGCCGCACCATGTCGTTATGCCCCAACCTTCACCCAGCCGTTAGCTGGAGGTCAGAGACCACTATTAATTGGTTGCCGGAGAGGTTTGAGCCTACAGCAAACGCAGATTGCACAACTTGAGTCTACCCGTGCATTTCGGCGAAAACATTCATTGCGCCCCGCCGCTGCGGACTGCTACCGCCGTGCTTGTGCTCGCTCCCGGGATCGAGAAGTGCACCACACTTATCGCGATTTCCGCCACTCGGATTACGCATCCTGTATCAAAGGTGGCTGCACAGACGCCTATTGAGACTTTGGATTGGACCGCTTTGCTCCGGACTTATTCAATTTTGAAAGCGTTGCTTAAGAAGGATTTACCTTCTGGACACTTCTTGATGTATCGAAATTTACTGACTGTATTTGTTGACTGCTTGTTGTCTGCGCAGAGGCTTACGTGCGGAAGAGGTCTTGTTTCAAAAGACTTTTAATCGAAAAACTGCGTGTCGCCTGCCTCGAGATATTTTTTTGCAGCCTTAATCCGGAAACTTATGCCCAACCCCGGCTTATCCCAAACATCCACAAAGCTCTCTTTGACAATTTGGTCAGGTAACCCATCAACAACGTCGTACCACCACGGGTGATTGGCTTTGGGGTATTCAAAGGCAATAAAGTTATCCGGAAGGGTGGCACAAACCTGCACGAGGGCAGCCAAGCCAAACAACCCGTTACCGGTGCCATGGGGAGCCATCATGATCCCGTGAAGGTCAGCATACTCGCAGATCCATTTGAGTTCGGCAATACCACCCACGTCGAGTGGATCAGGGCCAATTACGTCAACAGCGCGCTTTTCAATCAGTTCCATGAAGTTTTGGCGCAAATACATCTGTTCGCCTGTATGCAACGGGGTACTGGTTTTAGTTTTGACGTCGCGGTATTGATCGGCAGTAACAAACGGGGTATAGTCGCCGGACAGCATATCTTCAAGCCAAAGCAGATTGTATGGTTCACAGGCCTTGGCAAATCGCACGGCGTCTTGGGGCATAAACCCTGGACCACAGTCAAGAGCAAGCCCAATAGAATCTCCCAACACCTCCTTAATTGCAGCTACACAAGCGACAGTATGCTTAAGCCCCTGCTCGGTCATTACCCCGCGATTTGAATGGGCGCCCCAGGTATGAAGCTCGCCATAAAAATAGTTGCGCGTCGTTGTCGCCATCGGACTATGAAATGAAATTGGTTGCTTAAAAATTGAGAATTGTTCCGGCCATTCACAAATTTTGAGGATGTTCTCGGCATATTCGGAGGGCGTCTGCGTTGGCATCGGGTAGCGGTTTGTGGTGATATAGGTGCGGACTTTATCACGTACTTTGCCACCGAGCAGTTTGTAGATGGGAAGCCCAGCGGCTTTGCCAGCGATATCCCACAAGGCTACCTCAATGGCACTGACGGCGGCACCCCACGGTTTGAATGCTCCTAGGCGCCTAATGCGCTGCATGACTGCTTCGACATTGGTAGGGTCTAAACCCACAATCATGTCACGGTAGAAGAGTACGTGTGGTTTTAGGTAGGGTTTGTAAAATTCGGCTTGACCATAACCATCAATGCCCGCATCAGTGGTGATACGGATAATCGGGCATCCACCCATGATGGCACATTTGAGATCAGTAATTTTCATAATAAGTCAAGTATATCCTCAAGAGAGTGCTGTGATCGCCACATGCTAACCTAAAAAGCCTTGTCAACAGCGGCGACGCTGGCAAAGAAGGCCCGAGCTGCAAATCCGGCATTCGGCTGTGATGCCCAGAAACCACACCCGCGCCCGCTTCAACAGCAACGCGAATCTGCGTTAGCGGTGAGTAAAGCTCAGCAGGTCTATGGGAAAATATTTTGATGACAAACGCATGGCCATTTCCGTGGCCCCAACCTGCCATTGCCCAATACACAGCTCTCCGAGTGAACACCCCGCCCGAGATCAATGGGCTCTTGACCAAGGCTTGTTGGCAAGTGGCACCGCGTTCGCCCCGCTTTTCCGACCTAATCAACGGGCAACCGGGGATACATGACACCCGCGCTGCGGTCTTGTGGGACGATGATAACTTGTACGTTGGATATTGGATTGAAGAACCATTTGTCGAAGCAACTCTGACCGAGCGGGACGCGCTCATCTATGAAAACAACGATGTTGAGTTGTTTATAGCTGGGCAAGATGCCTATTACGAACTTGAGATCAATGCCTTGGGCACCATTTACGAAGTCTTATTTATTTGGGAAGAAGCCTTTGAGCGTGCCAGATATCATCTCCAGCCTGAGTTTGATCAAACTAAGCTTGGAGTGCGCCCGTTTGATGGCGTGGGCTTCCAACAACATCCCCGCGGCAAACGGATTGGCTATTGGAACTGGGATTTTCCCGGGCTGCGCAGTGCCGTACACATTGATGGCACGCTCAACGATCGCCGGGACCGGGACAGAGGCTGGAGCGTTGAGATCGCTCTGCCTTGGCAAGGCTTCAAAGCGTTAGCCGCACCGGATGGGCGGTCATTGCCTCCACGCGATGGCGATGTTTGGCGCATGGATTTTTCACGTTTTAATCAATATAAAGCCGCGCCACCGGCCCAAGATTCGGGAGGCTGGGCTTGGAGCCCGCACGGGGTGTGGGATTCGCACATCCCAGAACTCTTCACCTATGTAAAATTTTCGACGGCCCAGTGCGATACCCTTACGAGCCCTGCAGCACAGACTTCTCGCTAAACGCAATGCAGCGGATAGGCTGATAGAACGCGACGAGCGTGCTGTTATCAGTACCCAGTAAACCGCAAGCTGCACCAGCTGCCGTTTAGATTGATACAAATCACGCATCGGGTTTAAGCCACCGTGCATATTAGTGAAAAGTGGTCTAGTGAGAAATATTCACTCTCGGACATGGTGACCTGTTACGGAGTTGAGGTTTTAGAGACTTCGACCACCCGCAACAACCAATACAACAAAAGAATTTTACGAAAAGAACGGTATCTACAAGCCTACTGGGCGCATCGATAATGATGTGAGCCACGCGCTCCAAAATACCAGCAGTTAAGGAAAATTTGCTTTAGCTAGCAAGGAGCTGGAGAAAAACATTGTTGCTGGGAAAGCGCCCCCGGTAGCCGCTCCGCCGCTTGTGCCACTCCTGCTGCGCAGGATCACCAACCCAACGTCTGGTCAAATTCCAGGTCCGGGATCGGGTCTGTATTCGCATCCGAGGGATGCAATATATGCGGCGGGATCGGCTTTCGTAGCCAAGTGTGGTGGCTGTTCAAATTCTTGATCTGGCTGTAAAGTTGGCCGCAGCGCAGATTACAACATGACTACCAACAAGGACGTGCGCATCCTATTCGCCACCCGCATCACGCGCCTGTTTGCCTATGGTTTTCTCTCTGTAGTGCTTGCGCTTTACTTAATTGAAGCTGGCCTCTCGGCGCGGCAAATTGGACTGGTGCTTGCGCTCACGCTTGCCGGCGATGCTGCCATCTCGCTCTGGCTCACCACCCGAGCGGATCGCATCGGACGCCGCCGCATGTTAACTGTGGGCGCCATCCTGATGCTGCTGGCCAGCGTTGCTTTCCTGCTCACGCGCAATCCGATTTTGCTGACGGTGGCTGCCATCGTGGGCGTCATCAGCCCGAGTGGGAACGAGATCGGCCCGTTCCTGTCCATCGAGCAAGCATCCCTCACCCAACTGGTCGCCGAGGGGAACCGCACCCGGTTATTTGCCTGGTACAACCTTGCCGGTTCGTTTGCCACCGCCACCGGCGCGCTGGCCGGCGGCTGGCTCGCGCAAGTTCTGCAGTCCCACGGCTGGACCAAGCTCGCAGCATTCCAGTTCGTGCTGGCCGGCTACGCACTGGCCGGCGTGGCGCTCGCTGTGGGTTTTCTCACCCTCTCCGCCGCTGTGGAAGTGGCGCCCACACCCGCCGCCCAAAGGCGTATGCTAGGCCTGCATAAGTCCCGCGCCGTGGTGTTCAAACTCTCCGCCCTGTTTGCGCTTGATGCATTCGCCGGCGGGCTGATTGTGCAAAGCATGTTTGCACTATGGCTGCACGTGCGCTTTGGGGTGGAGACTGGTGTCATCGGCAGCATATTTTTTGGCGCCAACATTCTCGCGGGAATATCCGCGCTGCTGGCTGCCAACATTGCGGCGCGCTTTGGGCTCATCAACACAATGGTGTTTACCCACATACCGTCGAATATTCTTCTAATACTGGTTCCGCTCATGCCCAGCTTGCCGCTGGCGATTGGCGTGATTTTGCTGCGCTTCAGCATTTCCCAAAT
>BGOS01000025.1 GCA_003569365.1 Anaerolineaceae bacterium
GGTCGGTCATTGTGCCAAGGATGGTGCGCATTACCTGCACCGGGGAGATCCATGTTGCTGCGCCCGAACAGGCGCCAGCAATCAAGTCCGAATGCCCGCCAACATACTTGGTAAGCGAGGTGACGCACAGGTCCGCGCCGCTGCCCAACGGCTTCTGCCAAATCGGGCCAAGGAATGTATTGTCGACAATCACCGGCGGCCGGCCAGCCGTTGACGCCAGGCCTTCGGAGATCTGCCGGGCCAGCGCAATGTCGACCATGCCGTTCGTGGGGTTGGCGGGCGTTTCAACGTAGATCGCGCCAACCCTGCCCCCGCTCTGCGTGGCTTTTGCCTGTGCAGCTTCGGCCGCCTTGCGAAATCCGGCTGCACCATGCTCCGCCATAAAGCCTGCGCCAGTGACGCCAAACTGCGGCAGAATGTGGTGGATGAGAAATTCCGTACCGCCATAGACAGGTTCGGAGAACAGGAAGCTGTCACCGGGCCGCAGGAAGGTCAGCAGGGTGGTCGAGATGGCAGCCATGCCCGAGGCAAATGCCAACGATTTCTCCGCGCCATCCCACACCGCCAGCCGGTCTTCCAGCACTTCAAGGTTGGGATTGTTGATGCGGGAGTAGATCAGGCCCTGCTCCTCGCCGCGTTCCTTCTGCCGCAAACCGTAGGCGAGTTCGAAGGATGCCTTTCCCTCTTCAGCGGTCTGGAATACAAAAGTAGACGACTGGAACAGTGGCGGCTTCAGTGCGCCTTCCGACAAGTCCGGCGCATAGCCATACCCCATCATCAGCGTTTCAGGTGAAAGCTGGTGATCGCCAAGCTTTCTTGAGCGGTACGGTTTCGCGGATCTTGTCATGCTTTTTCAATTATAGGCTGCCGGCAACAATCAGTACGCAACAACAGCAGCGCCAACATCAACCGCTCAACGCGAGCGCATGCAATGCGAAACAACGGACAGGAGATGTTTGCGGATGGCTGGGTTAAGATGTGACGCAGACTTTGCGCAAGCGCAGCTCTGCGCGTGCATAACTTTCTATTGTGAAAGAAACAGAACCTTCTCTGCTGCTTGGCCAAGCGCCGGCACTCTGCGCCAAGTGACCATCCGCACCTACAAGCCACGGCGCTGGCGGGTAACGCGCGGGCAGGCGGCAGCGCTTGCCACGGACGATGCGTTGCTGCTGAAGATGCCCGGCCCGAAGTTGGACCTCAAAGAGCTCTTCGACAACCGCCCGGTGGTAATGGAGATTGGATTCGGCGGCGGCGCAGCAACCGCGCAGATGGCGGCAGCCAACCCCGCCATTGGCATCCTCGCGGTGGATGTGCATACTGCCGGCATTGGAGATCTGCTCGCGCGCATTCGCGCCCGGCAGCTAACAAACGTCCGCGTGGTAAAGGGCGATGCGCTGCTGCTGGCGCACACAATGCTCGCGGCAGGGGCTTTGGCCGGCATCCGGCTGTACTTTCCCGACCCATGGCCAAAGACGCGCCATCATAAGCGCCGCTTGGTAAACCTGAGCAACAGTGCGCTGCTGGCTGCGCACACGCAGCCAAACGGGTTCTGGCACATCGCCACGGACTGGGCACCGTACACAACCCAAATTCTGGCTGTTCTGTCCGCGAGCCCGCATTGGGAGGGTGGCGTGATTGCGCGCCCGCAAGAGCGGCCCGCCACCCGCTTTGAAAACAATGCGCTGCGCGCTGGCCGTCCGATCATCGACCTCTATTACACGCGCACAGGTTAACACCGCGCACCGCACCCGTCCCGAACTCAGCGCTGCAGTTTAGGCGCGCCGCTCCCACTGCAGCGCGCACATCCTGCGCCTGCGCGTCAGGCTCCCGCCTCAGCTCTTGGCGCGCTTGTAAGCTGCAAGCACCCGCGCGCGTGCAAAGGCGTGGTCAACAACCGGCGCAGCATAATCATGCCCTACGCGGCAGCCCGCTGCTGCTTGCACATCTGCCGGCGCCAGCCACGGCTCGTGCAAAAACTTCAGCGGCATGCGCGCCAGCTCCGGCACCCATTCGCGCACAAAGCTGCCTTGCGGGTCAAACTTCTTCCCTTGCAGCACCGGGCTGAACACCCGAAAGTACGGCGCCGCATCCGTGCCTACGCCCGCCGACCACTGCCAGCCGCCGTTGTTGGCTGCCGGGTCGCCGTCCACCAGCTTATCCATGAACCATGCTTCGCCCGCGCGCCAGTCCTGCAGCAAGTCCTTCACCAAAAACGAGGACACAATCATGCGCGCGCGATTATGCATCCAGCCCGTGGCAGCCAGCTGGCGCATGGCAGCATCCACCACCGGGTAGCCAGTGTTGCCTGTCTGCCACGCCGCTAGTGTCGCCGCATTTTTGTCCCACTTCACATTGCGCAAATCCGCCCGGAAAGCCATTTGCAAAACATGCGGAAAGTGATGCAGGATGGCAATGTAAAACTCGCGCCAGATGAGCTCAGTGATCCATGTATCCGCGCCTTGGCGCGCCACCGCCCCGCTGGCAGCTGCCGCCGCCAGGCGCGCTGCCTGTAATGCGCTGCGCGCGGAAATCATGCCAAAGCGCAGATACGCAGACAGCGCCGATGTGCCTTCCACATCCAGCTGATTGCGCCCTTCACCATAGGCGTAGATGGCGGACTTTGCAAAGCGCTTGAGGCGTCGCTGGGCTTCGGCCTCTCCCGGCGGGAACAACGCCAGCGGCGCCGCAGCCGGAATGGGCAGCGAAGTGAGCTTGGGGATGGCGCCCAGGGATTTGGGCGCTGCCACCGCTGATGCCGGCAGCGGCAATGATCTCCACGTGCGGCTGTAAGGCGTAAAGACCGTGTAGGGCGTGCCGTCACCTTTGCGCACCGCTTGTGGCGGATGAATGGTAAGCCCGCCCGTCAGCGTAAGCGGCAATGCCTGCGCCACGGCTGCATCCCGGCGCACAGCAAATGGAGTGAAGTCTGCCTCCGCAAAAATTGCATCGGCACCGCACTCCGCCAGCAGCGCCCGCAGCACTGCAACCGGCTCACCTTGGCGCACCAGCAGCTGGCTGCCGCGCGCGCGCAGGTCAGCATCCAGTGTGTGCAGCCCGCCAAACATAAAATCTTTGCGCATCTGCGCGCGGCGGTGGTAGCGTGAGTCCAGCGCCGCATCATCCAAAATAAAAACCGGGACGACGATGTCCGCCTGCGCCCGCGCGGCCTGCAGTGCGCCGTTGTCCGTCAAGCGCAAGTCGCGCCGGATCCACCAGATTGCAGTACTCATTGCCGACAAGTTTCCCACACAGTAATGGTTATGGAAACCACTGCAGCGAGCCGAGAGCTTCCAGCGCCAGCAGGTGCTGCAATGCGCTGCCGTCTGCCTGCGCGGTAAAAAGGCCCTGATGGCTGCGAAACAAAATCCGCCCGCTTGCGCCCAGCGGGCTGCCATGCAAACCGATGCCCTGCACATCCGTGATGCGCTGCAGCGCGCCCGTACGCACATCCGCCCGCCACCAGTCAGAAGGCACGCTATGCGCACCCGCAATGCCCACACCCAGCAGCCGGTCCAGCCATGAAAGCGGCTGCGGCGTGTAGTCACCCACCGTGCTCACATACACCGCACTGCCGTCCGCCGCAAAGAAAATTTCATCCAGCGTGTAGAAAGCTTCCGGCGGCACCAGCTGGCGCGCAGCGCTGCCATCCGCAGCAGCAATGAACACGCCCAGCGCAAAGCTTTCGGCATCCACACCCAGGTACGCCAGCTGCGTTCCATCCGCAGACAGTGCCGGGCGGTATGCGTTCTGCACCAGTACTTCTGCTGCGCCGTCCGGAAACTGCATGCGCTCCACATTGTTTTGAAAAGCAGCATCGGCCACCACATGCGAGTAGTACAAATATTTTCCATCCGGCGACCACACCGGCATAAAGTACGCCTCCTGCCCGGCAGCGTTATCCACCAGTGCCAGCGGTTCAGCTCCGCCGGCAGCGGGCAGCAGATACAACCCGGTGAAGCCGCGTTGCACTTTGCCATCCGCGGGTGGTGGCGCGTAGCACAACACCATTTGTGTGCCATCCGGCGCTCTGAGGGCGGCCGTCAGATGGCTGTTCTCCGGCGGCGTGAACAGCGTGGTCTTGGCACCGCTGGCAAGGTCAATGCTGAACACACCGTGCGAACCGTTGGACAGCAGCGCCTGCCCGCGCAGCTGCAGCGCAGCCCACGCCCCTGCGGCGCTGCCGGGAAGTGGCAGCGGCGTGGGCAGGCCGCTGCGCGGCGTGGCGATTGCACCTTGCGCAGTGGTGGGGCGCGGCGTGGGCGTGAGCAGCGCAACCGGGTTGCCGGGCTGCAAGATTGTGGGCAGCGCAGCCGGCGGGCTGGCAATAGTGGCAGCAATTGTGGCAGTCGCTGCCAGCTGCGGGCTGCTGATCTCCACAGAGCAGCCCGCCAGCAACAGCGCCAGCCAAGCACCCGCCAGCGGGGCACGCAGCCGCAATCGCGCCTTCACGGTACGGCCGAATTCAGCGCCAGCGTGCGGATGAAGTTCACCATGTGCCAGCGCTCGCTTTCATTCATAACACTACGCCAGCCGGGCATCGCAGCACCGGGGTAGCCGTTGGTAATCCAGTCAAACAACTCGCCATCTGAATGCACACCCGGCACTGCGTGCTGCGAGAGGTCAGCAGGGCGCGGATTAAATGTGACGCTGAGCGGCCCGTTTCCAAGGCCGGCCGGCCCGTGGCACACAGCGCAGTTTTGCGCAAACAGCGTTGCGCCAATTGCCACAGATTGCGCGCTGCTGGCCACCGGGTTTATTAGTGCGTCTGGCTCCGGCGGCGGCACACTCATAAACACAAAGCCGCCCGCCAGCAGCAATGCCACGCCGGGCGGCGCACCCCATGCCACGCGCGCTAGCCGTGAGTGGCCGGCCCGCGCAACGCCCGCCGCGCATGCTGCCGCTGCCAGCAGCAGCGCGCCTGCGCACAGTTGCTGCCAGATTACGCGCCGCGCACTGGACCGCAGGTCCAAATCAAAATTTGCAAAGGCATCATATTTGCCGGGCCGGCGCACCACCGCTTGCAGCTGCCACGCTTGCGGCAGGCTCAGGTATGCGCCCTGCCCGCTGAAGGTGCCGGCAGCCACTGCCTGCAGCTTGCCAGTGCTCGCCGGCACGCCGCCCGCGCGCGGCGTGAAGCGCAGCTGCACTTCCGCAACATCTGCCAGCGCGCCGCTTGTTGTAGCGGCGTGCAGCGTGAAGGTGTTGATGCCCACACGCCCCGGTGCAACCGCCAGTGTGAACTGCAAATCATCGGCGCTGCCAGCCATTTCAATGGAGGGCGCAACAGCATTCACGCGCGCTGGTGGCAGCGTGGTCAGCAGGCCAACACACAACAGCACCGCGCCGCCCAGCCCCGCTTCAATCTTCAGCGTGCGCTGCAAAATTCCGGCAGCGCGCAGGCCGTGCGCAGCGCTGTGCGCTGCCATGGGCGTCAGCCGCAGCAGGTTATAGGCGCCCAGCGCCAGCAGCGCGCCAAACAGCAGCAGCTTGGCTGCCAACACGCGGCCATAGGCTGTGCCAGCCAGTGCCTCCCAGCCGCCCACGCGCAGCCCGGCAGCGTACAGGCCAGTGATACCCAGCAGCGCCACGGCCGGCACGGCAATGCTGCTGAAGCGCGGCAGCAGCGCGCGCACCAGTGCACTGCGTTCGGCGGGCAGCGCGGCGCGCTGCGCTGCCAGTGCCACTGCAAATGCGCCCAGCCCACCCAGCCACACGCCCGCTGCAAGGGCGTGCAGCCAGTCCGCACCCAGCGGCAGCAGCGCCTGCGCTTCTGCGGCCGCGTGGCTGCCCAGGCTTAGCGTAAACACCAGCGCTGCTCCGGCTGCCAGCGCCCGCCCCGCGGCTGCCGCCGCGCCTGGCGGCGGCAGCGCCACAATCAACGCCAGCAGCGCCGTACGCAGCAGCCACACAAAACCAAAGCGCGTGGCAAACAGGATACCGCCCACTGCTGCGTCCCACGGCAGCGCATACTCCGCGCCAGTGGCGTGGCCAGCCTGCACCAGCAGCGCTGCAATGTGGCCGGGCAGCGCCAGCAGCAAGGCGGCTTCCGTCAGCAGCGGCCAGTTGGGCGGGCGCGCATTGCCCGCCGGCAACGTGCCCGCAGCTGGCAGCCACACCCGCAATACAAACAGCGGCACTCCCACCAGCAAAGCAGCGCCGGCTTGCAACAGCCAGCGCGCTGCAACTTCGGCAAATGCGAGCCGGGTGGTGCTTGCACCGGAGCTGCCCGCTGCCGCTGCCGTGGCCAGCGATGCAGCATCCGCGCGGCCCACTGCAAATGCAAACGTACCGCGCGTGACATGGCCATCCACCGCCGAGAGCGCTTGCCAAACCACAGTGTAGACGCCCGGCTGCATGGAGCGCAGCCGCAGCGTCATCCGCGCCGGGTTGGCGGTATCCACGCGCGCAATTGCGCCCGGTAGCTCCGCGCCGGCGCCATCCAGCACCGCAATGCTGCTGTACCCGGTTTCCAGCGCCTCGCTAAAAAAAATTTCTATCTGCGGCGGACTGCGCTCCAGAATAGCGTTGGCTGCGGGGCTGGTGCTTACCGGCACGCCGTGCGCCAACACACGCGGCACTGCCACCAGCAGCACGCCCAGTGCATACGCCGCAGCCAGCAAGACTCGCGGTGCGCGCCCCATGTAAAAGTGAAGCCGGCTTACTTGCGGCGCAACAGGGCAGCTGCGCCCAGCAGCACGCCCAGCCCGCCCGCACCCAGCGCCAGCAGACTCAGCTGGCGCAATGCCGCCAGCCCGGCAGCCAGTGCCCCCGGATCGGCAGCTGCCGGAAAGGCAATCGTATCCTGCGCCACAACTTCCTGCGGCTCAAACTTAATTTCCAACGCCTCGCCTTTTATTGATCCACTAAAAAAGAAAGTGTAAGTACCGGCAAGCATGGGCATTAGGTCTGCGGTGTAGTGGCCCGGGCGCCCCCACATCGGGCGCACGTCATACTCTTTGCGCTCGCCGCCATACTCCACTGCAAACTTAATGGTGGCGGCCACATCTTCCACTCCGCCCGTGTCGGCCGCGTGGCCGGCATCCGCAGTGCCTTCCGCAGCCGGCTCGCCTTCCAGCTTGATCAAAAGATCTAAGCCGTTTGGCTGCCCGGTGTACACCGGCTCATGCACCCAGCCGATCACCAGCTCATACGGGCCCACCGGAATGTGTTCGTGCGCCCGAACGACACCCGCCGGTATGACGACCAGCGCCAGCAGCGCCACCAAACCTGCCTCCCGTACTCTTCCCAGCATTACTTCTTACACTCCTGAAAATTAGCAAATAATTGCAATTGATTCTCGCGAAAAGAATTTACTTTATCGGCGCCCGCCCGTTAGGCACTTAGCGCACAAGCGGGCTTCGGCTGTGATTACATTGGGCGTTATCACAGACTCACTCCACTACAACACAGCCACCTTGCCGACTGCAGGCGCGGATCGAAGCGCACACAAGAACCGGCGCGCACCCGAACCAGGCATGCACGTTACATCCACTGGCGGCGAAGCGCACCGGCCGCCGCTTCCCAATATGGAAAGAATCCTTTGGTAGCAAGCGGGAAAAAGGCGATGTCGTGGCCGCGATCGGCATAGCGCAGCGTCACCCCGGTCGTCGCGAGCTCCCGGGCGAGATCAAAAAGCGCGGGCGCGACAAACCCGGTGAGTGGCCGGAAGGCCCACACCTCGACCGCCCCGTTCGCCCGGCACCAGTCAGCGACTTCGTTCGCGTTGCGAAAGTGCGCCACGGTCCGAACGCGGGCGTCTGCATCGGCGCACGCCCCGGCTACCCACGCCTCGACCAAGCCGCTCGGGGCGTGGTGCGGCGGCGGCACAACTGCGTATCGCACCGCTGGCGCATCAGTCCAGCCGTTAGGTAGCGGCCCGCAGTCCTCGGCGTGCATCAGCACCGCCCGCGGCTGCACCGCATCTCCGTTCAGACCGACAGCCGGCTTCAGCGCCGGAACTCGGGCGAGACCATCGTCCGGGAGCGGTCGAGCCGACTCGTCTAGCTCGCCCGGCTTCGGCACCCACTGGCCGTTTGTGTATTTGGCGATGTTGTCGGCCCGCGCCAGATAGTGCTTTCCCGTTGTCTGAAGCCCGGCCACCCATCGCCACGAGAGGGTGTTGGACGCCGGGTCGCCATCCAGCAGGTGGTCGAGAAAGAAGCGCGCGCCAAGTTCCCACGGGAGTTTGAGGGTGAATATCCACACACTCGCAAACCACATTCGCACATGGTTGTGCAGGTAACCGGTGGACTTGAGTTCGGCGCACCAGGCGTTGAAGTACGGCAAGTCGGTCTTCGCGGCGGTCGCAGAGGCGAGGCGATCGCGATCGGCGGCGGAGAGCGTGTCGGCGAGCGTCCGAAGCCGCGCGAGGTAAGCATTCCAGACGCCGGGACGGGCCTCGAGCCACCCCTTCCAGTACGTTCGCCAGACAACCTCTTGCACGAACTTCTCGACGCGCTCAAACGGACCGATCGCCCGGGCGAACGCGAGCACCTCATCCTCCAAAACCAGCCGGCGGCGGAGGTACGGGGAGAGCCGGCTCGTCGTCGGCCCATCCACATAGTTCCGCATGGTTGCATAGCGGCCCACAACCTCAGCCAGAGCGCTGAGCTGCGCCAAGCCCGCTGTTCGAGCTGGAACCGTCGTCCCCAATCTATCTTCGATGTCTGTCATGTCTCACTTTGCTCCGTTCAACCCGTTAGTCGGCAAGTCAGTCACGCGCAAGCAGCATCAGGAGCAGCACCGCCCCGCTGTTTGCGCCGGCCCAACAACTTTCGTCATAACGCCGACAGCCGTTCCGTCTCACTTCGGCGCAAACCATCTCGCCACAAGTGATCAGAATTCTGCGTGAATACGTTAAGCATACTCGGCTTGTGAGCTTGGAGAGCATCCCACCCAAGTTCGCCATCATCTTTTCTGTCTTTCGTCGCTCATTCCTCAAACTGGCTAGATTTCCCGAGCTCGGACTAAAGTCGCTGTGATCCGTAGCTTCCGCAACGTTCATGTCGTTCGGGGATACGGATGATGTGGTCTTGCTCACGACAACGTTTGAGTCTCTGCTCGATGATCGCTTCGACTCCAGCCGGAGAAGGCTAGTTTCTTTTAGCTGGCAGATCTTTCATAGCAGCAGCATGCTGAAATTTTCAATCACCCGTAAAGCCCCGTTCCGCGTAACTAACGCTTCTTGCATTACCTCCATTGGTCAGCATTGGCAGCCCACACTCCTCGCCCTGCCGCGCCCGCGCCAGATCCGCGCATTTTCACGCTCCGCCGCATGTGCCATTTCTGCAGTGCAGGATTACCAACCCGCACTCCGTTCCGGCCGGCGGCGTTGACACACCGCGGCCCGCTGCGCTGTGGTGCCGCCCCTACCTGCCGCAGCCCGGACAAGTAAACCAGCAGCAATCCGCGCACTGCGCTGCACAGGCATTGGCTGCCAATGCGGCTGCTTGACGCGCCCCGCTCCCCGCAGTTACCATCCTGTGCATGGACCTAACCGTCGCCGGCGCCGCAGCCCTAGACCGCGCAGATGAGCTGGCCCCCTTCCGCCAGCGCTTTGCAATCCCCGATGCCCGCCTTATCTACCTTGATGGAAACTCGCTTGGGCGCCTGCCGCTGGACACGCGCGCGCGCCTGCATGCGCTGCTGGATGAAGAGTGGGCAGACCAGCTGATCCGCGGCTGGGGCAATGGCTGGTTTGAGGCGGCGGAGCGCATTGGCGCCAAGCTGGCGCAGGTTGTGGGCGCGCTGCCGCACGAAGTGCTGCTGGCCGACTCCACTTCCGTCAATCTCTTCAAACTGTGTGTGGCAGCGCTGCGGGCACAGCCGGGGCGCCACGTCATCGTTACGGATGCGCTCAACTTCCCCTCTGACCTGTATGTGCTGCAAGGTGTGCTGCAACTGCTGGGCCACCCGCCGGACGCATTGCGCATTGTGCCGGCAGCAGATGGCCTCAGCGTGGCACCCGCTGCCCTGGCCGCTGCCATTGATGAGCACACCGCGCTGGTGATGCTCTCGCATACTGCATTCAAGAGCGGCTTCGTGCATCCGCTGGCAGAAATAACCGCGCTGGCACACGCGCGCGGTGCGCTGACGCTGTGGGACCTGAGCCACACAGTGGGCGCAGTGCCGGTGGAGCTGCATGCAGCGCATGCAGACCTGGCAGTGGGCTGCAGTTACAAGTACCTCAATGGCGGCCCGGGAGCACCGGCTTTCCTGTATGTGCATGAAGATTTGCAAGCGCGCCTGCAAAACCCCATTCAGGGCTGGATCGGGCAGCTTGACCCGTTTGCGTTTGAGCCGGATTATGTGCCACAGACAGATCTGCGCAAATTCCTAACCGGCACGCCGCCCGTGCTTTCCTTGATGGCGATTGAGCCCGCCCTAGACTTGCTGCTGGAAGCCGGCTTGGCGCGCGTGCGCGCGAAATCCATGCGCCAAACCGAGTACCTTGTGGCATTGTGGGAGCAGCAGCTGCAGCCGCTGGGCTACCGGCTGCAATCACCGCGCAATCCGCAGCAGCGCGGCTCGCACATCTCGCTTGGCCATGAGCACGCGCTGGGCATTGACCGCGCGCTGATTGAAGAGCTGAACGTGCTGCCGGATTTCCGCGCGCCGGACAACCTGCGCCTTGGCATTGCACCGCTCTACAACACATTCAGCGAGCTGCATGCTGCCGTGCAGCACATGCGCACTGTGGTGCTGGAGCAACGCTACCTCAAATACCAGCAGCAGCGCCCGCTGGTCACCTAAGGAGCCGGCGCCAGCCCAGCCACCCGCATGAGCATCAGCACCACAGAGATGATGGCAGTGCTGCAGCCGGTGCACGTCTTCCGGCTGCTCAAACCGCCGGCGCTGCAAGCGCTGGCCGCGCTGTGCGAGGTGCATGAATTTGCCGCCGGCGAGGTGGTGGTTACCGCCGGCGCTGCAGCCAACTTTTTATTCATTGTGGCTTCCGGGCGCGTGGCCGTGGGCACCGGCAAACCCGCTGCGCAAGTGCTTGCCGAAAACGATTATTTTGGCGCAGAGGCTGCGCGCCCCAACGGCCGCCATCCGGCCGCAGCCACACCGTTGGAGCCAACAGTACTGCTGGCGCTGCCGGCGCCTGCGCTGCAAAAACTGCAGCGCGCGCACCCTTCCGTAAAAGACGCCTTGTTGGTAAAGCGCGCTAGCGCAGCCTTGCTGCGCCGCCGGCGCTACGCCGCGTGGCTGCGCGACAACGAGAATGTGCAGCTAGTCTGCCGCACACACTGGGCTTGGCTGGCAGCGCGCATCTGGCAGCCCGGATTGCTGCTGGTTGCAGCGCTGGGTGCCGCTTGGCTGCTGCGGCGGCTGGCCATAGATGGCTGGCCTGCGCTGCTGCTGGGCAGCGCGCTCGCACTTTTGTGGCTGCTGCTGCTGTACGTGGACTGGCTGGACGACACCTATGTGATAACCGACAAGCGCATCATCAGCGACCAGCGCCTGCTGCTGCTGTACCGCACGCGCACAGAGGTGCCGCTGCAGCGCGTGCGCTCGGTGGATCTGGAGCAGGGCTTCATTGAGCAGCTGCTGAACGTGGGCGACGTCAGTGCGCGCACACTGGCTGGCATCGTGCACTTCCCGAACATTCAGGCGCCGCAGTCCGTGCGCGAGATCATTAATGAGCTGGTGCAGCGGGCGCAAAGTGCGCAGCGCAAAGCGCATGAGCAATCCCTGGTGCAGTCCGTGCGCGTGGGCATCGGCTGGCAAACAGAGCCGGCAGCAGAAAAACCAGCCGCGCTGCCAAAACCGCAAACCTCCCTGCTGCGCAGCGTGGGTGCGTTCTTGATCAGCTTGCTGCCGGCCTTTACCGAGTACTCCGGCAACACCATCATCTGGCGCAAGCATCCGCTGGTGCTGCTCTCGCGCACGGCGCCGGGCCTGCTGGGCATGCTGCTGTGCGCACTGCTGGCGCTGTTGTTCAGCCAGGCGGGCATGCCCGCCGGCGCATTCGTCAACGGCAGCCTGCTGCTTTTGGCGCTGGCAGCATTTTGCCTGGCCTGGTATTACTATGCAGACTGGCACAACGACACCTACACGCTCACGCCCGACCGCCTGATTGACATGGAAAAAAAACCGCTGCTGGGCAGCCTGATCCAGCGCAGCGCACCGCTGGACAATCTGGTGAATGTGCAGTACTCGCGCCCCGGCTTATGGGCCAGTATTTTTAATTTTGGCACCGTAACAATTGAGACCGGCGGCGAAACCGGCGACTTGGATTTTAAGATGGTGATGGATCCGCTGCTTGTGCAGCAGACAATTTTGAACCGCATGGAGCTGCGCCAGGAGCAGCAGCAAACCGCCGAGCGCGAACGCCGGCGCGCGGAGATGGTGGACTGGCTGAAAGCGTACGCACAGGTGACACAGCCCGCCCCGCCGCCGGCGCAGCCCGGCGCACCCGCCAATTGAAGCCATGGCACTGCGCAATATCATCACCCCGGCCGATGACCGGCTGCGCCGCGCCGCGCTCAAGGTGACCTCCTTCGACAAAACATTCCAGCAGCTGGTGGATGACCTGCTGCTGACGATGCACGCCGCGCCCGGCGTGGGACTCGCGGCGCCGCAAGTGGGCGAGAGCCTGCGCCTGTTTGTGGCGCACTTGGAACGTGAACCCGCCGCAGCTGATGACGATGACACTGCCACCGCAGCGGCCACGGCACCCGGCCCAGTGCCTGCCGAACCCGCCCCACCCGGCGTGGGGCGCGTGCTGGTAATGGTGAACCCGGAGATTACACGTTTTTCTGAAGAGCTTGAAGTGGGCACCGAAGGCTGCCTTTCGCTGCCCGGTTTTGCCGGCGATGTGGAGCGCCCGCGCACCATCACCATCAAGTACCGCGACCGCCACAACCAGCCGCACAAGCTGCACACCCACGGTTGGATGGCGCGCGTGCTGCAGCACGAATACGATCATTTGGAGGGCGTGCTCTTTATCGACCGGGCTCTGGATGTTTGGCGCATCAACACCAAGGATCCGGACGCAGCCTGAAACCCGCCGCCAAAATTAGCAATGCCACCCACTGCGGGCAGCCCGCCACCGCAACCGCACCTCAGCCGGATACTGGAGCGCAACATGCGCACCATTTTGCGACTGCGCAAAAAAGCGGCGCGCCAGCGTGGCATCCAAGACCGCATCGCAGACTTCATTACGGCCTTCTCCGGCAGCATGCGCTTCCTGTGGCTGCATGTGTTCTGGTTTGCAGCGTGGGTCACGCTCAACACCGGGCGCCTGGGCATCGCGCCCTTCGATCCCTTTCCCTACGGCCTGCTCACAATGATTGTGTCGCTTGAAGCCATCTTCCTGGCCACCTTTGTGCTCGTCAGCCAAAACCGCCTCAGCCGCGAGGCGGATTTCCGCGCCGACCTTGACCTGCACATCGGCCTGCTCACCGAGCACGAACTCACGCGCAGCCTGCGCATGCTGGATGCCATCAAGACAAGCTGGGAAATTGCGAACGATGCGGATGCGGAGTTGGCCGAACTGGAACAGGAGACCCTGCCGGAGGATGTGCTAGCCGAGCTGGAGCGCCTGCAACAGCGCGCCGCCCACAAGCTGCCGGAAAGCTAGCTGCTGCTGCGCTTGCAAAGCTGGCCACTGCGCTTGCACGCGC
Source organism: Anaerolineaceae bacterium (assembly GCA_003569365.1). Lineage (GTDB taxonomy): Bacteria > Chloroflexota > Anaerolineae > Anaerolineales > UBA11657 > BD1. Next base: position 13,629 of record BGOS01000025.1, read on the forward strand.
GCCCGCTGCTCAAGTCACTGTGGCGCTTGCGGCGCACGGTACTTACTTCGACAACAATGCTGCACTAACCCGCCGTTTTGTTGTGGGGTAAAGCAGATGCCGGTGCCAGCGAGTCGTACCACCTGAACCCTAGCTGGCCTAGCACAGCGCCCGCGGCTCCCAGCACCAAGCCGCCAACTGCATTCTGAGGCCAGTGCACGCCACCGGCCACGCGCGCAAACGCCACCACCACGGCTGCACAAAAAACAGTCCACCCGCGCGCCGGTTGCGAAAGAAAATACTGACGGCCATCGCAGAGAAAAAAGTGCTGTGCGCTGAAGGGAATGCGCCATTTTGATCAGACACGGCAATGATTGGCACAATTGCCAAGCACAAGGATCGGGCTGTGCCACGAACAACCATGCCTTCAAGACCATGCGAACCGCCACACCACAATCCCATGCAGGAAAATGCGCACCAGCGAGCGCGCATTTCGTGGTGCGCGCGCACGAACCATTCGTATAGCGCAGCGACTGCACAGACCACATACGGCAGCTG
>BGOS01000026.1 GCA_003569365.1 Anaerolineaceae bacterium
CCGCAATCTTGCGCCCGGTGATGCGTTCGGCAGCCTGCACAACGGCACGCACGCTGAAGCCGGTGCCGTTGCCGAGGTTGAATGTGTTGGCTGACAGTGCATCAATTTGGCCAGCGCCAGCACGTGCGCGCCGGCAATATCCAGAACATGCACATAATCCCGCACGCAGGTGCCGTCTTCAGTTCGTAATCTTCGCCAACAGCTCGAGGCTGGCCCGCTGGCCTGCAGCTGTTTGCAGAATAAGCGGCAGCAGGTGAGTTTCGGGCATGTGCTGCTCACCGTAGCGCGCGCTGGCACCCGCAGCGTTGAAGTAGCGAAACACCACGGCTTTCAATCCGTACGCCTCGCGGTAGCGCTGCAGCAGGCGTTCAAACATCAATTGGTTTCGCCATACGCGTTTAGTGGCGCGGTCGGGTGGTTCTCGTCCAGCGGAGAGCTGATGGGCTCGCCGTAGACCGCTGCGGTGGAAGAAAAAACAATGCGCTTGGCAGCTGTGCTCGCGCAGCGCATTGAGGAGTGTGATGCCGTGTTGTAAGTTGTTGACCACATAGCGGTGCGGATCTGTACTGGCTGCTGTCACCAGAGTCTCCGCTGCAAAGTGAACAACTGCACTCACGCTGTTCTCGGTAAAAAGCCGTTTTAGCAAGCGGGCGTTGCCGATGCTGCCGCGCACCAGGCGGGCTTTGGGTGAACCGCGCGCCGGTTGCCAGTTTGCAGGTTGTCTAGGACAATCACGTCATAGCCCTGTGCAACCAGCAGCTCCACGCACACAGAGCCTACAAAGCCCGCGCCGCCGGTGACCAGAATTGTTTGTTGCTTCATCCTTTAGACCAATCAGTGCTATGCGCAGGCTGGGGTACCTTACACTGAACGCCAAAGTATACCCACTGGCGCGCCAAGGGAGCCGGTGCTGCGCTGGAGGCGCCAACGCTGATGGCTGAAGCGCTGCGCCTGCTGGTAGTGCAGGAAACGGACTGGCTGCAGCGCGGACCACACCAGCAGCACCACCTGTTTGAGCGCCTTTCGCTGCGCGGGCATACCGTGGTGGCGGTTGATTTTGAGATGCTCTACACCCCGTGGCCAAAAGCGCCGCTGCTGGCGCGGCGTGCCGAGTGGCAGGGCGTGGCGCGTGCGCTGCCCGCTGCACAAGTGCGCGTGGTGCGGCCGCCGACACTGCGCCTGCCGGGCATTGCGCGCCTCGTTTCTGTGGGCACATTCCACCATGAATTGCAGCACCTGGCGGCGCAACTCCAGCCACAAGTGCTGGTGAACTACGCCCTGTCCACCGGCCTGCCGGCACTGGCGCTTGCGCGCCGCCGGCACATTCCAATGCTGATGCACGTGATTGACGCACTGCATACGCTGGTGCCGGCGCGCAGTGCGCGCTGGATTGCGCGCCAGGTGGAGCGCTACCTGCTGCGCAATGCGCACCACACGCTCTACATCAACCAGACTCTGCAGGACTACGGCGTGGCGCTTGGCGCCGCAAGCACGCGCGCCAGCACTATTCGCACCGGCGTGGACTTGCAGCGTTTTCACCCGCGCAATGATGCGCGCGAAGTGCGGCGCGCCCATGGCTTTGCGGCGGATGATGTGGTGCTGGTGTTTACCGGCTGGTTATACGAGTTCAGCGGCTTGGATGCCGTAATGCACGCCCTGCAGCAGCTGCCGCCGCATGTGCGGCTGCTAATTGTGGGCAGCGGCAGTGCAGAGCAGCGCTTGCGGGCGCTGCAGCAATCGCTGGGGCTGGGTGTGCGGGTGGTGTTTGCCGGCCAGCAGCCCTATTCCCAAATGCCGGCGGTGCTGGCAGCTGCCGATGTGTGCCTGCTGCATTCTGAAGTGAACGCAGTCACGCGCCACATCGTGCCCATCAAAGTTTATGAGTACATGGCCAGCGGCAAGCCGGTGCTCGCAGCGCAGCTGCCGGGTTTGCAGCGCGAGGTGCCGCCCGGCAACGGCATCTTGTATGCGCCCGCCGCAGCGCTCCAGCAGACTCTGCAACAGCTGCTTGATCCCGCAGTGCGCGCAACAGCGGGGGGGCAGGCACGCAGCTTCACGGAGAAGTATTGTGATTGGGAGGCGCTGACAGATGAGTTTGAAGCGCTGCTGCAGCGCGTGGCGGGCACCGCGGCCTGAATTCCCCGCTTGCCTGCACAGCACTGCAGCGAGGCTTGCAAACCGGCAGTATGCCAGCAGCGCGGGCTGCAAGCTTGTTGTTGCGGGCGGTTGTTTACAAGTGCCAGACAATTGGCAGCGCAATCATTACCACAATGAACAGCACCACTGTCATGCCCCAGCCCACGCGCACAAAATCTTTGACTGTGTAGCCACCGGGCCCCATCATCATCACGTTGACCGGGTGGGCGGTGGGGATGAGGAAGGCCATGGATGTGCCGAGTGCAACGGCCATTGCAAATGCGCGCGGGTCGGCGCCCATTTGCTGCGCGGCGTTGATGGCGATGGGGGCAAAGATCACAGCGGAACCGACGTTGCCCACCACTTGCAGCACGAGTGTGGTGGCGAGGAAGAGCCCGCCCGCCATTACCAGCGGCCCAAGCTGCCCGAGGGTGCCCACAAGCGATTGGCCAAGGAGCGCGGCTGCACCGGTGTGTTCAAGTGCAATGCCCAGCGGAATAAATCCGGCAATCAAAAAAATTGCGCGCCATTCAATGGCGCGGTAGGCGTCATCCATTGTCAGGCAGCCGGTAAGCACCAGCGCCAGCGCTGCCGCAAACGCAGCCTCTGCAATTGGAAAAATATTTGTGGTGGCCAATGCCAGCGCAATGATCACGATTGCAACTGCCAGCGGCGCTTTGCGCGGCTGCACGTCCGGCGCATCATCCTCGTCCAGCACCAGCACGTTGGGGTCGGCGCGCAAGATTTTGATTTTGTCGCGGGTGCCCTGCGCCAGCAGTGCATCGCCCCATTGCAAGGCCACGTCCCCCAGCGCGTCGCGCAAGGCGGCGCCTTTGCGCCAAATCGCCAGCACTGACAATCCGTACTTGTCGCGAAAGTTAATTTGTTTCAGGGTTTTTGTGATGAAGTCCGAGCGCGGCGACAGAATAAGCTCGATGAGGCGCACGTCTTCTGATGCGAGGTCGCCCTTCCACGCGGGGTCAACCGTCGGAATCAAGCCGCAGCTTTCCAGCGCACTGCCGGCGGCTTCACCGCCCGCCAGCACAATGTCGCCTTCCAAAATCACCAGGCTCTTGTCTGGGGGCAGCAGGATCTTGCCGCCGCGCGACACGCCAAAAATACTCAAGCCTAGTTTCTCGCTCCAACTTGCGGCGCTGATGGGCTGGCCGGCCATGACTGAACCGCCGCAAACATAAAGCTGTGTGACGGCCTGCTGCAGGCCGTATAACTCTGAAAGCTCGCGCGGCGTGGCCACCCGGGGCGCGCCGGCGGGCGCATGGTCCGGCAGCAGCTTGGATCCAATCAACAGCATGTAGAGCGTACCGGCAATCACCAGTGGCACACCCACAGGCAAAAAGTCGAACACTGAGAAAGTTTGCAGGCCGGCTTCGCGCAAGGCGTTGTTTACCAGAATGTTGGAGGTGGTGAGCAATGTGGCCATGCCGCCCAGCATTGTGGCAAACGCCAGTGGCATCAGCAGTTTTGAGGGCTTCAAGTCAGTCTGGCGGGTGACGCCCACAATTGCCGGCAACAGCACCGCGCCAGCGGCGATGTTGTTCATCACCAGTGACAGTGCGGCACCAGCCAGCATGACCAACGGCATCAGGCGCCCCTCATGCGGACCGGCCAGCTTGAGCAGCCGGTGGCCGATGAAGCGCGTAGCGCCACTGCGCTCCAGCCCGGCGGTGATGATAAACACCGACATGATGGTTATCACGGCCGGGCGGCTGAACCCCGCAAAAACATCCTGTGGGATCACCAAACCGAACAGCCCGAGTGCGCTCAGCGTAAGCAGTGCCACCACATCCGAGCGCACCAGCTCTGTCACCAGCATCACTGTGGCAACCAGCATGATGCCAAGAACGGCAATAATTTGGGGAGTCATACTCGGCAATTTTGCCTATGTACGGTCACGCACCCGTATGTGATCGGGAAGCGGCTGCACAGCTGACCGTGCAGTTGATGGTTGCAGGTGCCTTGCATTACAAGTGGACAAGGCACCCAAAGATTGCTGGGAGAAAAATTTGCGGTGGATTGGCTGTAGCCAGCAACCGGCACCAAGCCAGCGCGGGCCTAGACCTCGTTGACCACCGCGAACACCATCGGGCGGCGCTTGGTCTCCGCATAGAAGTAATCCGTGAGGGCGCTTTCCACATGCCGCGCCAGGTTGCCGTTGGGGTTGGAGTGCACTGCCTTCACCACGCGTTCGGCTGCATTGTTGAACAGCTCAGTGGCATCGCGCACGTACACGAAGCCGCGCGAGATCATCTCCGGCTTGTTCACCAGCTGGCGCGTATCCGAGTCCACCAGCAAACTCACAATCACAAAGCCGTAGTTGGCGAGGCGGTCGCGGTCGCGCAGCACCTCCGGGCCAATGTCGCCCACGCCGGTGCCGTCCACATACACATAGCCGCCCGGCACGCGCTCGCTGATGGTCATGCTGTCTGCTGTAAAGACCAGCACGGTGCCGTTTTCCACAACGGCCACGTTGTCCGGCAGCACGCCCGCCTGTTTGGCTAGCTTGGCATGCGCATGCAGCATGCGCAGTTCGCCGTGCACCGGCACAAAGTACTTGGGCTTCAGCAGCGCAATCAACTGGGACTGCTCTTCAGAGCTGGCATGTCCGGAGACATGCACCGGCAGCAACGGATCGTAAATCACATGCGCACCGCGCTGGAACAGCTTGTTGACCGTGCGCGCCACCACTTCCTCGTTGCCGGGAATGGGATGCGCCGATACCACAACTGTGTCGCCGGCTTCAAGGTCAAATTGCCGGTTATTGCCTTGCGCCAGGCGTGCCAAAATCGAAGACGGCTCGCCTTGCGAACCGGTCATCATCAGCGCCACTTTGCCGTGGGGCATCTCCAGCGCTGTTTCGAGGGAAACCAGCACGTTTGTGGGATCTTTAAGATAGCCAAGCTTCAAGGCTAGTTTGGAGTTCTCCACCATGGAGGTTCCCACCATTGCCAGCTTGCGCTTGTGCTTCGCCGCTGCGTTAAGTACCTGCTGCGTGCGCGAGATCAATGATGCGAAGGTTGCCACCAGCACGCGCCCCTGCGCCTTAGTGAAAACTTCATCCAGCGCGCCGTCAATGATGGCTTCGGAAGGTGTGCGGCCGGGCTGCTCAGCATTAGTGGAGTCTGAAAACAACGCCAGCACGCCGCGCTCGCCAAACTCTGCCAGTTTGCCCAGGTCCATGGGCCACCCGTCCACCGGCGTGGGGTCCAGCTTGAAGTCACCCGTGTGCACCACCAACCCCACCGGAGTGGTGATGGCTAATCCCACTGCATCCGGAATGCTGTGCGAAGTGTGGAAGAACTCCACATCGAACGGCCCCAGATTAATCTTCTCGCCAGCCTGCACGGTCTGGATTGTGAGTTTGTCCAGCAGGCGCGCTTCGCGCAGTTTGTTTTCCAGCAGTCCGCGCGTGATTGCCGTCGCATAAATTGGCGCACGCAGGTCTTTCATCACGTGCTTGATGGCACCCGTGTGATCCTCATGGCCGTGCGTGATGATCACGCCGCGCACCCAGTCCAGCTTGTCCTCCAGATAATTCATGTCGGGAATGATGTAATCAATGCCCCACATGTCGTTGGCCGGAAACATCAGCCCGGCGTCCACAATCACAATGTTGCGGCCATACTCGAAGGCCATCATGTTCTTGCCAACTTCCCCAAGGCCTCCAAAGGGGATTACGCGTAATCGTTTGCCTGTCATATCATGCTCCATATTGAAATCGAAATTGAAAATAGAAATAAAAAACCCGCACGGTTCAGTCACCGGCGGGTCTAGTTGCGCAACAATTTATCTGCGGGCCATATCAGCCGGCAAAACCTCCACCTGCGGGGAACAACACCAACTCGGACTAACGCCAATAATATATCACGGACAGTGCGTACCGTCAAAAATAGTTATAGCGACTTTCGCGTTCCCGCCCACCGTGTGCGCATTGCAGCCGTATTTTTTCGTCAAAAGCAGGCTGTTTTTCTAATTCATCTGTTGAATGGATTGGCGGGGGAGACAAATTGGCGTTGAAAAGTGTCATTCAACCAAAGATTAAATTTTTATAAGATCTGGCTGGCTGCCTGCTTGCGGGCAGCTGCCGGCATCTGGCGTGCGCGCAGCGGCTCCAGATGCGGAGCTTTTGATCCGGGTCAGGCGCAGCTACTGCTGCGCTGCGTGCATGCGCTCCACATTTAGCGAGCTGATGATTACCGGCATGCTGCCGCCCACAATGCGGAAGTCTGCGCCATAGTTTTGGTGATTGCCAAACGCTGCATTCGTCAGCAGCAGGGTTGCGCTGCGCCAGCTGCGCGTGTCTTGGCGGGTTGCAAGTAAGGTGCGCCGGTATGCATCGGCGGGATCACGATTGGCGCTGCACGGCACGGTGTCGTACTCGATCAGCAGCGGCTCGCGCCCGTTGTCATAGTATTGCACGGTGAGGCGCAACGGGGCGCCACCGTCAAAATAGAAGCCGTCATCAATTGCAAAGTACATTTGGTTTAGGGGTGCGCCGGCAGCCGGCAGCGCTACGGATGCGGCGATAGCACTGTTGGCACTGCCAAAGGCAAGCGGGTGCGTTTTGCCGTCCGCAGTGCGCACCGTCCACTCTCGCGAGTCCGGCAGGTAGAGCGCCAACTCCGCGCTGCCATCGCCGTCGTAGTCAGCAGCGGCGGGCAGTGCGTTTGCGCCGGGCGCGCCCCACTGCTCCACGCGCCCTTCCCCGCTGCGGGAACTGCGGATGAACCATTGTGCGCTGCTGGCGCGAAAGAGCGCAAAGTCAGTGCGCCCGTCGCCGTCATAGTCTGCCGGCGCGGGCAAATCGCTGCCGCCAGCCAACCCGAAGATGCGCTGCACCACGCGCCCATCGGAGGAGCGCCGCACAATCCAGGTGCTGTTCTCCGGCACAAAAACAGCTGCGTCGCTGCGCCCATCACCATCGTAATCACCGGCCACGGGCACGTTTTCTGCTGCAGCGCTGCCCAGCTGCAGCACCACGGGGCGGGTGAGGCCAGAGTAAATGTTCCACTCCGCAGTGGCGGTCCAGTACTCGGCACGGTCGGGTTTGCCATCGCCGTCAAAATCTATCGGCTGCGTTAGATTGCCGAGCGCTGTGGTTTGCAGTGTGCGCCCATCGCTCGAGCGCTGCACATAGCGCAGCTTGCTGGCGGGCTGCAGTAGCGCCGCGTCCGCGCGACCGTCGCGATCATAATCAAACGGAGCTGGCACCAATGCATAGCCAGTGCTGCGCGCGGCTTCCCCATCCACAATTGCAGCGGTGTGGAATGTGTCGCCCTGCGCATCCAACAACGCCAGGCCGCCGGCACTGCCGTGCGCGCCAAAAGTTAGCTGCACTGAGCTGGCGCCGGTGTACGGCGTGGGCGCAGCGTAGCCGCGCTTAAAGTCTTGCGCCAGCTGGCGCGTGAGGTCCAGATAGCTGCGGCCCTGCTCGCGGGTTTCGGCGATGCCGGTGCCTTCGTGAAATTCATTCCATGTTTCAACCGCGGCCCAGGGGGTGCGGCAGCGCGTGGCTGCGGCAAAGCCAGCGCGCAACGCGTCGCCATTGCCCCGATCCACAAACAAAGCGTTGGCGCGGTCCGCCAGCAGCCGGTCATCGTAGCCCGGCCCGATGGCAGCAACTTGCACCGTAAGACGCGGCCACAATGCGCCGCCCCAATAGTACTGGGCATCGCCGCGCAGCGCACCAGCACCGGCGCTGCGGGCTGCAGCATCCCAATTTGGCGTGAGCACCACGTAGGGCAGTACGCCAAAGTCCGCGGAGAAGCGCAGCTTGAGGTCTGCCAGAAACTGCGCGCTGGCTCCACGCACAAAGTCCGGCTCCCACATCCAAATCAGCGGTTGGCCGGCTTTTGTTAATGCCCAGTGCGCGCGCGGAATGGTGTTGAAGAAAAATTGAATGCCGCTGTAAAACTCGGCGCGTCCAACTTCAGTTGAAAGGTCCACCGGCTGCGGGTTGGTGGTGTCATAAAACATGCCAATTGCCGGGGCGCTGCTGTTGCGGGCGCGCATAGCTTGCAGCGCGCTGGCAAGTGCCTGCAAACCGGGGCGTGACCAGTTATGGGCTTCGGCTGAGTTCCAGTAAACCGGCAGTGCCACATCGATGCCGGCGTACGTCATGTCTTCCAGCTGGCGCTGGTGCCACGCCGGGCTGCGCAAAGCCGGCGCTAGTGGACCGGCGGGATTTTGGGTGAGCCAGCTGCTGGGGTCACGCGGGTTGCGGCCCATATGCAGCGCGCTCTGCTCGTCATACCAGTAGAAGTAGTAACTGAAGATGGTGCGATCTTCGCCCGCAGCGGTGCCAGCTTGCTCTACCGGTGGTGCATCTTCGGCTGCAGTGCCCGCAGCGCTGCCCCCTGGCGCTGTCGCCAGTGCTTCCCCCGCAACAGTTAACGTGAGCCTCAGATTTGTGAGCCAGCCACCATCGCCGCGCAGCCGCAGCACATAATGCTCATCCACATACGGGCACATCCGGCGCTGCCCAACTGCTGCCACCTCCGCATTGCCAAGGTACACGGTGCGGCTCTCGGTAGTGTTCCAATGCAGCCAGGTGCAAGCGCCTGGGCGCACGGTTGGATTGTCCAGCCAGAACTGCGGTGCGCTGAGTTTGGGGGCGACGGGCGGCGGCTCGGCGGCGCGCGCAGCACCGGCCGGGCTGGCGCACAGCAGCAGCCCGCAAGCCACAGCTGCTGCCAACCCGTGGCTGCGGCGGATAAGGTTGAAGATTGAGGACACAGCGCTAACAAGCGCGGGCAGCTGTTCCACTGAACAGGCAGCCGGCATGCCAAAGTTATCGGCAGGCGCAACTAGCGATGCAGTCGCGTTGCACGCGCGCCCGCAAAATCAAGGCTTTTGCGCGCGTTCTTTACGGAGATTAAATCAGGTAGTCAAAAAAACTGCCGGGGGTGACTGCCTCCTGTGGCAGCAATTTGCGGGCGACGCCGGAGTTGCCGGCCCTGCTTTGCTCCAGTTTGATGCCGGGCAGCAGTTCCGCTGTGCGTTTTACGGTGCGCTCGGCGCTGCGCTCGTTGGTGGCATCAAGTGTGTGTTCTACGCGCGGCGCGTAATTGGCGCTTGCCGGGCGCTTGGTGCTGGGTGTCTGATAGGGATATGGCGTGTAGGTCTCGAATCGATCCAACCGCGCAAAGATCGGACTGGCATCCGGGCGGTCAATGCGGCTGGTGTCAATGCGCTGCTGCGGCCGGTCTGCCGGCGCTTGCGGTGTAGCCAGCGCCGGACTGCGATAACGGTTTAGTGCAGAGCTGCCATGGAGCGGTTGAATTGCGTTGTATTCAGACATAGGGGCGTCCGATTCAATGGCGGGGTTTGGAGTAATTACATCAAGTGAGAATGCGAATGTGGCCGCCGGGCGGCGCAGTGCCGCTGCCGGAGCAAGCGCTGCACGGCTTATTTTTAGTATATCCAAATTCTGCCGGCTCGCTGCCAACGCCTGCGCAGCGCTGGCAGCGCTGGCGCAAAGTCAACACATGCGTGGTGCCAGCTTGCGAGATGCAGCCGGCGCCGCGGCATTCCGGGCAGGGCTGGCGGGTAAACATGCCGCGTGCGGCGGGTTTGTGGCCGGTGGCGCTGCATTGCACACAGGTGACCAGCGTATCAGAGTGCTGCACCAACAGCTGGCGGCTGCCTGAGCACACACTGCAAACCGGCGTGGACGCACCGGGCTCAATACCGGTAGCACCACAAAATGCACAAGCCACTATTGAGCGGCCCGGCGCAAGTACTTCAATTATTGCAACAGGCTCCATGGGAATTATCCAAAGTTACCAGCATGGCGCTGCGCACCGGGCACAGCGCTGGCGCAGCTGGCTGTGTTGAGGCCGCGCATCGGATGTCAGATTTTGCGCACTGCGTCAGGCTGCGTAAGCATCTGCCATGCAAACTGCGGCAGCGCCAGCATGCGCCGCCAGCGCCACGGCTGTAGCAGCAACCGGTGCAGCCATTCCAAGCCAAGCTGCTGCATCCACTGCGGCGCGCGCTGCGCCACCCCGGCCACAAAATCAAGGGCGCCGCCCACGCCCATCATCACCGGCACAGCAAGCACTGTGCGGTTGGCCGCAATCCACAAATCCTGCTGCGGTGCGCCGTAGGCAACCAGCAACACATCCGGTTGCGCGGCGTGCACCTGCGCCAGAATTGCCGGCAGTGCATCCGGCTGCGGGCTCCCGCTGTATGTGCCCACAACTTGCAGGGCTGGATGCGCAGCGCACAGTGCCTGCGCAGCAGCTGCGGCCACGCCTTCGGCTGCGCCCAGAAGAAAAATTCGCCAACCATCAGCCGCCGCGCGTTCGCAAACGCGCCACACAAAACTGGAGCCGGCCACGCGTTCACGCAGAGTGTGGCCGCGCAGCCGGCTGGCCCACAACAGCCCCTGTCCGTCCGGCAGGCAAAGTTGCGCAGCCTGCAGCACTGCGCGAAAGGCTGCGTTGCGCTGCGCCGCCATCACAAACTCCGGGTTGACGGTGCACACTTGGGCGCAGCCGCGGCTGGTAATTGCGTGCGCAAACCAGTCAAGCGCCTCGGGCGTGGTCACATCATCAACAGGCACCGCGAGAAAAGCCAGCCGCTGCATGTTTAGTGCGCCGGCGCCGTGGGGGAAAGCTGGAAGGCGCGCTCGAGCACGGCCAGCGTTTGCGCAGCGCACTGCTCCCAGGTAAAGCAGCGCACCCGATCTGCCCCGCGTGCCACAAGCTGTGCGCGCAGCGCTGCATCGTCCAATACGCGCGTGATGGCATGCGCCAGCGCTGCGGTGTCGGTTGCCTCAAACTGCAGCGCAGCTCCGCCCGCCACTTCCGGCAGCGAGCCGCCGTTGGAGCAGATTACCGGCGTGCCACAGGCCATTGCTTCGAGCACTGTAAAGCCGAAGCCTTCATACAAAGATGGCAGCACGCAGGCTGTGGCGTGCGCATACAGCGCGGGCAAATCTGCTTCGGGTACATAATCCAAAAAGTGAATGCGGTCGCCGAGCCCAAGCGCCGCAGCGTGCTGCCGAATGGGCGCACTGAGCCAGCCGCTGCGTCCGGCGAGCACCAGCTCCGGCTGGCTTGGATGCATGCGCACGGCGGCCAGCGCATCCATCAGGCGCGTCAGGTTCTTGCGCGGCTGCAAGGTGCCCACGTGCAGCAGGTAGTTGGCAGGCAGGCCGGGCAGCCGCGCGCTGCGCTGTGCGTTCGCAAACGGCAGCGCGTCAAATCCCGGATAGACCACGGTTACGCGCTCTGCGCTTACGCCGTACTGTTCCATCAGGTCCCGCCGGGTTGCGTGTGAGTCCGCAATTAAATGCGTGGCGTGGCGCGCATTGTGGCGGGTGGACCAGTTGAGGTAGAGGCGCTGTGATGCAGTGTGGGTCGCCGGAAAGTGGCGGAAGCCGAGGTCGTGCACAGTGACAACCGCCGGCACTGCGCAAAAGAGCGGGCGCACATGCGCGGGAATAAACAGCCCGGCGGGCGGGTCGCGCCATAGTGCGCTGGCAAGCGCAGCGTGCGTCCACAAGCGTGGCAGCGCCAGCACGCGCTGCTGCGCGCGGGCACTGTGCGGCAGCAAGTTGGGCTGTGGCGCATCCCGAAAATACAAACGCCACTCGTGCTGGCCCGGCAGCCGCAGCAGGTGGCGCAGCAGCTGCAGCGCGTAGTTTTCTGTGCCGGTGCGGTTGGCAACCGTGATGCGGCTGGCGTCCACGCCAATCACTGCTGGCGCGGCACTCATGGTGTTTGTGGCGCAGGATGAAACAACGGGTGGCGCCGCAACAGCCACGATTGCTGCGCAGTCAAATTGACCGATGCCTGCTGCGCGCCACTTTGCCAAAACATCAAGTTGTTTGCGTCGAACAGTGCGCACTCATCCACACCCACGTTTTTATTGCCGTCCACGTCCGCACTTGCCGCGGAACACTGCGGCGTGTCGGATAGAAAGTCGAAGCTAAGCCCGTCTTCGTCGGTGGTGTGCGCCAGCCCGAGGAAGTGCGCGGACTCGTGAATAATGGTTGCAGTCAGCTCTTGCATGTCTCCGTCCATCAGCTCCCACGCCACTACTGCGCATGAGTGCTGCCCCTCTGTGATGATGGCTGTGCCCGGCTGTGGCGCAAGGCCAAGCACCGGTTCTTCGGTTGCGCCTGAAGAAAATTGAATGCGGTACTCGTCGACGAGTGCCACGTTCAATTTGTACCCGCTGCCCATGTCCGCCTTCAGCGCGCTGCAGAGCTCCGCGTACTGCGAATCTGACATGCGCTGCAAGCGCATGCGCTGCGCTGCGTTAGCTTCGCCAAAATGCACCGCGCCGATTGCCAGGCCATGCGGCTCCAGAATGGTGTGCGCAGTCTGGCGCAGCGTTTCCTCCAGCCGTTGGCGGCCCGCGGCAGTGGTCAGCTCCGGCGCAGCACTCACCAGCCACAAGTTCAGGTCAATCACTTGCGGCACCGGCTCAGATTCAATGCGCACAATCGCCAGTGCATCGCAGATCGGCTCGCCCCCCTCCGTTGAGAGGCTGAAATCGTAAGAACCGGCCTGCAGCGCCTGCGCTGGCGCCAACGGCAGAAACAAGGTGAGCTCGCCCTCGTCGGAAGGCAACGCGGGCTGCAGTGGCTGCGCGCGGTCGTTTTGGATGCCATCGTAATTCCGGTTATAGAGCTCCGTGCCAAATGGATCGGTTGCAGCGGACAAGTTAATCACCTCGAACCGGTTTGCAGTGCGCGCAATAAATAATATTGACTCGTCGCCGGGCTCAATCAAGACACGCGCTGTTCCGTCCGCGCCCAGCGGTCCCAGCCGTACTTGGCGGGTGCCCGGGTGCGCACTGTCATCCAGCGTTAGTGTGCATTCGCTGCGGGCGGGCACGCTGCGCTGAGCATGCTCAACCACGTCCAGCTGTGTGAAGCGCAGGCTGTCTGCGCCTTGCTCCGACCAGCCCACGAGCCCCACGCCGCCAGTTGCAAAAGTGTCATCATGCACCACCGTGAGCAGAATGTCCTGTGCAAATACGCGAAACTCTGACCCTTGAACGTCAACGCGCAGGTCCTTAATTTCGAATGCGGATTGCAGCTGCTCAATTTCCGCGCTCTGCAGCGTTTCGGTATTGCCGTTTTTCAATTTCAGCAGCCAAAAGTCGCCGCCGCCATTCACCAGAAACGCATAGTAGTTGTCCTGATCGGCGACGCGAAACGCCAGGCCAGCAGATGTGGATAAGTTTGTGCCTAACTTAAGACGCAGCCGGGCCGAAAAGTCGGCCGGGAATTTTTGTGGATAGGGCACCATTTGCAGCAGGTTCGCTGCAAAAAAATCAATCTTGAAGCCGGAGATGGAATAATAACTTTTGAGGTTCTGGTAGGTTTCTTCGGGCAGCCCGCTGAGGGCAGTCTTAAGATCATCTGTGAAGGGCAGCAGCGCAACCGGGGTGCTGGTGCTGGTTGGCTGGGGCGTAATGGTTGGCGTTGCCGTCGGCGTATGGGACGGCATGCGCGTCGCGCGCCGCGTGGCCGTTGCAACAACAGGCTTGCGCGTAACGGTTGGCGCCGGTTTGTTTGCGGCCGGCCGGCCTGCGGCTGCGCCACACGCCACCAGCATGCACGCCAGCAGCAAGTTTGCAGTGCGCAGCCACCGGCATTGCGCAGCGCCTGCCACGCGGTGCGGTTTGGCTGCGGGCACTATTAATCCCCCTGCATGCGCAAAGTATACCTGTGGCATTGCTGCACAAAAATGCAAAAGCCCCCGCATGGCAGGGGCTTTTGTTGGTTCACAGGCCGTGACCTCAGGGGATCACTTGTACATCAATTGCCTGCAGGCCGTTTTTGCCGTCGGTAATGGCAAACTCAACCTTCTGCCCGCGCAGCAATTTTCGGTACCCCTCCATACTCAGCGCAGAAAAATGAACGAACAGATCCTCACCGCCTTCGTGGCCAATGAAGCCGTACCCTTTCGGCGCACTGAACCATTTTACTTCCCCGGTGACACGCTCAGACATACGATCAATACTCCTCCTGCACAATAAGGTTTTGCGGCGAACCGCTGCCGCTTGATGGAAAAATGTTAATCGCGCCCGCCAACAATGTCAAGCCGGCGGGTTAACGCTACAGCGCGCTGCCTGCCCGCTAACAGCAGCCTGTAATTTACGCGCTGCCGTACGGGTACCAGTACGGCTTGGCGGCCGCACTGAAGTCCCAGTGCACATGTTTGGTGGTGCGGAACTCCTCCAGCCCTTCCTGGCCCAGCTCGCGGCTGCCACCGGACATGCGCATGCCGCCAAACGGGCCGGCATAGTTGTCCGTCAGCGGATCATTGATCCAGATGGTGCCGGCGCGCACCTCGTCAAAAAAGCGCTTGATGCGGTCGGGGTCACGGCTGAGCAGCGTTGCGCCCAGCCCGTACGGTGAGTCGTTGGCCAGCCGGATGGCGTCGTCAAAGCTGCTGTACTCCATCAGCGGAATTGCGGGGCCGAAGGTTTCGGCAGTCATTACAAGCATGCTGTGGTCGGCATTGGCAATTACCGTTGGCTCATAAAAGAAGCCGCGCGTGAAGCCCGGCGGGCGGCGCCCGCCGGTGAGGATTGCCGCGCCAGCGTGGCGCGCCTGTTCCACATGCGTTTCAAATTTGGCGCGATACTTCTCGCCCATCATCGGCCCCAGATCTGTGGTGCTTTCCATGCCCGGCCCGAGGCGCAGGCTGCGCACGTGCTCCACCAGTGCTTCGGTAAACTGCGCTGCCCGCGCGCGCGGCAGATAGACGCGCTCGGCCGAGGTACACACCTGCCCGCAGTTGAGCAGCGCAGCATACGCCAGCGCGCGCGCCGCCACTTGCGGGTCGGCGTCGTCGGCAATCACAAATGCGTCCTTGCCGCCGAGCTCCAGATGCAGCTTCTTCATTTGCGGGGCGGCCAGCGCTGCAATGCGCTGGCCGGTGGCAAGGCTGCCCGTGAACGCCACCATATCCACATCCGCGTGCGTTACCAGCGGCTCCGCCACCTCGGGGCCGTAGCCCGTCACAACATTCACCACGCCGGCCGGCAAATGGTCGAGGCAGTGCTCCTGCATATAAAGCGTGCTCAGTGGCGTCATCTCGGACGGCTTGATGACGCAAGTGTTGCCGGCCGCCAGCGCTGGCGCCAGCTTCCATGCCAAAAGCAGCAGCGGAAAATTCCACGGCGTGATGCAGGCCACCACACCGTAGGGCTCCTTGAGCGTAAAGTTAAATTGGGTGGGCGTGCCCGGCGGCAGCACGCTGCCGCGCTCGTGGCGTCCCAGCTCGGCATAGTAGTCAAAGGTATTGGCCGACCACACCAGCTCCTCCTCGTTCTCGCTCCAGGGTTTGCCTTGCTCCAGCGTGAGCAGCCGGATGAGGTGCTCCTGATGGTGGCGCAGCTTGGTGGCTACGGCATGCAGCAGCTCGGCGCGGTCGTTGGCCACGGTGGCGCGCCACTGTGGCGCTGCGGCCATGGCAGCTGCAACTGCAGCGCTCGCGTCGGCGGCAGTGCCGCGCGGCACCGTGTCCAGCACCTCCTCGGTGGCCGGGTTGTGCACGGCAATCTCTTGCGTGGCGTGGCCTTGTGTGAACCGGCCATTGATGTGCATCAGGCGCATGGGTTGTCTTTGGTTGGGGTCAACGCTACGGCGGCCAGTACTGTGGAAGAATGATCTAGCCGAACCAGGTCACGGCTTGGGTAACTTGTTCTGGGACTCGTTAAATCCCAGCTGTGCACTTAGTATGTAGAGTGGGCGCTTCTTTACTTCGTTGTAGATGCGCCCCAAGTACTCGCCAATAATTCCAAGAAAGATGAGCTGCACTCCGCCAAGCAGCAGCACGCTGCTGAGCGTGGTTGCCTGCCCCTCAAACGCAAGGTAACCAGAGAGGCGCAGCAGCAGCACAGCCGGGATGCCCAGCAGCGCCATGCCAGCCGCTATAAAACCCAGCGTGGTCGCCAGCTGCAGTGGCACGTATGAAAAACTTGTGATGCCATCCGCCGCAAAGCGCAGCATCTTGCGCATCGGATATTTTGAGACGCCGGCGAAACGCTCGTTCCGCACGTACTGCACACTAGCCTGCCGGAAACCCAGCCAGACCGAGAGCCCGCGCATGAAGCGATGATGCTCGCGCACCTCGCGCAGCGCCAGCACCACCTGCCGGTCAAGCAGCCGGAAGTCGCCGCTATCGAGCGGGATATGCAGCTCTGTGAGCCGGTTGATGATGCGATAAAACGCGGCCGCAGTGCTGCGCTTCAGCCAGCTTTCACCGAGGCGCTTGGCGCGCACTGCAAACACAACCTGCGCTCCGCGCTGCCATTCGGCCACCAGCTGCGGGATCGCCTCGGGCGGATCCTGCAAATCGGCGTCGATGATGACCACCGCGCTGCCGCCGGCATAATCCAGCCCGGCGGTGATGGCCATTTGATGCCCAAAGTTGCGCGAGAACTCCAGCACGCGCACACGCGCGTCCGCCGTTTGCAGCGCACGCAGCAATTGCGGTGTGCCATCCTGGCTGCCGTCGTTGACGAGAATCAACTCGCACGTGCCATCCAGCCCGTCCATCACCTTACACATGCGCCGGTAAAGTTCGGGCAGCGACTCGGCCTCGTTGAAGACCGGCACGACAATTGAATATTTGGTTTCGGTCAAGATATAAGTTGGCTGCCGGCTGCGGCCGCTAATGCACAGTGCCCACAGTTCGCGCCCGCCCGCCGCAGTAGCTTAGGCGGCAGCCCGGCCGCAATCTGCTGCCAGCTGGCAAGCTGGCAGCAGATTGCATTTTCGCGCAGGCAGCCCGAAACCCTGTTTAAAGTGCACATTTTTGGTTCCACCGCCGGTCGCAGACCAACACACCAGCATGCGTCGCGCAGTATAACGGAAAACATCGGCCGCAGCTAACAGCCGTTTTATGCGCCTCTAATACTTCTCAAACGCTGCGCGCCTATTCTCCACTGAGTTAGACTGCAAGAAAACAAGAGGGTAGCAAAATGTCAAAGATTGTTGGAATTGATCTGGGCACGACAAATTCGGTCGTAGCAGTGATGGAGGGCGGTGATCCCGTGGTGATCAGCACCAGTGAGGGGCAGCGCACGATGCCATCGATTGTGGCGTTCAACAAAAATGGCGAGAAGCTGGTCGGACAGACAGCCAAGCGCCAGGCGGTGATCAATCCGGAGAACACGGTGTACTCCATCAAACGCTTCATGGGCCGGCGTGAAAATGAAGTGGGCTCTGAGCGCAGCCTCGTGCCGTACTCGGTGGTGGCTGGCCCCAATGGCGATGCGCGCGTGACCATCCCGCAAACTGGAAAGACCTATACGCCGCAAGAAATTTCCGCCATGATCTTGAGCAAACTGAAGACAGATGCTGAGGCTTATCTGGGCACGCCGGTAACGCAAGCCGTGATCACTGTGCCGGCTTACTTTAATGACTCGCAGCGCCAGGCCACCAAAGACGCGGGCAAGATTGCCGGGCTGGAAGTGCTGCGCATTATCAACGAGCCAACCGCTGCGGCACTGGCATATGGCTTGGACAAGCGCGCCAATGAAACCATCCTTGTCTTTGATCTCGGCGGCGGAACATTTGATGTTTCGGTACTGGAAGTGGGTGACGGTGTGGTGGAGGTGAAAGCCACAAACGGCGACACACATCTGGGCGGAGATGACTGGGATGCAGCGCTAGCCGAGTGGGTGGCTGATGAATTCAAGAAGCAAGAGGGCATTGATCTGCGCAAAGACAAGCAGGCACTGCAGCGCCTGCGCGAGGGCGCGGAAAAAGCCAAGATTGAGCTGAGTGCGATGGCGCAAACTGAAATCAATCTGCCGTTCATCACGGCTGATGCCAACGGGCCAAAGCATGTGCAGATGACGCTCACGCGCAGCCTCTTTGAGAAGCTTACGCAGAAATTGGTAGACCGCTTGCGCGGCCCGTTTGAGAGTGCGCTGAAAGACTCCGGGCTGAGCGCCAGCAAAATTGACCAGGTTGTGCTGGTGGGCGGATCATCGCGCATGCCGATGGTGCAAGAGCTGGTGGAAAAATTGACAGGCAAGGTGCCGCACAAGGGCGTCAACCCGGATGAGGTGGTGGCAGTGGGTGCGGCCGTGCAGGGCGGTGTGCTGTCCGGCGATGTAAAAGATGTGCTGCTGCTGGATGTAACTCCGCTGTCCCTGGGCCTCGAAACGCTGGGCGGCGTGATGACATCCCTGATTGAGCGCAACACCACCATCCCGGTAAACAAGAGCCAGGTTTTCTCCACAGCAGCGGACGGGCAGACGGCGGTGGACATTCACATTCTGCAGGGCGAGCGCAGCATGGCGCAAGACAATATGACCATGGGGCAGTTCCGGCTGGAGGGCATTCCCGCCGCGCCGCGCGGCATGCCGCAAGTGGAAGTCACTTTTGACATTGATGCCAATGGCATTCTGAATGTGAGCGCGAAAGACAAAGCCACCGGGCGCGAGCAGAAAATCACCATCACGGCCAGCACCAACCTGGACAAAAATGAAGTGGAGCGGCTGATTAACGAAGCGCGCCAGCATGATGCGCAGGACAAACGCCTGCGGGAGCTGGCCGAGGTGCGCAACAACGCCGAGAGCCTGGCCTACCAAACTGAGAAGACGGTGCAGGAGGCGGGTGACAAGCTGGACAGCCAGACGCGCGAGATGGTTGAAGGCCGCATCCGCGAGGTGCGTGAGGCTGCCAAAGGTGAAGACGCCGCGCGCATTCGGGATGCCAACCAGCAGCTGGAGCAGGCTGCCGGCGTACTCAACCAGCAGGCAGCAGCCCAAGCCGGTGCCAACGGCAGCGGGCCCAAGCAGGCTGATGAGGACGTGGTCGAAGGCGAATTTACAGAAGCGTAGGCGCAAGGCCCTAACAATCAAGCAGCCTCCCGCGTGCGGGGGGCTGTTTTGTTTTGGTGCGCAGCTCCACGGCCGGCGCCTGTATAATGCTGCGCAGCGTGGCATGTGGCTGCGCTCTTTTTGAAACAGGAGCTGCACATGAAGTCTGACTTCATCTGGATGAATGGAGAGCTGGTGCCGGCAGCACAGGCGCTGGTGCCGGTGCTTTCGCCCACATTGCACTATGGCCTTGGTGCATTTGAGGGAATCCGCTGTTACGCCACGCCCACGGGCAGCATGGTCTTTCGTTTGCAAGACCATATGCAGCGCCTGATTGCCTCAAGCCACATCATGGGTGTGCGCACATTTCCCTACAGCCAGCAGGAGCTGTGCGAAGCGGCGCTTGCCACCATCCGCAAGAACAAATTCACCAGCTGTTACATCCGTCCGCTGCTTTATATGGACGGCCCGCTGGGACTCAATCTGGATGTGAGCGAACCGAAGGTTGCAATTGCCACGTGGGAATGGGGCACTTACTTGGGCGCGGATGCGCTGGAGGCTGGCGTCCACATGATGGTCTCTTCCTACACGCGCCACCACATCAACGCCACGATGACAAAGTCCAAAATCACGGGCAACTATGTGAACTCCGTGATGGCCAAGACGCTCGCACTGCGCTCCGGCTATGACGAGGCAATCATGCTGGACCCGGAGGGCTATCTGGCCGAGTGCTCCGGCGAAAATATTTTTCTTGTGCGCAATGGAGAAATTTACCTGCCGGGGCGCGCCACCATTTTGGAGGGCATTACGCGCGATTCACTGTACAAGCTTGCGCGAGATGCCGGCTACACGGTGCACGAAGGTCAAATCTCGCGCGACCAGTTGTATATTGCGGATGAAGTGTTTGTGTGCGGCACTGCGGCCGAGGTCACGCCAGTGCGCGCCATCGATCATCGCACCGTCGGCGCGGGCCGGCGCGGGCCGGTGACCAAGGCGCTGCAGGATGCTTTTTTTGAAACGGTGAACGGCAAAGGGAAGCGCTCGGCCGAATGGCTGAGCAAGGTATAGCAGCGCAGCGCGGCGCATGAGTGAAGCGCCCGTAACTGCTGCCGAACCACAGGTTGCTGCGCGCAGTTGGCGGCAGCAAATGCGGCTGCCATACGTTTTGCTGCTGGCGCCGCCCGCGCTTACGCTGGCGCTGGCACTGCTCTTATTTGCGGGCGCAAACGCCCTGCCGCAGCGCGTGGCGCTGCACCTTGGCGCCGGCGGAACCCCCGATGTTTATGGCGCCGCACAAGACTTGCTCTTCTTGCCATTTGGCGGATTGCTAATCTGGTTGGTGAATTCTGCGCTGGGCTTGCTGCTGAACGCGGTGGCGCGCTTGCGCCCGGCCGCAATGGCGTTATGGATTGGCAGTGCAGTAGTGCAGCTGCTGCTGGCAGCCGCCAGCGCGCGCCTGCTGCTGGCGGGGTAACAACCAAATTAAACACGCAGATCGGCTGCGCAAGCTCCAATTACCGTTGGGCAGCTGTTGATGCTTCCCATCGCAAAGCTGGACACAAAGGGCTCCTGATCAGCAACTATGATGGCTTGCGACGGGAATTGCCAGGCAATACCTCAGTGACCGTACTCGCAGCGCTCTATTCTGATCTGCACCATTTGGGGCTCATCCAAAAAGGAGTTGAGCCTGCCGCACAGCCTTTGGCGGGCGGTGTGTCTTCGGACATCTGGAAAGTGGAGCTTGCAGCTGGTCCGATAGTATTCAAGCGCGCACTGGCAAAACTTAAGGTGGCGCAAGACTGGCAGGCGCCGGTTGAGCGCTCGCGTTTCGAAATTCGGTGGCTGCGCACTGTTGCGCAAATACTTCCAGATGCTGTGCCAAACTTAATCGCGGCTGATGAGGAGCGCGGTATTTTTGCGGTTGCATATTTGGATCCACTGAAATACCTTTTGTGGAAACAACAGTTACTTAATGGCTATGTTCAGCCTGCGACAGCAGCAGAAGTTGGCAGGCGTCTGGCGATCATCCACGCAGCAACTGCCAGCAACCTTGCCATGAGCAGCTTGTTTCCGTCAGACGCAATCTTCCATGAGATCCGGCTTGCTCCTTATCTGGAAGCCGCGGCGCTCTGCCACCCGGACTTGTCAGACGCGCTGCTGCAGCTGGTGGCAATCACGGCCCGGACCAAGCGCGCGCTGGTGCATGGCGATGTCAGCCCAAAGAACATCCTGATCGGATCCAATGGCCCGGTGTTTCTGGATGCAGAATGCGCTTGGTATGGTGACCCGGCATTCGACCTTGCTTTTTGCCTCAATCATCTTTTGCTAAAGTGTCTGGTGTGCCCGGCGGAGAAAGGATTGCTGCTCGATTCATTTTTTGCGCTGGCCGGGAGCTATTTGCACGGCGTAAACTGGGAGCTGCCTGCAGAATTGGAAGCACGCGCCGCGCACCTGCTGCCGGGTTTGATGTTGGCGCGTGTCGACGGCAAATCACCCGTCGAGTACATCACTGAAAGTGGCGCCAAGCACAGTGTGCGGCGTGTAGCCCGCCAGTTTTTGGCGGCACCGGCAGCTATGCTTGGGTTGATTGTAGAAGAGTGGCGGCGGGAGTTGCGATGATGCCAACCAAAATTGTGAAGCTCCGCGGGCGGCGAGTGTGGGACTCGCGCGGCCGGCCGACGGTTGAGGCGGAGGTGCATTTGGCCTGTGGTGCCGTTGGCCGCGCAATTGCCCCTGCGGGCGCCTCCACCGGCTCGGGCGAGGCGCTGGACTTGCGCGATGGCGGCGGACAGTTTGGCGGCCTTGATGTCACGCAGGCCATCGCAAATGTTCAAGTGCCAATTGCGGCTACGCTCAATGGGCTTGATGCTGCGGATCAGGCTGGCGTTGATGCTGCCTTGATTGCACTTGATGGCACGCCGCAGAAGCGCCACTTGGGCGGGAATGCAATGATTGCCACCTCGATGGCAGTTGCGCGCGCTGCAGCTGCAGCTGCAAACCAGCCCCTGTGGCAATACCTTGGCGGCAACGGTCCCATGCCGCTGCCGCAAATCCAGATTTTTGGCGGCGGTGCGCACGCAAATCGGCGCGTCGATATACAAGACTTTATGGTGATACCCGTTGGCGCCACGGAATATTCTGAAGCGCTCGATTGGACTGCCCGCGTGTACGCAGCCGCCGGCCGGATCATGGCCGATGCCGGCAACTTGGCAGGCGTTGCGGACGAGGGCGGGTTCTGGCCGAACTTTAATTCTAATGAAGCGGCTGTTGAAACATTGGTCAGGGCGATTGAGAAAGCCGGGTTAACTCCCGGCACAGATGTCGCGATTGCGATTGATGTTGCGGCCAGCACTTTTGGCCAGGGTGGAATTTATCAGCTGGGCCTCGAGCGCAAGCGGGTTGACTCTGATGCACTTTCGGAGATGCTGCTGCGCTGGCTTGAGCGTTACCCGATTGTGTCAGTCGAAGATCCCATGGGTGAAGATGATGGCGCTGCGTTCGCGCGCTTTACCAGTGCCGCCGGGCCGAAAGTGCAAGTGGTAGGAGATGACTTACTGGTTACCAATGCCAGCCGGATTAGTGATGCGGCGGCGCACAGCGCCTGCAACGCTGTGCTGATAAAGCCGAACCAAGCTGGTACTCTCACCGAAACAAAGCTGGCGCTGGATGAAACCCGCCGCGTTGGTTATGCGCCAATTGTATCTGCGCGCTCTGGCGAGAGTGAAGACACAATCATTGTCCACCTTGCTGTTGGCTGGGGTGTCCCGCAATTAAAAGTCGGTGCGTTTGCGCGTTCCGAGCGTATGGCTAAATGGAATGAAGGCTTGCGCTTAGCCGAGATTGTCGGCGGTAGTCTTCCGCCAAAAAACTCCTTTGCATGGGGCCGATGAGACGGATGTTTGGGCACGTGCCGCGAATTTTGTGCAACATACTGGAAGCTCACGCGCTCTGCCACACTGGCATAACCCTGACCGCTGCGCCTGCCTCAGCTTGTTTGCAGAAGATGCGCGTTCGCCTTGCACCTAACTTGCTTACACATCTGGAATTAAGCGCTTGCCTAAGCTGACGACTTCATCAATGCCATAGCCCAGGCGTGCATAAAAAGCCAGAGCTTGGGCATTGCTGCTGCGCACTTGGAGATTGAGTTTTGGGCAGCCGGCACCGAGTAGCAGTTGTTCGCCATACGCCATCATGGCCCGTGCAAACCCTTGGCCCTGATGCGCGGGGTGGACTGCCAGATAGTTCACCCAGCCTCTATGGCCTTCATATCCAAACATCGCGCTCGATACGATTTCGCCCTGCAACTCACCCACCAAAAACCATTCGCGGTTAACAGCCAGCTTGCGCTCAATATCAAGGCCTGCGTTGTTCCAAGGGCGGGTGAGTTCACACTTTTGCCAAAGTGCGATAACGGCGGCTTGGTCGGATGCTTCATAAGGACGAATGTGCATAGTTGTTGCCCCCGGAAAATTATAATTGCGCTTCTGGAATATCTATTGTTAGAATCGCACCATTCCACCATGGTCAGATTTAAAAATGCGAGTCTGGCGCGATGTTGGAAAAGCCCGTACTTAGATCGAGCCGTTCAGCATGGTAGTGTCTTCGGCGGACCTGCTGCAAAGTTCAAACAATTGATTTTTAGCGCGCCACCTTTCCGGCTGTTTAATCCCAGATGCCCCTTTGAATTCGTTTATTGTGGTCTGGGTCAGCCGGTGTTTGAGACTGTACGCCTGCCATCGTAGGTCAAACTTGTGATTCCAATTAGGCTGACGCTTGTACGACCCAGGCTGTCGACCAGTGAATTCATCGCCGGTGTTTGTGAGCACTTTGCTGATTTTGACTGGGATGGACTTGTAGAAAGTTCCCCGTGCTTCAGCTTCGTCAGACGGACTTGAATCTGCAAAATTATTTCATTGGCGCTGCGCTGGCAGCACTGATCGGCTGGCTGGGGCTGCGCCAGCGCGCGCTTTCGCGCAGTGGGGCGCTGGGTGCGTTGCTTGTTGGCACAGCGGTGTTTGGCGGGGCAGGCTTGCCGGGCGCAGCGCTGTTGATTGGTTTTTTCGTTTCGTCGAGCGGGCTTTCGCGTGCAGGCGGTTTGCGAAAAGCGCAGCTTGCAGCGCAATTCTCCAAAGGTTCGCAGCGCGACCTGCTGCAGACGCTTGCCAATGGCGGTGTAGCAGCAACAGCGGCCGTCGTGTTTGGCGCCTCAAATCTTGACGCTGCTTGGCTGGCAATGGCTGGTGCACTGGCCGCGGCCAACGCGGACACTTGGTCCACCGAACTGGGAGTACTGGCGCGCACTTTGCCGCGCCGCATCACCAATTGGAAGCCGGTGCCAACCGGCACCTCCGGCGCAATAACCGGCTGGGGGGTGCTGGGTGCAATTGGCGGCGCTGCGTTGATTGCGTTGTTGGCGGGCGCCACAAACTGGCTCACTGGTTCGGCGCACAGTTTGCCGGCGATCGCGCTGCTGCCACTCTGCGGCGTGGCTGGCGCTTTAGTGGATAGCTGGCTGGGTGCAACCGTGCAGGCTAGCTATAAATGTGAAGCATGCGGGAAAACTACGGAGCGGCATCCGCTCTGCCAATGTGGCGGCGCCACCTGCTGGCAATCTGGCTGGCACTGGCTTGGCAACGACGCGGTCAACTTTGCGGCAACACTCACCGGTGCAGCTTTAGCCGCATGGGCGGCGCTGCTGCTTGCAACCTAAGCAGCGCTTGCGGTGCGGGCAGCAGCTTTTCTGTTAAGTGCGGCGCAGCTGCCCGCCGCCCGCACTGAAACTTTTCTTTAGCCCCAGTCGCGCAGCACCTGGCGCGCAGCGTTGTGGCCGTTGATGCCGGTGCAGCCGCCACCAGGATGTGTGCCGGCGCCGCACAAATACAACTGCTTGATGGGCGTGCGATATTGCGCGCAATCGGGTATGGGGCGCATGTGCAGCGCCTGGTCTAATGTCATCTCGCCGTGCGTTGCGCTGCCTTCGGGCAGGCCGTAGTTGCGCTCCAAGTCCAGTGGGGTCAGTACTTGGCTATGCAGCACAAGCTGCGGCACATCCGGTGCAAATTGCGCCAGCGTGCTTAGGATGGCGCTGCCCAGCGTGGCGCGCTGCGTGTCCCAGTCCTGGCTGCGCAAGTGGTACGGCGCGTACTGGGCGTGAATGGACAGCACATGCTGCCCGGGCGGGGCAAGCGTCGCATCCGCCAGCGTTGGCAGCGTTACATCCAGCCATGGCTGTTGTGACCAGGTGCCATACTTGGCCGCATCACTGGCTTGCTCAATATAGTTGATGCTTGGCGCAATGCGAATGCGCGCTGTCGCATCAAATGCAAAGCGCGGCACACCGGACAAAGCCAGATGCATACGCGCGCTGCAGCCGCGGTATTTGATGGTGCCCGTGCTGCGCAGAAACACAGGGTCAACCTCCAGCGGATCAAGCAAGCGCTGAAAAGTTGTGCGCGGGTCTGCGTTGGAAATGACAACCTGCGCGCTGATTTCTTCTCCGCTGGCAAGCACCACACCCGCAGCGCGGCCGGCTTTCACCACCACCTGCTGCACGGCAGCGTTCAGACGCAGCTGCGCACCCATGCTTGTGGCGGCTTTTGCGAGTGCCTGGGTTAGTGCGCCGACTCCGCCCTGCAACTGGCTGGCTGCTGCAAATGCCGGCACTTGCCCGGCTGCCAGCGCCAGCAGCCACACAAACGCCGTGCCCGCCTGCCGCGGCCCCAATGACACGCCATGCACGCCATCAACCGCAAGCGCGGCTTTGAGTGCGTCGCACTCAAACCATTCATCGAGCATGTCTGACACCGGCATGGGCAAAGTGCGAACAAGATCGCCAAGTTGCTTGCGGTTGAGGCGCCGCGCGGGCGCCACCAGCTTCAGCAGCTCCAGTAGGTCGCGGCCACTTGGTGCCGGCAGCGCGGGCGGGATCAGCATCATCAAGCGCGCCACCACCGCTGCAAGGCACTGCATGGCAGCGCAGAAATCCGGCCAGCGTGCGGCATCTGCCTTCGAGTGGCGCGCAATTTCTGCAGCGGTGCGGGCTGTGTCGCTGTAGAAGCTCAGGCGGCCGCCAGCCGGCAGCGCAGCCGTTAGCAGCGCGTCAATTGGCAGCAGCTTTAAGCCGTGCTTGTGCAGCTGCAGGTCAGCCGCCACATGTGCAACCAGGCGCCCCGTGCCTTCGGCCACACTGGAAAAACGGAAGCCGGGAAACAACTCCTCGGTAACAGCAGCGCCGCCCACCTGGGGCTGCTGCTCCAGCACCAGCACGCGTTTGCCGGCGCGCGCCAAATAGGATGCGGCCACCAGTCCATTGTGCCCGGCGCCCACAATCAACGCATCAAAAGTTTCAGCCATGCAGCAGCTCCATCGCAGCATTGCGCCCGTTGATGCCAACCACGCCGCCGCCGGGATGCGTGCACGCACCGCACAGATACACGCCCGGCATGGGCGTGCGATGCGCAAAGCGCTTGTCCCACATATAGTCTGGCAGGCACTCGCCCTGAAAGATGTGGCCGCCAGTGAGGCCCACGCTCTGTTCGATGTCCGGCGGGCCCAGCACCTCGCGGTCAATAATTGCATCCGGCAGGTTGGGGCAGAAGCGCGCAATCGAGTCGATCACCAGCTGCCCGGCTGCAACGCGGTGCGAGTCCCAATCGCCTGTGGCAAACGTGGCGGGTGCGTACTGCGCAAACACACTCATGGTGTGGGTGCCGGCCGGCGCCACTGACTCGTCATACACACTTTGCAGATAGATCTCGGTCCACATGTGCGCGGGCAGGTGGCCAGCGCGCGCTGTTTGATGCGCAGCATGCAACTGCGGCGCGCTTAGCGGCGTATTGATGACGGCGCGGTGATGTGGCTCGTCAGATCCGGGCCGCGCCGTAAAGTTGGGCAGCGCGCGAAGCGCCAAGTTCACTTTGACCGTAGCACTTTGCATTGGCCATGCGGCCACCTTGCGGCGCCACTCCGGGTTGGCGGCGTCTCCCAGCAGGCGCAGTGTCACTGCCGGGTCTGCATTGGAGATGACGACAGGCGCGTTGATGCGTTCGCCGCCCGCCAACTCCACACCCTCTCCCGGCAGAATGCGGGCCACCGGCACGCCGCACGCAATGGTTGCGCCCAGCTCGCGCGCCACATCGCCCAAGATGAAAGAGACCATGCCCATGCCGCCTTTCACATAACCCCATTGCCCGATCGAGTCGCCCATTCGCCCGCAAAAATGGTAGAAGTAAATTGACGCGGTGCCGCGCTCGTACGGGCTGGCATTCGTGCCAATCACGCCCTGGCCAAGGTAAGCCATTTGCAGGCGTTCATCTTTTAGATAGCGCTCCACATACTCAACCATCGACCAGTTGAAGAGCAGGTTGATGGCATCTGCATCGCCATTGAGCCGCGCCTGCACCTGCGCAGCGGTGGGGGCGCGGCCAATCCACATGTCGCGCGCGTCCGCCGGGCGCACGGCTTCCGTGGCGCGGCTCATCACCGCCTGCATTGCAATCCAGCCATCCACATCGCCGGGCGCAAAGCGCTCAATTTCCGCGATGCAGCGCGTGTCGTCATCCCACAACTGCACACTTGAGCCGTCTTCAAACGGGATGAACATGCCGCCGGCCGCGTGCTGCCATTCAAAGCCATGCGCGCGCAATCTCAATTCGTCAATCACCAGCGGGTGCAGAATGCCTGCCACGTATGCGCACGGCGACATGCGGATGCCGGGCCACGGTTCCGCAATGGTGCATGCGCCGCCCACGCGTTCGCGTGCCTCCAGCACCAGCACGCGCTTGCCAGCCCGCGCCAGATACGCAGCGCAAGCCAGCCCGTTGTGGCCAGCGCCAACGATGATGGCATCCCACTTAACAGCGGCCAGCTCGCGGAGTGGCGCTGGCAGCCCCAGCTTGCCAAGGCATGCTGCAGTCGCGGATGTCATTGGCCGGGTGCAACCGCGCACTGCGGTTGCTTGCGCAGCGCTGCGCGCATCTACTTGCTGCTCCGTAATATTTCCATGGCAGCCAGGCGCCCCGGCCCGCCAGTGATGCCGCCGCCGGGATGCGTGCCAGACCCGCATTGGTAATAGTTGCGGATGGGTGTGCGGAACTTGGCCCAGCCGGCGGTGGGCCGCAAAAAGAAAATCTGGTCCAGGGTTAGCTCGCCGTGAAAGATGTTGCCTTCTGCCAGCCCGAAGTCTTGCTCCAGATCCCAGGGCGACAGCACTTGCCGGTGCAGGATCAGCTTTTTTATGCCCGGCGCAAATTCCTCCAGCGTATTCACCACGGCATCGCCAAAGGCATCGCGCTGTTGTGCGCTCCAACCGCCGTTCAGCTTGTAGGGCGCGTATTGCACAAAGATGCTCATCACATGTTTGCCGGGCGGTGCCAGTGTGGGGTCGATGGTGGACGGGATGAGCACGTCTAAAAATGGCCGGCGCGAAAACTCGCCGTACTTGGCATCGTCGTAAGCGCGCTCCACAAAGTCCACGCTCGGGCAAATTTCAATCATGCCTTGCAGCAGCGCGCGGTCCGGCATGCTGGTGAAGGTGGGCAGGCCATCGAGCGCCAGGTTCACCTTGCCGGAAGAGCCGCGATATTTAAAGTTGCCAATGGCGGTTGCAAATTCAGCTGGCAGCTGCCGGCTGTCCACCAGCTTAAGAAAAGTCTGGCGCGGGTCCAGCCCGGAGACCACTGTGCGCGCGCGGATCTCCTCGCCGCTCTCGAGTGCCACGCCCACCGCCTGCCCGTTGCGCACAATCACTTGGGCCACAGGCGCGTTGCAGCGCAGCACGGCGCCGTGCTGCCGGGCCGCGCCGGCAATTGCGTTGCTGACGGCGCCAGTGCCGCCTTTTTGAAAACCCCAAACAGTGAAGGCGCCGTCCAGCTCGCCCATAAAGTGATGCAGCATCACATACGCAGTACCCGGCGAGCGCGGGCCCAGCATTGTGCCGATGATGCCGTTGATTGCAGTCAGCGCCTTGAGAACGTCACTCTCAAACCACTCATCCAAAAAGTCTGTGGCGCTCATCGTCATCAGTTTTGTGAGCTGTTGGAAGGTGCGCGCATCCAGACCTTTGGCATGCCGTCCCAGTTCCAACAGCCGGCGCAGATCATCCACGCCCGGGCTCAGCGGATTTGGCGGAACCATCCCCAGGATGGGCTTCACGGCGAAGCCCATCTTGTACATCATCTGGTTGAACTCAGGGTATGCGTCTGCATCGCGCCTGGAGTGGCGCTGCAGTTCTGTGCGCGTTGTGGCCGGGTCAGACCACAGCGCCAAGTGGTCGCCGTTTTCCATCGGCACGAATGCGCTGTCGAGCGGCAGAATTTGCAGCCCGTGGCGCGGCAGCTCGAGATCACGGATGATCTCCGGGCGCAGCAGGCTCACCACATACGAGCACACCGTGTAAGTGAAGCCCGGAAAAATTTGCTCTGATACAGCAGCGCCGCCCAAAATGTGGCGGCGCTCCAGCACCAGCACTTTGCGCCCGGCGCGCGCCAGATAGGCAGCGCACGTCAGCCCGTTGTGGCCGCCGCCAATAATTACGGCATCATAAATCTCAGCCATGCTTGAAGTTTCTGTGGTGCGCAGCGGGCGGATGGAAGTGCATCACGCGCGTTTGTGCGGCGGGTTGTAAAACGGCAGCGCGGTCACACGCGCTGCCGTCATGTGGCGCTGCGCCTCCACGGTTGCTTCCATGCACACGGGCGTGCCCGGCTTTGCATACTGTGGCTGAATGCGCGCCAGCACCACATACTTCTTTAGCAGCGGCGACCACGTGCCGCTGGTTGCCCGCCCAATTTGCACTTCATCGCTGTAAACCGGAACCGCATTGCCCCACGCGGTTTCCGGTAGGTGAATGGGCATGCCGTAGCGCTTGTAGATTTGCTCCAGCGAATCCCATTGCACATCCAACCCAACCGTGGCCCACGCTGCGCCGCGCTCGCGTTCCGCGGCCAGCGCCGCCCGCCCCACAAAGTTGCCCTTCTCCAGCATCACCGTCCAGCCCAGCCCCAGCTCGTAGGGTGTGGATTTCTGCACATCGAACACAGTTTTTTTGGACGAGATAAAGTCCACGGCCACCAGCAGCAGCCCGGCCTCAATGCGCACCATGTCCAAAGCTAGCTGCCCGGCTGCGCGCAGCAGCCGCGGCTGGCCGGCTTCCATCAAGGCATCCCATAGCCGTTCAGCATCTGCCGGGTCTGCAAACAACTCGTAGCCCAGATCTCCGGTGTAGCCGGTGCGCGTGATGCTGACATCCATGCCGGCGATTGCAGCAGAGGCATGCCGGAAATACTTGAGCTGCGCAAGCGCTGGGCCCGCTGCTTGCTGCAGGATCTCGCCCGCCAGCGGGCCCTGCAAAGCCAGTGCTGCGAGCGAGTCGCTGATGTCGTCTATCTGCACTTGCAGCCCGGTGGCATTGTCTTCAAACCAGCGCAGGCTGGGGTCCGCTGCCGTTACGCGGTAGCGGCCGGGGGCCAGCTGCGTCACGGTGCCATCATCAATGATGCGGCCGTGCTCATCACACCACGGCGTGTACAGTACCTGCCCCACCGCGCAGCGCGCAATGTCGCGCGTCATCACGCGGTTGAGCAGCTTCAGCGCGTCGCGCCCGTGCACCAGATATTTGTAGAGCGGCGAGATGTCGATCAGCGCGGCGGCCGTACGGATGGCGTAGTACTCGCGCAAGTGATGCAGCTCGTACATGTTGGCGGAAAGGAAGCCGGACCACTCCTGCCAGCTGTGGCTCTCGCACAGCGCTGCGGTGCGCGAGTAAAACGGCGAGGGGCGCGGCATTATGCGGCCGGCACCAGCACTGCGCTAATTTGGATGGAGCTGCCGGCTTTGCAATCATTCGGGCAATAGAACTGCGCCGGCGCAGGATCACGCGTGCCCGAGCGCCTTCAGTACTTCCGCATCAAACGCGGCTGGCAGCAGCTCCTGATCGGACTGCAGCTTGCCGGGCCGGTACATGCGCGAGCGCATGCCGATCTGGGTTTCACCGCAGATGTGCCAGTCTTGGCGATTGGTCATGTCCCAAAACTCAACCGCATCCGCTGCGTCAAAGCCCGGCTGGGCCATAGCCTGCGGGTCAAACAACCATTCACAGGTAATCAGCGTGCGCTCCGGGCTTTGCGGCCAAAGGGTATGAAACATGACGTAGTCCGGATGCAGGCTGACAAGCAGGTTGGGAAAGAGTGAGTAGTAATGTACGCGCTGCAAGTCCGCGCCGCACACGCGCCCCAGCGGCAGCCGTTTGGTGCCCCCGCTGGATGTCAGGCTACTGTGCCCTTCGTTCAGATCCATGGAGCCGCCAAGAAACGGGCCGGCGATCAGGTCATTGCTGCCGCTGTCATGCGGCGAAAGTTTTTCCAGCGCCGGATGCACAAGCGGGCAGTGGTAGCACTCAGAGTAATTCTCTGCCAGCAGTTTCCAGTTTGCATGCGCGTCGTATTCAATGCGCTGCGCGCGCCGCAGACTTGGCAGGTTCCACATCTCAAACTTGCCGGTCATTGGCGCCAAAGCAGCAGCCAGGCTTTCACCTGCTGCATCCAGATTTACAAAGATGAAGCCTTCCCAAACTCCGGCCTGCGCGCGGTAGAGCCCGTGCTCCGCCTTGTCAAAGTCCGCCACTGCACTCATGTTAGGTGCACCCAGCAAGCGCCCGTCCAGCGCGTAAGTCCACGCGTGGTACGGGCATTGGATGGTCTCGCGCAGCTGCCCGCTGGCCTCCGCACAAAGGCGCGTGCCGCGATGCCGGCACACATTGTGAAGCGCTTGCACGCTGCCACTGCGGTCGCGCAGAATGATCAGATTATCGCCACCGATCTCGCGCAGAAAATAATCACCGGGGTTTGCAATTTCTGCAGCGCGCCCGACACACACCCAGCGCTTCCGGAAAATATGCTCGATCTCTGCCTGCAGGATGGCGTCCGTTGTGTAGTACTCGCTGGGGAGCGTGTTTAGAGCGTCCGGCATGTTGTGAACTCCGTTGCCATAGACCGGGCTACCCGCTCACCCTTTGAGCAGCGTTGGAACGTGCGCGGCAGCTTGGTGGGCGCGACCGGCAGCCGAGGAATCAACAGTGTGGGCGCCGACCTTGCTTCGGATTCGGAAGAGTTTCTTGTAGCGTGGTGCATATTGAATTTAATCACTCAAAAGCTAGTGAACCAATATTGTAACAGGCTATTATCCGTTGATTGCGCCGTTTACAAGCCATTGAGAGACGTGCTTCAAAACAAGACAGGCGGTTGTGCGGCTCAGGCAAACACGTACAATATTGGCAATGAATAGAAGTGAGGGGTAAATCCGCTATGCCGCGACCTAAGCACTCTCTGGACCGGCTCGACCTGTCCATCATCCGCTGTTTGCAGAAGGATGGGCGCCGCCCCTACGCTGAAATTGCCGCGCAGCTCGGCATATCAGCTTCCACTGTGCAACAGCGCGCTACGCGCCTGATCGACAGCGGTGCAATCCAAATTACCGCAGTGGCTGACCCCGCCACGCTGGGGTACCCGGTGGCGGCAACTGTGGCCGTGAAGGTGGATGGTGTGCGCCTGAAAGCAGCGGCCGCTTCCATCGCCAAGTTTTCTGAGGTGGGCTATGTTGCAATTTGCACCGGCTCTAATGACCTGCTGCTCGAGGTGGGTTGCCGTGACAATGATGAGCTGATCGAATTTGTCTCCAGTAAACTTTCAAAGATCAAGGGCGTGCGCGAAACCGAAATTTATTTGTATCTGCGGATAGTCAAGAACACCTACCAATGGGGACCATTCGATGACAAAGACAAGGCGTAAGCCAGTGAGTTTGCGTGGCGCTGCGCAAAGAGCCATGTGTTTTTTGGCGGCGGCGTTGGTGCTTGCGGGATAAGCTGTGCCAGCAACCTGCATTGTGGCGGACTGTAGTGCTTAGACGAATTTTCTGCGGGCAGCGGACGGCATGCAGGTGCGCCTGCGGGCGGCCGGCAGCGAGCTACAAGTGCTACAGAGCGGGCAGCAGCTTGCGGTGAGCCAGGCGGTGACCGTTGTTGTGCGCCCGGAGAAGTTGGCGCTCCATCCCATCAGTGGCGCAAACGGCAGCGGGCTGGCCAGTGCTTTGCAAAAACCGTACTTATCGGCGGCAACACACGCTACTTGGTGCGGCTGGAAACGGTCGAGCTGGTGACGGTGCGCGTGCAAAACGCCGGGCTGGGTAGCGGCAACGGCTGGCGCATAAGCACTCCGGTTCGGGTGCACTTGGAGCAACACAGCGCACGCATCCTTACCGCCTGACCCGCCGACGGGCAGCGGATTTTGCGCTGCTGCGCTGCGCACCCTGCTGAAGAAACTCGTAATAGGAAAATAGAACAAATGTCTTGACTCTGGGAAATTTGGGTTTATACTGCATGCAATCTAGCAGCCCGTTCGTTTCACACTGGCAACACTTTAGATCCTGCTGGAGCAAGGAGCAACCGCATGTATCAACGCATTATGGTCATTGGGAATTTGGGCCGGGATCCGGAGTTGCGCTACACCCCGTCTGGCCAGGCGGTCACCGACTTAAGCGTGGCCACCACTGAAAGCTGGAAAGACACGGAAGGCGCCAAGAAAGACCGCACCACTTGGTGGAAGGTGGCAGTCTGGGGCAAACAAGCCGAAACCTGCAACCAGTTCCTCAAGAAGGGCAGCAAAGTGCTGATTGAGGGAACGATGCGCGGCGACGAGAAGGGCAATCCGCGCACCTTTCAGCGTCAGGACGGCACCTGGGGCGCATCTTATGAGATGACGGCCAAGGACGTGCGGTTCATGAGCCCGCGCACCGAGGGTACTGGCTCCACTGGCTCCAATGGCTCCGGCGAGTTTGAGGGAGCAGTGGCGGCAACAGAGGATGATTTGCCGTTCTAGCTCAATCCCCGCACATACAGCTACACCGCAGCCGCCGGCCAGTTGCCGGCGGCTTGCGCACTTAATGGAATGGAGAAGCCCATGACCACTCCGGCGAATGCTGCTGCGCCAGCGCCACAAATAAAGATTGAAATCCCCGCCGACTTGGAAGGGATCTATGTAAATTTTGCGCTGATCTCCCACTCAGCTTCTGAGCTGGTGCTGGACTTTGCGCGCCTGCTGCCTAATACGCCGCAGGCCAAGGTGCAGGCGCGCCTGATCATGACGCCGATCAACGCAAAGTTATTGATGCATGCACTTGGCGACAATCTGGGCAAGTTCGAAGCGCAGTACGGCGAGATAGTGGTGCCCGCGCACCATACACTCGCGGACCAGTTATTTCGCACGCTGCCGCCGGGCGATGCAAACCCCGGGTAACGGCGCGCCGCCAGCCGGCGGCAGCCTGGGTGATCTGCCGCAAATTGGCGAGCAGCTGCGCGCTGCTCTGGGCGTCAAGCATGCGGCGCGGGATGCCGCGCTCGCGCAATCGCGGGCTCTGGTGCGTTTCTGTGCCAACGCCATCCGTGCCATTCATCGGGAAGAGCGGGCGGAGGCACAGGCGCTTTTAGGCGAGGCACGCAGCGCTGCGGCGGCCATGTGCGCTGCGGTGGCGGGGTTTCCGGATCTCTTGCATGCGGGGTACACGCAGGATGGATTGAAGGAACTGGTTGAGGCCAGTGTGCTGCTGGCGCTGGCCGCGGACGAGCCCATGCCTTCGCCCGCGCAACTGGGCGTGGAGCCCGCCACATACCTCAACGGCCTGGCGGAGGCAGCCACCGAGCTGCGCCGGCGCATTTTGGATCTGGTGCGGCACGAACACTCCGCCGAGGCTGAGCGACTGCTGGATGCAATGGACGAAATTTATTCACTGCTGGTCACGGTGGATTACCCTGACGCCATCACCGGCGGGCTGCGCCGCAGCACCGATGTATTGCGCGGCGTGCTGGAGCGCACGCGGGGCGACCTGACCGTAAGCATGCGCCAGCAGCGCCTGCAGGATTTGCTAGCCAAGTCCGGCGCGTAGTAAGCGCAGTTGCGCGTGGGGCAGCGCAAGTTGCGCTGCTGGCAATTCATGCAGCCGATGAGTTCGGCGCAGGCCGTTCGGATTAACGCAGCGCGGCAATCGCTTGCAGCCGGGCAGCCAGCTTCGCTTCCGGGTTGCACCCCATCGCGTTCCCCATGATGTAAACTCCGCCCATGGCTCCAAAAAGCTTTTTGATTTTTCATAACCCGCAGGTGGCACGCTCTGAGGCGCTGGCAAATACCATTGATGCGAGCCTGCGCACAACGCATGGCTGCCACGCGGAGTGCACCACGCTGGCGGCGGCCGAAGAGCGTGCGCTGCTGCCCGCGCCTGACATGTTGGTTGCGGTTGGCGGAGACGGCACGATGCTGCGTGTGAGCCGGCTGGGTGCGCTGTTGGGCTGCCCCGTGCTGGGCATCAATCTGGGGCGCGTGGGCTTCCTGCTGGAGGTGCCGGAAGCGGAGTGGCAGGCGGCGCTGGTGCGCGTGGTGGCCGGCGACTTTTGGCTGGAGCCGCGCATGCTGGTGTATGCGGAGCACATGCGCGCCGGCGCGCGCTTGGGCGAACATCACGCGCTCAATGAAGTGGTGATTACGCGCGGAGCACTGGCGCGGCCGGTGCGCCTGAAGACCGCAATTGACGGCAGCCCGCTGGGCACGTACATTGCGGACGGTTTGATTGTGGCCTCGCCCACCGGATCCACGGCATATGCGCTGGCAGCCGGCGGGCCCATTCTGCCGCCCACGCTGCGCAACATTGTTCTAATTCCGGTTGCTCCGCACTTGAGCATTGAACGGGCCATCGTGCTGGCGGAGGGCGCAGGCATAACCATTGATGTGCGCATCGACCATCCCGCAATCCTGAGCGCTGACGGGCAGGTGGAGGTTGAGCTGCGCGACGGCGACCGGATTAGTGTGCGCGCCAGCCAGCGTGACGCCAGTTTTGTGCGCTTGCAAGACGCTGCATATTTCTATCGCAATCTTGCGGCCCGGCTGGCATACAAGGAGTCATTGCAATAGTGGCCGCCGACTCCGGCACAGTAGCCGGAGAGTTTTGTGCCAACCATCCGGACCGGCCGACGGCCCTGCGCTGCAACAAGTGCGCAAAGCTGATCTGTCCCGGTTGCGCGCTGCACACGCCCGTAGGTTACCGCTGCCCGCAATGCGTGCGCGGCCAGCAGGCGGTCTTTGAGACTGCGCACTGGTACGACTATGTCACCGCAGCGGTAACCGCACTCGTGCTGTCCGGGTTGGCGGGTGTGCTCCTGTCGCGGTTGGGATGGCTGCTGCTTTTTCTGGCGCCCACTGCCGGCGGCGCACTGGCAGAAGTGGTGCGCCGCGTTGTACAGCGCCGGCGTGGCCGCTACTTGCCGCATACGGTGGTGGCTGCCATGGTGCTGGCTGCGCTGCCGGCTCTCAGCCTGTGGATGCTTTTATACGTGGGGCTGGCGGCGGCCACGGTGTTTGCGCGCCTGCGCGGATCGTTGATTTAGGGGGCTGGCGCGGTGGCTGTTTACACTGGGCGGGCATGGTTTTGCGGATCGGTTTTGGCCGCTGCCGGCGGTGATTTGTAAAGAGCCACGAAACCGGGTGGACGGCCGTCACCGAACCACTTGTTATTGCGGTGCATTGCAGTCTGCTCACCAGCCCAACCCCCGCGCTTTACAAACCCCTTCCGCAGCGGTACACTTCGCGCTCAGCCAACAAAATAAACAACTGGGCACAAGTCTCAGTTGTTTTGTTTTCTGGGCAAAAGCACAGTTGGCAATTGTGGCCCAAAGCGAACACAAAAATAGAATTAGGATAAATCGAAGATTATGAGCGAGGAAAGTCTCCATAAAGACGTTACCTATTTGACGCGTGAAGGCATGCGCAAGCTGGAGACAGAGCTTGCCCATCTGCGCACTGATGGGCGCGCCGAGGTGGCGCAGCGCCTGCACCAAGCGCTGGAAGAGGGCGGTGACCTACTCGAGAATGCAGAGTTTGAAGCTGCAAAAAACGAGCAGGCGTTTGTGGAAGGGCGCATCATGACGATAGAGACGCTGCTTCTCCACGCGAAGATCATTAAGAAGAGCACAGCTGCGAACGGGATCATTGGCATAGGGTCGGTAGTGGTGATAAAGGAAGAAGGCGGCAAGGCGGAGACCTACAAAATTGTGGGCGCAGCCGAAGCCAACCCGGGCGACGGCAGCATCTCCAACGAGTCGCCGTTGGGAAAGGCGTTGCTGGGCCAGAAGCAGAGCGCCAAGGTGCGCATCAAGGCGCCGGGCGGCGAACTTATCTTCCGCATCATGAAGGTAACTTGACCCCTTCAAATACGAAGCTTCAGCCCTGCGCAACTTGGCAGCAGGGCTTTTTCGTTTAAAATGCTGGCTGTGTGCACTCGGAGCAATCTTGCGCGATCTTAATGAAATAGAAAAGAACCGCGTTGCCAAAGCGGATCGCATGCGCGCCCGGGGCGAGCAGCCCTATCCGGCGCGGGCGCAGCGCACGCACACGGTGGCGGATGCGCTGCTGGCTCTTGAGCAGGCACTGCAAGCTGGTGCGCCCGTGCAAGACAGCGGTGTACCGGCCACTTTATGCGGCCGCTTGCGCTCCATGCGCACAATGGGCAAGCTCACTTTTGCGCACATGGAGGATGTGAGCGGCCGGGTGCAGCTCTTGCTGCGCTCAGATGAGGTTGGTGCGGATCGGCTGCGCCAGTTTGATACAGACTTTGATCTCGGGGATTTTGTGCAGGCGACCGGTGTCTTGATGCGCACCAAGACCGGCGAGTTCACCCTGCGCTGTTCCGCAGTGGTGATGCTTGCGAAAAGTGTGAGCCCGCTGCCGGCCGCCAAGGAGGCGGAAGAAGACGGGCACAAAGTGGTGTACTCCGCATTTGCCAACCCGGAGGCGCGTTACCGCGAGCGCTACGCGGACCTGGCAGTAAACACCGAGGTGCGCGAGATTTTTCGGGTGCGGGCAGCCGTGGTGCGTGCCCTGCGAAACTTTTTGGACGAGCGCGGTTTCCTTGAGGTGGAAACGCCGGTTCTGCAGCCAATCTACGGCGGGGCGGCTGCGCGCCCGTTTGTAACCCATCACAACCAGCTGCATCAGGATCTGTTCCTGCGCATTTCATTTGAGTTGTACCTGAAGCGCTTGCTGGTCGGCGGACTGGAGTCCGTGTATGAGATTGGCCGCGACTTCCGCAATGAGGGCGTGAGCCTCAAGCACAACCCGGAGTTCACCCAGCTGGAGTTTTATTGCGCGTACGCCGACTACGCAAAGGTGATGGAGATCACAGAGGAGATGCTTGCGTTTGTGGCGCAGCAGGTGTGCGGCAGCACCACGCTAGAGTACGAGGGCCACAAAATTAACTTGCAGCCGCCATGGCGGCGCGTTGCGCTGCGCACCGCAGTGGCTGAAGCCTGCGGCATAGACATCGCTGCGCACCCAACGGCAGCCGCGCTGGCTGAAGCCATGCGCGCCAGCGGGCAGGCGGTGGACCCGGCAATGCCGCGCGGCAAACTTATCGAAAGCCTGTTGGCGCTGCATGTGGAGCCGCTGCTGATCCAACCCACTTTCGTGCACGATTTTCCGCGGGACATTTCGCCGCTGGCAAAAGCCACGCCCGGTGATCCGCACACTGTGGAGCGTTTTGAAGCCTATATTGCGGGTATGGAGCTGTGCAATGCATTTTCCGAGCTGAACGACCCGCAGGAGCAGGCGCAGCGCTTTGAAGAGATGCAGCGCGATCACCCAAAGGGAGAAGAAGCGCATCCAATGGACGAGGATTATTTGCGCGCGCTGCAGTACGGCATGCCGCCCTGCGGCGGATTTGGCATGGGCGTTGACCGGCTGACGATGCTGCTAACTGGCCAGCGCAATATTCGCGAGGTGATTTTGTTCCCGCACCTGCGAACACGAGAGTGAGGCAGCCAAAACTGGTGTGAATAAAAACAAAGCCCCGCAAAAATAGCGGGGCTTCTTTATTTTTGTGCGGTGCCGCGCAACTTAATCCAGCCCAGACTCCAGCTCATCCAGCAGCCCGCTGATAAAGTCGAAGCCACCCTGCCAAAATGCCGGCTTGGTGATATCGATGCCAGCCTCTTCCAGTATGTGCTGCGGGCTGGCTGAGCCGCCATACGCCAGAATCTTCAGGTAGTGCGGCGTAAAGCGCGCGCCCTGTTTCTTGTAGCGCTGGTAAAGCGCCAGCACCAGTAGTTGCCCAAAGCTGTAGGCATAGCAATAAAACGGCGTGTAAAAAATGTGCGGGATGGACACCCATTCCCACTTGAACTCTGGTGCCACCGCAACCGCGCTGCCAAACTGCTCGCGCAGGTTGCGCATGTAAGCTGCGTTTAGCTCGTCCGTGCCAGCGCCTGATTGAATAAGCGTATGTGCTTGCTGCTCGAAGAGCGTGAAGTATGCCTGGCGCATGATGGTGGCATAGGCGTCGTCCAGCGTATCCGCAATCAGCTGGCGGCGCACCGCCGGATCGCGATCTTGTGCCAGCAGGCGGTCGGTTAGCAGCATCTCTGCAAAGGTGGACGAGGTTTCGGCCAGCGGCAGCGCCGAATGAAATGTAAACACTGAGTGGCGCGCCGCCAGCATGCTGTGAATGGCGTGGCCGAGCTCATGCGCCAGCGTGGCCACATCGCGCACATCACCGGTGTAATTTTGCAGCACATACGGCGTCATGCCCGGCAGCACGCTGGCGCAAAATGCACCGCCGCGTTTACCCGGCCGC
This sequence comes from Anaerolineaceae bacterium, assembly GCA_003569365.1. Taxonomy (GTDB): domain Bacteria; phylum Chloroflexota; class Anaerolineae; order Anaerolineales; family UBA11657; genus BD1. The sequence continues at coordinate 39,625 of BGOS01000026.1, forward strand.
ACTTCAGCATCAATCTGGTTCTCGTCAAACACGCGCCGCGCGGCGCGCGCCACCGCCGGTGAAAACTTTTGGAAAGTATCCAGCACAAGCTTGACCGCCTGATCGTAGGGGTAGGTTTTCTCCGCCCCGGAAAGCGGCGCGTAGATATCGTAGCGGCGCAGTTTCTTCAGCCCCAGCAGGCGCGCCTTCACGCGAAACCAGCGTTGAAACACGCCGCGGTTCTTGCGGCAGGTGCGCAGCAGCGTTGCAATCACCGGGTCTGGAATGTCATTGTCCAGATTGCGCACAGCCACTGCGGCGCGGTAACCGCGCAGCTTTACATTCTCTGCATGCCAGTCACGCACGCGGTGCGTGTAAATTTGCGCCAGCACCAGTCCGTCTTCCGCGTACACGCGGTACAGCTCCTGGTACGCAGCAGCGCGCAGCGCGGGATCCGCCTTGCGCACATTGGCCATCAATGCATCCCGCGTCAGTGGTTTTGCATCGCCATCAACCAGCAGATTGAACTTGTACGCATTGGTAAGCATTGAGTACACGGTGGTCAGCCCGTTCATACCATTAACGTCTTTTATATTGAGAAGCTGTTCGTCGCGCTCCGGCAGCACATGCGGCGTTGCTTTGCGCTCCAGCGCCAGGTGGTGGCGCAGCCCCCGCGGGCTGGCTGCCAGCAGGCGGGCGGCTGCCGGCGCGGGCAGCCCCTTCCACCACAGGCTGAAGAAAAGCACCCGGTTGCGCGCGTCAGTTGTAATCTGCTGGATGCGCCCCTGAAATGCCAGCGCCGCCTGATCTTGCGTATTTTCCGAGAACCATAAACCGGCGTAGGCGCCGATGCGGCTGGCCGCCGCCGCCAGCTCTTCGGTAAGGCGCAGCATGCGCGTGAAGTCTGCCGCTTTGATGTTGTCTGCAAGCAGCGGGCGCAGCGCCTCGAGCGCGCGCACACTGCGCTCTAGCTGCGTGGTGACGCGCCGCAGTGGCGCACCCTTGGGGGTGGCCAGCAGGTTGCGCAGCGTCCAGCGGGTCGGTAAAAGTGTTTTAGCCATTGGAGTTTTTGGTAAGGTTATTTTTTGGAGGGCGGAGAGAAGCGCACCTGAAGAATGTCGCCATCTTGTACTGTGTACTCGCGGCCTTCCAGCCGCCACTTTCCAGCGGTCTTCACCGCCGCCTCGCTGCCATGTTGATGCAAATCGGCGTAAGCCATAACTTCTGCCCGAATGAATCCCGCCTCCAGATCCGAGTGAATGGCACCGGAGGCCTGCGGCGCGCTGGCGTCTTTGTTGATTGTCCACGCCCGCACCTCGTCTTCGCCGACAGTGAAGAATGCCTGGCGGCCGAGCAGGTCGTAGCACATGCGGATCACACGCTGCAAGCTGGGGGCTTGCAGCCCGTACTCCGCCAAAAAGAGCACGGCTTCCTCCGGCGCCAGCTGCGCAATCTCCATCTCCAGTTTGCACTGCAGCGCAACTACCCGGTGGGAGGCCGCAAGCCCGGCGGGCAGCTTGCCATCACTAGGTCCCGCATCATCGCCGGTGTTGAGCACCACCAGCAAAGGTTTGCGCGTGAGCAGCCCAAAACCGGAAAGCGTGCGCTCTTCTTCCGCAGACAGCGCCAATGTGCGCAGTGCTTCGCCGTTGTTAAGCATATTGAGCAGGCGCGTAAACAATTCGTGCTCGCGCTCTATCTCGGCTTTGTCGCGGCCGGCGCCTTTGCGGCGCTCGTCGCCGAGTTTTTCGAGGCGCCGTTCCACTACCAGCAGATCGTTTAGCAGCAGCTCATCATCAAGCGCTTGCACATCGCGGGCCGCATCAATGCTAAGCAGCGGGTGCGGTACCAGATCGTTGGCGAAACTGCGCACCACGTGCAGAAAGGCATCGGTTTGCGCAAGCGCGTTGAGCAGCGGGCCGGAGAAGCTGCTCTTTGCGCCCTGCACGCCGCCAATATCCAGGAACGTGACTTGCGCGTGGGTGGTCTTCGCCGGTTTGTAAAGCGACGCAAGCCAGTCAACGCGCTCGTCGGGCACGCTCACGGTTGCCGACGTAACGGCAACCCGCCCGCCGCCAAGCATCTTGCCAACGGGCTGGTCGGCCCCTGTGAGCGCGTTGCAAAGTGTGGTCTTGCCGCTCTGCGGCAATCCGATAATCCCAATTTTCATGGCAAACTTGACCTAGATGGGCGGTTGGCTTAAACTGTTCAGCGCATTGGCCGAAGTGGCGGAATTGGCAGACGCGCGCGACTCAAAATCGCGTTCCTTCGGGAGTGAGGGTTCGATTCCCTCCTTCGGCACTCTCGCGCAGACTGCTTTGCCTCTCACCGAAGTATAGCATTCGCGCGCTGCAACGCGGCCCGGGTTTGAGCGTGCCCTGCCGGATGTTGGTCGCAGGCGACGTGCCCGATTTTTAGACAACCCCCAACCTACCAGTGACCCAGTACGACTACAAGCACAACCGCCCTTCAAACAGTGCGCGGTTGCCCGGGCAGGGCAGCCCGCTTGGCAGCGTAAGTGTGACCGGCATTGGAAACCTGCTGGCGGGACTGCTTGTGGGAGTGCTGGCTGCACTTTACTTTGCGTGGCGGGTGATGCCGCTGCAAATTGTGGACAACCAACCGCGCAGTCTGGCACCCGCCTTTCGCGAGGACTTTGTGTTGTTGGTGGCAGAGACCTTTGCAATTGAGCAGGATGTTGAACGGGCACGCACACGCCTCGCAAGCCTGGCGGGCGCCAAAGGCGCGGCCGTGGTGGCACAGCAAGCCGAGAAGATGATGGTGACGGGCGCTGGCAGTAATGATTTGAAGTTCATGGCGCAGCTGGCAGCCGCGCTGGGTGTGGCCACGCCGGCCATGCAGAATTACCTGCCATGAATGTTGTGCGGCCGAGTTTGGTGCTGCTGGGATTAATACTTGGCGTTGCGGGCGGGCTGCTGCTGGGCTGGCTGGTATTTCCGGTGTTGGCTGCTGCCACTGTGCCGGCGCAGCTGCGTGCGGACCACCGTGAGGCGCAAATAATCATGATTGCGGCGGCCTTGCGCGCAGACAACAACATGGAGCGGGCGCGCCAGCGGCTGCAAGTGCTTGGCTTGGGGGACACCGCCGGCGCAGTGGGAGCGCTGGCAGTGCGCGCAGAAAAGGAAGGCCGGGATGTGCTGACCCGCAGCGTGCTGCAGGACCTGACGCTGGCTTTGGGTGCGCCGGCGCAAGCCGCTTCGGATACAGCCGAAGCTGAACCCACGCTGGACGCCGGCCCAACGGCAGCGCAGCCAACAGCCATGCCAGCAGCCACCAAGGTGGCAGCGCTGCCATCTGCCGTACCGCCGGTGAACGCGAAGTCCACTTATGAAATGCTCAGCAGCACCCCGATGTGCGACCCCAACCAGCCCAGCTTGAGTTTGCAAGTTTATGTGGTTGATGAAAATTCAGAGGAGCTGGCCGGCGTGCCGCTTGAACTTTCAAGTGATGGCGTTGTGGAAAGTTTTTTTACCGGACTCAAGCCGGAGCGCGGCGGCGGCTATGCGGATTTTCAGCTGCTGCCGAATGTTGAGTACACGTTGCAGATCGACGGTCAGGTTCCGCCGCTGGCGGCGGTGAGTGCGCCGCAATGCAACGCGGGCAGCGCTAACGCGTTTTCCGGCTACCTGCTGGTGCGCTGGCAGCGCCGGCCGTGACCATGGCAGCAAAGGCGCCCGAAAAAATCCGGGTGCTCATGATTTCGAAGGCATGTGTTGTCGGCGAGTACCAGCGCAAGCTGGAGGCATTGCGGGTTACAAAGACATTGACTTGACTGTATTAGTGCCGCCCGCATGGCGCGATGAGCGCGGCACGCTGCTGCTGGAGCGCGCTCACACTGTTGGCTACCGCCTGCTGACAACACCGATTGTTTTCAACGGCAGCTATCATCTGCACTTCTATCCGCAATTGCGCAGGCACTTTGCAGCTGGCGTGCACATTGTGCACATTGATGAGGAGCCGTACAACCTGGCCACCTGGCATGCGCTGCGGCAGGCGCAGCGCTGCGGCGCAAAAACTTTGTTCTTCTCGTGGCAAAACATTGCGCGCCGCTACCCTTGGCCCTTTAGCGCCATGGAGGCGCACGTGCTGCAAAACGCAGACCGCGGAATTTATGGCAGCGCAAGCGCTGCTGCGGTGGGCCGGGCAAAGGGCTTCAGCCGCGAACTCGCGGTCATTCCGCAATTTGGCGTGGACCCGCAAACATTCTCGCCAGTAGTGGAGCCGCGGGCTGCTGCGACACCGTTTCGCATCGGCTACGTGGGCCGGCTGGTGCCCGAGAAGGGCGTTGATATTTTGCTGCAAGCGGCAGCCCGGTTGGGTCCGGGCATTCGGGTTGAGGTGATTGGCGCCGGCCCGCAGCTGGCTACACTGCGGGCGCTTGCACTTCGCGATGGAATTGGCGACGCTGTTAGCTTTACTGCCTGGCTTCCGTCCGCGCAGATGCCGCAGCGGTTGCGTGAGCTGGATGCATTGGTGCTGCCCGCGCGCACGCAGGCAAACTGGCGCGAGCAATTTGGGCGTGTGCTGGTGGAGGCGATGGCTTGTGGTGTAGCCGTGGTTGGCTCAACCTGTGGTGAGATCCCCGGTGTGATTGGGGACGCCGGGCTTGTAGTACCGGAAGGTGATGTTGCGGCGCTGGCAGATGCACTGCGGCGCCTGCGCGACGACCACCAGCTGCGGGACGAATTGGGCGGGCGTGGGCGGGCCCGCGTGCTGCAGCACTTCACCCATGCGCATGTTGCGGCAGCAACCGTGCAGGTTTACCGCGCCATGCAAGCTAGCGCAGCGCCCATGCTACACTCGCCGAAGCAATGACTGTGACCAGTAAAAGCCGCTATAAAGTGGGTTTATCCGCGCTGCTGCTCAGTCCGCAGCACGGTACTTATCGGCAGGCGGGAATCCACAGCTACATTCACGGCATACTTTCTAACTTACCGGCAGAGCACGCAGCACTGAGCTATACGGCGCTGGTGGCTGCAGGTGCGGCCAAATTTGATGCGCCGCTGCTGCTGCGCAACGTAAGCCCGGCCACCCGCCGGCCGCTGGTGCGCATTTTATGGGAGCAGTTTGTGCAGCCGCTTGTCTGCAATTCTGAGCGCTTTGATCTGCTGCATGCCATGGCATTCGTTGCGCCGCTGCTGGCGGCGCTGCCCACAGTTGTCACCATCTACGATTTGACCTTTCAGAAACTGCCGCAGAACTTTCGCGCCGCAAACCGGGCTTACCTTAGTTTGTTCGCGCGCCTCTCATGCCGCCGTGCGGCGCGCGTGATTGCAATCTCGCACAGTACCAAGCGCGATGTGGTGCAGGCATATGGCATTGAAGACAGGCGTGTGGATGTGATCTACCCCGGCTTGCGCGCAGGAATGCAGCGCGCTGAACCGCGTGCTGTGGCGGAGTTTCGCGAGCAGCGCGGCCTGCCGGCCCGTTTCGTTCTCTACCTGGGCACCATTGAGCCGCGCAAGAACTTGTCTGTGCTGGTTGCGGCCTACAAACTGGCGCAGCTTAAAGATGTAAAACTGGTTTGTGCGGGCGGCGAAGGCTGGATGTACAGCGATGTCTTTCGGGCCGTGGCAGAACTGCAGCTTTCGCGCGACGTTCTCTTTCCGGGCTTTGTGCCGGAAGCAGACCTGCCGTTGTGGTATTCGGCAGCCGAGGCTTTTGTATACCCGTCCGCCTACGAGGGTTTTGGATTGCCGGTGCTTGAGGCACTTGCCTGCGGCACTCCGGTGATAACCACCACCGCCGGCTCGCTGGTTGAGGTGGCGGGAGGTGCAGCGTTACTTTGCCCGCCGGATGATGCGCCAACACTCGCAGACGCAATTGTGCGTGTGATAAACGAACCGGCAATCCGCGAGCAGTTGGCCGCAGCTGGCCCGGTACAGGCGCAGCGCTTCTGTTGGCAGGAAGCCGGCAAGCGCACAGCCGCCACGCATTTGCGCGCATTGCAACCGGAACGCACATGACTCTGGTGCAGCGCGAGATTAATCTGCAACGGCCGGCGTGGTGGCTGCTGCTCGATGGCGTGCTGATCAATTTGGCCTCCGCATTAGCGTGGTACATCCGCTACGAGCTGGCCTGGTTCCGCAGCCTCGATCCGGTTTTCTACACAAGCCTGACGGCTTACGCGCCGCTGTTTGCCGGCCTTACGGCTCTGCTGCTGGTGGTATTGAGCGCCAACGGAACCTACAATGTGCGCCGTGGCCTCTCATGGGTGGAGGAAATGTTTCGCGTGGCGAATGCCGCGCTGGTGGCGCTTGTGGTGCTGGTTGCGATCACATTTTTTGCGCGCCCACTGGCATTTTCGCGGCTGCTATTTTTCTATGATGGTGTACTGATCGTTGCCCTGCTTGGCATGGCACGCGCCTTTCGGCGCCTGCTTGAAGAACGGCTGCGCGCGCGCGGCTACAACCTTGTGCGCGTGTTGATTGTTGGTGGCGGAGAAGCGGGCCGCTCGGTGATGAGCGCGATCATGGCGCAGCCCCAGCTTGGGTACGATGTGGTCGGCTTCCTGGATGACGATCCACAAGTGGGTTCTACGGACATCGGGCGCTACCGTGCACTTGGCAGCACAAGTCAATTTGAAAACGTACTTCGCCGCGAGCGTGTGCGCGAGGCCATCATCACCCTGCCGTGGCACCAGCAGCCGGTGATCGGCCAGTTGATGGCCAGCAGCGCACGCTGTGGCGTAGCTGCGCGCGTTGTGCCAGACATGTTTCAGCTCAACCTCAGCCGGGTAACCGTTGATGAGATTGCCGGTGTGCCGCTGATTGGCCTCAAGGACAGCACCGCTGGAACGGGCGGGCGCGTGGTGAAGCGCACCATCGATCTGGCGCTTGCGCTGCTGCTACTGGTGTGTGCTGCCCCCATACTGGCACTGATCGCGCTGCTGATTGCCGTAGACTCGCGTGGCCCCGTTTTGTTTTCGCAGCTGCGTGTGGGCTGGCATGGGCGCCAGTTTCGTATGCTCAAGTTTCGGTCAATGCAGCTTGGCGCGGAGGAACAGCTGCCGGGCCTGGCTTCCTTGAACGAGGCCAGTGGCCCGCTGTTTAAAATCAGGGATGATCCGCGGCATACGCGGGTGGGCCGGTGGCTGCGGCGCCTGAGCTGGGATGAGCTGCCGCAATTGGTAAACGTGCTGCGCGGCGAGATGAGCCTGGTGGGACCGCGGCCGGGCTTGCCGGTGGAAGTTGCGCAGTATCAGGAGTGGCACCGCGAGCGCCTGCACGCACTGCCCGGCATCACCGGCTTATGGCAGGTGTCGGGCCGCAGCGACGTCTCATTTGATGAAATGTGCCTGATGGATATTTACTACATGCAGAATTGGTCGCTGGCAATGGACACAACAATCTTGCTGCGCACTGTGCCGCGGGCACTATTTGGGCGCGGGGCGTATTAAGGCGGGGATGTGCGCGAAAATTTTGCACTAAAAGAAGGCGCCGCTGTTTAGCAACCCCGAACAGCTGTCGAATGAACTAAGCAGGGTGGCGGGCTTGATGGCTTCTGAACTTCCGAATCAATCGCCGCAAATATGCGACAAGCACAAAGTATTCATTGATGGTTCGCAAAACATTGATCTTGCTTGCTCCACGCTTGACCCCGTAGTCGTACACGAATGGAATTTCAGCCACTTTTGGGGCCAGCAACGACAGTTTTATCAATAGTTCTGCGTTTGCCACAAAGCCGTGGGTTTGGATTAACCCCGCGTCGCCAAAGTATGGGAGCGCTGCGCGCAAGGAACTAATTCGATACGCCCTGAAAAATATGGTGTAATCAAATACGTTTGGAATTGGAAAATAATGCCGCATCATACGGTTGGCAAGGTGGCTGAATAGCAGCCGTGCCCACGGGAAGTTTTTATAGGCACCGCCGTGCAAATAGCGCGATGCAATCACAATATCTTTGCCTTTGTGGCGGATCTCATCCAGCATCAGGGGTATCAAGTCAATTGCGCTGGTTTGATCACTCTCAAGAATCACAAGCAGGTCGCCAGCCTGTGCCTGTGCCGCAACATAAATAATTCCTGTCGAAAACACCGCGCCAATGTTCAGGTTGACGCGGGTGCCAAGCACAATCAAGTCGGGCCCGCTCAGTTCCTTCAGGATTGCATCGGTGCGGTCGGTACTGCCATCATTCACCGCAACAATTTTGATATCACCATTAAATTGCCCTGCCCTCAGCCCGGAAATTACAGAAGCAATATTGGCTTCCTCATTAAACACCGGCAGCAAAAAATAAATCATCGCAGAAGTTTATTTGCGCACATACACTTGCCAGAACTTGGAGTAGAACATGGTATCCCACGCAGTGCTCGGAAAGTCAGTCTCCGCTCCACCAAACCGAGGTGACCAAACAACGATCGCTTTTGAGATTGTGGGGTCAATTTGGGTGCGAGAATGCTTGAACCGGGGAAGCTGGAGTGAGAAGTCACGCGCTAGGTGGGCTGGAATTGCTCCGGCCGCCTCCATTCCATTGCAGAAAACCAACTCCTGGCGTGCAGCCGCTTGGAACGCTGAGTTGCCGCGAACCCAAGCCATCAAATTTTGGGTGTCGTAGTGGTAAAAGCTTTCGCGGGTCAAGGCCCACTGCGACACCAGCATATTGAAGAATAGTGCCCCAATCGGAATCAATACCTGAAAGATCGTGCTGGTTTGTGGCAACATCTGCGCCACAAAAATTGCAACCGGAAATGCAAAAAAGATGCCCAGCGGTCCCGCATAATACGAAATTGTGCTCCATGGCAGCAGGATCGCAACGTACCCGCCGTACATAAGCACACCCGTAAATATCCCCCATTTCTGGCGTGCGGTAAACAGTGCAAGCTGCCGCAGTTTAGGTCCGGAACGGGATGCTGCGGCACCCAGCAGCACAACAAGAATGACCCACGGAAGATGGTTTGCAAAATCTTTTGACAACCAAGCAGAAAAGTTTCCAGACATACGGGACCAATTGGTAAAGGAATAGGAACTCGTATAAGCGCCCTGTGCAAACACCTTTAGACCAATCCCATAGGTGGCTGTTCCCACTAGGTTTACCAAACCCACCCATAACGCTCTCGAACGTATCTCACTCTCGATCCAACCTAGGATAGTAAATCCAAGACCGAATGCCACCCCGACAGCAACCAGAGGTTCCTTTGCGCCAAAACCAATAACCATAAATAAACGCCGGCTATAAACAAGGTGGTAAATTGGAATGGGGAAGGCGCTTCGAAACTTATCAAAAGCAATTAAGTGCAAGACCACAAAAGAGTACGCCCAGGATTTCATGCGTAGACAAGAAAAAAAAGGTGTCGTAAAAATAATGAAAAGACAATGTGACTGCAACGAAAATCGGCATAGAGGCGCACTTCCCAGAAATGCGCTGGACTGCTGCGCCCCAAACAGAAAGGACCAAACATGCTTCTATCCACTTAAGAACATGCATAGAAATAGGTGAATACCGAAACATTGAAAAGAAGATTGCCTGATGCAGTGCGAAGGTGGGCTTAAATTCTCCAAATGCTAGGAAGCCACGGAAAATAGAGCTGAACCGCTTTGTGACTACGGACCCATCGGAGATAAGGCCGGCGTCATCCATTAATCCCCAATACCACTCCTGTAGGTAGAAGCTCAACAGTATCGTGAGTAGTGGTACTGTGGCCGGAAAAAACCAAATAAAGAATAGAATGCTTCGTTGTGCCATTGGCAGTGGCGTGTCCGCAACGGCGGTCAAGTGTTTTTAGTGCTTAGTGCGCCCACAGAATTAATATTTAGAAAATTCTCGCAGGATGATAGTTGCTAATCCCGTGCGGGGGCTCTTCAGTGGAAGGAGAACACTCTGCCACTAGCGGGGTAGCAGTGGACATTAAGTGGTTCCGGCATCCCAAAAACCGAGTTGTAAGGTTCCAACAAAATAGGGCGAATGCAGCATTGTAGATTTCCAGAGGCAGCAGAACATGAGCGGTGATGTCCGAACGAAGAATCTCCCTCTGAGCTTTTCTTGGGCCACAAAGTAGGTGTATCCCTGCCCTATTTATGCACATACACCTGCCAGAACTTGGAGTAGAACATCGTATCCCACACATCTGGCGCGAAGACATCAGTACTACTGCCGAAGCGCGGTGTATAGACCATTACTTCGCCACTGCGAATTAGATTCTGATCGAAGCCTTGGTACTTGAAACCGGGTATCGACACTCCAAAGTCTCGTCCTAAATGTGCTGGAATTGCACCGCCACCCTCCATTGCGTTGCAGTAAACAAGTTCACTGCGGGCCGCCACTTGGAATGCAGGATTGCCCTGAATCCAAGCCATAAGATTCTGGGTGTCGTAGTGATAGAGGCTCTCGCGGGTAAGCGCCCATTGCGACACGAACATATTAAGCAGAAGTGCAGCTACCGGAGTTAATACCTGCAGTGCGATGCTGGTATGCGGCAAAATCTGCGCAACAAAGATGGCAACAGGGATGGCGAAAAATACACCGAGTGGCCCAGCATAGTATGCAGTGGTGTTCCAAGGCAGAATAATTAGAAAATAACCACCATACAGTAGCAGGCCGATCACAATGCCCCATTTTTGTCGTGGGGTGAACAATAGTCCAAGCCTCATTCCGGCTTTGGATACAAAGGCTGCAAATCCCGCCATTATTACGGTAGCCAGCCATGGGCTGTGATTAAATAGGTCTTTACTCGTCCAAGAGGAGAGGTTACCTAATAATCGGGGCACATTCGTTAGCGAGTAACTGCTCGCATGAGCGGATGGTGTCATTCCAAATCTTAAAAAGAGGGCGTAGCCCAACGACGCCGTAAATACCATACCACCAAGAAGAAGTGCTTGCCTGCTATTGTGTTTATCAACAAAGCTGAGAAGAACAAAACTAAGCCCAAGTGCAATTCCAACTGCCACCATTGGTTCCTTGGTTGTTATCGCGAGCGATGAGCACAGTACTCCAAGAGCCCACAGGATGATGAACCGAGTTTGTGAACCTGCTTCAAGTGTACCGAGGAAGAAATTTAGCGCAAGACCCCAGAAAAGAAGACCAAGAACTTCATGGGTGGAAATGAAAAAAAACGTATCGTACAAATTATGAAAGGACAGAGTAACCGCGACAAATATTAGTGCAGCACGGTGATTGCCACCGATTTTGCGTACAGCATTACCCCACACTACAAGCATTAGACATGCTTCTGTCCACTTCAGAACATGAAGCAGTACTGGATTATGTTCAAACCAAGTGTAGAAGATTGCGGAGTGCAGTGAAAATGTGAATTGCATGCGGCCGGCTGAAAATCCGCGTGCGCCAAAATCATTAGAAAAGCGCTCCACAACAGTGCGACCCATGCCTAGAATTGAGGTATCATCCATCAGCCCCCAATACCATTCCTGTAAATAGAAACTTAGAAGAATTGTGCCCAGCGGCACTATGATGGGGAATATCCAGAGCAGATTTAGATTGGCGTATTTTTCAAATGTTCGCATCGGATGGGTTTCGGAGCTTGGGTCGGCGTGCTGGCGTTAAGATGGTTTAGTAGAAGGTGGCGTGGCGGATTATGAGTGTGGACACTTCGATTCTTATTGCGCTTGTGTGTGCGCCTCTACGAGGGATATTGGTAAGCCCTGAAGTCGCCGGTGTCTGAAGCTCTGAGTAAAGTATAGCTGTAGGGTGGATTGGAATGGCGCTTTGCTGTCAGCAATCCTTCGGGGTCTCACGAAACACGCGGGCAAAAAACACCATCCAACTCAAGCGGTGCATTACTTAAGTGCCTGCGGCGGCTCTGGACTGGTCATCTACGCTGGAATGCAGGTACCGACGCGGGTGTTGTGCTGCGCCGTGAAAATGCGCCCGGTGGTGGGTTTTTATACACAGGCCAAGAAGATAGCTGGGCGCTGACATTCCTATCCACAGAGCAGCCGACGCTCACGTTATCGGCAGCCTGCCACCGGTTAGCCACGGTGATTGCGCGCAAATTTTATGATCAATGCGCAACTAGTGCTTATAGCAGTAATTCCCCAAAAAGTATTTACTGCGATGCATACAACTCCGGCACTTCCAGTGCCAGCCATTGCGTAGGATCCACTTGGTTGCTGTTTACCCACACTTCCCAGTGCAAGTGCGTGCCGGTGGAAGACCGGTGTTGCCAACTGTGCCAATCACTTCCCCGGCCTGCACCGCCTGGCCGGGCTTTACTAGAACGCTGGCCTGATGCCAGTAAGCTGTGAAGACACCCAGCCATGGTCAAGGATCGTGGCGCCACCGCGGATTTGAAGCTGTTCCGCAAGCACGACCACACCATCGGTTGGTGCCCGGATGGGAGTGCCGGCAGGCGCACCAAAATCAATGCCACCGTGAAACGTGCGAAACGGACTGCCGTTATAGCCTGCGGCGCAGTCCGAATTGAGTGGTGATGTATTGTGATGAGATGGGCTGCACAAACTCGGCGGTCCACAGGCGCGTGGCCGTGAAGGCTTTAGCCACAGCTTGAATGCGCGCTACTTCGCCATCTCCGACCTGCGGATCGTTTAGCAGCGCGGCCTTCTCGTCTTGCAGCAATATCAGCTGTGCGCAAAATGCGCATTGGAGACGCGCACGCGCAACTCCACATTCACAGCCGCACCGCGCGGCGGCTGGGCGCGCACCCGCAACGCATACACGCCCGGCTCGGTGATGGCGTTCACGCCATGCAGCGCAATCTGTCCCGTGCCCAGCTGCGAAAAATGCAATGGCTCGCCATCAAACTCACCGCTCAGCACCGCAGCGCTGGCAAGCGTAAGCACTACCGCCAGTGGCTCGCCTTGTGCGGGATGATCTGGATAAACAGTTATTGATTGGAACGGCAGCGGCAATGAGTTCTCCGCCGGTGCTGGCAGCTGCAGCTGGAGCCCCGGGGCGGCTGCCAGCGATGACAGCTGATTGGTCAAGGCGAGTTGTTGCATGGTGAGTCCCGCCCGCGCAGCCAGCAACGCAAGCGTCTCGCCGGGCTGCACCACTACCGCATGCTGTGCGGACAGCACTGGCTGCTCATCATCGCCAGCTAGAAATAAAAACGACTGCCCAAGAAACAGCGCGGCCGGATTCACAAGGCGGTTGAGGCGCACAAGTGTTGGCAGGTCTGAGCGCAGACGGTACAAGAGGTTTGGCAGGCTGTCGCCGGCAGCCAAACTGATGCGTGGCCAGCACTCCACGCATGCCGGCAAAGCCGGGCACAAGCAGGCGCTGGCCCACGTCCAACAGCCCGGGATCCGTAATTGCGTTTGCTTTTTGCAATGCCTCCACACTAGTGCCCAGCAGCTGCGCAATTGTGTAAAGGCTTTCGCCAGCCTGCACAATAGACCTGGACCGTCCTCTTCAGGCTGCATATGCATTGCGTGAAGGCACCAGCACCAGTGCCGCAACTGCAAGGGTAAAGCAGTGCACGCGCCAGAGTAGTGTGCTGCGTGGACACACCGGCAACGCGCATAAAATTGATGCGCAAGTCCGGGAGCAGGCTAGCCAATTGCTTATCATTGGGTTTTGATTCGCGCTCTGCGGCAGGGCAGAGCGCAGGTGATTAATCCGGCAGTTTACGGGAAAACAGGCAGTGCATCCGGCTTCGCGTGCGCTTCAGTGTGCATGCAGGAGCCGGCAATATAATCGCCACAATGCCAATTCGACGCACGTGCATTATAGCGACACTGGCCGGATTGCTTGTGGCGTGCGGTGCTGTGGCACGCCCTGCGGTTGTGGCGCGCACCATTCCAACTGCGCTTCCCTCACGCACAGCAACGCCCACGCAAACGGCCACGCCCCCTGCAACTCCGGAACCAACTGCAACCCCGCACCCGCTTTCAATTGCCGCGCTGCGCCAGGGCGAGTATCCGGGCAGCCGGCTGGCTCTGGAACAGCCATTGGAAGCCGGCATCAACTATGCGCGCTCCATCGTGTCTTATCAATCCGAGGGACTTAAAATCTACGCGCTGCTGACTGTTCCATTTGGGGAGCGACCCGCAGCGGGATGGCGGTGATTGTTTTTAATCACGGCTATATTGCGCCGGCCGAGTACCGCACCACTGAACGCTATGTAAATTACATGGGGGCCTTGTCTCGGAGCGGTTACATTGTGCTGCGGCCGGACTACCGCGGGCACGGCAGCTCTGAAGGCGTGGCGCGTGGCGCTTACGGTGCACCGGATTATGTGGTGGATGTGATGAATGCGGTTGGCGCAATCAAACAATATTCCGACGCTGACCCGGCCCGCATTGGAATGTGGGGCCACTCGATGGGCGGCTACATCACATTGCGGGTGATGGTGGCCACGCGCGACATCAAAGCCGGCGTGATCTGGGCTGGTGTGGTGGCGTCCTACCGGATATAGTTGCCAACTGGAGCCGGCTTACCGGCGGTGCAGGAGTGCAACTCCTGTGGCTGGCTGGGGCACCCGGTGGACCCGGTCGCTGAGCAAACTTTTGGCAGCCCGCAATCCAGCCCGAAGTTTTGAGCGATATCTCCGCCAATAGTTTTCTGCTGACATCTCCGGTCCGCTGCAGCTGCATCACGGCAGTATTGATCAAGTTGTGCCGGCAGTTTTTTCCGAAACTCTTATCAGCAGCTGCGCACTGCCGGCCAGCCGGCAGAGTTGTATCTGTACCCGCAAGGCGACCACAATCTCCGCTTGAATTTGAGGAGGCAATGCAGCGCACGCTGCGGTTTTTGAGGAGCACCTAAAATGATGGTGGGCAGTTTGCTGCCGGGAGTGGTCTGCCTTAGCAGCCAGCTCACTTGCACATTCGGGCAATATTCGTTATTATGCGTCCGCGGCCTGATTTACTGTGGCTGGTCGTGCGACATCCCTGCTTGACAATCTCGCTGGCGGTCTTGTACAATTACGCGTATAACCATGTCGATCGATTTGTTGGTACTCGTCCCGTAATTTGCTTCTCGTAATTGAGAAGCCTTTGC
>BGOS01000027.1 GCA_003569365.1 Anaerolineaceae bacterium
GGTGTACGGCTATCGCGAAGATGCCGCGCGCAAAGCGGACCAGCCGCCATTTAAAATCCTGAGCGACCAGCTGCTGCTGGCGCTGGCGCAGCAGGCGCCGCGCAATCCCGGCCAGCTGCGCAGCGTTGGCCTGGCCGGCTCACAGCAGCAGCAGCACGGGCGCCAGCTGCTGGAGGCCATCGAGCACGGGCGCAGCGCAAAGCCGCCGGAGCTGCCGGCGCAGCCGCGCACCGATCCGCGCGTGCTGGCGCGCTATGATGCGCTGCACAACTGGCGCAAGGCGCGCGCCAAAACGCGCGGCGTCGAGTCGGATGTGATTGTGGCGCGCGAGGCGCTGTGGGAAATTGCGGTCAACAACCCCGCCGCCGAAGCGGACCTGGAAGCCGTGGTGGAGATGGGGCCGTGGCGCCGCGCGGCGTATGCCAGCGAGCTGCTGGGCGTGGTGCAGCGCGCCAACGCAGCGCCGCAGTAAAGCCATGCTGCAAGTAACCTTTCACGGTGCGGCCGAAACCGTCACCGGCTCGCAGCATTTGGTAGATGTGGACGGCGCGCAGCTGCTGCTGGACTGCGGGCTGTTTCAGGGCCGGCGCTCGGAGAGCTACGAACGCAATCGCCTGCCGCCCTATGATGTGCAGCAAGTGCAGGCGGTGCTGCTCTCGCACGCGCACACCGACCATTCTGCAAATCTGCCCTCCCTGGCGCGCCTTGGCTTCGCCGGCAAAGTGCACTGCACGCACGCCACCAAAGACCTCGCCGCGCTAATGCTGCGCGACTCTGCAAAAATTCAAGTCTCCGATACCGAGTTTATAAACAAGATCCGCCGCCGCCACCACGAGCCGCCGGTGGAACCGCTGTACCTGCCCGAGCATGCGGAGGCGGTGCTCGGCAGCCTGCAGGGGCAGGCTTATAACGAAAAATTTTCCGTGCTGCCGTATGTAGCAGCCACCTACTACGACGCCGGCCACATTCTCGGTTCCGCATCCATTGTGTGCGAGCTGGACACAGTTGCCGGCTTGCGCACCATCGGCTTCAGCGGCGACCTGGGCCGCAACGACATGCCGATTCTGCGCGACCCGGTGGAGCTGGACACCGAGCTGGATCTGCTGATCATGGAAGGCACCTATGGCAACCGCCAGCATGAAACGCCGGCGGACGCCGTGGAGGCGCTGGCTGCCGTGGTGCGGCGCGTGTGCGAAAGCGGCGGCAAGCTCATCATTCCAGCCTTTGCTGTTGGCCGCGCGCAAGAGCTTACGTATTGGCTGCACCGGTTGATGGAAGCCGGGCGTGTGCCGCGCATCCCGGTGTTTGTGGACAGCCCGCTGGCCAGCGGCGTCTCCAAAGTGTTTGGCGACCACAGCGCCATCTTTGACGAAGAGACACTCGCCTTCATTGGCACGCATCCGCAAGGTGCGCTGCGCTTCAAAGAGCTTACCTACGTGGCCTCCGCCGACGAGTCGCGCGCGCTCAACGAGCGCAGCGGCCCGTACATTGTCATCAGTGCCTCGGGCATGTGCGAGGCCGGCCGCATCCTGCATCACTTGCGCAACAACATCGGCGACCCGCGCAACATCATTTTGATTGTGTCGTGGCAGGCGGAGCATACGCTGGGGCGCCGGCTGGTGGAAAGGCAGCCGCGCGTGCGCATCTTTGGCGAGGAGTTTGCAGTGCATGCACAGGTGCAGGTCATCAACGGCCTGTCGGCGCATGCCGACCAGGCTGGCTTGCTGCGCTGGGCCGGCGCACTGCGCGGGCGCGTAAAGCAGGTGGCGCTGGTGCACGGCGAGCCGGATGCGCTGCAGGCGCTGCGCGCGCAAATGCTGGCCGCCGGCTTCCCCAGCGTGCACATCCCCAAAATGCACGAGACGCTGCAAATCCCCTGAGGCGCGCAGCGCATGCAGTTTGATGCGGCGCAGCTGGAGCGCCTGGAGCACGAGCGCAACATCTGGCTGGCCACCGCGCGCGCGGACGGCCGCGCGCATCTGGTGCCGGTCTGGTTTGTGTACTGGCAGGCGGCGGTTTACATTTGCGTGGAGCCGCACAGCGTGAAGGCGCGCAACCTGGCGCGCGACCCGCGCACAACCGTGGCGCTGGAGGATGGCGATCGCGCGCTGGTGCTGGCCGGCAAAGCCGCGCCCGTGACTGCGCCGCCGGAAGTGGCAGCGCGCTTCAAAGCCAAGTACAACTGGGAGCTGGGCAGCGATGCGCAATATACCAGTGTGCTGTGCATCACATTGCTGCAGCGCGTGATGGGCTGAAGGCGGCTGCTAAAATCGGCAGTGGAGAGGTGCCAGAGTGGACGAATGGGACGCTCTCGAAAAGCGTTGTGGCTTCACGGTCACCGTGGGTTCGAATCCCACCCTCTCCGCCAGCTGGAAGTTATTGAGCTGGCGGAAGCTGCCGCGCCCGGCGGCTGATTTACCCGCATTTTTTGCGATAACGAAAAGGTTTCATCCGACAGGGCCAACAGGAGTTTTTGATTCCCGTGGATCCAGAACAACAAAAGATCATTGAAATAATTGCCGGCGCGGTAGAACAAAAACTTGCCGGCGAGGGCTCCGGACACGATTGGTGGCATATCGTTCGGGTGCGGAAGATGGCGAAACACATCGCCAAAAGCGAAGGCGCCAATAATTTTGTAGTAGAACTTGCAGCGCTGCTCCACGATATTGCAGATTGGAAATTCCACGCCGGGGACGATACTGTTGGCCCCCAAATAGCCCGGGACATCTTGGAAAAACACTCTGCTCCCGCAGAAACTATTGGCCATGTCTGCGACATCATCGCCAAAATGTCTTTCAAGGGTGCGGGCGTAAAGACCGGGATGAAAACGCTTGAGGGAAAAGTTGTGCAGGACGCTGACCGGCTTGACGCCATCGGAGCGATAGGCGTTGCCCGCACATTCGCTTATGGCGGGCACAAAAATCGTTTAATGTATGACCCGAACAAACAGCCAGCTATGCACCAATCGCAAGAAGAATATTTTGAGAGTGAAAGCCCGACTATTAATCACTTTTACGAAAAGCTTTTGCTTCTGAAAGACAGAATGAATACAAAAGCGGCGCAAGAACTTGCCGAAGGACGGCATCAGTTTATGGAAGAATACCTGGCCAGATTTTTACAGGAATGGGACGGGAAGATCTGATTGAAAGTTGTTGTCTTTAGTGTTTGCAATTGAGGGCCCACAAAGAAAAACTTGGAATTGTCCCAACCGAAAGGATCGCGGCTTCGTTAGAGGCGGAGTTGCGCGAACGGATGGAAGGGCGTGCGGTAGGAATCTGCTTGCCCTTCAAACTTTTGGCGTAATCAGTTCGAATGATTTCGGGAGCACACTGCCACTAACGAGAAGCTGGGTTGCCCACGATAACTGGTCCAAAATCACGCTCCCACTTTTCTTTAGAAAAAACAAGGCGCACGCGGCTGCTTTTTGTAAGCGGGTGCGGCTAGCAGGGTGAGGCGCGCTGCAAAGCTGCAGCATTCGCGTTGCCGGACATGGATCGCTCCAATGCGCGGGCTGGCCGGCGGTCCCGCGGCGCAATTACTCTGCGGTGACCAATTCGTTTGATTCAGCGCTGCTTGCGCTGGCCCGCGGCTCGGCGCGCATCTCGGCCAGAAACAGCAGCCAGGCCACGAACACCGTAATCAGCGGCAGGAAGTCAAGCGCAATTTTTGCCAGGCGCGCAATGGGCAGCGGCAGGGCACTCTCTGAGTAGTGCGGGATCAGTGCCAGCCCAGCAGCAGCCCAAGCTGCGCTGCATCGCGCCGGCGATAGTAAATGTAAACCAGCGGTGCAATTGCAATCACCAGGCCGTACGGCTTCAGCCGCGGCACAAGCAGCGCAAATACCAGGCACAGAAAAAGGATCACCAAGCGCGGCTCGAAGGTTGCCGGGCGCTGCCGGTAGCGCAAAAGGTGAAACAAGCTGGTGCCGGCAATTGCCGCGCAGCCCAGCAGATAAAACAGTTCATCACTGTAGGGCCCCGGCTGGCCGAAGCCGCCGGCTTTCTCCGCCACCCAGCCGCCCACCGCCGGCAGGGCCGCGCGCCAGAAGAACAGCGCAGACTTGTTGTCGGCACCAGAGTCGCGCTCGTACTGAAACAGATTCGCATCCAAAACCTGCTGCCACCCGCGCGTGCCTGTTATGGCACCACCCGCGGACAGGCTGCGAAATTGCTGCCACTCTGCAGGAAACAAAATGGGATTAGCGCAAAGATGACAACCAGGCTAATGACGCCCCAGCCAAATGCGCGCCAGCGCGGCTGCGGGAATGCCGCGAGCGGTGCCAGTACAAAGAATGCGGGCAGCACCTTCAGGATTGAAGCCATTGCAATCAGAAGACCGAATCTTTTGTCATGTCCGTTTACCAGCGCCGCCAGTGCCAGCCACAGCAGCACCGCCTCAACCATGCCAACATTGCCGGTGGTGAGCAGCCACAAGAGTGTGCCGTTCAGGCCAAAACATACAATGAGCATGGCGGCCGGATGCATTAGCAGATCAAACTTCCAGAAATCCCTGGCCCAGACCCAGGCCAGCAGCGCGGCTCCCGCCAGCTCAAGCCCAAGCCACAAATATATTGCCGCCGGATACGACAGCAGCGTGAAGGGCAGAAAGAGACGCAGCCCAAGTGGCGGATACACCCAGGCAATCACGTGGCCCGCGGGATAGTCGAGCAGCGGCTCCAGCGCGTAGGGGCTCATGCCTGCCCGCAGCAGCAAGGCGCCGTTGTAGCTTGCAGCAAAGTCCCACATGTAGCGCCCAACCCACACCCCAAGCAAGAGCCCGCTGCCCAGAATCAACCATGCGCTCCGGGGCACGCGCAGCTTGGCGGGGGGCGCTGGTGGTTGGGCGTGCGTCATTTAGCAGCTTGCCCGGGAAAGGTTAGATTTCACGAAGCGCAGACTGTGGGGACGAATGGTTGTAGCTGGCGCGTGAGCAGTCCCGGGAAGGTGAAGCACAGCTGGAAGTTTCATTAGGAGTAGAAGTAGCGCAGAACCTATGCAGCGCCGCCAATTTTGGAGATCGCATGCGGCTCTGTGCGCAGCTCCGCCAGAAAGAGCAGCCATGCGACGAACACTGTCAGCAACGGCAGAAAATCGATGCTGATGGTTGCCAGGCGCGCGATGGGGAGCGGGAGTGCACCGTCTATATAATGCGGGATTAAGGTCAGGCCCAGCAGCAATCCAAATTGCGGTGCGGCTAGCCGTCGATAGTAAATGAATACCACTGGTGCGATCGCAATCACCAGACTGTACGGTTTCAGCCGTGGCACAAGCAGCACAAACACCAGGCACAGGAACAGAATTATCAGGCGCGGCTCAAAGGCTGCTGTGCGCTGCCGGTAGCGCAATAGGTGAAACAAGCTGCTGGCTGCAATCGCAGCAGCGCCGGCCAGATAGATGAGCTCATCACTGTAGGTGGCGGCGTTTGCGGGCCAGACACCCATGCCGGCTTTCTCGGCAACCCAGCCGCCCACCGCCGGCAAGGCCGCGCGCCAGAAGAACAAAGCTGAGGTGTTTGCTGCGCCGCCGGCTTCACGCTCGTACTGAAATAAATTTGCATCCAGCGCGCGCTGCCACCAGTTTGAGCCGGTGGTCGCTGCGCCCAGCGTAGTGGCGCGAAATTGCTGAAACTCTTGTGGAAACAAAAGCGGATTTAGTGCAAACAGGAAAGCCGTGCACGCCAATCCCCACGCAAAAGCACGCCAGCGCGGGCGCGCAAAGGCAAGCACGGGCAACAAGAGAAAGAAAGCGGGCAGCACCTTGAAGAGTGCAGCCATTGCAATCAAGACCCCGTATCTTTTGTCATGTCCACTTAGCAGTGCCGCGAGCGCCAGCCACAACAGCACTTGTTCCAGCAGGGCGGGATTGCCGGAAGAGAGATCCCAAATCAGCGTGGCGTTGAGTCCGAAGCACAGGATTAGCAGCGCCGCCGGCCGCATCAACAGGTCAAACTTCCAGAAATGCTGCGCCCACAACTGTGCCAGCAGTACTGTGCCCAGCAGCTTCACGCCAAACCATGCGGTTGCGGCTGCCGGGTATGCCAGTAAAGTGAATGGCAACGGCAATAACAGTGCCAGAGGCAGATACATAAAGCCGATCAAATGCGTACCCGGATAGTAAGCAAGCGCCTCGATTGAGTATGGGTTTAGGCCGGCGCGCAGCAGTAAAGCCGCGTTGTAAAGAACTGGAAAATCCCACTGGTAGCGGCCGACCCACAGCACAATCAGCAGCCAGATGCCGAGCAGCCAAAAAGTACTGCGCGGTACGCGCTGCGCACCATCCGGTCGCATAAAGAAGTTGCGCATCAATCAGGCGCTAAGTGCCCGCAGGTTGCTTGTGCAGCGCCAAGCCCGCAAAGTTTTGGGGTTGATCACAGGATGCGGGTTACACGGCTTTTCAGTGTAAACACTTGGGTGCTCTGCCGCGCGGTTGCTGCAAGTGCGCTGCATTGTAATGCCGGGTCACGAACGCAACTACAAACCCGGCTGACAACCAAACGCCACGTCATAATCTGCGCCGGGTGCCCCGCAGTTCACATGAATGTAGTAGAGGAAGGCTGCTGTCACCACAACTTGGGCGCACCACATTCCAAGCAGCAGCTTCTCGCCATATTTTGAATCGCGCAATGCCAGGTTTGCCAGGCAGACATACGGCAGCGGGAACGCCACAATCAAGTAATGCCGGTGCACCCAAAAACCAGCCGGCAAGTATGGGTTTAGCATGTGCCCAAGTGTGAACAAGAGACCCATGCCGATCAATCCGGATTGGATAAGAAACACACTCGGCGGAGTTTGGGCTGACGGCAAGAACTTTGGCCACTTGATGAGCGCAAAGCTTTTGTTGGTTTGGTACACACCTTAAGCCGGCAACGTACAACAGCCGCCCGCCAATATACACAAAGGCCGCCAACAGAAGTGTTCGGGCCGCAAAAACCAGATAGGTTTCATAGCCGCCAACAATTGGATACCGGGCAAATTCCGCCTCGTGGTTTCCGATTGAGGATACCCAAGATGTTCCAAGCGCATACTCAAACCAATCGCGTCCGTAGCGCATAAAGTGCCAGAGGTACCCAAAATATTCGCCGATGGGCGGCGCGTGGAAATTCCAGTCGATGCCGCGTTGGCCGGATTCGCCGGCCGCAATGTATGCCAGCCAGGGTATGAGCGGCAGCGCCCCAATTGCGGACCCAAGCACCCAAGCTGGCCAGCGCACGGCCTTGCGGTTGAACAAGGCTGTCCACAGAAAGAGCGCAGCCGCATAAAAAAATCCACTCATTTGAATTTGGCCCAGCAGCGCGCCCAGCAAACCCCAGAAAAATGCGCCCCAAAAATTGCGGCGCTGCCACCAAGCCATCAGAAAGAAGATTGAGAAGATGGGCAGCAGCTCGACCGGCCAGAGCTTGCGCGAAAAAAGAACGGCGGTGAAATTGACGCTGGCAAGTGCGCCGCCCCAATACCATTGCTGGCGCTCGGCGCCGGAGAGGCGCTGGCGCGCAAAAAGAAACAAGACAACCAGAGCCAGTATGGCGCCAACTTGAATGGCGCGCACAAAACTCGTTGGTGTGTCGAGCCCAAAGCCCTGCGCCAAGGCTGCCATGATCCAAAGCGACATGCCGGGATTGTCAACGCCGCTTGCGGAGATCAACCCGCGCATTGGAATGGGTTCGGTCCGGCCGATGACCTGGGACTTGTGGAACCACCAGGCTTCGTCCCCTTTATATTCCATATCCTGCACCCAAATCAGGCGGAAGACACTGCCCAGGCACAGGCAGAGCAATATGAACATGTTCCAGTTGCGGGAGTTACTCATTGGCTGCGGGGCTGCTGAAGTGTTACGAGCGCTCAGGAAAGCCAGTGGCAATAACGCGCGGTGGCTGCGGATGGCTCTCCGCGCGCCGCGGACAATCGACAACAATGCACTGGGACTGAATGAGCATCATACTGCAGGGGAGGTGCGCGGTAGTGGTGGGCAGGCGCCTGGCACGGATGCTTTTTACGTTCAAATGTACGCAAGCGCGCAACCGACTCCGCTTTGCGATTAGTAGGCGCTCCCCACTGCGCTAATCATAATCTCTGTTGAGTGGCGGGGCAAATCTGCATGCTGACATCCACCACAAAACAGCACCGCCGCCAGCGCAGCATAATTAAAAACAAACGGGCCTGCACTGCAAGCCCGTTTGGCGTTCAATAGGTTGAAGGCGCTTGGCTACGGAGCTGGCGCAGCGGGCGCAGCCGGCATGGCCAGGTCTTCTTGTGGCAGTGGGAACAGGTACGGGCTGTTGGCCGGCACCAGCATAATCTTTACGTTGTCGCTCAGGTTCTGCACGTAGGTGTACTGCAGCAAGTCGGGGCTGCTCTTCAGAGCATCGCCAATTTCGCGCAGCGCCTTGGCCTGCGCCAGCGCTTCAATCAAGTTGGCATCCGCCTTGCCTTGCGCGGAAATTACCGCCGCGTCAGCCAGCCCTTGGGCCTGTTCACGCGCCTGGTTGGCCTCCTGCTTGCGCTGCTGCACCACGAAGCTCTGCTTCTCAACTTCCTGCTGCGCAATTTGTTTTTGCTCAATCGAAGCCGCATACTCCTTGCTGAAGGTGATATTGCGCAGTACGAAGCTGTCGAGCTGCAGGCCATTCTTGGTCAGCAGCGATGCCAGCCGCTCGTTAATCTGGCCGGCCAGCTTGTCGCGCTCGCCACTGTACACATCTTCCACCTTGTACTGGGAGATCACATCGCGGATGGTGCCGCGGGTAAGCGGGCGCACCAAGCCGTCGGTATATCGATTCTGCCAGCGCACGTGCACATCCACCACCTGGCTGGGATCAATGTAGAAAATAACAGTTGCGTCAATGTTTACTTCCTGCCCGTTGGCAGTGCGCGCGCTAACGGCGTCATCGCCTTGCACGGTGCCTTCGTTGGAAACCGCGGACATCGTGTAGGTTTGCTTGGAAATGCTGTACGTGACCACGTTCTCAAAAAACGGAACGACGAAGCGCAGGCCAGGCTCCAGCGGCAGGGCGCGATAGCCCTTGGGTTCGATGGCGCTAATTACCACGCCACGCTCTGTGGGCTGCACAAATATCAAGCCTTGGCTGACGGTGGACAAGCCAAACGCCAATGCCAGTGCGCCAATTACCAGGCCCACCACAGTGGACACGGATCCGCCACGCAGTGCGGTATAGGCGGCAAACACCACGCTGGCCACAACCAGCAGCCACGAGAAGCTAGCCAACGCATTAATCAATACTGCTACATTCATGATTTACTCCTCAACTCTATCTCAATTGGGAAATGCGCAACACAGCGCAAATTACCCGGGCAGATGCATTTAAGTTTTTGACCGCGCCCGAGTATAGCGCCGTTTGGCGGCGCAGACTAAACGCTAGCTGCGCAGGATTGCCCGGGCCACTGCCTTGATGGACTGGCGCGTGTCGCGGGCACGTTGTTGCAATGCGCGGAAAGCCGCTTCTTCAGACATTCCCAGCTGCATCAGGCGCCCCTTGGCGCGGTCCAGTAGTTTGCGGGTTTCAAGCGCTTCATCCAGTTCGGCGCAGCGCACCTTCAGCGCCTGCAGTTCGGCAAAGCGCGCAACGGCAGTGGCCAGCGCCCCGGCCAAGGCCGCAGCCGGCACGGGCCGCGGCAGCACCGCAAACACGGGCAGATCCGCCACGCTCGCCAGCACATTTTCTTCATTGATGTCCGTCACCAGCAGAATTGGGAGCGCGGCGTTTTGGGAAAACGCGCGCAGTTCCGTGCTGTGCTGCGGGCGTGTCCACTCAGCTGCCAGCACGGCAGCATCCGCAGCCGGCTGCTGCGCCAGGCCGGCCGGCGGGCGCAGCTGCGCGGCCGGCAGCGGCTCATGGCCAATTGTGCGCAGCAGGGAGCAAAGCGCAGCGCGCGCATCCGGGTCAGGGTCAACCACGAGCACGCGCATGCGCCTGATTATAATCGGCGCACGATGCTAAACAGTGCTGTGGAGACGCAGCTGCAGGCGGTTGGCTTCGCGGATTATGAAACTGCCATGCGCAGTGCGCAGCGCTTGCAGGCGCTGCCCGCCGCCGCCGGCTTGCTGCCGGCGCTGCTGGCGGTGCTGGCGCGCGCAGCCAATCCGGACCGCGCGCTGCTCAACTTTGAGCGCTTCATAGAGTGCTGCGCAGCGGCCAGCCCGCCGCTGGCTGCGCCCGGCAGTGATGTGCGCACGCTGGAAAAACTGGTGCGCCTGTTTGCCGGCAGCCAATACCTCACAGAAATTATGCTGCGCGACCCTGCGCAAGCTGCGCTGCTGGCTGACCATGCCGGCCTGGCGCGCGTGCCGGCTGCGGCTGCGCTGCAGGCTGGCGCATTGCAGGCTTGCCGGGCTGCTGCGCCGGAAGACGCGCTGCGGCGCTGGCAGCACGGCGAGCTGCTGCGCATCGGCGCAGCTGATCTGCTGGGCCTGCTGGATCTGGCAACCGTAACTGCGCAGCTGACGGCGGTGGCAGACAGCGTGATTGCGCAGTGCCTGCGCCTGGCCGGCGACGGCAGCGCGCTGCCCGCCGGCTTTGCAGTAGTGGCACTGGGCAAGCTGGGTGGCAGCGAGCTGAACTACTCGTCAGACATCGACCTGTTGTTTGTGGCGCATGCGGATGCGCAGCACCAGCACGCGGTGGGGCAGGCGCTGATCGGGCTGCTCACGCGCACAACCAGCGCCGGCTTCCTGTATCGCGTGGACATGCGCTTGCGGCCCCTCGGGCGTGCCGGGGCGCTGGTTTGTTCGCTGGCTGCGCACGCGGCGTATTTGCAGCAGCACGCGCGCCAATGGGAACTGCAGGCGCTGCTCAAGGCGCGTTTGGCTGCGGGTGACGAATCCGTGTTTGCGCAATTTCAGCAGCAGGCTGCGGCTGCCATCTTTAATATTGAAGCGCCCAAACTGCGCAGTGCCATGCACGCCATGAAGCAGCGCACCGAAGCGCAGCTGCAGCGCCAGGGCCGCGCGTGGGGCGAGGTCAAGCTGGGCACGGGCTCCATCCGCGATGTGGAATTTGTGGTGCAATACCTGCAGCGCCTGCATGGTGCTGCGCTGGATGTGCGCAGCCCGAACACGCTGCTGGCCTTGCAGCAGCTGGCGCAGCACGGCCTGCTGCCGCCAGCTGCGCAGCACACGCTGGCCGATGGCTATCGCTTCTTGCGCACCATCGAGCATCATCTGCAGCTGCTGGATTACCGCCAGACGCACACACTGCCCGCGGACGAAGCGGCACTCACAGCGCTGGCGCAGCGCCTGGGCTTCCGCGGCGGGCAGGCGCGCACCGACTTTGTGGAGCGCTATGAGCAGCACAGCGCTGCCATTCGCGCCGTGTACTGGGGCTACTTTGATGCGCCGGCGGAGGCAGTGCCGCAAGTGCAGCGCCATGTGCTGCGCATGGCCCCGTCTTACGCGCAGATTTTTAGCGCTGCAGAAGTAGCGCGCCATGCGGCGCTGGCCGCAACGCTGGATGGCGAAACGCTGGCAGCGGTGGAGGGCGAGGCGCTGCCCGGCGGGCAGTGGCGCGTCACAATTGTTGCCAACGATTACCTGGGCGAGCTCACAATCATCTGCGGGCTGCTGTTTGTGCACGGGTGGAACATTGTGGACGGGCATGTGTTCACCTACGAGCCGGCTGCTGCCGGCGATGCGGCAGGGGACCGGCAGCGCAAGATTGTGGATGTGTTCACGGTGCAGCCGGTGGCGCGGGCTGCTGCGCTGCCAGCTGCGGTGCAATTGGCGGAGTACGCGCGGGAGCTGCAAACTCTGCTGGCACTGCTGCAAGCCGGCGAACGCCGCACGGCGCGCGGGCAGCTGGCGCGGCGCGTGGCAGCAGCGGTGGAGCCGGCAGCCGCCACCGCACCGCTGCCGCCGCTGGAGATTGAGATCGACAACACGGCTGACCCGCGCTACACGGTGCTGCGCCTTGGCGCACCGGACACCGTGGGCTTCCTGTATGAGTTCACCAATGCGCTGGCAATGCAGCGCGTGCACATTGCGCGCGTGGAGGTGCAGACCAGCGGGGCGCGCGTGCAAGACACGCTGTACGTTACCGATGCAGCAGGCGCGCGCATTACCGCGCCGGCGCGCCAGCAGGAGCTGCGCGCTGCGTGCACGCTCGTGAAGCACTTTACGCATTTGCTGCCGCACTCGCCGGACCCGGCGGCCGCGCTGCTGCACTTTCACCAGTTTCTGGGGCAGCTGTTTGCGCGTCCAAACTGGCCGCGTGAGCTGGCCACGCTGGACCGCCCGCCGGTGCTGGATGCATTGGTGCGGCTGTTGGGCGTGAGCGACTTTTTGTGGGAGGACTTTTTGCGCCTGCAATACGACAACCTGCTGCCGCTGGTGGCCGACGAGCAGGCGCTGGCAGCAGCCCGCCCGCGCGCCGAACTGGCCGCCGAGCTGGCTGCCGGCCTGCAAGCGCTGCCGGACAGCGCCGCGCAGCGCACCGCCCTGAATGCCTTCAAGGACCGCGAGATGTTCCGCATCGACATGCGCTACATTCAAGGGCGCATCACAGAGTTTGGGCAGTTCTCCGGCGAGCTGGGCGATGTGGCCGAGGAGGTAGTGGCGGCCGCGCTCGGCATTTGTGCGGCGGCGCTGGCGGCGGTGCATGGCGCGCCGCTGCTGGCGGATGGCAGCGCATGTGCGCTGGCGGTGTGTGCGCTGGGCAAGTGCGGCGGCCGCGAGCTTGGCTTTGCATCGGACATCGAGTTGATGTTTGTTTACACCGGGCCGGGGCAGACGCGCGGGCCGCGCGTGCTTAGCAATGCGGACTACCACGAGCGCCTGGTGGAAAATTTTGTGGCGTTGATTGCCGCGCGCCGCAATGGCGTGTTTGAAGTGGACCTGCAGCTGCGCCCGTATGGCGCAGCCGGGCGCATGGCAGTGTCGCTTGAATCATTCGCCACATATTTTGCGCCGGCTGGCGGGGCCTGGGATTACGAGCGCCAGGCGCTTGTGAAGCTGCGCCCGGTGGCAGGGGATGCCGCACTGGGCGCACAGCTGCTCGCACTGCGCGATGAATTTGTTTACACCGGCGTGCGCTTTGACGCGGGTGCAATGCGCGCGATGCGCGAGCGCCAGCTGCGCCATCTGGTTACGGCCGGCACGCTCAATGCCAAATTCAGCAGCGGCATGCTGGTGGATGTTGAATATCTGGTGCAGGCCCTGCAAATAACGCATGGCGCACACGCGCCGGCGCTGCGCGTGTCGAATACGCGCGCGGCACTGGCTGCGCTGCGCGCGGCCGGCGTGCTGGATGCACCGGCGCACAGCGCGCTGCTCGATGCCTACAACTTTGCGCGCCGGCTGATCAATGCGCTGCGCATGGTGCGCGGCAATGCGCGCGACCTTACTGTGCCGCCCGCAGACAGCGATGAGTTTGCGTTTTTGGCGCGGCGCCTGGGCTTTGGCAGCCGCCAGCCCGAGCTGGCTGCGCAGCTGGCGCAGCACGGGCAGTCCGTGCAGCAAATAAGTGCGCGCTTGATGCCCTGAGGCTGCTGCGCCCGGCAATATTTAAAATAAAAACTCCGCA
The DNA here is from genome assembly GCA_003569365.1 of Anaerolineaceae bacterium. Lineage (GTDB taxonomy): Bacteria > Chloroflexota > Anaerolineae > Anaerolineales > UBA11657 > BD1. The sequence continues at coordinate 13,531 of BGOS01000027.1, forward strand.
CCGGCTGGTGCGGAGTTTTTATTCTTGATGGCTGGCGCCCGCTACACGTCAAAGTACATGGTGAACTCATGCGGATGCGGGCGCAGGCGCACCGCATCCACTTCGTTCACGCGTTTGTACGCAATGTACGATTCAATCAGGTCGGGCGTAAACACATCGCCCTTCAGCAGGAACTCATGGTCGGCTTCCAGGGCGTCAAGCACCTTGTCCAAAGAGTCCGGCACTTGCGGAATGTTCGCCAGTTCCTCAGGCGGCAGCTCGTACAGGTCTTTGTCTGCCGGCGCACCCGGGTCAATGCGGTTTTGGATGCCGTCGAGGCCCGCCATTAGCAGCGCAGCCAGCGTCAGGTATGGGTTGGCGGCGGGGTCGGGTGCGCGGAACTCAATGCGCTTGGACTTTTCCGATTTGGAGTAAACCGGGATGCGGCAGATGGCGGAGCGGTTGCGCTGCGAGTACGCCAGATTCACCGGCGCCTCATAGCCCGGCACCAGGCGCCGGAAAGAGTTGGTGGTGGGCGCGGCGATCGCCAGCAGTGCCGGCGCGTGCTTCAGCAGGCCGCCAATATAAAAGCGCGCATTGTCGGACAGGCCGGCATAGCCGGCTTCACTGAAGAACACATTCTTCTTGCCCTTCCAGATGCTTTGGTGCACGTGCATGCCGCTGCCGTTGTCCGCATATAGCGGCTTGGGCATGAAGGTGGCAGTCAGCCCGTTTTGGCGCGCCACCTGCTTGACGATGTACTTGTACACCATCATGCGGTCGGCCATGGTCAGCAGCGGTGCGTAGCGCAGATCAATTTCGCACTGGCCGGCAGTGGCCACCTCATGGTGATGCACCTCCACCTCGACGCCGGCGTTTTGCAGCTCAATCATCATCTTGCTGCGCACGTCCTGCAGTGTGTCGGCTGGCGGGCAGGGATAGTAGCCGCGCTTGGCCGGGATTTGCCCGCCGAAGTTGGGCCGCGCGGGGCGCTGGTCGCGGCCGCTGTTCCACCAGCCTTCGGGGCTGTCCAGCTTGTAGCCGGAGCTGTAGGGCGTGCTCTCGTATTGCACATCGCTGAACAAAAAGAACTCTGCCTCCGGCCCCCAGTAACTTTCGTCGCCGATGCCGGTCTGCTTCAAGTAAGCGGCGGCTTTTTTGGCCACGTAGCGCGGGTCGCGCGAGTATGGCTGGCGTGTGATCGGGTCGTGCACATCGCAGATGATGGCCATAGTTGGCACGCTCAGCACTGGATCCACAAATACGGTTGCCGGATCGGCAATCAGCAGCATGTCTGACTCGTGAATTTCCTGAAAGCCGCGGATCGATGAGCCATCAAAGCCGATGCCCTCCTCAAAGAACTCCTCGTCGAAGTCTTCCGCCATCATGCTGAAGTGCTGCCAGGTGCCAAACAGGTCGGTGAAGCGAATGTCGATGATCTTTATTTCTTTGCGCTTGGCCAGCGCAATCGCTTCCTTCGCGGTCTTGATTGTCTCGGGCATGGGGTGTGTCTCCTTTCCGTCAAATTTTTTGACGCGGGCCGGGGGCTTAAAACAAAACACCTCCGCTGCGACTGCTTGCCGCACGGAGGCGTCGTGGCCTCTCGCGAAAGATTTGGTTTTTTGCCGCCAAGTGCGCGACGCCTTAATATAGCATGCGCCGTGCGATTGTGTCAAGGAAAACTTAGAGCCGCTTTTTGCGTCTAATCACTGCCTCAACCTGAGCGCCGCAGGCTGCCGGAGTGCAGAGTGAGTATTTGCCCGCCGTCCGTGCGCAGTTGCAGCGCGCCATCCGGTGCCAGACCCAGCAGTACGCCGGCTGCTGGCGCTGGGCCCTCCACTTCCACGCGCTGGTCGCGCCACGCCAGCACGGCATTGCATGCGTCACTGAGGTCGGCGCTGCCCAGCAGCGGCAGCAGCGCAGAGAGTTGCTCTAGCAATGCATGCAGCAGCTGCAGGCGGCTTACTGGTATGCCCGCTTCAACGGCGACGGCAGTTGCGGGCAGCACTGTGGCGGGCAGCTGTGGCGCTGCGTTTACATTAACGCCAAAGCCAAGCACCACCCACTCGCAGCAGTCGCCGGCGAAGCTGCTTTCTGCCAGCACGCCGCAAACTTTGCGGCCGCCAAACAGCACATCGTTGGGCCACTTTAGCAGCGCAGCTACTTTGGCGCAGGCCGTAATGGCACGCTGCGCAGCCAGACCGCCCAGCAGTGCCAACTGCGCGGTTTGGGCTGCTGCCAGCGCCGGCCGCAGAATGATCGATGCGGTGAGTGCGCTGCCTGGCTGCGCCAGCCATTGATTGCCGGCCCGGCCGCGGCCGGCAGTTTGCGCAGCGGTCACCACCAGTGTTCCAGCCGGGGAGCCGGCAGCTGCCAGCTGCTTGGCAACATCGTTTGTGGAGCCGCAGCTTTCAAACCAGTGCAGTGGGTGGCCCAGTGCAAGGCCGGCCAGTGCTGCGTTAATCCCGGCTTCAGTTAGCACGCAAGACTACCGCCAGCAAATATACGGTGATGGCAGGAATGCAGTGGCGCTGCCGGCGCAGCCCTAAGTGCCGCGGGCCATCACCACGATGCGGCCGCGTTTGATGGCGCGCGGTGCCACAAGCGCCAGCACGCGCATCAGCCGCTTAAAGTAAGGTGGCAGATCCGGCAGCGCCACCACTGCGAAGCCCAGGCGCAGGTAGTAGGCCACAAGCTTGTGCGTGCACATCAAGTGCAGCGCAGCCGGGTGGCGGGCGATGCAATCTGCAACCAGCTGGGCGCCAATGGCGCGGCCGCGCCAGTCTCGTTCAACTGCCAGTGAGGCCAGTTCCACCGTCCCATCCCGGTGCACTTTGAGTTGGACGCAGCCGATAATTTTTGAATTAGCGACTGCAACTGTAAACCGGCGCCAGCGCAGCCCCAGGCGGTTTATGCGCGCACGCCGAATAATGGCGCGAATACGGCGCATGTCCCGCGGCTGCGCCGCGCGCAGCTCAATTTGCGGTTCGGCATTCATCGCCCTAGTTTACAGGTGTTGCGGGCTGCGCCGGCCACGGTGGTTAAAACAAAAACGGACCACGCAATTGCAGTCCGTCTTTGTGCAGGGTTGCAGCGTTCGTCTTTTAGACGGCGTCTTTCAATACCTTGAGCACGCGCGCCTTCACAACGTTGCGCGCGGGCTTTGCCTTCACTTCCATCATTTCACCCGGCTTGAAGGGATTTGCGCGGGTGCCGGCCGGGCTGGCCGCCTTGACGGTCACGCTCAACTTGACCATACCGGGAACCACAAACAAGCCCGGTCCCTTCTTTCCCAGTTCCTGGTGGGCAAGTTCGCCAAGCGCACCCATTACATGGGTCACCTGTGATTTGCTCAGGCCCGTCTTTTCTGCGACGAGCGCAGTAAGCTGGGATTTGTTCAACGGTTTCTTTGCATCTGCCATGATTTTCTCCTTGGACTGAATCTGCCTAGATTCTTGCACATTTCGGATTTTTGCGCAAGGGGTAATTTGTGAAATTTGAGGGGCGGGCTGCCCCCTAAAAAGCAGGGCTGCCAGCCAGAAACTGCAGCCGCATCCGGCGCAGTGCCCGTGCGCGCGCCCAAACCCCCTGTTTAATTGGGGATTGCAGAACGCGCCAGGCGGTCTACCCGTTCATTGCGCGCATCGCCATTGTGCCCGCGCACCCACAGCCATTGCACGGTATGGCGTTTTTCCGCGTCTAACAGCTGTTCCCACAGGTCGCGGTTGGCAACTGGTTTGCGCGCCTGCGTGCGCCAGTTTTTCTGCTGCCATTTTGCCAGCCATTCTGTAATGCCGCGCTGCAAGTATTCTGAGTCCGTGCTGACGCAAACGGCGCTTGGCGCCGGCAGGGCGCGCAGCGCTTCAATTACCGCGGTCAGCTCCATGCGGTTGTTGGTGGTTTGGCGTTCGCCGCCGTATACCGTGCGGGCATTGCCATCGCCTTCAATCAGCGCGGCCCAGCCGCCCGGGCCGGGGTTCGGGTCGCAGGCGCCATCGCTATAAATTGTCACCGCGGGCAGCATCGTGTGGCGCGCGTTGCGCTTAGGGCAGCACAGTTGTTGCGGCCATGTTATCCCACGCCACAACCAGGTCCGTCGTTTCCACGGCGCGCGCGTAAACGCCAAAGTTGCCAAGCGGTGCGATGGAGAGATTGCGCACGATCATCTCGTCCACGCGGTTGCCGTTCACATAGAGCGCGTAAGAGTCGCCCACCAGCAGCACGCCCACGCGGAATGTGCCAGAGCCGGCGGGCACTAATGGGGATTGCTTGGCGCGCAGGAGTTGATCCTCGCCCTTAACGCGCACAAAGAATCGGTAGCCGCCTTCGCAGGTGATGGTCACTGCGAAGAAGCTGTTTTTGTCAGATTGAAAGACAAGCCCATAGTTGTCTTTGGACCGGCAAGGGCCAACACGGATGTCGCTGTCATAATAAAAGTTGCGGCCGCTCACGGTGTATTTCGGGCCGGCTGACCAGTAGTGCGCACTTTTCTCAATAAACTTAACCTGCAGTGCACCATCCACATAACCGGACTCGGCAAAAGTACGCGGCCCCTTGCCCCATGTGAAGTTAGCTGGATCAAAGTTCTCGGTCCACAGGGATGCGCCCAGCGCAAACGGCAACTGTGGTGTTGCAAATGCTGTGGGCACTGCGGTGGGTAACGGTGTTGCAGTGGGCAGCGCCGTTGGCACCAAAGTTGCGGTGGGAATTTCGGTTGGCGCAAGCGTGGCCGTGGGCAGTGGCAGCGCGGTTGCGGTGGGAATCTCAGTTGGCGCAAGCGTGGCCGCGGGCAGTGGCAGCGCAGTCGCAGGCGGTGCGTCGGTTGCGGGCGGCTGCACAACCGTGGCGGTGATGGCGGGCGCGGCAGCAACCGCCGTGGCAGGCGCCGCTGCAGTTGGCACACTTGTACTAGCGGCTTGTGTTGAGGCCGCGCTGGCGGGCTCGCGGGTGAAAAACCACGCTGCGCCCCCGCCCACAATTACCGCCAATAAAATAGTTGCGCCCGCAGCCCACGCCATGGGAAGGCCGCGTTTGCGCCGGCGTGTGCCCGGCAGCGGGCGCGTCTCGGAAACTGGCTCGTCGGCATTTACCATGCGCACTGTGCGCGGTCCAGTCTGCGCTTGTGGTTCAACCAAAACAGCGGCTGTGTCAGCCACCTCTTCAGTCTCAAAAGTAGTGACCACCGGCTCCGCGCGTTTCAGCCGATTGCGCAGCGCCCATTCCGGCAGCGCACGCTTGTCGCTGGCAGCGCGCAGAAACTGCGGCAGCTCGCCATCGTCAGTTGCTGCCGGGTCCGGCTGCAGGCCGGGAGCCGCCGCGGTTACTGCAACGGGCGAAAGATAATCCGGAAAGTCGGGGCTCCTTTTCGTATCGGCAGCGGGCGTGGTTTCAGCTGCTGTTGTGGCAGGCTTTGCCGGCATTGCATCCAGCCACATCGGCATCAGCGGTATCTCCGGTGTCTCCCGCAGCGTATCCGCCGGCGTGCTGGCCGCAGCTGCCGCCGGCGCAACGGGCGCAGCAGCAGCCACAAAAACATAATCGAAGAGCAGCTGGTACTGCGCGCTTGTGATTGCGGACAGGCGGCGCAGGTCCGCCACAGAATCAAAAGGGCGCCCGTCCAAGATGGCAAGCGCCAGGTCAGCCGTCATGCCGGGCAGTTCCAGCAGTGCGTGCGCGCCGCCGGTGTTGAGGTCAAAGTGCGCCGTGTGCCCGGCAGGCGCTGCTTTTGCAACGCGTAAATAATCGCGCAGCTGGTGGTAAAGCTTTTCGCCAATGCCCGGCAGCGCAAGCAGCTCCGTCAGATTTTGAAATGGACGCGCCAGCAGAATCTGCTCGGCCAGTGCCAAACGCATTATGGGCAGGCGCATCAGCTCGGCCATGGTTGCAGAGTTCACATCCAGCCGGCCACTGCGGTCGGCTGCGCCGAAGTCCACTGCCGCCGGTGTTGCGGTGTGCCCCTCCGCCTCGGTTTCCGGCTGCTGCCCCACTTGCACCAGCGGGCGCAATACATGAAAGAGCTTCTCGCCCACACCGGGCACGTTGCGCAGCGCACGCACACTGCGGTAGGGGCGCGCGCGCACAATGTCGGATGCCAACGCTTCACCCACGCGCGGCAGCCGCACCAGCTCGGCCATTGTCGCCGTGTTCAAGTCTATGCGCGGCCCGCGTGGCTTCATGATGCTTTAAGTTCCCACGCGCCTGCGTCATCAAAGTAAACCTGCAGCCCGGGGTTGCCTTCCGTCTTGGCAAAGAAGCCAAAGAAGCCCTCGGCTGTTGCCCCGTCGTTTATGCTGCCCACGCGTATGTCATTCACGTAAAACTTAAGATCTGCGCCCTGTGCATGCACGCCCAGCAAGTTTTGCTTGTTGCCGGTTAATACCGCGGCATTGGCGGTGAAGTCCGCCAGCACCGAATAGTCCCCGTTGTTGCGCCGCAACACGCGGTATTCGCCACTGCATGAAACGCCAAACAGATAGAGGTTGGCATCATCTTTATAGCGGAACACCAGGCCATAGTAATCGCCGGGGATGCAGTTGCGCGGCTCTGCCGTCCCCTGAAAATAAAAATTTGCGCTGCGAAACGCGTTCACGCTCCAGCTGATGGCTGGTGCTTGTGTCAGGCTGATCTGCAGCCGGTCCTGCGTAATCTCAATTATTGAAGTATTGTTTGTGCCGGTTTGGTTCCAAAAGTCGCCCGGTGCAAAGATCTCGGTGAACACCAGTTTGCCGATGTCGGCTTGGGAAAGCGGAGTTGAGTCGGCCGGCTGCACAACCACCAGTGCGGTGCTTGTGGGCGCCACGGTCACCGGCGTGGCCGGCGCGTTGGCGGTTTCTGCCGGCTTGACATCAACTGCCGGCGCGGGCGGGGGCGCAGCTGTTGGCGCGGCTGCCGGCAGCGCAGCAATTGGCACGGCTTCAATTGCCGGCCCAAATTGCAGCCAGTCCAAATAGTGCAGCCCAAGTATTGCAGCAAGCAGCAGCGCAGCAAACGCCCAGCCGGAGAAGAACACCGGCAGCCGGCGGCGGATCTCCCGCCGCACCTCCATCTGATGCTCGGCCAGCGAGAACTGCGGGTCCTGCACTTGCAGCGCGCCGGGCGCGCCGACTATGACCTCCGGGTAATCCTGCAGCGACACCCATTCTTCCTCTGTGAGCACATCCACAGCGGGCGCTTCCGGGCGCGCACCAGCGGGCGCAGCGGACGCAGCGGACGGGCTTTGTGCCGGGGGAGTTGAAGCGCGCAGCCGTTGCGCACGTTGCTGGGCGGCATGCAGTGCATCGAACACGGGATGCGCCACACGCTCGGGCGCTTGTGCTGCCGGCGCCGGCTGTACCTCTGGCGCGGGCGGTGGTGGGGCAGCTTGCGCAGCGCTTGCAGCGGCCGCCGGGCTTGGCAGCGCAATGTCTGGCGGAGGCGGTGGCACTATTTTGACGCGCGGCGCCACGCCTTCCATGCTCAGCAACGTGCGCTTTTGCAGCGCGATCAATACGGCGGCGTTGACCCCTCTCACGAGCGACACCTCGGAAAAATTTTCGAACGGGCGCTCCGCCACCAGGCGCTCGGCCAGCTTGTGGCCCACACCGGGCACAGCTTGCAACGCACGCAGGCCGCACGTGTTCAGGTTTACGCGTGCAGGCGGCACCACCTCCGCCACCGCGCGCAACTCGCGCAGCGTTTTGGCGCCAAACCCCGCTAGCATCTTAAGCTCAGCAAAGTCCCAAAACGGGCGTGCTTGCATAATTTGATCCGCTTTGCTCGCATCCAAGTCTGCTGCGCTCAGCAGCGTTGCAAGATCAGCGGTGTTTAAATCAACCAAGGGAGGCATAAATTTTCAGAATTTTAGCACCCGCAACGGGCTGCAGGGCTTACGGGGTCACGCCGAGCCGGGTCAATGCCTCGCGCGGCGGTTCATAGTTTGCGTTCAATTCGGCTGCTGCTTTGTAATCGCTGATCGCATCCTTCTGGTTGGCCAGCGCCTCGTTGGCGCGCCCGCGCCAAAAAAACGCCTCCTCGGAGCTTTGGTTTGTGCCCAGCGCAAAATCCGCCAGCTGAATCACCTCATTGAATTCTTGCGCCGCAAAATATACGGCGTAGATTTCCGGCTGGTACCACAGCATGCGAAAGGGAATGCCCAATGTGCGCGCCTGGTCAAAACTATTGCGCGCGCCACGGATATCGCCAACTGCATTCAAGTTGATGCCAAGATTGTAGTACGTCAGGGCCTGCGCGGTGCCGTCAGTCTGCCGGATTTCTTTCAGGGCGCGCTGCGCCGCGCGGCTGAACGCAATCTCGGTGTCCGCCTCCGCACCCAGCAGCGCCAGCAGCTCTGCATGGCGGGTGGCCGGCACCACCATCAAGTACGCGTAATTAAACGGGCGCCAGATGTTCAGCAGTTGTGCATCGGTGATGGGCACATTCGGCCCCTGGTATGTGTCTTGCGTGATGAAGCGCTGCGCGGCAGTGTCGTAGCCAATCAGCAGCGCGTAATGGCCGGCCCAGCCTTCCTGGCGCAGCTCCAGATCGCGCTCAAAAATTACCGGGAAGCCGGCTGCCAGCAGCCGGCGCACACCGTCAAGCGTGCCGTTGGGGCGCTGCTCGGCCGCGAAACCAATGCTCTGCGCAAACGCTGCCATCTCAGCAACGGACACATTGCGGTCAAGCCGGTTTGGTTTAAGGGCGGCGGCCGTGTTGGCTTGCGTGCCGTTCCAGCCCCAAAAATTTAACAGCATGGCAAGCGTGGCGGGGCCGCAGTTGTTCCAGTGCTGCCAGACATGCGTTGTGCCGGAGATCATTGCGCGGGGTGGCAGTGGCGCTTGCACGATTGGTGTGGGGAAGGGCTGCAGTTTTCCGCCGGGCTCCACCTCCACAACTTTTCCCGTTGCGGGATCAGCCGCTGCAGCTGGCTCGGGCGCGGTGCCTGCAGGCCGGGCTGCGGGCAGCGGCACGGTTTGCTGCGGCGGGCTGAACAAATTCTGCACGCGCACCCGCAGCGTCTCCACGCGCCAATACAGATGTTCGTTTACAAAAGGAATTTGATAAGCGGCCAGCAACAACAGCAAACTCAGCAGCAGCCACAATGCGGACAAAACCAGCCGCATGCTTCGCGGCCGGGCAGAGGCGCTATTCATGTTGGCGGGCGGGCCGCCGGCTTAGAACTGAAAGTGGTCCCGCAGCGGGACGCGCCGGCATGAGTAATTGGAGACGAACTCCTGCAGTTTTTCTTCAAGCTCGGAAAACTCCTCGCTTTGCATTACACGGTCGGCGGTGTCCCGGTTTTCAGCCACAAACGCAACCAGGCGGTTGGGATATTCGCCCCAGCCGGTGTGCCATGCTTCCACCATGGATAGCCCCAGCTTCTCAAGATCCGGCACCATCTTCTTGAGCATGTACTTATAGTACTCACTGGAAGACTCCGGGTTAATGTCATAGTTCATTAGAACTTTTACATAGCCCTGCAAGTGGTCCATTGGGCGCCCGTTTCCGCCACCACGCGAATTCATAGCCTTAGTATATCATCGGGCCGGGCGCCCCATGCGCCAAATTTTTTTGAACGGAGCAAACATGTTAAATCTGCCGCGCATTCGCGCCAACTTCCCCGCGCTCAGCCTGCTGGATGCGGGCCAGGCCCGCGTCTACCTCGACAACCCGGGCGGGACACAGGTGGCGCAGCAAGTAGTGGACCGCATGACGCACTATCTGGTGCACAACAATGCCAACCATGACGGCGCCTTCCGCACCTCGCGCGAGTCGGATGTGATTCAGGCCGCGGCGCACAGTGCCATGGCAGACCTGTTGAACGCTGCTGCGCCGGCGGAAATCATCTTTGGGCAAAATATGACCAGCCTGACGTTTGCGATGTCGCGCTCGCTGGCGCAGGGCTGGCAAGCCGGTGACGAACTGGTGGTGACGCGGCTGGACCACGACGGCAATATTGCGCCGTGGCTGGCGGTGGCCGCCGACCGCGGCATGACGGTGAAGTGGCTGGATGTGGACGTGGAAGATTGCACGCTGCAAACGGAGCAGCTGCAGCAACTACTGACGCCGCGCACAAGGCTGGTGGCGGTGGGCTATGCATCTAACGCCGTTGGCACGGTGAACCCAATTGCGCAGATTGCAGCCCAGGTGCATGCGGCCGGGGCACTGCTCTTTGTGGACGCGGTGCAATGGGTGGCGCACGGCCCCACTGATGTGCAGGCGCTGGGCGCCGACTTGCTGGCTTGCAGCGCATATAAATTTTTCGGCCCGCACCAGGGTGTGCTGTGGGGCCGGCAAGCCTTGCTGGAACAGCTGCCCGCCTACAAGGTGCGGCCGGCTTCCGCCAAGCCGCCCGGAAAATTTGAAACGGGCACGCAGAGCCATGAAGGCCTGGCCGGCGTACTGGGCGCGGTGGATTATTTTGAGTGGCTCGGCGCGCAAGAGGGCGGCGCGCATGCTGCGCAGTTCAAGCAGCTGCACGGGCGCCGGCACACACTGTGCTGCGGGCTGGCTGCCATTCAGGCATATGAGCGCACACTCAGCCACCAGCTGATTGAAGGTTTGCAGCGCATTCGCGGCGTGCATGTCTACGGCATCACAGATGCGCAGCAGTTTGCGGAGCGCGTGGCCACGGTGTCATTCACACTTGCGGGCTATACGCCGCGGCAGGTGGCAGAGGCACTGGGCGCGCAAAATATTTTTGTGTGGGATGGCAATTACTATGCGGTGGAGGTTGTGGAGCGGCTTGGCCTGTCGCAAAGCGGCGGCATGGTGCGGGTGGGAGCGGTGCACTACAACACACCGCAGGAGATTGAGCGCGTCTTGCAGGCGGTTGAAGATCTGGCTGCAGCCCGCAAGCCGTAGGCTAATGCCGGCGTAAAAGAGTTGTGCCCCGGGAGGGATTCGAACCCCCGGCCTAGGCGTTAGGAGTGCCTCGCTCTATCCAACTGAGCTACCGGGGCGCGGCAGCGCTGCGCGGATATTGTAGTGGGCGCGCAGCAGACCCGCAAGGCGCGGCCGCTGCTAGTCGATGCGGCCAGTGGTGAGCGCGCGCTTCACTTCGCCAATGATGCGCGTGACAGGAATGTCGCGCGGGCAGGCGTTGGTGCAGTTGAAGGCGGTGCGGCAGCGCCACACACCCATTTGCCCGTTGAGCACTTCAAGGCGCTCACTGGCAGCGCGGTCGCGCGAGTCGAATACAAAGCGGTGCGCCTGCACAATGGCCGCCGGCCCCACGTACTTGTCGTTTGCCCAGAATGACGGGCAGGAGGTGGTGCAGGCTGCGCACAAAATACACTTGGTGCCCTCCACAAAGCGCTCTTGCTCGGCCACGGTCTGTATGCGCTCGCGCCCGTCCGCCGGCACCTCGTTGTTTACCAGGTAGGGCATCACCGAGCGGTAGTGCTCAAAGAACGGGCCCATGTCCACAATCAAATCTTTGATGACCCGCAAGCCGTGCAGCGGCTCGATGGTGATGGCTGCGCCGGCATCGCGAATGAGCAGCTTGCAGGCCAGCTGGTTGCGGCCGTTGATGCGCATGGCGTCAGAGCCGCACACGCCGTGCGCGCACGAGCTGCGCAGGTTAAATGTCCCGTCCTGGAACCATTTGATTTTTTGCAGTGCATCCAGCACGCGATCCGTGGGCTCGACTTCCACTTCGTAGTCGCCCCACCACGCCTCGCTGTCGCGCTCCGGATTGAAACGTTTGATCTTGAGTTGTACTTTCATGTGGGTTTTGGTTGTGGGTTGGAATGCAAATTGCGGTGCTAGTACTTGCGCTCTTTGGGCTCGAAGCGCCCGAGGCGCACCGGCCGGTCTCCAAAGTTCAACGTGGCGCCGGCGGGCGTGGGCTGGGCGCTGCTGCCCGCGCTGCGCGACACCAGTGTGTGCTTCAACCATTGCGCATCGCTGCGCGCGGGGAAGTCCTCGCGCGAGTGGCCGCCGCGCGACTCAGTGCGCCGCAGCGCAGACGCTGCCGTGGCCTCAGCCACATCAAGCAGGCAGCCCACTTCAAATGTCTCCAATAGCTCGGAGTTGAAGATCTTGCCGCGGTCGTCAATGCGCACATCGCGGTAGCGCCGCTTCAATTCGGCAATCTTGTCCAGCGCCGCCTGCATGTCTTTGGCATTGCGGAAGACGCCCACCAGGTCGGTCATTGTTTGCTGCAGCTCGGCGCGCAGCTGCGCCGGGCGCTCGCTGCCGCTGGCATTGCGCAGCTGCTCCAGCTCGGCGGTTACTTCTGCGTGCGGCTCGGCGGGCAGGCTGCCAAACGCCGCGGACTTTGCGTACTCGGCAGCGGCGCGTCCGCCGCGCCGCCCAAACACCACCAGATCCACCAGCGAGTTGGTGCCGAGGCGGTTGGCGCCGTGCACCGAAACACAGGCGCACTCGCCGGCCGCATACAGGCCCGGCACCACGCGCCCGTTTGCGTCCAGCACGCGCGTATCGTTGTCCGTGGGGATGCCGCCCATGGCGTAGTGCGCCGTGGGCTGGATCGGCACCGGCTCGTGCAGCGGGTCGATGCCCATGTACACGCGCACAAAATCTGTGATGTCCGGCAGGGTTTTGGAGATGTGCTCCGCGGTTACCGTGCGGCCACCCGGCCCGCTAAGATAGCGGTTGATGGTATCCGGCCGGAAATCCATATGCACATAGTCTGATCCGTTGATGCCGCGCCCGGCGCGGATTTCTTTTTGGATGTACTGCGAGATCATGTCGCGCGGCGCCAGGTCTTTTACGGTGGGGGCGTAGTGCTCCATAAAGCGCTCGCCCTTGCCGTTGATCAGCACAGCGCCTTCGCCGCGCGCGGCTTCGGAAAGCAGAATGCCCATCTTGTAAATGCCAGTGGGATGAAATTGATAGAACTCCATGTCTTGCAGCGGCAGCCCACGCCGCCACACTGCCGCCACCGCGTCGCCGGTAAGCGTATGCGCGTTGGAAGTCACTTTGAAGATTTTGCCAAACCCGCCTGACGCCACCACCACGGACTTTGCGTGGAAGATGTGCATCTCGCCGGTGGCAATTTCAATTGCGACGCAGCCCACGCATGCGCCCGCATCCATGATCAGATCCGCCACAAAAAACTCGTCATAAAAATTGACGTTGTTTTTGATGCACTGCTGGTACAGTGTTTGCAAAATCATGTGGCCGGTGCGGTCGGCCGCTTTGCAAGAACGCATCACCGGGCGCTCGCCAAAGTTGGCGGTGTGCCCGCCAAAGCGACGCTGCTCGATGCGCCCTTCGGGCGTGCGGTCAAACGGCAGGCCCATGTGTTCCAGCTCCAGCACGGCTTCAATCGCATCGCGCGCCAGCACTTCCGCTGCGTCTTGATCCACCAGGTAATCGCCACCTTTGATGGTGTCAAACATGTGCCATTCCCAGCTGTCCGGCTCCATGTTGGCAAGCGCGGCTGCAATGCCGCCCTGCGCCGCGCCGGTGTGCGAGCGCGTGGGGTAGAGCTTGGAAACCACGGCGGTGTTCACGGAGCGGCTGGCGTGCAGCGCAGCCATCAGGCCCGCGCCGCCCGCGCCAATAATCACTGTGTCAAATTGATGAATGGTTGGCATGGTTTTCTCAACTAAGCGTGGCGCCAACACCGCCTACAAGCGCAATTGCGCCCATCGCAGTGATGATTAGCCACGCGGCCAGGATTGCATACTTGGTGAAGCGCAGGCGCAGTGGCGCATGCACATAATCTTCTGAAACCTGCTTCAGCCCGTACGCGCCGTGCGCCAGCGCAAATGAAAGCAGCGCCGCATCGTAAATGCGCCAGCCCAAAAACCGCCAGTACAAATCGACGTAGGCGAGGTTTATCAAGTGCACTCCATGCAGGATGTCCTTGATCATGACATGGCCATACGCCAGCGGAATTAGCAGCACGCCGGAGTAGCGCATGAACATCCACATGCGCGTCTCAAGCGTGGGCTTGATGGCCGCCTGCCGGCCGCTGCCGGGGCGGGCGCTGGCGGCAAAGGCCACAATCAAGCCCGCGGCCACAAGTAAAATCACGGCCACGTTGGCCCAGCCGGTGCCCACCTGTTCTGGTGTAACTGCCGCTGGCGCTGGCTCCATCAATATGGAGTGCAGGTACAAACTGCGCCCCATCACAAATGCAGCCGGCAGCCACAGCGCAAACGTTGCGCCAAAAACCACCAGCGACCAGAGCTGCTCGCGCTCCGGCGACCACAAGTCCGGCTTCCAATCGAAGGCGATTATCTTGAGGCCGTTCAGCCCGTGAAAGAGCACGGCTGCCACCAGGCCAATTTCGCCCAGCATAAAGACGGGGTGTTGGTAACGCGCCACAACATCCGCATAGAACTGCGGATTGAAGTACACCGCTGAGGTCTCGGTGACATGAATGATCAGGAAGAGCAGCGTGCCCAGGCCCGCCAGGCGGTGGCCGATGAATGCCAGATGCCCGGTGCCACCCCGGTACTTGATGCCCTGCCACAAACCGTCGACAACACCTGTCTTCATTGTGAGCTCCGGCACCCGGTGGGCAAATTGAAAGAAGGTGGCAACGGCCGGCTGCCAGCCACGGAATGCGCCAGCGAATTGACTAATGCGCGTGCAAACATTGTTGATGTACTCATATTTCCACCAGTTTGGCAGATTGAACTAGCGGCGCGTCCGCCGCGCTGCAGTTTTGCCGCGCGCAGCACTGCGTGCGGATGGCCGGGTTGCAGCGCGCGTCTGTTGCGCAGACTTGGCAGCGCGCTTGGCGCGCGCGCGACCCTTTGCTGCCGGGCGCGGTTTGGGTGAGGATCTAGTGCGCTTGGCTGGCTTGCGTTTGGCCGCGCCGGCGGTGCGCTTGGCTGGCTTGCGTTTGGCCGCGCCGGCGGTGCGCTTGGCTGGCTTGCGTTTGGCCGCGCCTGTGGTGCGGCGGGCTGGGTGGCGGGCAGCCGGCTTGGCAGCTGCAACCTGAGTCGTCACAATTGTTGCTGTGCCATCCGTCATTGCGCGGATTACCGCGTCGCCAAACTCGCTGCACTTTACTTCCTTTGAGCCGGGCAGCATGCGCGCAAAATCGTAAGTGACAGTGCCCGCCGCCACAGCGCCTTCCACGCCCCGGATGATGAGGTCGGCGGCTTCCTTCCAGCCCATGTAGCGCAGCATCATTTCGCCAGAAAGAATTACCGAGCCGGGATTCACGCGGTCGAGGCCCGCATATTTTGGCGCGGTGCCGTGCGTGGCTTCGAATACAGCATGGCCTGTTTCGTAGTTGATGTTGCCGCCCGGCGCAATGCCGATGCCGCCCACTTGCGCCGCCAGCGCGTCCGAGAGGTAGTCGCCGTTCAGGTTCATTGTGGCAATCACATCAAACTCGCGCGCGCGTGTGATGGTCTGTTGAAAGACGATATCGGCAATCACATCCTTCACAATAATTTTGCCGGCCGCCAGTGCGGACTTCTGCTCTGCATTGGCTGCGTCTTCGCCCTTGGTGGCCTTGGTGTTTTCCCACTGATCCCACGTATAGACGCGCCCGCTAAATTCGCGCTCGGCCAAGGCGTAGCCCCAGTTTCGGAATGCACCCTCGGTGTACTTCATAATGTTGCCCTTGTGGGCAAACGTCACGCTGTTGCGCCGGTTGTCCAGCGCGTAGCGGATGGCAGCGCGCACAAGGCGCTCCGTGCCCTGCTTCGAAATTGGCTTGACGCCAAAGCCGGAAGTGTCCGGGAAGCGGATTTTGCTGTACTCCTGCGGCAGGTGCTGCTGCAGCAGCGCCTTGAACTTGATGTTGCTTTCCGAGCCCTGCTCCAAGTCAATGCCGGTATAAATGTCTTCGGTGTTCTCGCGGAAGATCACCATGTCCACATCTTCCGGGCGCTTTACGGGCGAGGGCACGCCGGGAAAGTAGCGCACCGGGCGCAGGCACACATACAAGTCCAGTTGCTTGCGCAGCTCCACGTTCAGGCTGCGAATGCCGCCGCCAATCGGCGTTGTGAGCGGGCCCTTGATGCCCACTTTAAATTCCCGGAATGCCGTGACGGTCTCGTCCAGCAGCCATGTGCCCCAGCGGTCGAAGCACTTTTGGCCGGCGTACACCTCCATCCATTCAATGTGGCGCTGGTTGTCATAAGCCTGCGCAACAGCCGCGTTAATGACGCGCACCGAAGCAGCCCAAATGTCCGGGCCGGTGCCATCCCCCTCAATGAACGGCACGATGGGCCGGCTGGGCACGTGCAGCTTGCCGCTTGAAGCTGTGATCATTTCGCCGGTTGGTACAGCAACTTTTGTGTAAGACATCTTGGCCCCCGCGTTCTCTAAATGTTTTGGTCTAGCTTGGGATTTCTTTGAGCTTGCGCTCAATCAATTCTTGAAACGTGGCAAAGTCGCGCGCGCCGCTGATCATCTCGCCATTCACCACAATCGACGGCGTGGACTCAATCTTGAGCTCGGTGGCGCGCGCCATGTCCGCTTCAATCACATCAATTGGCGTTGTGCTTGCCATGCAAGCGCGAAAGGTATCCCCCTGCAACTGCAGCTTGTCTGCAAAACCCAGCAGCCGCGGCTGCGAGAATTGGTCTGCAGCGCCGGTTTCGTTTGCAAAAAGTATGTCGTGATACGGCCAGAACTGGCCCTGCTGGCCGGCGCACTCGGCCGCGATGGCAGCCTCCCGCGAGGCGCCCGGAAATGCAATGTAGCGGTACTGCACGCGCACCTTGCCCTGATTTACATAACTTTCAAAAATCTGACGCCCGGCATTTTTTGCGTAAGTGCCGCAGTGGGGACAGGTGAAGTTGGAAAATACTTCCACGGTTACCTTGGCATCGGCCGGCCCCGCGGAGCGCCCGTCTGCCTGCGCCGGCTGCACCTTGGGCACCTCCACAATTTCACCAATGGGCTGGTTGGTGCGCCAGATGAGGAACCCGCCAACTGCCAAAGCCACTAGGGTGACGGCACCCGCTGCAAGAAAGCGCTGGCGCATGCGATCGCGCTCCTGCAGGCCTCGTGTTTCTGCGCGTTTACTCATCGCAAATGCCTCCGCATTTTGTGTTTCGTGAACACTAGAATGAGAGTTTACTTTTTGCGACGGCTTCTGTCTACAACCTTATTAAAACCTCGGAAAATGGTACAAAACCGCGGAGCAGGGCGCGCCGCAACTGCGGGCGGCGGCTGAGTTGTGGGGGTACTGCCGGATTGGCGGAGGCTAAGGCGAAAGCCTGATGCTCGTCTTCACGCCAGCCAGCGCTGCCATACTTGGTAGCCTTCGCCGGTAAGCTTAAAGCCGAGGGCGCGGTACAAAGCCAGCGAAGCAGCGTTGTTGGATTGTGTGTTTACACCCACCGGGCTTACGCCACTCTCTGCGTAGTGGCGCAGCATGTGGTCCACAAGCGCCCGCCCGATGTGTTTGCCCTGCCAATTGGGGTGCACGGCGAGGCGCGCCATGTGTGCCCCGCTGCGGCCTTCGGTTGTAAATTGGTGGCCTACAATTGTGCGATCCACCAACGCAACGGTGACGAAGCTGGCCTGCGCCATTGCGGCTGCTACCATGCCCGGCGAGTGGCGCCACGGTGTTTCGAACGCCGTCCAATCCACGGCTGCCACGGCATCGCAGTCCTCGGGGCGTGCCCGCCGGATGAGCGCAGCACTTTTGAGCGGCGGCTCATGCACTTTGGTGTTGTGCGTGAGCACCAATACTTCCTCGCTGGCGGCAAAGCCCCATTGCGGCAGCAGCTCATCCAGATGAGAGTTGGTGGTTAAGATTGCACTGCGCTGCACACCGGCAGCCAGCAGTTCTTTGCGGCAGGCAGCCCACAATTCGCCAAGAACCTTGGGGCCGGAAAATCCCGCGGCGACACCTGCAAAACGCAGCCAGGCCACATCCGGCGGATCCGGCGGTGCAGCTAATATTCCGGCGAGGCGGCCACCGCTCCACGCCAGCATAAACGGGTGGCGCAGCAGCCACGCGCGTGGCTTGTGCCAGTCAGAGTGTGTGTGCAGGTAGCCAGCATCCGTGAGCAGTGGCTGAATGGCGTCCCAGTCTGCCAGCGTGGCCGGCCGGATAGCCGTGAGCGGGGCAGCCATGGCTGCCATTGCGGGCGCTAGCGCTTGGACTGCGGCACGAAGTCGCGCCGCTGCGGGCCAAGGTAAACCTGGCGCGGCCGCGCAATTCGCAAGTCCGGGTCGTTGATCATCTCCAGCCATTGCGCCAGCCAGCCCACGGTGCGCGGGATTGCAAACAGCACCGGGAACATGGCTACCGGCAGGCCCAGCGCCTGATAGATGATGCCTGAATAAAAATCGACGTTGGGGTACAGCTTGCGCTGCACGAAGTAGTCGTCCGCCAGTGCAATGCGCTCCAGCTCCAGCGCAATGTCAATCAGCGGACTGCGCCCGACTGCGTCAAAGACCTCGTCTGCAGTGCGCTTGATGAGCTTGGCGCGCGGGTCGTAGTTGCGGTAGACGCGGTGGCCAAAGCCCATCAAGCGGAACTCGCCGGCCTTGACGCGCTTGATGTACTCGGGCACGCGCGCCACGCTGCCAATCTCGGTGAGGGTGCGCAGCACTTCCTCGTTGGCGCCGCCGTGCAGCGGGCCGTAGAGGGCTGCGGCTGCGCCCGCCACGGCGCTGTAAGGGTCGGACAAGCTGCTGCCAATGCCGCGCAGCACGCTGGTGCTGCAGTTCTGCTCATGGTCGGCGTGCAAAATAAACAGCACGTCCAGCGCGCGTTCCAGCGCCGGCTGCGGATGGTAGTCACGGTCGGTCATGTGAAACATCATTTGCAAAAAGTTGCCGCTGTAGCTGAGGCGGTTGTCCGGGTAGTTGTAGCGCTGCCCCATGGCGTGGCGGAAGCTGAAAGCCGCGATGGTCGGTGCTTTGGCAATCAGGCGGTAGACCTGGAGCATGCGCGCCTCTGCGCTGGCATCGCGGCGCGCGTCCGGGTAGAAGCTGGAGAGGGCGGCGACGGTGCTGATCCACATTGCCATGGGATGCGCGTCGTAGCGAAAGGCATCCAGCAGCGACTTAATGTTTTCGTGGATGAGCGTGTGGTGCGTGATATTCTCCACCCAGTTGCGCATCTGGTCCGCTGTGGGCAGCTCTCCATGCACCAGCAGGTAGCCCACCTCCAAAAAGTTTGAGTGTTCCGCCAACTGCTCGATGGGATAGCCGCGATACTCCAAAAGGCCGGCGTCACCATCCACAAAAGTAATGCGGCTTTTGCACGCGGCGGTGTTGCCATAGCCCGGATCGTAGGTCATCAAGCCAAAGTCTTTGTCATCCACTTTGATCTGGCGCAGATCGAGCGCACGCACGGCGCCGTCCTCGATCGGAATCTCGTAAGATTTACCGGTGCGATTGTCGGTTAGCGAAAGTGAATTTTTGGGCATGAAGGATCGGGCTCCGGCTGCGAATCTCTCGCGGACGTTGGAAGCCGGATTATACCTGCCTCGTTTGCGCATCCAAAGTTTCTGCAGTAAACTGTGCGCACAGCGGTTGCATACCGCTGCTTATCTCTGCAGCACTAATTATCCCAATGGCACAATCCGGTCGCGACAAGGCGTTTGAAACAGCGCTGGCGCAAATAAAGAAGCAGTACGGCGATGGCGCGCTAATGCGCCTGGGCGATGCGCCGCGCATGGCAGTCGAGGCGATTTCCACCGGATCGCTGGCGCTGGATTTGGCGCTGGGCATCGGCGGTGTTCCCAAGGGGCGGGTGACGGAAATCTACGGCCCCGAGTCCGCCGGCAAGACAACTTTGTGCATGCACATTGTGGCTGAGGCGCAGCGCTTGGGCGGCCTGTGCGCCTTTATCGATATGGAGCATGCGCTGGACCCAACCTATGCAGAGCGGGTCGGCGTCAACATTGGCGAGCTGTATATTTCGCAGCCGGACACCGGCGAGCAGGCACTGGAGATTGCGGAGGCGCTGGTGCGCTCCGGCGCAGTTGCGGTGGTGGTGGTGGACTCTGTGGCGGCGCTTGTGCCGCGCGCGGAAATTGAGGGCGACATGGGCGACCCCACCATGGGCCAGCAGGCGCGCTTGATGAGCCAGGCGCTGCGCAAACTGTCCGGTGCCATTAAGCAATCCGGCACAACCATGATTTTTACCAACCAGCTGCGCCTGAAGATTGGCGTGATGTTTGGCAGCCCCGAAACTACAACCGGCGGGCAGGCGCTAAAGTATTACGCCAGCGTGCGCATGGATGTACGCCGCTTGGAATCGATTAAAGACGGCCAGACTGTGACTGGCAACCGCGTGCGCGTGCGCGTCACCAAAAACAAAGTGGCGCCGCCTTTCCGGCAGGCGGAGTTCGACATTATGTTTAGCGAGGGCATTAGCAAGACGGGTGATATTGTTGACCTCGGAACCGCGCAGGAAATCATCACCAAGCGTGGCGCGTTTTATACCTATAAAGATACCCGCCTGGGGCAGGGACGCGAGAATGTGAAGCGCTATCTGAAGGAGAACCCGGCGATGGCACAGGAGTTGGAGCGTGTCATTCGCGCCCA
Organism: Anaerolineaceae bacterium; assembly: GCA_003569365.1. GTDB lineage: Bacteria > Chloroflexota > Anaerolineae > Anaerolineales > UBA11657 > BD1. The sequence continues at coordinate 33,940 of BGOS01000027.1, forward strand.
GTCCGCTGTGGCTGCGGGCGGCGCAATAGCAACTGATGCCGAAAGCGAAGAGGATGAAGATGAGTAATTTTTCTGGGGCGGCAGCTGTTTGCAGCGCTGCCCCGCTTTTTACGCCGGCCTCGGGCCGGCAAGTGCGGTCATCACGACCTGCCTCAGATTTAGAGAGCTTGCGCTATAGCGCACCCGATCGAATGCCGAACAGAACCGGAAAATTGATGCTGCCGTTTGCGCCCAGGGCTGCGTGTTCGCCGTCCCAAGGCACGCAGCGGGTCTGTTTGGGTTGATGCGTGCAGTTTAGCTGATCGGCGAGCGGGCAGCGCAGCAGCGTGCCCGTCTGCAAAAAAATCTGAAGCAAAGCCGGCTGCCAGCCGGCACCAGTGATGGCCGCAACGTGATGTTGTGGCCTTTTTTGATTCTGGAGGTGGCATGCCGACAGTGACAGCATTACAGCCACAGGCGGGCAACTTGGCGCGCATCAATGTGCACCTCGATGGCGAGTTTGCACTGGGGCTGTCTGGCGGGCGCGCAGCCGAGTGGCACGTGGGGCAGGTGCTGACGGAATCGCAAGTGGAGCTTGCGCGCACGGCGGAAGCGGTTGACAGCGGCGTAAAGGCAGTGCGCCGCCTGCTGGATGTGCGCCCGCGCACCGACGGGGAGATGCGCTCGCGCCTGATGCGCAAAGGCTTTTCTGCGGCCGAGATTGAGCAGATTATGCAGCGCGTGGAACAGGCGGGCGAAGTAAATGATGCGCGCTTTGCGACGCAATGGGTGGAGACGCAAACGACATTCCGGCCGCGCGGCGCCCGCGCTCTGGTTTCAGAGTTGCGCCGGCGCGGGTTGGATCCGGAGACGATCGCCGCTGCAACAGCCGGCGTGGATGAGCTGGCTGCTGCGCGCACGGCTGCAGCCGCACGGATGCGGCGCCTGGCGGCGCTGCCGGCTGCGGCCGTGCGCCGCAAGCTGGGCGACTTTTTGCAGCGCCGCGGATTTGCGTACGATGTGGTGCGCAGTGTGGTGACTGAATGCCTGGCGGAGCAAGGCGCTCCGGCAGATGATTTACAAAGCGAGGACTAAACATGTTTGGATATATTTTTGTGGCGGCGCTGGTGGCAGCGGTTGCCGGGGCCGGCGCGGGTTACTGGTGGCGGCAGCGCAACATTGATGAAGACTTGAAGGACCTGAACCTCACGCGGGAGCGCCTCGCAGCGCAGGCGCGCGAGCAGGAAAGCAAACTGGAAGCCAAGGCCAACAAGGATTTGCTGAACCGGCGCGATGAGCTGGAGAAAGAACAGCAGCAGCGGCGCAAGGAATTTCAGCAAGAAGAGGCGCGCGTGGACAAGCGCCGCACGGAGCTTGAGCAGCGTGCCGAAAAGTTAGAGGGGCGCGAGCGCGAGATTGGCAAGCGCCAAAGCACTTTGGACAAGCAGGCCAATGACCTGGAGAAGCGCAAGCTGGACCAGATTGCCGAGCTGGAGCGCGTTTCCGGCTTGACGCGCGAGGAAGCCGTGGCGCAGCTGATTGCCGCAGTGGAAACCAGCGCGCGTGCAGACATGGCGCGCACCATTCGCCAGATTGAAGATGAAGCGCGCGAGGAAGGCGAGGCGCGTGCGCGCAAGCTGCTCGTGGTTGCCATGCAGCGCGTGGCGGGCGACCAGGTGTCAACGCACGCCGTATCCATTGTGCCCATTCCATCTGAAGAGATGAAAGGGCGCATCATTGGCCGCGCCGGCCGCAACATTCGCGCGTTCGAGCAGGCAGCCGGTGTGGATGTGGTGGTGGATGACACGCCCGAGGCCATCACGGTGGCTTCATTCGACCCGATGCGGCGCGAGGTGGCGCGCCGCGCGCTCACCAAGCTGATTTCGGACGGGCGCATTCAGCCGGCGCACATTGAGAAGCTGGTTCAAGACGCGCGCCGCGAGGTAGATGTGATTGTAAAAGAAGAGGGCGAGCGCGCTGCGTATGAGGCGGGAGTGCCGGGCCTGAACCCCGAAATTTTGCGGCTGCTGGGGCGCCTAAAATTCCGCACCTCCTACGGCCAGGACCAGCACGCGCATGCGGTGGAAACCGCGCTGCTCTCCGGCGTGATTGCGGCGGAGATTGGCGCAAATGTGGCGCTGGCCAAAGCGGGCGGCTTGCTGCACGACCTGGGCAAAGCGGTTGACCATGAGATTGAAGGCACGCATGCTGCGATTGGCGCCGAGATTGCCAAGCGCTACGGCGTGGGCCCGAAGATTTGCAACGCAATTGCAGCCCATCATCACGAAGTTGACCAGGAGACGCTTGAGGCTGTGATTGTGGAAGTGGCGGATGCGATGTCCGGCGCCCGGCCCGGCGCGCGCCGTGAAAATCTGGAGCAGTATGTGAAACGCATTCGCGCGCTGGAAGACATTGGCAACTCGTTCCCCGGGGTTGAGGAGACATTTGCGCTGCAGGCCGGGCGCGAGGTGCGCGTGGTGGTGCGGCCGGACAACGTCGATGACCTTGCTGCGCTGAAGCTGGCCAAGGATGTGGCGCGCAAGATTGAGGAAACGATGCAGTACCCCGGCCAAATCAAGGTCACAATTATTCGCGAGACGCGTGTAATCGAATATGCCAAGTAACGCGGGCGGTGCTGCTTAGCCAAAGTAGTGTGCACGGTGGTGCCGGCGCGGGGATTTGGCGCGCGGCGCGGCAGCTGAGAGATGGCGCTGGCGCTGCCCGCCCGCACCAAGCGGCTGGTGCTGCGGCGCTTTGAGCCGCAAGATGCGGATATATTTTTTGGCTACCGCAACGACCCGGCGGTAGCCAGATTGCAGAGCTGGGACGGCATCACGCGCAGTGCTGCGCTGCAGTTTGTGCGCGTGCACGGTGCAGTTCAAGCCGCTGCGCCCGGCGAGTGGTTTCAAATTGCGCTCGCGCTGGCACACTCCAATCAGCTGGTGGGTGATGTGGGTGTTTGCATCAGCAAAGACGGCCGGACAGCCGAGTTGGGATTCACGCTGGCACGCGCACACCAGAAATCTGGCTACGCAGCAGAAGGCGTGCGCTGCGTGGTGGGTCTTTTGTTTGGGGAGCCCGCAATGGGCTGCGTGATTGCGGTGACCGACGCGCGCAACCTAAGCGCCTGCAAGCTGCTGCACCGGTTGGGGTTTCAAAATACCGCAACTGCGCACCGGTTGTTTAAGGGTGCGCAGTGTGCTGAACATACTTTTGAGATCATGCGCGCAGTGTGGCATAGGCTGCCGGCCGGCTGAAATCCAGCGCGCCCGCTAAACTAAAGTTTGGGCGCGTCTGCGTCCGGCACCCCGTATAAAAACCAGAAAACATCGGCGGGAAAGGCGGGCTGCAGCTGTGCGTCCCAAACAAAGCGGGCCGGCGCCCACACACTGCGCAGCCGCACATCACAACTGGCAACTTGCGCAGCCAGTGCCGCATGCGTGCTGTGGTTTTGCAGCAACTCAAGCAGCAAGTGCAAATAGGTGCGCCCGTAGGCTTCCTGCGCGTAGTGGCGCACAGCGGCTTTTTGTTCCAAGCCGGCCTCATCCACAAACCAGCTCCATGAGCGCAGGCGCCCCGCAAACTCACGCACCGCTTTGCGTTCGATGTTGGCGCGCCAAGCCGAAATATTTTCGCGCACTGTGCTGATTTGCGCAGCGCAGCGCGCGTGCTGCGCCGGCGCCAGCAGCTCAGGCAGCAGTTGCAGTTTGTGCATGCAAAACAACACGCCGGCCACCGTCAGCTTTGGGTAGCGGTTCAGCAGCGGCCCGTCATCCGTCAGCTGCCAAAACACAACATCAGATTTTATAAATTCATCAAAATCGCCCGCCATCGATGCGAGCACGGCGAGATCATGCGCCGCTGAGTACCCGGCCATGGATGCGCCGGTTACTTTACAGGCAGGCGCGCTGGAGATAGGTAAGTGGGGTTGCCGGAAATTTCCATCCAGCGCGCGGTGTTGTCGCCGCGCACCCATTCCCACACTTGGTGGCCGCTGTTGTCTGTGTAATGAATGCCGGGCTTGAAGCCGAGCATCCAGCTCATTTGCGCGATCAGCCGCGGCGGTGCGCTTTGCGCACGCATGCGCAGCCACTCGGTGGGCGTCCAATCCAGCTCAAGCATGCGCCCCTCGTAGTTGCCGGTCAGTTTATACGGCGCGCTGGTGCTGGTGCCATCCAGCCACAGGTCGGTCAGCCCTGAAGTCCACAGTGCCTGCCGGACGCGTTCGGCCACGCGGTGCGCGTTGTCGCCGGGCGATGTGTAAAACCAGCTTATCGACAGCTTGCTCATTGTTCAGGTGTCTCCCGTGTTTTCATTCTGAATAAATTTATTATACGGAGTTGCGCGGCAATGTGTTTAGGCGACGGCGCTCTTGAGCCCGTGCCCCGTAAGAATTGCCACCACCGGCTGGGCTGCGCTGCTTGCCAGCAGCTGCCGCAGTGCGGGCCACACCAGCGCCGAGGTGGGCTCCACAAAAAATCCAAGCTGCGCAAGCATGCGCCGCCCCGTTTCGATTTGTGCTTCGGTGGCGGCAAGCACCTGCCCGCCCGAGGCGTGCACAGCGGCCAGCACGGCATCGCCGCGCAGCGGATGGCGAATGCGCACACCCTCGGCCAGGGTTTCACCCTCGCTCACAAACCCAAGGCCTTCCGGTCCGTGGTGAAAGCAGGCCCACAGCGGCGCGCAGGCCTCGGCTTGAACGCCAACGAGTTGCGGCAGCTGCGCGATGCAGCCGGCAGCTTGCAGTGCAAGAAAGCCGCGCTGCAGCGCCAGCAGCAGCGAGCCCTGGCCGATGGGCATCAGCACCGTGCCCGGCGCGCCGCCCAGCTGCTCCACCAGCTCGTAAGCGATGGTGGCCAACCCGGCGAGCCCCACGGGGTTGAAGACATGGCTGGCGTAATATGCTCCCGCGCGCGCGGCTTGCACCACGGCTTCTGACGCCTGCGAACGCGGCCCCGGCACGCGCACCACCTCGGCACCGTACATTTCCATTTGGGCCAGCTTGGCAGCGGCCGCATAGGCCGGCGCAAATATACGCGCATGCACGCCGGCGCGCGCTGCGTATGCAGCAAATGAGGCGCCCGCATTGCCGGAAGAATCTTCAACTGCGGCCGTGATGCCTTGCGATTGCAGCCAGCTGAGCAGCACTGCGGTGCCGCGGTCTTTGTAGGAGCCGGTTGGATTCAAACTCTCCAGCTTGAAGTGCACCGTTGGTCCGCCCGCATCCAGCTGCGCGGCCACAAGTGGCGTGCCGCCTTCACCAAGGGTGACCGGCTGCGCAGCGGGCGGCAGCGGGAACGTGTGGCGATAGCGCCACAGCCCATGCCCGCTCGCTGTTACCTGGCTGGGATCAAAGTGCAGCGGGCCGGCCAGATCGAGCATGCTGCCACACACCGCGCAGCGGTAGTCGCGCGTGTTAGCTTCAGGCGCGCGCCCGCAGTTGGTGCACTTTAGGGACATGGGCTTGGAAGAAACATTGCGAGTGACGGGCGCGGTTGCGCTGCCCGCCCGGGGCGTCGCAGCTCAGTCGGCGCGCACCGGAACGTACGAGCCCTCAAGCCACTGCTCGCCGTCCGGCCCCACTTCTTTTTTCCACACGGGCACAATCTCTTTCAGCCGGTCTATGCCGTAGCGCGCTGCCTCAAACACGCCGGTGTCCCGGTGTGCTGCGGAACACGCAATCAGCACCGTTGGCGTACCGGGCAGCAGCGTGCCCACGCGCTGCACAATTGCAATGCCTTCCACCGCCGGCCAGCGCGCGCGAATTTCATCCGCAACCTGCCGCATTTTTTCTTCGGCCATTTGCGTGTAAGCCTCGTAGTGCAGGTGGGCCGTGGTGTGCGGGGCGTTCCGCGCTGCGTGGATGCGCGCACAATACCGGTGAACAGGCAGACTGCGCCGGTGCTGGGCAGCGTGACGCTGGCAGTCAGTGCATCGAGATCGATCGGCGCTGCAGTGATGTGCAAATGCGTGGGCAGTGCATCCGGCTGTGCGCCTGTCCCGCCGCCGGACACCGGCGGAAATAAGCCAACTTCTGCGCCCGCCGGTACAGCGTCGGTTGCAAACGCAAACTCGCGGTTGATGGACACCAGTGCGCTGGGCAGCGCGGGCTGTAGTTCCGGCAGGCGCACGGCCAGCAAATCTTTTAGCTCGCTCACGCTGGCGCCATCTTTTAGATCCAGCTCCAGGCGCTCGCAGCCGGCGCGCTGCTTGAGCGTGGCGAAAAACAAGATCGTGACGGCCATAGCTACTCGTTGTGCACGCCGGAGGCGCCGCCGCGCTTATGCACCAAACGCACATTGGTAATGCGCAGCGTTTTCTCCGCAGACTTTGTCATGTCATAAACCGTGAGCGCCGCCACGGCCACTGCCGTCAGCGCTTCCATCTCCACGCCGGTTTGGGCGGTGGTGCGGGCTGTGGCCGTAATGAGCACGCCCGTGCCACCGCCAGGCAGCGAGTCTTCAGCGCTAAGCTGCACATCCACCTGGGTGAGCGGCAGCGGGTGGCAAAGCGGAATCAAATCTGCTGTGCGCTTGGCCGCAAGCACGCCAGCCACTTGTGCCACAGAGAAGACGTCGCCTTTTTTAAGATTGCCGGCGCGCAGCAATGCCAGCGTGGCGGGCAGCATGTGCACTTCGCCTTTTGCAATGGCCACGCGCTCGGTGGCCGGCTTGGCGCCCACATCCACCATGCGCGCATTGCCGCGCTGGTCGATGTGGGTGAGTTTGCGCTTGGCAGCGGGCGCCATTATTTGGCAGCGGCTTGGCGGCGGCTGCGCCAGCGGCGCACAATCAGCCACACGGGCAGCGCCACAAGCAGCACCAGCGGCAGCACGGCTATCAAAATGTAAATGATCCAGTTGGCCAGGCCCTGCAGTCCGTTGAGCAGCGCAGCCAGCGACTGCTTCAGCACCAGCAGCGGCTGCCACGCATCCACATCCACCGGTTGTGCGCCCGCACTCGGCAGCAGTTCCACGCTGATGAGCGACATCTTTGCGGATTGCTCAAGGTATTGTTTCTGTCCGCGGATAACTTCAAGCTGCTCACGGATGAGGACCAGCTCGCGGTAAACCGCAAGCACATCAGCTGTGGTGGCTGCGCCTTCCATGATCGCCATCAGCCGCGTCTCGGCTGCTTCCAGATTGCGCAAACGCGCGGAGAGATCGGAAAACTCCTGCGTGATGTCCTGGCCGGAGAGCGACTCGCTGCGCACCTCCAGTGCCAGCTGGTGCAGGCGCTCGGTGGCTTGCGGGCGGCGCTCGGCCGGCACGCGCATGGTGATGCTGGCTTGCTGTGGGCCACGCGCAAAAGTTGGTTGCGCGCGGCTGTCTTCGAACGGCGTGCGGGGCTGCGGTATGTCCGGCGGCAACTCGTAAATATTGGATGACACCACAAAGCCGCCAACTTCCGCAGCAATCGCGGCCGCTTGCTGCATGCTAGCCACGGGGTCTTCCACCACCAGCGTGAGCGAGGCGTTGTAGGTTACAAGTCGGTCGGTGAGCTGCGCATTAGTAGTGTAAGAGTCCACCGCCATTGCAGCTGCGTCGGGCGCGGCAAGCTTCTCGCTGCCGTCCGTGCGCGCCATTGGCGCCGAAGCTGGCATGCCGACCATTGCGTCTGCAGTGATAGCGTCGGGCGGCCGGCTGCCACAGGCAAAAAGCAGCAGCGCAATGCTAATGAATATGACGCTGCGGCTGGGCTTGATGGCGAACGCAATCATGGCGGCTAGCGGCCGGCGGCGAGGCGCTCAATCAGCGGGGCGGGCAGCTGCGCGGCGCGCATTTGAGTTTGCGTATCAGCAATCGGGTACACAACGCGGCGCGCTTCCCACGTGCTGGCTGCTTCGTCCAATAATGCATAGGCAGCCTCCGGGTTGCGGTCGCGCGGCTGCCCCACACTGCCGGGATTCAGCAGCCGGCGCTGGCCGGTGAGCGGCAGCGCCCGCCCGTACTCCGGAATTTTCTCGGTGCACTGGCCGGTATCATCCATAACATAGCCCATGGCTCTGTGCGTGTGCCCAAAGAGGCAGGTTGGCGTGTTGAACGATGAAAAATTAGCGTGGGCCACGGCTGCTGAGTCGATGTACTCCCACACCGGATCGCGCGGGCTGGCGTGCACCAGTGTGAAGCCGGCATTCTCCGTGCGCGGGCTCAGCCCCGACAGAAATTCGCGCGTGCCGGCTGAAAGTTCAGCGCGGGTCCAAAGCGCTGCCGTCTTGGCGTAAGAGTTGAAGTCGTTGATTACGCTGCCGCCCAGCGCGGCCAAATCATGGTTGCCACGCAGGCAAGTGAGATTGGGCAGCGCCCGCACCGTATCCGCGCACTGATTGGGATTGGGGCCGTAACCCACCACGTCGCCCAGGCACCAAACGGCATCGTACGCGCCGTGCGCGTCCGCCAGCACGGCTTGCAGCGCGGGAAGGTTGGCGTGAATGTCAGACATTACCAGCACGCGCATCAGCGCGCACGCTGCCACAACGGTAAACTGCTAATGCAATTCATGCAGAGATTATAATCGCGGCGCATGCCAATTCTGAATGCAGATGCGGTTGAGGTGATCAGCAATAGTGCCGACCAAACGGGGCGTTTTGGCGTGCGCCTGGGTCAGCTGCTGCGCGCCGGCGATTTGCTTTGCCTGAGCGGCGAACTGGGCGCTGGCAAAACTGTGTTTGCCAGCGGGGTTGCGCGCGGCTGGGGCGCGCTCGAAAATGCCACCAGCCCCACCTACATTCTTGCGCATGAGTACCATCGTGCGGATGGCGCGCAGCTGCACCATCTGGATTGTTACCGGCTGCGCGGACCGCAGGATGCGGAGAGCGTGGGCTTAACGGAGCGCTATGAAGCCGGCGTGGCGCTAATGATTGAGTGGCCCGAGAATGTGCGCCCGTGGCTGCCCGAGGACGGTGTGTGGGCGGCGCTGCGCTACATTGATGAAGACAAGCGCAGCCTGCGCCTGCACGGTGGCGGTGTGCGCGGCGCGCAGCTGCTCGCGGACTTTCGCGAGCTGATCCGCGCCTGAGGCTGGCATGCTGCTCGCAATTGACACAGCATCGGAGCAGATGAGCGTGGCGCTAGCCAGCGCCACCGAAATTCTGGCAGAGCACAGCTGGCGCAGTGCCAACCATCACACGGCAGAGCTGGCGCCCATGGCGGCGCGCATGCTGCAAAGCTCGGGCGTCACGACGGCGGATCTTTCGGCGGTGGCGGTTGCCATCGGGCCGGGCTCGTACACCGGTTTGCGCATCGGGCTGGCGTTTGCCAAAGGGCTGGCGCTGGCGCAGGCGCTGCCACTCATCGGCGTGCCCACGCTGGATATCATCGCGTACGCGCAGCCGCCATCACACCGCATCTTGCTGGCGGTGGTGCGGGCCGGGCGCGGGCGGATTGTGGTGGGTGAATATGAAAGCCGCGCGGGCAGCTGGGAGCCCACCGGCGTACCGGTGCTGACCAACTGGCTGGATGTGCTGGAGAATCTACCGGACGGCCATTGGCTGTGCGGCGAGATCGATCGCGATACGCGGGCGCAGCTAGAGGGGCGCGCCTGGGTATGCACGCCGAGCCAGGCGCTGCGGCGCGCGGCATGCCTGGCAGAGCTGGCACGCATGCGCCTGAGTGCCGGCCACGTGGCAGATGCTGCCACGCTTGAACCTATGTACATGCAAGCGCCGCTGGGAGCCTAAGCGCGTGGCTGTGCAAATTCTGCCGCTGGTTGCCATCACGCCCATGGGTGCGGCGGATGTGACGCAGGTGACGGCGCTGGATGCCGCTGCATTCTCACTGCCGTGGCCGCGCCAGGCTTTTGAGGCGCAGCTCAAGGGTAATCCGGCCGCGCATTTTTTTGTGCTGCGGCCACTGGCCGAGCCGGAGGCATTGTGGGGCAGCGCCGGCTACTGGCTGGTGGCGGGCGAGGCGCACATTGCCACGCTGGCAGTGGACCCGCAACAGCGCAACCGCGGCTTCGGCAAGCTGCTGCTGCAGACCATGCTGTCTGATGCGCAGGCGCATGGCGGCTGCAGCGCCACCTTGGAAGTGCGCGCAAGCAACCTGGTGGCACAGCGCCTTTACACCGGTTTTGGCTTTGCGCTGGTGGGGCGCCGCAAAAACTATTACACCGACAATCATGAAGACGCGCTGCTGATGACGGCCAGCAGCCTTGACAGCGTTTTGCCAACGCAACTTGAGGTACATACATGACGAACGTGCTCATCACCGGCGGTGCCGGATTCATTGGCTGCAACTATGCTGCGCGCCTGCTGAAGGCGGGCCATACGGTGACGCTGCTGGACAACCTTTCGCGCAAAGGCGCGGCAGCCAACTTGCGCTGGCTGCAGGCGCACGCGCAGGCTGCCGCGGGCCTGCGCTTTATTGAAGCCGATGTGCGCGATGCGGGCGCGGTGCAGGCAGCTGCGGCCGGGCAGGCCGCCATCTTCCACCTTGCAGCGCAGGTGGCCGTTACCACATCCGTGCGTGAGCCACGCGCAGACTTTGAGGTGAACGCGTTGGGCAGCTTCAATGTGCTTGAGGCTGCGCGCCATCACGGCCACAAACCGCTGGTGCTGTACGCCTCCACAAACAAGGTGTACGGCGGCATGGAAAACGTGGAAGTGCTGGAGGGCGAGCTGCGCTACAGCTACGCAGCATTGCCAGAGGGCCTGCCCGAGTCGCAAGCGCTCGACTTTCACTCGCCGTATGGCTGCAGCAAGGGCGCGGGCGACCAGTACACGCGCGACTACGCGCGCATCTATGACCTGCCAACCGTTGTCTTTCGCCAGTCTTGCATTTACGGGCTGCGCCAGTTTGGGGTTGAAGACCAGGGCTGGCTCGCGCATTTTGTGATCGCAGCCAGCAAGCGCCAGCCCATCAACATCTACGGCAATGGCAAGCAGGTGCGCGACATGCTTTGGATCGATGACCTGCTCGATGCGTATGACTGCGCGCTTGCTGATCCAGCGCGCGTGAAAGGCCGCGTCTTCAACATCGGCGGCGGGCCGCGCTTCACGCTTTCCATTTGGAAGGATGTGGAGCCGCTGCTGACGCGCCTTGCGGGCCGGGCGCTGCAAGTGCAATACGGTGAGTGGCGCCCCGGCGACCAGCCGATTTACGTCAGCGACATTCGCAAAGCCGCGCAAGAGCTGCGTTGGTCTCCAAAAGTGGCGCCGCAAGATGGCGTTGAGAAATTATGGAAATGGGTCAACGCCAATTTGGCGCTCTTCGAATAATGGGCGGGCTGCCGGCGCGGCTAAGTCGGCTGGCAGCGATTGCCGGCTGTGAAAGCAGCTGCCCGCACCGGAGGCGTAATCACCGCAGAGCAACGGCACTGGCGTGAGCAACAGCACATCTGATCGGGTCATTTTGGAGGAGCAAGTGCGGGCGTGCATGCTGTGCACGCTGGCGCACACCCGCAAGCTTGCGGTGCCGGGCGAGGGGCCGGCGCCCGCGCCGGTGATGCTGATCGGCGAAGGGCCGGGCCGCAACGAAGATGAACAAGGCCGGCCGTTTGTGGGTGCATCCGGTAAATTTCTGGAAGAGCTGCTGGCCGCTGCCGGATTGCAGCGCGCGCAGGTTTACATTACAAACGTGGTCAAGTGCCGCCCGCCCGAAAACCGCGATCCGCTGCCGGCGGAGGTTGCGGCTTGTGCCGGCTACCTGGAGCGCCAGATTGAACTGGTTGACCCGCGCGTGATCGTTACGCTGGGGCGCTTCTCGATGGCGCGCTGGTTTCCAGTTGAGCGCATCTCCGCCATCCACGGGCAGGCGCGCCAGTTCGGTGCGCGTTTGGTGGTGCCCATGTTCCATCCGGCGGCTGCGCTGCACCAGCCCAAGATCCGGCCGCAGCTGCTGGAAGACTTTGCCAAACTGCCGCAGCTAATCGCTCAAGCTGCGCCCGCCACACCGCGCAGCGCTGCCAACGTTGGTGGAAGTACTGACCAGCAGCTTGATCTTTTTTAAATTGTTGGCTGCTGCGCGCTGCAATGGCAGCGGCGTGAAAATTTGTACGGCTTCAGCTCCAGGCCAATCTGATTAGAAACAACAAGCTGCTGCGCGCAACTTGCGCACCAGAATCAAAAGCGGGCCGCCCGTTTGTACTGTGCGGCCCGCTTTTATTTTTGGCCCGGTGGCTGCGGAGTGCTACGCCGCAACCGCCTCCGTTGCAGGCACGCGCACGCGGGCGGGTAGTGCCACCGCCTCGTCCGGCCGGCGCTGGCGCAGCAGCGGCCGGAATTTATAGCCATACACCAGCATGCCGCGCTCGCCGTCTTCGCGCAGCTTGCGCGTCACCATCTCCACCGGCATGCCAATGTGCACAGTTTCGCGCTCCACGTCAGTGAGCTGTGCGGTAACCAGCGGGCCTTCGTCCAGCCGCACAAGCGCCAGAAAAAACGGCGCATCGTGTTCAAATCCAGCCGGCGCATCATGCACCTGTGTAAAAGAGTAGACCTCGCCCAGGCCGCGCAACGCCAGCGAAGCAAATGATTCGCCAGCGCACTGCGGGCAATGTGCGCGCGCGGGGAATATAACTGTGCCGCACTGCTCGCAGCGCAAGCCTTCCATGCGGTAGCGCTGTGACTGCAGGCGCCAGTTTCGGGATACTTCCATGAGGGGATCTCCTGTGCTTAGTCTTGCGCGCAGAAATTCTGCGGCGCTGGATTTAATTTAAACATTCAAAAATATGCGTGACGGCGGTGGCGCCGTTGCCGCCCAGCCCTTGCAGCATGCCGCGCCGCGCGCGCTGCACCTGGTTGGCGCCGGCAGCGCCGCGCAGTTGCTGCTCAACTTCAACCGCCTGATACACGCCGGTGGCGCCACCCGGGTTGCCGCGCGCCTTCAAGCCGCCAAAAGTGGAAATGGGAATTTCGCCCTGCAGCCCGATTTTGCCGGCGTGAGCCAGCTGCCAGCCACTGCCGGGTTGTGCGTATCCAGCCGCTTCCAGCGCCAGCGCTGCCAGAATGGTGAAGCCATCGTGCAGTTCAAACAGGTCAATGTCTGCTGCGCCGCAGCTGGCTTGCGCCTGCGCCTGTTGCACCGACTGTTGCGCGGCGCGCAGCTGCAGCACGTCGGCGCGGTCCGCAAGCGCAAATGCATCGGTGCAGAGCGCGGAGGCTGCCACGCGAATGCGCGCGGCAGCGGGGGCCAGCATGTGGGCCGCGCCCAGCACCAGCGCAGCTGCGCCGTCGGCTTCGGGCGCGGTGTCAAACATGTTTACCGGCTCAGCCACCATGGCGGCACTGGCAAAGCTCTCAGCTTTTAAGTTGTTGCGGAACATTGCATTGGGGTTGGTGCGCCCGTTGCTGTGCGCGTTTACAGAGAAACCCGCAAATTGCTGCAGTGACAAATGCTGTTCGTGCATGTAGCGCTGCATGATGAGCGCTGCAAGCGCCGGCTGCGTGGCGCCGTGCGCCGCTTCCCAGTCTGCGTCGGCGGCACTGCCGAGTGCCGCTGCCACGCTGGAGCCCACCTTGTCGGTCAGCTTCTCCACGCCCAGCACCAGCGCCGTGTCCACGACGCCGCTGGCTACGGCTATGTATGCCTGGCGCAGAGCAGCCCCGCCCGAGGCGCCGGCAGCCTCTACCCGGATTGCTTCGATGCCGCGCAGGCCGCAATAATCTGCCAGCAGCGCGCCCAGCTGCCGTTGGCCGCTGAGCTGGCCGGCCAGCATGTTGGCTACAAATAAAGCTTGCGGGCGGGCGGGGAGGGCGGCGTTAAGCGCGGCGCTCACGGCTGTGCGCGCCAGCTGGCGCAGCGAAAGATCCCAGTGTTCGCCCACTGCAGTCTGCCCGCTCCCTAAAATAAAAACGTCGCGCATCGTCAGGGCGGTGTTATTGCAGCGCCAGCTTGCCGCGATAGCGCGCGTACAGCGCATAATCGATCTGCGTGCGCCTTGCAATGTAAGTTGCCGTGCTCGGCGCCAGATCGCGCTGCGCTTGCATGCGCGCAGTCACTCGAAACGCAATTGCGTCCGAGCCGGCGCCCGAGCCAAATGAAACCAGCAGCACGCGCTCGCCCGCAGCAGCCTTGTCAAACACGGCTGTGAGGCCGAGCAGTGCAGAGCCGGCGTATGTGTTGCCAATGAACGGAGCCAGCAGGCCGGCTTCAAGTTGTTCTGGTTTAAAGCCAAGCAGTTGCCCCGCACGCTGCGGGAATTTTGCGTTCGGTTGATGAAAAACCACGTGCGCATAATCACCGGCAGTGGTGCCCAGTCCTTGCATCAATTCGCTTGCTGCAGTTGTGACGTGGCGGAAGTAAGCCGGCTCGCCGGTGAAGCGCTGGCCATGCTCGGGGTAGCGCTCGTGCTGGCGGCGCCAGAAGTCCGGCGTATCGGTTACCACGGAGTGCGAACCTTCAATCACCGCCAAAGACTCGGCCGCGGGCCCCAGCAGAATGGCAGCGCCGCCGGCGCCCGCGGTGTACTCAAGCGCATCGCCCGGCCGGCCCTGCGCAGTGTCCATTCCAATTGCAACCACGTAGCGCGCCATGCCGGAGCCAACCAAGCCGATGCCGGCTTGAATTGCCTCCGTGCCGGCCTTGCACGCAAACTGCCAGTCCGCCGCCTGCGTGTGCGGTACCGCGCCAATTGCCTCGGCCACAATTGTGGCTGTGGGCTTCACTGCATACGGATGGGACTCGGAGCCCACCCACACCGCGCGAATATCCACCGGATCGATTTCGGCGCGCGCAATCGCATTGCGGGCTGCTTCGATGCTCATCGTGACCACATCCTCGTCGAGGCCGGCCACTGCTTTTTCTGTGACCGCAAGGCTATTGCCAGTGTTGCCGGTCCACACGCGCGCAACTTCTGCTGCCGGCAGCCGGAAGCGCGGCACGTACGCGCCATAGCCGGCCACGCCCACGGGCAGCACGGGCAGCATTGGTTTGATTTCAGCTTGCGTTGGCATGGGCTGGTTCATTAATTTGCCTGAAGAATTTCAAGCGCGCGGTCGGTGCGTACTGCACGCTCGCGCACCAACTGGTTGGCCACGGCTTCCACCTGGTCAGCGCGCGCGCCGGCAGCAATCGCAACCTGGCGGGCGTGCAGCCCCATGTGTCCGCGCTGAATCCCTTCGGTGGCCAGCGCCCGCAGCGCCGCCAGATTTTGCGCCAGCCCCACGCTCACAATAATTTGCGCCAGCTCTGCAGCGCTGCTCACACCCAGCACTTGCAGCGCGGCGCGGGCGGTGGGATGGGCACGGGTAGCGCCGCCCACAATGCCAACCGCCAGCGGCATCTCAAGTGTGCCCGTCAAATCTCCGTCAGCATTGCACGCCCAAGTGGAAAGGCTGGTGTAGCGTCCGCTGCGCGCCGCGTAAGCATGCGCACCGGCCTCAATTGCGCGCCAGTCATTGCCGGTGGCCAGCACCACGGCATCCACGCCGTTCATGATGCCCTTGTTGTGGGTGGCTGCGCGATAAGGATCTGCAACAGCGAAAGCCCACGCGGCGATCACGCCGTCGCGCACTTGCGCGCCGCTGAATTCGCCGAACGCAAGGTCGGCTGCCCGAAAGGTGGCGCTTGCCGTTGCCAGGCGCCGGTCTGCGAGGTTGGAGAGAATGCGCAAGTGCACGCGCCCGCCGCTGATCTCGGCCACCAGCGGGGCAATTGTTTCGAGTGCGGTGTTGACGGCGTTTGCGCCCATCGCATCGCGCGTGTCGTAAATGAGATGCAGCACCAGCAGCAGCCCGATCGGCGACTCGGCGAGTACACGCACTTCAATGTCGCGCGCGCCGCCGCCCAGCCGCGCCAGCACTGGATCCACGGCGGTGGCCATTTGCAAGATGCGCGCCTTGGCTGCGAGCAGCGCAGTGCGCGCCTGTTCCGCGTCTGGTACATCTAAAATCAGCAGCTGCCCGATCATCTCCGGGGCGCTGGCAGTGGCGCGAAAGCCGCCAGTGTTACGGGCCAGACGCGCCATAAAGCTAGCGCCGGCAACCACGGATGGCTCTTCCACCGCCATGGGAACCAGCACATCGCGGCCATTCACCACAAAGTTTGCAGCCACGCCCAGCGGCAGCGAAAAAACGCCCACCACA
Source organism: Anaerolineaceae bacterium (assembly GCA_003569365.1). Taxonomy (GTDB): domain Bacteria; phylum Chloroflexota; class Anaerolineae; order Anaerolineales; family UBA11657; genus BD1. The sequence continues at coordinate 49,942 of BGOS01000027.1, forward strand.
TTTTCGATCATGTGGTCAGCTTGCGCAGTGGATAGTGCATCAGTGCCGCCAAACGCAGCTTGTGCCTCCGGCGAGAGTCCGGCCCACTCGGCCACAACGGCGGCACGTTGCCCAAGACTTTGGTCGTAAAACCCGGAGAGGCGGGATGATCGTTGAGCTTGCCCCACAAACGGGGAGTATGCCCAGTGCGGGCTGGCAATCGCTGTCAGGCCAGAGCTGCAAGCTTGCAAAAGCTATCAACTTGCCTGGGGCAGTCTTGATGGATTGTCAGAAAAATCAGTAAAACGCGCCTTATTCCAGGAACTCATCAGCGCGTGCCGCGCCGGAGTGATTACGAAGCGGGGGTTGGGGAGGCAGTGGGCAATGGTTCTGCAAGATAGAGGGCGAAGTCCCGCAGGGTCTCTTGGCCCGTGACACGCACGCGCCCCCACTTGTACGCATCTTTGAGTTGATGGTCAATTGCGAATCTCGTAGTGACCGCGCCCCAATAGCCGATCTCTTTCAGCAAGCCAATCACCTCTGCATCGTACTCGCCCCCGGGGTAGCAAAAGTAACGCGGCTGATAACCCACGTGCGCGCGAATTGTTTCCATTGAGCCAAGTACTTGATAAAGAATGTACTTGTGCGGTTGCCCCGGCAGTTCCACGTGCGATTTTGTGTGTGGCTCAATCTTCCAGCCCGCCCGCGCCAGCTCTTCGGCCATTTGCCAGTTGATGTAGTCCGGCTGCTGCTTGTCAATCAGCTCGGTGGGCACAAAGAGCGTGCCGGTGTAGCCATGCGCACGCATCACTGGATATGCAAAATCGTACACGCCGCGATAACCATCATCAAAGCTAATCACGATGGGCTTGTCCGGCAGCGGCTGGCCGAGCGCGAGGTGATTTTGCATGTCGTACAGGCTTATGGATTCAAAGCCGCGTTCGCGCAGCCAGTCCATTTGAATTTGGAAGTCTTGTGGAATCACCGTCAGCCCGGCCCGCAGCAGGCCGCTTTTGGCCGGGAGCGGCTCTACGCGGTGGTACATGAGGATGGGGACACGCACAATGCGTTTGCGCGCGGCGGCGTCCGGAGTTGGCCATGGGCTGGCGGTTAATGTTGCGGTGGGCGTTGCTGTTGGCGAGGCGGTGGGGGTAGCTGTTGAGGGTGGGGTATGGGTGGGTGTGGCGGTGGGAGTTGCAGAAGGAGCTGCAATGTTTGTACGCACTTCAGTGGCCATAACGGCCGCTGCGGTGGGAGCGGCGGCGGATGTGATGCCGCAAGCACTGCACAGCAGTGCAGCGCTGCACACAGCCAGCAACTGGCGCGGCGCCAGCCGGATCGGAAACATTACAAACGCAAGCATGCGATGGCTAGAATACTGGAGATGCGTACAGCTCAAACACCGCGCTGGATCCGAAGGGTCGTGGGCACTGGTTTTGCAGCATTGCTAATTTTAATTGCCGGCACTGCGGCTGCGCTGCGCGCCGGCGCTGCGGACGAGCGCGGATTGGGCGCGCCGGTTTGGCGGACGGATTTCGCGCCGGACCGCGCAAGCGACTGGCAGATTATCGCTGACGCCAGCGCCACGCCGGACTTTGGCGCCAGCGGCTTAGTGCTGGCAATGCCCAACGCTGATGCGCACGCAGTGTTGTTGCGCGCGGGCGCCGCCGGCGCCTGGGCACTGGCGGTGGATGCTGCGCAATCGGCGGGTGCGCCGGGCGCAATGCATGGCGTTGCATTCAATTGCGTTTCTAAAGCGGAATGCAGTTTCGTCTTGCTAAACAATAATGGCTACGTGCAAGTGTTTCGTGAGGCAGGCAGTGAGCGCACGGTTTGGTATGAGCTGCAGCAGTGGCCGCATGTGCTCCGCGGTGCTGCGGCCAACCGCGTGCAGCTGGCTGGCAACGCGGAGGCCGTGGAGGTGCGCGTGAACAATGAACTGTTGTTGCGCGTACCCGCACGAACGGGCGGTATGGTGGGTGTGGCGGCGCGCGCGAGTGCAGCCAGCCAGCAGGTTACATTTACCTTTGCAGAGCTACGTGCAGGCCCCTAATCCGCGCCCGGCTGGCAGGATTATTCCGGAATTATCTTGGTGCCGAGGAAATAGTCCAGCCAGATCCACACAAACGCAGCGTACGCCAGGCACAGAAAAAAGAGGTTGTTAATTACGAGATCCACGACGCCAAAGTTCAGGGCCACGGCGTATTTTTGCACCGTTGTGCCCAGTGCAAACACAGTTCCAAACCCAGCCACCAAACCAAAGGCGGCGGAACCACCCCAAACGATAATTTTCTTCGCAAGCATTAGTTGCTCCTGTTTCGTCGAATTGTAACGCCGTATTGTATTGGGGGGGTGGCGGAGCGTCAAGCAGATGGGCGCAGCGCTATTTTTAGCTGCGCACCGGCTTGGGCAGGTGCCTGATTTTCAGGCTGCCCGCCGGGCCGGGCGGAGGATTGGCCCCGCCCAACTTTGCTTGACACTGCGTTACTTTCCGCCTACAATACAGATCAAATTGAATAATGCAGTGTCTCATGGGCGTTCCAAGTTTGCAATTTTGGGACGCCCTTTTTACGCTTATTAGCCAGTTCATGGTTTGAGGCGCCTGCTTTGCGGGCATCGCAAGCCAGCATTCCGTATCACCGAACCAATCAACATTAGGAGGGTCATTTGGAAGCAAAGGGTCTGAGATCACTCCGCATCCGTCTCGCTTCGCCCGAACAGATCTATTCATGGTCTTACGGCGAGGTTACAAAGCCCGAGACGATCAACTACCGCCGCCTGCGGCCTGAAAAGGACGGGCTGTTCTGCGAGGCCATCTTTGGCCCGCAGAAAGACTGGCAGTGCTACTGCGGCAAGTACAAGAACATCCGCTACAAGGGCATCAAGTGCGACAAGTGCGGCGTTGAAGTGACGCGCGCCTCCGTGCGCCGCGAACGCATGGGCCACATTATTTTGGCCGCGCCGGTTGCGCACGTCTGGTACACGCGCCGCGTGCCATCCTTCATGGGCATTCTGCTGGATGTGTCACGCCGCAATCTGGATCGGGTGCTGTATTTTGCGCAGTTTGTGGTCACCAATGTGGATGAGGATGCGCGCAAGAAGGCGCTGGACCGGTTGGACAAAGAAGTAGGCATTGCGGATCAGCGGCTGCGCGCCGAGATCCACGCCAAGATGGATGCGGCCAAGACGTTTCGTGACAAGCGCACGGCTGTAGCCAAGCAGCGCATTGAGGTGGTGAACGAGCGCTACGACGCCGACCTTACCAAGCGCATCGAGCCATTGCTGAGCGAAGGCAAGCTGCTGCAGCAAACCGTGGCTGATGAGCGCGGCAATGTTGCGCGCACTGCCGTGCGCCTTAAGACGGCGGGGGTTGTTATCGTGCCCGCCGGCGAGACTTACGCGGTGAAGCATCAGACCGCGCTCAAGGCTGCCCTGCGCGAGCACCTCAATGTTGTGGAAGGCGCGCTAAAAGCCAAGCGCGATGAAAAGATTGCCGGTTTGAAAATGGATCTTGAGGCTGCGAAAGCCGAAGCTGCGCTCGAAATTAACTTGCAGCAGGGCAAGCTGGATCAACTGGTGGACGAGCAGCGCAAGCGCGTGGCAGATGACCGCGCGGAACTGCAGGGCTTGCAGCAGCTGATGTTTCTGCCTGAGCCGAAGTACCGCGAGCTGAAGCAGAAGTACGGCCAGGTATTCAAGGCCGGCATGGGTGCGGAGGCGTTTCGCGACATTCTCTCCACACTCGATTTGAACAAGCTATCGAAAGAGCTCTGGCATGAGATGCGCACCACCAAGAGCAAGCAGAAAAAGAAGAAGGCCACCAAGCGCATCAAGGTTGTTGAAGCGCTGCGCAGCTCCGGCAACAAACCGGAGTGGATGGTATTGACGGTGCTGCCGGTAATTCCGCCAGACCTGCGCCCGATGGTGCAGCTCGATGGTGGCCGCTTTGCCACCTCCGACTTGAACGACCTTTACCGGCGCGTGATCAACCGCAACAACCGGCTCAAGCGCCTGCTGGATCTTGGCGCGCCGGACGTGATTGTGCGCAATGAAAAGCGCATGCTGCAAGAAGCAGTCGACTCGCTTGTTGACAATGCACAGCGCGGCAAGGCACTCAGCCGCCGCGGGCGGCGTGAGTTGAAGTCTTTGAGCGACATGCTGAAGGGCAAGAAGGGGCGCTTCCGCCGCAACTTGCTGGGCAAGCGGGTGGATTACTCCGGGCGCTCGGTGATTGTGGTCGGCCCCAAGCTCAAGCTGCATCAGTGCGGCTTGCCGTACGTGATGGCAAAGGAGCTCTTCCGGCCATTCATTATCGCCAAGCTGGTGCAATACGATTACTGCTCCAATGTAAAGGGTGCAAAGCGCCTCATGGATCGCGACACGCCGGAAGTGCGCGAGGTGGTTGATGAAGTAACCAAGGACCGCCCAGTGCTGCTGAACCGTGCGCCAACCCTGCACCGCCTCGGCATTCAGGCCTTCGAGCCGTTGGTGGTGCCCGGCAAGGCGCTGCTGCTCCATCCGCTGGTGTGCGCTGCATTCAATGCGGATTTTGACGGCGACCAGATGGCGGTGCACGTCCCGCTTTCTTCCAAGTCTGTGGAAGAGGCGCGCCGCTTGATGCTCTCAACAAAGAATTTGCTCAAGCCCGCGGATGGCGAGCCGATTGTGGGGCCATCCAAAGACATGGTGCTGGGCGTGTACTACCTGACCATGATTGTGGGCGGCAAGAAGGGCGAGGGGCGCATGTTCGGGAGCTTGGATGAAGTAAGCCTGGCGTATGCGCTCGATCAGGTGCATTTGCATGCCAAGATCAAGCTGCTGGTTCACAACTACTACGAGAAAACAGACCAGCGCTATGCGGATGGCTTGCCGCGCACGGAAATTATCGACACTTCCGTTGGCCGGGCGCTCTTCAACCGGGTGCTGCCCGATGAAATGCACTTTGTGAATGAGCTGCTCGACAAATCCAGCGTGCAGCGTGTGGTTGCGCGCTGCTACCAGGTGGTGGGCGCCGAGCGCACAACCGATGTGGTGGATGACATCAAGAACATCGGTTTTAAATATGCAACGCGCTCAGGCGTGACGATTGCGGTTTCGGACATCACCGTGCCGCCGCTGAAAGCGCAAATTGTGGATGACACCGAGGAAGAAGTGGTTGACCTCGGGCGCCAGTACAAGCGTGGCCTGCTGACAGAACAAGAGCTTACTGATCGTACCGTTGAGCTATGGCAGGCAGCGCGCGTCAAAGTTGAGCAGGAGGTGCGCAAGCATCTTGATCCCAATGGCAACTTGAGTGTTATGGCGCTCTCTGGCGCCACCAAGGGCGGCTTCACGCCCATCACGCAGCTGGCCGGCATGCGCGGCTTGATGGCCGACCCGTCCGGGCGCATCATCCCGCTGCCCATTCGCTCAAACTTCCGTGAGGGCCTGCGCGCGCTCGAGTATTTCATTTCCACGCACGGTTCGCGCAAGGGTTTGGCAGACACCGCGCTGCGCACGGCCGATGCCGGCTACCTGACGCGCCGCCTGTGCGACATTGCGCAGGACGTGATCATCAACAGAACTGATTGTGGCACCGAAGATGGCACACCCGTGCGGCGCCGTAACGATGTGGCCGGACAGAAGTTTTCAGAGCGCATCAAGGGGCGTTGGGTGGCCAGTGATGTGGTGCATCCCAAGACCGGCGAAGTGCTTGCGGCACGCAACGAGGAGATTACGGACGAGCTGGCCAAGATTCTAGACTTGTCACAAGTTGAGGAAGTGCTGGCGCGTTCGCCACTCACCTGTTCAGCTTCCACCGGATTGTGCGCCATGTGCTACGGCCGGGATCTGGGCCGTGGCGCGCTGGTGGAGATTGGCGTTGCTGTGGGCATCATTGCCGCGCAATCCATTGGTGAGCCGGGCACACAGCTCACGCTGCGCACCTTTCACACCGGTGGTGTGGCAGCGGGCGGCGACATCACCAGCGGTTTGCCGCGCGTGGAAGAGCTTTTTGAGGCGCGCAAGCAGCCCAAGGGTGAAGCGGAGATTGCCGAGATTGAAGGCACCATCGAGCTCGAGAAGGGCGATGGCTATCTGCGCACCGTCAAGATAATTAACAACCAGACAATCGTCGACGAGTACGAGGTGCCGGGCAACTGGTCCCTGAAGGTTTCTGACGGCGAGGACATTTCGGAAGGGCAGCTGCTGGCAGCGCGCGGTGACAGCCAGATGCTTGCAATCAACAAAGGCAAGGCGCGCCTGACGAAGGACAAGCTGCTGGTTGCGCGCCAGCTTTATGAAGAGGCGATTGTGGAGCTGCCGCCGGCCGCGCGCCTGCTGGTAACCAACGGGCAGAAGGTGAATGCGGGCGACCGCTTGACCGAGGGCTCGTTCAATCCGCACCGCATCCTGCGCATTTTAGGACGCAACGCGTGCGAGTTGTATCTACTGACTGAGATCCAAAAGGTTTACCGCTCGCAGGGCCAGAACATTCACGACAAGCACTTTGAGGTCATCATCCGCAAGATGATGAGCAAGGTGCAGGTGGTGCGGGCCGGTGACAGTGGCTTGGTGCCGGGCGAACTGATGGACCGCTACGCAATGCAAATGCGCAACGAGCAGCTGCTGACCGAAGGCAAAGCGGGCGCAACAGTTGTGCCGATGCTGCTGGGAATTACCAAGGGCTCGCTCGAAACCAACTCTTGGCTGTCGGCGTCTTCCTTCCAGCACACCATCAAGGTACTGGCTGGTGCAGCAATGGAAGCGAAAGAAGATCCGCTTGCGGGCCTGAAAGAAAATGTGATCATCGGCAAGTTGATACCGGCCGGCTCCGGCTTTGGCTCCAACCTGCCGAAGCTGCCGGAAGTAGCAGAAGACGCAGGCGAAACTGAAACGCCAGACGCGCTGCTGGGCGAGCTTATGCTGGAGGGTGTGGATGCCCCGCCTGCCGGCATGGATAACTTGCCGCTGGCTCCAATCTGATTGCTGCGCAGCCAACAATTAAAAACACCCCGGCCCTTGCGCCGGGGTGTTTTTTTTGTGCGCAGCACGGGTATAATTTTTCACAGCGCATACTGCTCCTCTGATGACGTTTACCCAATTTGGATTAGATCCCGCTTTGCTTGCACGGCTGGCGGCGCGTGGTTACCGCCAGGCAACTGCGCTGCAGCTGGCCGCATTGCCCGTGCTGCTGCAAGGCTTGCCGTTGCTGGCATGCGGCCGGCCCGGCAGCGGGCATAGCGAGGCGTTCTTGCTGGCTGCCTTGCAGCGCAACGCTGCGCAGCCGGTGGCCGGCTTGCAAATGGTTGTGGTGGCTGCAAGTGTGCACCGCGCGCAGATGTATGCCCGCCAGCTGCTGGCGCTGGGCGGCGACTCGCTGCGCGCTGCAATATTGGAGGATGACAGCGCGGGTGCGGATGCCGGGCTGCTGATTGTTGCCCCGGCCCAGTTGCAGCAGGTGGTGCAACTATTGCCCGCAGCGCCGCAGCTGCGCATGCTGGTGGTGGATGGGATGGATGCCCTGCTGCGCAGCGATGCTGCGCCGGTGCTGCGCACTTTGCTGTCGCAGCTGCCCGCAGGTTTGCAAACGGCATTGTTCTGCGATGAGCCGGTTGAGGTGGCGCTGGCGCTGGCGCGCACAGTGCATGCCGGCGCTGCGCTGCTGCCAGTTGCCAGCGACGGCCCGGGCAGCTGCACGCAGCGCGCCTGGCCGGTGCCGCGCCCGCTTAAGATGCGCCTGTTGATGCGCATGCTAAAAGAGCTGGATGCAGCGCGCATGGTGTTGATTGCACCGGGCGGACATATGGGCGTGCAGTTTGCGCGCAAACTGCGTACGCGCAATGTGCGCGCCAGCTATCTTGCATCTGATACCAGCGCGGCAGCCGCCGGCGAGATGCTGCGCAGTTTTCAAAACGGGCGCCTGCCGGTTTTAATTGTGCCGGATCAACTGCCGGCTGAACTGGATGCTTCCACCATCACCCATCTTGTGAATTTTGACCTGCCGCGCCAACCCGCTTATCTGGCACGGCTGCAGGCGGTGCCAGATGCGGTTGTGTGCTCGCTGGTTACACCCATGGAGGAGCAATCCCTGCTGGACCTTGAAGACAAGCTTGGGCACCCGCTGTGGCGCGATTTGGTTTCGGACTTTGATTACACATCGGAGACGCCGGCGGAAGCTGCGCGTGGCGGTGGGTCGAAGGTTGCCGGCACTGTGGCGGAATGGGATCCGGAGATACCGCGCACATGGGGTGAGCGCGGTGCGCCGCGCGTTGACCCGCCCAAGATGCCGCTTGAGGACTGGCAGCCGGAACCGCTGCCTGCAATTTGGTCAGAACCGGCCAAGCCGCGCCGGCCAGCCGCGGTAGTCGCTGCGCCAGCCACGGAAAAAAGGGCACCCAGCCGCGGCCGCTCACGCAGCCGGCGGCAGCGCAGTTCCAAAACCAAGTAAAGCCGCCAGCGCCCACAACGCGGCGCCCGGCATCCTGCAATTGTTATCGGTCAGGCAGCATTTAACCAATGGAAATCGGACTCGTTAAAAAAATCAGCATCGACAATGAGATGCAGGCTGCATACCTCTCGTATGCAATGAGCGTAATCGTGGCGCGGGCACTGCCGGATGCGCGCGATGGCCTCAAGCCCGTGCACCGGCGCATCCTTTACGCGATGCACGACATCCGTGTGCGGCCGGGCACGCCTTATAAAAAGTCGGCGCGCATTGTGGGCGAGGTGCTGGGCAAGTACCACCCGCACGGCGACAGCGCCGTGTACGACGCAATGGCGCGCATGGCCCAGGACTTTTCGCTGCGCTATTTGCTGGTGGACGGGCAGGGGAACTTTGGCTCGATTGACGGCGATGCGCCGGCTGCCATGCGCTACACCGAGGCGCGCTTGCATGCAATCAGCGACCCGCTGCTGGCCGACCTCGAAAAGAACACCGTCGACTTTGCGGGGAATTTTGACGACACATTAATGGAGCCGCTGGTGTTGCCAGCTGCCATCCCCAATTTACTCATCAACGGCGGCACTGGCATTGCGGTGGGCATGTCCACCTCTGTGCCGCCGCACAACCTGAACGAAGTTGTAGACGCGCTGTGCTTCATGCTGGAGCGCTGGGACAAGCTGGCCAGTGTGCAGGTGGAAGACCTGATGCGCTTCATCAAGGGCCCGGATTTTCCGACTGGCGGCATCATCATCACCAAGAAGGATGAAGAGGGACTCCCCGCAGCGTACGGCTCCGGGCGCGGCAAGGTGCTGGTGCGCGCCAAGTCACATGTGGAGGAGATGGGCCGTGGGCGCAGCCGCCTGATTGTGACCGAGCTGCCGTATCAGGTGAACAAGTCCGGCTTGATTGAGCGCATTGCCGAGGCAGTGCGTGAAGGCCGGCTGGAAGGCATCAGCGATTTGCGCGACGAGTCTGACCGGCAGGGCATGCGCATTGTGATTGAGCTGTCCAAGACTGCGGAGGCAGAGCATGTGCTGCAGCAGCTGTACCGCACCACGCAGCTGCAAACCACCTTTAGCATAATCATGCTGGCACTGGTGGGCGGCGAGCCGCGCATGCTGAGCCTCAAGCAGGCGCTGCGCGTGTTCCTTGACCACCGCGTGGAGGTGGTGCGCCGGCGCTCAGACTTTGATTTGTTGCGCGCGCGCGAACGCGCGCATATTGTGGAAGGCCTGCTGACCGCGCTGCGCCACCTGGATGAAATCATCAAGATCATCCGCAACTCCAATGACGGGGACGACGCGCGCCAGCGCATCATGAAGCGCTTCCGCCTTAGCGAGCTGCAGGCCAGCGCAATCCTGGAAATGCCGCTGCGCCGCCTGGCCAAGCTGGAGGTGAAGAAACTGCAGGATGAGTTCAAGCAGCTGCAGGCAACCATCAAGCAGCTGGAGGCGCTGCTGGCTGCGCCGCGCAAGATGCGGGCATTGATCATTGAAGAGCTGCAGGCAGTGAAGAACACGTACGGCGACCGGCGCCGCACTGATATTGTGTCGGCGCAGGGCGCCAAGAAAACCGGTGCTACCAGCGAGCTGGTGGCGGCAGCGGATGTTTGGGTGGTGGTAACGCGCGATGGCAAAATTGCGCGGCTGCAGGGCGCGCGCCGCCCCGGTCTGGGGCGCGCCACGCCGCTGCTGGTGGTGCGTGCCAGCACGCGCGACACACTCTTCCTGATCACTGCGCAAGGGCGCGCGGCAGCCGTGCAAGTGCAAACTGTGCCGGTGGCAGAAGAGGTTGGGCAGGGCGTGCCGTGGAGTTCGGTTTGCGCGCTGGAAGCGGGCGCACGCGTTGTGGGCGGCGTTGCTTTCCCGGCAGCGGCGCGCACGGGCAGCGGCAGCCTGCTGCTGGCTGCGCGCAGCGGCATGCTGAAGAAAATTGCGCTTGCGGATCTGCCAATGCCGGCGTCGCAAACCGCGCGCGTAATGACCGTGGGCGAAGGCGATCAGTTGATTTGCGCGCGGCTGGCCGGGCCGGAAAGCGAAATTGTTCTGGCAACCACTGCCGGGCTTGCAATTCGTTTCCGCTCCGAGCAGGTGCGCGCGATGGGTTTGGCAGCAGCCGGCGTGCAGGGCATCAAGCTGGGCGGTGCGCATGACCGCGTGGTGGGCATGGATGTGGCGCGCGCGCGCGGTGACGTGCTGCTGGTGACTACAAGCGGCGAAGGCAAGCGCATTGCGGTGGAAGATCTGCCGCTGCAAGGGCGCAACGGCAAAGGCGTGACCGCGCTAAAGCTGGCTGGCGGCGGGTTGCTGGCCGGCGCAGTGGTGGGCATGGCGGATGATGATGTGGCCGTGGTAACTGCAGCCGGCAAAGCCAAAGTGGTGAAGCTGGATAAACTCCCGCGCCGCACGCGCGCTGCGCGCACGATTGCGCTTGGGTTATTTGGGGAGAAGGAGCAGGTTGCGCAGCTGGTGCACTTTTATGAAGCGCCCGCCCCGGCAAGCGCTGTCCCGCCGGCAGCAGCCACACGCACTGCAAAGCAGCCGCCGCTCAAAGCATCAGCCCGCCAGCGCCAGCTTTGGCCGGACAAGCCCGGTGCAAAGTCCGCAGCAAAAGCTGCGGGTGGCAAGCCGCGTCCCGCAGCCAAAAAGAAAACCAGCCGCAAGCGCGGCGCCAAAAAGTAACCGGCTACTTGGGCATGTCGCGCAGGGCGCGGTAGGCCGGCCGCAATCCCGGCAGCGGCTCGCCGGGCGTGGTGATTGCCCACCAGTATTGCTCTTGCTCTGGCACCCATTGCGGGTCCGCAATGTAGATTGTGTTCATGATGCCAACCCACGGGCGCCAGTGCTCACGCGCCCACTTGTAGGCGCCTGCCAGGTATTCGGCCTGCTGCGCTTCGCTAACTGCAAACCATGAGTAATCCGGATGCACCGGATCAGTTGTCCAGCCCGTCTCCAGAATGGCCACCTGCTTTTGCGGGTCGTCATACTCCAGCATCAGCGCCCGCATGTCCTCCACGTGCCGAAACGCCATCCAGCGGTTGCCGCCCAGAGGCAGCTCGGCCTGCACCTGCTCAGAGCTCACCCATGGTGGCGCCCGATAACCGGGCGCATGCACGCCGAGCATGTCAAAGTAAGGTTGGGCTCCCGCAGCGTACATTGCGCGCAGGAATGCATCATGCGGCATGGCAATTGGCGGCTCCGTGCCTGTGGGCGCCAGCCCGGCTGAGATAACTATGGCTGCCGGATCCGCGGACTTAATGCCCGTGTAACACGCGCGCAGCAGGCGCACATACGCTGCCGGGTCCGGCGGACGCCCGCCCCATTCGCGCGCAAGATTTGGCTCATTCCAAACCTGATAGGCGGCCACCTTGCCCTTAAAGTGCTGCGCAAAGGCTGCGCAAAAATCCCCAAAGGTTGCGTAGTCCGCCGGCGGACCGGTGTCTGCGGTGCTGGCCGGGTCCAGCGGCATCGCCCAATATGGCGGGTAGTCCAGCAGCGCAATCAATTTCAGGTTGCGGTCCTGCACCAGCTGCACCAGCTGCTCGGGCCGCGCCCAATTGAACACACCCGGCGCTGTCTCTTCAATATCGCGCCAGGCAAAGCGCTGCTTTACCCAGCCGAAGCCCATGTCTTGCACCAGCCCCAGATCGCGCTCGCCCAAATCCGGGCGCCACCACATGAACACTTGAATGCTATACGACGGCGACGCCACTTGTGGCCATGCGCGTACAACGGGGGTAGGCACCGGGATCGCAGTTGCGGTGGGCACCGGCAGCGGCGTGGGTGTGGGGCGCGCAAGCCACGGCGCTGAGCAGGCTGCAAGTATTGCGGCGAGCACACCAGCAGCCATAAAACTACTGCGGCGCCAGAGCACGCTTAAGCGAGGGGCAAGGCGCTGCATCAAAATGTGTCCATCGCTGCCGAGTGCGGGCGGCTGGTCAGCTGCAATGGCAGAGTTGTTCCGGTGCGCGCTGCGGTTGGCGCTAATGCGCAGGCGCACCAGTCGCGGCCGTTAGCCGGGCTGCATCGCAGCGCGCAGCGTATCGCAGGCCGGGCAGCTTTCATTAGGCCGGATGATCGAGTAGCCCGCCTGCGGATCATCCGCGAGATCTTTTTTCAAGACGGCGAAGTCCATGTTGAACACAATGATCATGCGAATATTGCCAGCGCTGCGCGCGAGCTTGACCGCAGCTCCCAGATACTCCGCCTGCTGCGCCACCTTCATGTTGATGGGCGGGTTCCATCTAAAGTTGGCCGGAAGTGTGCCCCACTCTTCACCGCTCAGGTAACCCAGCTCGGTGAAGCAAAGCGGCTTGGTGCCGCCCAGAATTCCAAGGTACGTATCGAGCATGCCTTTGAAGTAGCGTGTGTAATGTTGGGAGTTTCCGCGCGGGTCGCCGGAAGTGGCGCTGGGCGGCAGCAGCCCTTCGTTGTAGTGGATGCCGACGCAATCCAAATAGTCGAGCGCACCGGACGCAACCATCTTCTCCAAAAACGGCTTGTCATCGCAGCCCAAAACGTCGCCGATTGAGCCGCAACCGCCGTTGAATGCGCCGGTGGGTGAAAGCGCCGCGCTAATGACGAGTGTGTTGGGGTTGGCAGCCTTGATTCGCGTGTACGCCTTTTTCAGCAACTCTGTGTAGTAGGCGCCGCCCATTTTGTTGGGGGGCCACTCGCGGCTAAGGTTTGGCTCATTCCAAACTTCGATGGCGTCGGCGCCCTTGGTCGCCAGGCCTTCCAGAAACTTCAACAATTGTTCCTGGTAGTCCGGGTCAGTTACACGCATGTGGTTTGCGTTATCTTTAACGCTCAGCAAAATGCGGAAGTTGTTGCGGTGGGCGTTCTCGATGTCTGGCTTAAAGTCTTGCGTGATGTCGTAGGCCTGCAACTTCGCCCAAGTCATGCCGATGTTGTGCATTTTGTCTTGCGCCAACAGGCCACCATGAATGACCTGCCCGCCCAGCCCGAACACTTCTGCCACGGGCGCGAGAGTGGGCGTAACTTCCGGAATTGCGGTGGGCGCGATTGGTTCAATCAGCGGCAGCACATCCGGCGTTACTTGTTGCGGCTCGGCAGCAGCGGTGGCGTCAGCTGCGGCTGCGGCCGCCACTTCCGGCATTGCGGTCGGTGCCGTGGCGGGCACGTCCATTCCGCCCAGCGCCCAGAAAAGCGTGGCAAATGTGCCCAATCCCACCACCAGCGTGAGCGACACCCAGGCTGTGATGAACATGCGCACATTTGGTGTATTTGGCTGCTTTTCGGCGGGCGGTTCAAAGTTCGGTTCTTGCATTTAGTCTCCAGTATTCGGCAACTGCCGGCAAATTGCGTGTTGAACGGTGCATATGCTGTGCCAGCGGGGCGCCCGTATCATTGCATGCTGGCAGCCAGTGCGCCGCACGCGGGGCAGCTGCCATCGGGCCGGATTATGGCGTAGCCCGCCATCGGGTCATCGCCATAGTTGGCGTAATCCACGTTAAACACCATGATCATGCGCACGCGGCTGTTGGACCGCGCAAGGCGCACAGCCTCGCCAAGATACGCCGCCTGCTCAGCCACCGTGTTGTTAATGGGCGGCTTCCACAGGTAATGTTTGGGGACGTAGCCCCACTCCTGGCCGCTGAGGTAGCCGAGCTCGGTAAAGCACATTTGGCGGTTGCCGCCAAAGGCTGCTGAATAACGTTCAATCATGCCGGGAAAATAACGCGTGTAGTGGTCGTCACGCGGATCAACACCGCCCCCGTATGCAGAGGGTGGCACCACTCCCTCATTGTAATGTATGCCCACGCAATCCAAATAATTGCCGGCACCGGCTCTGGCTATGCCGGCCACCCAGAAGGCATCATCGCAGCCACGGCTTGAGCAGCCGCCAAAGAAACCGGTGGGTGATGGCGCTGCGCTGATGACCAGCGTGTTGGGATTGGCAGCTTTGATGGCGTTATAGGCGGCGCGCAACAATGCAGTATAGCTTTTGGTGCTGATCTTTCCGGCGGGCCATTCGCGGTCGAGGTTTGGCTCGTTCCAGACCTCAATGGCATCAGCGCCTTGTGCAGCCAAAGTTGCAAGGTAAGCTGCAAATGTGGCGTGGTAAGCGGGCAGATGCGGCTGGTTGCGGTCGCCCACGGCGCTCAACAGCACTTTAAATCCCAGCGCATGTGCGTTTGCAATTGCGGCACCCATGTCATAGCCGGGCAGCGCTTGCAGCTTGACCCATGTCATACGGCTGGCGCGCATCTTGTCCGCTGGCGCAATGCCGCCATGTGTCACTTGTCCGCCAAGTTCAAACGGCCCAATCGGGCGCGCGGCCATGCTTGGCATAACCTGCGCCACCTCGGTCGCCTCTGCGCCAGCCGGCACATTTACCGGTACGGTTCCCAGCGCCAGCGGCGTGCCAAGGTTAAGCATGGCGCGCACGGTGTAATCGCCAGCTTCGGCGGGTGTCCATTCAAAAGGCTCGCCAAGCGCGGTAGCCATTTCTAAAATCGTGTTGCTGTCGCGCTGCACTTGCCACGCAATGGTTGCAGCGCTGGCGGGCATGTCTTGCATGCCGCGATATTGGGCGAGAGTCTCTGCCAGCCCGCCCGCAGGCGCAGCAAAGTAACCGGAGACTGATACACCGCCAAGCTGTAGTTGCTGCGCCAGCTGCAGCTGCTGGGCCAGTGCCGCCGTTGTTGTGTGCAGCAGCGTGCGTTTGCTGCCGTCCGCAGCCGTATAGCTGAAGCTTAGTGCACCCCAGCGGGCGTCTGTGCCGGGCTGGTTGCTCAAGGTGAAGTTGGTTGGAGTGGCAATTGCCAGTGCGCTGTTTGCAGCGGGCAATAGATTGGCGGACAGCCACTGCAGCTCCTCGGCAGCTGGTACAGTGCGCACGCTGGCTGCATTCAGCTCTACGCTGCCAAAATTTATTTGCAGCCGCAAGCGGCGGCGGCCGCTGGCACGCGCAGCTGCGTTGATGGTTTGCCGGAGGGCTGCTTCATCTGCTGCCATCAATCCGCTTTCAAACCGCAGTTCAATCCAGTCGGCTTCGGCGCCAAGGCTGCGCAGATCGTATCCGTTTGCATTCGGGTCAGCACCGGCAGTGGCGGGCACCACCACGCCCAGCTGCTTTTGCTGCGCGTGCAGCAGGGCGGCGAGTTCGCGAATGAAGGCGGACCACTCTGCGCGCAGTGCCGGCTGCAGTGAGCCATAGTCCAGCACCACACCATGGTGGGAACTGTTGGTGGCCAGGTCCCGCAAGCCATTAAATTCAGCTGGCGCGCGGCTGGGCTGGCAAGCATGGCCGCCACAATGCTGGTGCCTTCGTTCTCTGGCGCGCGCACTATCGGCATCACGCGCTGGCCGGCTGCCGGTGTAATGCCGTCTGCCAATGTGCCCCGCAGGCTGCCGTCTTTTTGCAACAGCAGGCCGGCGGGGAACACCACTTCCAGTGCAGTGCTTGATGCGGCAAATGTTTCGCCAGCTTCCAGCACACCTCCCACAATTGGGGGCGCCGGCACCCCGCGCACGATTGCAACCGCGCGCGGCATGCCGGCAATCTCGGTTTGCAATTCCGCAGTGCTCAGCAGCGATGGAACAAAGCGCCATGTGTTGCCGTCCCACGCGTGCAGTTCCAAGAGTTCCGCGTCTGTGGCTGCGGGTGGCAACGGAATGCTTAGCGCCACGCGGGCTGGCAGCGCACCGGTTGTTTCGATCTGGAAGATTGGCCCGGCGGCCGAGCTGAATTCCGGCAGCTTTCCGTTGGCTGCTTGCCGGCTGAATGCAGCGGCAGTGAGCTCGCGAATGCTGAATTTGAAATCCTGACCCGCTTTGCCGAGCGGTTGTAGGCGCAGCCCGAAATTGTTTTCAACGACGACGGCTGGTGCCGGCACGGAAACTGCAGCCGGTGGGGAAGACTGGCGCGCAAATGCAACCGCGGCAAAAATGAGAGTGCCACCACCGGCAAAAACAAACAGTGCGCTAAGCGCAGATATCGCAAACGGATGTATTCGTGAGGGCATTTGCATTTGAATGCGCGGGGTGCAAAAAAAACGGCGACTGCATTGCTGCACGTCGCCTGATTGCATCGGATTTTAGCATTCTGCCCACACTCCCGCAATCGGGTGTCAATCAGTGAGCTGCAGTAAATCCCATGTGGTTGGATTTCCGAGATCGCGACCCGGCGTGCTGGACAGCAAAGTCTGCTGGTCGGCTGTGTTTGGCAGGTCATTATCAGACACAGATATCACAAAGCCGAAGATTCGGTTGTCTGCAATTGCAACTCCCAGCGCGCTCCAGGGAATTGCGGCCTCCAGCTGGTAACCACCATCGGTGGGGCGCGCTGCAACCAGCACTTCTGGCAGGCTGGCCGCTTGCTCTAACGGATACCAGCGGTAAGCCTGTGCGAACGGCGCGTTTGCCTGCAATGCCCCCGGTGACAGGCCAATTTGATAATCATCAAAGTTCGGGTAAGGAAAGTCCGCGTCAACCACCAGATTGGCATCCAGTAAAAGATCCACGCCGTCACCCTTGAACAAGTCGCGCCCCTGTTCGGTCTGCACGTGCGCATCATCCGTCACATTCAGCGCCAGATACAAATTGTTGCTGTCCCATGCAGCCGCAAATGTTGCGCTCAGGTCAGCGCTGCCGCTCCAATTCTCCGGCTTGTAAATCACATTTGCAATCTGCCCGTAAAGTTCGGGCCAGTCGCTGATGTCGCCGTCAATGTTTGGCGGCGTGCCGGCGTACGCAGCCAAAAATGTTTGCGCGTTCGGGCGCAGGCTCGCAATATCCGGCAGTGCCGCCGTAGGGGCTGCTTCTGCAGTGAGGAATGGCAGCAGCGTGGGCAACGGCGTGATGCCGAGCGGTGCCGGTAGTTGTGCAGGCAGTTGCGGCTGCCCGGCTGCTGCGGTGGGTGCTGCCGTGGCTTGCGGCGCAAGCTGCCCATTGTCTGCAGCTGCCAATGCAAAGCTGCACGCCATGCTGCTGCCCAGCAATGCCACAATTGGCACCAGCACCCAACGGCGTTGCGCAGGCCACCCGCAGTGCATTGACCGGACAGCTTGCATCGTCAATAATTCTGCAAGGGCTTGGCGCGTGCGCGCGGTGCAGCCCGCAAGGACGGAAATATTATGAACTGGCAAGTTGTGGGTGCGGTGGTTTTGATTTTTGTTTTGCGTGTCGCCAACATGTCACTGGATACGCTGCGGCTTGTGCTGGTGGTGCGCGGGCAGCGCCTGCTGGCTGCCGCGGCCGGATTTTTTGAGGCGCTGATTTTTGTGCTTGTGCTGGGCCAAGTGCTGCGCGACCTCACCAATATCTGGAATGTACTGGCGTATTCTAGCGGGTACTCAGGCGGCATTCTGGTTGGCATGTGGCTCGAGGAGCGCCTTGCACTGGGCTTCGGGCATGTGCGTGTGATCACGGCGCCGGACAAGGCTGTTGCCGCAACGCTGCGCGCCATGGGTTTCGCGGTGACCGAGCTGCGCGGCCAGGGGCGCTCGGGTGAGGTGAGCGTCATCAATTGCACTGTGCAGCGCCGCGATGTGGGGCGCGTGCAAGCGGCCATCAAGGCTGTGGACGAAGCCGCCTTCATTACCGTGGATGAGATTAGGCCGCTGCATCGCGGCTTTTGGCCATCCTGATTTAGCTGGCGCGGCGTGAATTTGAGTGCGCGGTGCCATAGCTGCCGCACCCCAAAATGTTCGCCGCGCAAACCAATCAGCTGGCTGGTCCGCGCCAGTGTTGCCTGTGACCAAACTGAAAGTGTACCCAAACAACCACATAGGGCTGCGCACGCAAAATCAGCTATTGATGCGCCGGGCCTGACCTCCGGGCTGTGAGGCAGGTGTGCTGCCGGGAGCGCGCTGCGGGTTTCGGCAACTACAGATATGCGGCGCGTGCCCGCACCAGCGCGCTGCCGTCTATAAACTAAGGCGTGTCGGTGTGTGCGAGTTCTGGCACCGGCAGAGCAGCTGCGCTGGCGCCTTCCCGGCGGAACTCGAGGCCCTCTTCGGTGCCTTTGTCCACAAGCACGTGATCACCCTTGCTGAACTCGCCACGCAAGAGGCGCGTGGAGAGCGGAGACTCGAGATATTTTTGCAGTGCCCGCCGCATGGGGCGCGCGCCGTAGGCGGGGTCGTAGCCTTGCTGCGCCAGCCAGACGCGGGCAGCCGCCGTCAATGCCACCGTTAGCCCGCGTTCGGCGAGCCGTTCGCCCAGCTCGTGCATTTGCAAATCCACAATCACCTGCACATCCTCCGGCTTCAATTGCGAGAAGATGATGATCTCGTCAATGCGATTAAGGAACTCCGGCCGGAAAGTCTTCTTGAGCGCCTTTTCAATTTTGTCATGGTTATCGCGCATGCCGTCATCGGCTGCGGGCCCAAAGCCAAGCGCGCCGGCTTTGCCATTGAATTCAGTGCCAAGGTTGGAAGTCATGATCAGCACTGTGTTGCGGAAGTCCACCACGCGGCCCTGCCCGTCTGTCAGGCGTCCGTCATCCAGAATTTGCAGCAGCGCATTCCAAACTTCGGGGTGTGCCTTTTCTATTTCGTCAAAAAGCACCACGCGGTATGGGCGGCGGCGCACGGCTTCTGTAAGCTGCCCGCCTTCCTCATAGCCCACATATCCGGGCGGCGCCCCAAACAAGCGCGACACACTGTGCTGTTCCCGGTACTCAGACATGTCGACGCGCACGAGTGCCTCTTCATCATCAAACAGGAAACCAGCCAGCGCCTTGGCCAGCTGCGTTTTACCGACGCCGGATGTGCCCAGAAAAATGAACGATCCAATTGGCCGTTTGGGATCTTTGAGCCCGGAGCGCGAGCGCCGGATGGCATCTGCCAGCGCACTGATGGCGGCATTCTGGCCGATGATGTTTTTCTGCAGCCTGTCTTCCATCTCAAGCAGGCGCGCCGATTCGGTTTCCAGCATCTGGTTCATCGGAATGCCAGTCCAGCTTGCAATCACTTCGGCAATGTCTTTCTCGTCCACCACTTCGTCGAGGTGGTGTTCCTGCTCCCAAGCGTCGCGCTGGCCATGAAATTCTTCCTCTGTGCGCAGGCGCTCCGCCTTGCATTCTGCAGCGCGCTGGTAATCGCGCGCGGCACTGGCGCCGTCTTCAGCGGCTTGCAGCTGGTCCAGCTTGGTTTTGAGCTCTTTGAGCGCGGGCGGCAGCGAATAGAGCGCCACGCGCAGCTTGGCCGCAGCTTCGTCCATCAAGTCAATCGCCTTGTCGGGCAGCTTGCGGTCGGTGATGTAGCGATGCGAAAGGCGCGCTGCAGCCGTCAGCGCCGAGTCGGTGATGGAGACTTTGTGATGCGCCTCATAGCGGTCGCGCAGGCCATGCAGCATTGCAATCGTGTCTTCAATGTTGGGCTCGTCCACGAACACCGGTGCAAAGCGCCGCTCGAGAGCAGCGTCGCGCTCAATGTATTTGCGGAACTCGTCCAGGGTGGTGGCGCCTACGCATTGCAGCTCGCCGCGCGCCAACGCCGGCTTCAGCATGTTGCTGGCATCCATGGCTCCCTGCGCAGCGCCGGCGCCCACAACAGTATGCAGCTCGTCAATGAACAGAATAATTTCGCCCTGCGCTTTTTGCACCTCGTCGATAGCGGCCTTCAAGCGCTCTTCGAACTCGCCACGGAAGCGCGAGCCGGCAATCATGGCGCCGAGGTCAAGCGCCACGACGGTTTTGTCATGCAGAATTTCCGGCACATCGTTGCTGGCAATTTTTTGCGCAAGCCCTTCCACAATTGCGGTCTTGCCCACGCCCGCCTCGCCAATCAACACTGGATTATTTTTGGTGCGCCGGCACAGCACTTGAATGACGCGCAAGATTTCGCTGTCGCGCCCAATCACCGGATCCAGTTTGCCGTTGCGCGCCATCTTCGTCAGGTCGCGGCTGAACTTCTCCAGAACTTTGTAGCGCCCTTCGGCCTGCGGGCTGGTGATGCGCTGCCCGCCGCGCAGCTCCTTGATGGCTTCCATGGTGCGCTCGCGCGTGACGCCCGCGTCAGTGAGGATGCGCGCAACGTTCGTGTTGCGCTCCGAAAGAATTGCGAGAAAAATATGCTCGGTGGAAATGAACTCGTCTTTAAGGCGGTTGGCTTCTTCGTTGGCCAAATCGATTATGCGCTTGACGCGCGGAGTGATGAACACCTGCCCGGTTCCGCCGCCATAAATGGCAGCTTTCGGGCTCGCGCGCAGCACGTCATCAAGCCGCTGCTGGGCTGCGCCATTGTCCACCTGCATCGATTCCATCAAGTGTGGTACGGCACCATCCGTCTGCTCCAAAAGTGCGAGCAGAATGTGCTCTGTGTCAACCTGGTTGTGTCCGTAACGCTGCAGGATTTCATAGGCGCGCGTCGCGGCATCCTGCGCCCGTTCGGTAAATCGGTCAAAACGCATCATAGGCTTGTTTCCCCAAAATCAGGTAACGCTTGGAGTGTACCCGTGGAACTCGAACTTGATAACTCGTAATTTATCGGCGTGAAGTAAGAGCTTCGTTAGCGCGGACACGCGGAGTTGCCCGTGCCGTCCCCGCGCTTCTGTGTGAAACCAGCGGATCGGCCGTAAATTCCGCAGTTTTCGGGGCTTTGGCAGGCGGAGGTCTGGGGCATGCCCGTGCTGTAAAGTTTCATCAGAGGGCTTGATGCAAGATCGCTGCCAGCTCGCCGTCCAATAGCGGCAGTGAATTGCCCTGCATGCTGCTGGAGGCTTGGGCTTTGGACACCAGCTCCGGAATGAGTAGCGGCGTCAGGCCACACTCTGCGAGCGGGGCGATGCCCATCTCGGTGGCAAGTGCAGCCACCCACGCAGCGCCGTCGGCCGGCTGCGCCTGCGGGTTTCCGGTCAACCACTGCGCAATTTCGGCGTAGCGCTGCAGCGCGGACGCGTTTGGCGAGCGCTGCTTCAGTGCCTGCACATTGGCAGACATTACAAGTGGCAGCAGCCGGGCACAGATGCTGCCGTGCGCTGCCGGCAAGCTGCCGCCCAGCACCGCTGCCAGCCCATGCACTGCACCAAGGCGCGCGTTGGCCAGAGCCAGGCCGCCGCACACACTGGCTAGCGCCATGTCTTCGCGCGCAGCCAGATCAGTGCCGTTGTGCCACGCCTGCCGCAGACTGCGCGCAGCGCGCGGCAGCGCCATGCGCACCAGCGCATCCGTAAGCGGGTTGGCGCGCGGCGAAACATACGGCTCGATCAGCTGTGTGAGCGCGTCCATGCCGGTGCTGGCAGTTATTGCCGGCGGCAGGCCCAGTGTGAGCTGCGGGTCCACCAGCGCCACGCGCGGCAGCAGAAACGCGCTGCGCAAACTAACCTTGATTTTTTGAGCGGGCACCGACATGACAGAGTTGCGCGTGACTTCCGCGCCAGTGCCCGCGGTGGTGGGCACAGCGATGCAGGCAACTGCCGGATTTGCCAGCGGCTGCCCGCGGCCGGCCACTTCCACATAGTCAAGCAGGTCGCCCGTGTTAGTGAGCAGTGCAGCCACCGCCTTGGCGGTGTCCAGTACGCTGCCGCCGCCCAAGCCGATCACCACATCGCATTTTGCAGCCCGCGCCTGCGCCACAGCGGCGGCAACGCTGCTAAGCGTTGGCTCGCCATGCACTTGCAAGAGCTCCACTTGCAGCCCGTGCGCAGCCAGCTGCGTTTGCAAGCCAGCGGCTGCGTCAGCGCGGCTGCCAATTGCCAGCAGCACCTTGCGCCCCATGCCGCTGGCAAGTTCCGGCAGCTGCTGCAATGTGCCGCACCCAAAGATGATGCGCGTGGCAGTTGCAAACTCAAACTGTGGCTGCGGTGCGTGGGCTTCCATCAAGCTGCGCGGTGGGGGAGAACCGGCTGCATCGCAGCTAGGACTCGAGCTGCTGGCGCGCCACAAGCGCGTCCACTGTTTGGGCGGGCCCACCGATGCTGCCGCGCACAACTGCAGCGCCCGGCAGTGTGGCGTTGATTGCCTGTGCCACGGCGTCCGCGTGCTGGGCGCTGGTTATAAACACGGCCGTCGGGCCGGTGTCTGTGCTGCAGTACACCGGCGTGCCGGCGCTGCGCAGCGTATTGCACATGCGAAAGAGCGTGATGTTCTCAGGCTCCCACGCAAATATTTTGTTGGCGCGGCTGCCGGACATGGTGATGCCGTGCAGCCGGATGCTGTCCAGCTCCGCCCACTCGCCAAGACATTGCCAGTCGCCGCGCTGCGCTGCAACAATGCACTGCAGCACCTCGGCCGTGCGGCTTTGCAGCCACGCGCCAAAGAAGCTGCTGCGCGGCGCATCCATGTGCGCGGCTTCGGTGCGCAGCCCGGCGCGCGAGGGCAGCGGCACCGTAAGCAGGCGCACATCGCGCAGCGCATCTTGCATGTCGAGCCGCACGGCATAAGAGTCCGCGTGTGGAATACCGGGATAAGAGAGCCAGAGTGCCAGCCCGCCGGCTGCGCTGCGGCAGCCAGAGCCGGCGAGCAAACGCGCTGTGCACGTGAGCAAGCGCGGGTGAGCGCCCAGTTCCGGACCAAATGCGGCTGTGAGCGCAGCCATGGCGAGTGCGGCCGAGCCGGATGCGCTGGTGCCGAGCCCCTTCGCGCTGCCGTCCGCTGCGCTGCCATTTAACTGGTTGCGCGTGAGCACGCGCGCGCGGCTGCTGATGCGTGCCTGCTCGCGCACAAACTCTAGGCAGCGCACAACGCGCTCAAGTTCACGGCCGCCGGCCGGCACGCCGCCAATTGTTACTTCGTCGGCAGCCAGCCGGGGATCAAACTGGACCCATGTGAGCGTCTGGGCTGCGTCATTGTTGAGGGAAATGCTGGGCAGATAGGCGGTGCGCCAGTCCCAATCTGCGAGCCCGTGATACTTAAGCACACCCTGCATCACGAACGCGCGCGCAGCGGCAATGCCTTCAGGGTTGCCGGCCGGCAGCGGCTGCGGGTAGGGTGGCGCTGCCAGGCCTGCCGCTTGCAGCGCTTCAAGAATTGCGGCATGCCCGGTGCGCAGCGCCGGCACCAGCTCCGCGCATTCTTCGGGCACGCTGGTGGGCATGCCGAACACATTTGCATTTTAGCATGGGTATACTCTGCGCCGTGAAGTGTTCAGAGTTCATGCGTGCGCTGCCCGAGCAAGTGCGCAGCCAGGCGGACCCGGCGCTGCGCAAGATTCGCAGTGCGCACCGGCCGTGGCTGTCGCAGTTGTATTTTGCGGACGCCACTGTGCATTACGAATTGTGGAGCATGGGCATGCAGCGCGGACCGGCCGGCGTGGCCATGCTGGAGCTGGGCTTGCATTTTGAGAGCCGCGACCGCGCAGTCAACGCCAAACTGCTTGCAGCTTTTGACCGGCGCATGATCGAGGTGAAGCGCGCGCTGGGGCGCCAGTGGGAGGCGGAGCCGTGGGATCGCGGCTGGGCCAAGGTGTATGAAACCTTTCCGCGTGAGGCGCTCGAAGACGAGTATTTGGACCGCATCGCCGCGCGTTTTGCAGCGGTGATCAAACTGCTGCAGCCCATTGTGGAAGAGACGCTCTCCGGCAACCACTCCCCGGTTCGCAAATCTCGGTTGGCACCGCGCAAAACTTAGCACCATCTTCAACTGCCCCGCAACTGCCCAACAATTTTATGAAAGCCAACGCAAACCGCGGTGCACGCACGCTGCGGTTGCGCTGGCACATTTTAAAAAACCAGCGGCCTTCAAAATACGCCGGCTTATGGTGATTGCATGAGGGCTACGCTGCTGCACTACCGCTGGCAGCTGCAGACTGCGGCGTACTTCGGTGTGATGGTAAGCCTGGGGCTGGCGGATGCGGCGCTTGGCCCAACGCTGCCCCGGTTGGCGGCGCAGACCGGCGTTTCCATCGGCGCCATCAGTGTTTTATTTTCAGCACGCTCGTTGGGCTATCTGTGCGGGTCGCTTTTGTCCGGGCGCCTGTACGACCGGCTGCCCGGCCATCCGGTAATGGCTGTGGCCGCACTTTTGCTTTCCGCAATGCTGCTGCTGGTGCCCCATGCGCCGGTGTTTTGGATGCTGACAGGAATTGCGGGCGGCTGGGGCTTGGCCGAAGGCGGGCTGGATGTGGGCTCCAACGCACTTTTAATTTGGGTGCATGGCAGCACGGTTGCGCCTTACATGAACGCGCTGCATTTTTGTTTTGGGTTGGGTGCGTTGCTCTCTCCAATTATTGTGGCGCGCGTGATGGCGGCCAGCGGGGCGCATGCCAGTGCTTACAACGTGCTTGCAGTAATGGTATTGCCAGTGGTTTTGCTGGCTTTTCTGCCCGGCCCGCGTCCCCCGGCTGCAACTGCGGAGCATGCGGGCATGCAGCGCCCGACCGGTCTCCTGCCGCTCATCATGGCTTTTTTCTTTTTGCATGTGGCAGCAGAGGCGAGTATGGGCGGCTGGATTTATACCTACGCTCTGCGCCGTGGGCTGGCGGATGAAGCTGGTTCGGCATACCTCACGGCTGCGTTTTGGGCCGCGCTCACAGCGGGGCGCCTGCTCAGCATCCTGCTTTCGGCGCGCTTGCGGCCGCGCACACTTTTGCTGGGTGGCTTGGCGGGAGCCCTTGCGAGTGTTGCGGTGATAGCTGTGTGGCCCGCCAACCCGGCAGCGTTGTGGCTGGGTGTTGCTGGCAGCGGGCTTTGCATTGGCCCGATGTTTGCTGCCACGGTGCTGCTGGCCGAGCGGCGCATGCCCATCAGCGGTGCAACCACGGCGTGGTTTTTTGTGGGCACCAGCTGCGGCGCAATGACCGTGCCGTACATCATCGGGCAGCTGTTTGAATGGCGCGGCCCGCAAATGCTGCTGCTTGCACTGGGAGTGGTGCTGGTGCTGGCAATGCTGGTGCTGGCTGCACTGCTCGCTTTCTTCCCCGTCCAGCCGGTTTCCCGGCAGCAGGCTACAGGATAAGGGGCGTCACTCGTGGTACAATTCCTCAACTTCAGCGGCAAAATGTTGCTGAAAATTTGCGTGCCGCCGGCATTATCGGGCGGCAAAATTTCACACGCCAGGCGGACCAAACCGGCCGTGCCGCAGAGACATGCGGAACCGGGGCGGGTTGATGCGGGCGGAAGATAAAACGGAGGACCCCGCTATGGCTGACGTTTCTATGAAGGCGCTGCTGGAAACTGGCGTGCACTTTGGGCATCGCACCCACAAACGCGAACCCAAAATGAAGCCCTATATCTTCACTGAGCGCAATGGCATCCACATTTTGGATTTGCAGCAGACCACCAACTCAATCCGGGGCGCATTTAAAATTGTGCGGGAAGTGGTTGCGGCGGGTGGTGTTGTGCTGTTTGTGGGCACCAAGCGCCAGGCTCAGGACTCAATCCAGACCGAGGCTGAGCGCTGCGGCATGCCGTACGTTTCCAATCGCTGGCTGGGCGGCCTGATGACTAACTGGCGCACTATCAAGGATCGCATTCGCGACCTTGAGCGCATGGAGCGCGCACAAGCTGCCAACGAGTGGGACAAGCTCAAGAAGAAAGAGCGCCTGATTCTGGAGCGCAAACTTTCCAAGCTGGTGGACCGCCTTGGTGGCATTCGCAACATGGCAAAGACGCCGCAGATGCTGTTCATTGTGGATGTGCGCCGCGAAGAGACGGCCGTGAAAGAGTCCAACAAGTTGGAAATTCCGGTGATGGCAATGGTGGACACCAATTGTGATCCCAGCAACATTGACCATGTCATTCCGGCCAACGACGATGCGATCCGGGCAATCAAGCTGGTGCTGGCGCACATGGCGGATGCCGTGCTTGAGGGCATTGGCATGCGCAAGGACGATCCAAACGTGGAGAGCGTTGCGGCAGACACTGATGAAGTAATTGACGAAGACACCGTGGACTGGGTAAGCCAGGGCGTGAAAGACAAAGTGAGCGTTGGCATCGGCGCGGACGACGGTGACCTGCCTCGAGACGCCGCTGCAGATGCGGAGCAGAAATAACAATGAGTGTTAGTGCAAGCCAAGTGAAGGCGCTGCGCGAGGCCACTTTTGCCCCGATGCTTGACTGCAAAAAAGCGCTGGAGGCAACGAATGGCGATGTGCCGCGCGCGATTGATTGGCTGCGCGAGAAAGGCCTGGCCAAGGCCGCCAAGAAATCCGGGCGCAGTGCGGAAGAGGGGCTGGTGGAATGTTATGTGCACCCCGGCAATCGCGTGGCTGTGATGGTGGAAGTGAACTGCGAGACGGATTTTGTGGCACGATCGCCGGAATTTAAGGCGCTGGTTCACGAAGTCATGCTGCAGGTTGCAATGAGCAATCCTGTGAGCGTGGATGTGGATACGCTGCCCGCCGAACTGGTGGAGAAAGAGAAGTCTATTTTCCGGCAGCGGGCAATAGAAGAGGGCAAGTCCAGCGAACTTGCGGACAAGGTGGCCGAGGGGCGGCTTGCAAAGTTTTACCAGGAGGCATGCCTGCTGCTCCAGCCGTACATCAAGAACGAAGACATTACTGTGCGTGAACTGCTGCAGCAGTCGATTGGCAAACTGGGCGAGAACATAGTGGTGCACCGCTTTTCCCGCTTCGAGCTGGGAAATTGAGCCGCGTAATTTGACCACGGAAAACCTCAAGTACAAGCGTATTCTTCTGAAGCTGGGCGGCGAAGCGCTGGCTGGTGCAGATGGGGCGGGCATTGACCCGTCGCGCGCTGAGGCGCTGGCGCAGAAGCTTGAGGCAGTGCTGCAACTGGGCGCGCAGATCGCCGTGGTGATTGGCGGCGGCAATTTGTGGCGCGGCCGCCTTGGCATGGAGTTTGGCATGGAGCGCGCAACGGCCGACCACATGGGCATGCTGGCAACGGTGATGAATGCAATTGCGCTGCAGGATGCGCTGGAGCGCCGTGGCGTTGCGACGCGCGTTCAAACTGCAATTGATATGACCTCGGTTGCCGAGCCTTACATCCGGCGCCGCGCCATCCGGCATCTAGAGAAGGGCCGGGTGGTGATCCTGGGCGCCGGAACCGGCAACCCCTACTTCACCACCGACACGGCTGGTGCCCTGCGGGCAATGGAAGTGGATGCGGATGTGTTGATCAAGGCTACAAAGGTTGACGGTGTTTACGACTCCGACCCGCAAACTTCAGCTGCGGCGCGCAAGTTTGATGACCTGACTTACATTGACGCCCTTAACCGGCGCCTGCAAATAATGGACAGCACGGCGCTTTCGCTGTGCATGGACAACTCGCTTCCCATCATTGTGCTAAACCTGTCCGCGGATGGCAGCCTCACGGATGCCGTGCGCGGCCGCCAGGTTGGGACTCTCATTCACGCCTGAGGCGGCGCTGGCAGGCGCAGCGGGTGCGCTACAATATCAGCTGGGCGCCGGTCCGCCCCTGAATCAAAAATGATTAAAGAAGCGCTAAAGGACGCAGGCGACCGCATGCAATCGGCGGTGCGCGTGCTCAACGAAACCCTCACAACCATCCGCACCGGGCGCGCGTCGCCATCGCTGGTGGAAACTCTTTTGGTGGACTATTTTGGCCAGCCGACACCACTCAACCAGTTGGCATCCATCTCCGTGCCGGAGGCGCGCATGTTGCTCGTGCGCCCCTTCGATGTCTCCACGCTCAAAGAAATTGAGCGCGCGATTCTGGGCTCTGACCTGGGCTTGACGCCCAACAGCGACGGCAAGACAATCCGCCTTGTGCTACCGGCGCTCACCGAGGAGCGCCGCCGCGACCTCACAAAAATGGTGGGCACGCGCATGGAAGAAGCGCGCGTGGCCGTGCGCAATGTGCGCCGGGACGTGCACAACCTCATTCGTGACAAAGAGCGCGAGACGGACATCTCCAAGGATGAGGCAGAGCGCGCACAGAAAGATTTGCAAACAATCACCGACCGCAATGTGGAAGAGATTGCAAAGATCGGCCAGCACAAACAGGATGAACTGATGCACGTCTAAGGCGTGCCTGTGACTGCTGCCCGCCCCCGCAAAATGCCGCCGCTGGATCAAACAAATTTAGGACACGTGCCCGAGCATATTGCCATCATCCTCGATGGCAACGGGCGCTGGGCCAAGAAGCGCGGCTTGCCGCGCCTGTTTGGGCATCAGGCCGGCACCCAAAACCTGCGTGGCATTGTTGATGCGTGCGCCGGTTACGGCATCAAATACCTAACTATTTTTGCATTCTCAACCGAGAACTGGAAGCGCCCGCCGGATGAAGTGTCCGGTTTAATGGCATTGCTCGAGGATCGCATCGAGCACTGGTTGTTGCAGCTGCATGAGCACGGCGTGCAGCTCCGGCATCTTGGGCATCTGGAAGGCGTCCACGCGCGGCTGGCAGAAAAAATTCAAAATGCAATTGAGCTGACGCGCAACAACACGCGCATCGTGCTCAACTTCGCTTTCAATTATGGCGGCCGCGATGAAATTGTGCGCGCCGTGCAGCATATGATTGAAGATGGCCTGCACTCGTGGGAGATCACTCCCGAGCGCATCAGCGAATATCTTTACACCGCAGGGCAGCCGGACCCGGATCTCATCATTCGCACCAGCGGAGAATTTCGCACCAGCAACTTTTTGGTTTGGCAGAGTGCTTACTCCGAGTGGTACTTTACGCCGGTGTTTTGGCCGGACTTTGACGAGCGCGAGTTGCGCAAGGCGCTGGAGTTTTTTGCCAAGCGCGAGCGCCGCTTCGGCAAGGTGCCCGAGCAGGTTACCCCCGCCGCTGGCTGATGCTGCGCCAGCGTCTCATCACCGCGATCATTCTGGCGCCCACCCTTACGTATCTCATCTACGCAGGTGGATGGTGGTACGGTGCGCTTGTTGTTACACTGCTTTCAATTGGAACATGGGAGTTCATTCGGCTGGCGCACGGCAGTGGAGTGGTGCCAGCCCGCTGGCTGATGCTGCCGGGCGTGTGGGCGCTTGCCGGCGGAGTGCTTTGGCAGTCCGGCGAGTGGCTGGGGCTTGCGATTGCAGCGCTGCTGGTGTCCGCAACTGCATGGCACGCGTGGCAGTACGAGCACGGCGCAGCGGATCCACTGCAAGGCTGGGCGGTGACAATTGCAGCGCCGCTGTACCTCGGCGTGCTGGGCGGCTACCTGCTTGCGCTGCGCGCGCTGCCGGACGGGTTGTGGTGGACCTTAACAATCTTGCCGGCCGTGTGGGTTGCGGACGGTGGCGCATACATGGTGGGCAGGCTGGCGGGCAAACACAAGCTGAGCGTGCGGCTGAGTCCAAACAAAACTTGGGAAGGCCTGGTGGGTGGCTTGGTGCTGGGGCCGTTGTTTGGTGCGTTGCTGGCAGCGCTGTGGGAGTTCAAGGTGCCAGCCGGCAGCCTGCTCACATGGCAGCATGCGCTGCAGGTTAGCTTTCTGGTGGCGCTGGTAAGCCCGGTTGGCGATCTCGGCATCTCCATGCTGAAGCGCCAGGCGCTCGTAAAGGATACGGGCAGTTTGTTTATGGGGCACGGCGGTGTGCTGGACCGGATCGACTCGTGGCTGGTGGCGGGCGTTGTGGGATACATGTACATAACTGCGATTGGCGGCTGAGAGCCGCCTGAGAATTCTGATGGAACCGAAGACCGAACGTAATCTGGCACTGGAGCTGGCGCGTGTCACCGAAGCTGCGGCGCTGGCTGCGGGGCGTTTTATGGGCCGCAACGACAAGCATGGCAGCGATGCCGCAGCTGTGAACGCCATGCGCGTGATGCTGAACCAGATTGAAATGGACGGCGTGGTGGTGATTGGCGAGGGCGAGAAGGACGAGGCGCCGATGCTGTTCAACGGCGAACGCATCGGCACCGGTGTTGCGCCGCAGGTGGACATCGCCGTGGACCCAATTGACGGGACGCGGCTGCTGGCCTTGGGGCGTGCCAACGCACTGGCCACCGTTGGCCTGGCGGATCGCGGCTCGATGTACGACCCCGGCCCGTTTGTTTATATGGACAAGCTGGCGGTGGGTCCAACGGCGCGCGGCGCCATCGACATCAATGCAACACCGGCAGACAACTTGCGCAGCGTTGCGCGCGCCAAAGGCTGTGACGTGCAGGACTTGACGGTTGTGTGCCTGGACCGCCCGCGCCACGATCAGCTGGTAGCTGCAATTCGCGCAATGGGTGCGCGCATCCGGCTGGTGACCGACGGCGATGTGGCCGGTGCATTGATGACAGCATGGCCCGAATCCGGCATCGACATTTTGATGGGGGTGGGCGGTTCGCCGGAAGCAGTGCTGGCGGCGTGTGCGCTTACCTGCATGGGCGGCGAGATTCAGGGCAAGCTGTATCCACGCAACGCAGATGAAATTGAGCGCGGGCGCGCAGCCGGTTACGACACCAGCCGCATTTTGCACACTGCGGATCTGGTGCGCTCCGACAATTGTTTTTTTGCGGTCACCGGCATTACAGATGGAGAACTGCTGCCCGGCGTGAAATATTTTGGGCAGGGTGCCCGCACGCACTCACTGGTGATGCGCTCTAAATCCGGTACAGTGCGGGAGATTACGGCAACCCATCGGCTGGATAAGCTGATGAAGTTTTCTGATATCAAGTACGACTAGAAATCAAGCGGCTGCATGCGCGCACGCTGCAGCCACCGAGATTGGTTATTGGCTGCACTTGAGCGCAGCGCAAAAGTTAAACAGTTGCCGGCGGGTGCTGCGCCACAATCGCCACCCACTCGCCGGATTGCGGCACAGCTTTCACCACCAGCCCCGCAAGTTCCACCGCAGCCGTTACATCGGCGCACTGTTCCTGCAATATTCCGGAGAGGATTAAAGTTCCGCCGGGTGCGAGGGTGTTAGCCAGCCCTTGCTGCAACATCTCAATGATGATGCGCGAGAGCAGGTTGGCCAGTACCAGCGGGTAGGGCGCATGCGCGTGCGCCTCAGCCAGCGAACCGCGCAGCGCAAGCAGGCGGTCCGCCACACCGTTGGCTGCTGCATTTTCAATTGTGGCAGCGACCGCCGCCGGATCAATATCAAGCGCTGTGGCATGCGCGGCATCCAGTAGCAGCGCCGCGATGGCAAGAATGCCGGAGCCGCACCCTAAATCCAGCACGCGCTGTCCGGGTTGCAAAGCATCTTCAAGTGCGGCAAGGCACAGCTGTGTGGTGGGATGTGTGCCGGTGCCGAATGCCTGGCCGGGGTCGATGCGCACCACCACTGCGTCGCTGGCAAGCTGCAAAGTTTCCCACGGCGGAGCCACCAATATGCGGCGGCCAATGCGCATGGGTTTGTAGTGCGCGCGCCACTGTTGCTCCCAATCAGCAGCAGCCACCTGTGTGAATACAGCCGCGGGCACGGCCAGCCCGCTGTTGCGCGCAATCATCTGCAGCGGCCACAACGCGCGCTCTACCAGCGTCCGCTTTTCATCCAAATCACTGTCAACCGGCAGAAAT
Organism: Anaerolineaceae bacterium; assembly: GCA_003569365.1. Taxonomy (GTDB): domain Bacteria; phylum Chloroflexota; class Anaerolineae; order Anaerolineales; family UBA11657; genus BD1. The sequence continues at coordinate 81,635 of BGOS01000027.1, forward strand.
GCGCGCACGCGAATGCGTGCGTCGCTGGAGAGTGGTTCGGCAGGCGGGAAGTCCGGGTCGGCTGGCGGGCCCTCGTTTTCCAGCGCGACGCCCTGGTGCGCGATGCGGCCGAGCGCTTCGGCCACGGCTTCCGCCATCTCGCCATTGACTGTGACAGAGACTTCAAGCCACGCCGTGGGCGGCGTGGAGCCGGGCTGTGCGGCCACTACAGGCCGAGGGTCTCGCGGATGCTCTCGAAGAAGCCGGGCTCGCGCCCTGGTTCGTGCGGACGCGCGCCGTGTTTAAAAGTGGCGCCAAGCTGCTTGAGCAGCTTGCGCTGCTCGCTGTTGAGGCTGGCCGGAACATCCACCTTGAAGATCACAATCTGGTCGCCACGCCCGCCGCGTTTAATGCGCGGCGCGCCGAGCCCGCGCATGCGCACTGCAGCTCCAGGCTGCGTGCCGGCCGGCACACTTAGCGGCCGGTCACCATCGATGGTGGGCACGGTGACTTCTTCGCCCAGCGCAGCTTGCGCCAAGTTGATCTCGAGCTCCAGCACGATGTCGTCTTCATGGCGCCGGAAGTAGCGATGCTCCGCAACGCTTAGCACCACATACAGGTTGCCGGTGGAGCCGCCGTTCTCGCCCGGCCCGCCTTCGCCAGACAGGCGGATTTGTGTTTCATTGTCTACGCCCGCCGGAATATTTACAGACAACTTGCGGCGCCCCTCTACCTGCCCGGCGCCGCGGCAATCATGGCACGGTGATGCGATGCGCTGGCCGGTGCCGCGGCAATCGCCACAGGCAGCTACGTTTACCATCGACCCGAGAAAAGTCTGGCGTACCTGCCGCACTTCGCCGGTGCCTTTGCACGCAGCGCATTTGACCGGCGTGGTGCCCGGCTCGGCGCCATTGCCACTGCAGCGGCCGCACGCTTCTGCGCGCGCAATTTCAATCTCGCGCACCACGCCGTGCACGGCATCTTCGAAGCTGATGCTCATGTCATAGCGCAGGTCGGCGCCGCGCCGCACAACGCGGCCGCTGGCGTTGCGGCGCGTGGTGCCGCCAAAGAACTGCTCAAACAAATCCTCGAATGGCGACCCGCCGTTGCCATCGCCACTGCCCATGTTGGCAACACCGGCATGCCCAAAGCGGTCATAGGCCGCGCGTTTGTTGCCGTCAGAAAGCACGCTGTAGGCCTCATTAATTTCTTTGAACTGTTCCTCAGCAGCCGGCGCCTTGTTTACATCCGGATGCAGCTGCTTGGCAAGCTTGCGGTAAGCGGCCTTCAGCTGGTCGGCGTTGGCGTCACGCACCACGCCCAGCGCATCATAGTAGTCCCGTTTGTCAGCCATTATCTTTTGAGTGAATGCAAGCCGGCAGCGCGCTAGGCTTCGCGATAGTCGCCGTCGATCACGTCGCCATCCGCAGTGTTGGCGGCTGCCGGGCCGGCTGGCGCGCTGCCGGCTGCCTGGTAGGCGACTGCGCCCAAGCGCTGCACGGCAGCATGCAGCGCACTGGTTGTGCTGCGCAGCGTTTCCAAATCAGAACCAGTCAGCGCAGCGCGGGCCGCAGTAATTTGTGTTTCCAGCTCTTGGCGCAGCTGCGGGTCAAGCTTGTCTCCCAACTCGCGCAAAGTTTTGTCCGCAGCATATACCGCATTGTCGGCGGCGTTGCAAGCCTCCACCAGCGCTTTGCGCTTGCGGTCTTCCACCGCGTATTTGTCCGCGTCCTGCACCAGCTGCTCAATCTCAACATCTGTCAGGCCGGAGGACGCCTGAACGGTTACTTGCTGCCGGTTGCCGGTGGCATTGTCTTGCGCAGACACATTCAGGATGCCGTCTGCGTCAATGTCAAAGGTTACTTCCACTTGCGGCACGCCACGCGGTGCGGGAGGTATGCCATCAAGGATGAACTTGCTCAGGCTCTTGTTGTCGGACGCCATCGGGCGCTCACCCTGCACCACATTAATTTCCACCGAGCGCTGCATGTCCGAAGCCGTGGAGAAGCGCTGGCTCTTTTGCGTGGGGATGGTGGTGTTGCGCTCGATGAGCGCGGTGGCCACACCGCCCAGCGTTTCGATGCTTAGCGTCAGTGGTGTTACATCCAGCAGCAGCACGTCTTTCACATCGCCGCCCAGCACACCGGCTTGGATGGCAGCGCCAATGGCGACAACCTCGTCCGGGTTGACGCCCTTGTGCGGTTCGCGGCCGAAAAATTTGCGCACTGCCTCCTGCACAGCAGGCATGCGCGTCATGCCGCCCACGAGCACCACTTCATGAATTCCAGTGGGCGTCACGCCCGCATCCTCAAGCGCGCGGCGCACCGGCGCCATCGAGCGCTCCACCAAATCGGCGGTCAGCTGTTCCAGTTTGCTGCGCGTTAGCGTGCTCGCCAGATGCTTGGGTCCGGCAGCATCAGCCGTGATGAACGGCAGGTTGATCTCAGTTTGCATTACCGTGCTCAATTCAATCTTGGCCTTCTCGGCAGCTTCTTTTAATCGCTGCAGTGCCTGCCGGTCTTCGCGCAGGTTGATGCCCTGATCGGTGCTGAACTCGCCCACCAGCCAGTCGATGATGCGCTGGTCAAAATCGTCACCGCCCAGATACGTGTCGCCGTTTGTGGCGCGTACTTGAAACAGGCCTTCGCCCACATCTAATATTGAAATATCAAAGGTGCCGCCGCCGAGATCGAAGACCGCAATGGTCTGGTCTGTTTTGCGGTCGAGGCCGTAAGCCAGTGCGGAAGCAGTCGGCTCGTTGATGATGCGCAGCACTTCAAGCCCGGCAATGCGGCCGGCATCTTTGGTCGCCTGGCGCTGCCCGTCGTTGAAATATGCCGGCACAGTAATCACTGCCTGGGTAACCGCCTGGCCCAGATAGGCTTCGGCGTCAGCCTTCAGCTTGCTCAAAATCATCGCAGAGATTTCCTGCGGAGAGTAATCCTTGCCGCCAAGGCGCACGCGCACGTCGTTGTTGGGGGCAGCGCTGGCTTCATAGGCCACGCTCTTGAGCGCCTGTTCCACCAGCGGGTCGGAGAACTTGCGGCCCATAAAGCGCTTTATGGAATAGACGGTGTTGGCTGGGTTTGTGATTGCCTGGCGGCGTGCCACCTGGCCAATCAGGCGCTCGTTGGATTTGGTGTTAACCGCCACAACCGATGGCACCAGGCGCGCCCCTTCGGCGCTGGCAATGACGGTGGGCTCGCCGCCTTCCATCACCGCCACAACGGAGTTGGTTGTGCCAAGGTCAATACCGATTATTTTTGCCATGATTGTGAATCCTGTGCGGGTGCGTTACTTGGCCACGCGCACCTGCGCCGGCCGCAGTATGCGCTCGCCCAGCTGGTAGCCATGGCGCACAACTGCAATGATTGTGCCCGCCGCAAATTCTTTGCTGTCTTCCTGCACAATGGCTTCATGCACGGCCGGATCAAATTGCTGGCCGGGTTCGGCTCCCACAAGCTTGATGTCTTCGGCCTCGATTGCTGCGCGAAACTTGCGCTGCACCAGGCTGACGCCCGCCTGCCACGCGCTGCTGTCGCTCTTGCCGTTGAGCGAGCCAAGCGCCAGCTCCAAGTCATCCAGCACCGGAATGACGCGGCTGAGCGCACTGCCGGCTGCGTACTGGCGCGCCTGCTGCAGCTCGCGTTCCATGCGGCGCTTGTAGTTTTGGAACTCTGCCAGCGCACGCATTTTGCCATCCCAGTTTTCTGCAGCCTGTGCCTTGGCAGCGGCCAGCTGCTCTTCGAGAGTGGGCTCGGCTGTGCCTTGTGTTTCTTCGGCCTCGGCCGGTGCTTCCGTGCCGGCAGCCACCCCAATGTTTGAGTCGCTCACAGACTGTTCTCCGTCAAGCATAGTTTTCCACCACCAGATTGGTCATAAGTTCGGCCACAAAACGCACCGTGCCAATTGCACGATCGTAGGCCATATGCGTGGGCCCGAAAACACCGACTGTGCCGGTGGCCACATCATCCGCGCCGTAGCGGGCCAGCACCATGGAGCATGCGCGCAGTTCTTCCCATTTGCCCTCGCCGGCAATCACCACTTGCACGCCACCCACTTGCGGGCCGAGCGCCTGCGCTAAAAAGTCTTCGAGAAAGTCGCGCTGTTCGAGTACCTGCATGGCGTTGCGCACCGGCGTGGACTGGGCCGGATCGTTGTCAGCCAGCAGAGTTTGGAAGCCGTCCAGATATATTTCTCCAGACGCGAAGGCATCGTCACTGTGCATCACGCCAACCACCAGTTGCAGCACTTGAATTTGAACATCAGACATTTCCCACGGTCCGGATTCAATTTCCTGCGCCACCATGCCCTGGCAGGCTTGTGTGACTTTTGTGGCTACTGCAGATAGTTCAGTTTGCGCCAGCTCGCGGTCAAAGCTCACAATTTGCTGGTGCACCTGGCCGCTTTGCAGCACCAGCACCATCAATACCTGCCGTTCGCGGGTTGCAATCAGCTCCAGATGTTTGAAGCGTGCGTGGCCGCTGTGCAGCGCAGTCACCAGCGCCGCGGATTGTGTGTGGCGCGCCAGCACGGAAGCTGCCAGCCGGCTCCACTGCCCAACATCGGCCCGCGCCTGATAGAACTGGTGGCTGATGAGCCGTTGCTCGGGGGCCGGCAGCGTGTCGTCCTGCACCAGCCGCTGCACAAAATAGCGGTAGCCGCCATCGCTGGGCACCCGCCCGGCAGAGGTGTGCGGTTGATAGAGCAGGCCGGCGTCCCCAAGCGCAACCATTTCGCTGCGCACCGTAGCCGGGCTCAGGCTCAAGTCGTATTTTTCCACCAGAGCTTTTGAACTGATGCCGCCGGAACGGGGCAGCTGCATGTACTCGCGCACAATCAGGCTGAGAATTAATTCTTGGCGGGCGGAAAGCGTGGAACTCATAAATCTCCGCAAAATATTGGCACTGTACGGTGGGGAGTGCCAACGATTGCCCGAAGATGTTACCACTCGGCGGGAGGCGGGTCAAGAAAACGAAGTGCGATCGGATGAAACTGGTTGAAAATTGTGTGCGCTATACTTGCGCGAGTCACATGTCGCGCAGCCAACTTCGGGTGCTAATTGCCAAGCCGGGCCTCGACGGCCACGACCGCGGGGCAAAAGTGATAGCGCGCGCTTTGCGTGACGCCGGCATGGAAGTGATCTACACCGGCCTGCGCCAAACGCCAGACATGATTGTGGAAGCGGCGCTGCAAGAAGATGTGGACGCAGTGGGGCTGTCCGTGCTGTCGGGCGCACACAATGTACTGGTGCCGGCGGTGCTGCAGGCACTGCAAGCGCGCGGGCTGGGCGATGTGCCTGTGTTTGTTGGCGGCATTATTCCTGAAGACGATGCGGCAGCGCTGCGGGCCCAAGGTGTAAGCGCAGTGTTTGGCCCGGGTACCAGCACCAGCGAAATCATTCGCGTGATGGAAAGCGTGGTGGCTGACCGGCCGCCAGTCAACTGAGCTTGGCGCAAGCGGACAGAGCGGGCTGCCCGCAAGCGGCTCAACAGCCTGGTGGCACCAGCGCCCGCGCAAATATTTCCCCAAACCCATGACACTGGCAGACGATGTGCTGGCTGGTGACCGGCGTGCACTGGCGCGCGTGCTAACGCTGGTGGAGCGCGCTGCCCCGGAGGCGCGCGAAATATTAGCCGCGCTTTACAGCGCCACCGGTCGCGCGCATTTGGTGGGCATCACAGGTGCCCCCGGCGCCGGCAAGTCCACGCTCATCAATGCGCTTGCTGCGCAGCTGCGTGCTAGCGGGGACACAGTGGCCGTGCTGGCAATTGACCCAAGCTCTGTGTTTTCGCGCGGTGCCGTATTGGGTGATCGCATCCGCATGCAGGACCTGGTGCATGACGCGGGCGCTTTTGTGCGCAGCATGGCCAGCCGCGGCGCGGTGGGCGGCGTGGCGCGTGCCAGTGCAGCTGCCATCGATGTGCTGGATGCGGCCGGGTTTGACCGAGTGCTGATTGAAACCGTGGGTGTGGGCCAGTCTGAGCTGGACATCGCTGCTTTGGTGCACACAGTGGTGCTGGTGGAGGCGCCCGGGCTGGGCGACGAAGTTCAGGCGATCAAAGCGGGGGTGTTGGAGATTGCGGACATTGTGGTGCTCAACAAAGGCGACCTGCCGCACGCGGATATTGCGCTGCGCACATTGACGCTGGCGCTCTCTCTGGCACAGCCCGCTGCGGGTGCCGCTGCGTGGCAGCCCCGCTTGCAGCGCACCGATGCGCTCAGCAAGCACGGGATTGAAGGCTTGCGCGCAGCGCTGGATGCGCACCGCACGCATGCGCGCGAAGGCACGCGCTGGGCGGAGCAGCAAGCTGTGCGGGCCAAAGCCGCCCTCGTCAGCGAACTGCGCGAGCAGTTGTATACTTCATTTATGGAGCAGCTGCCGCCGGCGCAACTGGCCGAGATTGTTGCGGCAATCGCCGCCCGCACCCGGGATCCCTACTCTACTGCCCGGCATTTGCTCGCCGCCCACAGTTAGGCTTTTCCAACATGCCCGTCATCCGCAACCGCAACCCGCGAATTTACGGAGAGATTGTGCTCTACGCTGGTTCGGCTTGCCCGGAAATGGCGCAGGAGGTTTCTGACATTCTTGGCGTCCCGCTCAGTGGCCGCGACCTTGTGCGTTTCCCGAACTCCAATATTTTTTGCCGGCTGCATTCCAGTGCGCGCGGGCAGGATGTTTATGTAATCCAAACCACGGCGCCGCCCGTGAACGACAACTTAATGGAACTGCTGATCATGCTGCAAACGCTGCGGCTTGACTCGGTTGGGCGGCTGACGGCGGTGGTGCCGTACTTGTGTTATGCACGCTCGGACAAGAAGGACCAGCCGCGTGTACCCATCACAGCGCGGCTGGTGGCAGACATGATAGAAGTGGCGGGCGCGATGCGCTACATGACGATGGACTTGCATGCGGGCCAGATCCAGGGCTTTTTCTCGATTGCCGGCGACACGCTGACTGCTTTCCACCTGCTCAGTGACTACTTCAAAGAGCGCAGCCGCAGTATGCATCAACCCGTTATTTTGACGGCTGATCTGGGCTTTGCCAAGAAGGCGCGCAACTTTGCCGCCAAGCTAAACATACCGATGGCTTTCATTGAAAAGCGGCGGGCGGGAAACGACTCGTCCGCAGAGGCGCTCACCATCGTCGGTGATGTGAACGACCGCGATGTGATCATTGTGGATGATGAGTGCGACACCGCTGGCTCTGTTACCCAGGCGTGCCGCATTGCGCGCGAGAACGGTGCGCGCGACATTTACCTTTCGTTTGTGCATGCGGTGCTTTCGGGGCCGGCGGTGGAGCGCTTGCGCGATGCAAACTTTCGCGAGATTGTAACCACCAACACGATTCCCGTACCGCTGGAAAAACGCCTGCCAAACATGAACGTGCTCTCCGTGGCGCCAATGCTGGCCGAGGTAATCCTGCGCGCGCACGAGGGGCGCAGCGTGGGCGAGCTGTTCAACGAGTAGTTGGCCCGCGTGGCCGGCCCCGCGCACGCGCCTGCCGCGTGTTTGTTGGGTAACATCAGTAAATGTTTAAGCGCATTATTACGGCTCTTGGCGGCAATCCCACTGCCCGCGATGTAAAGCGTTATGAGGAGATTGCCGCCCTGATTGATGCGCGCGAAGCGCATTTTCAGAAGCAGAGTGACGCCGGGCTGCAGGCACAGACCGGAGCTTTCCGGCAGCAGTTAGCGGCTGCCAGTGCGGCGGGTGGCACACTCGCAGAGCAGCAGGCGGCTGAAGCCGTGGTGCTCGACGAAATTCTGGTGGATGCGTTTGCCGTGGTGCGCGAGGCCACGGTGCGCACGCTAGGGCTGCGCCACTACCCCGCGCAGCTGGTGGGCGGGCAGGTGCTGCATGCCGGCCGCATTGCGGAGATGCGCACCGGAGAAGGCAAGACACTGGTTGCCACACTGCCGTTGTACCTCAACGCATTGACCGGGCGCGGCGTGCATCTTGTCACCGTCAACGATTATCTTGCGCGGCGCGATGCGCGCTGGATGGGCCCGGTGTTTCACTTTCTGGGTTTGCAAGTGGGCATTCTGCAGGATGCGGCGCGCACTGATTACGCGCAGAAGGCGTTCATGTACGCGCCCGACCACCCCTCGGCGCAGGAAGACTCCGATCAGATGCTTGTTGTGCCGCGCCGTGATGCTTACAACGCGGACATTATTTACGGCACCAACAATGAGTTTGGCTTCGATTACCTGCGCGACAACATCTCCAATTCACTTGCGGAGCGCCGCCAGCGCGCCCACTTCTTTGCCATTGTGGATGAGGTGGACAATGTGCTGATTGACAGCGCGCGCACCCCGCTGATTATTTCCGGCCCGGCGCAGGATGACCCGCGCATGTATGAGGAGCTGGCACGGGTGGTGCGCCAGCTGCGCCCCGAGCACTTTGAAATTGACGAGCGCAACAACAGCATCTCGCTGCAAGATGAGGGGTACGACCGCATTGCGGAGCTGCTGGGCCGCCCGCTGCGCGACGCGGAGCGGCCGGAGGAAGTGACTCCGGAGCAGGCGCAGCTGCTCTCGCATGCGGAGCAGGCACTGCGCGCCGAGTTTTTGTACAAGCGCAACAAGGACTATTTGGTGCAGGCCGGCCGGGTGGTGATCGTTGACGACTTCACCGGGCGCGTGATGCCCGGCCGGCGCTGGAGTGACGGGCTGCATCAGGCAGTGGAAGCCAAGGAAGGCGTAAAGGTGCAGGCCGAGAATGTCACCTACGCCACCATCACGCTGCAAAATTATTTTCGCCTGTACCCCAAGCTGGCCGGCATGTCCGGCACCGCAGTCACTGAAGCCGAAGAGTTCAACAAAATTTACAAGCTGGATGTGGTGCCAATCCCAACCCATTTGGATTATCGCGCGCGCCATGATCCGGATCTGATGGAGGTGAACTTTCGCGAGAACGGCGGCAAGTTTTCCTACATTGCGCGCCGCTCGGCGCCGGACAAGCCGCTGCTGCACCGCCGCAAGGACTACGACGACCTCGTCTTCCGCACTGAAGAGGCCAAGCTGCGCGCGCTAACGCGCGATGTACTGGCGCGCCACGCTGCCGGGCAGCCGATGTTGATCGGCACCACGTCGGTGGAGGCATCCGAGCAGCTCTCGCACCGGCTGCGGGCTGAAGAGTTAAAGAAGGTGGCGCTGGTGTTGCTGCTGCGCGCGCGCTGGTTCAGCGTCAACAAAAAAGAAGAAGACGGCCGCGCGATAGCAGAGTTGGCGGTATTGCTGCCCGCGCTGGATGAACTCAAGACAGCCGACCTGCGCCCACTGGCGCGCGAACTGGAATTGCGCCTCAACCCGGTGGATGCAGACAACCTGAAGCAGCTGGCGGACTTGCTGCAACTGGGCGCCGATGACATTGCGCGGCTGGCGACCGCGCTTGAGGGCGGCATTGTGCATCAGGTGCTGAACGCCAAGCACCACGATTCTGAATCACAGATCATTGCGCGCGCCGGCGAGCTGGGGGCCGTCACCATCGCCACCAACATGGCCGGGCGCGGTGTGGACATCAAGCTGGGCGGTGAAATCCCGGAGCAGACAATTGGCAATGTGAACCGCGTGCTCAAGCGCGCCGGCGCGCCCGACCCTTCGGGGTTGACCAATCCGGAACGGGCTGATGCACTGCGCGCACTGGACGCCGAACAGCTGGGCATTTATGCCGGCGATGCGCAATCGTTTTTGCAGCATCTGGAGGATGAGCACAAGGTGCGCGAGCTGGGCGGGCTGCATGTCATCGGCTCCGAGCGCCACGAGGCGCGGCGCATCGACAATCAGCTGCGCGGCCGTGCCGGCCGCCAGGGCGACCCCGGCTCGAGTCGTTTTTATCTTTCACTGGGTGATGAACTGATGCGGCGGTTTGGCGGCGCAAACGTGGCCAGCATTATGGAGCGCCTGCAGATTGATGACGCCATGCCGATCGAGCATGGCATTGTCAACAAAAGCATTGAGCAGGCGCAATCGCGCGTGGAAGGGTCGAACTTTGATGTGCGCAAGCATTTGCTGGAATATGATGATGTGCTCAACACCCAGCGTTCCAAGTTTTATGATCAGCGCCAGCGCATTTTTACCAAAGATGACTTAACAGAAGATGCCGAGGACATGCTCGAGGCGGAAGTGAAGCTGCGCGTACAGGTGGCTGCCGGGGAGCCGCAGGGCTGGTGGCGGCTGCTGGACTGGCTGGAAGTTGTGCAACCCGCACTCATCACGCCCGAGGGCGGGATCCTGTTCTCCTTCGCAATTGAGCGCTTGCTGGATACACTGGCGGAGCAGGTACCGGCCCTGGGTGAGATCTGGCAGGCGCATGCGGCTGCGGTTGAATCACTGCAAGTGGCGCGCAGCGCGCTGGCGGATCCGGCCGCAGCGCAGCCGGCTGCGCCCGCGCTGGCAACTTTGCAGCAGCATGCCAGCAATATTATGGAGCACGCGCCCGCATTGCGCGCATGTGTGCTGGCAATGGCGCGCTCGGCTGCCGAGCGGACTGAGGCGCGCTACCTCGAATTAGTGTCCGAGCGCGTGGCGCGCTGGGCCGAGCAGTTGCCGGCGCGTGCCAAGTCACGCGGGGAGCTGGCGGAGCTGGCGTACGATGGCGCGCTGGAAGATGCGCGCGAGAACGGGCGCCCGCTGCAGGTGCGCGTGGTGGCCAAGGCGATGTTTGATAATGCCGGCCTTGGGCAGCTGCTGCCGCGCGCCGAGCTGCAGCACGTAACGCCGGAAAATCTGCGCGTGGAAGTTTCGCGGCAGGTGGAGCAACTGTCCGGTGCGGAGCAGCTGCAAACGGCGCTGCGCGGGCTGCAAGTGCAGTACAAACTGCCGGCCATCACCGCAGTGCCCGCATGGGATGCATTGGATTGGGACGCACTGCAGGATGCACTGGAAGAATCTGCGCGCGCAGCCCAGGCCGCAATGAACGCGCAGCTGCAGCGCGAACTGGCGCAGCTGCTGGAGTTGCGCATCACACGCGCGGAGCATCTCACCCGCGCCGAGCTCGGGCGCATTATTGTGGATGTGTCCTTTAACCGCGAGGCCACAGTCCAGGGTGCGCGGGCGCAGCCCGGCCGGGTTGTGCAGCGCTTTGCCTACACCGGTTATGTGGCAGCCGAGCTGGAAGATGCAAACGATACAGCCGGCATGCAAGCTGATTTGATGGAGCACTTGATGCGCGCCTTTGATGCGCGCACGCACGCGCTGGGTGAAGCTGAAATCCAGCGCCTCAGCAGCGCCAAAGTTGCCGACCTGGAGCCGGCCGCTGCCGCCGCATTCAGTGCAGTGCTGCAAGCCGAGGGTCACGTGCTTGACGCCAGTGCTAGCTTCAGCGAACTCACCGCGGGTGCGCGCAGTGCTGCGCAAATTGTGCTTGGCCGGCGCGTGGCCACCGAGACCATGCGCCAGCTGATGCTCTCCGTCAGCAGCCAGTTGTGGGTGGATTTTCTTACCTCGATTGAAAGCCTGCGCACCTCCATTGGCTTGGAAGCCTACGCCCAGCGTGACCCCCTGATGGCTTACAAAAGCCGGGCATTTGATGAGTTCAAGCAGCTGCTGAATGACATGCGGTCCACTGTTGTGGCGCGGATGTTTACGTGGCAAGTGCGTCCCGCTGCGCCGGCAACTGCGGCAGCTGCAGCAGCCGCACCCGGTGCCACACCAAAAGGTGCGCCAGCCGCCGCACTTGGCCGTAACGATCCGTGCCGTTGCGGCAGCGGCAAGAAATACAAAAATTGCTGCATGAAATCCGACGGCGCCTAAGGATTGGGTTACTGGCCGCCACCCCACGGCAATAATCTGTTAAGATTGGGTCCAAGATGACAGCTGTAAAGAAGCAGGACCTGCGCGCCCAGCTGGCTGCTTTGCCAAAGGTAGAGCTGCACTGCCATCTTGAGGGTGCGCTGCGGCTTGCTACGCTGCTAGAGGTGGGCCGCAAATATGGTGTGGATCTGCCGCTCGCAGATGCTGAAGCCCTGCGCCCACTGGTGCAGGTGACGTATGCGGGCGGTGATTTTGCCCAATTCCTGTCCAAGTTTCCGGTGCTGCGAAAGTTTTATCAAAGCCCGGAAGTGATTGCGCGCTTTACGCGCGAAGCAGTGGCTGATGCCGCTGCACAAAATATCCGCTACATGGAGCTGCGCTTCAATCCGGTGGCGTTGGCGTCCACGCGTGGCTATACCTTGGCTGAGGTGTGCGATTGGGTGAGCACGGCTGCGCAGGCTGCAGCCCGCGAGCACAAAATGCAGGTGGAGTTGATCATCACCGTCAACCGCATGGAGCCGCAGCGCGGGCGGGAGATGCTGCAGGTTGCACTGGATTTCGGGAGCCGCGGTGTGGTGGGCATTGATCTGGCTGGCGACGAAGTGAATTTCCCCGCCGAGCCGTATGTGCCGTTGTTTCAAGAGGCGCGCGCCGCGGGCTTGCGGATCACTGCGCATGCCGGCGAATGGACGAGTGCGGACAGCGTGCGCTACGCGATTGAGGTTTTGGGCGCTCAGCGCATCGGGCATGGTGCCCGCATAGTGGATGATGAGAATGTGATGGCGCTGGCGCGCGAGCGTGGCGTTGCGTTCGAAGTTTGCCTCACCAGCAACATTCAAACGAGCGTGGCAGCCTCCATCAAGGACCATCCGGTGCGGCAGATGATGAAGTACGGGTTGGCAGTCTCGCTGAACACGGATGATCCCGGCGTGCAAAACTCAACGCTTACCGACGACTTCTTTCACGCCCACCAGGAGCTGGGAATGGACATACCCGCGCTGGAGCGGGTGGTGTTGCGCGGGGCGGAGCATGCCTTCATTTCTGTTGCGCGCCGCGCAAAGCTGGTAGCAGACCTGCAAAACGAGTTCGACTTACTTTCTGGCTCGCGTTAGGCGCTGGCAGTGCGGGCAGAAGTGCGTGCCGCGCTGTGCAACCACGATGCGCCGCACCAGGGCACCGCAGCGCAGGCAGGGCTGGCCGGCGCGCTGGTAGACGCGAAAGTGCAGCTGCTGCTGCCCGCCCCGATACACCCAATCTATGCTGGCGCCGTTATGCCGAATACCGCTGCGCAGCGCGCGCCGCAACGCCAGCCACAGCGCATGCGCCTCCGCCAGGCTTAATGATGCGCTCCTGCGCTGCGGATGCAAGCCCGCAATAAATAAAGCCTCGTCTGTGTAGATGTTGCCCAGCCCCGCCAGAAACGACTGATCCAGCAGCAGCGGCTTCAGGGCGCGGTTCTTGGCGCGCAACGCAGTGTGCAGCTGCCTGGCATTGAAGGCGGCCGCGAGCGGCTCCGGCCCAAGCTTGCCCACTATTTGCTGCGCATCGCCCACCAAATACACGCGCCCGAACTTGCGGGCATCGCTGAAGCGCAGCTCATGGCCGTTTTCAAAACGCAGGCGTGTGTGCGTGTGGGGTTCGGCCGCACTGTTGCCCGGCTGCACGCACAGGTCACCGCTCATGCGCAGGTGAATCAGCAGCGCGTCGCGCGTCAGGTCAAAGATGAGGTACTTGCCGCGCCGCCACAGCTGCGTCACCGTCTGGCCGTGAATGCGCTCCGCAAATTGCTGCGGTGAAAGCTGGTGCAGATGGCGCGGCCAGTCCAGCTGCACGCCGCAGATGGTGCGGCCCACGCATGGCTGGCGCAGCTCGCGCACGCGCGTCTCCACTTCCGGAAGCTCAGGCATGCGGCGCCGGCTTCACGCGCGGCTGCGCGCTGCACCGGCCAGCTGCACAAAGTTGCGCACCAGCTGCGCAGCCTGTTGCTGCAGCTGCGGGGCGGCAGCAGCCACCACAAGCTGCAGCGTTTCACGCCGCGCAGCGTCTTGGGCGGATAAATCCAACAGCCAGCGCTCCCACATGTCCGGCATCACCTCCGGATGAAACTGCAGCGCGTAGGCCCGCGCGCCGATGCGAAAAGCCTGGTTTGCGCAGGCGCCGGAGCTGGCGAGATGCACTGCGCCGGCAGGCAGCGCAAAACTGTCGTAGTGCCATTGTGCGGCGGAGATTTCCGGCAGGCCCGCAAACAGCGGGTCCACGCGGCCGGCCGCGGTGAGGTGCACTGCGTGCAGCCCGATCTCTGATGAAGTGTTGAGGTGCACGGGCGCGTCGAGGGCTTTGGCAAGCAGTTGCCCGCCGAGGCATACACCCAGCACGGGCACATCGGCGGCCAGTGCTGCGCGCAGGGCTTCATCTACGGCGCGCAGCCAAGGGTGCGCCTGCTCCATGTAAACATTCATCTCTCCGCCCAGCACAATCAGCATGTCGTAGCCGGCGGGGGCGGCCACGGCGTCGCCGGCTTGCAGCTGGCGCACGTCTGTTTGTACGCCTAGCTCTGCCAGCGGTTCGGCAAAGTAGCCAAGGCCGGCATCCGCGTGATGCTGGAAGACGAGAGCGCGCATAAGAGCGGGATTCTAATCTGAGTTTAGTGATAGCGCGGCAGCCAGGTGCCGTGTGCTGCAATCAACTCGTCCACCAGTGACCAGATTTGTGCGAGGTCCAGCTCTGCGGCAGTGTGCGGGTCCAGCATGGCAGCGTGATAGATGTGCTCGCGTTTGCGCGTGAGCGCGGCTTCCACAGTGAGCGCCTGTACATTAATGTTTGTTTGCATGAGCGCCGCCAGCTGCGGTGGCAGCGTGCCGATGCGCGTGGGCTGGATGCCGTTCCTGTCCACCAGGCATGGCACCTCCACGCAGCAGCCCGCTGGCAAGTTATCGATCAGCCCGGTGTTGGGCACGTTGCCGTAGACCACTTGGGGCGAGTTGGTCTCAATGGCGTGAATGATGCTGGCCCCGTATTCGTGGCTGCGTTCCACGGCGAGCGTGGTCGCGGCGTCCTCCAACACGGCGCGCATTGCGTGCCAGCCTTCAATCTGGTTTTCGCAGCGCGTAATGTACTCGTCCAGCGGTATGTTGAAGTCCTCCAGCAGCTCGGGCCGGTCGCGTTTGATGAACCACGGCACATACTCGCTGAAGTGCTCGCTGGATTCAGTTACAAAGTAGCCCAGCCGCGCAAGCATTTCATAGCGCACGCGGTTCCACGCGGGCTGGCGGCCGGCTGCGTGCACGGCGCGCAGCTGCGGGTAAAGGTCCGTGCCTGCATGCTCAAACTTGAGATAGAACGCAACATGATTGATGCCGGCGCAGACATAGTTAATATCTGCGGGCGGGATGCCGATGTCGCGGGCGAGCTGCTCGGCAGTGCCTTGCACGCTGTGGCACAGGCCCACAGTGCGAATGCTGCTGGCGCGGCTCAGGGCCCAGCAGTTCATGGCCATCGGGTTCACGTAGTTGAGGAACAGTGTCTGCGGGCAAAGCGCTTCCATATCGGCCGCCATCTCAAGCAGCACCGGAATGGTGCGCAGGCCGCGCATGATGCCGCCGATGCCCAGCGTATCTGCAATTGTCTGGCGCAGGCCGTAGCGCTTGGGCACTTCAAAGTCCACAACTGTGGCCGGCTTGTAGCCGCCCACTTGAATCATGCAGATCACATAGTCAGCGCCGTCGAGCGCTGCGCGCCGGTCTGTGCTTGGCGCAATCACTGGCTGCGCAGCCAGCGTCTCGGCCACTTTGTGCGCCACCACGGTTGATGTTTGCAGGCGCGCTTCGTCGATGTCATGCAGGGCGATGTGGGCATCCGCCAGCTCTGGATGGCTGAGGATGTCGCCCAGCAGCGTTTTTGCAAACACGGTGCTGCCGGCTCCGAGAAATGTGATTTTTGGCATTTGGTGTTGGTCCTTGTGCGGCTGCTGCAGTGCGCAGGATAGCCGGGCGGATTGTAATCGCACGCGTGCCCTGTAAAATTGCCGCATGCAAACTGCGCAGCTGCTGTGCAACTGGCGGTGGCTGTGAACCGCGCCGTGGTCGCGCTGGGTGCGGTGTTGGGCGGGGCACTGCTGTTGTTTGCGATTGCGGTGGCTTTCAGCGCCCCGGCTGCGCCGCGCGCGCTTTTTGCCGCGCCCTTGCCGGTGCCGCTGGTGATTGCACATCAAGGTGGCGATGGGTTGCGTCCCGGCAACACGCTGGCTGCGTTTGAAAATGCGGTGCGCCTGCGGGTGGATATGCTGGAGATGGATGTGCAAAGCACCGCGGACGGGGCGCTGGTGCTGATGCATGACAGCACGGTGGACCGCACCACGGATGGCAGCGGGTCGGTGGCGGGCTTTAGCCTGGCCGAGTTGCAGCAGTTGGATGCTGCCTACGACTGGTCGCCGGATGGCGGGCAGAGCCACCCATTCCGCGCCACGGATGTGCGCGTGCCGGCGCTGCAGGAAGTGCTGGCTGCGTTTCCGGAGATGCGCATGATTATTGAAATCAAGCAAGAGGCGCCAGCGCTGGGCATGCCGTTGTGCACGCTGCTCGCTGCGCACAATATGCAGCAAAAAGTTCTGGTGGCGGCGTTCAGTGCGGTTGCGATTGCGGATTTTCGCAAAGCGTGCCCACAGGTGGCAACGGCCGCCAGCCAGCGCGAGGTGGCCACTTTTTATTTGTTGAATCTGGTGTTTGTGGGCGCGGCCTACAGCCCGCCGTTTTCTGCGCTGCAGGTGCCGGAGCAGCGCAGTGGCTTGCAGCTGATCACGCCCAGTTTTACAGGCACGGCGCACCTGAAGCAGCTGCATGTGCATGTGTGGACCCTGAACGAGACTGATGACATGCGGCGCATGATGGATGCCGGTGTCGACGGTATCATTACGGATTATCCGGACCGGCTGCTGGCGCTGCTCAACCGTTAAGCCGCCGGCCTGCCCAAACATGGAGGCAACGCATGGCAATCGAAACCATCTTCAGCAAAATCATCCGCCGCGAAGTGCCGGCGCAGATTGTGTACCAGGACGAACTGGTGACTGCTTTTCGCGACATTCATCCGCAGGCGCCCACGCATGTGCTGATTGTGCCAAACAAGGTGATCCCCACGGCGGCAGATGTGACCGCCGCAGATGAGCCGCTGCTGGGGCGCATGTTCACCGTGGCGGCGCAGATTGCGCGCACGGAGGGCATTGACGCGGATGGCTACCGGCTGATTGTTAACTGCCGCGACCATGGCGCGCAAGAGGTCTACCACCTGCATATGCATCTCTTGGGTGGCCGCAAACTGGGTGCGATGCTGGGGCGTGCGCAGTAGCAAGGCGGCAGCTGCTTGCATACCGGCCGCAGCTGCGCCAGTTGTGGCGCACTGCCCGCGCCCCAATTGTTCGCCGCCAACTGATCGCTGACCGCAGCAAAATGTCCATCCTCGACGCACCGCAGACCACGCAGCTGCAGCTGCGCCCCGGCATCATCGAGCTGAACTGGGGCCAGCCCGACCCGGCACTGCTGCCGAAGGAAGCTGTTAGCAGCGCGGCCGCTGCGGTGCTGGCGCAAGTGGGCGGCGATGCGTTGTCTTACGGTGCGGCGGCTGGCGCCGGGCCACTGCTGGCGTGGCTGCGGGCGTATCTTGCGCAGAC
Organism: Anaerolineaceae bacterium; assembly: GCA_003569365.1. Taxonomy (GTDB): domain Bacteria; phylum Chloroflexota; class Anaerolineae; order Anaerolineales; family UBA11657; genus BD1. The sequence goes on from BGOS01000027.1 coordinate 99,032, forward strand.
CGAGCCGCAGGCGGTGGCTGCCGATGAGATTGCGATTACCGCCGGCAACTCTGATGCGATTGACCAGATTTGCACGCTGTTCACGCAGGCGGGAGATGTGGTGCTGGTGGAGTCGCCCAGCTATCACCTTGCACTGCGCATCATGCGTGATCATCCGCTGCGGCTGGTGCCGGTGGCAACGGACGGGCACGGCTTGCAGGTGGAACTGCTGGCGCAAACCGTGCGCGACCTGCAGCGCGCCGGCAGCCGCGTGCGCATGCTCTATACCGTTCCCACGTTTCACAATCCCACCGGTGTTTCGCTGAGCGCGGAGCGGCGCCAAGCGCTGGTGCAGCTGGCGCAGCAAGCCGGCTTCTTCATTGTGGAGGATGATGTGTACCGCGAGCTGCACTACGATGCGCCCGCCCCGCCGGCTTTGTGGACGATGGCGCCGCGCGGGACCGTGCTGCGACTGGGGTCATTTGCAAAATCGCTTGCGCCGGGCCTGCGCCTGGGCTGGCTGAATGGCAGCGCGCAGCAGGTGCGCCGGCTGGTTGACGGCGGCCTGCGCGACAGCGGCGGCGGCGTGAACCACTTGACTGCAATGGTGGCCGGCGAGTTGTGCACAACCGGCGGCTTTGACTTGAATGTGCAGCGCTTTCGCCATGCCTATCGTGAGCGGCGCAACGCATTGCTGGCTGCTCTAAGTGAGCACATGCCCGCTGGCTGCAGCTGGCTGGTGCCGGCGGGCGGCTTTTTTGTGTGGGTGACGCTGCCAGCGGATTTGGATGCGACTGCGCTGCTGCCGCACGCCGAAGCGGCTGGCATGGCTTTCATTCCGGGCGCAAATTTTCATCTGGACGGGCGCGGATCCAACACGCTGCGCCTGGCGTTCAGCTTGTATCCGCCGCAAGAACTGGCACAGGCAGCGCAGCGTTTGGGACAAGCTGTGCGATTGCAGCTTGCCTGACAAAAAATTTTGCAATCCGGTCGTTGCGCAAGCTCACCTTTCATAAGAAATCATGCGCAAATTGTCTGCTGTTAGACGCCAGGATTTCATTGGTTGAAAAACAGTCCGCCTCCAACGGCAGCGCTTGACGGTGACAGCTCACTATGTTAAATTGGGTTTAGATTGTTGCAAGGAGTTAGCATGTTCAAATTAATTTCACGCCTGACCGCAAGCATTGCAGTGGCCAGCCTTTTGCTTGCTGCTTGTGCGGCACCGGCTGCGCCCGAAGCGCCGGCCGCCGTCGCCACCACGGCGCTTGAACCAACAATGGCGGCGGCGCCTACGGCACTGCCGGAACCTGCAACCGCGCAACCAGAGGCTGCGCCCAAGGTTGTAACGATTACGTTTACACAGGAACCGGACAGCTTGAGCCCGCCCTACACGGGCATGTGGTTCTCGTGGATCACGCAGCCGTTTTGGCTGCGCGGCCTCTGGCGCTTTGACGCGCAGGGCAATCCCGTGCTGGATGTTGCAGCGGAAGTTCCCACCAAGGAAAATGGCGGCGTCAGCGCTGATGAGAAAACGATCACCGTAAAACTCAACCCGGATGCCAAGTGGTCTGATGGTGAAATGATGACCGCGGATGATTTTGTGTTCACATACCAAATGATCATTTCGCCCAAGAACGCAGTGGTCACCACTTATCCATACACGGACCATGTGGCATCTGTGGAGGCAAAAGATGCGCACACTCTGGTGATCAAGTACAACGACCCGTTTGCGCCGTGGATTACCAGCGTATTTGCAGGCGGAGGGGCCGCGACTCCGGTGCTGCCCAAACACATTCTGCAACCGGTGTTCGAAAAGGATGGCACGCTGGACAAAGCCGGTTGGAACCGGGCGCCGACCGTTGGCAATGGCCCGTTTGTTTTTAAGGAGTGGGAGTCGGGCAGCCACATTCTTTTTGTGCGCAACGAAAACTGGTTTGGCGAAAAACCGAAGGTGGACCAAATATTTTTGCGGATGGTGCCGGATGATGCTGCCCAAATGGCTGCAATTAAAGCCGGCGACACTGACATTGGGGTTTATCTTTCATTTTCTGATATTCCCGAAATCGAGAGTTCCGGAGCGGCCGGTATTGGAATTGATCAGGGTGGATATGTGGAGTCGTGGTTCATGAACTTTGACCCCAAGCGCTCGCATCCAGCGATGCAAGATCCGAAAGTGCGCCTGGCGATCGCACTCGCTACTGACCGCTTCAAGATCACGAAGGACCTGCTCAACGATAAGACCGCGCCGGTCGGCACATTCTGGGAAGCCACGCCGCCTTACGGCGACCCTGCCATCAAGGCGTACCCTTATGACCCGGCGAAAGCTGCGGAGTTGCTGGATGGGGCCGGGTGGAAGCTGGGTGCCGACGGCATTCGCGAAAAAACTGTTGACGGAAAGGTGGTGAAACTCAAGCTGCGCTACATTAGCAACAGTCGCCAGCTGCGCAAGGATCTGATGGCGGTGGTGAAGCAGATGTGGGCGGCGGTCGGCATTGACACAGAACTCGTGAACAATGCCAGCGACATTTACTTCAACAGCTATGCCGAAAACGGGCCGCTTTATGGCAATTACGACATTGCTGAATATTCCGATGCGCCATCGTTTCCGGACCCGGATGTTGCGCACTTTAAGTGCAACGAAATCCCTACGCCGGACTTGCCCGCAGGCGGCAACTTTCAGGGCTATTGCAACCCGGCGCTTGATGCCTTGTTTGACCAGCAGGCAAAGACCGTTGATCGCGATGCGCGCATCAAGATTTTCTATGAAATCGAAAAGATCATGTATGACGAAGTGATCTGGGTGGGCATGTGGAACGATACCGATCTCTGGTCGGTGAGCAATCGGTTGAAGAATGTTGTGTTTTCGGGCGGCACCTCGTTTTGGAATGTGACCGAGTGGGACATAGAAGCTCCTTAGGCCCCGGCTGTTAGCGGCCAGGCCTCCGGGGGTAACCGCAACCGGGGGCCACAGCACCTGTGTTCAACTACATTGTCCGGCGCCTGCTGCAGGCAGTTCCACAATTATTTGTGATCAGCCTGGTGCTGTTCACGCTGATGCAATCCTTTGGGGATCCATTGGCCAGCATGGGCGCGCGCACGCCGGCGCGCCCGGAAGACCGCAAGCGCCTGGAGCGCCAGCTGGGGCTGGACCAGCCCGTCATCTTTCAATACGTTGTGTGGCTGGTGGGCAACGACTGGATGAAGATTGACCTTGATGGCGACGGCGTGCGCGAAACGCCCGGCAAGCGCCAGGGCGTGCTGCGCGGAGACTGGGGCACATCACTGGTAACCAAGACGCCGGTCACGCGCGTTATTGGCGACCGCATCCCAAACACTCTGCTGCTGATGATCCCAGTGGAAATCATCATCATTGTTTTCTCGCTGGGGATCGGCGTGTACTCCGCGCTGCGCCGGTACACACTGGCAGACAACGTTATCACCACACTCTCCTTCGTGGGCTACTCCATGCCCGTGTTTTGGCTGGCACTGATGCTGATGTATGTGTTTGGCGTGTACTTCAAGCGCTGGGGCCTGCCGCACCTGCCCACGGTGGGCATGTACGATCCGCAAGTAGGTAAGACCGTGCAGCAAGTTGTACTGCATATGGTGCTGCCGGTGCTCACGCTCTCCATCATCAGTGTGGCTGCATACGGGCGCTACGTGCGCTCCAGCATGCTGGAAGTGCTGGGGCAGGATTACATTCGGGCGGTGCGCGCCAAGGGCGTGCAACCCTTCACAGTGATTATGCGCCACGCGCTCAAAAATGCATCCCTGCCCTTTGTGACTCTCATCGGGCTGGATGTGCCATTCCTGCTGGCTGGCGCCGTGGTTACCGAAAGTATTTTTGCGTGGCCCGGCACCGGCCGTTTATTTATTGACCACACCGAACGCGCCGACTTCCCGGTGCTGATGGGTATTCTGATGATGATCTCAGTGCTGGTGGTGGTGTTTCAGATTGTCACCGACATCACCTATTCCTTCTTGGATCCGCGCATTCGCATTGAGTAATGGGTGCATGAGATGACCGCAGTCGCGCTGCCGCCATTCGCCGGCACAGTCGATGCCGCTGAAATCAAAATGCTGTCGCCCGGCCAGCTGGCGTGGCAGCGCTTTCGCCGGCACAAGATGGCTATGGCCGGCTTGTTTGTGCTGGCCGGTTTGTTCGTGTATGTTTTTGCGGCCGGCGCAATCCTCTCGCGCGGGATGTGTGCGCCGCTTGGCCAGGCGTTGAGCGGCGAAGCCTACGCCAACTGCAATGACATCGCCATCAAACTGCAGGCGCCTTCGGCTGTGCACATCTTTGGCACGGACACGATCGGCCAGGATATTCTGGCGCGCACAATTTATGGCGGGCAAATCTCGCTGCTGATCGGTGTTTCCGCGGCGCTGATTGAGGTCATGCTCGGCACCTTGGTGGGCGCAATCGCTGCCTATTACGGGGGCTGGGTGGATAGCGTGCTGATGCGCTTCACCGAAGCCATGCTAAACATCCCGAGTTTGTTTCTGTTAATTGTGGCGGCAAAATTTCTGGGCGGCACTATTCCGGAAATTACGCTGCTGGGCCGCACTTTCAGCAGCAGTGTGGTGGTGATCATTGTAATCATTGGCTTCACAAGCTGGATGTATCTGGCGCGCATTGTGCGCGCGAATATTTTGTCGCTCAAAGAGCAGGATTTTATTTCCGCTTCGCGCTGCCTCGGTGTGTCCAATCGGCGCATGATACTCAAGCACCTGCTGCCGAACACGCTTGCACCCGTGATTGTGACCGCAACCCTCGGCATCGCCAATGCCATTCTGAGCGAGGCGTATGTGAGTTTTCTGGGGCTGGGTGTGAAGCCGCCCACTGCCAGCTGGGGCAACATGCTGGAGAACTCCTACCGCTATTTGGAGAGCGCGCCGTGGTTGTGGGTGTTTCCCGGCTTGTTTGTTTTGATTACTGTGCTGAGCGTGAATTTTGTAGGTGATGGCCTGCGGGATGCGCTGGACCCGCGCGGCACCCGCGCCGTGTGACTGCGCTGCCCGGCTGGCGGGCTGCGGCGCACGCCGGCTGAATGCCGCTTGACAGCGGTCGCTGCCGGACGAAGTGAGCAACTGACCGCAACCGCATTGCTGTACAAGCTGAGTGCAGTGCCTGCATTTTTTGTGAGCACCACTTGGTCGTGGGGGTGCAATGTGCCAAGAAAGCGAAAAGCCATTGCCGGGTGGAGGCCAAGTTCCCAATCGAAGTTTGTGAACATGCCCGAGGGTGAACCATCCTTCACGCCGCGCAGAGCCTTCAGCCGCCTCCGGATGTAGCGACGATTTGCCGCAGGGCTGCGCCCCGCGCAACCTGGCTGGCGTAAAATGACGCCAGTAATAGAAGCGTCCGAGCTCTAAACAATTCAACGGAGTTGCGGGCATTTCGGCGCTATTCAAATCTAATCCGTGGTTCCTCTGCGTTCGCTTATCCCATGACAACGAGCAGGCCCTTCATTCGCCGCGATTGGCTGCCGCTTGGCTTATTTAGTTTTGCCTTGGCTTTGCATTCGGCGCGCCTTTTTTTGGGGCCGCCGGGCATCAGCGGCGATTCTGCGCGCCTTGCAATTCATGCGCTGGATTTCTTGCGGCGCAATGTATGGGACTTCTATGTTTACATCCTTTTTGCGCCCAATCCTTTAATAATTTACCTTGACGCAGTCACGCTAAGTGCGTTGGGATTTAACTTTTTTGCGCTTTGCTCCATTCCATTGCTAAGTGCGGCGCTAATATCGCCGGCCGCGTACCTTGCCGCCCGCCAGCTGTTTGCGGATGCGGGGCGTGATTTTGCGCGGCTGGCTGGGTTGATAGCCGGTATCGGACTGGCGCTCTCCACGGCATTTGGCATTTTTGTTTCCCAAGGCACCGAGCATGTACTGTTGCCGCTGCTGGAGCTCGCAGCTGTAGCTGCTCTCTGGCGTGCGTTGCGATTGCAGCGCCGGGCTGATTTCATAATGGCGGGTGTTTGCATTGGCGTAAGCCAGTACGCATATATTGTGGCGCGTGCATTTCCGGTGGCATTGGCTGGCGCACTGCTGGCTGCTGCGCTGGTGCCGGGCTCGGTGCTGCGGCGGCGCTGGCGCGGGTTGGTGTTCACTGGTGCGGTGGCAGCGCTGCTGGCGCTGCCGCAATGGATCTTGTTCTTGCGCACCCCGTTCACCTTGTTTTCCCGCACTGAACAAACAGCAGGCCGCTTTATCTTTTCAATGGCGGATCCCGCTGCGTTGTTTATTGGCAAATTAGCCAATCTACTTTTGATGTTTGGCGTGCAGTGGGACAACAGTTCGCATCCTGGCATGCCGCTGCTGGACCCGGTGTTGTTTGTTGGATTGCTGGCGGGCTTGGTCGTGGCGCTGCGCCAGCGCCGCGCGGCGCAATTATTTTGTGTGGCGATCGCGGCGCTGTTGTATGTACCGGAGCTGCTTACCTTTGAGCGTATGGCTCCTGCCCCCACGCGTACGTTGGCTGCGCTGCCGTTTGTATTTTTGCTGGCGGGCATGGGATTGGCGGCAATTTGGCAGTGGGTGCAGGCGCGCTGGCAGTTGCCGCGAAGGTATGCGCTGCTAATGCTTGGGGCGGTTGTGCTGGCCGGGGCCGCGCGCCAATGGGATTACGCTGCGCGCGTCACTGCAGCCCTCAACAAACTGCCCGGCCGTGAGTGGGATGGCAGCTTGGTGGATATGGCGCAGGCAGAATATATTTTGCAGAATCGCAATCGCACAATTTTGGTTGCGTCTTCGGAGTATCAGCGGCCACCACTGGCGTTCTTGATTGCGGATGGTTTTCCTGAGCGGGCGGGTGGCTTGCAACCGCCATTGCAGCCCGGCGAGCTGGTGACTGTGATTACGCCGGCGCAGCCGGAACGTCCAACAACTGATGGCAACCCCGCCGGCTACCGGCCAGATGAGTGGGTTGCGCTGAAAAATGGCATCGCGTACCTTCTTCCACCGCTGCCGGACGCACTGGAGTACACAGGCGCAGCGCAGCCGCTGCCGGCAGCAAATGGCGTGCTGGGTGCCACCATCAGGGCAGCGCGCTGGCGGGGATTGCAACCGAGCCACACGCCGGCAGCTGTGGCGTTCTCGAATGGTCTGTCTGTCAACGCATATCACTCCTCCACGCTCACTCCCGGCCAACCGCTGACGGTTACGCTCTACTGGCAGGCGCAGCAACGCGTTACGCGCGATGTGCAGATTTTGACGCAGCTAATAGATCGCGAAGGCAATGCGCTGGCAACGGCGCACACTTGGCCGCTGCACGGCGTCTACCGCGTTGTTGCGTGGCGCGCCGGCGAAACAGTACCGCTGACAACCACGCTGACGATTCCGGCCGGCGCTGCGCCGGGTGCTTACCGGCTGATGGCGGGCGTTTGGGATGTGTTGCGGCAGGAGCGTGTGCCCGTGGTTGGCGGCGAAGAAATGGGCACCGTGGGGCAACTCAAAATTCCGCTTGAGCAAGCTGCCCGGCTGCCGGACAACAGGCTTGCTGCTGAGTTTGATGATGGCATTGCCCTGACCGGCTACACCCTAACTCCGGCCAGTGCTGGATTGCGCTTAACCCTGTTTTGGAATGTGCGCGCTGCACCCCTGGCTGATTACAGCATCTTTGTGCACGTTGTAGATGCTGCGGGCAGCATCGTGGCACAAGCGGACGCGCAACCGATGGCTGGCAGTTACCCCACTTCAATCTGGAGCGCCGGCGAAACGGTGGTGGATACTATCCAACTGTCGGTCGCCCCTGGCGATTATCAAGTGTATGTTGGCCTCTACCGCTGGGACACACAGGCGCGGCTCCAGGTAAAAGTGGCGGGTGCTGCCGTGCCGGATAATCGGCTGAGTTTGGGAAGCGTGCGCCTGCCGTAAACGGCCTATGCCGGCGTTTGCACTATTTGCATGGATTGAACATGAGGTTGGCTAATCAAATGATAGGCGACTTGCAATGAACATTCTTTACTTGGGGGCTTGCTGTGCAGCGGGGTTTGCCGCAGCGATTGCCGGGAACAAAACTTATGCGCCTCGCCAATAAAACGGCGTTGATAACTGGCGGTACGTCCGGCATCGGGCGCGCCACTGTTGCGCTGTTTGCCGCCGAGGGTGCGCGCGTGGCGTTTACCGGGCGGCGCGCGCAGCTCGGGGCGCAGGTGGCGCGCGAGACGGGCGCGCACTTTGTGCTGGCGGATCAGCGCAGCCTTGCGGATTGCGAGCGCAGCGTGGCTGAGGCGCTGGCCGTTTTGGGCAGCCTCGACATTTTGTTTAATAATGCCGGCATCGTGCTGGGCGGCACTGCGGAAACCACTTCTGAAAGCGACTGGGATGCGGTAATGCAGCTCAACGTGACGGCTGTGTGGCATATGAGCCGGCTGGTGCTGCCGGCCATGCGCACAGCCGGTGGCGGCGTGATTGTGAACAACGCCTCGGACTGGGGTCTTGTGGGCGCACCTAACGCGCTGGCCTACAGCGTTTCAAAGGGCGCTGTGTTGCAGCTGACGCGTTCCATGGCACTGGATCACGCGCGCGAAAATATCCGGGTGAATGCAATTTGCCCGGGCGACACCCAGGTGGAACGCTGGCAGCAAGCCGGGTACCACCGCGATGGCGGCGACCAGCAGGAGCTGCTGGCGCGCCTTGGCGCTGCACTGCCCATGGGCCGGGTGGGCAGCGTTGCGGAAATTGCGCGCGCGGTGCTTTTCCTGGCGTGCGCCGACTCCAGCTTTATGACCGGGGCCGCACTTCCGGTGGATGGCGGCAACACGGCGCAATGAAGCGCTGCGCGATGCTTCGTAAACGCAAACCGACTCCGCAGCACTGCGCATGAAACTGAATCCAGCGCAGATGAACACGCTGCGTGCGCTGTGCCGGGCTTTCATTCCTTCACTGGAAGTGCCCGGACCACAAGCAGAATTTTGGCGGCGGTCGGCTGACACGCTGCAACTTGCTGACCGCATGGTGGAAGTTGTGGGCGCACTGGGCGCGGAGCAGCAGGCCGAGGTGCAACAGGCATTGCAACTGCTGGGCAGCCCGCTTGTCGGGCTCACATGGGGCGGTGCGCTGCGGCCGCTTGCGCAGCTCTCCAGCGCGCAGGCAGAGCAGCTGCTGCAGTGCTGGGCGCGCAGTGATATCGCGCTTCTGCGCAAAGCCTTCATGGGCCTCAAGAAGCTCGTCACTTTCACCTACTACAGCGACGCGGCCGCTGTTCCCAACCCCAACTGGGCAGACATCGGCTACGGCGGCCCGCTGGCGCAGCCGGTTGCAGCGCAGCGTCCGCTGCAAATGCTGCGCTGCGCCGCAGACACTGCGCTGCATTGTGACACGGTTGTAGTGGGCAGCGGCGCTGGCGGCGCGGTGGTGGCTGCGGAGTTGGCGGAAGCCGGCCACGATGTAATCATTGTTGAAAAGGGCGCATACGTGCCTGAGGCTGAATTCACGCAGCGCGAGGCGGAGATGCTGGGGCGCCTGTACGAGCAGCGCGCGGCGCTTACTTCCAGCAACGGCGGCGTCACTATGTTTGCCGGCAGCTGCCTCGGCGGCGGCACCACAGTTAATTGGGCAGGTGCCTTCCGCACGCCGGACTACATCCTGCAGCAATGGGCAAGCGCCCATCATGTGCCGCACTTCACCACGCCCGAGTATCAGCGCAGTATCGATGCCGTGGCGGAAGCCGGGCATGTGGGCACGGATGAGTCGCCGCATAATTTTCAGAATCAGGCGTTGTGGGATGGGGCGCAGGCCCTTGGTTATGCGGTGCAATTAATTGCGCGCAACACTGACGGCTGCCAGCAGGCGGGCAGCTGCCAGGCCTGCGGCTATTGCCTGTTTGGCTGCCGCAGCGGCGCCAAGCAGGGCGGCTTGCGCACGCACATCTGGCGCGCCCAGAACAGTGGTGCGCGTGTGCTGGTGGATGCAAATGTGCAGCGCGTGCTGCTGCAGCGCGGACAGGCCGCGGGCGTCCTCGTGCAGCAGGGTGCGGCGCGCGTCACAATTCATGCGCGGCGGGTGGTGGTGGCCGCGGGTGCATTGCATACGCCGGCGTTGTTGTGGCGCAGCGGCTTGCGCCATGCGCAGCTGGGGCGCAACTTGTACTTGCATCCCACGCTGGCCGTGGCCGCGGACTACGGGCGCCCGATGCGCGCCTGGGAGGGGCCGATGATGAGCGCAGTCTGCAACCACTTTGCGCAGCTGGACGGCAACTACGGATTCTTGATTGAGACTCCGCCGGCACACCCCGGGCTTTTTGCGCTGGCGATGCCATGGCATTCCGGCCGGGCCCACAAGCAGGCAATGCTGGCGAGCGAGCGGCTGGGCGGTTTCATTGTGCTCTTGCGTGACCGCGACCCCGGGCAGGTGGTGGCGGACCGGCATGGGCAGCCGCGCATCCGGCACCGCCTGAGCAACTATGATGCAGCGCATTTGCTGCGTGGCATGCAAACGGCAGCCCGCATTCACGCCGCGGCGGGTGCGCAGGCCGTCTACTTGCCGCATGCCGCTGCACCGGAAGCGCTGCACGTGGCATCGCCGCATTTTGCAGCAACATTGGCGCAGGCTGGCACTTGGTCCATGCAGCCCAACCGCTTTCCGCTTTTTAGCGCGCACCAAATGAGCACCTGCCGCATGGGTGGCAATGCGCACACGCATCCACTCGCGCCATCCGGTGAGCTGCGCGCGGCGCGCGGTGTGTACGTGGCGGATGGCAGCGCGCTGCCGGAATGCTCCGGCGTGAATCCGATGCTGTCGATTCAAGCCCTGGCGCACTTTGTTGCGCAGGGCATCAAAGCCGCCACCTGATTAGCGGCGCGCAGGCGCTCAAGGTGGCAGCAAGCTTTCAGGCTTGCCGCCCAGCCGCTTTGTGAGCCAGCCCGGGATGCGCAAACTTCTCGTTTTGTGCGCACCGCGTGCAGCCATTTACGGCGCCTTTAATTCTTCTTCACAAACTACATACACCGGCAACCGCGGCAACTTCCTAGACTGTAGGCAGCCGAATTGGCGCGCTTTGCAATGTTGCCCAGATTTCAACGCAGACGGTGCGGCTTTTGGCCGGCCCTGAAGTGGCGCAATCCTTGCAACGCTACTTGATCCAGCCTGATTTATCGGGAATGTTTGATTTGAATGTGGTCGTGCTAAACTTTCGAGAGGCTATGAAATATGAGCCGTTGCCAAGGCTAATTGCGAAATTGGCGGCAGCTGCCTGCCTGCTGAGTGCTGCTTGCTCCCCAACGGGTGCCGTGGTGCAGACTAGTATTGACCAAATAGACGCCATTTCGGCGCATGCGACGCTGGTGGCTGGCGGGCCGCTGGCTGTGAATGCGGCGGTGGCCGCGACCGAAACCGCAATGGCTGTGTTGGCGGCGGGGTACGCAGCGGCAGCGACGGCCGGGGCGACGCTGGAAACACCCACCAAGGTTAGTGCCAACGCGACGGCAACTATTGCGCCAGCCGTGATTGATTCGACTGCATCACCTGAACCAACTGCCGCGGCTAGCGCCGTGCCTGCGCTGCCGGTGTGGGGCTACAGCGGTGATTACGGCCCGCAGGCGTGGGCGCAAATGGAACTGGCGTTTGCGCTGTGTGGCTCGGGGGCCGCGCAATCCCCGATCGATCTTACTGGCGGCACCAGCGCAGACTTGGCAGACCTGCGCGTGAATTACATGCCGGCGCAGCTTGCGTTGGCGAACGATGGCTACACTGTGCGCGCCGATTACCCGGCGGGCAGCAGCTTGCAGGTGGACGGCGTGGACTACGCGCTGCTGAATTTTGAGATGCATCATCCCAGCGAGCACAGCGTGAACGGCGTGCCATTCGCAATGGAATTGCAGCTGATCCACCAATCTGCAGCGGGCAGCATTGCGGTGCTGAGTGTGTTTGCCACGGCCGGTGCGCCCAATCCGGCATACCAGTTGCTGTGGGACAAACTGCCGGCGCAGGCTGGCGCCGCCGAACCGGTTCCGGCAGCATTCAATGCTGCCAGCCTGCTGCCCGCCGACCGGCGCACAGCGCGCTACAACGGCTCGTTCACTGCACCACCGTGCACTGAGGGCGTGCGCTGGCTGCTGTTTGTGCAGCCGGTGGAGCTCTCGGCTGCGCAGATTGAAGCGTTTGCTGCGATCTTTCCCAACAACAGCCGCCCGCTGCAGCCTGCAGCCGGGCGCGTGCTGCAGCTGGATTCTAAGAGCCGCTAGGCACTCGCATGCGCGCCGTACTTGTTACCGGGGCAAGCACCGGCATCGGCCGGGCCTGCGCACTGCATTGCGCGCAGCGCGGCTGGCAGGTGTTTGCGGGCGTGCGCAGCGCAGCGGATGGCGCTGCACTGAGCGCACAGGCTGCGGCCATCACGCCGCTGCTGCTGGATGTGACTGTGGCGGAGCAGGTGGCAGCTGCAGCGCAAACGCTGGCGGCCAGTGTTGGTGGCGGCTTGCATGGGCTTGTGAACAACGCTGGGATTGCGGTGGCCGGCCCGCTGGAATTTTTGCCGCTGGCACAGTTTCGGCGGCAGCTGGAAGTTAATGTTGTGGGCCAGCTGGCGGTGACACAGGCCGTGCTGCCGTTGTTGCGCAGCGCACGCGGGCGCATCATCAACATCAGCTCCGTGAGCGGGCGGGTGGCAGCGCCGTTACTTGGCGCGTATGCTGCCTCCAAGTTTGCACTGGAAGCGCTCTCGGATGCATTGCGCTCAGAGCTGCGCCCGTGGGGCATGCATGTCTGCAGCGTGCAGCCCGGACCGATAGACACGCCCATTTGGGGCAAGTCCCGCAGTGCAGCTGCGGCGCTACAGGCCGGGCTTCCGCCGCAAGCAGACAGCTTGTACGGGGCTGCCATGAAGGCCGCCGCGCTGCAGGTGGCCGGGCTGCAGCCCGTGATGCTGCCGCCGGAGCAAGTGGCGCGCGCCGTATGGCATGCGCTTACTGCGCGCTGGCCGCGGGCGCGCTACCCGATTGGCATGCCGGGATACAGCGCGGAATTTGTGGCGCGCTTTGCGCCGGACCGCTTGCGCAACTGGCTGGTGCAGGTGTAGTCCTGTGATGTGGTCAACGATGCCGGGCACCGGCGCGACTGGCATTGATGCAGCTGCGCTTTTGCGCAGCCCAGAATTGAGAGAAAGGATTTATTAGTATGAATGGTTGGAAGTACAAGACACCGCCGCTGCTTGCGATCGCGCTGCTGCTGTTTGCGTGCAACAGCCCCACGCCTGCTCCCGTGCCCGACAATCCGCTATCCGGAACCGCGCTCGCTGCCGCCCGCACGCGGGTGCCAGAGCGCAAAGCACTGGCAACCCAGCAGGCAAAACAGACAGTGCAGGCAATGGCCGGATTGACCACTGCCAAGGGATCGGAAACACCCGGCGCCAGCGTGCCTGCCACAGCAGTGACTGCCAGCACCACACCTGCTGCCCAGCCAACGGCCGCCAGCAGCGCAAGCGAAGCCACCAGTACAGCGCAGCCCTCACTAACTCCCAGCTGGACGCCTACGCCCAGTTGGACGCCCACCGCCAGCTGGACGCCCACTCCCAGCTGGACGCCCACGCTCAACCCTACTATTACCGGCACGCCCAGTATGACGCCGTCCCCCACTACCACCTTAACTGCCACGCCAACAATCACCCCGACTGCGGCGGGCGGCGGTGGCACCCGGATTGCGTTTGTGGCTGCACGCGATGGCAACCGCGAGATTTACACCATGCTGCTGGATGGCAGCAGCGCGCTGCGCCTGGCCGAGGCGCCCGCGGATGACTCCGCGCCGGCGTGGTCGCCCAACGGCACGCGCATTGCGTTCCATAGTTCACGCAATGGCAACTTTGAGATCTACGTGATGAATGCCGATGGCAGCAATATTGCGCGCCTAACCACCGCCACCGGCGATGACCAATACCCGGTCTGGTCTAAAGACAGCAGCAAGATCGCCTTCACTTCCAACCGCGATGGCAATCAAGAAATCTATGCAATGAACGCGGACGGCTCATCGCAGACGCGCCTGACGCTGAGCACGAAAGAAGACGGCGGCCCGCAATGGTCGCCGGATGGCACAAAGATTGTGTTTACCTCCCTGCGCGATGGCGACGCGGAAGTGTATGTAATGGGTGCGGACGGCTCGGCGCAGACCCGCCTGACTTACAATACTGCTTACCAAGGCGATGCTGTTTGGTCAGCGGATGGCACACTGCTGGCTTTTGTATCAGCTGCCGATGGCAACAAAGAGATCTACACTATGAAGCCGACCGGCGCTGAAACCAAGCGCCTCACTACAAGCAGCGGTGACGATATTGCGCCGCAATGGTCGCCGGACGGCAGCAAGCTGGTGTTCGTTTCGGCGCGCGATGGCAACAACGAGATTTACTCAATGAACAATGCCGGCACTGAACAGGTGCGCCTGACAAGCAACTCTGCGGACGATAGTGCGGTGCGCTGGTCGCCGGACGGCTCGCAGCTTTTGTATGTGAGCAGCCGGGACGGCAACACTGAAATCTACAGCATGCTGGCGAATGGCAGTTCGCAAACAAATCTGTCGCGCAACAGCAGCGCTGATGTGGAACCCGTGTGGCAGTTGAAGTAAACGCGGTGCTTCAGGCTGCCGGGCCGGCGGCCACCTTGGCGGGCAGCTTCCGCTCGCATTTGCGCTGCTTCAACGGCTGCGGTGGCAGCTACCCGGTTGATTCGATTGTGTATCTCTGTCCGCACTGTGGCGGCTTGCTGGAGGTGCACCATGATGTGGACGCACTAGTACGGCACGCGCCGGCAGAGTGGCGCAAGCTGCTGGACAGCCGCGCAGCCACCACGCGCTGGCCGTACGGCGGCGGCGTGTGGAGCATGAAGGAGTGGGTGGCGCCGGAGCTGCGCGCTGAAAATGTTGTCAGTATGTACGAGGGCAACTCCAATCTCTTTTGGGCTGATCGCTTTGGCAAAAGCATCGGGCTGGATGACCTGTGGGTAAAGCTGTGCGGCAACAGCCACACCGGCAGCTTCAAGGATCTGGGCATGACGGTGCTGGTGAGCGTGGTGAAGCAGATGATTGCGGACGGCAGTCCGGTGCGCGCCGTGGCATGTGCCAGCACCGGTGACACCAGCGCGGCCCTTGCCGCGTACGCTGCGGCTGCTGGCATTCCGGCAGTTGTATTCCTGCCACGCAACAAGGTGAGCGATGCGCAGCTGGTGCAGCCGCTGGCGCATGGCGCGCACGTGCTGGCACTGGACACAGACTTTGACGGCTGCATGCGCGTGGTGCGCGAGGTGACGCAGGACAACAGCATCTATTTGGCCAACTCGATGAACAGCCTGCGCATTGAGGGCCAGAAGACCGTGGGCGTGGAGATTGTGCGCCAGTTTGACTGGACCGTGCCGGACTGGATCATCATTCCGGCGGGCAACCTGGGCAATGTTAGCGCGCTCTACAAGGGGCTAAAACTGCTCCAAGACCTCGGAATAATCACGCGCCTGCCGCGGCTGGTGGCTGCGCAGGCCAGCCGCGCCAACCCCTTTTACCAGAGCTTTTGCAATAATTTTGCGGCGCCGGTGGCCATGCAAGCAGAAGCCACGCAGGCATCGGCCATCCGCATTGGTGCGCCGGTGAGCTATGCCAAGGCGGTGCAGGCCATTCTGCAGACGGATGGCTTGGTGGAGCAAGCCAGCGAGCAAGAGCTGGCGACAGCGGCCGCACTTGCCGATAAAACGGGCATGTATGCCTGCCCGCATACCGCTGTGGCGCTGGCGGCGCTGTGCAAACTGCGCCAGAACAATACCATCCAGCCTGGTGCGCGCGTGGTGGTCATCAGCACCGCGCACGGCCTCAAGTTCAGCGGCTTCAAGTCCGGCTATCACGAGGGCAGCTTGCCGCTGGTTACCAGTGACCATGCCAACCCGCCCCTGCAGTTGCCGGCGACAGCAGCGGCGGTGCGGGCTGTTTTGGACAGCCGGCTGCCTGGCCTGCCGGCTGCGAGCGCGCGTGTTTAATCAGCTGGTGCTGCAATGAGCGCGCCACCGGACGCCGTGCGCAGCGCACGCGGCCATACGCTGGAGCAGACTGCCAGCCTGCCGGGCGTGGACTTTAGCGGTGAAGACCTGCATGGCGCCACGCTGAGCAGCGCGGACTTGCGCGGCGCAGACCTGTCGCACAGCAATCTAACTGGTGCTGACCTGTCTAATGCCATGCTGAATGATGCCAACCTGTCCCATGCCAATCTGACGGATGCAAAGCTGGGCGGTGCCAGCCTGTACGGTGCCGATCTAACCGCTGCCTGCCTGCTGCGCGCCGCGCTGCAGAACTGCAATCTGGACCAAGTGCGGGCTGCCGGCGCCAGCTTTGAACACGCGCAGCTCACATCTGCGCTGCTGCGCAATGCCAGTTTTCAGCGCGCCAACTTGATGCATGCAATTTTAGTGGATGCAGACCTGACTGAAACCGACTTCACAGATGCGAATCTAAGCCACGCCAATCTGCTGAATGCGCTTGTGCTGGGCATTGTGATGTCCGGCGCGGATCTGCGCTGGGTGCGCATGAACATTAGTGACTGGAGCACCACGCGCCAGCTTGCAGAGAAGCACCGCTTGGTATGCAAGGTTCATCAGACCGACATTAGCGGCGAGGACGGCGTTGACATTAATTTGCAAAATGTGGACCTGTCAGAGTGCAATTTTGATGGCGCAAATCTTGTAAACGTTTTGCTGGGTGGAAGTAATCTGACAGATAGCACCTTGCGCAGCGCGCACTTGGACAAAGCCCAATTTAATTTGTGCAATCTGACCCGGGCAGACTTTAGCGCTGCCGCCCTAACGCAAGCGAATTTTCGCAATGCGATTCTGGTGGGGGCAAACTTTCACGCAGCGGACCTGACACAGGCATTGTTCGTGGATGCTGACTTAATGGATGCCGACCTGAGCAAGGCCCGCTTGGTGTCCGCCAACCTAAGCGGCGCAAAGCTGCGCAATGCAAATTTTTCGGGGTCCATCTTGCGCGGAGCTTCGCTGGTGGATGCGGACCTGACGGGTGCCAGTTTGGAAGGTGCCAGCCTGCTCAACACGGACTTCCGCCGTGCCAATCTGTTGAATATTAATTTGCGCTACGCAATTATTAACGATGGTACGCAATTGAGTGACAAACTGCGCGTAGTGCGAAATCTGACCAGCTTGTCTTCAATCAAAGAGAGTATGCGCGGGGTTGACCTAAGCGATGTGAACTTAAGCCACGCCAACTTGTCCAAGGTTGATCTGACCGATGCAAATCTGCGCCGCAGCAATCTTACTGGCGCGGATTTTCGCGGAGCAACACTGACAAATGCTGACCTGCGGGATGTGAGGCTGCGCTATGCCCGCTTTGAAGGCGCCTATTTAGTTGGAGCGGACTTGCGGGGCGCCGACTTGCTGATGGCGCGTATATCCACGAGTCAGCTGCTGAGTGCGCGCTCATTGGTTGGGGCCCGCCTGCCGGGTGGCGTGACGCCCGAAGAATTGCGGCGCAGCGTTAAGGTACTTGGCCTGCCCACCGCGCTGCCGCCACTGCGGCGCACCTGATTTCAGCCGGCGGATGCATGGCCGGGCAGGCATTGTTTGCGGGCCTTGTCTTCAGCGTGGACGGCTTGCCTGCGGGCACGGCGCACGTAGGTGCCGAGCCGCAGTATGTGGTCGCAGAGGATGGCTTCAACTGGCACGTGCCCAGCGCCAGCATCGACCGCGCCGTGCTCGGCGCCCTGCGCGAGCAGATTCTGGAACACAAGGATTTGGTGGGCAGCAGCACACTGCAGTTGCTGGGCAAGGATGACCTTTTCACAAAAGCGATGGTGGACTCATCATTGCGCAACCTTGACCAGCATTTTGAGCAATTGCTGGCAGCGGGACTGCCGTCCGCAGCGCGCCAATGGCTGGGCATGCTCGGTTTTCGCATCGTTGTAAACCATCGCGGGGAAATCCTGCGCATCGACCAGCCGGCCGCAGCCGGCCCGGACAGCGAGTGATTTCTGCCATGTGTATGGCATAATCACGCATCGCTAGGCGGCGGCCAATTGCCTGCCGCGGGAGAAGCCCCATGAAGCCCCAAGTACTTTATACAGCGCTGCTTTTGTCCGGCACGCTTGCCATGGCCGGCTGTACGCGCTCTGCCACAGATGCCGTGCTGCCAGAAGAAACTGCGCCCGCCGCGGATGAAGCAGCGGCAGTGGATGCCGAACTGGCCGCGCAAAATGCCACCATGCAGGCGCTGCTCGACAGTGGCCTGACGCAAACTGTGGCAGCGCGCACGGGCGCGGCTGTCACTGAAGCCAGCAGTACACCGCAGCCGGAGCCGCCCACCATGCCGCCGGCAACCACAGTCCCCGTGGTTGCGGCGCTTGAACCGGCAGCCATAACGCAGACCGCGCTGGTAGACCAGGTAGTGCAAACCATGACGGCGCAGGCTGCCGTTGCGTCGGCTGGTCCCGCTGCAACGGTGGCGCCCGCAGCCACCGCTGTGCCGCAAGCAGGCGCAGCCCCTGCCGCAACTGTTGTGCCGGCTGCAACTGCCGTGCCCCAAGCCACTGCCGGTCCCGCCGCAACCGCTGTGCGGCCGGCGACTGCTGTCAAGTACACAGTTCAAGCGGGTGACTGGGTTTATAAAATTGCGCGCGCTTACGGCATCAGCGTGGAAGAGCTGCTGGCGGGCAACCCCGGGATGGACAAGGATGCCCTTGTGCCCGGCCAGGTGATTACAATCCCGGCTGCGGGTCAGGTGGTTATTGCACCCACCAACACCACGGTCTACACGGTGCAGGCGGGAGATACTTTGTTTGCGATTGCGCTGCGCAACAACACCACCACGGCAGCGCTTGCCACGCTGAACAACATCACCGACCCGGACACGCTGGCTCCGGGTGATGTGCTGCGCATCCCCAAGTAGCACTGCAGCCCGTGGCTGCCGCACCCGCCTCGGAGATCACCTATCGCGGGCGCGCGTTTAACCTGCGCACCGTAACTGCGCGCTTGCGCAGCGGCCGGCAGGGCACTTGGGAAGTGCTCGACCATCCCGGCGGCGTGGCGATGGTGGCGGTTGACGCCGGGGGTGGTGTGCTGCTCGTGCGCCAGTTTCGCGCCGCGATTGGCGCGCAGCTGCTGGAGGTGCCAGCCGGCACGTGCGAGGCCGGCGAGCAGCCGCACGAAACCGCCGCCCGCGAACTGCAGGAAGAAGTGGGCATGCGCGCCGCCCAACTGGTCCTGCTCGGAAAATTTTATGTGGCGCCCGGCTATACCAGCGAGCTGCTGCATGCCTACCTTGCCACTGGGCTCACTGCTTCCGTTCTGCCGGCCGATGAAGATGAAGAACTCAGCATCGAGCGCGTTCCATTGGCTGAACTGCTGCTGATGATTAAACGCGGCGAGATTGAGGACGGCAAAACGATTACCGCTGTGCTGCTGGCTGCGGCCCACCCGTTACTTGCTGCCGGTGCGCCGGCAGCTGCCACACCCTAAGCTGCGCCGGGCAGCGCTCGCGCTGATATAATGCGCGCGCGCTGGCGGCCGGCCTGCGCCGCAATTGGCCCGCAGACCCGCGGCCCGGCGCACCGCCGCTGTGTGCCGGCACAAGCGCCCCCAACCACATGAGCTTTGTTCACCTGCATACACATTCGGCATACTCGCTGCTGGACGGGCTGAGCAGCCCGCTGCAGCTGGTGAAGCGCGCAGTGGAGCTGCACATGCCGGCGCTGGCGCTCACCGACCACGGCACGATGTACGGCGTGCTTGATTTTTATAAAGTGTGCAATGCCGCGGGCATCCGGCCGGTGCTGGGCATGGAGGCCTATCTGGCAGTGCGCGGCATGCAGGACCGCGACCCCAAAATCGACTCGCGCCGCAACCACATTTTGCTGCTGGCCGAAAATGAGACCGGCTACCACAACCTGGTGAAGCTGGCGACGGCTGCGCAGCTGCAGGGCTACTACTACCGGCCGCGCATCGACACCACGCTGCTGGCCGAGCATGCTGAGGGCCTGATCTGCACCACCGGCTGCATGCAGGGCGAAGTGCCCGTGGCGCTGCTGGCCGGCAACGAGGAGCGCGCGCGCGCCCGCCTCGATTTTTACTACCAGCTGTTCGGGCCGGATCGCTTTTTCTTTGAGCTGCAGGACCACTCGCTGCCGCAGCTGACCGGGCTCAACAAACAGCTGCTGGAGCTGGGGCGCCACTACAACGCCAAGTTTGTGGCCACTGCAGATGTGCATTACGCACGGGCGGAAGACGCCGTGCTGCAGGATGTGCTGCTGTGCATCCAGACCAATGCGCTGCTGGCGGACACGCGCCGCATGCGCATGACCGGCGACGGTTACCACCTGCGCTCGGCGCAGGAAATGGAACTGCTCTTTGGGCATGTGCCGGGCGCGCTTTCCAATACAGTGGAAATTTCTGAGCGCTGCAATGTGAACCTGGACACCACTGGCTATCACCTGCCGGACTTTCCTGTGCCGGCCGGCCAAACCGTGGATGGCTACCTGCGCCAGCTTTGCCTGCAGGCGCTGCCGCGCAAGTATCCACAGCCGGTGGATGGCACCGCGCTGCACGCGCGGCTGGAGCTGGAGCTGCAGACCATTAAGAGCATGGGCTTCGCCGGTTACTTTTTGCTGGTGCAGGACTTGTGCACCTACGCTGCGCAGCAGGGCATCTGGTTTAACGCGCGCGGCTCGGCAGCCGGCTCGCTGGTGGCGTACCTGTGCGACATCACGCTGGTGGAGCCGCTGCGCCACGCGCTGGTTTTCGAGCGCTTCCTCAACACAAACCGCGGCGACATGCCCGATATCGACCTCGACTTTCAGGATGACCGGCGCGGCGAGATGCTGGAGTATTGCGCGCAGCGCTACGGGCAGGATCGCGTGGCGCACATCATCACCTTTAACACACTCAAGGCGCGCAACGCGCTGCGCGACGTGGGGCGCGTGATGGGCATTCCGCTGGCGGATGTGGGCCGCGTGGCCAAGCTGGTGCCGCAAATTCCTGCCGATCCGTACACCATTGAGCGCGCGCTGGCGGAGATCCCGCACTTCCGGCAGGCGGCAGCAGAGCCGCAGCTGGTGGCGATGGTGGATACGGCGCGCCAGCTGGAAGGCTCCTTCCGCTCTGCCGGCACACATGCAGCCGGACTCGTGATTAGCGACCGGCCGCTGCTGGACTACCTGCCGCTGCACCGCCCCACCGGCGCCTCAGCCGAAGCCAGCCCGGTGCAAAACACCACCCAGTACGAAACTGACATGCTCAAACATCTGGGAATGCTCAAGGTGGATTTTCTGGGATTGCGCACGCTGACGGTGATGCAGCGCGCCTGCCGCATGATTGGCGCACGCCACGGCATTGAGCTCACGCTGCATAACATTCCCACGGACGCGGCCGAGAGCTACGCGCTGCTCGGGCGCGGCGAAGTGGCGGGCGTGTTCCAATTGGAAAGCTCCGGCATGCGCCGCTATCTGACTCAAATGCGCCCCACCCAGCTGGAGCATGTGGTTGCAATGGTGGCGCTGTACCGCCCGGGGCCGATGCGCTTCATTCCCGAATACATTGAGCGCATGCACGGGCGCAGCCCGCTGGTTTACCGCCATCCAGAGCTGGAGCCCATCCTGCGCGAGACCTACGGTGTTACGGTTTACCAGGAGCAGCTGATGCTGGCGGCCATGCGCCTCGGCGGCTACAGCGCCACAGACTCAGACGACCTGCGCGTGGCCGTCTCCAAAAAAGATGCGCGCAAGGTGGCCACGCACCGCCCCAAGTTTGTGAGCGGTGCGGTGGCGCGCGGAATTCCCCAGGCCACAGCTGAAGCTATCTTTGCGGACTGGGAAGAGTTTGCCAACTACGCCTTCAACAAATCGCATGCTGCGGATTATGGCGTGGTGGCCGTGCAGACCGCACACCTCAAGGCGCATTACCCGCTGGAATATATGACCGCGCTGCTCAGCGCGCACATGGGCGACACTGAAGCCAAGCTGCCGCTCTACGCCGCGGAGGCGCTGCGCCTGGGCATCGAGCTGCTGTCGCCGGATGTCAACCTGAGCCGCATGGAATTTGAAATTGAAGCGCGCGCGGACAAGCCGGCCGCCATTCGCTTTGCGCTGGGCGCCATAAAAAATGTGGGCAGTGGCCCGGTGGAAGAATTGCTGCGCGCGCGCGACAGCGGTGGCGCGTTTAAGAATCTTGATGATTTGTGCACGCGCGCAGACTTGCGCCTTGTGGGCAAGCGCGCGCTGGAGTGCCTGGCCAAGGCCGGCGCGCTGGACGCATTTGGCGGGCGCGCGGCGCTGCTGGCCGGGCTGGACGGCATGCTCTCAGCCAGCAGCTCAATCTTCCGCGCCGCCGATGCCGGGCAGTTCCACATGTTCGATATGCTCAGCGGCCCGGCGCAAAGCCGCGTAGTGCTGCCAGCTGCCGAGCCGGCCAGCGACCGCCAGATGCGCGCGTGGGAAAAAGAACTGACCGGCATGTACCACGGCGACCATCCATTGGTGGCGCGCCTTGGAGAAATTCAAGGCGTCATCACCGCCTACAGCAATGACCTGGATGAAAGCTGGCACGAGCGCTCCGCCACACTGGCGGGCACCATTGCATCACTGCGCCCGCACACCACGGCCAAGGGCAAGCCCATGGCGTTTGCAAAACTTGAAGATCTGGGCGGCACGGTGGAGCTGCTGATCTTTCCCGGCACGTGGGCCAAGGTGCAGAGCTGGCTCAGCCTGGAGCAGCTGGTGCTCGTCACCGGCAAGGTGAGCTACGAGGGCGGCGCAGCCAAGCTGCTGGTGGACCGCATCGACCGCGAGCTGAAGCTGGTAGTGGCTGCGGATGCCAGCCCGGGTGATGAAATGGCAGCTGGCGAAATTTTTTCCGGCGAGGCTGCGCCCGGTGAGATGCCCGTGGACGAAGCGTTTGCAGATGCGCCGGCGTGGGATGAGCCCGGTCCGGGGAGTGTGGCCGATGCAATGCCCGTGCCCGCACAGGCAGCTGTCTTAAGTGTGGAGCCGCTGCCCGCCCGAAAAGTGCAGCCCCCGGCTGCGGCGCGGCATCGCATCACCGTCACGCTGCGACCCGGCAAGGACATTACAAATTACAAACAGCGCGTCAACCGCGCCCACAATGTGCTCGCCAGTTTTCCGGGCCCGGACCAGTTTGTAATTGTGGTCTTCGAGGATGAGCGCTGCTTTGAGCTGGACTTTGGCGGGCAGACCACCGGTCACTGCGCCGAGTTGCTGCAGCAGCTGGCCGCGGTAGTGCAGAGCCCTGAAGATATTGATGTGCAGCCGCTGCTGCTGTAACGCGCGTGGCTTGGCGCTGCCCGCCGGGGCGCGCAACAGCCAACTTCCGGGAGATTAAGCGCGCTGCTGCAACGCGGCGCTGGTAAGCGCAGACAGCGCGCTGCGCTGGCGGCCGGCTGCGTCAAAGTTTTCCGGCGCCAGCCAGCGCTCAAATGCAGCTTGCAGCGCCGGCCACTCTGTGTCAATCATTGCATACCAGGCGGTGTCGCGGTTGCGCTGTTTGTACACTGTAGCCTGCCGGAACACGCCCTCAAAGCTGAAGCCCAAGCGCAGCGCTGCCGCGCGCGAGGGCGCGTTTAATGCATCGCACTTCCATTCATAGCGCCGGTAGCCCAGCTGGAACGCCTGCTGCATCAGCAGGTACATGGCTTCGGTGGCTGCGCGTGTGCGCGCCAGCACTGGCGAATAATGAATGTGCCCCACCTCAATCGAACCGCTGGCTGGCGTGATGCGCAAGTAACTTGCCACGCCGGTTGCGCGGGTACTGCCGCGCTCAATGATGGCAAAGAAGAGCGGGTCCGCACTGCGGGCCCATTGCTCCACCCAGCGCTGATAGTCTGCCAGCTGCGCGAACGGCCCGTAGGCCATGTAGGTCCAGCTGTGCCCGCTGGCATCGGGCGCATTGGCTGCGTACAGCGCTGCAGCGTGCTGCGCAGCGTGCAGCGCTTCCAGCCGGCAGTAGCGGCCTTCCAGTGCCGTGTTTTTTGGCGCAGGTGGCGCCTGCCAACCCGGCAGCGCGGCGCCAATTGCGGGTGAAGTTTCTAGGTTGGCGGCTGCCATGCGCGTGTTGCAGCCGGTGTTAGTGCGTGGCGTTGGGCGGCAGTTGGCCGGCTTCGCGGCGCGCCTTGAGCAGCTCCCACACCATGGGCATCACAGAGATTAAAACAATGCCAACCACCACCAGTGAAAAGTTTTTCTTTACAAAATCGAGGTTGCCAAAAAAGAATCCACCCAGCGTGAACATCGCCACCCACAAGCAGCCGCCGGCAACGTTGTACACAACGAAGCGCCCGTACTTCATTGTTCCCACGCCCGCCACGAACGGGGCAAAGGTGCGCACAATTGGCACAAAGCGCGCCAAAATTATGGTCTTGCCGCCGTGCTTCTCGTAGAACTGCTGCGTGCGCTTCAGATACTCGCGCTTTAGAAAGCGCACGTTGCTGGTGAATGCGCGCGGCCCAATTGCTTTGCCGATTGCATAGTTGACGGTGTCGCCGAGGATGGCTGCCACGCCCAGCAGCATTAGCAGCAGCTTCACATCCAGCGCCGGTACTGTGGCCGCCAGCGCCCCGGCCGCAAACAGCAGCGAGTCGCCGGGCAGAAACGGTGTCACCACCAAGCCGGTTTCACAAAACACAATCAGGAACAGCATTAAATAGGTCCACGTGCCATAGTCGCTGATTGCCTGCCCCAGATATTTGTCCAGATGCAGAAAGATGTTGATCAGTTCAATTAAGTGATTCATGAGGTGTATTCTCAGTTTGCCCGCTGCCCGCCAGCACAACGGCTGCCGGCAGGCGCTTGCAGTTTAGGCGCGGGCAGCGGGCCGCCGCAGCGCACGGACTAATTCTTCGGATGTGATTTCTTTTGTCAGTCTTGCGGCAAGCCGGTTTAGGGCTTGTGTGCCAGTTTCTCAGCAGCGGCGGTATACAACACGTCGGAAAGTACACCGCTCTGCTTAAGCATGTCCAGGCGCGCTCTTTCCACCGGGCGCAGCTTGGCCCTATCCACACTCTTCAGGTACATCTCGACAATTGCAGGCACACCCTTGGCCAGCGCCGCTTTCAAGGCGTCAGTGGTGGCAGCATCGGACAGCAGGCTCAACTCCGCCAGCAGTGCAAAAAATTTCGCCTCGCCTTCCCGCAGCTGGTCCGCGTCATGCAACCGGGCCTCCAGGTTTTCAGACATGCGCTCCGCGAGCATCCGGCCCCAGCGCTTGTTGGCGAGAATAGATTCGATGTTGGCTTTTGGAAAAGCGTAAAGAACGGCCTTGTCTGACTTGACCGTCACCGTTGCAGTGCGCGGTTTGCCCGTCAGCGCTGCCATCTCCCCAACAAACTCCAGCGCGCTTATATCGCCCAAGGAGCGGCCACCGCGCTCTATATGCACTTCGCCCTGCCGCAGAAGGTAGATGCAGCCATCTGGCGCATCATTTTCTTTGAAAACCACATCACCGCGCTTTAGCTCACGCACATAGTTTTTGAACTGCGTGAGTTCTGCAGTTGGAATAGCTAAGAACATGGCGGGAAACTCCTTGCGATTTACAAAATGCGCAGCAACAGCGCTGCACTTCAGGCTGGCACAGCCACCGGCTGGGCGCTGCCCAGCGACTCGATCAGCGCTTCAAAATCCGCCGTGTGCTCGCACGTAAGCAGCGCCAGGCGCAGGCTTTCTCCACGGGCAGTGTGCTGCAGGTAGTGCGCCACATGTTTGCGGAACAGCACCAGCCCGGCTGCGGCGCCGTAAAACTGCTGGTTGAGCGCCAGATGGCGGCGCACCAGCGCAATCTTCTCCGCGGTGTTCACAGACTCGGCTGCCTTGTGCTGGAAGATCCACGGGTTGCCAATTGCGCCACGGCCGATCAGCACTGCAGCGCAGCCGGTGTGCTGCTGCATGCGCCGGATGTCTGCGGGCGAGCGCACATCGCCGTTGCCCAGCACAGGGATGTGCAGTTGCTGCCGGATCTCCGCAATTGCGTCCCAGTCCGCTGCGCCCTTGTAAGCCTGCGCGCGCGTGCGCCCGTGCACTGCCAGCGCACTTGCGCCGCAGCCCGCCACTATCTGCGCAATCTCAAGATAGTTGCGCTGGTTGTCGTCCCAGCCGATGCGCATCTTGGCGGTCACCGGCACTTGCAGCTCGCGCGACAAAGTGCTGAAAAGCTGCGCCACTCGGTCCGGAAAGCGCAGCATGCCCGCCCCGGCGCCGCGTTCTGAAATGTTTTTTACGTAGCAGCCCATGTTTATGTCAATGATGTCCGGCTGCATTTCCTGCAGGCGCACCGCCGTGCGCACAATGCGGTCCACATCGTGCCCGTAGATCTGAAAGGAGATGGGCCGCTCGGCGGGGTCAAACACCAGTTTTTGCTGTGTGCGCCGGCTGCCGCCGTGCCGGCCTTGCAGCTCGTCCACATTCACAAATTCTGTGTAGCTCATGGCGGAGCCCAAAGCGCGGCACACCGAGCGAAACGGCAAGTCCGAGTAGCCGTCCATTGGCGAAAGAATCACATCGCCATAGATTGGAATTTCGCGAATGTGGAAGCTTGGCTCAGCATGCAGGCATTATAGCAAGCGCACCCTGCAGATCGCTTTTGCCAGGTGCAGCCAGCCGCGCTGCTATACTCGCGATGGTCAAATATGGAGAACAAATCTCATGATTAGTGCTGATCTGCTTGAAATTTTGCGCTGTCCGGCGTGTGTGCAGCAAAGCCCCGGCATGCTCGTGCTTACCCACGCCACGTGGCTGGTGTGCCAGGAAGCCGGCTGCGGCCGCAAGTACCCGATTGTGGAAGATATTCCAGTGATGCTGGTGGAGGAAGGAGACAAGTGGGTGGCCACGCTGCCGGACAAGCTGCCCGTTCCCCCGCCGCCGCGGCGCTGAGCTCCCCGTTGCGCGCTGCGCAGCTGCTGACACAGCTGGCGGCAGCGGCGCAGGATGCCGCAGCTGCGGAGGCAGCTTTGGCTGCGCTGCCGGCGCTGGGTGCGGCTGTGCTGCCCGGCTTGCAGCAGCTTTGCCAGAACCCCGATCCTAATTTGCGCTGGTGGGCTGTGCGCGGTCTCAGTGCGCTGCAACTGGCGGATGCCGTCCCAATATTAATTAATTGTTTGCAAGACGCGGCCGAGATGGTGCAGGCGGCAGCGCTGCTGGCGCTTGCAAGCTATGCAGAGGCGCGTGCGGCAGCTGCTGTGGGCGGCGTGCTGGCCGGCGGCAGCAGTTATCTGGTGCGCCAGGCCGGCGATGCCTTGCGCCAAATGGGGGCGGCGGGCGAGGCGGAGCTGATTGCGGCGCTGCGCCATCCGCACGAAGCCACGCGCGCGAACGCCGCGCGCGCGCTTGCATTTACTGATGGCCAGCAGGCAATCGCAGCATTGTTTGCTGCGCTGGACGATGAATCCGCGGCTGTGTGTTACTGGGTGGAGCAGGCGCTGGAGCGGCGCGGCACCGGCATGGTGTATTTTCAGCCGTGAGGCTTAGAGCTGTGCAAAGGTGATCAGCTCAACCCGGTTGGCCGCAAGCGCGCCGCGCGCGCGCGCATGCGTCAGATACTCCAGCTCCAGCCCGCGCTCTGCGCAATAGCTGCTGCTGTGCTGCAGCTGCGCATCCACCACGCCCGGGTGGCACATTAGCTCGCTGCTGCCCGGCGGCAGCTCCGCCACAATTTGCTCCAGGTTGTTCAGCGTGACGCCCGCCCCAAAAAAAGTAACAATCAAGCGCTCCGGATGCGGCACGCGATATTGCGCCAGCAGCGCCTGCGCAGCGGCCGGCATCTGCGGCGGCACGCCGGCATCCAGCGGATGGCGCATGGGCAACTGATATTCCTGCGCCAGCTGCAGCATCGTCTCCAGCAGCAGCGGGTGCTGGTAAGAGGCGTGATGATGGCTGTCCAGATGGTCGGCAGCGCAGCCGCTGGCAAGGAAAGCCTCAATTTGTGCGCGCCATTCAGCGCGCAGCTCGGCAGCCACAATCTGCTGGCAGTGTTGCTGCAGCACAGCCAGCTTGGGGAAGTTGCCGGCGCGGCCCAGCAGGCTGGGTACTTGCGCGGCAGGCAGCAGCGGTGCGCCCATCGTCAGCACCAGGTGCACGCCCAAACCCAGCTTTGGGCACTCTGCGCGCGCACGCTGCAGCTCGCCTTCAGCGCCCGGCTGGTTCATCATCGCCGTGGTGCTGGTGACAATGCCGTTCAAGTGTGCAGCGCGAATGCCGGCCGACACGCCGGCGCCATGCCCGTAGTCGTCTGCATTCACAATCAGGCGGCAACTCGAGCGCACAGCTGTGCCGCTGCGCGCTGATGGATCTGTTTTCAAAACTAGAGCAGCAGTGGCAGGAAGGCGGTGGCCAGCCCCAGGAAAAGCGCAAAGCCAACCGCGTCCGTCACAGTGGTGACAAACACTGCCGAAGCCAGGGCCGGGTCCAGGCGCAGTGCACGCAGCGTTAGCGGCACCAGCGCGCCGGCCACGCCCGCAATCAGCATATTGCCAAACAGCGCAATGCCAATCAGCACGCCGAGGTACGGCTGCCCTTTCCAGAGATAGGTGATGAAGCCGGCGGCCACACCCACCGCCACACCGTTGATCATGCCCACGGCCACCTCGCGGGCCACTGCCCGAATGGCGCTGCGCGGCTGCACCTGGCCCAGCGCCAGGCCGCGCACAAAAATTACCAGCGCCTGCGTGCCGGCATTGCCGCCCATGCCCGCCACCACAGACTGGAACACCGCCAGCAGCGCCAGCTTTTGCAGCGTGCCCTCAAAGATGCTGATCACCCACGCCGCAAAAATGGCAGTGCCGAGGTTGATCAGCAGCCACGGCAGGCGCCGCTTCACCATCACGCGCAGCGGGCTGTCCACATCCAGGTCGCTGTCGGCAGACATGCTTGCCAGCGCGTACAGGTCGCTGGTGGCCTCATCTTCCATCACCTCCAGCAGGTCATCGTGCGTGATGACGCCTACCAGCCGGCCGGCCGCATCCACCACGGGCAGCGAGCTCAGGCCGTGGCGCGAGATCAGCTGCGCCAGCTCTGCCTGCTCCGCATCCACCGGTGCACTGATGATGTGCGGGTTCATAATCTGCTCGATGGTGGTCTCTGGCATGGCCACAATCAAGTCGCGCAGGCCCACAACGCCCAGCAGGCGGCGGTCGCGGTCCACGGCGTACAGGTAGTGCTGGCTCTCGCTTTCCGGGTGCAGGCCGCGCAGATAGCTGATGGCTTGCGCCGCCGTCATCCAGCGCCGCAGCACGGGCACATCGGAGGTCATGCGGCCGCCGGCAGTTTCGTCGTCGTACGCCAGCAGCGGCTGCACTTGCGCTGCGGTGTGCATCAGCGCCAGCGCCTGCGTGCGCTGCGCGGGCTTCAAGTCCAGCAGGATGTCAGCGGCGTCGTCGGGATACATCTCGTCCAGCAGCTGCGCCAGCACTTGTGCCGGCAGGCTGGCTGCCAGCTGGGCGGCTTCATCTTCATCGAGGTACTCAAGCACATCCGCTGCGTCTTCTGCCGGCAGGGTGGGCAGCACGCGCGTTTGCTCGTCCAAATTCAAGTCGCCGATTGTTTCCGCCAGGTCGGCCAGCTGCAGCTGCTCCAGCAGCTGGCGCGCGCGCTGCACGTCATCCTGCTCAAGCGCCTCGCGCACATCGCGCAGCACAGTTTCAAATTGAATTGTGTTCATGTGTTCACCCTTCGACCAAAACAAAAACACGCCGGTTGCAGACGGCGTGTTGGATAAGGTCGATTAGGGCAACCTCAGCCCGGCGCGCGTCTGGGGCCCGGCGAAAGACTGGGAGGCTGCGGGTTATCGCTGTTTGGCATTTATTCCGCTAAGCCCGAATTGTAACACCTGCGGTCTGCAGTGGAGCGCGCCTCCGGTTACTCTAGTAAGATTCTCCGGCCGAACCTGTAGATGAAAACTTCCTGGCGCACTTACTTTGTGGTGTTGCTGGCTGCGCTGCTGTTGTGCCAGCCGCAGGCAGTGCTGGCTGCTGGCGTGCCCCCGCCGGAGCCAACGCCAGATGTGCGCTTTGGCGCGCTGGAGGCGTGGATGGAGCCCGCGGCAGCGGCTGCAGTGCGCGTGGGCTGGGACCGCCTGTTGATCGACTGGTACAAATATCAACCCGATGCGCCGGAAGAGTGGGTGCCGTCTGCGGATGATGATGCGCGCGTGAACACGGCGCTTGCCGCCGGGCGCGAGATGGTGCTGCTGCTGCGCGGCACGCCGGCGTGGGCCACCGATGGACCGGAACGCGCCAGTCCGCCGCGCGGCCTGCACTTTCCGGTCGCCGCAAACAGCAACTTGTGGGCGAACTTTGTGCGCCGGGTGTTGAAGCATTACAAAGGGCGCGTCAGCCGCTACATCATTTGGAACGAGCCGGATATTGCCGTCGGCGACGGCGGCGCCCAATTTAACGGCAGCATTGAGCAGTACTACCGCATGGTGAAGATTGCCTGGCTGGTGGCGCGCGCGGAGGATCCGCAGGCCCAGATCCATCTGGCCGGCCTCACCTACTGGCATGACGCTGTAAATGGCCGCAGCCCGTATTTGCAGCGCTACCTGGCCGTGGCTGCGGCGGACGCCAGCGCGCGCGCCAACAACTTTTATTTTGACGCGGCCACGCTGCACATCTACTTTCGCCCGCAGTCGGTGTTCGACATTATTACAATGCACCGTGAGTTTCTGGCCGGGTATGGCCTGACGCAGCCCATTTGGCTGAATGAGACGAATGCGGCCCCGTTCGATGACCCGCTGCTGCCCTGGCCCAATCCGTTTGTATATGTAACCATGCAGCAGCAGGGCGCGTTTGTCATTCAGGCTTTTGCGCTGGCGCTGGCAGCGGGCGCGGAGCGCGCTGCGGTTTATAAATTTGCGGAGGTAAGCGGCAGCCTGCCGGGCTTTGATTACTACGGGCTGTACCGCACCGACATGACTGCGCGGCCGGCGGTGGAATCCTTGCGCGCAGTTACCACGCACTTTGCAGGCGTGCGCACCACCAGCTTTGTGGCGTGGCCAACGCATTACATTGTGCGCCTGGACCGTGGCACACTGGTAACGCGCGTGCTGTGGGCGCGCGGACCGCAGCCCGTAAGCCTGCGCTTGCTGCCCACCGCCGGTGCCGGCAAAGCTGTGCTCTACGATCAATTTGGCGTGCGCCGCATGCAGCTGCTGGCGGACCGCGAGGGTACTTACAAGCTGGCGCTGCCGGGCGCTGATTGCAGCCGCCCGCGCACAGATTGCGTGGTGGGCGGCGCACCATTTTTGCTGGTGGAGGAAATGCGGCGGACGCCTGCAGCCGCCGGCAAGCCCGGCGCTTCATTAACTCCCGCAAACGGGCAGCTGCTGTCAAGCGTGAAACGAGCCGCGCACGCTGCGCCCCCGCCGCTGCGCACGCCGCAGCGCGCGGCGCACAAGCGCCCGCTTGCGCGCCATCCATTACACTTAACGGCCGGCGCTCAAAGCGGACGCTTGGCAAGGAGCAGATAACATGAATGCAGTTGAAACCGTGCGGCACGCCATCAATGACCAGAATGAAAGGCTGGCGTTTATTGCGCAAGAGATTTGGAGCCACCCGCAGATTGGCTTGCAGGAAACATTTGCCAGTGCGCTGCTGGCCAAAGAGCTGGCGGAGGCCGGCTTCAAAATAGAGTGGGGGGTGGGGCAGATGCCCACCGCATTTGTGGCCACGTGGGGTACGGGGCGGCCGGTGCTTGGTTTTCTGGGCGAATACGATGCGCTGCCGGGCTTGTCGCAAACTGTGTCGGCCGCCAAACAGGCGGTGGAAGTGCTGGGCCCCGGGCATGGCTGCGGCCACAATTTATACGGCACCGCCTGCATGGCAAGCGTGATGGCGCTCAAGACTGCGATGGAGCAGGACAACATCGCCGGCACAATCCGCTTTTACGGCTGCCCGGCGGAGGAGACGCTGGTTGGCAAAGTTTTTATGGCGCGGGACGGCGCATTTGATGACCTTGATGCGGCCCTCAGCTGGCACCCGGGCAGCACCAACCTGGTGTGGAACGGATCCTCGCTGGCGCTCAACTCTTTCAAGGTGAACTTTCATGGCGTGGCTGCGCATGCGGGCGCGGAGCCGGAGATGGGGCGCAGTGCGCTGGATGGCGTGATGCTGATGGATGTGGGCATGAACTACCTGCGCGAGCACGTGCTGGACAAGGCGCGCATTCACAGCGTGGTTACCAGCGGCGGGCAGGCGCCGAATGTGGTGCCGGCGTTTGCGCAGGTTTGGTATTTTGTGCGCGCGCCGCACCGGCGCCAAGTGGATGAGATTTATGCGCGCGTGCTGGAGATTGCGCAGGGCGCCGCTTTGATGAGCGGCACACGGCACGAGATTGAATTAATCACCGGCGGCTATGAACTGCTGCCCAACAACACACTCTCCAGCGTGCTGTTGCAGTCAATGCAGGCCGCGGACGCCATGCGCTTCACAGACCAGGAACGCAGCTTCGCAAAAAATCTGCAGGCTACCTTTCCGGCTGGCTCAGTCCAGCGCGACTTTGAGTGGATGCAGAAGTCCGCGCGCAGTGCGATTGCGGCCGCAGAGGTTGACAACCCATTGTGGGAGCAGGTGCTGCCGCACTCGGATGCGCCGCCCTTGATGGGCGGCTCCACCGATGTGGGTGATGTGAGCTGGATTACACCGACCGCGCAGCTGACTACATGCTGCTGGCCGCTGGGCACGCCCGGCCACAGCTGGCAAACCGTGGCATCCTCCGGGTCCAGTATTGGCGTCAAGGGCATGTTGTTTGCGGCGCAGGGCATGGCGCTGGCGGGCTTGGAGCTGCTCGCAAAGCCGGCGCTGCTGCAGGCTGCGCGCGCAGAATTTACGAAAGCGAAAAACGGCAAGCAGTATGTTTCGGCGCTGGCAAAGAATTCTGTGCCGCAATAATAAATTGATGCTGCAATATCTTGGGCGCGGTTGAGACTCAACTGGATCGGGCAGGCGCAGCTCCCAAGTAAAATAGAGTTTGGGCCCGTAACATTGAGAAAAAACAAAGCATGAAAATCGCAGTCATCGGCAGCGGCATTGCCGGCCTAATGGCAGCCCGGCAACTGCATGAGCGCCGGCATGCGGTTACAGTTTTTGAGGCGCAAGACCAGATCGGCGGCCATGTGAAGACGCTGCGGGTTGCTGCGGGTGCCGGCGGCACCGCCACCATTCCCGCTGAGCTGGGCGTCTTCATGCATGACCCGCGCTATATCCACCCGGAGATGAACGCCTTTGTGCGCCAGCTGGGCGTCAATAGCCAGCCGATTAAGCTTTGCTTCTCCTACGCCAGCGCCGGCTACAAGCTGGCCTGGTCCACCAGATCACAATATTCCGGGACACTGCGGGAGTGGCAGTTGCTGCTATCCGTGGCTTGGGACGGCATGCGGCACGGGCGGGGCGTTCGCAATTGGGCGTTCATGTTTGAGCTGCATCGTTTTCTGCGCAGCCTGCCCGAAGTTTGCGCCGGTGCGGTGTATGCGGGAATGCGCCTCGAAGATTTTCTGCAGAAGGAAGAATACTCCGACTGCTTTGCGCAGACCTGGCTGCTGCCGCAAATCTTGTGCTGGTGGGGCGTTACAAAAGCGCACGCGCTGGATACGGATATCCAGGTGATTGCCGACTCCATGCATGACGTGGTGCGGACACCGCAGTACTTTTTTCCTGATGGCTGGGACGCATTTTTGAAAAGCATTTACAGCCCGTTTCAGGAGCGCATCCAGACCAGCCAGCGCGTCTTAAAAATAAACCGATGCGCCAATCAGGTACAGGTGGTGCTGGATGGACACGCAGAGGACTTTGACCAGGCCGTCATTGCCGTGCCGCCCAGTGTTGCGCTTGATTTGCTGGCGGATGCCAGCGCTGCAGAAGCGGCCCTGTTGCGCAAGTTTGAAACCATCAGCACCACAGTGTTTATGCATTCGGATAGCAGCTGGCTGCCCGCAAACATGCCGTGGGCAACGATCAACCTCATGCAGGATGAGCGCGGATCCTTCTGCACATTTTGGAACGGGGAGCTGCACCCGGGCAAGCCCCCCGTGTTTCTTACCTGGGGCGATGGCCTCACGGCCGTGCCGGATCCCGCGCGCACCCAGACGACCGCCCACTGGTTGCGCACGCTGCCCACCGTGGGCTACGCCAAAGCCAGCCGCGAGATGGAAGCGATCCAGGGCAACGGCGGCGTGTGGCACTGCGGTGCGCATGTGCATGCGCTGGATGCGGCCAGCATTCCGTCGCTGTGGCATGAGAATGCGTTTCGCAGCGGAGTGCGCATTGCAGAAAGGATTGCAGCGCAGCCGGGCGGGGCGGCATGAGCGAACCAGTCGACTATCTTGTGCTGGGCAGTGGCCTGTCGGCGCTTTCCTTCTCCGCCCTGATGGCAAAGCAAGGCAAGTCCGTGAAAATTCTTGAGGCGCATGAGTTCTTTGGCGGATACGGGCACACATTTTCCGCCGGCGACTATCAGTTCAACGCGCAGCTGCATTACGTCATCAGCTGCGGCGCGGGCGACATCGTGCACACCTTTCTCAAGAAACTGGGGCTTGCAGAGCAGGTGACCTTCAACCGGCTGAACGCGGATGGCTACGACCGGGTTTTTTGCGGCGATCAAAAGCTGTTCATCCCCTACGGCTATGACAATTTGCGCCGCAATATGGAGGCAGTCTGCCCCGCAGCCAAGCCGCAGGTGCAGGCCTTCATCGACATTCTGGTGGACTTCAACAAGGCATCACAGGCGTTCCCGCGCCATTGGTCGCAGGCGCATGAAATTTTTGCGGAGCTCCCGAGCTATTTGCGCCTGTTCAAGTTCAGGTCGGCAACTTTGCAGCAGGTGTTTGATGCCTGCCAGCTGCCAAAACTTTTGCAAACGCTGGTTGCCGGGCAGCTGATTGACTACATGCTGCCGCCCAAAGACCTTTCATTTTTGGCGTGGGCTGCGCTCTTTAACGCTTACGGCAAGGGCGCCTATTACCCCACAAAACACTTTGGCTATGTGGTGGAGTCAATTGTCGATTCGATCCGCGCCAACAGCGGCGAGCTGGTTCCCAATCAGCGCGTGGTTGGCTTCATCACCGAACACTCCAGAGTGCTGGGTGTGCACACGCAAAGCGTGGACCCGGCCACCGGGATTTGCAGCGGCTCGCAGCAGGCGCATTACGGGCGCCAGGTCATTTGTAACTTTGATCCTAAAGCAGCGGCGCAGATGATCGGCATGCACAGGTTTTCGCCCCGGCTGCAGCGCCAGCTTGACTATGACTACTCGTATTCCAGTTTTGTGCTGTACGGGATTGTGAAGGACATTGACCTGGCGCAGTACGGTTTCGGCGACTGGAACATCTGGCACTGCCAGCCGGACCACAACCAGGCATTTGCCGACATGCACGACAACGCTGACTATTCCAAGCCATACTTTGCCATGAACTGCCGATCGCTGCACACCAGCGACCGGAGCAATTGCCCGACCGATGGCGAGCAGGGCTTTCAGATTTGCACGGTCGCTAACTTTGGCTACTGGAGCGCGCTAAAGCTGCGCAGCATCAAGGCTTACAACCGCAAGAAGCTGGAGGTGTTGAATCATTTGCTGGACACTGTGGAGCAGCACTATGTGCCCGGCATTCGCAAGCACCTGGTGCTGAAGATGACGGGCAGCCCGACCACCAACGAACGCTACGTGAACTCGCCCGCCGGCGGATCCTATGGCGTGAACCTTACGCCGCGCAACTTCTCTATCTTCCGCAAATTGACGGCGGACACTTCATTGCAGAATTTTCACTTTTGTTCGGCTGCGTCCGGCGTGGGCGGCTTTGGCGGCACAATCATGACCGGCGTGCAGTTGTACGAATCGTTCACGAAAGACTACCTCGATTAAATTGTGCGCCGCCATGGGCGCGGCTGCGGGCCGGTCAGAAAGGCGCCGGGCATTGCGCTGGCAAGCGCTTGAGTTATGTGCGGCGCAAAATATAAGCAGCGCTGGCGGCGCCGAAGTTCAGCAGCCTACGCCAGCATCAAACCGGACTTTTGGGAAAATGACCGGACGCAGGCAGCGCGCTGCGGCGCGGTCAGGTGCGCGGACGCCAGCGCGTGCTTTGTAAACTGCACAAGTTCCTGCTCGCCCCAGTCGTACAAATCGAACACGGCCTTGAAGTTATCGGCCAGGTCTTTGCGGAAGAGGGCCGGGTCGTCGGAGTTGATCGACACGCAAACTCCGGCGCGCAGCAGCTCATCCAGGCGCAGATCTTCCAGCGCGCTGATAAACCCCGCCTGCAGATTGGAGAGTGGATTTGACTCAAGCGCCACGCCATGCTGCTTGAGCAGCGCTATCAATTGCGGGTCTGCACCCACCGGAATGCCATGCCCGATGCGGGTTGCGCCCAAAACGGTCACCGCTGTGCGCACGTTTTGTGCGCGCTGGGCGCCCATCTCCCCGGCATGTGGCAAGCGCCCCAGCGCTGAGCCAAGCGTCAGCGCAAACGCCGCCGCGTAGAGTTCGGGCGCAAATGCAAACTCGTCGCATGCCAGCCCAAGCCCGGCAATGCGGCTGCTGGAGTGCTGCAGCGCTGCGCCGGCAAGCGCAAGGCCGGCCGGGTCGCGCGCATCCTCGGGTTTTTGGCCGGCCGCTGCTTCGCGCTGAATGGCAAGGATGAGTTTGCTCTCCACACCGCAGGCCTGCCAGCCGGAACGCATGCCGCGCAGCGCGCTGTCGATTACCGTGTTGTAGTCAAGCCCGGCGCGCGTGTGGTACGCCGGCGCCATGGTCCACTCCACGTACCAGATGTTTTGGGCAGCGCAGTCTTGCGTGCAGGCATGGAATACTTCCGCTATGCCGTCCGGAGTTTGCATGAGCGAGAGCACAAAATCAAAGCGCGCGAGCAAGTCCGGGATGGAATCTGTGGCGCGGATCTGGTAGAAGGCATCGAAGGCCGCGGCGTCTGCAATGGAAATGCTGCGGCCATCGCGCAGTGTGACGGCCGTAACGCCGTGCTGCAGCGCCAGGCGCTGCACAACCGCCAGCGGCACCGAGCCATCAATGTGGCGGTGCAGCTCCGCTTTGGGAAAGGATTGAAAATCTGACAGGCTGAGCGGCATGCCCACGCTTCTCCGGCGCGAGTGATACTAGAATATAACAATAAATGCGCAGCCCGGATTTGATTCAAGTGGTGCGCCGGCTGCAGAAAGCTTTCTGCCGGCTAAACCTGGCTGCGGGTAACTTGCTGCTGCGGCTGGGTGGCTGCTGTGGCTGGTGTCATGCCCGGGCCCTCGGGCCGGTAGCAGCCTTGCAATGGGGATGATCTATCACATCCTGGCGCGCAGTGCGGTGCAAGCGGCCCGCGAGTGCGGCGAGTACCGCGCCGCGAGCCTTGCCACTGAAGGCTTCATGCACTGTTCGCAACTGCAGCAGGTGCTGCCGGTGGCAAATGCGTTTTACGCCGGCCAGAGCGGGCTGGCGCTGCTGGTGATTGACCCGGCGCGGCTGCACGCAGAACTGCGCTACGAGGCGCCGGTGCATCCGCATGCAGCCGATGCTGCGCCTGCAGACCATGAGCTGTTTCCACATCTTTACGGCGCACTGAACTTTGACGCGGTGGTGGGCGTGCTGGATCTGAACGCAGCTGCGAATGGAAAGTTTGCGCTGCCGCTTGAGCTTGCAAACAAGTAAGCCAACCGCTGCCCGCATCTCTGGCAGATGCTAGCGGCCGCTGCTTGCGCCGCCAGGGCGGAATGCGCCCGTGAAATACTGAAACTGAATTGAAAGCTGCAAAGCCAGCGCTTGCACTTTCTGGGCGCTAGGGGTTGGGTTTGGGGTCAGGCTGCGGCCGGCATGCCGGCAAAAATTTCGGCAGTGATCTCGTAGGAGCGCAGGCGCTCGGAATGCGCAAATATTTGCGAGGCAATCATCAGTTCATCGGCGCCGGTGTGCGCAATGAATGCCTGCAGGCTGGCGCGCACTGTGTCCGCGGATCCGATGGCGGTGCAAGAAAGCACGCTGTCCAGCATGGCGCGCTCTGGTGCGCCCAGCTGCTGCGCGTAGCCGGGCAGTGGCGCGGGCAGCTGCGCCGGGCGGCCGCTGCGGTAGTTTACAAACGCCTGCTGCATGCTGGTGGCGCACAGCGCTGCGGCCGCATCGGTTTCGGCGGCAAACACATTGAAGCCCAGCATTACATGCGGCTTGGCCAGGTACTGCGAGGGCTGGAAGCCGGCGCGATAGATGGCGATTGCCTGCAGCATGTGCTGCGGTGCAAAGTGGGATGCGAAGGCGTACGGCAGGCCCAGCGCGGCCGCCAGCTGCGCGCCAAACAAGCTTGAGCCCAGAATCCAAACCGGCACTTGCAGGCCCTGGCCGGGAACCGCATGCACCGGGTTTTCGGATGCGGGTGAAAAGTAGTCCAGCAATTCCAGTACATCATCCGGGAATGCGTCCGCGTCTGAGGCCAGGTTGCGGCGCAGGGCGCGCGCTGTGGCGTAGTCCGAGCCGGGCGCGCGCCCCAGGCCGAGGTCGATGCGGTTGGGATAGAGCGATGCGAGCGTGCCGAACTGCTCGGCAATCACCAGCGGCGAATGGTTGGGCAGCATGATGCCGCCGGCGCCCACGCGGATGGTGCTGGTGCCGCCCGCCACATGCCCGATGAGTATGGATGTGGCGGCACTTGCGATGCCGGGCATGCCGTGATGTTCGGCCAGCCAGTAGCGCTGGTAGCCCCAGCGCTCGGCGTGGCGCGCCAGATCAAGCGTGTTGCAGTAGGATTGCGCAGCGCTGCCGCCCTGCACAATGGGGGCCAGATCAAGAACCGAGTATGGAAACAGGCTGCGCATCGTTACCTAGTATAGGCGCCGGATGGTGATCAGGGTGCAGTTGGTGCGCGCGCGGCGCTTTGCCGCACAGCGCTGGCGCAAAACCTGAGGCGCAAAGCCCGCCAGCCAGCGGGCTGGCAGCCGCGTTTGCGGGCCGCAGAGCCGCGCGGTTTGCGCATGGGCGCAAGCATCAGTATCCGCGCTGCACTGAATGGTAAAGCTGGCGCGGCCTCTGCTGCGGGGTGGCGCTGTGGGCGGCAGCGCCAGCCGTTACACTTGGCGTATGGCTACGCTGGCACCCTTTCCAAGCAGCGCAGAAATTCGGTGTGCAGCCAAGGGCGGCTCATATCTACCTGTCTATAGGAGCTCCCCTATACCTATACCTATATCTATTTATATCTATAGGTAGATAGATCTCTAGGGATTGACCAAACTGTAAAAAGTTTTTCAAAAACGCTTGACAATCGGCATCGCGAACGGCTATATTCTCATGGTCTATCTGCGTTGGAATTTTGGTCATGCCATAGCAACGGTCACAAGCGTACCAGTGGCCACTTGCGCAACGCCGTGCTTAGGAAATTGAAACTGGGCACGGCGTTTTGGTTTAAGGCTGCGTAACAATCCGCTGGCGCAGAATTTCCCTGCTTGAACTGCGGCTGCGCTGGTTTGACCAGCGGCGCCGGGGCTGCTACAGTGCCGCAGCCATGTGCGCACAAACCAACTGGCGCCGCAGTGCCAGCTTGTAAACCTCTGGCCGCCAACTAATCAACCAGCATGCACCCAGCCATCTCCGCCACAATGCGAAACGGATTTCTTGCTGTGGTTGCGCTGGTGCTGCTGGCCGGCTCTTTGGCGCGCAGCTTCTTGCGCCGGCGCTGAGGCTCACGCTGTGGCTGCGGGCAGCTTGTGCTGCTCTGGCGCAGCCCGCAAGCCGGCTGCTGCCGGCGCCCGCAACCGGCACATTCCGCAACTACCCGGTGCCCAGCCCGGCGCCGCTGCGCTGAATGGCAATCCCTGCATAAATATTTTCGTGATACCTGATCTAGATCAATCCGTACTTGCACGCACCCAAACGATAGACAGCGGTTTATAGTGGACCGCAACGGCTGAGCCGAAAGATGATTAGTACGGCGCTTGACAGTTTGCGGTCTGCCGTGGAGTACAATTTATGATGTCCAGCAGTCTCCATTCTTTCTTGCAAGGGCGAACAATGAATAAAAACTTGGTGAGTTCTGGATTGTGCTGCGCGTTGTTGCTGGCTGGCTGTGCAGCGCCGGCGGCTTCGGTGCCATTGGCTGCGCCCACTCAAGTGGCAGTTGTGGAGCCATCGCCCACCGCGCAGCCCACGGCTGTGATTGTGCCAGCCACGCCTACCGCTGTGGTTGTGCCGGCCACGCCAACCACGCTGCCGCCAACTGATGTGCCCACGGCCGTTGTAGAGCCAACTGCCACCACCGCCGCTGCGAATTGCCCGCCGCCGCCGGGACCCGGCAAGAAGCCACCGCCAGGCGGCAAGCCGCCGGCCGGGTGCCCAGCGCCCCCGGACGCAGCTGCAGCCGGTGCTGGCACTTCCTCCTCTAGCTCCGGGTCCGGCACTTCCAGTAGTGGCGCGGCTGCCACCACCACCACGGGTACTACAGCGCCCGCCGTGGCAACATCCGCTACCACCACCACCACCACCACCACCACGGCTGCTAAATCCTATGGCACGGTGACCGGCGACTGGCGCTACATTTCGGGCAGCGGAATTCCCGCGCATACCTATGCGGATCCCAGAGGCGAGGTGCAGGGCCAGAGCTTCACCTTCAGCCTGCCCGCAAATCCGGTGAAGGGCGGGAGTGCAATCAGCCTGCCCACACGCAATCCGAACCTGATCGGGACGAGCATCTACGGCATCCCGATTTTCAGCAGTGTGAACGCTGAAGGGGCCGACATCTATACTGCGGGCGAGAAGTTTGACCGCTGCTACGGCCACCCGAACAATAATGGCTGGTACCACTATCATGTTTTTGGCAGCTGCGTCACCAACAGCAACTCCGCGCTGTGGGCCTATGCGCTGGACGGGTTCCCGATTTACGGACCAACCGACAGCGGCAGTTCGTCAGAGCCGGCGGACCTCGATGCGTGTCGCGGTCACGAGCACGGCGGCCTGGGCTACCACTATCACACCAAGAATCCCAGCCGCACGGACGGCAACTATGTAATTGCGTGTTTCATGGGATCGCAGCTGGGTTCGTGGGTGAATGGAACCACATCCGGCCCGTAAGCAGCGCGGCGCCTTAGCTGCGGCTGCGGTGCGGGCAGCTGCCCGGATGGCAACTGCGCCAGCTTCCAAGCCAGCAGCTGCCATCCTGCCAGCCGCTCGCAGTCGGCGCGGTGCCGGCAATGCCGGGCAGTGCCATCACAGCCACAGCCCGCAAAATATTCAGTGAGGACCTGATGAAACCAGACCCTTCAGTTTTGCCCGGTCTTGTGGAAGCGCTGGAAGGCATCAAAGTGCTGCGTGCCGGCGCTTCAGATCACCAGCGCGGCTGGAACGGCATCCAATACCAGCAGGGCCTCTCCGGCCGCAACTGCGGCGCACAAAGCCTGTCGGTAAATATGGCCACCGTGCCGCCCGGCGCCATTGCATACGCGCACATCCATGCCGGCTTTGAGGTGATGCTGTTCATCGTTGCGGGCCGGGTGCGCCATGACTTTGGCCCGGACCTGATGCACTCCGTCATTAACGAGGCCGGCGACTTTATCTACATCGAGCCGGGCGTGCCGCACGAGGTGATCAACATTGGAGATGGGCCGCTGACCGCGTTTGTGGCGCGCTCCACAGCAGATGAGTGGGACAAGATCGCGGACTATCCGTCCAAGCACCGCCCGGCTGCGCCGACGCCGGCAGCGCGCCTGCAGTAACAAGGCATTGCGGCCGGCTGCGGGCCGCAGCCTGGTTGGCAGCGCTAGCGGCCGCTGCGCAGCTTGCCACTGCGCAAATACATGCCAAAAATGGCGGGTATTTGCGCAATGCTTGACCACGCGCGCGCGCGCTGGTATCATCCAAAAATCATGGCGTCAAAAGATCAACTTATCAGGCAGCGCCGTGAACTTGAACAGCAGGTGCGCCAAATTGCGCGCTTGCAGCAGCTGCTGCGCGAAGAACTTTGGCAACTAGCTGGCCAGCGCAGTGTGCTGGCGGCCGAACACCCGCGCCATATCGGCCAGCTGGCCCAGAACAACCTGGACATCGACCATCTGTTGTCGCAAATTCAACAGCTAAAGGTCGTAGACGCCAAGTGCGCGGCGCAGCTCGCGCGCTAGCATTCCGCCGCCCCAACCCGCCCCAACCCGCGCTAAGTTTCGCGCGGTTGTTTCGCCTGCACTGCATCACTGTGCTGAATGTTTTGTAATTTACCCCAAGGAGATTTATACAATGCTTGACGGACTGCTCAACCTGCCGCCGTGGGCCATTTTCACGGTCAGTACGCTGCCATTCATACTTTTGTGCATGCTGATTGTGCCGCTGGTGGTGCGCAAGCGCATTGATGTGGGTGCCGGCGGCCTGGAAATGCTCAACCCGCTGCTCAACTTTCTATGCTATGCCTTCACGCTGCTGCTGGCTTTTGTGATGATCAACGTGTGGTCGGAGCAGGTTGCCAAGATGGAGACATTTGGCAATGAAATTTTATTTATTGAAGAATCGGTTATAGCAGTCAAGATTATGGATGCTGAGGCGCTGGGTGCTTATAAGCAGCATGTGGTGGAATATTTGGACATGGTGGAGCTGTATGAACTGGAGCAAAAACCGCCGGTGGGTGGCGCGCCGCAGGTGAATGAGAAGTTTGACGAGCTGGAAGCGATGGTGAATGCGGAAGAAGCCAAGATGGCGGAGCGGCCGGAAGAGGCTGGCGAGGCGGCAGTATTTTTTGATGAGACCGAGGCTTTCTTCAATGCGCGCGAAGAGCGCGTGAACCACGCACCACTGGAGCTGGATGGAATATTTGCGGGCATCCTGCTTGTGCTGGGGCTGCTAACCGTGCTGTGTGTGCTGCTAATGCCGGCTACTTCTGCGCCGTGGTTAAAGTACGCACAATCGCTGAGTGTGGCCGTGCCGGTGGGCCTGATGCTGGGCCTGATACTGTATGTGGCCTCCAATAGTTTTACGGCGCTGCCGGAAGAGCACCAGCTGGCGCGCATAGAGGCAGTGATTGCGGCTGAATAGGCGCATTCCCGTCATACGGGGTGGCGGACAGCAGCGTTTTCTGCACCGGCACCCCTGCAGCTCTTGGCTGCGGAATAAGTCCGGCCACACGGTGCTGGTCTAATACACTGACACCTTGTACAAAAACCCCGGGCTTATAAAAAACAAATAGAGTCTGCAAGTCATGTGGGTAATATCTTTGAAGTGCCCGGCCATTGGAATGCCGGATAGACACTGCTGAAAACTAAATCGGACACTCAGGGAGGCTTTCTAAAATGCTAAATTTACTACTGGATCTGCCGCCGTGGGCTATCTTCACGGTCAGCACCGTGCCATTCATAGTGTTGTGCCTGGTAATTGTGCCGCTGGTG
Organism: Anaerolineaceae bacterium; assembly: GCA_003569365.1. GTDB lineage: Bacteria > Chloroflexota > Anaerolineae > Anaerolineales > UBA11657 > BD1. Next base: position 142,309 of record BGOS01000027.1, read on the forward strand.
GTGCGCAAGCGCATTGATGTGGGCGCAAGCGGCCTGGAAATGCTCAACCCGCTGCTCAACTTTCTATGCTATGCCTTCACGCTGCTGCTGGCTTTTGTGATGATCAACGTGTGGTCGGAGCAGGTTGCCAAGATGGAGACATTTGGCAATGAAATTTTATTTATTGAAGAATCGGTTATAGCAGTCAAGATTATGGATGCTGAGGCGCTGGGTGCTTATAAGCAGCATGTGGTGGAATATTTGGACATGGTGGAGCTGTATGAACTGGAGCAAAAACCGCCGGTGGGTGGCGCGCCGCAGGTGAATGAGAAGTTTGACGAGCTAATAGCGATGGTGAATGCGGAAGAAGCCAAGATGGCGGAGCGGCCGGAAGAGGCTGGCGAGGCGGCAGTATTTTTTGATGAGACCGAGGCTTTCTTCAATGCGCGCGAAGAGCGCGTGAACCACGCACCACTGGAGCTGGATGGAATATTTGCGGGCATCCTGCTTGTGCTGGGGCTGCTAACCGTGCTGTGTGTGCTGCTAATGCCGGCTACTTCTGCGCCGTGGTTAAAGTACGCACAATCGCTGAGTGTGGCCGTGCCGGTGGGCCTGATGCTGGGCCTGATACTGTATGTGGCCTCCAATAGTTTTACGGCGCTGCCGGAAGAGCACCAGCTGGCGCGCATAGAGGCAGTGATTAAGGCTGAATAGGCGCATTCCCGTCATACGGGGTGGCGGACAGCAGCGTTTTCTGCACCGGCACCCCCACAGCTCTAGGCTACGGAATAAGTCCGGCCACAAGGTGAGGGTCTGATACACTGACACCTTATACAATAACTGCCGGTTTTTTTAACACCAATAGACTTGCGCAGTTGTGTGTGCAATATCTTTGGAGTGGACGGCAATTGGAAACAGCCTCTATGAGGCTCTGTGCCTGTGCGCGTGGGCATGTGAAAACTGTGGCGCGGTGCGTCCGGTGGCAGCCTAATGGCAGCCGGCGAAGTCTCCCCGCCAACCGTAGACAAGGCGAAGTTGGGGCGATTGCAGCGCGCCGATATGCTGAAACTGATGGAGGAGCGGCGCGCTGAGCTTCAAGCACAGAAGCAGCGGGCGCCCGAACATTTTGGGGTACTTGCGCGGCTCCTGCAGCAGGTTGACGCAGAGCTGCTCCAGATTTTCAAAAACCAGCAGAGCCCGGTGCACTCTGTTCAGCTTCAACAAGCCCAGTATAGAGATTCGCTGCTAAGATCCCGCGCGGAACTCTTAATGCATCTCACCCGGCAGGGCTTGTGTCCCAAGGAAGCCGACCGCAGCGCGCGGCAGATTGAAATAGAAGTGCAGAAACAGAAGTATCCCCGCTAAGCCCGCGGTTGTTGCAGCAGCTTGCTAGCCCCACAAGGCTGCGGAAAAAGCTGCCCAAGCTCACAGCATTAGTTTAGGCAGCAGAAGCTGCGCGAACCTTCACATACGCGGGCACGCCCGCGGCTCTTGACTGTGGGCAACTGTTTGGCTACACTTTCGGTGCAATGGCAGTTGAAGGCTGGGTACCGGAAACGGTGTGCCCGCGCACAGGCGCCGCAAAAGTGTGCGGCGCGTGGCTGGCGGTGGTGTTCTAAGGGCGGGTGAGAACGCCATGCAGCCCGAGCAAGACCATGCGGAGGAGCAGTGCTTGGAGCGCGCCCTCGAAGTTGCCCGGCTGGAGCAGCGGCGGACCGAGTTTGAAGAATTTCGGCAGGGGCAGCGTGAATTCATTGTCCGGCTGGCGGAATTGCTGCGCCAGATTGACGCGCAGTTGCAGCTGCTGTGGAGCTTAAAAAGCGAGGATATCGCGGGCATCACTCCGCAGATGCGGCGGCAGATTGCCGTGCAAAAGGATTTGCTGGATAAATATCGCGAGATGCTCGTCCAAAGACTCCACGCGATGGGCTGGGAAGGCTTGGAAGCCACGCGCACCTTTCGGCGCACCACGCAGCTAATTCAGGAAGCAAAATTTGCTGCGGCACACCCGCAGTTTTCTGGATATTTTTCCAGGCAGGCAAAACTGCGTGCCAAGTTGCCCACACTAAAGGCAGCAGCAATGGCTGCACGCGAACTCTGACATACGCGCGGGCGCGCCAGCTGTGCGCTGCGCAACCTCCAACATTCAACCTTAGCGGCGCTGGTCGAACTGCATACTTGCAGATCAGCGTGGCGCCGTGCCGGGTTGCCACCCGCTGCAGGGGGGCAGCCGCGGGCAAGCCGCTTTGTGGCGCCCAAGGCCGGCAGCCGGGCACGCGGCACTGCGCAAGCGGGGTGCGGTCCGCGCAGGTTTTCCCCGTTAGCTCCCGGCTTTTCATCCCCCAGTGCCATTTGGCGCATTGCGCCACACCCTTGGCGCACCCGCTGGCTGGCCATTGCAAGCAGCCGGCAGCCGCAGCCCGCAAAGCGGGCGTAAAAATGCGCCATCCGCATGCGCCGCATCGCCTGCGGGCTAATGCCGCCCTGCCTGTTGCCGATACCCTCCATGCCAGCAACAAGGGCTGCGACACATGCAAAACTTCTACGAACTACAACGCCAAATTCTTGAAATCACCGAGCAGCAGTATGAGCTTTCTGTGCAATGGCGCCGGCTTTCTACGGAGCTAAACCAGCTGGAAGAGCATCAGCGCCAGCTGACCGCCGACCGCAATCGCTTTGATGCGCATCAGCGCCAGCTGGCGGCGCAGTGGCAACAGCTTGCTGCGCAGCGCGTGCAGGCGGCAGCGCTTACAACTTCCGCCCCGCGCTGAGCGTGCCCGGCTTTTGCACTCGGCCCGGCCACATGCACCGCACAGTGTTTGCGGCCCGGCAGTGCTGGGGCCGCCCGCAGCTAAACCCATGAAACAAAGCCAGCTTTCAAGCGCCGCAAGGCGAAGCGCCTGATGCCAACCAAAGCCGACAAACTGCGCGAGTTTGATGCCCAGCAGCGCGCGATTAATGAACAGCGCGCGCAGCTTTCAGAGCACGAGCGCCAGCTATCCGAACTGCGCGTAGTGCTGGACGAGCAACTGCGCCAGCTGGAGCGGCAGCTCCGCCAGCTCGAAACCTGATGGCTGCAGCCGGGCCGGCTGCGAAGCCGGCAGCGGCGGCCGCCAACCCGCGCGCAAAGCGCAGGTATCTCCGCCGGGCCAGCATGCCGGCCCCCGCCAATTCTCAGCGCCCGCAATAGCGCAGTTTGACTACTCCGGCTGCGGACATTAATATTAAGCTTCAAACGATGCCAGAGATCAAATTGGAAAGCGCGGGTGAGGGCGCGGGCCGGGCGTGTAACTTGCTGCCCCTTGCGCGCTGCAGCCCAGCGGCAGGCCTTGTGCACTTACCGGCAAGTGCCGGGCCGGCATAATGCCCAACAAAGAAGAATTGCTTGCCCACCAGGCCCGGCTGCTGGTGCGCCAGCAGCAGCTGGATGAGCTGCAGCAGCGCCAGTTGGCCGTGCAGCGCTACCCAACCGGCACGGACGGCTTGCTGGATGCGCAGCAGCAGCGCGAGGTTGAAGCGCAGCGCTACCAGCTTACCAAGCTGCAGCAGGCGGTTGAGGAGCAGCTTGGCCAGCTTACCCAGCACACCGGCGTCATCGACAATGAGCTGCGCCAGCTTGTGCAGCAGCAGCGCCAGCTGGATCTGCGCCGCGACCGGCTGGCCAGTGAGATAACCATGGTGGAAGCGCAGCGCGAACAACTTGAACAGCAGCGCGTGAAACTCAGCAAGGAGCGCGACCAGCTTACATAAGCAGCGCAAGCTGTGATTGCAGTCAGTGTGGCCGCGCCGGCTGCAGTTGGGCGCGCCGGGCGCCCCCGCCAATGACCACAGCCTGCGGCACCGCCGGAATCCATTTTGGGCAGCCGCTGCCTTCACTGCAAAAATCAGCCACCCGTTGTAACGCTGCCCCGCACAAAGCTGCGCGGCGTGTGGCTTCCACAACAGCAAATGTGTTAATTGTGTGTGATCTTTGCCGGCCGGTGCCAGATTGGCGGAGTTGTATGCTAACCTGCCAAAATGGATATCAAATTTTCCCCGCTTGTGTACCGGATGCAGCCGTTATTGATGTTTGCCTGCGTGTCACTCTTGGTTATCGGCGTTGGCCGCACACCGCCGGGGGCCGGTGCCAGCGGCGGCCAGCCTTCCAATAACGGGCAAGGGCAGCGGCCGCCCGCGCCGGGAACCGTAGCCGGTGCGGATCGGCGGGCGCAGCCGCCACAGCCTGCCAACCGTCCCGCCCGCGGCGGAGATCAACAGCAACCGCCGCCCGCCGATGGCGCTGCCCAGGGTCCGGCAATTAGTTATCCGTTTGGATACGCCGGGGCTTTTGCGCAGTATGCGGTGGTGGATCGGCCGGACAATGTGGCGCGCCTGATCTACATTCAGCGTGAAGCCGTGGCTGGCCTGCAGTCCGGCCGCCCGCTGCCAGAGGGCACAACGCTGGTGATTGAAGCGTACAACAGCAGCCCCGGCCCGGATGGCCGGCTGGTGCTTGGCGATCTGATCCCGTTCATTCATGTGTCCCAGAAGATCGGCGGCAGGTGGCGCTTCGCATCATTTACGCCGGCGGGCACGCGTGCCCCGCGCGACCTGCCGGATGAGAATCCGCGCGCGTGCGCGGACTGCCACTCCGGCACGCGCGATTTTGTTTTTTCGCGCGCGCAGCTGGATGCCTTTGCAACGGCGCAAGTGCCGCAATATGTGGTGTGCGGCAAGCCGGGGCGCGATCCCTGCAACTAGCGCTGCCTAATTGATGCGGGTGCGCCGGGCGCGCAGCAGCAGGCCGACTGCGCCGCGCTAACTCCGGGCTGCGCTTTTGCGTTAGAGCGGGCAGCGCGTTGCATGCCGCCCCCGGCACTGCAATGCAATGCAGCTGTGCTAACCTATCCTGTATCCGCTTATTGCTGCATCCGTGCCGCGCCAAGTCATCATGCCTAACAGGACCGCCTTCATGTTTTATTTTTCTGCCGGCCTCGCCATCATTGGCGCCGTTTTATATCAATACTTTGTGAAGCTGGTGCCGGGTTCCATCAACCCGGTTGTTTCGGTGATTGGCCAGTATGTGGCTGCGCTTGTGCTGGGCGTGTGCATCCTGCCGCTGTTTCCCGCGCCGGGCGGGCTATGGCAGCAGGTGCGCCAGCTAAGCTGGATTCAACTGGCCTTGGCGTTTGCTGTGGTGCTGATCGAGCTGGGCTTTTTGCTTATGTACCGCGCTGGCTGGGATCTCAGCACGGGCAATCTGGTTACTGGCGTGGTAATCAATCTGCTGCTGGCGGGGTTGGGTGTGTGGCTGTTGGGCGAGCGCATGCAGTTCATCAATGCGGCGGGGGTTGCGCTGTGCGTCGCGGGTGTGGCGCTCATCAGCTACCGCCCGGCGTGATGCTGCTGCAATAGTTTTATTTAGTTGGGCAGCCACCCTATAAGCAAAAGGGCCGCCTTGCGGCGGCCCTTGGTTTAGTTTTAGTGCACTACATTCTTCCAACTGCGGCGCTGGCGCCGTTTGTTTCCATTGGCAGAAGTCACAAGGTTGTACTTCGGGCCATTGCGGTAGCCCCACTCGATTAGCGCATACGTGCCGCGGCCCACAAGCGCAAAGCGGTCGTCAGTAACCAGGCAGTTGTGCACGGTCGTCACCCGCGGCGTGCGTCCCCTAGATGAAACAATGCTGCCGGCAACCTCGGTAAAGTGCATGGGCCGGCCAGCTTTCGCGATCGTAATGTAGGCTTCGTCCCGCATGCCCCATGGCCGCGCCAAACGGGAGCTGTGGTGCCCAAACTCACCGTACGCATTCTCCACTAGTTCCAGCGAGCACTTATAGTAGCCAAGCAGTGCGGGCTTTGAAATTGCGCCAACGGGCTTGATGAATTTTGCCATGGCGCTAAAAAACTCGCGCTCCGGGTAGGCGCGCAGGGTAGCCTTGACGGTCTTTGCAAATGCGCCCAGCGCTTTTTCAACCGCTGTGTTATCTGTTCCCTTGTGATACCAACGCTCCGTGAACTTCCGATTTCTGGAGTAATGCCGGGCAAATGGCGCCAAGCGCAGCAAGAAAGTGCCGGCTTGCTTGCCGGCAACGCTGCCAAAAACCTCGGGGCTCTCCATGACTGAACCGCTGAGCACGCCGCCGTAGCGCAGCATCAGTTTTTCCAGCGCCGCAAATTGCGGCTTCAGCGCTTGATACTCCTCTGATTTGAGCATGGTCAGCACGCTCATATCCTCAATCTGGCGAATGCGCTCGCGCGTAAGACCCTCTTGCTGCCCGATGGCGTGCAGGGTGTGCGGCTCCGCGCCGAACAGGCCAAAGCGCCGCGCCATCACCGAGCGCGAGCGCGGCTTAAGCGCGCGCATCAGCTTGTGGATTGTGTGGTCAAACTGCGTGGCGGTGACCACCCGCACAGCTTTTTTTGGTTTCGAAGCTGCTTGACTTTTCGGCTTGCTCACTTTCTTTTGTTTTGTAAACATGGTGGAAACTCCTTTTTCCAAAGTTGAATTATCAAGGCAGTGTATCAAAGACTTTTGGATTTGTCAGTAGCTTGCATAAGGTTCTGGCGGCAGATTGCGGCTTGCTGAGTTTCTATAACTAGCATACAAAGAATTGCAACCAAGGTGAATTTTTGTGTAACGCAACAATTCAAATAGTCATTTTTGTCAAAAACCGATCGTGGCAGATGGGTTTGCTGTTTCAGGATGGCGGGCGCTGGTGCATGGGCAGGCGGCGGGTGGCAAGTTAGACCGATTGGCACGCTATTCTTTGTTTGCGGGCGGGCACTGGTTACCGGGCACGCCTGCCAGTTCGGGCGATAATTTGCCTTAGGCAGCCAGCTGCGCATGCTGTTGCAATCCCCATAACCCAGAGGTAGCCGAATGCCCAAAACCACGCTTGAACAGGTGCGCGAATTTCATGAAACCTACGGCCTGCCCGTGAAGGCGGCGCCGGATCTTTCAGATGCGCGCATCAACGGCCTGCGCGTGAGCTTGCTGACGGAGGAGCTGGAGGAGTTTAAGCCGCGGTGGCTGCTGCCAATCCGCTGGCGGCGCTGGATGCACTTGTGGATTTGCAATATGTGTTGGACGGCGCGTTTCTTTCACTGGGCCTGCATGCAGTGAAGGCCGCTGCCTTCAACGAAGTGCACCGCTCGAACATGAGCAAGCTGGGCGCAGATGGCAAGCCGCTGCGGCGCGAAAGCGACGGCAAAGTGCTTAAGGGCCCCAACTTTTTTCAACCAAACCTGCAGCAGTTTATTGAGTGAGCGGGCGGGCGGCGCAGCCGGCTGAGAGCGGCTGAGGTTTACGCGAAGTGCGGCGCTGCCCGTGCGGCGCGGTTAGTGGCGCAAGTACTTTTGCCACAGCAGCCGGTCTGCTTCGCAAGCGATTATGCCAAAGCTCCGGCGTGGAACGGCGGCGTTCTATTGCCGGCTGAAGCGCCGGGCGCCCGGCGGTCGAGATTAGTGCGTGCGGTGCGGTTGCTGCAAAAGCTTAGGGTGCCCGAACGCGAACCGTACCAAGCTGCAGCAAGCCAGCCGTACCCTGCGCGGTATCAAGCCGGGCGCCAGTTTGGGCGGCATACACGCCCAACACCAGCGGGTAGTTGCCGGCTGGCAGGCCTGCGGGCAGGGGCACAGTTAGATGGAAACTGAGCTGTTCATCGGCGTTCCAGTGCAGCGTGGAGAAATTATTGGCCAGCGCTTGGCCGTCGTGCTGGGCCACAAGGTTGCCGGCCGCATCTTTCATGTGGATAAAAAATGTGTAGTCGGCACCCGGCTTTTGCAGCGCTTGCCACGCCAGCAGCACTGGTAGATCCGCACCGGCAGCAACCTCTGTTGGCCAGTCAGCGTGCAACAGTTGCAGCTCCGCACCAAACTGTGCCAGCGGCGCTGGCGCCGCACCGGGCACAAAGTCCACGGTTTGCAGTGCAACGCTAACGGCGCGATCGCCTTTGAGGTGCGGGTTGCAAACTACTGTTTGCGAAAATCTGCCGGCCAGCGGTGTGCCGCCCAGGCAGCGCAGGTCGCCCCACAAATGCTCGGCTCCCGAACGGTCCACAAACTCAATCACATTTGCGCCAGCAGGCAGGTCCAGCGTTGGCGAAGCGTATGGCGCCCAATCGCCGATGGCATAGGTGCCGGCAACTCTGCCGTTGACGAGCAGGTCCATGTGGTGCAGTTGCAAGCCGGGAATGGCGGTGAACACCAAGTGGCCGCGTTGCGGCTGGTGCAGGAATATGAAGAGGCGGGCGCTGCCGTTGACCCAGCGCGCTGGCGCGCTACCCCACTGTTCCACATCCGTCCATTGCCAAGGCGCCAGTGCCCACACTGGCCGTGTGCCATTCGGCGCAGCGGGCGCCACGATAAACAAGTCCTCGACATCGCCCGCTGCTGCCGGTTCCGGAAAGACGCTGCGCAGCCAGTTGCGCTGCGCTTCACTGTATCCCTCGGCCAGGTGATGCAGGTGAATGTAGCCGACTGCATAGTGCGCCAGCGCGGCGTTCACTTCTTCAAGCGCGGGCCGGCTCACAATGTCTTGCGCTGGCCCGGGCCGAAGCAGGGCATCCACAAATTGCAAACTTGTTTCGCCGTTGGGAACACCGCGGAAAACACGCCCGCCCAGCAGCGGGCAATGATGCACGGTTTGCCCATACAGCCCCAGATAGTTTGCCGTGTATTCGGCCGGGATGTTCACCACCGTGCGGCTGCTGGTGGCGCACATGCCGGCCAAAGTATTAAGCACTGGCGTGGCCAATTGTGGCGCAAGCGGGAAGGGCAAAGCCACCAGCCGTTCGCCGATGCTGAAGGCGGCCAACGCGCCGACAACCAGCCACGCGGGCATGGCTGGGCGCAGGCGCGGCAGCAGCTGCGCCACGCCATACGCGCCCAGCACCGCCAAAGCAAAATGAAATGTCAGCGCAAAGCGGGCGGGCGCGCGGCTCCATTGGAACAGCGGCAGCTGCGCCAGCGCCTGATAGGGCAGCAGAATTGATTGCGCGCGCCCTTCCACCACCAAAGTTAGCACCTGCCCGCTCACTTTTAGCAGCGGCCCCAGCATCAACACACCGGCTCCCAGCAGCAGCCCCAGCCATGGGCGCAGTGTGGGCCGGCCGCGCAGGGCCCACAGCCCAAAGGCGGCGCTTAGCAGCGCTGCGTACCCGGCGTAGCCGATTGCCTCGTAGGGTGTGTTGACCGCACTCTGGGCAAGCGCAGCCAGCGCGCTGCGGCGCAGCAGCGGATGCTCAGGCGGCGGCATAAAGACGGACAGCACATCCACCGATTGGGTGACCACGCCGCCGACTTGCGCGTTGGTTGCACTAACGCTGGCGTTGGCAGCCAGCATGGGCCAGTACAGCGGCAGAATTAGCGCAAGCGCCAGGGCCGTTGCAGCCAGCAGGGCTGCCCGGATGTTGCCGTGGCGCAGCTGGCCGGCGTGCGCCCACACCAGCACCAGTGATGTGGGCAGCAAAAAGTACGCCGGCAGGTTGGGGTGCCCGCAAGCAAGCAAGGCTCCGAGGGCTGTGCCAGCTGCATTGCGCCACCCCGCCGCCAGCAACAAGCGCCGCAGGAAAAATGCGAATACGGGAAAGCCAACCAGCCACACAAGATTGAGGTGCCCGCCGGACATGTGGCCCCAGATGGCCGGGCTGAACCCGAACAGCAGGCCGCCCCAAAAAGCCGCGAGCCTGCGCCCGGTCACGTCAAATGTAAAAACGAACATGGCGGCAGCGTTGAGCGCCGGCGCCAGCAGCATGGCCAGGTTGTATGCCAGCGCCGGCGAAACCCACAGTGACAGAATTGCCGGCAGCATAAATGCCGGCAGCTGCGTCAGCGCCAGCGGCACATACTGGCCGGCAGGGTGATTCAGAATGCCAATCAGAGCCGGGCTGGCGGCGTTGCGCAGCAAGGACTCGCGTACCCACCAGATGAACCAGACATTCTCATGCGCATCGCTGCCCAGCTGGCCGACGAGCACAGTGGACAGGTGGGCCACAGCCGGCAAGGTAAGCAGGATTGCCAGCAACTGGTACAACCCAAATGCTGCCAGCACGGACCGCCAGCCCGCCGGGCGCTGTGGGATCCGGTCAAACATTTCTACTTAGTCTGCCTGCGAGTGGGCGCGTTGCTCTCGAATGTAAACCCGTTTGAGCATTGCAACGTGGCAGAAGCGCGCCGGGATTGGCGGGGCAGTGCAGGGCGCTTGGGCATTGCAGTGCGCCGCAGCACTTTTAGCGCTGCAAAAATCCTGCAGGCTTTGCCGGGCGGCAAAGCTGCGGAGCTGGCGGCCGCAGCAATGCACGCGCGCAGCGGCTGCGTTGCGGGGCAGCAATCACGCTGCCGGCAACGGTGTTTCGCCGGGGCGCGCAAACAACGCTGCCAAATGCAGCGCGCCGGCCGGGTCCACCAGCGACACAACTTCATCGCCGGCCAGTAGTTGCGTGGCGCCATGCGGCACCACCACCTCCGCGCCCCGCAGGATAGCGCACACAATGCTGTTGGCCGGCAGCTGCAGGTCGCGCAGGTGCATGCCCACGGCTTTGGCGCCGGGCGGAATTTTTTCTTCCACCATCGAGTACGCACCTTTGCGCAGCTTGAAGAGCGTCATCATGTCGCCCATGGACATTTCTTCTGTGACCATCTTGGCAAGCAGGTCGGCCTGGTTCAGTGCCACATCAACACCCATTTGCGGCGTGAACAGCCAGGCATTGACGGGGTTGTTGATGCGCGCGATGGTGCGCGCCACGCGAAATTCAAAGCGCGCCAGTGTGCACACCACCAGATTGGATTCATCCAGCCCGGCAACGGCTGCCAGCACCTTGGCTTCCCGGATGCCGGCGCGCTCCAGCACCTCCGGTGAACTGCCATCGCCGGTCACAATCACCTCGGCGGGCAGCACGCGCTGCAGCTCCAGCAGGTCTTTGCCGCGCCGCTCCACAATGCGCACGCTGTGCCGGCCCTCCAGCAGCAGGCCCGCCAAGTGCAGGCCCGTGCGTCCGCCGCCCACAATCACTACATGCATAGTGTCACTCCTTGAGCGCCAGCAGCGCCACCAGCCGCTCCAGCGCCGCAGCCAAAACTGAAACGTGCAGAACATCGCCGGCGCGCAGCAGGGTGCCGCTTACCGGCACAAAGGCCTGGTTGTCGCGCGTGATGGAGGCCACTGTGATCTCGCCCGCCACTTGCAGCTGGCTGACGGGCTGGCCGTCCAGCGCGCGCGGCACCTCCGCGCGCACCAGCTCCACCTCGCCCTGCCCAAAGCTGTGCTGCGAGTCCACATCCGCATGCGCCAGCAGCTGCAGCGCGCGCGCAGCGCCCCAGGTGGTGGGGCAGATGGTTTGCAAGCCGAGGCGGTTGTAGATGTCTGCGTTGCGGCTGTCATACACGCGCGCCAGTACGCGCGGCACGCGGAAAATGTTGCGTGCAATGCGCGCGGTGAGCACGTTGGCATTGTCTGACGAGCTTGTGGCCACAAAGGCCTCGGCTGTTTCAATGCCCGCCCGCAGCAGCGTGGCGTGGTCGTAGCCATAGCCGCAAACTGTGCGCTGGGCAAAGTCCGGCCCGAGGCGCGCCAGTGCCTCGGCATCGCGGTCCACCACGGTGACGGCGTGGCCTTCACTGTGCAGCAGGCGCGCCACGGCTTCGCCCAGGCGGCCACACCCCATGATGATCACTTGCATGACTGCCCTCCGTGGCGCACGCGCTTGTGTTGTTTCATACGGCCGCACTGCGCGCAGCGCGCGTGCGCACGCTTAGTTTGCGCAGCCACTCCATGCCGTACAAAACCACTGCATAGGCTGCAAACAACGGCAACATCCAAAGCGGCACGGGCGCGTGGTCAAACAGGCGCGCCAGCACCGGCACATAAACCAGCAACCCGATGAACACAATCTCCAACCCCACCCCCAGCAACAACCAGTTGTTGGTAAACCAGGCCCCCCGGGTCACCCGCTCGCTCTCTGTGCGGCAGGCAAAGGCATTGCCCACCTGGGCCGCCACCACGCCCGCATGAAACACAGTTGTAGCCAGCAGGTACAGCGTGGCGCCGCCAAGGTTGATGGCCGGCAGCCAGTCCGGGCGCTGCAGCCCGGCCGGTACCGGCAATGCACCCGCCAGCCAATACACCGCGCCAAAGCCGGCAAAGCACAGCGCCGCTTCAATCATACCCAGCCAGCCAAAGGCGCGCAATAGCAGCTTGCGATTGATTAATGGTTCGTTGCGCGGGCGCGGTGCATGCTGCATGGCGCCGCGGTCCGGCCGCTCGTTGCCGAGGGCCAGCGCCGGCAGCACATCGGTGCCCAGGTCAATTGCCAAAATTTGCGGCACCGTCAGCGCCAGTGGAATGCCAAACAATGCCGTGGCCAGAAACGGCAGCACCTCGGGTACGTTGCTGGCCAGAATGTAAGTGATGAAGCTGCGCAGATTGGCGTACACAGCGCGCCCCTCCTCGATGCTGGCCACAATCGAGCCGAAGTTGTCATCGGTAAGCACGATGTCGGCGGCCTGGATTGCCACGTCTGTGCCGGTGATGCCCATGGCCACGCCAATGTCAGCTTTGCGCAGGGCGGGCGCGTCGTTCACGCCGTCGCCGCTCACTACCACCACATCGCCGCGCGCCTGAAACGCCGCCACCATGCGCAGCTTGTGCTCGGGCGCCATGCGCGCAAACAGCACTTCGCCTGCCAGCGCCGCCTGTAGTTCGCCATCGCTTAGCTGCTCCACCTCTGCGCCGGTGATGATGCGCGCATCTGTGCGCGTGAGGATGCCCACGCGCAGCGCCAGCGTTGCGGCCGTCAGGCCGTAGTCGCCGGTGATCATCACAATGCGGATGCCGGCTGCGCGGCAGGTGGCGACGGCAGCGGCAACCTCCGGCCGGGCGGGATCCATCATGCCGGCCAGCCCCAAAAATGTGAGCTGCTGCTCGACCCCGGCTTCAGTGTAGCCACCGTGCCCGCTAAGCTGGCGCTGCGCCAGCCCCAGCACGCGCAGCGTGTTGGCCGCGTAGTCTTCGTTGGCCGCCAGAATTTCTGCGCGCATTTCATCCGTCAGCAGTTGCTCGCGCCCGCCCAGGAAGATGCTGGTGCAAAGCTGCAGCACTTCGCGCGGCGCGCCCTTTACAAAAGCCAGCTCGCCGTCCGGGCATTGATGCACGGTGCTCATGCGTTTGCGGCGCGCATCAAAGGGCAGCTCATGCAGGCGCGGGAACTGCGTGTACGTGTCGGCCGTGAGCAGGCCGCCCTTCATTGCCACCGCCAGCAGCGCAGCTTCGGTCTGGTCGCCTAGGCAGTGCCATCTGGGTTTGTCGGCGCTGGGGGCATTCAGGCGGGCGTTGTTGCAAAGCGTGCCGGCGCAAAGCAGGCGCTCCAAGTCTGCGCGCAGTGCGGAGTCGGCGGGGGCCGGCAGTATTGCACCCTCGGGGGCGTAGCCCACACCCGTCACCTCCAAGCGCTGCCCGCCCACCCAAAGTGTGCGCACGGTCATTTGGTTTTGGGTCAGCGTGCCACTTTTGTCTGTGCAGATTACAGACACAGAGCCCAGCGTCTCCAGCACGGAGAGCTGCTTTACGAGCACGCCGCGCTTGATCAGGCGCTGCGCAGCGCTTGCCAGCGTCAGCGTGACGATTGGCGTGAGCCCGACCGGTACAGTGGCCACCAGCAGCCCAATCGTTAACAGGCCGGCATCCAGCCAGCTCATTGCGAGGCGCGTTTCGCTCACGGCAAAAACAACTAGGGCCAGAGCGCATGCAACCAGCGTGCTGCGGCGGGTAATGCGCTCAATCTGCTTTTGCAAGGGGCTGCTTTCGCTCACCACTGCCTGCGTGAGCGTGGCAATGCGCCCGAATTGTGTGAGCGCGCCAACACTAAAAACCACGGCGCGCGCAGTTCCGGAAACAACTGAGGTGCCGGCAAAAATAAGATTGGGGCGCTCAATCTCCGTCAGGCCTGCACGCCGCGACGCGGCAGCTGTCTTGCGGGCGGGCACGGCTTCGCCGGTAAGCGTGCTGTTATTTACGCGCAGCCCGAACTCTTCCACCACGCGCGCATCCGCCGGAATGTTGTCGCCCTCGGCCAGCACAATCACATCGCCGGGGCACAGGTCGACGGCAGAAATTTGCTGCTGCGCGCCGCCACGCTCCACCCGCGCAAATGCGGGCAGCAATTGGCGCAGCGAGTCGATGGCGCGTTCGGCGCGGTAGCCCTGCCAGAAGGCAAAGGCCTCGTTCACCACTACAACGGCCCACACAATTGCAGCACTGCCGGGCTTGCCGCCCAACATTGCGACCAGGCCGGCAGCCAGCAGCAGAATTGGCATGGGGTGGCGCAGCTGCAGCAACAGGCGCCGGCCAAGCGGCGCGGCGCTCACCACGCGCAGTTCGTTGCGGCCGTAAAGTTCGCGGCGCGCAGCTGCCTCAGTTGGCAGCAGGCCAAATGGTGCGCTATCCAGCGCGGCGAAAACTTCCGCCACCTCCAACTCGTAAACCGGTGCGGTGGACATGATTGCGCATTTTATGCCGGCGCGGGGCGCTGGCGCATGCGGCCGGGGATTGGCGGAATTGTGGTTCTGGCCTAATGTTTCTTGCTAGAGGCAGCGCCTGCCTCGGGCAGATCATTCGCGAGCATGTTAAGGGCGTCGGCTGTGTTGTCAAAAACCCAAGCGTCAAATGAGCCGGCTGCGGGCGGCTTTTCCGGCTGCATGGGGCGGAAGACACCAACGGCTGCAAATGCGGAAGATACGGTCAGCAAAATACTGTAGCGGTACTCCTGCATGCGCATAGCCTGCCACGTGACCAGCGAGCCCACATGCCCCTCAATGCGTGATTTTTCCCGGATGATAGTGCGAATTTGCTCCGGGTCGCGATAGCCAACTGGCGCGATCAACAGCAGGTTGGCCAGCACAATCACCACGGCGATTGAAATCGCCGCGCCCCAGCCGCCTTCATGCCATTTGCCAATAATCTGACCGAAGAAGATAGTGATGGCCAGCATGGCGGCGGTTGTGGCGCCAAACATTCCAGCCAAGCGCGCTGCTCCCGTTGAATTCTTCGCGATGTGGGCGCGGATGGAAAAACCCATCGCGGTGATCGGCAGAAAAACCCCCACGCCGTAAAACGGAACCGCCACCGTGGTTTTGCCGCGCACTGCCAGCGTTACCAGCAAAGCCAGCAGCAGGCCGGCAGTCACCGGGCGCGTGAATGTGCCTGCCGTATTTCGAAACGCAATATATTCCGGAAGATTGCCGGCTGCTACGTTGCGCCAGCCCACGGCTTGCAAATCCTGAAAAGCCGTTAGGGATGCGCCCGCCAGCAGCACTACCGCTAAAAGTTGATAAGCCCAATACAGCACCCAACCGCCTTCCATCTGGTTGAATCCAATGCTTGCCAGGTTGCCAACCAGGGTCATGCCGCCTGTGCCGTCAAACACATTGAAATGGATTGAATAGTATGTGAGCAGGGTGGTTGTGATGGCGCCGTACAAAATAAATGCAGTTTGCACCAGCCGGCCAATGCCGGCCGCTCCGGAATACAGCTGCCAAACGCTGCGCAGCCGTGGCAGGTGCTTGCGCCCCCAGGTAACGATCGGCGCATCTTCATCCACCACAAATTGAATGCCGTTAGACATGGCTTCGAGGCCGGTCAGAGCCACCATGCCTTTCATGGACGCTGTGAGCAAATGGAACAAAGCCTGCGTTACGGAAGGGGCGGCCCCCAGCAATTCTTCCGCGGGTGCCGGCTGTACGCCGCGCTGCACTGCAACCACAAGCCCGATGAACATTGCTAGAGTCAGGATTACAAACAACGTCAGCAACCCCACCACAATCGAAACAGATTCTGCGCGCCCGCGAATGGTCAGATACCATGTTGCCGCGCACAAAGAGCCGCCCAGTGCCACATGGTAATACCACGCAATGCCCACTTGCTGAAAGATAGACAGCAGTTGGTCCACGCCGGAAAGTGATGAAACCACGATTGTCATTACGTAGTCTTGAATGAGCACCACCGCCACCACCAGCCCGGCGCCGGCACCGAGGTAGCGCAGTGCAGCCGAGTACGCGCCACCGCCATCACGGAACACTCCCAGTGCATAGATGTACAACCCGCCAAAAACCAGGTTGGCACCGGAAATAACTGCGACTGCAATGAATGCATACTCTTGCAGGCCATGCGGATGCAGCGCGCTCATCATTTCGCCGGCGGCATAGAAATACGAGGTGAAGTAATCCACGCCAAACAGAGCGAGTGCGCCCAGCAGGCCCACCTGTCCGGCGCCATGCACAAACGCATCTTCTGCGCTCTCGCGCGGCGCCGCCCGCCATGCCACGAAACATGCCGCAGCTAAAAATAGAATTGCAATAATTGGAATGTTCATAAAGAGTTGTTTTTAAATCTCGCTGCCGGATGGCGCGCCAGGCAACTGCCGGCGCACTGTGCTAACCGATAAAGGCTCCCGCCAGCTGCTCCAGCAGCGCCAGCAAGTGGCGGCGGGTGGCCGGGCTGAGGCGCGTGTCCTGGCTTACATTTGCTTCTTCCAGGCGCACGGCCCGCACCATAAATGACTGCGCAAATTGAATGCGGCCGGGCGGGATCACTTCCACCTCATGCAGCTCCATCAACAGGCTGCGGTCGTCAAAATATGGCAGGCTCAGGTGCAGCCCGCGGTTAAGTGTGCTGGCAGCCGCGCGCTGCCGCACCGTGCCAATGATTTGGCCGGCGCGAAAGACTGCCAGCGCCCGCCCTTGGTTTACCAGCTGGCCCAGCATGCCGCCGCGCTTTTGCTGGTACACCGCATCTGCAATGATGTACGGCGCCAGCCCACTGGCTTGATGAATGGTGTAAACGAAGTTCTGCATGGAGGCGATTATGCTTTCTGCTTCGTCGTCCCCGCCCACCAGCAGGCGCGCCGCGTCATCCAGTGCCACCCATTGCGGCAGATAAAAGCGCCGTGCGTATGGCGTAAACGGAACCTGCAGCGTGCCGCGCCCGGCATCCGCAGCGCCTTCCTCTGAAATTGCATCCGAGTCCTGGGTGATGGCGGACTCAGGATCCAGCCCGCTATCCGCGGGCAGCGCCGGAATATCGCCGCTCTCTTCGGCTGTGTAAGTTACCGAGCGGCCGGCCGGCAGCAAGTCATGCACAATGAAGTGGGCGCAGGCATGCATCAGCAAATCTGCAGCCACTTGCAGCGCCTCACTGCCGGCTGAGCGCAGTTCGTCCAGGCGCTGGCGCAAGCCGTCTCCCACATCATGCGCAGTGCGCCGGCGCAGGCTGAGGCCACCGCCCACGGATTGCTCGCGCTGGCCGGCATCAATGGTGAGCTGCACAGCTTCGGCGTTGATAATTCGGTCGGGCAGCGTAAAGCGCACCTGCCCGGTTTTGTGCTGCATCGCTTCTGCAATGCGCTGCGCCTGCAGGCGCAGAAACTGGCGCGTGGTGTTGGACTGCGCGTCCAGCAGCGCTTCCATTTGCAGCAGTTCCGGGCGCAGGCTGGCAATCGCCAAGGCAGCAGTTTGGTCGGGCATCAGTCTGTGCTCCTATATGGATTTTTTAGCGGGAAACAGGGAGTGTTTGCGGCCGGAGCCGCAATCGCTGCGGTCAAAATTGTACCATCGGCGGGCGGGCTTATGCCGGCGTGCGGGCCGGCAGGCTGCTTGCGGCATGGGCTGCGAGACATAGTCCTTGCAGGGCGCCGGTCAATTGAAAGCGCTGCATCCCAAGCTTAGCGAGACCGAGCCGCAGCGTTTCGCAATGCTTCCCTTGTAGAATGCATGCGACGAGCCTGCAGTTGAGCCATGAGCAAACCCGCACCTGAACGCATTCCGGCGCAGCCGCAAGCGGCAGCCAGCGCCCCGATTGTGACGCCATCCGGCATTGAGCTGCAGCGCGTGTACGGGCCGGCGCATGGCAGCGCCCCCGATGCGCAGCTCGGCGAGCCCGGCGAGTACCCCTTTACGCGCGGCGTGCACGCAGACATGTACCGGCAGCGATTGTGGACCATGCGCCAGTATGCCGGCTTTGGATCCGCCGAGGAAAGCAATGCACGCTACAAGTTTTTGCTGGAGCGCGGCCAGACGGGCCTCTCTGTGGCTTTTGATTTGCCAACCCAAATTGGCTACGACCCGGATGACGCCATGGCGCTGGGCGAGGTGGGGCGCGTGGGTGTGTCGCTGCCCACGCTGCCGGAGGCGTTGTGCCTGTTTGATGGCATTCCGTTGGAGCAGGTGAGCACAAGCATGACGATCAATGCGCCGGCTGCAATTGTGCTGGCGCTGTATGTAGCTGTTGCCAAGCGCCAGGGCGCAGAGCTGCGGCGCCTGCGTGGCACCGTGCAAAATGACATCCTCAAGGAGTATCTGGCGCGCGGCACGTACATCTTTCCGCCGCAGCCTGCCATGCGGTTGGTGACGGATGTGTTTGCATGGTGCGCGCAGCACACGCCGCACTGGAATACCGTCAGCATCAGCGGCTATCACATTCGCGAGGCGGGCAGCACGGCAGTGCAGGAGCTGGCCTTCACCCTGGCCAATGGCATTGAATATGTGCAAGCAGCGCAGCGCGCCGGCTTGCAGGTGGACGACTTTGCGCCGCAGCTGGCGTTCTTCTTTAATTCACACAACGGCTTTCTGGAAGAGGTTGCCAAGTTCCGCGCGGCGCGGCGCATGTGGGCGCGCATCATGCGCGAGCGCTTTGGCGCGCGCAATCCGCGCAGCCTGATGCTGCGCTTTCATGCGCAGACGGGCGGCAGCACGCTCACCGCGCAGCAGCCGGAGAACAATATTGTGCGCACCACGCTGCAGGCGCTGGCTGCCGTTCTGGGCGGCGCGCAAAGCCTGCACACGAATGCATTGGATGAGGCGCTGGGCTTGCCCACCAACCACTCGGCCCAAATTGCGCTGCGCACGCAGCAGGTGATTGCCAGCGAGGCGGGCGTGACCGGCACGGTGGATCCGCTTGGCGGCAGCTATGCCATCGAGCAGCTTACGGACGAGCTTGAGGCGCAGGCGCTGGCCTACATTGCGCGCATCGATGCGCTGGGCGGTGCGCTGGCTGCAATTGAAGCCGGCTATCCGCAGGGTGAAGTGGAGTCCGCAGCGTATGCGCATCAGCGCGCGGTGGAAAGCGGCGACCGCGTAGTGGTGGGCGTGAACGCGTTCATGGCGGAGGCAGAGGCGCCGCCGGCGGTGCACAAGCTGGATGCGCAAATTGAGCAGCGCCAGGTGGCGCGTGTGCGTGCCCTGCGCCAAAGCCGGGACGGTGAGCGCGCCAGCGCCTTGCTGGCGCAGCTGGACCAGGCAGCGCGCGGCCCGGCCAACCTGATGCCGCTGCTGATTGAATGTGTGGAACAGGATGTGACGCTCGGTGAAATCTGCCACGCGCTGCGCAGTGTGTGGGGCGAGTACCGCCCCAAGTATGCGTAAGCCCGTGCGCAGCAAGCTGCCTGCGCAGAGCTTATGAAACCGCAAGTTCATCACATTGCCATTGTGGTGCCGGAGATTGAAGCTGCGCTGGGCCTGTGGCGTGACCTGCTGGGCCTGCCGCTGACGGGGCAGGAGCACGTGCCGGGCCAGCAATCCACAGTCGCCTTTCTGGAAGCTGGCGAGTGCCAGATTGAACTCGTGCGCCCGGATGCTGCCGACACGGGCATTGCGCGCTTTCTAGCTGCGCGCGGGCCAGGGTTGCACCACATTGCGCTGCAGGTGACCGGCCTGGATGCGCTGCTGGCGCGCCTGCAGGCGGCGGGCGTGCGGCTGGTGGATCAGGTTCCAATTGTGGCCGCGGGCGGCCGGCGCGCTGCGTTTATTCATCCCCATAGCGCCAATGGTGTGCTGGTGGAGTTGTACGAGCTGCCACCAGACTGAGCGCGCGGGCCATTTGACAGGGGCGCGCAGCGCTGGCTGCATTACAAGACTGGTCTGGCATCCATGCGAGCCACTTGGTAAACTCGCCCGCATGTTTGTGCAACTAGTGCACGCCGGCCTGACCAACACACTGCTGTTGTATACGCTGGCGCTGGCTGGCTGGAGCTTCGTTATTTTTTTTCGCCGCTCTGAAATCACACCCGCCTATTGGGGTGCGTTTGCAATTTGCTGCGGAATGTTCGGGTTGCAGTTTGTGCTGGGCTTGCTGCTGGCGCTGGGCAGTGGCACAGATGTGCGCTGGGTGCACTACCTGTACGGCACGCTGGGTGTCATTACGCTGCCGGCAGCATTCGGCTTTACGCGCGGCCGCGGCACTTTTCAAGAGGCATTAGTTTATGCCGTGGTGCTGCTCTTCATTGCGGGAGTGGTGGCGCGCGCGCGCGTAACTGCAGTGCTGGCGCTGCCGGGCCTATGAAGTCCGGGGCGGTGGTGTTCGTGCTGGCGTTGTGGTTGGCGCTGGCGCCTGTGGCACAGGCAGGCGCGCCGGATTACGGCGCATACGTGGTGCAGGTTGGCGACACCGTGCTCAAGATTGCCCGGCGCTTCAGGGTGCCGGCGAGCACGCTGATCACACTCAACCGGCTGGCCAATCCCAACCGCATCCGCGTGGGCCAGGTGCTGCGCATTCCAGCAGGGCTGCTGGATGTGCTGTCCCCGGAGTTGCTTGCGGCCTCGCAAGCGCGCGCCAAAGCAGATTTGCTGGCACCACCGGTCAGCGTAATAACTGTTGCCGGGCCGGGCGGCATTCCAATGTCCGGCTCGGCCGCATTCATTGCCAACATGCAGGCTGTGATGCAATGGCTTGCCAGCAACGATCCGGCGGCACTGGAGCGCGTGCAGTCTTACATCACCACCATTACCCCCAGCATCACGCCGCAGCTAGCATGGGCGCGCCTGAACAATGGCAGCTGCAATGTGGAGATGCTGGCGGGTGATGTGCCGATGATTGCATCGGTGATGTACCATGAGGCCAGCCACTGCCAGCAATGGGCGGAGCTAGGCATGCAGCCAATGGCGGCGGCAGAATGGTACGCATACTCTGAGCAGCTGGACTTTATGCGCCGCCATAACTTTGAGCCCTTCCTCATCACGGTGTACGAGCTGGTGCGCAGCGCATACGGCAGCGCGCCGCCCCCCAACTAAGCCCGCAGCGCTGGGGCACAGTGCCGGCTGTGTCCGGCATACAATTGGGCATGAACAGCAGCCGCGCTGCGGCCGACAGCTACCTGCGCAGCATCGATACAGAGGTGCAGGCGCAGCTCCAAGTTGACGGCTGCCCGGCAGTGGTGCTGCAGCAAACCTGCTTTTATCCGGAAGGTGGCGGCCAGCCATTTGACACTGGCACAATTGCAGGCGTGCCTGTGCTGGCTGTGCAGGCGCATGCTACGGGCGAGATAGTGCACACGCTGGCTCAATCCCTGCCGGCTGGCACCCTGCGTGTTACCGCCAGCATCGACTGGGTGCGGCGCTTTGATCATATGCAGCAGCACAGCGGCCAGCACATCCTCTCGCAGTCTTTTCTGCAAGTTGCCGGCGCCGCCACGGCCGGCTTTCACCTCAGCGCCCAGCGCGTAACAATCGATTTGGCGCATGCGGCGTTTAGCCCGGAGCAGCTGGCGCAGGTGGAGCAGCTTGCCAACCACATTGTGCAATCCAACCTGCCGGTGCACGTGTCATTTCCGGGGCCGGCGGAGCTCGCAGCGCTGCAGCTGCGCAAAGTGCCGGAGGTGGATGCGCCGCTGCGGGTTGTGTCCATCGGCAAATTTGACCGCACCGCCTGCGCCGGTACGCATGTGGCGTACAGCGCTGAAGTTGCCCTGATCAAAATTATAAAAGTTGAGCGCAGCAAAAGCGGGCAGCGCGTGGAGTTTTGCTGCGGGCAGCGCGCGCTTGAGGATTACCAGCGCAAGCACGCCACGCTCAGCCGCGCAGCAGCAGCGCTCAGCTGCGCGCCCGGGGATGTGGATGGGCTGCTGGCGCAGCAGCTGGCGGCGCAGCAGCAGCTGGCCAAACAGCTGCGCGCGGCGCGTGATGAGCTGCTGCAACATGAGTGTGCGCTGCTGCTTTCGCAGGCGGATTCCTCCAGTGGCCGGCGCGTGGTGTGCCGGGCTTGGAACGCGCGCGCGCCGGAAGAGCTGCGGGAGCTGGCGCGCCTGCTGGCAGTGCAGCCGGGTGTTGTTGCGCTGCTGGGCTGCGCCGGGGAGCAGGCGCGCGTGGTGCTGGCGTGCGCTGCAGACCTGGCGTTGGACATGCGCCCGCTGCTAACCGGCCTGCTGCAGCAGCTGGGCGGTGAACGCGGCGGTGGACAGCAGCGCCTGGCGCAGGGCGGCGGGTTCAAAGCTGCCGAGAGCGCGCTGCAGGCAGCGCTTGATGCTGTGGCGGCGGCACTGCCGCCAGCAGTGGGCGCCGGCAGCTGACCCAATTGCGCTGCGCATTATTGCAACCAACAAAACTGGAGCCAAAACATGACCGACCCCCGCACCGACCGTCTTGCGCAGCTGCTGGTGGACTACTCCACCAATGTTCAACCGGGGCAGCAGGTGCTGATCCGCGGCACGCTGGCCGCTGCGCCGCTGCTGCAGGCGGTATACGAGCGCGTGCTGGAGCGCGGCGCACACGCCTTTGTGATGGCAGCGCTGCCCGGCCAGCAAGAGGCCTTCTTGCGGCTGGCTCAGGCGCAGCAGCTGGATTATGTTTCGCCGCTGGAAAAGCTGGCCATCGAAAGCTTCGATGCCGTGATCAGCACGCTGGCGGATGAAAACACACGCGCGCTTTCCGGCGTGCCACCGGAGCGCCAGGTGCGCGTGAGCAAAGCGCGCGCGCCGCTGATGGCCGCCTACATGGACCGCGCCGCAAGCGGTGCGCTGCAGTGGGTGGTAACGCAGTACCCCACCAACGCCGCGGCGCAAGACGCGGAAATCAGCCTGCGCGATTATGAGCAGTTTGTGTATGGCGCCTGCCATGTGGCGGAGGCCGGCGATGCGGTGCAGTACTGGCGCGCACAGTATGCCGAGCACGAGCGCCTGATTGCCTGGCTCAAGCCGCGCGCGCACGTGCATGCCCGCGGCCCCAATATTGATCTGCAGCTCTCCATCAAAGGCCGCAGCTTTATCAACGCTGGCGGCGTGCACAATATGCCCGATGGCGAAATCTTCACCGGCCCGGTGGAGGACTCGGTGAACGGCTGGGTGAAGTTCAGTTTTCCGGTTGTGGCTTACGGGCGTGAAATCGAGGGCATCGAGCTGGAGTTTGCTGCCGGGCGCGTGGTGCAGGCGCGCGCCGCCAAGAACGAGGACTTCCTGATCCAGACGCTTGATACTGATGCGGGCGCGCGCTTTCTGGGTGAATGGGCCATTGGCACCAACTTTGGCATACAGCGCTTTACCAAGAGCATTTTGTTTGACGAGAAAATTGGCGGCACGCTGCATATGGCGGTGGGGCGCGGCTATCCGGAGAGCGGCAGCCGCAACCAGAGTGCCGTGCACTGGGACATGATTTGCGACTTGCGCGCCGACAGTGAAATTCTGGTGGACGGCGAATTGTTTTTCCGCAACGGCAGATTCCAGATTTAGCAAAAAAATGAAGCGCTTTGGTGCGGGCCACTGGCTTCCGCCGCACAGGCCGCCGAAGAAATGCAGCGTCAGTCGAGCAGGTTGGCTGCGACCTTAGATTTTTTTGACCCTAAACTATAATGACAATTGCGGCAGCGTATGGCGAAAGTTAAAATTCTCGGGTCCGCTTATGCAACCCCGAACCCCAAACACGAGAACACGCACTTTGCGCTGCAGGGGAGCCATGGCACCATCCTTGTGGATTGCGGCGCAAACCCCACCGTGCGCTTGGAAAGGGCCGGAATTCCTTTTGACTCCATCGACCATGTGATTTTTACGCACTTTCACCCGGACCACGTGGGCGGGGCACCGCTAATGCTGATGAACATGTGGCTGATGGGGCGCACCAAGCCGCTCAATATATACGGATTGGGGCATTGCCTGCGCAACTTGCAGCTTCTGATGGAAATGTATGACTGGAAGATGTGGCCGAATTTTTATCCCGTCAGCTGGCATGCGGTGGCTGATGGTGAAGACCAGCTGCTTTATGACGGCGAAGACTTCCACATCACAAGCTGGCCTGCGACGCACTTTGTGCCGACGCTGGCGCTGCGCATCCGGGATAAACCTGCGGGGCGCGTGCTGGCCTACACCTGCGACGGCTCGCCGTGCGACAGCATCAACCGCATGGCTGTTGGCGCAAACACGTTGTTGCATGAAGCAGCGGGTGAAGGCTTTGGCCACTCCAGCGCACTGCAGGCGGGCCAGCTGGCGGGGCGGGTGGGCGTGGAAGTGCTGTACCTTGTTCACTACGACGTGCATTTGGGCGACCAGCGCAACAGCGGGCAAAGTGAAACGGAAATGATAGCAAGCGCGCGCATAAATTTTGGCGGGCGCGTGGAAATTGCCGAAGACTTCACGGAGTTTGAGATTTAACCTTGGGCACGGGCAGCTGCCTGCATGCAGGCAGCTGCCCATGCTTGGGCTTGCCTAGCTTTCGCGGCCACAAAACTTTGATCGACAACACTTGGTACCAGCGCCCGCCGGGCGTGCCGCAGCACATAGCTGCCGGCGGGGTGGTGGCGCGCCGCGCTGGTGCGCAGGTGCTGATTGCGCTTGCGCGTGAAAAGCACGGCGCTGATTATGTGCTGCCCAAAGGGCACGTGGAGGACGGCGAGCAGCTGGAAGCTGCCGCGCGGCGCGAGATTATGGAGGAAACCGGCTTGCAGGATTTGCAGCTGCTCGAATCATTGGGCAGTGCCGAACGCCTGGACTTCTCGCGGAAAGCCTGGAAAATCACGCACTACTTTTTGTATCTTACGGCCGAGACGGACGGCGTGCCAACGGATGCCGCGCACCATAGCGGCGTATGGTGGTTTGCGCTGCACGCGCTGCCGCAGCTGTTTTGGCCGGAGCAGCAAGCGCTGCTGGCAGACAACATTGCGCGCATTGAAGCTGCGGTGCTGCGCGCCGCCTAAACTTTTTCCTCTGCGCCTATATCCAGCAGCACCTTTAGCGTGCCGGGCTGCGCTGCGTGCGCAAACGCTGCCAACCCGTCTGCCAGTGCGTAACGCGCATGTATCAGTGGCTCCACCTGCACGCGGCCGGTGGCCAGCAGCTGCAGCGCCGGCGCAAACGGGCCGCAGCGCGAACCTACCACCGTCAGCTCGTTCACCACAATTGGCGCGGCATCCAGCGTGAGGCTGCCGGCATAGGTGCTCTTTAGCACCAGCGTGCCGCGCGGCCGCAGCGCCTGCAGCGCCAGCGCAAACCCCTGCGCGTTGCCGGTGCATTCCACCGCCATGTCAAATGAGTGCGGCTGCGCATCTGCTGCCGCGCAAACTTGCAGCCCGCGCGCTGCCAGCCACGCCAGCTGCACCGGCGCGCGGCCGCCCACCCACAGATCGCAGCCCGTGAGCGCCAGAGTTTGCGCAATCAAATGCCCGAGGCGCCCGGCACCCACCACCAGTACGCGCTGGCGCAAATGGCGCGGCACCTGCGCTTCAATCTCCAAGGCAGCTGCCAGCGGCTCCGTGAATGTGGCTGCCGCGCTGGACACTTCGTCTGGCACAACGTGCAGATTTGCGGCGGGCAGCGTCAGGTACTGCGCAAAGCAGCCATCACGCTGCACAATGCCCAGCACGGTGCGCTGCACACAGTGCGTGGGCTGGCTGCGCGTGCACTGCTCGCATGCGCCGCAGCTGGCATTGATCTCGCCGACCACGCGCCGGCCGCGCAGCTGCGCTGGCCCGCTTTCCACAATGCCAACAAACTCATGCCCAAGCACGCCGCAGTATGGGTAGTAGCCGCGCACCAGCTCCAGATCGGTGCTGCAGATGCCGGCGCACAATACGCGCACCAGTGCCTCGCCGGCTGGCGGCTCCGGTACTGGCACGTCAGTGCGCAGGCGCAGTTGCCGGTCTTGCAGCCAGAGAGCGCGCATGCTTGCGGGCTGGCGGTTTTTACTTGCGCCCGAACTGGCGCTCCAGCACAGACACGCTTAAGTGAATCATGGTGGGGCGGCCGTGCGGGCAGGTGCGTGGCGCGCTGCAGGCCTCCAGCCCGCGCACCAGCTGCTGCTGCTCGGCCGGCGATAGCGCCTGCCCCGCCTTCACGGAAGCGCGCTTGCATACGCGCGCAATAATGCGCCGCTCGCCAGCTTGCGCCAGCAGGCTTTCGTCCTCTTCCAGTTCATCGATGACGCTGCTCACGGCGCGCGTGGCATCCACCGGCCCCAGCACAGTGGGGATGGCGCGCACCAGAAAGGCGCTGGCACCGAACTCGCTGATATCAAACCCGAGCGCATTCAGCGTGCTGAGTTGCTGCCGCAGCAGGCTGGCAGCTGCCGGCGGGACTTCTACTGTGGCGGGCTGCAGCAGCGCTTGCGCGCTCACCTGTGCGTCCGCAGCTTGCGCCACGAACGCCTCGTACAACACGCGTTCGTGCGCAGCGTGCTGGTCAATCAGGTACAGGCCGTCCGGGCCCTCTGCCACCACATACGCCAAGCCCACTTGGCCCAGCACGCGCAGCAACGGAATGCGCTCGAGGGCGGACAGCGCGCTTGTTTGTTCCGGCTGCGCAGCCGGCAGCGAGACCGGGTTTGTGGCTGCGCCGGCGTTTGGTTGCTGCGCACCGGCGCCGCTCCACACTTTCCAAGACCAGTCGCCCAGCCCGGGCTGCGGGCCGTTGCTCCACTCGCGCGGCGTGCCCGCAGCAACCGGCGCCTGCTGCAGCAGCGCGCTGCGCACAGCGCGCCCCACGGCGCGGAAGATCGCATCCGGCGCGCGAAAGCGCACCTCGGCCTTGGCAGGGTGCACGTTCACGTCCACTTCCGCGGGCGGTACCTGCAGCTGCAGCATGACGGTGGGGTAGCGGCCGCCGGGCAGCAGTGTGTGATACGCCTGCAGCACGGCACTGGATAGCTGCTGGTCTTGCACCCAGCGTCCGTTCACAAAAAATGTGAGTTCGCGCCGGTTGGCGCGATGCTGCTCCGGCGGGCTCACAAAGCCGCGCACCTCAATGCCGTCTGCGGTTTGCGGCGCAATCTCCAGCAGCGCGCGCGCCAGCTCGGCGCCGTACGCTGCCAGCAGCGCCTCGCGCGCTGCGCCGCCGCCGGTTGCCTGAAAAACCTCGCGCCCGTCAAACTGCAGCGTGAAGCGCACCAGCGGGTAAGCCAGTGCGTAGCGCGCCAGCAAGCGCGCCATGTGCGTGCGCTCGGAGGTTTCAGACTTGAGGAACTTAAGGCGCGCCGGCATGTTGAAGAATAAATTCTCGACGGCGATTACGGTGCCGGGTGGCGCGCCGATGCCTTCGCGCGCCAGCAGCTGGCCGGCATCCATGCGCAGCTGCGTGCCGGTCGCCTCTGTGCGCGCGCGTGTTATCGCGCGCACGCGGCTGACGGCGGCAATTGCGGCCAGCGCTTCGCCGCGAAAGCCCAGCGACATGATTTGCGAGAGGTCAGCAGCGTTGCGCAGCTTGGAGGTGGCGTGGCGCGCAAACGCCAGCTCCACCTCGGCCGCGCAAATGCCCGCGCCATCATCGGACACGCGGATCAGGCTGCGGCCGCCGCCTTCCACCTCCACGCGAATGCTGTGCGCGCCGGCATCGAGCGCGTTCTCCAGCAGCTCTTTCACCACGGACGTGGGGCGTTCCACCACCTCGCCCGCTGCAATTTGCGAGATCACTGCTTCTGCCAAAACTGCAATTGCCATGCGCCGATTCTACATCCCGGCGCCCTCTGCTAGGCGCTCGGAATGCGGGCGGTATACTCGCAACGCGATTGCGCAACCCAGCCGTTTGCGCGCTTCAAAAGTTAATTACAAACGATGCCTGATTTCCTGCTCCCGCTGCTGGCGCGCAATTGGAACCTGGTTCTTTTGCTCGCGATCTCGCATGTGGTGATTCTGTATGCCTGGCTGCGTGCCGAGCGCAAAGGCCGCTGGCTTTCAGTGTTCTTTTTGGTACTGCCCATGTGGTATCTAATGTACCGGCTGGCGCGCTGGCGCCTGCAACTGCCGGAGCTTGCAATTTCCTTTGGCCTCGGCGGCAGCGTGTACCTGCTCTGGCATTTGCTGTACCTGCGCAAAATTCCGCTGCCCAACAGCGACAATATCCAAGTTTGGGGACAGGAGAGTTGACGGCGCGCCCGGCGGGCGGCGGGCAGCGCGCCGGATGGCTGCCCGTGCTGTTGGCGCTTCTGCTGGCGAGCTGTGGCGGTTATGGCGGCCCGGCCCTATTTGTCCCGCCGTCAGATGCACAGTTGCAAGCAACCAGTGCGGCAGCAGCTCCAGACGGGCAGCTGCCCGGCGTGGCTGCCACTCCAAACCGCAACGAGCCGGTCAAGATTACCGGCATTGCCGAAATCACATTCCCGCTTTTTGAAAGCTATATCGTTGAGCCGTTTGTGCTCCTAGAGGACGAAGCCGGCTTTGTTAGCCGTAATTATGAGTTTGAGCTGGCGCCGGAAAAGCAGGTGATGGGCCCGCTTCGCAAAGGTCGTGACGGCCAATATCACTACACCCTGCATCTGCCGGCGCAGCCGGTGGGGACGCTGGTGGATGTGAGCCGCAGTGGCCGGGCGCAAGTGATGGTGTTTGCAGTTGCGGTGCAGGCCAATTTGATCGGCGATCCGTTTTTGGACCGCTCTGAGTATCGCGGCTGGTCCACCACCTGGAGCTCCGCCCGCATTGACAGCGAGAACCAGGACGAAATCAAGGGTGGTGCGCTGCTTGTTTGGGCGCCAGACAGCGCACAGGAATTCCCGGCCGGGTTTGGCAGCGACGGATTGCTGTTCACAAGTGATGACCCGCTGGCACCCGTCCCGGCAGGTTACACGATCATCGACATGGAACAGCAGCCCTTCCGCTTTTACAAGGAAGCCAATCCGCAGCTAACACTTTATGAAGGCGATGTGGCGGTAAAAGACTACAGCAGCATGACTTATACGGAAGCGTTTGATGCGCTGATTAAAAAAGCGCGCGTCGAATATCCGTTCACCGAAGCGAAGGCGGTCGATTGGGATGCGATCTACGCCGGCCTCGCGCCGCGCGTTGCGGCTGCCGAACTGAAAGCGGACCCGCTCGGGTTTTACCTTGCAATCCGGGACTTCACTTGGGCGATACCGGACGGGCACATTGGAGCGAGCGGCGATGACGGTGGGCGGTTTATGGCGGAGGTGGGCGGCGGCGTGGGCCTCGGGCTGACGCAGCTGGACAACGGCAGCGTGATCGCGGGCTATGTCACGGACGTAAGCGCTGCTGCGCGGGCTGGTATTTTGCGCGGCGCGGAAATTTTTGAGTACGGTGACAAGCCGGTTGCCGTCGCTGCTGCCGCAGTCATTCCGTGGTCGAGCCCGTTTTCCACAGCGCACACGCGCAGTTTGCAGCAGTTCCGCTATCTCACGCGTGGTGCATTGGGTTCCAACGTGGCTGTTGTTTGGCGCAACCCGGGCGCCGACGAGAAGCAGGCTGCGGTTCTGGTGTACGGCGACGAGCGCGATTCATTCTATGCGTTGTCCTTTAATAATGGTGTTGAACGCGGGGCGCCGCCAGTTACCTACCGCGTGATCCCCGGAGCAGATCTGCCGGCCGGCGGCGTGCCGTTTGCTTCGACAAAGTCCGGGGTGCAAATAGATGCGCGCCAGACCGGCATTGGCTACATTAAGATCTCTGACCTTGCGGATGACCTGAACCTGACGGTGCGTTTATTTGCGCGGGCAGTGAGCTTTTTCAGGGATGAAGAAGTGCCTGCGATCATCGTGGATTTGCGCCAAAACAGCGGGGGCAGCCCGATGGGTGCCGGTTTGGCATCGTACTTCACCAAGGACGAGGTTGAGCTGTCACGCAGCTATTACTATAGTGAGCGCACTGGCAAGTTTGAAACTTACGGCCCGCCGGCCACAATTGAGCCGGACGCAGCATTGTTTTACCCCGGCAGATTGGTGGTGCTGGTGGGGCCAGCCTGTGCCAGTGCCTGCGAGGATGTGGCGTGGGTGCTGCGCCAGCTCCCGCAAACCATTGTGCTGGGGCAGTATCCCAGTGCCGGAATGATGGGCGAGGTGGGCCGCGGCCAATACCAGCTGCCGGCAGACATCCAGTTTCAGATTCCCACCGGCATGGACCGGGACATGCAAGGGGAAATTCTGATTGAGGGCGTCGGCGTTGTGCCGGACTTTAGAGTGCCGGTAGACATGGCAAGTGCGCTTTCCGGAAGGGATGCGGTGCTGGATGGCGCGCTGGAAGCGCTGACACTGCGGCCGCGCCTTAGGCGGGCGCTGGATGTCAGAGACAAGCTGCAAGCGCAAACTAAATCCAGCGGTTCAGAAGCGGGTGGCACACAAATGTTGCTGCCGGGTGCTGCGCCAATCGAAATCTATTCCGCTAAGCCGGACAGCGCGTGGTGGCAGGCGCTGGCAGATGCGCAGGCAAACGCCGTGCTCCGCGCGGGTGAATCGCAGAGCGTGGCGGTGCGGCTGCAGGACAAAGATGATGAAGTGCTGTGGGCGTATGGCTGGTGCGCTGCGGATGATGCAACCCTGGCCGCCAACTGGGGGCAAATTAGTGCGCGTTTTGTTGTCGAAGGGTTGGAAGTATCCGCGGCCAATTTGTTCACAGCGGAGCATGCGGTGAATGGCGGAGTCTGCCGCGCCGCTTTTGCTGCGCTGGGCAACTTTCCCGGTGGTACCCACGACCTGTCCGTAGAAGTTAATTTTGCCGCGCCGGTGCGGGCCGGGCAGCGCATTTATGCAGCTGGCTTGCGCACCTACACCCACATTGTGACCGCCCCGCAGATTTCTAACAACTAGTGCGCAGCGCGCACCCGGAGACTAATCGCAGCCATGTTTGACAAAATTTCGCGCGCAACGCTGGCACTGCTCGGCGCCCTGTTTGTGGGCGCCGGCGTCTTCAGCGTTGGGTTTGTAACCGGCAGCCGCTACAACACGCTGCTGCCGGCTGTGCTGCAGCCTGCTGCGCCCGCCGCAGACGCAGTTGTGCCGGTGGACAAAATTACGGTGACGCCCGCGCAGGGCGCCACGCCCGAAGAATTGCAAACCGCCTTCAAGCCGTTTTGGGAAACTTGGGAACTGCTGCAAAAGAACTTTGTAGACCGGCCGCTGGACACCACCCAGCTTGTGAACGGCGCCATTCAAGGCATGATGCGCGCCACCGGCGACCGCAACACCAGCTACATGACGCCGGCTGAGCAGTCGGTGATGCAGGGCGACATGTCCGGCGAACTGGAAGGCATTGGCGCGGAGGTGGATGGCAGCGGCGACCTCATGCGCATTGTGGCGCCGATGAAGGGATCACCGGCCGAGGCTGCCGGCGTGCGCGCCGGTGACTTGATTTTGGAAGTTGATGGCGTAGACATGGCCGGGCTGGACAGCAGCACTGTCATCAGCAAAGTGCGCGGCAAGGCTGGCACCAAGGTAAAACTGCTGCTGAAGCGCGAGGGTGCCTCTGCGCCTGTGGAAGTTGAAATCACGCGCTACAAAATCACCATTCCAATGGTGGAGGGCAAGCTGCTCACCAGTGGCGTGGCCTACGTGGAGATTAATCAGTTTGGCAGCGCTGTGGAAGTTGCGCTGCGCGAAAAACTTAAGCAGCTGCTGGCTCAGAACCCGCCCGGCCTGATTATCGATTTGCGCAATAATCCGGGCGGCTATTTGGATGCGGGTGTGGCAGTGGCGTCGGAGCTGGTGGCTGACAGCCCGGTGATGGTTGAGCGCATCGGCGACGGCAGCGAAATAGAGTATCCCGCACTGCCCGGCGGGCTGGCCACCAAAATCAAACTGGTGGTGCTGATCAACGCCGGCAGTGCCAGCGCGTCGGAAATTGTTGCGGGCGCAGTGCAAGACTACAAACGCGGCCTGCTGGTGGGCGAAAAATCTTATGGCAAGGGCACCGTGCAAACGTGGCTGGATCTTTCCGACGGCGGCGGCGCGGTGCGCATCACGTTTGCGCGCTGGCTGACGCCCAAGAAGCGCTCAGTGGACCACAAGGGCTTGCTGCCGGATGTTTTGGTGCCGCTGACCGAGGCGGACCAGTCCGCCGGCCTCGACCCGCAGCTGGCGGCTGCCGAAGCCGTGCTGCTGCAGCCGTAAGGCGGTCTTACGCAACGCAAATATTCCGGCGTGATACTCCGGCGCATGGGCGGTAAATTTCACAGCCGCGCAACTTTAGGACCACAGGACACAGCGCATGTTTTTTGACCCCTTGTATTTTATTTTTGTGGGGCCGGCAATGTTGCTGGCAATGTATGCTAACAGCCGCGTGAAAGCAGCGTTTGCACGCTGGCACCAGGTGGGCAACGTGCGCCGGCTGACCGGCGAGCAGGTGGCGCTGGCGCTGATAAAAAGCAGCGGGCTGCGGGAAGTGCGCCTTACGAGCGCAGCGCCGGACAACGACCATTACGATCCGCGCGACCGTTCGCTGGCGCTCTCGCCGGCGGTTGGCAATGCATCCTCCGTGGCGGCGATGGCAGTGGCGGCGCATGAGATTGGCCATGCACTGCAGGACAGCGAAGCCTATGCCCCGCTGCGCATGCGCAGTGCATTGGTTCCGGTTTCCAACTACGGCAGCCAGCTTGGCACCTATATGATTTTTGGCGGCATGCTGCTGGCGGGATTTGGGGGCGGCAGCCTGGGGTTGCCAGTAGCCTGGCTGGGCTTGGCTTTGTTTGCAGTGGGCAGCGTGGTCTCGCTGGTGACACTGCCGGTGGAGTTTGATGCCAGCCGGCGGGCGCTGGTGGTGCTTGCCAACAGCGGGCTGATTGCAAACGATGAGGAACAAGCGGGAGTGAAGGCGGTGCTGAATGCGGCTGCGCTCACTTATGTGGCAGCCGCGGGAGCTGCAATTGCCACAGTCGCATATTATGGATTCCGGTTGATGCGCCTGTACGGCCGGCGCGAGTAGCCCGCACCGGCGCGTTGATTAAACAGATTGCGCCCGCAACTTGCGGGCGCTTTTATTTTGCCGCTGCGCTCCGGTGTGGCAGCCGGGCGGGCAGGCTGTGGATGGGGCGGTTACCCGGCATCAGACGATTACCAGCAGCAGTGTGTTTTGCTCTACGCTTTGGCCGGCCTGCGCCCGCACGCGTTGCACTGTGCCAGCACGCGGCGCGCGCAACTCATTCTGCATCTTCATAGATTCGAGCACAAGCAGCAAGTCGCCTTTTTCCACCAGCTGTTCGTTAGCCACTGGCACGCTTACCACCAGCCCCGGCATCGGTGCCTTTAGAAAAAACTCGCGGCCGCCGGCTGCCACTTGCATCCCGCCCAGCTGCGCGAGGCGCTGTGTGCGTTCATCTGCCACGGTCACTGTGTAGCGGTCGCCGTGGTGCAGCACCTGCCAGCCATCTTCATCGACCTCAATGTGGGCCTCGTGCGATCCGCCATCCAGCAGCAGCGAGTACAACGGCTGGTGGCTCACGGATTCGAAGTCCACCGAAAAGACCTCGCCATCCACCGTGATCTGATGCGCGCTGTTAATCTCGATCTGGTAGGTGATGCCGTTGACGGAGGTGGTGTATTTCATCGATGCATGCGCTCCCAGCGCCCCACCCATTTCCAGTTGCTTGTGTCGCGCACATTGCGCTGCTTAATGTGCGCGGTCTGCTGGCCCTGCTGGTGCGCCACCAGCGTGGCCAGAATGGCCGCAATGCGCGGGTTGGCGGGCGGCTTGTCCGCCACGTGGAAGTCCTCATCCAGAAAGCGCGTTGTGAACTTGCCTGCCATAAACCGGTGGCTGTCGAGCAGCTTTTGATGGAACGGGATCGTCGTCTTGACACCGATCAGGCGGTAGTCCTCCAGTGCGCGGCGCATGCGCAGCAGTGCTTCGCCGCGCGATTCGCCATAACAAATTAATTTTGTGAGCAGCGAATCATAGTAGGGCGAGACGGTGTAGCCGGCGTACACGCCGGTATCGACGCGCACACCCGGGCCGGTGGGCAGGATGCTGGTGGTGATGGTGCCGATGGACGGCAGAAAGCCGTTGTAAGGATCCTCGGAATTGATGCGGCATTCTATGGCATGGCCGGCCAGGCGCACTTCTGATTGTTTGCGGCTGAGTTTGCGGCCGCGGGCAATGCGAATTTGTTCCTTGACAATGTCGATGCCGGTTACCAGCTCCGTCACCGGATGTTCCACTTGCAGGCGCGTGTTCATTTCCAGAAAAAATATGTTGCGGTCTTCGTCCAGCAGAAACTCGACCGTGCCGGCATTGGCGTAGCCACGGCGCTGGCCACTTTGCAAGCCAGTGTGCCCAGGCGCTGGCGCAGTTCTTCGTCATCGCCCACAAAAGGCGAGGGCGCTTCCTCCAGCAGCTTTTGGTGGCGGCGCTGAATGGAGCACTCGCGCTCGCCGAGGTGGATGATGTTGCCTTCCATGTCGGCCAGAATTTGCACTTCAATGTGGCGCGCGTTTGGCAGCAGGCGCTCCAGATAAAGTGTGCCGTCGCCGAATGCGGCCAGGGCCTCGGAGTGCGCTGCGGCAAGCGCGGCCGGGAGTTCGGCTGCGCTTGCAGCGCTGCGCATGCCTTTGCCGCCGCCGCCGGCCGCTGCCTTCACAAGCAGTGGAAAGCCAACATCGCCCGCCGCCGCAATTAGTTCCGCATCGCTCAGGTGCGCACGCGCGTCAGTGCCCGGCACAATCGGCACGCCGGCGGCAAGCGCAGCTGTGCGCGCGCGCGCCTTGTCGCCCATCACGGAGATGGCTTCAGGCGGCGGGCCAATGAATGCCAGCCCGGCTGCCGCGCAGGCTGCTGCAAAATCCGCGCGCTCGGAAAGAAAACCATAGCCGGGGTGAATGGCATCGGCGCCGGACTTGCGCGCGGCGTCCAGGATTTTGTCGGCGCGCAGATATGATTCGCGCGCGGCCGATGGCCCGATGTAGTACGCTTCAGCCGCTTGATGCACATGCATTGCATTGCGGTCGGCGTCAGAGTAAACCGCAACCGTGGCAACGCCAAGCTCATGGCACGCGCGCAGAATGCGCACGGCAATCTCGCCGCGGTTGGCAATCAGGATTTTGTTAATCATGGGTGGGTTGGTAGTTTCCGGGTGCGCCACACGGCGGCTATCGTTTGAATCATGGCGCAGTCAAATCCGGCGCCAGTTCCCGCGCAAGTGTTGCTGCGTACAGCGAGTACCCGTAAGAGTTGAAGTGCAATCCCTGATGATAGAGCATCTCCGTCAGGGCGTGTTGGCGCAGTTCGGCGGTTGGGTCAATAAATTTGATTTTCAGTTCGGCGGCAAGTTTTGAGAGCACGGCAGCATTTGCCTGCTGCGCCTGCACTTCGCGTTCGTGGTCGGCCGCATCGTCTGCGCGCGCCGCCCAGATCGCCCGGTCAGCCGCAATGTAGGCAATTGCGATTTGCGTGTCTGCCCGCCCAGCCCGCACAGTTGTGGCAAAGTCACGAATGGTTTGCAGCGCGCAAGCCGCAGCCGTAATATCTACCGGCAGCTCGCGCTGCTTGTGGAGCAGATTGGGCGTATCTACGCGCAGGCCTTCGAGCACAAACAAGCCCAGCCGGCCGAAAGTTTTTGCATAAACGGGGCTTTGCCATTTGGCAGCAGCTGAAGCCGCCAGCGTGGCAGCGTTGCGCAAGCCGCGCTGGGCAATATGCTTCAGCTCGCTGCCCGCTGCGGAAGCAACGGCCGGGGCATTGGGGTCAAACCTGTGCGTTTCGGCCGGCAGGCTTTCCGGTCCGAAGTTGCAGCTGCCGGCGTCATTGGCGGCGTAGTAATTGGCGATGACCATGCGCGGAGCCCTGCCACCGGCAACTGTTTCCACAAAGCGTTTGTATTGCAGCGCCCAGTGGTTGGTGCTTTGGCCGTGCATGCCCGCCGAGTAAATACGCGTGGCGGGCAGCAGGTCA
Organism: Anaerolineaceae bacterium; assembly: GCA_003569365.1. Taxonomy (GTDB): domain Bacteria; phylum Chloroflexota; class Anaerolineae; order Anaerolineales; family UBA11657; genus BD1. The sequence goes on from BGOS01000027.1 coordinate 178,105, forward strand.
CGCATCACATCGGCAATCGTGATTTGCGACTCCTGCCCCTCGGTGAACGAGTCGCCGATCAGCAGAATATCCACCACCGGATTTTGCGCAAGGTAGCCGACCGGATTGCGGTAGCCATGCTCATCATAGAAACCGTCCACAGTTGGAGTGAGCGGGTTGCCCCAATAATTTCCGTCTGCGCCGAACACAACTTCGTTTTGCTTGTTGGCGGTCTTCCAGCGGCCGTAGCGTGCCTGGGCTTCAAGCGACATGGCAGAAACCAGCTGCACCGGCATTGCCGGCGCAAATTGAAAAAGCAGGCGGTCAACCACAAGCAGTACCGGAATCAGGATTAAGGCGTTCATGCCGAGCAGGGCTGCCGCGCGCGGCATTCGGATGCTAACCGCTAGCAGCACCAAGCCGGCGCCGAGCAGCAGCAGTTGCTGTACGCCAAGCCCGCTGCCGTCGCCAACGCTGACAAAATCTGCAAACGCGCCAACAGCAATCAGCAGCGCGGAAAAACCCAGTGCGATGTAACGGAAAAACGCCGCGAAGGCGGGAGCGGGTGCGCGCATGCGTTTGTCTGGCGCGGCAGCGGGCATGGCGCCGTGCCTAAAGGGGAATGTTGCCGTGTTTCTTGGCCGGGTTGGCGTCGCGTTTGTTGCCGAGCGCTTCAAGCGCGTTGATCAAGCGCGGGCGGGTTTCACGCGGCTCAATCACATCATCAAGATAGCCCCATGATGCGGCCACGTATGGGTTGGCGAATGCACTGCGGTACTCGTCCACCAGTTCGCGCTTGCGCGCCTCCGGGTCGGCTGCATCTGCAAGCTCCTGCCGGAAGATAACATTGACTGCGCCCTCCGGTCCCATCACTGCAATCTCTGCCGAAGGCCAGGCAAAGTTCACATCACCGCGAATGTGCTTGCTGCTCATCACGTCATAAGCGCCGCCGTAAGCCTTGCGCGTGATTACCGTTAACTTGGGAACGGTGGCCTCGCAATATGCGTACAGCAGCTTGGCGCCATGGCGGATGATGCCGGCATGTTCCTGCGCCGTGCCCGGCAAAAATCCGGGCACATCCACAAAGGTAATCAGGGGCAGGTTGAAGCAGTCGCAGAAGCGCACAAAGCGCGCTGCCTTCTCGGATGCATTGATGTTGAGCACGCCCGCCAGATGCGCCGGCTGGTTGGCAACGATGCCCACACTGTGGCCGCCCAGCCGCGCAAAGCCCACCACAATATTGGGCGCAAATAATTCATGCATCTCAAAAAAATCGCCGTCGTCCATCACCAGCTTGATCACATCACGAATCTCATACGGCTTGCTGGCGTTGGCGGGAATGATATCGTCGAGCGCAGCTTCCATGCGCAGCGGATCATCGCTCGAAGGCTTTGCGGGCGGATCTTCCATGTTGTTCTGCGGCAGATAGCTGAGCAGCATGCGCAGCATATAGAGGCAGTCCGCCTCGGTCTCGGCTACGCGATGGCACACACCGGAAATTTGCGCATGCGTCATGGCGCCGCCAAGTTCTTCGAAGGTAACATCCTCTTGCGTGACGGCCTTCACCACATCCGGTCCGGTGACAAACATATAGGATGAGTTCTGAACCATGAAGATGAAGTCCGTGAGGGCGGGCGAGTAAACCGCGCCGCCGGCACACGGGCCCATGATGGCGCTCAACTGCGGGATGACGCCGCTGGCGAGCGTATTGCGCAGGAAGATGTCTGCGAAGCCGCCCAGCGACACCACGCCTTCTTGAATGCGTGCACCGCCGGAGTCGTTCAGGCCGATCATTGGCGCACCGGTCTTGCGCGCCATGTCCAGTACTTTGCAAATCTTGTCGGCGTGCACGCGCGAGAGCGAGCCGCCCAGCACCGTAAAGTCCTGTGAGTAAACGTACACCAGCCGGCCGTCAATTGTGCCCCACCCAGTGACGACACTGTCGCCCAGAGTTTTGCGCTGGTCGAGGCCGAACTCGCGCTCGCGGTGCGTGACAAACATGTCCAGCTCGCGAAATGAACCCTTGTCCAGCAGCAGATCGAGCCGTTCGCGCGCGGTCAGGCGGCCGCGTTTGTGCTGCTGCGCAATTTTGTCGGCGCCGCCGCCCTGCATGGCCGCGGCCCGCATCGCGCGGAGCTCCGCAATTTTTGGATCTTCAGTCATTTTGGGAAGTAAGTTGGTTGGTTGCAGTTGCTGAGAAAACTGTGCTGCTGCTGAAAAATACGTGATGTGGCGGGCGCGGGGCGAGTATAACATCGCGCGTGGGCGGGTGGCCGTGCGCGCGCACCGGCGTAAAACAAGTTGTATTCAGAGTGGCGATGTTGCCACCCGGAATGGGCGCGCGGCCTAGCGGGTGACGATGCTTTGCGCTGTGGCTGCAAGCACGGCGCCAAAAAACTCCTCGGTGCGCCGGGCGATCGAAGCCCAATCAAAGTTGGCGGCCAGCGCGCTGGCACCGTGCGCAATTCTTTCTCGCAAGGCCGCATCGGCCTGCAATGTGCGGACTGCGGCTGCGATTGCAGCCGGGTCATTTGGCGGCACAAGATGCACGTTGACATTGTGTTGCAGCTCGGCAATCGGCGTGGCCGGGTGGGTTGTTACGGTGGGGCAGCCGCTGGCGAGGCATGCGAGCAAGGTGCCGCGCCGGAGCGAAGCACCATCAGCGTAAGGTTGAACCATCATGGTGCAGCTTTGCAAAGCAGCCACAGTGTCGGCCTCGCTGAGGAAACCCGTGCGCAGCACCTGTCCGCTGACGCCGAGGGTTTGTGCCAGCTCCAGCAGCTGCCGGGTGTGGGCTGCATCAGTTTTGTCACTTGCGCCGGCGCTGCCGCCAATCAGCACCACGCGGGCTTGCATGCCTGATTGGCACAACGCTGCCAGCGCGCGCAGCAGAGTCTCGCCGCCCTTGCTGGTGTTGAGGAACCCGAAGTAGCCGAGCAGAATCTCATCCGCAGCCACGCCGTGGGCAGCGCGCCACTGCGCTGGAGCACAGGCTGCCGGCTGTTGCAAATTGCTTCCAATTGGAATTGTTGCGCTGCGCTGCAGCTGGCTTGTAGCTGCAAGTTCGGCAGCGTCGGCAACATTGGTGGTGATCACGCCGGCAGCGTTGGCAGCAAAACGCCGCAATGCTTGCGCGCGCAGCCCGCCCGCTTTTGGAAACAAATACGGCGCGCGCAAATCATGAAAGGTGATTACCAGCGGCGGGCGCAGCCAGCTGGGTGCCAGATGAATGGGCAGGCGCATTGCTCCGAATGCAGCGGCCTGATATTGCAGATTGACGATGTCGAGGTCGGCGGTGCATTGGCGCATCCGCCACAAGTCCAGCCAGCCCCACTGCCGGGCAATCGGGTGAACTGTGTACTGCGCGGAAAAGTGCTGTGCGGCCTGCGCGCTTTGCGTTGTGATGACGCGCACGGCATGACCGCGGCCGGCCAGCTGCGTGGCCAGAATGCGGGTGAAGTCTGCGATGCCGCCAAGCTGCGGCGGAAATTCGCCCGAGAGCAGGCCAATCTTCATGGCCGCGTTTTACAAATCGCGATCGACAATAAACTCCGCAATCGCCAGCAGCGAACCAGCAGCGCTGCAGTCGGGCAGGTTTTGCAGCGCAGCCTGGCCGCGGCGCGCAAATTCCCGCGCTTCGTTGAGCGAACTGCGAATAGCCGCCGAGTTGCACACCGCCGATACCAGCCGGTCACTCAGCACACGGTCAACTGTTTCGCCGCGCAACACGGCCTGCGCATCTGCATCCTGCGGCCGGAGCCTGGAGTAGTGCAGCAAGGGCAGGGTAATCAGACCTTGGCGCAGATCGCTGCCGGCGGTCTTGCCGGTGCGGTCAGCGCTGCCGGAAAAGTCCAGCACGTCATCCACAATCTGAAACGCCGTGCCCACTTCACGCCCGTAGGTGCGCAGCGCATCTAAATGTGCTGGCGCTGCGCCACCGAGTTCGCCGCCGGCCTCTGCCGCAAGCACAAACAGCGACGCGGTCTTGGCGTAAATGCGCTTGTAATAGTCCGCGCCGGGTGCGGCCTTGCCGGTTGGATATTTCTGCTGAATTTCCCCGTTCACAATTACCATGAGCGTGTTTGCAAAAAGCTCCATCACGCGCACGCTGCCGGTCTGCGCCGCAAAGCTGGCAGCTCTGGCAAAAAGATAGTCACCGGTGAGCACCGTGGCATCCGGCGACCAGTTTGAATTCAGGGTGGCAATGCCGCGCCGCAAAAGTGAGCCGTCAATCAGGTCGTCATGCACAAGGGTTGCGGTATGCAGCATCTCAACTGCAGCAGCCAGCGCTACGGCGAGGTCGCTGTCGGCATCAAAAATTTGGCAGGAAAGCAGCGCCAGCGCCGGGCGCAGGCGCTTGCCGCCAGCTGTCAGCAGCTGCCCAGTGGCAGCGGTCAAGGCCGGGTGCTGGTCGGGCGCAATTTCGGAAAGGCGCACACTAACTGCGTCGAGTCCACCTTGCGCCGGGGACAGAATGTCCGCCAGCGAAACAGTACTTATGGGCACTACGCTTGATGCAGCCATGCGTTACCAGCCGAACATGGCTGCAGCGTTGGCGGATGTTGCCGCAGCCACCTGTGAAATTTCCAGTCTACGTTCGGCCGCAATTGCGGCGGCTACTTCAACCACCAGCGCCGGCTCGTTGCGCTGGCCGCGGCGCGACTGCGGCGCGAGGAAAGGCGCATCTGTTTCAGTCAAGATGCGGTCCAGCGGAGCTGCGCCCACCAGCTGCCGCAATGCGTGTGATTTGGGGTAGGTCACAGGTGCGGTTATCCCGATGCTGAACCCAAGTTCAAGCAGTGCGTCCAGATCTTCCGGGCTGCCGCTGAAGGAATGGAAGACGCCGGCGCGGTGGGCTGCGGGCCACGCCGCCACGATTGCGCGGGCGTCGGCGTAGGCCGCGCGGCAATGGATGATGACAGGCAGGGAGTGGGCAGCAGCCAAACCAAGCTGTGCCTCAAATTTTTCACACTGCGCTGCGCGGTCCACCGCATCGCGATAGTAATCGAGGCCAATTTCTCCAATTGCCACAACCCGCGGTTGACCGGCAAGTAGATCAAGCTCGTGCAAAAATTCACCAACGTATTTTACCTTTTCGTTGGGATGGATGCCAACCGCGGCATACAAAGCGGAATGCCGGCCGGCAAGCTGAACGGCAGCGCGGCTGCTTTCGAGGCTGGTGCCGGGGTTGAGCAGGCGCCCGACGCCGGCAGCGCCGGCACGCTCGATGACCGCCGCGCGGTCGGCGTCGAATGCCTCAAAATCCAAGTGGCAATGCGTGTCGCAAAGCACGGCCGCCGTCAGGCAAGGCCGGCAATCTGCAGCCCGGCCTGCAGCATGGGCTGCACATTAAGTGCGGTGGTGGTCTCGCAGTAGACGCGAATGATTGGCTCGGTCCCTGAAAAGCGAATGAGCAGCCAGCTGCCATCCTGCAGGCAATATTTGTAGCCGTCGGTTTTGTCGATGCGGGCTACAGGCAGGCCGGCAATCTGGGCGGGCAGGGCGGCTGCCACGCGCGCGCGGGTTTCGGCGCGGTGTGCCAGCGGAAAATCGCTGTCGATGCGGTCGTAAAAGTAGCGCGCACCAAGGCGTGTAAAAAGCGTCTCCAGCAGCTCAGAGGGCTTTTGGCGCAGCCGGCACATCAGTTCCAGAATAAACAGGCCGGCCAGAATGCCATCGCGTTCCGGCACATGATTGCGAAATGCAAAGCCGCCGGACTCTTCGCCGCCCATGAGCGCATTGGTGGCGGTCATTTTTGGTGCAACATACTTGAAGCCGACGCCGGTCTCATGCACTGGCACGCCGTACAGTTCGCCCAGGCGGTCCAGCATGGTGGTGGTGGAGAGCGTGCGCACGATGGGTCCGCGTTCCCCGCGCACCTCCAGCATGTGGTACGCCAGCAGTGCGTACACGCGCAGCTGATTGATGAAGACGCCGTGCTCGTCGCCCACGCCAACGCGGTCGGCATCGCCATCGGTGATCAGGCACACATCCGCGCCTTGCGCCACGGCCGCGCGCAAGCCCGCATCAATGTTAGGCGGTATCGGTTCCGGGCGCAACATTTCCGGGAACACAGGGTTGCGTTGGTTATGCACTTCCAGCACGGTGGTGGTGCCGCCCGCCAGCAAACGCGCAAACCAGCCGGCGCCATTGCCCCACATTGAATCCACCATGACGCGCAAGCCGGCGCGCTTGATGGGTTCAAGATCGATTACATCGCGCAGATGGTGAATGTAGGCGGGGGCCGCGTCAAATTTTTGCACGCGGCCGGCGGCTGCCTGCGCGGGCTCGGCTGCTGCCGGAATGTTGGCTTCAATGCGCGCGAGTCCGGCCGGCGGCACTGCGCCGCCGGTGTGGTCGCGCACTTTGAAGCCGTTGTCTTGCGGCGGGTTGTGCGAGGCGGTGATGTTGATGGCGCCGACCGCCTGCTTCTCCAGCACGGCGTAAGCAATCACCGGCGTGGGTGTTGCGCCGTCCGTTAGCCACGCATTGAGGCCGTGCTCTGCCAGCACCTGCGCAGCCGTTGCAGCAAAATGTTCGGAGCCAAAACGCTGATCGTATCCCACCACTACGCTTTTGCCGGCGTGGCCGCATTCCAGCAGGTAGCGCGCAAAGCCCTGCGTGCAGCGGCGCACATTTGCAAATGTGTAGTCGTCGCCGATGCGTCCGCGCCAGCCGTCGGTGCCAAAGCGGATGGAGTCTTCGGGTTGCATAGGTTGCGGGCGGCGGTTTGTGTTGCGCGGCTGCGGTTGCAGGCTTAGAAGCGGACGGTCGTAAACTCCTGCAGGTCCGGCAGGCGCACACCAGACTGCAGTTTGGCGAGATCAGAGTCCACCATGGAATGCATCAGCTCTTTGAATCCAAGCTCTGGTTCCCAGCCCAGCAGGCGCCCGGCTTTGGCGGGATCACCCACCAGCAGGTCCACTTCCGCCGGGCGGTAGAAGCGCTGGTCTTGCACCACATACTTGTTGTAATCAAGCCCGGCGTGTTCAAACGCAACTGCGCACATCTCGCGCACGCTGTGTGTGCTGCCGGTGGCAATCACAAAATCCTGCGGGTCGCTTTGCTGCAGCATCAGCCACATGGCTTGCACGTAATCACCGGCAAAGCCAAGGTCGCGCTGCGCATCCATGTTGCCAAGGCGCAGCTTGTCCAGCTGGCCCAGCTTAATTGCGGCGACGCCGAGGCTGATCTTGCGCTCCACAAACTCTAATCCGCGGCGCGGCGAGCCGTGATTAAATAAAATGCCGGATGTGGCGTGCATGCCGTAGCTCTCGCGATAGTTGACTGTGATCCAGTGGCCGTACAACTTGGCGACGCCGTAGGGGCTGCGCGGATAGAACGGCGTGCTTTCGCGCTGTGGCACTTCCTGCACTTTGCCAAACATCTCGCTTGACGAGGCCTGATAAAAGCGCATGCCCTTGTTGACGAGCCGGATGGCATCCAGCATGCGCGTGACGCCGAGCGCAGTTGCCTCGCCCGTCAGCACCGGCTGCTGCCAAGAGGTGGGCACAAATGACATGGCTGCCAGGTTGTACACCTCGTCCGGCGCAAATTCGCGCAGCACACCAATCAGCGAACCTTCATCCAGCAAGTCGCCTTGCACCAGCGAGATGCGATCTTGAATTGGCTCCAGCCGTTCCAGATTGATGATGCTTGTGCGCCGCACCATGCCCACAACCGTGTAATTCTTTTGGAGCAAAAACTCCGCGAGGTAGGAGCCGTCTTGTCCGGTGATGCCGGTGATTAAAGCAGTGGGCATAGTTGGCCTCTTGGGATGATCTACTTTGGCGCGCTCAATGCGACGGACTGCAGCAGGCTGCGCTCGTGCTGCAGCAAGGAGTCCAGGGTTTGCGTGAGGTTGTAGGCTGGCTGCCAGCCCGTGAGCTTGGTAAATTTGCGCGTGTCGGGGAGCAGCCCGGCGCCGGTAGTGGGCCGGTACAGGGCCGGGTCAACCGTTACTTCCACCTGCAGCCCGGTTAGGCGCAGCAACTCATCCAGCAGCTGTTGCACCGGGTACCGGCTGCCGCTGGCAATATTGTATGCCTCGCCCGCTGCGCAGTGCTGCCACGCCAGATGATAGGCACGCGCCATATCGCGCACATCCGTGAAGTCCTGCTGCATCGCCAGGTTGCCAACGAGCACACGCGCCGGCTGCTGGCCGGCCGCAATGCGTACCAATTGGCGCGCAAAGGAAGTGGCTACGAAGTCGCCAGTTTGGCGCGGCCCAATGTGGTTGAATGGGCGCAAGCGAATAATGGGCAGCCCGTAATGCACGAAGGCCTGCTGCGCCAGCCAGTCCTGCGCGGCTTTGCTTGTGCCATAGGGCGTGTCCGGCCGCAATTCGCGGTCTTCGTCCGTTAGCGGCTTGCCGGATGCCACCGAACCATAAACCTGCCCGGAGGTGACAACAACGATGCGCGGGTGCGGCTGCAGCTGGCGCGCTGCTTCCAGCATATTTACCTGCGATTGCACGTTGCCCTGAAACCAGGCCCACGGGTCGCCCCAGCTGGCATGCACAGCAGCCTGCCCGGCAAGGTGGTAAATTGCCGTGGGCCGGATGCGGGCGATGTACGCGCCCACCGCACCGGCATCACATAAATCAATGCACTCGTAGTTGATCGCCGCGCTGAGGTCGGCGGGCATTTGCCCGGCCAAGCCGCAGCCGTACAGTTCATCATGCGTGTTGGCGGCAAGATGCTCTGCAAGGTGGCTGCCGGAAAAACCGCTGGCACCGGTGATTAATGTGCGCATTTCGGGGGGCTGCAACTCACATGGCACACGGGCGGAGCCATGCGCGCGCATTATACCGTGCACCGGCCGATTGACAGCGATTTTGTCCGCCAATATAATCTTGCAGTAGCGGGCAAAACTCACGCCAGTGCTGGACTGCGTTAGAGCGAGTCTCACACCCAAAGGAACAGTTGCAATTGAAATCACCATCACGCCAATCTTCTGATAACAATCCACCTGCAACGGCGCAGACGCCGGAGCCAAAGGTGGAGCTGCAAGGCCGGATTAAAAAGCTTGAGTTGTTTGGCGCGCTGGTGGAGCTGGCCGATGGCCGCGAAGGCTTGCTGCACCTTTCACAGCTGGAACGGTCTGCGCCCGGGCGTTCGGGCCCGCCGCCCAAGATCGGCGATGCAGTGACTGTATGGGTGAGCAAAGTGAATGCTGCAGGCGGCGCAATATTTCTCACGCTGGACAAGCCCGTGGAGGTAGAGTGGCGTGATCTGGCGGAGGGCCAAGTGTGGCGCGGCAAGGTGGTGCGCGTGGAACAGTTTGGAGTGTTCTTGGATATTGGCGCCGAGAAACCCGGTTTGATTCACGTGCGCGAACTTACGGCCGACCGGGTGGAACATGCGAATGAAGTGGTGAAGGAAGGCGCGGAGCTGGAGGCAAAGGTGATTGGCGTGGACCGCCGGCGCCGGCGCCTGGACCTGAGCGTGCGTGCACTGGAAGCTGAAATGATTCAGGCGGTGGCCACCGATGAGTTGCCAGCGGTCACAGCCATGGGCATGCTGCTAGGCGCGGCGATGGCAAACGCAGAGGCGGGAGCACGTGGGGGAAAGCGCGAGCGGCGCGCGAAAAAGGGCGTGGACGCCGCCAGAGAAGACCTGCTGCAGCGCACGCTGGCCAAGCACCGCACGTAGCAGCCAAATTAATTTAGATAAAAAAGAGGGGCGCTGTTGGCGCCCCTCTTTGCATTTGTAATCCCGGTTAGCCCTCGCTAATCATCGTCATCATCATCATCCTCGTCATCATCGTCATCGCCATACAAATCTTCAATCTCTTCGTCATCTTCGTCCAGATCTTCGACTGTCAGCTCCTCGTCGCCAGCGGCATCAGCTTCGGGCTTTTCGGGCTCTTCCTCTTCTGCCTCTGAGTCGTCCAGGTCGTCCGCTTCATCTGCATCTTCGCCTGGCTCTTCGCCATCCTGATCCAAGTCGTCATCGTCAAGTTCGTCCGCCTCATCTTCCTCATCGTCCGCTTCTTCTTCAACCTCCAACTCTTCCTCAGCATCGAAGTCTGTCACCAAGTTATCATCTTCATCTGGCTCTGGCTGTTTGGCGGCTTTCTTCTTGGTATTTTGGGGAAGCGGCCGCAGCAGGTGTGTCAAAACCTCAACGCGAGATGAATTCAGATGCTTGACGGTTTCCATTGAGCACTCCTCTATGCTGTGTCCGCATTAGCCAGCATGCGGTGGACTGAGATCAAAAAAAGCAGACTGATGATAATTGCAGACGCGACACAAAACGGGCAGATTGCGTGCAGGATCGAGACTTCCACATAAGTAAGCCAGCCGGAATATATCGTTCCAATCAGCGTCACGCCAAACGCAGCAAGGCGCAAATATTCAGCATCTGCCGGGCGTGAGCGTTCCAGCAAGAACAGCGCAATGATTGCCAAATAAGCTGCCAGTCCCAAAATTGCGATTGGCACCCCGGCGATTGCCGAGAAGGCACTGTTGTTGACTGTTTCGCAATCGCCAATTCCAGCACAAGCTGCGTGCGCGCCTGCAAATTTTACATAGGTCAGATAGGCGCTGTCTAGTGCGCCCAATCCGGCCAAGCCAAGGCTGGTGAAATACACGCCGCGCCGGAGCGCTGAACTGCCGGATGCATTTGTCTCGGCTTCAGTGCGGCCAGCCACATGGTCTGCGGCGGGTGGTGCAAAATTACCAGTCATCTTTGAATTCTCATGGGGCGGAAAAACTAGGACGGAAGCAGCCAAGCCTTTAGCAATTCCCCGGCGCGCACGGATTTTACACCAGCCGGAATAATCAGCAACGCGTTGGCACTGGCCATCGCGCCCAGCATATGCGAGTCCTGTCCACCACTTGCGCGGGCACTGAGCTCGCCACTGTGCTCATCAAGTTCCACGCGCGCGCGCACGTAAGTCTCGCGTCCGTCGGATTGCATGTCCGCGGCTACGCGGGCCATCACCGCCGGCCGTTCCCATTGCGCACAGCCGCTCATGTGCAACAGCGCCGGTCGCGCAAACAACTCAAAAGCAATGATGGCCGAAACCGGGTTGCCGGGCAGTCCAAGGAATGGGACTCCATTGTGCGCGCCAAAAAGCACCGGCTTGCCCGGGCGCATGTTCACCTGCCAAAACTCGACGCGCTGCGTTTTTTCAAGAGTTTGGCGCACCACATCCAGGTTGCCCATGGACACGCCGGCGGATGACACTATCAGCTGCGCGCCTTGCTGCACTGCATCTGCGAGACGGAGTTCAACAGCAGCCACGGAGTCCGGCACAATGCCGAGGTCAATTGCAGTGCCGCCCGCTTCTTGAATGAGCGCTGCCAGCGTGTAGCTGTTTGAGTTGTGGATCTTGCCGGCGGTGAGCGGTGCGCCAAGCGGCACTAGCTCATTGCCGGTGGATAGCACCGCCACGCGCACGCGGCTGGCAACGGCAACGCGTCCGATGCCCAGCGCTGCAAGCAAGCCAACTGCAGCTGCAGACAACCGGGCGCCCGCCGGCAGCGCCAGACTTGCTTGTGGCACATCGCTGCCGGCTGCGCGGATAAATCGTCCGGGTTCCAGCGGCTGTGCCACGCGGATGCTGGGCGGGCAGAATTGTGCAGATTGCGGCAGGTCGGTGCCGGTCCATTCCACCGGGATGACAGCGTCCGCGCCCGCCGGCAGCAGCGCGCCGGTGGTAATGCGCGCAACAGTGCCCGCGCTGAGCGTTGACTTTGGAATTTGGCCGGCACCAATATCTTCGATCACGCGCAGCGTTACTGGTGCTGCAGCGCTGGCCGCGGCTACATCTGCTGCGCACACTGCGTAGCCGTCCATTGCAGAGTTAGCAAATGGCGGCAGCGCATGCGGCGCAAACACCGGCTGGGCAAGAATGCGCCCGGCCGCAGCTGCCAAATCCAAAGTTTCCGCCGCCACTGGCTGCAGGCGGGCGATGATGCGGCTGCGTGCTTCTGCTACGCTGAGCATCGCGCTAGATCTTCCCCGGTGTTATCCGGTGCACTTCTGTCACGTTGGGCACTTGCTCAATGCCGGTCAGTACTTTGCGCAGCTGTGCAAGGTTGGAGACGTCGATGGTCATTTGCATCAGCACCACGTGCCCTTGATCAGGCTGCATGTCGAACGCCTTAATGCTCGCATGCTCGTTGGCTACGCGCGTGGCAATGTCGCGCATCAGGCCGGCGCGGTCGAATGCCACAATGCGCAGCGGCACGGGGTAGGAACGCGCAGCTTCGTGGCCCCAGCTGCAGGCCAGCAGCCGTTCGGGCTCGCGCGTTGCAAGCACATTGGGGCAGTCGCCGCGGTGAATTGAGATTCCGCGTGTGCGCGTGGTGTAGCCCACAATGTCATCGCCGGGCAGCGGACTGCAACAGCTGGCGAGGCGCGTGAGCAAGCCGCCGGTTCCCAGCACGCTCACCGCGGTGGTTTCAACCGGCGCACCATGCCGTGTGCTGTCTGGCGGCGGCAGCAGCCGCGCCTCATCAGTTTGTCCGGCGCGCAGTTGGCGCACCACGTGATTGATCACGGTGTGGCTGCTGAGGTCATGGCAGCCGATTGCCGCGAGCAGGTCGTCTGCTTTTTCAAAGTTGAACTCGGTGGCCAGTTCATCCAGCGATACCCCGGCCAAATTGAGGCGCTTCAGTTCGTGGTCAAGCATGTGGCGTCCGGCCACCACATTGTTGTCGCGGTCTTGCAGTTTGAAGTACGTGCGGATTTTTTCGCGGGCGCGGGCCGAGGCCACGTAGCCGAGCTCCACATTCAGCCAGTCACGGCTTGGGCCGCCGCGCTTGGCAGTCAGAATTTCCACGCGCTCGCCGGTGTGCAGTGCGTAATTCAGCGGAACCAGCTTGCCGTTCACCTTGGAGCCGCGGCAGCGCTCGCCCACTGAGGTGTGCACGTGATAGGCAAAGTCAATCGGCGTTGCACCGGCCGGCAGGTCGATGATGTCGCCGCGCGGCGTGAAGATCAGCACGCGGTCTGGAAACAAGTCAGACTTGAGTGCATCCACAAACTCCGGCCCGTCGGTCACGGCACTGCGCCAGTCCATCATGGAGCGCAGCCATTCCACCCGCTGGTCAAACGATTTGTCCAGCTTGCGGTTGCCCTCCTTGTAGCGCCAGTGCGCAGCAATGCCAAGGTCGGCGTTTTGGTCCATCTCCCGCGTGCGGATCTGCACCTCGAGTGTTTTGCCATCGTCGTACACCACGGCGGTATGCAATGAGCGGTAAAAGTTGTCCTTCGGCGTGGCGATGTAATCGTCAAATTCGCCGGGGATTGGCTTCCAGATCTGGTGCGCGAGGCCGAGCACCACGTAACAATTGGCGATCGCCAGCTTCTCACGGCGCTCGTGCGCCTTCTCGTCCTCCCCCGCTTCGGCAGCGGCGGAGTACACCACCACGCGCAGTGCGCGTACATCAAACACTTTTTCAAAAGTCACTTCTTTGCGTTCCATCTTGCGCCAGATGGAATACAAGTGCTTGGGCCGGCCGGTAACGTCGGCGGTAATGCCCTGCAATTGCAGCTCGCGCTCCATGCGCTTCACAATCTCGCCCATCACGCGTTCGCGGTCGCCATGGCCCATCTGCAGCGCTGCAGCCAGCTCTTTGTAGCGCGCTGGATTGGTGTGGCGCATGCCCAGGTCTTCCAGCTCCCACTTGAACTGCCAAATGCCGAGGCGGTTTGCCAGCGGCGCGAATATATCGAGCGTCTCCTGGGCAATGCGCTGGCGTTTGGCCGCCGGCAGGTGCGCTAGCGTGCGCATGTTGTGCAGGCGGTCGGCCAGCTTGATGAGCATGATGCGCACATCGTCGCCCATTGCCAGAAATGTTTTGCGAATTGTGTCGGCGCGCTGTGCGGTGATTGCGCCGGGCGAAGCCGCAGCTGGCTCGGGCGCGCCGGCCTTGTCCACCCGCGCCACTTGCTGCGTCAGCTTCGTCACGCCATCCACCAGCCGCGCAATTTCCGGGTTGAACTCGCGCTGCAGGTCGGCCACGGTGGTGCTGGTATCTTCCACCACATCATGCAGCAGCGCGGCCGCAATGGCAGCGGCCGGCAGATTGAGGCCCGCTAGAATCTCCGCCACTGCCATGCAGTGTTGTATATACGGATGGCCCGAGGCGCGCATCTGGCCCGCGTGCTGGAGCGCAGCAAACTCATGCGCGTGCTCCACCAGCAGCCGCTCAGTGGGCGGGGTGCCAGCCGGCAGGCGGTCTAATAGTTTGGCAAGTTCCATGGCAATTTTTGTGGGCGCCCGGTCGCGGCACGATACTTGCTCCTGTATCCTCGGGCGATTTTATACTGATTCAATATGGCACTTACTGGCAAGGGATTCTTTATCTGGCGGGTGGCAAATTGCGAGGGTGGCAACCCGGAGGCGATTGCTGCCAAGGCAGTGGCTGCAGGGCTTTCGCATGTGCTGCTAAAAATTGCGGACACGCGCTACCCGTTTGGCTTTGACCGCCAGAACCGGGATCTGGTGCAGCCGGTTGTGGTGGCGCTGCACAACCGCGGTGTGCAGGCATGGGGCTGGCACTATGTTAAGGGCGAGGATCCCACCGGCGAAGCCAAGGTGGCGGTCGAGCGCTCGCGGGCGCTCAACCTCGATGGCTACTGCATTGATGCCGAAGGCGAGTACAAGACTGCGGGCAAAGTTGAAGCAGCGCGCGCCTACATGACCGACCTGCGGGCCGGCCTGCCAAACATGCTGATTGCCCTGAGTTCATACCGCTACCCGTCTTACCATCGCGAGCTGCCGTGGGCGGCGTTCTTGGAGAAGTGCGATCTGAATATGCCGCAGGTGTACTGGGAGCAATCGCATAATCCGGACCGGCAGCTGGAGCGCTGCGCGCGCGAGTTTGCAAACGCAAGCCTTGTGGGATACCAGCGCCCGGTGGTGCCTACGGGCGCGGCCTATGGTGCCGGTGGCTGGGTGGCAACCGCCGAAGACCAGGCAGTTTTTTATATGAAAGCGCGCGAGTTGGGCATGCTGGCGGCAAACTCATATTCTTGGGATTGGGCAACCTCGGCTGGCAACCAGCACTTGTGGAATGCGGTGGCGCGGTTTGACTGGCAGGCAGAAGCGCGGCCGATTGAGCAGCCGCTGCCCGTCCCACAGCCGCAGCCAGTTGTGCAGCCCGTGGCGCCAGTTGTGCAGCCGGTAGCGCCGGTTGTCCAACCGCAGCCGGTGGCGCAGCCCGCACCGCAGCCTGCACTCCCCAGTGTGCTACTGCAGCAGTGGCTGGCAGCAGCCAACAGCGCCAACCTTGATGCGCTCGTGGCGCTCTATCAAGCCAACGCCGGCCATGTTTCTGCAAAGCGCATGATCTTTGGCGCGCCGGCAATCCGCCAGTGGTATCAACAGTTGCTGGGCGAACTGCTTGCCGGCGGACGCTTCACGGTTTTGGATGCGCGCGGCAAAGACAACTCCTGGGCTTTTGAGTGGCGCTGGGAAAAAAGCGGCAGCGCCACACAGTCCGGCAAGGATACGCTCGGCCTGCGCGATGGCCGCATCCAATACCACTACACAAACTTTTCCAAGCCTGGCTTGGCGGCATAACCCTGCCGCGTCAATCGCCGGCCGCGGCAGCGCTTGGCTAGCCGAGAATTTAATTGCGCGCCAGTTTGCGCAGCACCGTTTGCAGGATGCCGCCGTTGCGGTAGTACTCCGCTTCCACCGGCGTGTCTATGCGTGCTAGGACAGTGAACTCCGTGCGCCGCCCGCCCGGATGAGTTGCCACAACCTGCAGCGCCTGGCGCGGCTGCAGCGCACCCGCAATTCCAAGCACGTCAAATTCTTCGTGGCCGGTCAGGCCCAGAGACTCCGCTGTGGCGCCCGCGCTGTACACCAGCGGCAGCACGCCCATTCCCACCAGATTGCTGCGGTGGATGCGCTCAAATGATTCTGCCAGCACTGCCCGTACGCCCAAAAGCTGCGCACCTTTTGCGGCCCAATCCCGGCTGGAGCCGCTGCCGTACTCGCGTCCCACCAGCAGAATTAGCGCCGTCCCCGCCTGCTTGTAGCGCATGGCTGCATCGTAGATGGACATTGTTTCCGCAGCCGGCTTGCCCGCCTCAAAGTAGAGCGTGTTGCCGCCTTCTGCGCCGCCCAGCAAAAGATTCTTAAGCCGGATGTTGGCAAAGGTGCCGCGCGTCATCACGCGGTCGTTGCCGCGCCGCGTCCCGTACTGGTTAAAGTCCGCCGGGTCCACGCCGGCATCCAGCAGATAGCGGCCCGCCGGTGATTCGCGCGCAATATTTCCAGCGGGAGAAATGTGATCGGTGGTGATGCTGTCGCCCAGCATGGCCAGCACACGCGCACCGCGAATTTCTTTTAGCGCCGCCGGTTCCAACTTTAGATCGTCAAAGAACGGCGGGTTCTGAATGTAAGTGGAGTCCGCGCGCCACGGGTACAGGGCACCGTCACTCACCGGGATGGCGTTCCATTGCGGATTGCCGTCAAACGCGTTGCCGTAGGAGCGCGTGAACATTTCCGGCTTGATTGAAGCGGCGATGGCATCGGCCACCTCGCGCTGCGATGGCCAGATCTCGCGCAGATACACCGGTTGTCCGTCGGTGCCGGTGCCCAGCGCATCCTGTGTCAGGTCAATGTCCGTGGTGCCGGCCAGAGCGTACGCCACCACCAGTGGCGGCGATGCCAGATAGTTTGCCTTCACATGCGGATGCACGCGGCCCTCAAAGTTCCGGTTGCCGGAAATCACGGCGGCGGCCACAAGGTTGCCAGCGCCGATCGCCTTCACCACGCTAGCGGGCAGCGGCCCGCTGTTGCCGATGCAAGTAGTGCAGCCATAGGCAGCCACATTGAACCCAAGCTGCTCCAGGAACGGCAGCGTGCCGGACTCGCGCAGGTACTCGGTCACTACCTTTGATCCCGGCGCCAGGCTGGTCTTCACAAACGGCTTGACGCGCAGGCCACGCTCCACCGCCTTTTTGGCCAGCAAGCCCGCGCCCAGCATCACGCTGGGGTTGCTGGTGTTGGTGCAAGAGGTAATGGCTGCAATCACAACCGCGCCGTTGCCAAGTTTTTGTGGAACGGTGGCACCGCTGCCGCTGTCTTCCAACACCACGCTGCGGCTTGCTTCGGCAGCTGCCAGCCCGAAGCCGCGCTCCTTGACGGGCGCGGTCAGCGCTGCGCGAAACGTGCGCTGCACATCTTCCAATGCCACACGGTCTTGCGGGCGCTTGGGGCCCGCCAGCGATGGCACCACACTCGCCAGGTCCAGCGCCAGCGTATCCGTAAACTGCGGGTCTGGTGTGTTCGCGCTGCGGAACAGCCCCTGCTCTTTGGCATAGCGCTCCAGCAAGCTGGCGGCAGCAGCGCGCCCGGTGCTGCGCAGATAGCGCAGCGTCTCATCATCAGTGGGAAAGAAGCCGCAGGTGGCGCCGTATTCCGGTGCCATGTTGGCAATTGTGGCGCGGTCAGGCAGCGGCATTTCGCCAAGGCCCGGCCCAAAAAATTCCACAAACTTGTCCACCACGCCTTTGGCGCGCAGCATCTGTGTGATCGTTAAAACCAAATCGGTGGCGGTAACGCCTTCCCGCAGCTGCCCCTGCAATTTGAAGCCAATCACTTGTGGCGTCACAATGTACAACGGCTGGCCAAGCATGACGGCTTCAGCCTCGATGCCACCCACGCCCCAGCCGAGCACACCCAGCCCGTTAATCATGGTCGTGTGCGAGTCGGTGCCCACCAGCGTGTCCGGGAACAGCAACGTTTTGTTTGTGCCGCTTTCAAGTTTGCTCATCACGCCTTGCGCCAGGTACTCAAGGTTTACTTGATGGACGATGGCAGTGGCGGGCGGGATCACACGCAAGTTGTCAAATGCTTTCGCGCCCCAGCGCAAAAACTCGTAGCGTTCACCGTTGCGCTTGAACTCCTGCTCGTGATTGCGCAGAAGCGCAAGCCCGTCTGCAAAGTAATCCACCTGCACGGAGTGGTCGATTACCAGATCGACGGGCACAAGCGGGTTGATGCGCTGCGGGTCGCCGCCGAGGCGGCGCATAGCGTCACGCATTGCAGCCAGATCCACCACGCACGGCACGCCGGTAAAGTCTTGCATAATCACGCGTGCCGGCATAAATGGCAGCTCGCTTGCGGCCGGTTGAGTTGCGTTCCACGCTGCCAGGCGTTCCACATCTGCTGCCTGCACCAGGTAGCCATCGCAGTTGCGGAGCAATCCTTCCAGCAGTACGCGAATTGAATATGGCAGGTGCTGCACGCTGCCCAAGCCGCGCTTTTCCAGTGCGTCGAGGCGGAATATGATGTGTTCGCCCAGTTGGCTGCGCGCCCCAAACGGGTCGGCTGAATGTTTCGTCATATTACACCTTCAAATTTTTGTGGCTGAGGTTGTAGCACTTCTATTGTAGCAAAAGCAAAAACGGCGGCTGCCGTTCTGCAAGCGGGCGCGGTTTTATGCCTGGCGGTCTAGTTCGTCCGCAATGCAGCCGAGCACGCGCTCTTTGAGTACCAGGCGTTCGACCGCATTTGTGGCCGTGCGCGCTGTAGTTGCGGCTGTGCCGTAGTCCTTGCCCAGCATTTGCGCCAGCGGTTTGCCGGGGCGTGCACCGCTGCCCTGCAATGCAGCCTTTAACGCTGTTGTCCATTGGCGCTGGTCTTTCTGCAGCCCCAGTTCCTGAATTAACCAGCTGAGCGCTATCCAGTGTGCATAATTAATTTCGAGCGGCTGCGCTACCCTGCGGTTGCGCGGCAGGTACGCATGCCGCGAGCCGGTCACTGCGGGCGTACAGTAATGGGTGAGGCCTGGTGCAGCTGCTTTCTGCGGGCCGATTACCACCAGCCCGTTGAGGGCCGCAGCATACACGGACGGCCAGCGCAGCCGGCGGCGCAACTCGTGCAAGCCGCCCTCCAGATCACGCAGATTAAGCGTGCCACTTTCGCAGTGCTCCTCAATCTCGCGCAATTCATTTGCCAGAAACCGCGCAACTTTTTTGCGGTCCTTCCAGTCCGCGGGCCATGGTAGGTCCGCGCATTCTGCGCGTATGCCAAACAGTGCCGGAATATCGCGCGCGCCGCCACCTGTGCCACGCCCGCTTTTTTCTGGCGTCAGCCTGAAGATGCGCAGCGCAGCATCTACCCGGCCCGCAGCGTGCATGCGGTTGTCGTGAAACCAGGCTTGCACCGCTGTGGGTGCCCGCCACGCCTTTTGGGCGCGCTCAAGCAGCGTGTGCCAGGCATCAAATTCGCCCAGCGCATCTTCCACCTCTTTATAAATTATGCGCTGGCGCTCGATCACGGCGCCCGCATCGCGTGGCAGGACCTTGCGGTACACGCGCCCCAAGCCCTGCAGCATGAAAGCCGGCGTGCGCAAGTCTTCGAGATAGCAGCGCACCGCCAGGTGGCGCCGCAGGCCGCGCGCGGTTTGTGCCGATGCGTGCAGCACAATTGCTTCAAAGCGCTCGAGATGAACTGCAAAGGCGCGCGCGCCCTGGCCGGCTGCTTTCAATGCGCGCGAACTTGCAGCGTTGCTGTGGCTCATGCTGAATTAATTTTGCGCCTGCAGCCCATGTTTAGTTTTTGCGTTTGGCTTGGCGGGCTGGCAACCGGTACGGGCGGCCGCCGCGCTACGGCACCCAGAGTTTGCTGTGGTCGCCGAGGTTTGTTTGCAGTGCGCGCGGCAGGTGTGCGGTGTGGCCGATCTCAGCATAGCGTCCGATCAGGCTGTCAACGATGCGCAGCGGCACGTTTGTAAGGCGCACATGCTCCAGCACAATCGAGTGCTCCAGCTCGGAGTTCACAATCTCGCAATCGTGATACACGGAGGTGTACGGGCCGATGTAGGCGTTTTCCAAGCGTGTGTTTTCGCCAATGATGGTTGGCCCGCGCACCACGCTGTTGATGATTGTGGCGCCGGCTTGCACAATCACATGGTGGCCAAGCGTTGATTTGTCATCCACGGTTCCGGCGTTGCCCGGCGCCAGCTCTTCAAGTACGCGGTTGTTGGCGCTTAGCATGTCCAGCGGTTTGCCGGTGTCGATCCACCAGCCGCTGTGCACATAGGGATGCACGCTTTTTCCAGCGCTCACCAGCCATTGAATTGCGTCCGTAATCTCAAGCTCGCCACGCGCAGATGGCTTGATGGCAGCCACTGCTTCAAAAATATGCGCATCGAACATGTAGATGCCCACCAATGCCAGATCAGATGGCGGCACGGCCGGTTTTTCCACAAGCTGTTTGATGGAGCCGTCCGCATGCAGCTCAGCCACACCAAAGTGCTGCGGGTTGGGCACGCGCGTCAGCACAATCTGGCTGTTCCACGGCGAGCTGGCAAACTGCTCAATCAGCGGGCTGATGCCGCCTTGGATCACGTTGTCGCCGAGGAACATCACAAAGCGCTCGTCCCCGAGGAACGCGCGTGAAATTTGCACTGCGTGCGCGAGCCCCGCGGGCTTGTCCTGCTCGATATAGGTAACGCGCACTCCCCAGCGGCTGCCATCGCCCACAGCCTCGCGCACCTCGGGGCCGGTCTCGCCGATCACAATGCCAATCTCGTTTACGCCGGCATCGCGAATGGCGCGAATGACGCGAAAGAGCACGGGCTCGTTGGCAATGGGAATGAGCTGCTTGGCGCGCGTGTAGGTAAGCGGATAAAGCCGCGTGCCCTTGCCACCGGAGAGGATGAGGCCCTTCATAAAAATCTTGGCTGGCAGGTGCGCGCGCGGCAGGCTGCGCTCCGCAGCCCGATGCGGTTAATAGGTGCGCTGACCGCTGTCTTCAGCGTTGGCCAGCACAGCGCCCAAAATATGGATGCGGCCTTTTTGCAGCAGCTCGCTGGCGCGCTCAGCGTCGTCGCGGCGGGTGTGCCCGGCGCTCAGCACCAGCAAGGCACCGGCCAGCTTGGAGGCCAGCAGCACGGCGTCGGTAACTACCAGTACCGGCGGCGCGTCAAAAATTACAATCTCCGCCTGCTGCTGCATTGTCAGCAATAGCGCTTCCATTTTGCGCGAACCGAGCAGGTCGGCCGGATTGTCCGGGTGCGGCCCGGCGGGCAGCACTTTCAAGTTGGGCACATTCACCTCACACACGGGCAGTGCGCCGCCATCGCGCAGGGCGCTGCTAAGCCCGCGATCAGCAGCCAGTCCCCAGAGCACATGCTGGCGTGGCTGGCGCAAGTCACAATCCACCAGCAGCACGCTGCGATCAGACTGCGCCAGCGTCACAGCCAGATTAGCAGCGCACTCGCTTTTGGCATCTGCAGTTGCGGCTGATGGTGTGGTAATTAGCAGCGTGGGCAGGGCGCGCTCCAGTGCGCTGAAGAGCAGGTTGGTGCGCAATGCGCGGTAGGCCTCGGCTGCTGCAGAGCGCGGGTCCATTAGCGTGATGATGTTCGGTGCCATGTTACCTGCTAGCTCGCGCGCTGCTTGAGACAGTGGGAATGGCACCCAGCACTGCAAGGTTCAGCTGGCGCTCCACATCAGCCCGCGTGCGCAGAATGCCCGCATCCCAATATTCGAGGAAGAAGATCAGCAAGCCGCCGAGCAGAATGCCCAGCACGCCGCCGGCCGCTGTGTTGAGGCCACGGCGCGGGTGATCGAGCACGTAGCGCGGCGCGTCGAGCAGCAGCGCGGTAACGCGGTCTTCGCGGCGCTGCTTTTGGTTTTCGTCATTGCGCCACTGCACCAGCAGCTCGGCCCACTTGCGCGCAACGTCGTTGGCCGCATCCCCGTTTTCGTTATCCACTGCGATGGTGATCAGAAAGCGCTGCGCTTCGGCAGCGATGCTCACATCAGCGCGCAGAGCTTCGGGCAGCATGTCCAGCTGCAAATCCTGAATGATGGCAGCGGCGCTGTTGTCTGTATCAAGGAAGGCCACATAAGAATCAAGCAGCAGCTTGGCGCTTTGTGCCAGGCCGAAGTCCGTGCGCGCGGGCTGCACCAGCACATTTACTGTGGCGCGATAGACCGGGTTTTGCACGGTGCTGAAAACAAGCGCGCTGGCGCAGTGAGGATGGCCAGCAGCACAATGATCCAGCCGCGCCGGCGCAGGATGCGGAAATATTCACCGAGTGGCATTATGCAGTGTCGAGCGCAAAGTTTACCATGCAGGATTTAGCGCCCGTTCCGGCGCGGAATCTGGCCGATTACGGTAATGCCAAGCTGTTCGGCATCGCTGCGGGTGTGCAGGTGCGGGTCCAGATAGTGCGCGCCAAATGCCAGCAGCAACCCCGCCCCGAGGCCGGCCAACACGCGCAAAGGCAATGCAAGGATTGCGTTCCAGCCGGGGGCGGCAAGCGCCACCACGGGTTCGTCCAATGCCAGCACCTGTGCGGGCGTGCCGCCAAGCTGCGGGAAGGCATCTGCGTTTTGAGTTTGCAGGACGCGGGTTACGGCGTGCGCCAACGCAGCTGTGTCTGCCTGCGAGGCTGTGCGCACATAAATGCTGAGCATGCTGCGTGCGTAGTCGCTCGATAGCGCAGCCTGCACGGCTGACGCTTCCAGCAGCACGCCGTCCGGCTGCAGGTTGGCGCTGACAGCGCTTGCAAAGTCTCCGGTGTGCACCCAGTCTGCAAGGCCGGCCGCAAAATATTCGGAGGAGAGCCAGCTGTAGTATGCAGGATCAAAGCCGCCGACTGTTGCAGCTGCCGGCGGCAAGCCGGCGCTGAAGCGCAGCGTGGCGGCATAGGCTGGCACTGGCTGCGCATAAGTTGCGAAGCCGATACCGCTAACCACCAACGCGGGCAGCAAGGCGGCCCACCACCAGCGGCGCAAAATTATTCCGTAGGCGCGCAATTCCATTTTTATGCCGGCGCATGCTTGGCGATGAAGGCGCGCAAGCGCTCGTCAAACACGCTGACGTCGAATTGTAACGCGAAGCGCTGCAAGGCGGCCGGCGCGTAGTCTTGCGGGCGCATGCTGCGCAAGGCTGCTTCAAGCGCTTCAACCGTTTGTTCGTGGAACAGGCAGCCGGTATGCTGCGCATCAACATAATCCAGCGCACCGCCGCCGGCGAAGGCTATCACCGGCCGGCCGCTGGCCAGCGCCTGCACGGGCGCAATTCCAAAGTCTTCCAAGCCCGGAAAGATAAAGGCCCGGCAGCCAGCCAGCAGAGCCGGCAGCCCGGCTGCGGGTACGCGGCCGATGAACTTGACTGTGGGCCCGGCCATTTGCTGCAAACGCTGCAGATCGCGCCCCTCGCCGGCCACCACTAACGGTAGCTGCAAATTTGTACAAGCACGCACAGCCAAATCTATGCGTTTGTATGGAACCAGCCGGGACACCACAAGTAAATAATCGCCGGGCGCAGCAATCGGTGCAAAGCGGGCGGTGTCCACTGGCGGATGGAGCACGGTGGCTTCGCGCCCATAGTGCAGCGCAATACGCTGCTGCACCGCGCTGGAGATGGCGAGAAAGTGATCGACGCGGCGCGCAGCCGCGCGCTCACGGCGCTGCAGCCACGGCACCAGCAGGCGCAGTACAGCCAGCATGGCGGCAGGGATTGGCTCGCGCGCCACATAGTCTTCAAGGTTCCAAACGTAGCGCGTTGGCGTTAGGCAGTAGCACACGTGCACCGCGCCCTCTGGCTTGCGCACTTCCATGCAGAAGCCGCTTTTGTTGGAGAGGATCACATTGTGGCCGGCAAGGTTGAGGCCGGCAAAGGCCAGCGGATACAAAAGCAGATACGGTTGGTGGCGGCGGTGAATCCCGGGCAGGCGGTTGGTGAAGGCCGTGCGAATGTCCCACTTTCGGTAAGCCGGCGGCATCTTTTCCGGCGCGTAGATGCTGGTGTATACGGGCGCGGTGGGGTACAGCGCCTGCATGCGCTCAAGCACATCCTCGGCGCCGCCGCGCTGGTTCAGCCAGTCATGAACGAGTGCGACGCGCATGCGCGCTTACGCTGCGGCCAACGCAGCCAGCGGCCGGAACGAGTGGCGGTGCACCAGCGCAGCGCCGTGCGTGCGCAGCGCTTGTTGGTGCGCACGCGTGCCGTAGCCCTTGTGCTTTGCAAAGCCATATTCGGGATAGTGTGTGTCGAGTACCCGCATCATCTCGTCCCGTGCCACCTTGGCGATGATGGACGCCGCTGCAATTGAAAGCGATGCATGCTCGCCATGGTGCATGCGCTGCTGCGGCAGTGCCACCAATGCGCGCAAGTCCACCGCGTCCACCAGCAAGTGGCGCGGCCGCGGCCGCAGCGCTGCAATTGCGCGCTGCATCGCCGCGCGCGTTGCCGGCAGAATTCCGTCGCGGTCTATTTCCAGTGGTCCGGCACCGCCCACACCCACGGCCAGTGCCGTGGCGCGGATGGCAACGGCAAGTTTTGCGCGCTGGCTGCTGCTCAGCAGCTTGGAGTCCAGCACGCCAGCCAGCTGGCGGCGCAGGTCTTTGCTGCCGGCGGGCAGGATCACGGCTGCTGCAACCACCGGCCCGGCCCACGCACCGCGGCCGGCTTCATCAATGCCCGCCACATACCGGCAGCCCGCAGCCCACAGCTTCCGCTCCAAGCGCAGCTGCGGCGGCTTACGCTGCACGCCCATAGTATCCGGCGCGTAAGTTGCGGCGCAGCGTCAGTACATCGCGCAGCATCTGCAGCGTATCGCGCACCATGCGCACTTTTGTCTCACGGTGAAAATGCCAGTCAATCGGCACCTCGCGAACACGGTAACTGCGCAGGCGCGCGATGAATAGCAGCTCCACATCAAAACTCAACCCATCCAGGCGCTGCACACGGAACAAATCTTCAGCAGCCGCAGCCGTGAAGCATTTGAATCCGCATTGCGTGTCCTCAATGCCGGGCAGCACGGCCAGCTTTACCAAGTTGCTGAACACACGGCCGCGCAGATGCGTAAACGCCGGCTCGCCAAAGCGCACTGCACCGGAAATTTCGCGCGAGCCAATTGCCACATCAAACTCCGCCAGCTGCGGCGGCAGGAAGCGCACAACTTGCTCGATTGGCATGGAGAGGTCCGCATCGCACATGAAGCGGAACGCACCGCGCGCCGCCAGCATGCCGCGCCGCACCGCCAGCCCTTTGCCGCGCCGCGCCTCGCGCAGCAATTGCAGGCGCGGCTCGCTGCGCGCCAGCTCCTCAACCACGGCCGCTGTGCGGTCATGGCTGCCGTTCTCCACCACCAAAACTTCAGCCGCATAATTTTGAGAGCGCAAAAACTGCAGCACACGCGGCAGCGTCTCGCTCAGGCGGCGCTCTTCGTTGTGCGCCGGAATGATGATGGACAAAAGTGTCATAACCGCATCAGGTGTTGTGCGCCGGGCTGCTGAGCAGCGCCAGCACCTGCTCGTCGGATATGAGGCGCGCTGCCTGAACCCGGCGGCGCGCTGCCAGCATGGCGGGTACGGCGCCAAGGCCTGCCAGCTGCCCGCGCAGCCGCGCGCGCGCTGCGGCCCCGCGCCAGCTGCGCAGCGCCTGCAATGCCAGCTGCAGCTGGCGCAGCAAAATGCTGCGCCAATACAACCGCCATACGATGCCGGGCACATCCTTCACCAGCACATGGATGCTGTTGCGCCCGTCAAAGTAGCTGGCAGTCGGTCCGCCACCTGTGCTGGCCAGCTTGTGATACACAATGGCGCGCGGCGCATACACGCAGCGCCAGCCGCGCAGCTGCGCCCGCCAGCCAAGATCCACATCTTCGCAAGAGAAAAAAAAGCGCTCGTCCAGCAGGCCGGTTTCCTCCAGCATGCTGCGCCGATACACGGCTGAACCACCGCACGCTGAGAAGACTTCGCCTTCCAAATACTGGCCGGTGTCAGCCTGCCAAACGCCGCGGTTAGCGGGCATGCCATCGCTGCCAAACAGGTCGCCCGCGGTGTGCAGCGTGTCGCGCTTGTCAAACAGCAGCATGCGGCTGGCCACGCTGCCCGCGTGCGGGTGGCGGGCAAAGGCGGCACGGACCTCCGCCAGCCAGTCCGGTGCGGCGGCGGTGTCGTTGTTTAGCAGCGCCAAAAAGCTGCCGTAGGCCGCAGCCATCCCCGCATTGCATGCACCCGTAAAGCCGGCGTTGTGCGGCAGTGCAATCACCCGCACCGTGGTGTGGCGTGCGGCCAGCAGCCGCAGCGATTCATCCGTGCTGTTGTTGTCCACTATCAGCACTTCGAAATCACGCTCGGTTTGCGCATTCAAAGCGGCCAGGCACTCCGGTAAATGGGCGGCGCCGTTCCAGTTGGGGATGATGACCGAGATCATGCGCGGGACGGCTGCCCGGCTGCGGGCTGCAATCAGCGGGCAGCGCTGCCGGCGGGCTGCAAACTGCCGATGAACTCCGGCAGTGCGTCCTGCCACGGGCGCAGTTGAATTCCGATTGCAGCGGCGGCGCTGTTGCGCAAACAGCCGTTGCGCGGCGGCGTTGAGGCGCGCGGGTAGCTGGCGAGGAGCGTGGGCTCAATCACGGTTGCACTGTGGCCGGCCAGGTCCAGCACAGCACGCGCCAATTCATAGCGCGAGGCAAAGCCAGCGTTCACCAAATGAAAGATGCCGTGCGCGCGGCTTTCGATCAAGCTGAAAATCGCATCAGCCAGATCTTCAACTGCGGTGGGCGCGCCAATTTCATCCGTCACAACCCGCAGCGGCGCAGCACTGCGCGCCAGCTCCAAAATGCGGTGCACAAAATTGCGCCCGCCATGCCCAAACAGCCATGAGCTGCGCACTACACAGCAATCGTCCACAATGTGCTGCGCAGTCCATTCTGCGGCCAACTTGGACCAGCCGTATGGGTTGGCGGGGCAGGGCGCGTCCAGTTCGCTGTACGGAGCCGGCTGCACCCCGTCAAAAACTTCGTTCGAGCTGAGCAGTATTAGGCGTGCACCGACTGCGCGCGCAGCGAGCGCCACATGCTGCGTGCCGATGGCGTTGATCTGGTAGGCGCGCAATGGATCGCGCGCACAGCCATCCACATCCGTCCACGCTGCGCAATGAATCACTACCTGCGGGCGCGCAGCTAGCACCGCATCAATGGTGGGCTGCAGCTGGCTGATATCGCATTCAGGCAGGTCGCAGCCGCTCACATGCGCTGCTGACCAGCGTTTGGCCAGCGCAGTGCCAAGCTGGCCGCGGATACCGGTGATAAAAATTTGCAACTTGAAAGGCCAAACGCAGCGCAATGCGCACCGCGTGGGCATTATATCCGTCCACCGGCAGCATGCGTTGTGTAGAGCTCAGGGGCAGACGCAGCACCTGAAGTAAATCCGCCGGTTGCGGCGCGTGCCCGCCTCTGTATTGCAGGCACTGCACGGATGCTCAGGCGGTGGCGAGCAGGCTGCAGTCACTTATACCGGCAGCGCCACCATTTACTTCAGATTGATGCGAGATCACTCGCCAGTTTTGTGCGGGCAGCCAGCTATGCAGGTGGTTGCCAGCTGTGTTGCAGGGTGCGGTATGCTTCGCAAAATGTGCGCTCTGCACGGCGCACCTTTCCAAAAATAACGCGGGGGCTGTCACATGTCGTCAATCAACTGGCCGGATGCACTAAGCGTTGGCACACAACATTTTCGCGCGCTGCTGCGCTTTGATACCACCAACCCGCCGGGCAACGAGCGCTTGGCCGCAGATTACATTGCGCGTGTGATGCAGGAAGCCGGGATTGAGCCGCTGATTCTGGAGTCGGCGCCGGGACGCGCAAACCTTGTGGCGCGCCTGAAGGGCGATGGCAGCTTGCCGCCGCTATTGCTGATGGGGCATGTGGATGTGGTGTCGGCGGAGCCGGACAAATGGACGCACCCGCCGTTCTCCGGCGATTGCGATGCTGCGGGGCAGATCTTTGGGCGTGGTGCGGTGGATATGAAGAACACGGTTGCTGCGCATCTTATGAGCCTGTTGTTGCTCAAGCAGCGCGTGGCAAGCGGCCAGCCGCTCAAGCGCGACGTGATTTTTTTGGCGCTGGCGGATGAGGAAACCGGTGGCGAGTTTGGCGCAAAGTGGATGGCGCGCGCGCACGCGCATTTGATTTCGGATGCGGAGTACGCGCTCAACGAAGGCGGCGGCGGCGTGATGCAGGTAAACGGCCAGCGCTATATCACCATTCAAGCGGGTGAGAAGGGCACCAGCCGCTTTTATCTGCGCGCACGCGGAAATCCCGGGCACGGCTCTGTGCCACAGCCGCAGGCCAGTATTGTGCGGTTGGCTGCGGCGGTGCAGCGCTTGGGCAGCAACTACCTGCCGGTGCACCTTACGCAAACGGTGCGCAGCTGCTTGACCGTGCTGATGCAAACGCAGCCGCCGGCAGTGGCCGCAATGTTTGCAGACCTGCTGCAGACCGGAGATGCGGACCGCATTGTGCCGCAGCTGCCCATGGATGACTTTGAGCGCCGCATGCTGCAGGCGCAGCTGCGCAACACCGCCATGCCCACCATCTTCCATGCTGGCCGGCAGCTGAATGTGATTCCGGATTTTGCGGAAGCTGGCATTGACGGCCGGCTGTTGCCCGGCTGCACGCGCGAAGAATTTCATGCTGAGCTGCTGACACTGCTGGGAGATGCGGGCTGTGATGTGCAGTTGGAATGGCACCCGCACTTTGGCCCGGCACTTGAGACTGATCCCGCCGGCTTGCTCACAAACGTGATTCGCGAAGTGCTTGCAGAGACCGACCCCGCATTGCATCTTTTGCCCACACTGGTCACCGGTGGCACGGATGCCAAAGCTTTTGTGCCGTTGGGCATCAAGGTGCTTGGCTATTCGCCGCAGCCGCCCACCGATACGGACACCTTCAACCGCGCGCACGCGCATGACGAGCGCCTGCACACAGACAGCTTTCACTATTGTGTGCGCAATACTTTTGAAATTGTGGAGCGCTTTGCCACACGCAGCGCGTAGCGCAAACGCAGCGCCCTGCGCTGCGGTGCCAGAAAGCTGGCTGGCTGCTGTGATGGCAGCAGCTGCCGCAGTGTTAGCGGCTGCTTAGCCGCGCCAGAACGGGCGCGTCAGGCAGGTGGGTCCGCCGGCACCCTTGGCTGAGATCTCACTGCCCACATAAGTGGCCACCTCCACGCCGGCATCTTGCAGCAGCGCCTGCGTGATGGGGTTGCCCGCCAGCATGATGCACTCGCGCGGCGCCACCGCCAGCACGTTGCACGCCATGCTGTCGTACTCCGCATCCGGCACCTCCAGCAGCCGGATGCCGCGCGCCAGCAGCCGCTGGCGAAACACCACCGGCATCAGGCGCGAGTAAATCAAAAACAGGTCGTGGTCCAGCGGGCTCACAAAAGACATCAGGTGCAGCACGTCGTCCGGGCCGTTCCAGTGCGGCAGCGGCACGGCAATCATTTCGTCCACGGAGTCGCCCAGCAGCGTGCGCAGCTGGGCAATGCCGGCGGCGTTGCTGCGATAGCCTTCGCCCACCGCAACTGTGCGTTGGTCCAGCCACACCACATCGCCGCCCTCCAAGGTGCCTGGCGCCTCGATGCGCCCCAGCATGGGCACGCCAATGGTTTGCAGGTATTCACCCGCAGCCTGTGCCTCGCCGCGCCGCGCGGCTTTGCCCATATTGCACAGCACGTAGCCGCGGTTGGTAATTAGCAACGGGTCGTGCGTGTAGAGCGAATCCAGCCCAGTATCCGCATGCACTGGCAGCTCGTGGATCTCGGCGCCACTCTGCGCCAGCAGCGCGCGGAACTGTTTGTACTCTGCCAGTGCCAGCGCATAATCCGGGCGCTCCAAGTAGTTCAAAGGCTGCCATTGCGCATCAACCTCAGCCTGATTGCGAAATGCGGCTGCGGGTGTTTTGATCAGCATCCGGCGGATACGATCAACGTTGGATTGGCAACCGTGATTCGGCATTGTTGTGTTTCCTTAGTTTGAGGTGTCCAGCGGGTTGCTAAGTGCGGGTGGCGCCGCACCAGTCTGCCACAAACAGCGCCAGCACATGCACCGCATGCAGCACCTCACCTACTGCAATGGACTCGTTGGCCGCATGCGCGAGCGTAACATCGCCGGGGCCGTACAGCACCGCCGGAATGTGCGCATGATTGGTAAAGAGGCGCAGGTCCGAGCCATAGGTTACGGCCCGCATTGCAGCAGGCACTCCAAGCGCAGCCTGATGCGCGGCTTGCAGTGCCTTCAGCAGCGGATGATCGATGGGAGTCGCGCCCGACTCAAACTGGCCTTCAAACCACTCAACCTGCGGTGGATGGGTGCGCAGCCAGTCATCCGCCGCGGCGGCCTGCGCGATGGCAATCTGCAGGGCGGCGCGTGCCTGCGCGGGTGTCTCGCCCGGGAAGACGCCCATGCGCCCCTCGGCAAGCAGCTCCTCCGCAACTGTGGAGTGCCACGCACCGGCGCGCACGGTGCCGATCGAGATTGGCGCAGCATAGCGCGGTTCATCGTAAAGCGGGTTTGCAAAGCCGGCGTGCCGCTCAGCTTCAAGGCGCTGCACGGCTGCCAGCAGCAGCACAAACTTTTCGATGGCGCTGACGCCATGGCTGCGCAGGGCAGCATGCGCAGCGCGCCCGCCAACCCGCAGCCGAAAAGTAAGCGCGCCCGATTGCACCGGGCACAGCTGCAAGCCGGTGGGCTCCAGCACAATTGCTGCATCTGCGCGGTAGCCCTGCACAATGGTGGTGAGGGTGCCGGCGCCGCCGGACTCTTCGCCAATCACACTTTGCAGCAGCACATCATGCGCCGGCTGCAGGCCGGCGCGCTGCAGCGCCGCCAGCGCAAAGATGCCTGCTGCGAGCCCGGCTTTCATGTCACAGCTGCCGCGCCCATAAATGCGTCCGTCACGCAGCAGCCCGCTCCACGGCGGGTCGTTCCATTGCGTCAAGTTGCCGGGCGCCACCACATCCACGTGTCCATTGAGAATGAGCGAGCCGCGGCCGCGCGCAGCACCGCTGCCGCACCAGCGCCCCACAATGTTCAGCCGGCCGGTGGGGGCAAAGCCATCATCATTGAATGCAGCGTGCGTGCGCAGCGCTGCAAAATCTGTTGGCACTTCGTCCACGGTCATGCCCATAGTCCGCAGCCGCGCAGCAATCTGCTGCTGCACCGCGTGTTCTTCGTTTGGCAGGCTGGGCGTGCGCACCAGCAGCTGGATGAATTTGACCAGCTCCGGCTCAAGCGCATTTACGGCATCGGCAATGCCTTCGTTAGCCATACTGTGCATTGTAGTTGAACGCGCTCGCTGGCTGCAAGCCGCTAGCAGCATGGGCTGTGCAAGCTGCGCCCCAACGCTTGCGATTGGCAGGAAGCGCTTCGGCAGCTATGCTATCCTCAAATTCACTGTTGCGGTCGCAGCAGTGCCATTACCACCATATGATGATTAAAGATTGTCTTGGATGCGCCACACTGGCCGGACTGCGGTGCATCCCACCGGCGGCAGGCTGACCGTGCGCGTTTGTTATTTGGGCGGCTTTGATCCGCAGTACTCGCGCAATAATTTTTTGCGCCAGGCGCTTGCGGAAAACGGATGCGAGGTGGTGATGTGCCGCGTGCCGCCCGGCATGCCGACCGTGCAAAAGTATCCGCGCTTGATTGCGCAGTACCGCAATGTTTGGCGCACTTGCGATTTGCTGCTGGTGCCCGAGGTTCAGCAGACCACGGTGCCCCTTGGGTGGATGCTCGCACGCATTACCCGCAAACCGGTGGTGTTCGATTTTTTTTTGAGCATGCACGAGATGGTTGTTACCGAGCGCCGCCAGTTCCAGCCGGGCAGCCCGCAAGCCGCGCGGCATGCCGCCTCTGACCGGGTCGCGGGTTATCTGCCGGACATGTTGCTGGTGCAAACCCGGCGCTTCGCTGCATTTTTGGAATCGAGATATCAATTGCAAATTTCCAAAATGCACGTGGCACCGCTGGGCGTGAACGACTCAGTTTTCTTTCCGCGTCGCGCCGGCTTGGCGCCGGATCCGGCGCGCCTCACGGTTTTATATTTTGGTTCTTACATTCCCAACCATGGCGTGCCGGTTATTTTGGATGCGATTGAATTGCTGCGCGGCGATCGGCGTTTCCACTTTCGTTTTATTGGAGATGGCGAGGGCAAAGCCGCTGCGCTGGCGGCTGCCCAGACGCGCGGGCTCGATATTGAATTTCTGCCGCGCGTGGGGTTTAGTGAAGTGCCAGAAGAGATCAGCCGCGCGGACATTGTGCTGGGTGTGTTTGGTGACACACCGCAGGCGGATATGGCGCTGGCAAACAAAGTCCTGCAGCCACTGGCAATGCAGAAGACAGTTCTGGCCGGCGACACACATGCCATTCGTGAGCACTTTACGCATGGCGAGCACCTGCAGCTTGTGCCGCTTGCCAACGCGCCGGCGCTTGCGGATGGGCTGCGGCAGCTGGCGGCGGACGCAGCATTGCGTGCGCGGCTGGCGGAGGCCGGTTACCAGCGCTTCTGCGAGCGCTTGACGCCGCGGGTGGTGGGAGCCGGTCTGCGCGCCCGGCTTGAGGTTTTGCTGGCTGCCCGATAGTGGGCAGCATTAGTTCTAAATAGGATGGTGCCACATGAAACTTGATTCTGTTATCACTTGCCCAAACTGCGGTGCCAGGCATCAGGAGCGCATGCCACAGGCCGAGTGCCTTTACTTTTACACTTGCGCGAGCTGCGCCGCACAGCTCCGCCCGAACACCGGAGACTGCTGTGTTTTCTGTTCGTTCGGCGATGTGTCCTGCCCATCAATGCAAGCTGCGGAATCTGGCAGCGCTGAGTAGTGGAGATGCGCCTGTCCCCATGAACGCAGCTGTTTTTCAAATGTGGATGGGTGGCGTGTAGTTTGGTGCATGCGTTGCTGAATAGAAGTGCCGTGCTGGCGCTGGTGCGCAGGTGGTTGGTGGATATTGGCTTTGCGCTGGCTGCGCTGGGCCTAGCCTTGCAGTTTACAGTTGCGCGCTTTTATGAAAACAAAGTTCCGCCGGGCGGTCCACTGGCACTGCTGGAAGGAACCTATGCCGTGCCGTTTCAGTACCGGGTGCTGATTCCGCTGGCAGTGCGCGGGTTGCTGAAAGTGCCAACCGGACTCTCATTCATGTGGATGTACGCGGCGTTTGACCTGGCAGCTGTGCTGGGGCTGTGCTTTGCAATGCGCGCCCTCGTCTTGCGGTTCGCCGACAACCTGCTCTTTGCATCAATTTCGGGGCTGGGGTTATTTTATGTATTGCCATTTAATTTTGTGCACACATTTTGGTACCCATCCGATGTTCCATCTGTTTTGTTTTTTGCGCTGGGGTTGCTTCTGCTTCTGGAAAGAAAGTGGACTTGGTATTACGCGCTGTTCGTTCTCGCGACCTTCAACCGTGAGACAACAATTTATCTGACGTTGACCCAGATTGTGGTTGCGATTGGCACCGCCCGCAGCCGGGGCTTGTGGCAGCATGCGGTTATGCAGGCGCTGCTGTGGAGTTTGATCAAGGGATTGCTTTGGTTTATCTACCGTGGAAATCCAGTTGTGGGTTTTGGTTTGTTTGAGAATCAGTTATGGGCAAATATCGAGGCGCTTGCAGACTGGCACAGGCTGGCCACATACCTGATGAATTTTGGCGGGATTTGGATTCCGGTTGCAATTTGGCAGCACAAGCTTGCACAGCCATTTGTGCGCCGCGCACTTTTGGTATGCGTTGTGCAAATTCTGGTGCTGGCCACAGTGGGCGTGCTTGATGAGATGCGCGTCTATGGTGAAATGATCCCGGTGATTTACCTGGCACTGGTCATGCTGGTATGGCAGTTGGGTGGCGTCGCGAAACTGGCGCGGTCATGGCAGGTAAAGTTGACCGGTATCGGCGAGCATAGCAATAGGTCGGGTGTGCTTCAAGTGCACCTTCTGCATCCTCTGCTGGCAACTTTATGAACAACCCGCGGACAGTGGCTTTCTTTGACTTTGATGGCACCCTCTCCCGCATTCGCAGCGGTTGGCAGACGGTGATGGCTGACCACATGCTGGAGGTGCTGCTGGGAGCGGCGGTTGCGAATGCTGCCTCGCCGGCTCTGAGCGAGCGCGTTGCGGATGCGATTGAGGGCCTTTCTGGGCGGCCAACTATTTTGCAGATGGAGTGGCTGGTTGCAGAAGTGCAACAGCGCGGCGGCCGGGCGCTGCGGGCGGCGGACTACAAAGCGCAATTTGCAGAGCGCATTGGCAGGCGGGTGGATGCGCGCATGCAGGCGCTGCAAGCGGGCAGCGTACAGCCCGCAGAGTTACTCGTGCCCGGTGCGGCAGAGTTTCTGGCGCTGCTGCGCCAGCGTGATGTGCAGTGCTACATTGGTTCCGGCAGCGATGAAGCTGCTGTGCGCGCAGAAGCGCAGGCGCTTGGAATAGTTGGTGCGTTTGCCGGCATCTATGGCGCGTGGCCGGATAACTTGCAGCGTGACAAACATGCACTGGTGGCACAAGTGCTGGAAGAATCAGGCTGCAGCGGCGCGCAGCTTATTGGATTTGGCGATGGCGCGATCGATATGCAGGCGGTGTGCGCGGCGGGCGGCTTTGCCGTCGGTGTGGCGTTTGACGAGCTGGCCGGCGCCGGGCTTGACGCAGCCAAGCACGCGCGCCTGCTGGCTGCCGGCGCGCACTTGGTGGTGACCGACTACGCGGCCACCGCACCGTTGCTGCAAGCTATCAGCGGGCAGCCCGCCTCTGCGAACTGAAGCAGCCCCATGGCTTATCCAATTTTTGACCGCTCACAGCTTCAGCTGCGCCCGCTCGCAGAGCGTGTGCATGACTTTACGCGCAGTGAAATGCTCAACCCCGGCGATGCGCTGCCGGCGCTGCACAGCGCGGCGCTGGATGCGTTTGTGGAGCGTGTGCTGGCGGCGCATCGGCGCGGGAAGCCGCTAATTCTGATGCACGGCGGACATGTGGTGAAGCAGGGCCTGGGCCGGCTGGTGATTGACCTGATGGAGCGCGGCATCGTGCAGCACGTGGCAATGAACGGCTCCGGCCCGATCCATGAGTATGAGCTGGCGCTGATTGGCGCGACGACGGAGAATGTGGCGCGTTACATTACGGAGGGACAGTTTGGTTTGTGGCAGGAGACCGGGCGGCTGAATGATGTGGCGGCGGAAGCGGCGCGCACCGGCATGGGGTTGGGCGAGGCGTTCGGGCGCTTCATTGCAGAAAGTGGATTGCCGTACAGCGCGGACAGCATTCTGGCGGCGGGCTGGCGTTTGCGGGTGCCGGTGACGGTGCATGTGGGCATCGGCCAGGACATCATTCATGAGCATCCCAATTGCGATGGGGCTGCGTATGGCGCTGCTTCTTACACCGATTTTCTGGTGTTTACGCAAAGCCTTGCGCAGCTGCAGGGTGGGGCGCTGCTGGCGGTCAGCTCGCATGTGATGGCGCCGGAGGTATTTCTTAAATCACTGGCGATGGTGCGCAACGTGGCGCGCCAGCGCGGCGAGCAGATCAACCGCTTTGCGACGGCGGTCTTTGATCTGCCGGACTTGGGGCCGGACCCGTCCGTTGAGGCAGCCCGCGACTCTGCAGAATATTTTTTCCGGCCTTACAAAACTCTTTTGGTGCGGACGGTGGCAGACGGCGGCGAAAGTTTTTATGTGCGCGGGCAATATCGCGACACCTTTGCTGCGTTTCATCAGCGCATAGTTGCAGCGCTATGAAGCGCGCGCGCCTGCAGGCATTGCTGGAACGCTGCGCGCAGCTGACGGTGCTGGTTGTCGGCGACTTTTTTCTGGACAAGTACCTGCACATCGATGAGGCGCTGGCCGAGCCTTCGCTGGAGACTGGCCTGGTTGCGCATCAGGTGGTGCGGGTAACTTGCAGTCCGGGCGCAGCCGGCACGGTGGCCGTCAATTTGCGGGCGCTGGGCGTGCGCGTGCGGGCTCTGGGCGCGGTGGGCACTGATGGTGAAGGCCATGATTTGCTGCAGGCGCTGGCTGCCCATGCAATTGACACCACGCACCTGCTGCAGGTGCCGGGCTTGCACACGCCCGCCTATTACAAACCCATGCTGCACAGCGCGTCCCAGGCGCGCGAGCTGAACCGCATGGACATAAAAAACCGCACGACCCTGCCGGATGCAATTCAGGCTGAGTTGTGCGGCCGGTTGCGCCTTGCGCTGCAGGATGTTCAGGGTGTGATCATTGCGGATCAGGTGGTGCAACCGGACTGCGGTGTGATTGGCAGCCGCATGCGGGCGGAACTCACGGCGGCGGCAGCTGCCCATCCGCAGCTGGTATTTGCTGCGGACTCGCGGGCACGCATCGGCGCGTTTCGCCATGTGATGCTGAAGCCCAACCAGCACGAGGCATTGGCCGCCACCGGCCGCGATGCAAAGGCCACCGATCTAGTGTCGCTGGCGGCCGCCGGCGCAGAGTTGCAGGCACTGTGCGGGCGGGCGGTGTGCATCACGTTGGCGGAGCGTGGTGCGCTGCTGTGCACGGCAACCGGTGCGCAGCACATTGCGGCCCGTTCCATTGCCGGGCCCACAGATGCGGTGGGTGCGGGCGATGCATTCATGGCAGCGCTAATGGCGGCGCTGTGCGCTGGTGCTGAGATGCATGAGGCTGCGGAACTTGGAAATCTGGCGGCTTCCACAACCGCCGCGCAAGTGGGAACCACGGGCAGTGCCAGCATCGCGCAGCTGCTGGGTGCGGTGGACGGGTGAGGAGTGAGGAAATTTTTTACAACGAACTAGCGACTTTGCTCAGCATACAAATAGGTCGAATATAGCCGGGTGTTGTAGGTATCGACTGTTAATAAATCGGCGAGTGCCTGCCTAAGTTTTGTGCCGATCCGCAGTCAAACGGGCGCGATGCCATGCAATCGTACGAGCCACGGCGGCTTGCAAGGTTACGGTTTGCTTCAGGCCCAGCTCCTGCCGTGCCCGTTCGGTGGAAGGCACGTAGCTTTCAGCTTGTTGCCCGTGGGAGGCAGTTGTACTTACTGTCACCGTGGGAGGTGGGTCGAAGGCAGAAGCCACCGCTCCAGCCACATCGGCAATAGTCAGCCGCTCTTCTGATCCGACGTTATATGCGCGCCCTGATTTTCCTCTTAGCAAAATGGTCCACAGCCAGATCGTTAGGTCGGCTGCGTATAGATAGGAGCGAGTTGGGGTGCCGTCACCACGAATCTGAATCGGGCGGCGATTGAGGCCATCTAAAATAAAGTTTCCAATCGCATATTGCCCGTCAAGTGGAAGGTATGGTCCGACGAAGGCAAAGCAGCGTGCAATTGTTACGTCAAGTCCCTCAGACCCGGCAGCTTGCAAGCCCATCAGCTCCATTTGTCGTTTGCCTTCCGAATATATCGACGATTTGGTGGCGGGATCGCGTCGGGTGTCGCAGTCCTCAGTTATATGTGAAACCTCGGGCGGTCTTGGGCCGTACACAGCGCCGGAGCTGATAAGGAGCAGCTTAGTTGCGCAGCTGCTGCGGGAATACTCTAGTATGCGCTGTGCCCCGATGACAAATGTATCCAGAGTGGGATGTGACGCAACACTTCGTGGAGCTGCCGCATGAATAACGTATGCAGCTTGACTGCTTGGGTACTCAAATGTTTCGATATCACCGCGGTGCAGCGAAATTTCCCGTGCATTGGCCAGTTGTGGTGCTCTGCGCCGAAATGCAATTGGATCTCGGGTCAACACTATTGCCTGTGCATTCAGACCTAGCTTTTGGTTTGCCCACAGCAAGCTCTCAAGGAGCCAGCAGCCGACGAACCCTGTCCCACCTGTGATGAAAAGCTGCTGCCCACGCAGTTCCTGCCACAACCCCTCGGTATTCAGCAGGATGTGGTCCAGGTCCTGGCTAAGGGGGTTCGGCGACACCCGCTTACCGGCGTTTGTCCGGTGGTTCTGGCAGGTTCACAGTTTCAGAAACGATGTACAAGGGGCGTCGCTTGACTTCAGAATATGTTCGCCCAAGATATTCTCCTAAAACCCCAATGCCAAAGCTGTTCAGTCCAATGGCGATGATTAGAAGAACAATAATTGTGGTGATACCAGGCGGAGGGGACCCAGTCAGAAACAGAATTGTGTAAATTAAGATAGCCACGCCTGAAACCCCCAAAACAAGCCCGCCGAAAATTGTGAAGAGCCGCAGCGGCTTAAGAGAAAAACTGGTGATGCCATTGAATGCGAAGAAGACCATCTCCCAAAATGGCGCTTTGCTTACTCCCGAGTATCGTGCGCGGCGTGCGTATGGAATCCCAATCTGGCGGAAGCCCAACCAGGCAATCAGCCCGCGCAAATAGCGGTTGTACTCATCGCACTGCTCTAAAGCATCCCGAACTTCTTTCGTGATGAGGCGAAAGTCGCCGGCATCCAATGGAATTGGCACCTCGGCAGCCCAGACAATAGTGCGGTACACATACTTGACCAAGAGGTTCCGCCATACCGGTTCGCCAGGCCGCACTTGGCGCACTCCGTAAACAACGTCAAACCCCTCCTTCCATTTCTGGAGGAAGCGGGGAATAACTTCGGGCGGATCCTGCAGGTCAGAATAAAGCACAATAATTGCCTGCCCATTTGCCGCGCGATAGCCGGCTGTGATTGACATTTCCACCGAAAAGTTCCGGCTGAAGCGCATGTATTTCCAGCGGGGATCGCTGGCACAGATGGCTTTGACCAGCCCGCCTGTCTGATCTTCGCTGGCATTGTCGATGACGATGAACTCGAATTCGTACGGCAAGCCGGCTACTGCCGCTAGAAGCTCAGTTTGTAGCCGCGCAATATTACCCTCCTCGTTGCGGGCGGGGATCACAATTGAAACTAATGGCAGCCTGTTGTTCTCCGCCACAATTGCCTATCCCCTTACCAGAGCCCGAATGCTATTTGCGGCGTGCTCTTCATTGGCATAGTGTTGTTCTTCCAAAAAACAACTTGCGGGTGTGTGTTCGTGCCGGCGGGCAATGCTCAGAAGCGGAGCATCCAAGCGGTGATACGCGCTTGTACTGACTATGCGCGCTACCTCCGCTGCCAAGCCGAAGGGCTCCCAGCCAATATCAAATACTGCAAGACGCTTGGTCTTGCTAACTGAATTGAGAATGGCAGCGCTATCGAGTGGAGCCAGCGACCTGAGATCCAAAACCTCAGCCTCAATTCCATCTGCCACCAGTTGTTCCGACACCCGCTGGGCAAATCCCACCATATCGGAAATTGCGACGCACGTAATGTCAGAGCCTTGGCGGACAACATGCGCTTTCCCCAACGGCAGTGGCTCAATCGGTAGGTGCACCAGTGCTTTGCAGTCGTAGAGTGACTTGATTTCAATAAAAACTGTGGGAGCATCGGACAATATGGATGCAAGCAACAGCCGCGGGGCGTCTTCCACGCTTGATGGAACTACAACTTGAAGATCTGGAATATTTGCAAACATGGAGTGCAAGGCGCTGGAGTGCTGGGCAGCCTGCCCCCACGATTTTCCCACGATCGCCCGGACGGTTAGAGGGATGGTGTATTGATAACCCGACATAGCGGGCAGTCGCGCAGCGTGGTTTACCAGTTGGTTCATTGCCAGCATTAAAAACTCAACTCGCAGATTTACAAATAGGGGTCGATAGCCCATCAGGCTTGCTCCAATCCCAAACCCCATTAGTGCGTCTTCGGAATTCGGCACGTCGAAACAACGCGCCTCGGAGAATGCCTCCTTCAGGCCCGCAGTCGAGCCAAAGAAACCACCCGGATCATTGATGCCTTCGCCATAAGCAAAGACGCGGGCGTCGTGCTCCATTGCCTGTTTCGTCGCGTATGCAAGCGCTTCACCGAAAGACAGCAATCGGTCTTGCCCTGCAGCACTTTGGTTTTGCATTGGTGGAGATTATGTGGCGGTTGCTAGCTGCGGTTTCTGGTGGTCAAACGCGCCGAACATCCTGCGCAGGCGGAGCTGCCGGTAGTTGAAGGCGCAGCGCATCCGCGTCGAAGCGCTGTGCGCCGCGAATAAATACTTGATCCACAGATTCGCGGAGATTGCGCTCTCGAGCTAGGCTGGCGTCAAGCTGATCAGGGAATTCTGATCGAAGTTTTTCATTCAGGATGAGCATTGGCTCGCGCATCCAACGGCTTTGCAGGGTATCGTCTGCGCCAATGCCGCTTGGATACACAATTGGTCCGACATGGGCGCACAAACGGTCTGTTACAGTTTCCAGTACAAAGGGCTCGTGGGTTTGGCGCATGCCCTGAAGGATATCCTGCGCGGCATGGTAAACGCTCAAGACGTCATTGCCATCTACAGTCATACCCCTTACGCCGAAGCGCTCTGCTTTCCCGACGACGTCAGGTACTGCCTGGCGCTTGGAAAAAGTTGTCATTGTGGAAATGGCGTTATTTTCGACGACGAAGAGGAGAGGCAGTTTCATTAGCGCAGCTAAATTTAGGGTTTCGAAGAAGACACCCTCATCAGTGGCGCCATCCCCCAAAAAGCCAATGCAAACTCGCTTTGTGCCCTCGTTTTTAAGTGCGAAGGCGATGCCTGATGCAATTGGTATGGATCCAGCTAATATTGCACTTGACAGAATAAGGTTGGCGTTCAGGTCCATGAGGTGCATAGATCCGCCGTATCCCTTGCAGCACCCGGTGTCCAGACCAAACAGTTCATCAACCATGCCGGCTAAGCTGCCGCCTTTCGCCAGATAGTGGGCATGGTTGCGGTGAGTGCTGACGCATACATCAGACTGCCTGCAGGCGTGCAAAACGCCAACAGCTGCCGCTTCCTGCCCAATGCTCAGATGTACCGGTCCTCTAATTCTTCGACTCGCGTACTCTACCTTGATCCGTTCTTCCACTGCCCGGATCAGGAACATTTTCTCGTGCAAATCCCGTAGGAGCTGCTGTGGAAGGTTAGTTAGTGCCATTGTGCAAAAAATTTATTTTGATTGACCACTTCCGCTACTTATTTGGATGAACACCTGAAGTAAATTGTGCTCTTTCGACTGGTCTGGAGCCTGCGTAGTATGGGTGAATACAAGTCTGCTTAGCTTGGTGTCGACCACACTTACTATTGTAATCGCGTTGTGACAGGCGCCAAAATCACTGCAGTCATACCGAGCATTTTTGCGGGTATGCTGCGTATTGTTCAGCCGTTCAACCCACTAATTACCCCAATAGAAGCGCACATTGCCCCTGACCTCAATTAACTCCGGCGCCATAAAAAATCTGTAGCGGTCATCTTGGGCACCCCATTCGTGATC
Organism: Anaerolineaceae bacterium; assembly: GCA_003569365.1. Taxonomy (GTDB): domain Bacteria; phylum Chloroflexota; class Anaerolineae; order Anaerolineales; family UBA11657; genus BD1. Next base: position 219,114 of record BGOS01000027.1, read on the forward strand.
CCACCATGCCGTGCCGCGGGGGCGACCCGCCGGCAAAGTATGGCAGCATAGGCGGTCAAGAGCTGCTGGGTTTCTATCCACAACCATCTGGCGATATTGCAACCACCCACGCACATCGATGTTGGTATATCCATAAGTGAAGTATGCGTTGGCAGCCAACCATATTAGGGCAGACCACCAGGAAATTAGTGCAAGATGCGACTTCCATCGCCAGTGGCCGATGTAACCAATCAATGGTCCCCATAAAGTTTCAGGGATCGAGATAAATGTGCACATCAAAACCAATGCACATGGCCATCTCGTCCGCCAATGAATGACACCCGCCAGCCAAACACAAATTATCATAAATGCGAATATTCCGGCAGTGAGTGCCAAGAATAGTTTGTAATGTTTTTCAAGCGACTGAAAGGCAGCTTTATTCTTGAGCTTGATGTACCCAGCAACTACGAACAATGGTACGCAATCCTTGAAGAGTATGGCAATTTCTTTTGATCCCTGAAGTAAAGCGTGCGCAATTGAAGCAGGATTGAGAATCTGGGTGAATCTGCCGGGGCTTCCGCCGCGGTCAATAGCGACTTCTGGATGGCCACCACTTGTGTAGTAAAGCAATGCTAAAACATAGCCCGCGAGAACAACCGCAGCCAGCAGCCATGTGTTACCCCGTTGTGTTGATTGGTGCTTGTGGTCTCCGCGCCACGCGTCGTAAAAAAGATAAGCCACCACTCCAAAAAATGAAATCAGGAAAACCTCACTCCAGATTGCGACCATAAAACTCGCACCGAAAACTATGGGCCAATGCCAGGGTTTTACCCCTGTCGTTTTTTGGGTGTCGAAGTAAATTAGCAGCCAAATGATCATCCAAGATACCGCCACGCCATACACCCGACGGTACTTGGGTTTGTAGCGACGTGTCCAAAGTATGGAAAGCCAAGGATAGCACAAGGGTTGCTGAGCCGCGCGCCAGAAGTTGTCTGCTGGCAAATACATTCCACGCCAACGCAGTGGCCGAGACTGCAGTGATAAGTGCCCAAGGCTGAAAAAATGAAAATGGTGAGACGGTAGAGACGTACCAAGCAGCAATAGTGCGACTAAAATCTTGGCCTGCGCGTGGAATGCTAAATTCAAGCCATTGGCGCCCCCAGTCATCCATATACCAAGGCTGTATGACCCAGATCGAATAAACGCAAATTACAATCAACGCCTGCATCATCCAGGCAGTCCAAGCGTTTGGTATGGCAGCGCGCGTAGTTTGGCCCGTCATGAAACCAGAAAGTTTACTTTTGAGAAATTTCCGCGTCCGATTTGCAAATTAGGCGTGGACACAGCAGGGTAACAACCGCGGCAGTCACCTACGGTGCTCAGTTCTACCATGCTGTCTCATGATAACTTATACCGCTGCTTTCTTGAATGATGACTCGTTCATTCAATTGGATAGATGCCTTTTGCGCATGAATTTATTTGTTAATTATCTACCAGTTATTCCCCACTTTCGATGACCCGCAATTTTTATCCCACCCCACGCCGGGCCACCTGCGCCGGACCCGTGCTTTGGGGCGGTTGAGGCGCAAATGCTGCTGGGCGCGGCTACCAGCCTGCGCATCGGCTTAGTTTATGCCGGACCACAATACGCCGTTAGCGGCACAGGCTTATCTAGGTGGAGCAGCTAGCGCCGCTGCGGGCTGCAGGATAATCTGCTGGTGAGCGATTTGGCCGAGGTGCGTTTTATAACCGATGTTGCCGGCTGCCGGCACTTTCAATATGTGGAGCAGCAAGTGTGGCAGTGCGCTGATCTGGATGTAGCGCCGCATCACATCTTGATTACAGTTGCGCACCACGGCGGCTTGCTGCTTGGCGCTTATGCAGCGGATGGGCCCGTGCAGAGCGGCGGGATGGTGGGGGGGCTGCTGGGTTGGCCCGGGCTTTCTCGGCAGGCCGATGGCAGCTGGCGCGCAAAACATTGCAGCCATCAAGTGGGCGTGCTGCCGGCCTGGCAGCGCCGGGGCGTGGCGCTGGCGCTCAAGCTGGCGCAACGTGCGGCCGTGCTGGAGCAGGGCACCACGGACTGGGTGACGTGGACGTACGATCCGCTGCGGCGTGCAAATGGCGTTTTCAATCTGCACCGGCTGGGCGGCACCAGCTGCACTTACATCCGGGATTTTTATGGAAAGCTGACGGATGGGCTAAATGCCGGCGCGCCCACTGACCGCCTCGAAGTGGATTGGCGGCTGCACACTCCGCGCGCGCAGGCAGCTGCGGCTGGAACGAAATCTGCAATTGATTGGCAGACCGCCGGCCTGCAGCGCTTGCTGCCGCCACCGCACGCGCCGGTGCTGCAATTTAGTGCGCCGGTGCTGGCTGTGCCTGTGCCGGATGATGTGGATGCGCTGCGCGTGACCGCGCCACAGGCGCTGCTACCGTGGCGCGAATATATGCGCGCGGTGCTCGAGCACGCATTTGCAGCCGGCTATGTGTTGCAAGACTGCATTGCGCTGCCGCTGCACGGCTGGCACTACATTCTGCAACTCGCGGCCTAAAGCCGGGTCGCAGGCAGCGCTGCTTCCATCCGGCTGCCAAGCCAGGCGGTGGCGCCCGCCACCAGCGCACAAAGTGTGCTGCCCCACAACAAATCCACAACCGTTAAAAGCAACGGCCAGTCCCGCATAGTTGCAAGATTAGTAAGGTCATAGGTGGCGTAGGTGAGCAATCCGAAGAATGCACCGCGCAGCGCTGCGCGCAGCGGCGCGTGCGCGCCGGGCAAGATTGCAAAGTAGAGCAGACCCGCGATGAACAGCAGGTAGAACGCGCCTGCTGCGTACAGGTTGGGGTCTGGCCGCATGTATTGGCCGATCTGCTGCTGGTAGAAGTTGCGCGCGAGCACCAGCAGCCAAAGCATGTCCAGTGCAAGAAAGATGGCGAGGGCGGCAAGATAAAGCTTGATGGGGTGGGTACGGGTCATGAGGCCTCCACGGCAAGGCGCGCACGGTATTGCAATGCCTCAGCTAGATGCGTTGGTTGAATTGCATCGGCTTCGGCCAGGTCCGCAATTGTGCGCGCTAATTTTAGTATGCGGTGCACAGCGCGCGCTGAGAGCTGCAGCTGGCGCATGGCAGTGCGCACCAGAGCCAGCCCGGTTTCATCGAGCGCGCAGTAGCGACGCACTTCTGCCACGCGCATGTCTGCATTGGTGAGCAGGTCCGTGCCGGCAAAGCGCGCAGCTTGCAGCGCGCGGCTGGCCCGCACGCGGCTGCGCACCACCGCAGACGGTTCGCCCAGGCGCGTGCCGGTCAGTTTGTCGTACTTGACGCGCGGCACTTCCACATGGATGTCGATGCGGTCGAGCAGCGGGCCGGAGATTCTTTTTTGGTAGCGCAGCACGGCGCCCGGGGCGCACGTGCACGGCTTTTCCGCATCGCCATGAAAGCCGCACTGGCACGGGTTCATTGCTGCCACCAGCTGAAAGTTTGCGGGAAAGGTGAGCGTGCCTTGTGCACGCGAGATTGTGACAACTTTGTCTTCCAACGGCTGGCGCAGCACCTCCAGCACGCGCTGGCTGAACTCCGGCAGCTCATCCAAGAAAAGCACGCCGCGATGCGCCAGCGAGATCTCGCCGGGGCGCGGCCAGTTGCCGCCGCCCACCAGCCCGGCGTGCGAGATGGTGTGATGCGGTGCGCGAAAGGGGCGCGTGCGCACGATCGGCGAATCGTCCTGCAGCATGTCTGCGATGGAATAAACGCGCGTGACATCCAGCGCCTCTTCAAAACTTAGCGGCGGCAAAATGGAGGGCAGGGCGCGCGCGAGCAGGGTCTTGCCGGCACCGGGCGGGCCACTGAGCAGCACGTTGTGCCCGCCGGCGGCCGCCACCTCCAAGGCGCGCTTTACATGCTCCTGGCCGCGCACCTCTGCAAAGTCCGTGAGGCTGGCGGCGCTTCGTCATCATCTGCCGGTGCCGCAGCCAGTTGCGGCGCAATCACAGCTTCGCCCTGCAGGTGCGCCACCAGCCCTGCCAGGTCTACGATAGGCAGCACCTCAACGCCGGGCACCAGCGCCGCCTGCAGCGCATCGCAGGCCGGCACGTAGATGCGCTGCACATCTGTGGCACGTGCCAGTGCGGCCATGGGCAGCGCGCCGCGCACATGGCGCACGCTGCCATCTAATGACAGCTCGCCAACCACCAGCGAATGTGCAAGGCAGTCCGGTGGCAGCTGCCGGGTGGCAAGCAGTGCGCCAATGGCAATCGGCAGGTCATACGCTGGCCCTTCCTTGCGGATGGAGGCGGGCGCAAGATGACGGTTAGGCGGTGCGCGGGCACATCCAGCCCGCTGTTTTTTATGGCTGCCTGCACGCGCTCGCGCGACTCTTGCACGGCGGTATCGGGCAGCCGACGATGATGAACGAGCGCAAGCCGCGGCTCTCGTAATCAACCTCCACTTCAA
>BGOS01000028.1 GCA_003569365.1 Anaerolineaceae bacterium
GTGGTTTGAAAATCAACCGTACGATAAGAATCTTAATCGGGGGCTTCGAAGCGCACGTGCACGAATCCCAATCTACGGTGCACAGCTCTATATTGGCTGTCCGGAGGTTGCAAATTTGCGGCTGGACAAAGCAGAGCCCCGCTGGCATTCTCCGGATAGCGTTCTTGTGACGGGCAGCCTGTATCTGGATGAGGACCTCAATGTGCCTTATAAAGTAGGCCCCTCTCTGCGCTATGCAAAGCTTTTCCGGGGCCTAGTTTTCAGACCCGCTTCAAAAGATGTTCTCGTGCTACTGTCATACATGGGATCCAGCGCCGCATTTACGCAACAATAGCGCTCCGAAGTTTGCCGCCGCGGAGCTGGTGTTCAGGTTCCATCCAGCGGCACCGCATCCAACTCTCAAGTGCTTAGTCCAGGAGTCAAGCCGGATTAATGCCGGAGACTTATACGATGCTCTTGGGAATGCAAGGCTGGTGATTGGAGCAGCTTCTGGCGCACTCTTGGAAGCAATTGTGCTTGGAGTTCCTGTAATCGTTACACGCGACCCAGACGATGTGCATTTTTCCTATGTTCCGGAAATTGGGCGGGGATTGTTATGGGCAGAAAGTGTCGTCAGCCGAAGAGGTGGCAGGTTCGATTGAGGAGCTCCAGATAGCCACGTGAACCGAAAGAGGAGGTGCTTGCTGCGAGGGACGATGCGCAAGCAATGTTTCGGAGTTGAGCCAACCGAGGAAGCGATCAAATTAGCTTTTGATTTATAGGCGCAGGGCAGGGACTCCTGACTTAGAACAAACTAAGGTTGGTTCTTAAGCCGCATTTGCTAATCACTCCCATGCGCACATTTGGGCTTACCGAGAGCCACCTAATGGATCATGCCCAAGAAATCTTTGGCGGGCAAACTTCTTTAGCCTGTGTCGCGTCAGAGAGCTTACCGTCACTCGGTATGAAGTTTGTGCATCAGATTGATCAGTCTGAAGAGGTGTCTGAGGCAATAGCGGAGTAGAGTCTGCCAGACGGCAAGTCTTGCCAGGGATGCTTACTTGATGAGTAATTGCACATAGCGGCTCTTCGTCGCACCAGATTATTGTGTCACATTCGGGACTAGATTTAGTTTTTAATTTCTGATACTTGATCTAATTCAAGAATGGAGGCATCAAAAGGAATACAAGTAACCAATGAGGTGGAGCTGGCAGATTACAGATTGATGTTAAGCTGAAGCTTGCCGTGACTAGGCTCTGCGTTCTCAAGGAGATTCTATGATGCGCAGCGAGGGCTATCTTGAACTTCCCAACGGCTGAGTCCGGTGGCGACGCGAGGGTACAGGCGATGCGTTGCCGATCCTGCTCCTGCATGGTGGTCGTGGCGCCGCCAACTACGACATTTAACCGTTTGCTGAGCATCTTGCGCAGCACCGACCAGTAATAATCTTTGATCAGCTTGGTTGTGGCCGTTGGGACAAGCCAGACAAGTCGTCGCTGTGGACGCTCGATCGCGCCTGCCAGGAGCTCGACGATGTCGGGCTGCTCTCGCCTCGACCGCTGCCACCTTTGGGGACAGTTGTAGGTGGTTGGCTTGCAATGAGTCTTTGTCGGGAACCGCAGGCATTGGGCGACTCGTGCTGGCCTCAACGTCGGCCAGTACGCGCCAATTTGGTGAAGAGTCCCTTCGTCTGATTCGCATCCTCCCTCCTGCCGTCTGCGACCCGATCTTGGAGCTGAGCGAGCAAAAGGTATGACGACCTGGCTTTTGTGGCGGCCTCGATGGAGTTCTACCGTCGGCACGTTTGTCGCCTTGATCCCTAGCCGCAGGGGATGGACCTATCAGTCAAGGAGATGGACGGCAATCAAGTCTATTTGACGATGAACGGTCCAAACGAATTTACGCTTGTCGGTAACCTCAAGGATTGGGATCGCAGCGCAGACCTCGCGCGTATCACCCAACCGACTCTGATCATCTGTGGTCGCTACGACGAGATCACGCCCGCCTGCTCCGAGCAGATCCTTGGCGGAATCCCCGACGGGCGGTTGGTCGTCTTTGAGGAGAGCGCGCACGTTGCGCATCTGGAGGAAACCACGCTCTACACGGCGACGGTTGAGGAATTTCTGTCCGAGTAGCCAACGCTGTCAGCTACGCAGGTTGGATGGGTCTGTACTCACTGCTAACGCAGATCCGCGTTGCTGTTGAAGCGGGCGCAGGTGTGGTTTCAGAGGATCGCGCCCGGCTGATGGAATTTAAGATTGGGCCTTGAGGATGAGCAGCGTTGCTGGTGTGCCAAGTACACGCGCAGCTGGTAGTTGCAGAGTGCAGCGGCGGTGTATCAATGCCGGCGACCAGAACGGAGTGTGGCGTACCAAGTGGTGTAGAAAATATTCGCGCAGGTGGCTGATGAGCCAGTGTGAATGTGCGCGCGGTTGAGACACAGGTTCGTAGTAGACCCGGTGTCAGAGCATTCGGAGGTTGCGTCGCATCTCCGCAAGCTTACGGCAGTACGCAGGCTCCCGTGGCCACTAGCGGCCCAGCAGCCGGCAGTTCGTAGCAATCGCAGTATTCGGCGTTTAGTCCGTCAGCCAAGCCGCGCCACACAAAAAAGCTCACCCGGGTGGTTACGCACGCGCGGCCGGGCGCTTGGGCAGTTAGGCGGCGCGCCTCCCACGCCACCCCGGCTTGTTTGCTGTTGCTAAGCAGCCACACGCGGTCACCGCTAAACTCACTGCGCTGCCATTGCAGCTGGCCGCGGGTGGCAAGTAAAAGCGCCAGTAGTGGCAGGGATAGAATTACAATCCATAGCACCAATGCCAAGGTAATTATGATGCGCCGCACCGCTCGACCTAATGATCCGGAAAACATATTGTAATGATATTTCTTCCCGCCCAAGTTTAACCAACATCTCTCCACTTGGCTGTGGCATTTGCCATCCGATGCAGGTATGACAACGCCACTGCAGGTTGAAACGCTGGCGCTCGGACCGGTGGAAACAAACGCGTATGTTGTGGCGGACATTGCCACCAAGCAGTGCGTAATCATCGATGCGGCTTGGGATGCGCCAGTGTTGGAGGAACGCATAGCGGCGCGTGGCTGGACCCTGACGGCCATTTGGCAAACGCATGCGCACTTTGACCACATTGGCGCTGTGGCGGGGCTCATGCAAGCTAATCCAACGCTGCCGCTTGCCCTGCACGCAATGGATTCCGACTTGTACGATAGTAAAGGCGGTGCAACAATGTGGGGTGTGCCTATGGAGGCCGGCCCCAAGCCCACGGTGTGGCTCGCAGCCGGGCAAGAGTTGGCGTTGGGGTCGTTGCGCTTCACTGTGTTGTTTGTGCCGGGCCACACGCCTGGCCATGTAGCCTTTTTCGAACCGGCAGCTGGCGTGCTCTTTGGCGGAGATGTGCTCTTCCGTGGCGGTGTTGGCCGCACTGATATTCCGGGTGCCAGCCATGATGTGTTGATGCACAGTATCGGCACCCAGTTCATGGTGCTGCCGGACGCGACTGTTGTTTACCCCGGCCATGGGCGGTCAACCACGATTGGAGCGGAGCGCAAAGCGAACCCCTTTTTGCATTAGTGACCGCGAGGCACTATGCGTGTACCGCTGCTCATTTTATAAGTCGCTGCCATGTCCGGCATGTAATAATTCTGTGTGATGGCATCAAAATCCCGGTTAGCACTTACGTAAAGCTGGCCCAATGACCATCCCCGCACCGTTTCCGCCGCCGGCAGCGCGCGTTGACCCGCGCGACTTGAAGGCGGGATACGTTGTCTCAGATCGCAACGGATATTACGACAGCCAGAATATTGTCGCGGTGGGCGGGCGGGATGGCAGCACGCCCGTACTGTGCGTCGTGTTGCACCACTCAGAAAACCACGAAGGCGGGCCGGGCTTGCGGCTTTACAGTACGCGCAGCACTGACTTAGGCCGGACTTGGACGCCACTCCTGGCCATTGACGATTCCCTGACGCGCCAGTCGCACGACGGCTACCAGCTTGTGCACGTTCGCCCGGACGGCAGCGAGCGGATTTTTGTTTCTATGGCTGCAACGAAGGCGCCCGCTCCTATAACAGTGCCGAAGCCACCGCGGGCGGCCGCATTGACCTGCCGCGCAGTGACATGCAGCTTGAGGAGGGCTACTACTTTCGGTTCTCAGATGATCAGGCGCGCAGCTGGAGCGACACCGCTTGCGTAATTCCAGTGCGGCGCACTGGGATTGATCGCGCCAATCCGTGGCGCGGAAAAATCATGGGCATGTTCATGTGCGACAAGCCCTCCGTCATCGACGGTGCCGTTTATTTTGCGTTTCAAAAAACTCCTGATGGCGGCGGCGAAACTCCCAACTCGGAAGTGTTCTTTCTGCGCAGCCGCAACTTGCTCTCCGCACAAGACCCGCGTAACGCAACCTGGGAAACGCTGCCGCTTGGGGATGTTGGATTGAAGCCGCCCGGCGGTGAGCTTTCTTTGGGAGAGGAGCCGCACATTATTGCAATCGGTGCGCACCGACCCGGCCGGGTCTTTTCACTTTGGCGCACTGAAACCGGAAAGCTTGCTGCTGCTTACTCAAGTGACTGCGGAGAATCTTGGGAGCCGTCGTTTTGGTTAACCTACGAGGGTATGCCGCTCGGGCAGGGCGGCCTGTGCACAATAAAGAACCCGCGCGGGGCCATCACTCCCGTTCGCTTGCGCCAGCACTCACCCGGCGGCCGCAGCGAGTTTGCGCTGCTCTTTTACAACAACGGCTACACACAACGGCTTGGTTACGGTGGCCGGCGTGTTTACTGGATTACGGTGGGCCGCGAAACTGATGCCGGAACAATTTGCTGGAACCAGCCTGAGATTGCGCTCTGGTGGGATGGCCCCGGCTACGAGGACCGCCCGGACTGGAACGTTGATGTTTCAATTGTGGACGGACCCGGTTACCCTGACTGGCTGGAACTCGAAGACGGCTCGCTCAGCTTCGTGGAGTCTAACAAGCTGGCAGTTCGCTACCACGTTGTGGAAGCGCGCTTGCTGCAGCTCTTGCGTGCCCAGCCGGAGTTTGTCATTTGCCGGTTGAGGGGAAAGTTGCGGACGTAAGCGCAGCCATCATCACCGCGCTGGCGGATCGATTGGATGCGCCCGTCCTGCCGGACCTGCGCACGGGTGGCGGCTTTACGCTGCTGGTGCAATTCCGCGGCGCGCATGAAGCCGTGCTGCAGCGCAGCACGCTGGTAGCGGCGTTGACGACAGTCACGGCTGCGCTTGGCGAGCAAGCCACCGACCGCATGATCACAAAGGGCTACAAGATTTCGGTGACTGCCGCAGGCGAGATTGAGCTTTTGCTAACGGATGGATTTGAGATTGCATTCAGCTTTGCAACCCATACCGGCGTCAGTGCCGGTATCTGGGATGGACGCGACCATGTGGTGACTTTCATTGTGGACGGCGGCCCGCGGGTGGCGAGCGTGGTGGTGGACGAACGCCTTGATGACGGCGGTGAGACTGCAGTGCAGGGCTGGGCTTTTCATCCGCGGGGTCTGGGCGAAATTGGCGGCTCCAGCGTGCGGCTGGCACCGGAGTTTGGCGGGACGCTTTCCCGTTTTGTGGTGTATGACCGTGCGCTTCTCACCACCGAAGCGATTGCTGCCGCACGCGCACTTTCACCACAATAAATCGATGGTGCACTGTATCCCATCGCTGGCTGCTTAATTGAGATCTCGCAGAAGAACTCCGAGCTTGCTGCGCAGTGCGACCAACCTAGCCCTGAAGAGCCCGCCTCTGGCAGCGCAGCCCGCAACTGTCCAATTGAATTATGTTTAGCGTGCTTCTGGCAAACCGCGACGTGCGGCGCTTGTTTATTGCCGACAACATTTCGATTATGGGCGATTACTTTACGTACATCGCACTTGCCGGGTTGATCAAGGATGCGACCAACTCCAACTTGCTGGTTGCGCTTGTGTATGTGGCATTCACCCTGCCGTCATTTTTCTTTTCGCCGGTTGGCGGGGCGGTTGTCGATAAATTCGACCGCAAGCAGGTGCTTGTGATTGTGTCGCTGTTGCAGGCAGTGTGTGCCGTGGCGCTTTTGTTCACCAGTGCCTCCACTATTTGGCTGGGCCTGCTTGCGCAAGTTTGCATCACGGCATTGTCTGCATTTATCAACCCGGCCGTTTCGGCGGCCCTGCCAAATGTGGTGCGCAACGCGGAGGAGCTGCGGCAGGCCAACGCCTTGTTTGGCGCCAGCTGGGGCGCTATGGTGTTTCTCGGCGCCGCGTTTGGCGGCTTCTTTTCGCAAACCTTTGGCCGCACTGCAACTTTTGCCGTAGACATTGCCACCTTTGTGATTGCCGCCGGCCTGATTGCGCTGATCAAGACGCCGATGCAGGAGAAAAGCACGGTACCCGCGCGCGCGCCGGTGCGCCCGTGGCGTGACATGCGCGAGGCATTCCACTTTGCGCAAAGCGATCACGCCATCTTCGCGCTGGTTGCATCAAAGGCAACGTTTGCAGTGGGCGCGGGCGCAGTCAGCCAGCTCGCAATTCTTGCGGCGGACGCCTTTAGTAGTGGCGACGGTGGGCACGGTCTGCTGCTGGCGGCTCGCGGCTTGGGTGCTGCGCTCGGTCCGTTAATTGTTACCCGGCTTGTGGGCCACAACATTTCGCGGCTGCTTACAATTTGTGGAATTTCCGGTTTTGCTTTTTCGTTTTGTTACCTCGGCGTGTCGGTGGCGCCATCGCTTGCAGTGGCCTGCATGTGCATCATGGCTGCGCACTTTGGCGGCGGTGCGCAGTGGACGCTTTCCACATTCGGGCTGCAGATGCGCTCACCCGACGCCCTGCGCGGGCGGGTGCTGGCTGCGGACATGGCGCTAGCGACTTTGGTGATGGGGCTGAGCAGCGTCGCCAGCGGATTGCTGGGCGAGTTGTTTCCCGTCCGCACTGCCATCGCAATCATGGGAGGCAGTGCGGTTGTGGCTGCCAGCATTTTTATGCTGCTGACGCATTCGCTGCGCCGCCAGTTGCGCGGCGAGTTGCCGCAGCAATAAGCCGGCTGCTGCGGCAGAGTGTGCGCACGGCGTGCTTTTGTCGCCTGTTACCAAGGTCGATTAGAACGCAGGATTAGTTTCAATGACTCTTGGTACAAACATACGCGCGCAGGGTCGCTGCGATTAGCTATCGCGGGCTTAGGGAAGTGCGGTGAGGCCGCGCGGCAATGCGGCCGGCACAGTGCGCTGTACTGCGGCGAGCCACTCCCGCAGCCGGCCTTGTGGTTCAGAGTAGGCAATCGCAACCACAGTGGTGAGCGCACTGTAATCTGATTCGCCGGGCTGGCGCCCATCAATTGCAAGCGGCGCACTGCCCGCTGGCAGTTCGGACAGCCACGCATAACCCACAGCACCAGGCGTAGCCGCCACATATTCAATCATTGCTTGAGCGTTGGGCAAAACGCGTGCAGCCGGGGTTGGCGCTTTGCCATCAAGCAGCCATTGTTCAAACGCCCTGCGCGCTGCAGAGCCCTCCTCGCGGTATGCAATTTTCACGGTGCTCGCACCGGCCCCGAATGCGCTCCACTCTGTTACTGCGCCTGTAACGATTGCCTGTAGTTGGCTGCGCGTGAGCCCAGCCAAACCCAGCGCCGGGTGCCCGAAGATTGCGAGCGCTGTTTGGGCCAGTGGAACCTGCACAAACTGGCCGGCGGGTTCGGAAATGCAGCTGAAGCCGGCAGCTACGCCGCCGGCTTCAACAGCGCGCAGCAGCTGGCGGTGCGAGGTGTAGTCCACAACTGTGACGGCTGCAGGAACAGTTTGCAACCATGCCTCCACCAGCGGGCGGGTTTCCGGGGTGACGCCAATGCGCAGCGGAACTATCGGTGGCGGTGATGCAGCCGGCGCACACGCGGCGCTGGCGAGGACGAGCAGCCAGAAGACTGCGCGCTTCACGCGCGCAGCAGCAATACGGCCAGCGCCAGCAAGCCGGCGGCAATGCGATACCAGCCAAATACCAGCAGCGACCGGCGCTGCAGGTAAGACAGCAGCCAGTAGATGCTGGCGAGTCCCACCAGCATGCTCGTAAATGTTCCAATGAGCAGTGGCAGTAGCAGTGCGGCAACATTTGGTGTGCTCGCCAAATCGGCAGCGGCCAGCACGCCGGCGCCGGCCAGCACTGGCACGGAGAGCAAGAAACTGAAACGCGCTGCATCCGGGCGTTGCAGGCCGCGCAGCAGCGCGCCGCATATTGTTGCTGCCGAACGCGAAACACCGGGCACAAGTGCGCTGGCTTGGAATGCGCCGATCAGCAGTGCATCCAGCGCGGTCAGAGTTGCGAGCGGGCGCTCACGCCGGCCCCAACGCTCAGCGCCAAAAATTAATATGGCTGTACCGGCAAGAACGCCGGCTACCACTTCGGGCTGCTCGTGCAAAGCCTCAAAGTACGGTTTGAGTGCAAGGCCCAGTACGACGGCAGGAATTGTTCCGGCTATCAGCAGCCAGCCGAGGCGCGCGGTTGTGTTTTGCCATGGTGCGCGCTTCAAGAGTCCCTGCAGCATCGCTGCTGCAATTTCAATCAGGTCGTGGTGAAAGTAGATCAGCACTGCGGCCAGCGTCCCAAGCTGCAGCAGCACATCAAATGCAAACACCGCATCGGCCTGCAACTGCCAGCCCAGCAGGTGCGGCAACAAAATGAGATGCGCGGTAGACGACACCGGCAGGAATTCGGTGAGGCCCTGCACCACTCCCAGGACTACGGCTTGCAAGATGGTCATGCGCTGGCCAGCGCTTGCGGCTGGGCGCGTGCCGGCTTGTAGGCTGCAAGAAACTGCGCCGCCCACGGCTGGAATGTTCCAGCCTGAATTTCCGCGCGCATCTCGCGCATGAGGCTTTGCAGCAGATGCAGATTGTGAATGCTGAGCAGCACCGACGCCAGAATCTCGTCCGCGATGCAGAGATGGCGCAAGTAGGCGCGGGAAAAGTGCAGGCAACAGTAGCAGTCGCATTCCGCTGCAAGCGGCGTGCGCTCTGTGGCAAAGCTGCGGTTGCGCAGGTTTAACCGGCCGGTGCGGGTGAGCGCTGTGTGATTGCGTGCCATGCGCGTGGGTAGCACGCAGTCAAAGATGTCCACGCCGCGCAGCACGCCATTCACCAAATCTTCCGGCGAGCCGACGCCCATTAAGTAGCGTGGTTTGTGGTGGGGCAGCAGCGGCAGAACCACGTCAAGCATCGCGTGCATATCCGCTTTGCTCTCACCCACCGAAAGTCCGCCAATAGCACAGCCGGGCAGATCCAGTGCGCCAATGCAGCGCGCCGACTCTGCGCGCAGATCCGGAAAAATGCCGCCCTGTGCAATGCCAAACAATGCCTGCTGCGGATTGCTGTGTGCGGCGTGGCAGCGCACCGCCCAGGCATGCGTGCGCGCCATCGCGCGCTCATTGTGTGCGCGGTCGTGTGGTGGCGGGCACTCGTCCAGTGCCATGATGACGTCTGCGCCAAGATCGTTTTGCACGGCGATGCAATGCTCAGGGGTGAAGCGGTGTTTGCTGCCGTCAATGTGTGAGCGAAAGGTCACGCCATCCGCATCGACTTTGCTGATGTCGCGCAGCGAAAAGATTTGGAAGCCGCCTGAGTCGGTGAGGATTGGGCCGGGCCACTGCATAAATTCATGCAAGCCGCCAAGATCGCGCACGAGCTGCGAACCCGGGCGTAAATAAAGATGGTACGTGTTGGCCAGCACAAGGCTGGCACGCAGCTCCTGCAGTTGGCGGGGGGTGAGAGATTTCACGGTGGCTTGGGTGCCAACCGGCGCAAAAACCGGCGTATGCAGCGCACCGTGCGGTGTATGAAAGATGCCAGCCCGCGCTGCACCATCGGTTGCCAGCAGCTCAAACTCAAACATTGCTGGGCAATTATACCGATGGCATTCAGTTGTTTATGTGCAAGATGTTCGTGTGTGGATCGAGTTGTGATGGTTGCCCGGGCGAAATATTTTGTGCCCTTGTGGAGCATGCAGCCCATAAACGTGACGTGGGCAGTGATTTGAAAAGTTGCGGTTGATGTGGCGTACCAGTGTCGAACGCAGGGGCGAAATATTTTTCGCCCGTGCCACAAATGATCTGGGCAAAAATAGACAGGCGGATAGGCGCCACCAATTGCGAACGTAGGGGCGAAATATTTTTCGCCCGTGCCACAAATGGTGAGGGGCAGAAATGGTCAGGCGGTTATTCGCTACAAATCGCCGATGTCCGGGCGAAAAATATTTCGCCCCTACAAATGGATGATCGGAGATGCGAAGAGGTTTGCGAACATCTTGATGATTGACAGCGCCCATGGTGGCGATCTGGCGGCGGAGTAATAATGGCAAATGTAGGGGCGAAATAATTCTCGCTCGTGCAAAAAGTGATGTGCGGCAGAAATTGTCAGGCGGTGAGGCGCCACCAATGGCCAACATACGGGCGAAATATTTTTCGCCCGTATGTCTGGACGGGGCTTGTGCCGCGGTGTGTCCAATTGGCCCTTGTTTGTTGATTGGCGCGCTTGACACTCTGCGGCCGTTCACCTAAACTCTGCGTATCAATTGAACGGGTGGCGGGGAGAGACGCGCACGATGTAGCTTGAGCGCGCACCGAAGGGGCAAGCCTGCATGTCAGGTGAATCTCTCAGGTAAAAGGACCCGGCGCCCGAATACCTCTGGAAAGCCGCAAGGCACCGACGGGGCAAGCCCATCCGGGTGAATCTCTCAGGTTGAAGGACAGGGGGCACACGTGTAATGCACGCTGTGCCCCCTTTTTATTTGGGTGCAAAGCGCAAAAAATTTATCAAGGGAGGCAATTGCCATGAGCTGGAAAACGCCGCCGGATTTGAAATACACAGAGAGTGATGAGTGGGTGCGTATTGAAGGCGATACCGTAACGATTGGCATCACAGACTACGCGCAAGACCAGTTGAATGATGTGGTGTTTGTGGAGCTGCCGCGCGTGGGTGACAAGCTGCAGAAGGGCGCCAACTTCGGCGTGGTTGAGTCCGTGAAGGCAGCATCGGATCTGGTGATGCCGGTGTCCGGCGAGCTCTTGGCGGTAAACGATGCACTGACGCAGGCGCCCGATTTGGCAAACAGCGACCCGTTCGGCGGGGCCTGGATGATCAAGGTGCGCCTCGACAATACCGGCGATCTAACAGCGCTGCTCGACTCTGCAGCCTATGAAAAATTTTGCGAGTCGCGCGTGCACTAGGCAGCGCCCACTCATACCTCAAGGTTAATCAACATGCCCAACCAACAACATGCCCCAACACCTTTTGTGCAGCGCCATCTTGGTCCGCGCCCGGCGGAAATTGAACACATGCTGCACGCATTGCAGCTGGCTTCGCTGGAGGAGTTGACGGCGCGCACGGTGCCGGCCTCGATCCGCATGGAAGCGCCGTTGCAGGTGCCGCCGGCTGCCAGCGAGACAGAGGTGATGCAGGAGCTGGCTGATCTGGCAGCGCGCAATCAGGTGTTCCGCTCTTTTATTGGCATGGGTTATCACGACTGCGTTACGCCGGCAATCATCCAGCGCAACATCCTCGAGAACCCGGGTTGGTACACCGCTTACACGCCGTATCAGGCGGAGATCTCCCAAGGGCGCATGGAGGCGCTGCTTAATTTCCAAACTTTGGTGACGGACCTTACCGCGCTGCCCGTGGCGAATAGTTCTCTGCTGGATGAGGGCACGGCGGCGGCTGAAGCGATGACGCTGTGCCGGCGGGCGCTGGGTCGCAGCGGAGAAGCGCGCGATGTGTTGCTGGTGGATGGCGGCTGCCATCCCCAGACAATTGCCGTGGTGCGCACGCGGGCGGAGCCGCTGGGCATTGAACTGCAAGTGGGCGACTGGCAGACATTTCAATTTTCGGAGCGCGTGTTTGCGGTGCTGATCCAGTATCCTGACACCAGCGGTGCGGTGCATGATTACGCAGCGCTTTGCCAACAGGCGCACGCTGCTGGTGCACTTGTGATTGCGGCCACTGATCTGCTGGCACTAACGCTGCTAAAGCCGCCGGGCGAGTGGGGCGCGGATGTGGCCGTGGGCAGCGCACAGCGCCTGGGCGTGCCGCTGGGTTTTGGCGGCCCGCATCCCGCATTCATGGCCACGCGCGAGGACCACAAGCGCCACTTGCCGGGCCGCATCATTGGCGTCTCGCGCGATGCGAACGGGCAGCCGGCAATGCGCCTCGCTCTGCAAACGCGCGAGCAGCACATCCGGCGCGAGAAGGCCACCAGCAACCTGTGCACAGCGCAGGTGCTGCTGGCGGTGACTGCATCAATGTACGCCGTGTATCACGGCCCGCGCGGACTGCACAGCATTGCCGCGCGCATGCACGCGCAGGCTGCGCATTTGGCAGCGGCGCTGGAGACGATGGGCTGCGAGCTGCATGCGGCAGACTTTTTTGATACGCTGCGCGTGCGCCCGCAGCTGCGGACGGTGGCGAAGGTGCTGGCAGCAGCCCGAACGCATGGTGTGAACCTGCGCGACTTTGGCGATGGCACAGTTGGCATTGCGCTGGATGAGACGGTAACTGAGGCGGACTTGCACAGCGTGGTGCAGGCATTTGGCGGCGGCGCGGCAAACTTCGATGAGGCGGCAGCCAGCGAACCGGCAGCGCTGCCAACCGAACTGCAGCGCACCTCAGAGTACATGCAGCACCCGGTGTTCACCCGCTACCACTCCGAAACCGAACTGCTGCGATATATCCATCGGCTGCAATCCAAGGATCTTTCGCTGACCACTGCAATGATCCCGCTGGGCAGCTGCACCATGAAGCTGAATGCGACGGCGGAGATGGCGGCGATCTCGTGGCCGGGTTTTGCGCGCTTGCATCCTTTTGCTCCGGCGGACCAAACCCAGGGGTACACAGAAATGTTTTCGCGGCTGGAGGAATGGCTGCAGGCAGTGACCGGCTTTGCGGCGGTGTCGCTGCAGCCAAACGCCGGCTCGCAGGGCGAGTACGCGGGCCTGCTCGTCATCCGCGCCTATCATCATGCGCGTGGTGATCTGCACCGCAACGTGTGCCTCATTCCAAGCTCTGCGCACGGCACCAATCCCGCAAGTGCAACCATGGCTGGCATGGAGGTTGTGGTTGTGGCTTGTGATGCCGATGGCAATGTGGATCTTGCGGATCTGCGCGCCAAGGCAACGCTGCACAGCGCCAATCTGGCAGCGCTAATGGTTACCTATCCTTCCACGCATGGTGTATTTGAAGAGAGCATTCGGGACATCTGCGCTGTGGCGCACGAACACGGGGCGCAAGTGTATATGGATGGCGCAAACATGAATGCCCAGGTGGGTGTTTGCCAGCCGGGCGAGATTGGCGCAGACGTCTGCCACTTGAACCTGCACAAAACATTTGCAATTCCGCATGGCGGCGGCGGCCCGGGCATGGGGCCGATCTGTGTGGCCGAACATTTGGCGCCGTTTTTGCCGGGGCACCCAGCCGCCACGGTTGGCGGCGCGGAAGCAGTGGGACCGGTTTCGGCCGCGCCGTGGGGCAGCGCTCTGGTGCTGACGATTTCATATGCTTACATTCGGCTGCTGGGTGCGGATGGCATGCGTGCGGCAACGCAGGTGGCATTGCTCAACGCCAACTACATTGCGCAGCGGCTGCACGGCCACTATGAAGTTTTGTATCGTGGCAGCAATGGCTTAGTGGCACATGAGTGCATTTTGGATACGCGCCCGCTCAAAGTCTCAGCCGGCGTGGAGGCGATGGACATTGCCAAGCGCCTGATGGACTATGGCTTTCATGCGCCAACTGTGTCGTTTCCGGTGGCGGGCACTTTGATGGTGGAGCCAACCGAGAGCGAGTCGCTGGCGGAGATCGATCGTTTTTGCGACGCGATGATTGCTGTTCGTGATGAGATTCGTGAAATTGAGCAGGGGCGTGCCGATCGCGAAAATAATCCACTCAAGCGCGCACCGCATCCGCCGCAGGACGTTTGCGCTGATGTGTGGGACCGCCCCTACTCACGCATGCAGGCGGCGTACCCGGCGCCGTGGAGTTATGTGCACAAGTACTGGCCGCCAATTGCGCGCATAGATGATGTTTTTGGCGATCGAAATCTGGTGTGCACTTGCCTCCCGATTGAGGCCTACGCTGCGGTGGACGCCGCATAAATTTAGCAAGCGGGCAGCCGGCTTGCAGCTGGCTGCCCGCTTGCTGGCACTGCGCATCCAACTGCAGCCTTCCAACCTCAAGTACGAGCCACCGCTCACCTAAACCAGCGGGGCGCAAAAATAGGCTGCCAGCGCTTTGCCATTTGCGTGCCGCTTAAGTCGCCGAGCTTCCAATCGCCCTAAGATTTGGGCGGTTTTTACGGCATGCCGCATCAGATAAGTGGTCCCCCAATTTTATAATCAGTGCTATGACCCAAGCCGAATTGGCTGGGCGGAAGCATTGCCGCTGCAGATTAATGCTGCCAGCACGATGTGGTCTGCATATTTTTGCTTTGCGCGGCTGGCTGCTGCTGTGCGCCAGTGCGTTGGCGTTGGGTGCGTGCGGGCAGCGGGCAGCGCGTTCATCGGTTGCACCGGCTTTTGAAGACTACTACGCAGCCCACGGCGGCATGCGCACGCTTGGAGCTGCGCTAAGCGGGTCGCTGGTTGTGGATGGTACTGAAACACAGTACTTCCTCGGCGGGTGTCTGCAGCACTTCCCCGGATTGCAGGTGGGCAGCACGGTAATTCCTTGTGTGCTGCCGGCAGAGCTGCGGCTGGAGCAGCCGCGCCTCGCAGCGGATGCGATGCCAGAAAGTGCGCTCGGATTTGCCGAGACTGGCCACACGGTGCAATTTGCTTTTCGCAATTTTTTTACGGCTCATGGTGGAGCTGGCTTCTTTGGTTATCCGCTTACAGAGGCACTCGTGCGCAATGAGACGCAGCTGGTGCAATACTTTGAACGCAGTATTTTGGTGTGGGACAGCCGCTTGCCTGCGCCCGACGCAGTGCAGTGCCTGCCGGTGGGCAGCTTCGCATTCGATCGCAGTCAAGCGCCGCTGCAGGATTTTCAACCGGTAACCGACGCCGGGCTTACGGGCGCTTTCACTGCCGCGGACACTGCGGACGGGCTGGCAACTTTTGTTGAAGCGCATGGTGGCGCCGCGGTGTTTGGCGCGCGGCTGAGCGGCTGGCGCATAGCAACAGATGGCGCAAAAGAGATTCTCTATGAGAATGGAATTTTGGTTGAGGCCAGTGCCAGTGCGGGCGGGGCCACGCTGCGGGCGCTGGGGCGCGCAGCGCTTGGGCAGCCGGTTCCGCCAGCGCAGCAACTAGTGCTGCCGGGCGTACAGTTCTTTCCGGAGACCGGCCACAATGTGCGCGATGCATTTCTGGAATTCTTTGCGCGCCATGGCGGCAGTGCATTGTTCGGACTGCCGCTCTCGGAAATGCATATCGAGGATGGCATGCTGGTGCAATACTTTGAGAATGCGGTGCTTACCTTTCGTCCGGGCGCCGTCAACGCGCAGGGAGTGGCGCTGCGCGATCTGGGCCGCAGTGCGCTCAATGCGGCACCGTTCAGTACAGCTACTGCGGAACCGGCTGCCGGGCTGACGCTGCATACCTGGGCGCGCTTTCCCATCGCGCGTTCAGATGACGAGCAGGAGATTTTTGTGATTGTGCTCAACCGCGACCAGCGGCCGGTAGAGCAGGCGCTCGTAACGCTGCAGTTTGTAACCGCCGAAGGTCCGGCGGTGTTTGTGTTGCCGGCCACTGGTGCCGATGGGCGCACGGGCTTGCTGTTGCCGGTGTCAGCGTTGAAGGCCACCGAGCGTGGTGCCGTTGCATACACAGTGCTGGCGCGGGCGGGCCAAATCGAGGCGGAAGTGCGCAGCAGTTTCAACGTGCAATAGAGACTTCTTGGGCGGCCGGAAACCTTGTACCGGCACAAACTAATTGAAGCAGGTGACATATACTTACGATGTGGTGAAAGTGGCAGCGTACCGTCCGTTCAAGCTTCGCCATTTAGGCGGTGCTGCGTTTTTGCTGATGCTGGTTCTGGCTGGCTGTGACCGCATTAAGTCCGCCTCCAACCGCAGTTTTACAATCCCCCAAAGCCGGTTGCTCGGTTCGCTGGAGCAAAAATCAGGCTTGATTGCGTACATTGGCACGGATGGCAACATTTTCACAATGAACCAAGCCGGCCAGAATATTTTCCAAGTAACCAAGGACGCTGAAAATAAAGATGGCAATCTGCGCTATTACGGCCATGTAACCTGGGCGCGTGACGGCAGCCAGATTGCATTTGTAAGCTACAGCGGGACAAAAGAGTCCGATGTGCAGGCGCACTTGTTTGTTGGCAAGAGCGATGGCACCGGGATAAAGGAAGTTTTTACAAGTGACCGCCTCTTGCCTGTGTTTTTATATTGGGCACCGGATGGGCGCGCACTGGCCTACCTTTCGGCGCAAATGGACGGCAATAGTGCGGTGCTGCATTTGACCGAGGTGGCAAGCGGCAAGTCTGCGATTGTAGACAGTGGCCAGCCTTTGTTTTGGGCGTGGGAGCCATCGGCCGCCGGCATACTGGTGCACGCCAACGGCGCGCGCGAGGTAAAGGCAGGTGCGCGCATGGCGCGCCTCACTTTTGGCGCGGATGTAATTGAGGAGGCGTTGGATGCGGTGCCGGGCAACTTTCAGGCGCCGGCCATCTCGCCCGATGGCAGCCATTGGCTGGTAGGCGGGCAGAGCGCTGAGGGCGCCACTGCGCTGCTGCTGGTCAACCGCACAGACAATCAGCAGCGCGAGCTGGCAGCCTTTCAAGGCCGCGCTGCTTTTGACTGGTCGCCCGATGGCACGCGGGTCGCCTGGGTACCGAGTGCGGCGGAGCGTTTTGCAGCCATGGGCGCGCTGAACGTGCGGCTGGTGGAAGATGAAAGTGCTGCGCCTTTTGTAAGCGCAGAGAAGCAGGTGGTTGCGTTTTGGTGGTCGCCCGATGGCCGGCATGTCGCATATTTTGATGCACAGCTGGGCAAAGCTGCGGCGGCAGATGCAGCCGCGCCCGTGGAGCTGCTTACGCTGCTGGTGCTTGATGTGGAAAAAGGCGTTAGCCGCAAACTCTTTGAGTTCACTCCCACGCCGCAGTTCACCGGCTTGCTGCCCTTCTTTGACCAGCATCAGCGCACACTCACGCTGTGGTCGCCGGACAATCGCTATCTGGTGATGCCCGTGCAAACCCAGGGCGGCCCGCGGATTGCGGTGGCGCAAGCGGATGGTGATTTTGCGCCGCGCTTGTTGGAAGCCGGTGCTTTGGCGGTGTGGTCATGGCGTTGAAAACGCAATCAGTGCTGCGGACTGCTGCCGCACTGCTGTGTGTTGCACTGCTGCCGGCTTGCAGCCGCTTGCGTCTGCCCGAAAGCAATTTGCTGCGCTTCATGGAACGCAGTGCCGGGCGCATTGTATACGCCGGCCTCGACGGCAACATTTACACAATGAACCAGACGGGCGAGGATGTGCGCGCACTTACAACGGACGCGGGCGACAGCGCAGCGTACTACTATCCGGCATGGTCGCCGGATGCGAAGCGTGTGGCGTTTGTTGGCTACTCCAAGACGGACGGGCAGCCGCCGGTTGCGGTGTTTGTGGCAAACAGCGACGGCAGCGGCCTAAATCGCATCTTCTCCAATCCAGACCTGCGCCCCTTCTACCTGTACTGGCTGCCAGACAGCAAGCGGGTGAGCATGCTGAGCGGCAGTGCGAGCGACAATAATTACGCGCTGAATGTGGTGAACGCGGATGGTGGCGCGGATGTGAGCATCGGGCGCGGCCGGCCGTATTACTGGGCCTGGGCGCCGGACAGCAGTGCGCTGGTTTCCAACACGGGCAGCCGCATGCAAGAACCGGCGGACGGCAAACTCACAGTCGCCACGATTGCAACGGGAGTTGATGCGCGCGAGGTTGGAGCCGCGCCGGCATATTTTCGGGCACCGGCTTATTCCCCGGACGGAAAATCTGTGGTGCTTGCAATTGATGACGAGGGTACTGATACGCTTGTGCTGCGCGACAACGAGAGTGGCAAACGACAGGTGCTCGCACGCACCGCAGGTGGCGTTGCTGCGTTTGAGTGGTCTGCGGATGGAGTGCACCTCGCATTTTTGGATGGCGGCCCGGCTGAGGCTGGACCACTCGGCAGCCTCAACATTTTTGACCTTTCCGATCCGGCAGCGCCGGTGCTGGCCAAGGCAATTGTTGACAAGGTGCTGGCATTCTATTGGGATCCGGCCGGGGAGCGCATCGCATACTTGTCCCCGCGCATCGTGCCCGCGGCTGAAGGCGAGGAAGGCCAGCGCCTGCTGCTTTCGCTCAGCATCATGACGGCGGAAACTCAGGCGGTTGTGGAGATCGCAAACTTCGAGCCGGCACCCGCGTTTATGTCACAGATCCTGCCGCACTTTGATCAATACCAGCGCTCGGGCTCAATGTGGTCGCCCGACAGCCGGTTTCTGGTTGTAAACGCCATGCACGACGGCAAACCGGCCGTCTACGCCGTGGATACAACCGGAAAGCGCGAACCTGACTTTCTTGTGGACGGACAATTCGCCTTCTGGTCCGGCTGGTAAGCGGGCGGTAGCAGCGCTGCGCAGTCTGCGCAGCAAGTTTCCAAGCTGGCTACGGCCCGGTTCGCTGCGCAGGTCAGCGCCGCAACAGGCACTTGGTGTCTGCTACACCTTCGGCAGCACAATTGTCTGCTGCCCCTGATATTTCCCCTTGCGGTCAGCATAAGAGGTGGCGCACATTTCATCGCCTTCAAAAAATAACACCTGCGCAATTCCCTCGTTGGCATAGATGCGCGCGGGCAGGGGGGTGGTGTTGGAAATCTCCAGGGTCACATAGCCCTCCCACTCCGGCTCAAACGGCGTCACATTGGTGATGATGCCGCAGCGTGCGTAGGTGCTCTTGCCAACGCACAGCGTGAGCACGCCGCGCGGAATACGGAAGTACTCCACCGTGCGCGAGAGTGCAAAAGAATTGGGCGGAATGACGCACACATCGCCGGTGAAATCCACCATGGAGCGTTCATCAAATGCCTTTGGATCCACCACGGTGGAATGCACATTGGTAAAAATCTTGAACTCATTGGTCACGCGGATGTC
The DNA here is from genome assembly GCA_003569365.1 of Anaerolineaceae bacterium. GTDB lineage: Bacteria > Chloroflexota > Anaerolineae > Anaerolineales > UBA11657 > BD1. Next base: position 19,078 of record BGOS01000028.1, read on the forward strand.
ATAGCCGTAAGAGGAGACGCCGTACGAGATGCAGCCACCGCGCACCTGATTCTCCACAAACGGTTCAATCATGCGCTGCTCGCGCGCCATCTTTCGGATCCAGTTGTCAGACTTTAAGCCCATTAGATTTTCCTCTTTGATCGAAAAAATTGTCCTGTTAAAAATCGGTTGGCCGACTTTGTTTACATTTCCTGCGGTGCAGCCACACCGAGCAGCTGCAATGCGCGCGCCAACCCGATGCGCGCTGCTTCCACCAGCGAGAGGCGCGCAGCGGTTTGGGCGGGCTGCCCGGGCTCCACGATGCGGCAGTCGCGGTAGAAGGCATGCACGCTGCCGGCCAGCTCGCGCGCATAGGTTGTGAGATGATGCGGCGCAAGGTCCCGCACCACCAGCTCCAAAATTTCCGGCAGCTCCAGCAGGCGGCGCACTAATGTGTGCTCGGTGGGGTGCGCCAATTGTGCCATTGTCGCACCCCGCACCACACCCTCTGCCGCTGCTTTGCGCAGCACACTGCACAGGCGCGCGTGCGCGTATTGCACATAGAACACCGGATTTTTTTCATTCTGCTCCAGCGCCAAGTCCAGGTCAAATTCCAAGTGGCTTTCAGCCGAGCGCATTAGCAAAAAGAAGCGCACAACATCGGCGCCCACTTCGTCCATCAGCGCATCGAGCGTGGTAAAGCGGCCGGCGCGCGTGCTCATGCGCTCGCCCTTCACAGTCACAAACTGGTTCATCAGCAGCCGGATGTTGGTGGCATTGTGGCCCAGGGCCTGCAGGCCGCGCATCACATCCGGGAAGGCATCTTTGTGATCCGCGCCCAGTACATCCACTATCAGGTCAAAGCCGCGCGCCAGCTTGTTGCAGTGGTAGGCGATGTCCGGCAGGCGGTAGGTGGGCTCACCCGTGGACTTGACCAGCACGCGGTCTTCCGGTCCGCCGCAGCGCGTGGCGGCAAACCACACGGCTCCCTCCTGATCAAACAGGTAACCCGCACTGCGCAGTTGCTGCAGCACGCGCTCCAGGCTGCCATCTGTATAAAGCGAGTTCTCGTTGAAGAACACATCCATCTGGATATTGAGCCGTGATAGTGTGCCGCGTATGTTTGCAAACATGTCGGCTTCGGCCAAGTCTTTGAAGTGCTCGATGCTTTCACCGGCTAGCGCTGCGCCATGCTCGGCCACCAGCTTTTGCGCCAGTTCGGTGAGGTATTCGCCCTGGTAGTGTTCCGCGGTAAGTTCCGCAGGCATGCCCAGCGCACGCAGTACGCGCACCTGCAAAGACTCGCCCAGTACGCGCATCTGGCGTCCGGCGTTGTTAAAGTAATACTCGCGCGTGACGCTGTAGCCGGCCGCCGCCAGCACATTTGCCAGCGTGTCCCCAATGGCACCGCCGCGACCGCGCCCCACCGAGAGCGGCCCCGTGGGGTTGGCGCTCACAAACTCAACCTGTGCGGTTTTACTGCGGCCGAGATCCAAATCCGCATAGGCTGAACCGCGCTGCAGGATGCGCTCCACTTGCTGCGCCAGCCATGCCGGTGCCAGTGTGAAGTTGATGAAGCCGGGCGCAGAACAGCCGGTGCGCTCCACGAGCGCGCTGACAGGGATGCACGCTTGAATAGCGGCTGCCAGATCGGCCGGCTTTGCGCCGGTTGTTTTTGCAAGCTGCAGTGGCAGCGCGGAAGAGAAGTCGCCCCACATGGCATTTTTGGCTGGAGCGACGGGCGCGCTCTCTGGCAGCTCACAGGCCGGCAGCGTGCCCGCATGCTGCGCTGCGCGCGCGCCTTGCAGCAGCAGTGCGGACAGCATGGCCGGGATGCGCTGTGCTGCTTCGTTCAAAATTATCTGAGCCCGCTTGCCAAAAGGCAATGCTGCGCGCAGCAATCTGGCTGGAATAAAGCCGTAATCATCGATGGATGTTTGAGGCGGGTCACGCGTTGGATTGGAACCGGGGGAGCCGCAGCGCACACCCGCTGCTTGTGCGTGCGTATTGTAGCATTTGGCAACGTTTGAACTTGAAGCTTTGGAAAGTGAAGGATCAGAGCGGCTTGCGAGCCCATGCAAGATCGTAATCCAGTTCCCACGGCTGCACGTCGATCTCGCACAGGCCAAGCTCGGACAGCATTGCCAGAAATTCGGGCCGCGAAAATGTCATGCCACTGAGCCACGGCACATCCGGGCCGACGCGGTTGGAGAGCAGCAGCCAACCGCCGGGGCGCAGTACGCGCACTGCCTCGCGCGCAGCTGCCTTGCGGTCTGGCAAAAACTCCAAGGCCTCCAAAAAGCTGACGGCATGGAAGGTATCGTCTGCAAACGGCAGGCGGCTGGCCGGGCTTTGAACGCGGTGGACGCGCCGCTCGTGCTGCGCTTGGTGGTGGCGGGTGTGCAGCAACATGGCTCGTGACAGGTCTAAGTTCACCACAGCGCCCGCAAACGCGGGCTGGCTCAGCAGCGAGCGCGCGAGGCGCCCGGTGCCGGCCGCCACATCAAGCACATGGCAGGGGGTAGTGCGGCGCAAGGCCAGTGCCAGCGGCTGGCCGAGCGCACGGTCTTCATACTCAGCGTCAAACTTTTTAATGAACTCGTAGCGCTGGGCGGCCCAGTCGTACAGCAGTACAACTACGCGCTGGCCGAGATGCGCGCCCTCGGCAATCACCAGCTCCCAATAGGCGAGGCCCGCCAGCACCAGCGCACCGGCTGTGAGCGCGCCAACTATGAGCCAGGTGGTTGCCTGCACAAACCGATTGTAAATGCTGTCGGTCAGCCGCCGCGGCTGGCTGCTTTGGCGCTTGAGATTTGGTTGTGCCTGCACACTGGCCCACCCGCAAAAGTACGCTCTGTAAAGTGCGCAATGCTATAATGCATTCAAAAGGGCGTGTAGCTCAGCTGGTTAGAGCGCTTCTCTTACACAGAAGAGGTCGTAGGTTCGAACCCTATCTCGCCCACAAGCGCATCCGGCTTCGGCGTACAACTCATCATCCTGACTCTGCAGGCTGCTGCGCCATGGCTCACTGCCGCCCTAACCGCAAATATTTATTATGGATACTTTCAGCAGCACGCTCGCACGCTTTACCCAGCAATTCGGCTGGCTCAGCCTGCTGGATATTGTGCTTGTGGCCGGCACATTTTATGCCGTGCTGGTGGTTTTGCGCGGTACGCAAGCTGTGAACTTGATGCGCGGGGTGGTGGTGTTGATTGTGGCGGTGGTGGTGCTCTCCGGGGCGCTGCGCTTGCTTGCGATTTCGTGGCTGCTGCGGGCAATGCTGCCGGCGCTGCTGCTGGCATTCCCCGTTATTTTTCAGCCGGAAATCAGGCGTGCGCTCGACCGGCTCGGGCGGGCCGGTGCCTGGCTCAACTTTTATAAACGCGACGAAAACATTCCGGCAATTGTTGAGCTGCTGGTGGCAGCGTGCACAGATATGGCGGCGCAGCAGCAGGGCGCGCTGCTGGTGATTGAGCGCACTGGCGGCTTGCAGGAGTATGTTGATAGCGGTGTCAAGCTGGATGCCGTGCTTTCAGTTGCCTTGCTCAAGCAAATTTTCCACAAGGACACGCCGCTGCATGATGGCGCCGTGGTGCTGCGCGGCGACCGCGTGGCTGCGGCGGCCTGCGTGCTGCCGTTGGCGGTGAGCGCGCGCGTGACAGATTTGCGCTTCGGGCTGCGCCATCGCGCTGCATTGGGCATAAGCGAACTGGGTGATGCCGTGGCGGTGGTGGTGTCGGAGGAGACCGGCTCGATTTCGATTGTGCACAACGGGGAGATTGACAACGGCCTCAACGCTGGCGAGCTGCGCGCGGGTTTATTGGCGTACTATGGAATGCAGTCTGAAAACGGGAAGGGTGCCCGGCCGCGCGGTCCGCTTGCGGGCGCGGGCAACGGTACGGCTGTATGACCGGCTCTTTCGCAGGAGTACTGCGCAACATCGGCTTGTTTGGAATCAGCCTGGTGCTGGCAGTTGTGGTGTGGGTTGTTGCCGTGAACGAGGATAACCCGCTGGAGGAACGCATTGTGCCGCGGGCAGTGCCGGTGGAAGTGACCGGCTTGCAGGCGAATGTTATGGTGCTGGGCGGGCTGGCCACGGAGGCTACGGTTACGCTGCGGGCGCCGCGCCTTACCTGGCCCACACTGGCCATCAACAAGCTGCGCGTAGTGGCGGATGTGGCGCAATGGCAGTCCGGTTCGCAAGTGGTTACGCTGCAGGGCTTGCTGCCGGACCAGCAGGCTGAGGTGGTGAGCATTGAGCCGGCAGTAGTTACGCTGCAGCTGGCGCGGGTGGTAACGCGCACACTCCCGGTGCGCGTGCGCATCATCGGTGACCCGGCGATTGGGTACACATTTGAATCGCCGGTGCTTTCTGTCCCGGACGCTGCAATCAGCGGGCCGGAAGAATTGATCGACACCGTGGCAGCGCTTGAGGCGCGCATTGACTTACGAGACCAGCGTGAGGCAGTTGTGGAGACGGTGGTCTTGCGCGCGCTGAACAATGACTCGCAGGCCATCAGCGGAGTACAGGTGTCTCCGCCCAGCGTTGGCCTGCGCGTGGCCGTCAAACAATTGGGCGGCTATCGTGACCTGGCCGTGCGGGTAATGTTCAAAGGCAGCCAGGCTCCCGGCTACCGCATCAAGAACATTACGGCGTCCCCGCCCTCTGTGACTGTTTTTTCTACTGATCCCGATGTGGTGGCAGCGCTGCCCGGCTACCTTGAGACTGAGCCGCTGGACATTACGAATGCAATTGCCACGATTGATGCACGCCTGGCGATGAAGCTTCCCCCCGACGTTTCGCTGGCCAGCGACCAGACTGTGGCTGTAACGGTGAGTATTGATGCGGTCGAAAGCAGCATCCGGATCCGCCGGCAAGTGGAGGCGACCGGGCTGGGCCCGCGGCTGGCAGCAACTTTTGCACCGGAAAAGGTTGATGTGATTTTGTCCGGGCCGCTGCCGGCGCTTGAAAAGCTGGGTGCGGATGATGTGAAAGTGGTGCTTGACCTGTTGGGGTTGCGCATCGGCCTGCACACCGTGAAGCCGACAGTTCTGATAACCGGGCTGCAATCAGTGCAAGCGGGACAGGTGCTGCCGGAAGAGCTGCAAGTAACCATAGTCCGCGACCTCAACACGCCGACGCCCAAGCCGGCTGCCCCCTAACAATCTCTGCTGCCGGCGTGCACTGCATGGCGTGCCGACCAGATCCACCAACTGCAATGCGAAACGCTCAACATAATTTACTCCGGGTGCGCGCGGTTTCGCGCCCGGCTGGCACTGCGTAAAAGTGTCACGGCCAATTGTGGCGCTTGTGGGCCGGCCGAATGTTGGCAAGTCCACCCTGTTCAACCGGCTCGCCGGGCAGCGCCTTGCTGTGGTGCATGACGAACCAGGCACGACGCGCGACCGCTTGTTTGCCACGGTGGAATGGAATGGCAGAATCTTTGCGCTGGTGGACACCGGCGGCATCGAGGGCTTTGATGACGTAGTGCGGCACAGCCCGCTTGCAACAGGCTCTGCCGACTTCCTTTCTGAGATCCGCGCGCAAACGGAAATGGCAATTGCCGACGCCGATGTAATCATTTTTATGGCCGAGGCAAATGTGGGCGTGACTGCAACGGACGGCGAGATCGCCGATCTTTTGCGGCGGCGCCAAAAGAGTGCGGGCGGGGTGCGCCGGCCGCCGGTACTGCTGGCTGTGAACAAAGGCGACAACCCCGAGCGTCGCGCGATGGCAGTCAATTTTTACGAGCTGGGACTGGGCGACCCGATTGCGATTTCTGCGGCGCACGGCATTGGGACCGGGGATCTGCTGGATGAGGTGGTGGCATTGCTGCCGCCGGCCAGCCCCGAGCCTGCGGACAGCACACTGAAGGTGGCAATTGTGGGGCGGCCGAATGTGGGCAAAAGCAGCTTGCTCAACCGCCTGCTGGGCGCGGAGCGTGTAATCGTTTCGCCGATTGCGGGCACCACGCGCGATGCGGTGGATACGCAGCTGCGCTATATGGGCACAGACATTACGCTGATCGACACAGCTGGCATCCGCCGCCGCGGGCGCATTGAAGGCGGCGTGGAAAAATACAGCGTGCTGCGCGCGCTGCGCGCCATTGAGCGCGCGGACATTGTGGCAGTGGTTGTGGATGCGCTTGAGCCGTTTACTGCGCAGGACGCACACATTGCCGGGATGGCGGTGGAACAGGCGCGCAGTGTGGTGGTGCTTGTAAACAAATGGGACGCGGTGGATAAAGACAGCCACACCATTGAGGATTACCGGCTGCGGGTGCGTGAGCACCTGAAGTTTTTGGATTATGTGCCGGTGCTGTTTGTTTCTGCGTTGACCGGCCAGCGTGTGAACCAGCTGCTGCCCACCATTGTTGAAGTGCAGGCCGCGCGCAACGAGCGCATTGGCACGGCCGCGCTAAACCGGCTGGTGCAGCAGGCAATGGACCAGCACGCGCCGCCATCGCAATCCGGGCAGCGCCTGCGAATTTATTTTGTGGCGCAGGTTGCCACGGCGCCGCCGTTTTTCGTGTTTCACATTAATAGCCGCAAGCTGGTGCACTTTTCTTATACGCGCTATCTGGTTAACGCCATTCGCCAGCAATACCCTTTCAATGGCACGCCGCTGCGCATTGGCTTCCGCGAGCGTGAGGAATAGTGCGGCATCTCTGCGCCGCGTCCGGCACTGTGCCGCCTGATTGCAAATGAGCACTGACGAAACGCCTTCGAGCCGCGGGCGCGCGAATTGGCGCATGCTGCTGATCGAAGTGGTGGAGACCGCTGTGATGGCGGCCGTGATTTTTTTTGCTGTGAATCTGGTCAGCGCCCGCTTTCGCATCGACGGCGCCAGCATGCTGGATACTTTTCGGGCGGGCGAGTACATTGTGGTCAGCCGCTTTAGCTACTGGTATGCCGATCCCCAGCGCGGAGAAATTGTTGTGTTTGTGCCGCCCAGCAGCACACCGGGCTCCATGTTGGATGGAGTGCTGGGGCGCGCCGGTGAAACAGATTTTATCAAGCGCGTAATTGGCGTGCCGGGCGACACCGTACAGGTGCGCGATGGGCAGGTGTTTGTGAATGGCACCCCGCTGGTGGAGCCTTACCTGCCGGAGCCAATGCTGGATTTTGGCGGTCGGGTTTGGGACGTGGCTGCGGGCCAGCTATTTGTGCTGGGCGACAATCGCAATTACTCGAAAGACTCGCGCGACCCGGAGGTTGGCCTCATTCCGCGGGCTCAAATCGTTGGCAAGGTGTGGGCGGTGTATTTTCCAATTGACAGGTGGCGCCGCGTGCTCCAGTCTGTGTATCCAGAGCTGGTGCCAGTACCCTGAGCGCAGCGTGGTCACCGGTAGGAATTGGCGCGCGTAAGCCTCCCACAGCCTTGGCTCAGTGATAAAATATTGGCGTCGGTCGCCAACTTAACTGGCTGGCAGACGCCGAAGTACCGTTGACCAATACCACTCCGTACATTGATGGCCGGGCTTGCACCCACTGTGGTTTTGGGGTGCTGCGCGCTCACTCCGCCGCGCATGCCGGCTGGCACGGCAGCTTCTTTGTGGTGGTGCCAAATCTGCCAGCTTGGAAGTGCCATTACTGTGGATTTGTGGAGCCTGATCTCTCAACCATGAACCGCGTCGCAACCGTACTGGGCTCAAGTGCAGAGTTTGCGCAGCAGCGGTTGCGCCGGGTACAGCGCCAGCGCGTGCAGGCTGCGCAGCGCCGCCCCAAAGCCAGCACCGGCGCCCGTTAGCTGCCACCACTGGCAGCGGCCGGCGGACTGCGCTGCAGCGGATTGCGCGGGTCAATCTTTGCGGCGCTGATCGAAAGATATTTCCCGCCGGCTTAATTCCAATATGGTAAACTGCCGTGCTTTATTGCTGAGCCCCCATCGTCTAGGGGACTAGGACGTGGGCCTTTCAAGCCTAAGACCGGGGTTCGAATCCCCGTGGGGGCATCATCGGTTTCCACCGCCTCCCGGACCCGGGAGGTGGCGCTGCTTTGGCACTGCACTTCACCACGCTATGCATTACCATTTGGCTGGCGGGCATTTTGAAACTTTCTTGGCTGATTGAACCTACGGGCCGCTGTGCAACGCGCCTAAGGCTGCTGCGTGTTGTGCGGCTGGCTGCCCGCAGCTGGCTGCTGCCGTGCGCCGTGATGCTGGCGCTGGCGGGCTGCGGCTTGGTGGCAACCGCCCAGCCGCCGGCCACCGCAGCGCCCGCGCTTAAATTGACGTTGTGGGTGGAGTGGCCCGTGCTGCGCACTGACCGGCCGCAGGTGGCGCATGCCGTGGTGGCCTCGGCGCAAGGCGAGCGCCTGCGCGGCGTTACCGTGCAGGGCCAGCTTACACGCCCCGGCGCAGATCCACTGCTGTTAATGTTTTCTGTAACCGATGCCGACGGATATGCTACGGCCGTCTTTCCAATGTTTGAACCAATAGCAGCCAGCGAGACGCACCGGCTTGTGGCGCAGGCTGCCATGAATGCGGACTACGGTGTGGCGATGATTGAGTACGAGGTGCAGCCGTAGGAACCGCGCGGCGCAGCCAGCTGCCTGGCACAGCGCATCCAACCGCAACCGCTTGATCACAGCGTGAAGTCCTTGCGCCGCCGACCGGGCACAACAGTTTTTGCTGCATTGTGCTGGCTGGCTGCTTGCAGCCCGCAGGCTGCGCAATTACCGCCGCCGCTGGCGCCCAGTGCCACTGTGGCAGCAGCGGCAGCCATGGTGGCTGCAACTCCCGCTGCAACCCGGCCGGCACCCGCGGTGACCATCATTTCGGTTAGAACCCAAACGCCGCAGCCCACTGCTGTTGCGGACGCGCTGCTGGGCCCGCTCACTTACCCCGCCAACATTAATCCGCTGACCGGGCTGCTGGTCGCCGACCCGAAAGTGCTGCTGCGCAAGCCGCTCGCAATTAAAATCTCAAACTTTCCGCGTTACGTGCGTCCGCAATCCGGTCTTGCAGCCGCAGACATGGTTTGGGAGCATTACTCGGAAGGCGGCACAACGCGTTATACCGCCGTGTATCTGGGCACCGCTGCGGAGCGCATCGGGCCGGTGCGGTCTGCGCGCCTGATTGATACAACCCTCGTCGATATGTTGAACAGTGCGCTTGTGGCTTCCGGCACATCTAAAGGCACTATGCGCCGGCTGGCGCCCAAGCCTTGGTTTCCAGCGGTCATTACCAACCTGACGGGCTTTGACTGTCCGCCGTTGTGCATGGAAAGTATTGATGCTAATTCAGTCTTCACCTCAACAACGGCGTTGTGGCAGGTGCTCGCGGACAAGGCCCTGAATGCGCCGGCCCAAGTGCGTGGCTTTGCCTATCAACAGCGGATTCCATCGGGCGGGCTGCCGGCGGTTACTGTGGGCGTGGACTTCAGCAGCGAGGCGCTGACGGAGTGGCGCTATGACGCGCCGAGCGGAAACTACAAGCGCTGGATAGACAGCTCGCCGACGGAGCTGGTGGCGCACATTGACGCCGCGACCAACAAGCAGCTGGCTGCCGATACGGTGGTGCTGATGTTCGCCAATCATGTTGTGGACTTCACTGTGCCTGAAGACTATGATGCTGACGGTGTCCATTCCACTTATGCAACTGAGGTGCAGCTCTGGGGCGCTGCGCCGCGCCCGCTGCTGGTATTCCGGGACGGCCAGGCGTTTGCGGGGCAGTGGCAGCGCGCGGACACCGGCGCACTGCCGCAGCTTACCAATGCTGGTGGTGAACCGCTGGCGCTGCGGCCCGGAAAAATTTGGATCCAAGTAGTGGGATTGGAATCTGACCGCACCACCACCGGTGGCAAGTGGTACGTGCGCCATCACTCGCCCAAAGATTACGGTGAGCTGGGGCCCAGCCCCACGCCATCCATTACGCCGGAGGGCTTTGTGGCCAGCAGCACGCCGGAACCCACTGTGTCGGCAACCGCCACCTTGGCGCCGTAGAATTTGCTTGCCACAAAATTTATGCCAACGGTTGAATGCAGCGCACATGCGCTGACCACAAGCAGGGGTAAAAAATGAAACTCGCAGCCCGCATGCAATCTGTGCAGCCGTACTTTTTTGCCAAGCTCGCAAAGCGCATGCTCGCGCTGCAGGCGGCCGGTCGGGATGTCATTCGCCTTGACGTGGGTTCGCCAGACCAGCCGCCCGCGGCATTCATTCGCGATGCGCTCAAGCACGCCGTTGACCAGCCGGGCACGCATGGCTACGTGGCGGCAGGCGGCTTGCCGGAATTCAGGCAGGCGGTGGCTGATTATTACAGCCGGCGCTTTGGCGTTGCGGTTGATCCGCAAAATCAGGTTGAAGCGTTGATTGGCTCAAAGGAAGGATTGTTTCACTTGAGCATGGCTTATCTTGAGCCTGGCGATGTGGCGCTGGTGCCGGACCCGGCTTATGCCGTGTACGAAGCGGCTGCCCGCTTTGCGGGTGCAGACGTGGTGCTGCTGCCGCTGCGCGCAGAGCATGGCTTTCTGCCGCAGCTGGCCGAGATCGCGCCGGACGCAGCCCGGCGTGCCAAGCTGCTCTGGCTCAACTACCCCAACAATCCCACCGGTGCCTGTGCACCGCTGCAGTTGTTTGCGGAGGCCGTGGCGTTTGCGCAGCGCCATGATTTGCTGGTCTGCCATGATGCGCCATATTTGGATGTGACTTACGATGGCTACACTGCGCCCAGTATTTTGCAAGTGCCCGGTGCGCTGGAAGTAGCGGTGGAATTTAATTCGCTATCCAAAACTTACAACATGGCCGGCTGGCGCATGGGCATGGCGGTGGGCTGCGCTGCTGCCGTGCGCGCGCTGCATGCGCTGAAGAGCAACATAGACTCAAGCCAGTTCAAGGCTGCGCAACTTGCGGGCGTGGCAGCGCTCACCGGCGACCAAACGTGGCTGGCGCCGCGCAATGCGCTGTATCAGGAGCGGCGCGATGTGGTGCTTGCCGGGCTGCGCCAGGCGCAGCTGCCGGCGCAGACTCCCGCTGGCGCAATGTACGTGTGGGCGCAGGTGCCGGCTGCAATGGGCTCCGAACAGTTTGCTGATGACCTGCTCGAACAGGCCAGCGTTTCCGTGACGCCCGGCGCAATTTATGGCGTGAATGGCGAGGGCTACTTCCGCATTTCGCTTGGCACCGCCACGCCGCGCGTGCGCGAGGCAATGGAGCGCATTTCGGAGTGGGCGCGCGCCCGCAGCTAGCGCGGCTTGGTTGGTTACTGCGCTGCCGGCTGCCGCGGCGTGGGATTCGTGTGGTGCGCGGGTGGTTGTTTTGCGATGCACGGCAGAGTCTGCCCGCAGGCAGCTGCCGGCGGAGTTGGCAGATGCCGCAGTCTGGCGGCGGCGGCCTGCAAGGTAAACTTGTTTTCACCGCATCGTGATGCATCTGCTGCGGCTGCATAAAAAATTTAGCAATGTCACCCATACCAATTAGTTACTTTGAGACTCTGCGGCCGGAGATGCTGGCGCAGCTGGCCGCGTTTGTGAGCATCGAGTCGCCGTCGCTGGATAAGCCGGCGCTGGACCGCATGGGCGCAGCGCTGCGCGCGTCGCTGCAGCCGCTGGGGGCACAGGTGCGCATTGATGAGCAGGCAGAGACGGGCAATAACATTGTGGCGGCGTGGCCGGGTGCGAATGGCAGCACGCAGGGTGGGTTTGTGATCATGTGCCACTTTGACACGGTGCATCCGGTGGGGATGCTGGCGGAGAACCCGGTGCGCATGGCGGATGGGTTGATGTATGGGCCGGGCATCATTGATATGAAGGGCAGCCTGACGCAAGTGTTGTTTGCACTGCGTGCGCTGCGCGAGCAGCAGCGCTGGCCCGCGTGGCCGGTGACGCTGCTGCTGACCTCTGATGAAGAAGTGGGATCGAACAGCTCGCGGCCCTTGATTACAAGCTTGGGCAGTGCGGCGGGACTGGTGTTGTGCATGGAGCCGGCGCTGCCCGATGGCGCGCTAAAGACCGCGCGCAAAGGCATCGGCGGCTTCACAGTTACGGCGCATGGGCGGGCCGCGCATGCCGGTGCCGACCACGCCAATGGCGTGAATGCGATTGCAGAGATGGCGCGGCAGGTGCTGGCGCTGCAGGGTCTGACAGATTACCCGCGCGGCACCACTGTAAGCACGGGGATTGTGCGCGGTGGCACGCGCAGTAATGTAGTGCCGGATGAATGCACCGTAGAGGTGGACTTCCGCGTGGAGACAGAGGCTGAAGGCGCGCGCGTGACCGCGGCGGTGAACGGCTTGCAGCCGCAGCTCAAGGGCGCCCGGCTGGAAGTGAGCGGCGGACTGGAGCGTCCGCCCATGCCGCGCAGTTCCGCAATTGGCGCTGCGTTTGAACGCGCGCGACGCATTGCGCAGGCGCTACAGCTGGAGCTGCGCGAGGGCAGCACTGGTGGCGGCTCGGACGCAAACCTGGTGGCACCCTACGGCGTTGCCATCCTGGACGGCCTGGGCCCGCTGGGCGGTGGCGCACACACGCGCACAGAGGCGCTGCGCGTGGAGCAGTTTGCTCCGCGGGTGGCGCTGCTGGCCGCAATCCTGAGCGAGTGGGACGGCGGCTGAAACCGGCAACACCATGGCTGGCCGCCATCTTGTTGTGGTGGTGGGTGCGGTTGCACAATCTGCTGCAGCTGCCGGCGTTTATCGACGAGGGTGCGCAACTGCAGTGGGCGCGCCTTGTATGGCGCATGCAGCCGTTTCATGGCGCGTCTGATGGAAAGCTCTTAGGCATCTGGCTGGGTGCTGCGCTGTGGCCGTTTGCCGGCGGGCTGTGGCTGCTGCGCGTGGCGGGACTGCTGGTGGGAGTGTGCGGCTTTGCTGCGCTGCTGGCAACTGCGCGGCGCTGGCTGGGCGCGCGCGCAGCCGTAGTTGCGGCAGCGCTGCTGCTTGTTTTGCCGCACGCACATTTTTTTGAGCGCATGGCGGTTGCTGATGCTGTTTCGCCTGCGCTGTTGATGCTTGTGCTTTGGAGCGGGTTGCATGCGCTAGCAGCGCAGCGCACCCGCGCGTGGGCTGTGATCTGTGGTGCGCTGCTGGCGGCCGCAGTGCTGGCCAAACTTTCCAACCTGGTTTTTGCAGCCATCCCATTTCTGATTGCGCTGGTGTGGCTGCGCCCGGCAGTGTGGCGCAGGCAGCTGGCTGCGCTGCTCCAGATTTATTTGGCCGCAGTTGTTTTGCTTTTGCCGGTCTGGCTTGCGTTGACCCTTGTGCAGTCGGACATGGGGTTTGACCTGTTGAGCAGCAAAGGGCCGCACACGCTTGGCGAGACAATTATCGAGACCGGCAAAATAGTGCGCAGCCTGCCCGGCAGCGTGGCGGCGTATTGGACCATGCCGCTGCTTGTGCTGGCCGGTTTGCTGTGGGCGGCCGGGCTGGCCAGCCGCAAGCGCATGGCACTATTTTGCGGCTTTGCTGCGGCTGCCTTTTTAGTTTTGGTGGTTACGCGCTCAACCGATGGCATGTTTGAGTCGCGCTATCTGCTGCCGGTGCTGCCGCTGCTTGCGCTGCTGGCTGGTGCCGGCGCCGAAAGGCTGCTGGGCGCTGCGAGTGCCCGGGCCCAGATGCTTTTGTCTTTGCTTGCACTTGGCGCAGCCGTGCCCGCGCTGCAATTTGTAATGCTCACCTGGGTGGCACCGCAACAGCTGCCGCTGGGGGCGTTTCCGGACCGCTGGGAATATATTACCGGCTGGCCCAGTGGCTTTGCGCTGCGCGCGGTGGCTGCAGAGCTTGCGGGGCGCAACGCGCCGCTAACCGTCATTACAGTTGATCAAGGAAGCTGGGAGCGCCTGCAAGCACATCTGCCGTACGGCTCGCAGGTGAGGGCCGTGGTCCGGCCGCTGAAAGATTGGCGCGCCGGCAGTGTGCCGCCCGGCATGCAGCCGGATGACTTGTTATTGCTGGACCATCCGCGTGATGATGGCGTGCCGCAGCAGTTGGGTGTGGGCTTGAGCGCTGTGGAAACCTACTACCGGCCGCAGCGCGAGTCGTGGGTTACGCTTTATCGCGTGCAGCCGGCGCCGTAACACGCAGCGCTTGCCCACCCGCGGCTGGCGTGCGGGCGCTCACCCCGGCGCTGCGCCGCTGTTAGTGCGCCGCAAGAATTGCAGCAGGCGTGGCAGTGCAAACTCGTACAAGGTGTAAGCTGCCGGCCTGAGCACAAGGTCCCATGCGCCCGGCGTGCGCACCACGCGCCCGTTGAAGCCGGACTTGAAGCGCCAGACCCCCGCCAGCGGATCTGTTGTTTCAAAATTGTCCGGCGCGCCCCACATGTCGTATAGAGTGCAGCCGCGCGCATGCGCCCATTGCAGCGCGTGCCACTGCAGCAAATAGTTCGGCATTTTGTCGCGGTGGGCACTGCTGGACATGCCGTGCATATACACGGCCTGCTGCGCGTAAGCGAACACAACCGCGCCTGCAATCGGCTGCGCACCGTACTCTGCAATCAGCGGCTGCGCGAGGCCGGCTTGCGCAAAGCTCGACCATAGATCTAAATAGTAAGCCTGCGTCCGGATGGGAAAGCCGTCGCGTTGGGCGGTCTGCTTGTACATCTCGTAAAGAGCGGGCAGCTGCTGCGTAGTGGCTGGCTGCACATTCACGCCATGGCGTTGTGCGAGACGGATGTTGTAGCGCGTCTTGGTCTTGAAGGCGGCCAGCAGCTTTTCCGGCTGCTGCTGCAGGTCCAGCACAACCGTGTTGCGAAATTGAATTTGGCTGGCTGACAGCTTCCAACCGCCGCGCGTTAGCAAGTCGGCTGCGGCTGCGGTGCTGGCATCCGCGCTTGGGGCTGCTAGCGCCAGCGCTGGATCGATTTTGATAAAGATTGCGTTGGCCTGTTTGCCGGCTGTCCGCAAATCAGCCAACACTGTTTGGGCAAGTGCCGGATTGCGCCAATCCAACAAGGGGCCATGCGGCACGTATTGGATAACAGCGTTCAGCCCGAAGGTGCGGGCGCTGCGCTGCAGTAGTTGTGCGCCAGCTGCCGCGCGCGCGTTGCCATCCCACAACATGCGCCGCGGCTGCCAGCCGTGGCGCGCTTTGAAGTCGCCCCATTGCCAGGCTTGAAGCAGCGGCGGTGCCGGATCAATTTGCAACAGGGCGGCCTGCCAATCTTCGGCAGAGCTCGCATTGCGCAGCAGATACCGCGCGGCTGGACTGCTCATTGAATTGCTGCCAGATCAGCCGGGAGGGCTTTTGCGCTGTGCCAGCCGCAGATAGGTGCGGTACAGAAAGTGCGCCCCTGGCCTGTAAACATGATCCCAGGCGCCGCAGGTGCGCGCCAAAGTGCCGCCAAAGCCGCGTTTGAATCGGTAAACCGGCCAGAGCCCGTCGCTGCGCTGGGTGAACGCTTCTTCTAGTTGCGTTTCGTCCGCATCGGGCACACCCCACATGTCATACGTGCTGCAGCCTTGCGCATGCGCCCACTGCATCGCAGCCCACTGCACAGCGTAAGGCGCCATGCTGGCGCGATCCAAATCATCCGATGCGCCGTACAAGTACCATGCACGCGCTCCGCTGGAAAAAATCATTGCTCCGGCCAGTATGCCGCCCGTGCTTTCCGCTAGCAGCAGTGCAACGCGTGCGGTTGCTGCAAAACTCTCGTAAGCAGTTTGGTAGTAGCGTTCACTGTGAATGCCAAACTCGTCGCGTGCTGCAGTGGATTGCAGCAGGCGCCAAAACGCCGCCAGCTCTGCGCCAGCGTTTTGCAGCGGCGCGCTGCGCACCACCACGCCTTTTTTTTCCGCCAAGCCGATGTTGTAACGCGTCTTCGATTTCATGCGCGCCAGCGCCGCTGCGGGTTCGCAAGCGGTGTCCACTCGCAGCGTGCGCCGCGGCTGCAGGCTTTGAGCGCTCGCGTGCCACCCAAGAGCTTGCAGTAGTTGGCGGGGCTCGGCGCCATCCGCCAGATCCGGTTCCAGTTTTAAGAAAATTGCGTTCTCGGCACGCGCGGCAGCATCGCACAGGAGCAGCAGCGCTTGGGTTTGCGCAGCGTCTTGCCAGTTCACCAGCGGGCCTTTGGGCAGGTAGGCAATGCTGCCAAAGGCGAGCGGCAGCCGGCGCACCAGAATTTGGGCGCCGGCCACAATGCGGCCTGCGCTGCGCAGCGCCACACGCCGCACACGCCAGCCGAAGCTGCATTTAAGCTGCGCCCACGCCGCAGTTTGCAGCAGGTGCGCTTCGCCGCAGTTGCCGGCGCCGCCGGGCGCTGAGGCAAAAGCATCCCACTCAGCTGCGTCAATTTCGGCTTCCGGCACGGCAGCGATTATAGTGGCGGCAAGTGATTTCGTAAGTAAAATCTGAGACGGTTGGGTTGTGCGCCCGGTGTGCTTTAATTAATCCACCCACATTATTCTCAATGAGTTTTAAAACTGCGGTACGCCAGCAAACAATTGATGTGCCTTCGGCTGCCTTAGAGTTTGCCAGATCAATTGCCTATCCGGATCTGGATGTTGCGCACTATCTGACGGAACTCGACGAGCTTGCCCGCGCCGCACAAAGTTCAATCGGGCACCATTTAGAAACTGCCGCGCGTGCGCGGGCACTGGCGGCTTTCCTTTTTCAAGACGAGGGCTTCACAGGCAATACTGCAGATTACGGCAATCCGGCCAACAGTTTTTTGAATGCTGTGCTTGACGACCGCCGTGGCCTTCCCATCGCACTCTCGGTTTTGTACGTTGCCATCGGGCAGCGCTGCCAGCTGCCGGTTTACGGGGTGGGCATGCCCGGCCACTTTGTGGCGGCTTGCAGCACACCGGCCGGCCCGCTCTTTATTGATGCCTTCAACGGCGGGGCAGAGCTAAGCCCGGCGAATTGTGCGCAGCTGGTGCAAAGTATGACTGCGCAGAAGCTTGACTTTGAGCAAGCCTGGCTGAATGAATTTTCGGCAGAGGACACACTGGTGCGCATGCTTAATAATTTGCGCCAGGCGTATGTGAACCGGCGCGAGTGGAGCCTGGCGCTGAAAGCCGTCGACCAGCTGCAGATTTTGCATCCGGCGCGCGCCGCCCATTGGCGCACGCGCGGTTTTATCCACCTGCAGGCGGGTGAGCTGGGCGCCGCATTGCGGGCGCTTGAGCAGTTTTTGTGCCGCGCGCCAGGCGGGTCAGACGCGCAAGTTATCCGCAACGCCTGCAATCAAATTCGCAACAGTATTGCGCGCTTGAACTAGGCGCGCCAGGACCGGCTAGCGAGGCGGGGGAATGAGCGCCGTGTTCAGCACGTGGATCACGCCGTTCGAAGCCATCAGGTCGGTGCTGGTTATTTGCGCTGAGCCATAGAGCTGGGCGCCGGCGCTGCCGGAAATCTTGATGCTCGGGCCGGCGAGCGTGAGCACTTCCTGGGGTGTCAGGTCGGCCTGCATCAGTTTTCCGCCCACCACATGGTAGAGCAGTACAGTGCGCATTGTATTCGCGTCCAGCATCAGGAAGTCCACAGTGCCCGCCGGCAGAGTAAGGAACCCTTTATTTACCGGTGCGAACACAGTGAACGGGCCTTCGCCCTGTAAAACCGTTATTAAGTCGGCTCGCTCCAGCCAGCTGTAAAACGTGGTGAAGCGGTCATCGACAGCGAGCAGGTCGATAACGGTGCCCATGTCAGGCGTTTGCAGCACAGTGTTTATTGGGTGCACGAGGCCGTTGCCGGTGGCCGGGCTGGCCGCAGCCACAATTGCGCCATTGACAGTGGCCCCGGTGGCTGTGACGCGCAGCGCCAGCGCCGGGCCGAGCACAGTGCGCAGCGCTGGCATATTTGCAAAGGCAGACTGCTCCAGCCGCAACGGAACCAGATGGTAGCTGAGCAGTTCTGCGAGCACATCCGGGTTTTGCAGCAGCTGCTCGAGTGTGCCTTCAGGCAGCTGCTCAAAGGCTGCGTTGGTGGGCGCAAATAATGTGAACGGCCCGCCGCTGCGCAGCGTCTCGGCCAAGCCGGCACTTTGAATGGCTTGCACCAGCGTGCTGAATTGTGGATCGGATGTTAGCAGGCTGAAAATGTTTGCGGTCGGGTTTCCGGGAGCGGGTGGCGGTTCACTGGTGGCGGCGACTGCCACTGCCGTGCTCGGGGGCGGTGTGGGCGCAGGTGTTGCCGTGGCCGGCAGAGCAATCGCGTTGGCCGCATCCATGGCCACCATGGTTTGCTGCACAAACGCTTGCAAAGTGGGCAGCCCAACCGGCACGCGCGTTGCGAGCTCGGTGCTGGCAGCCGTTGCGGTGGCCGGCACGGCAGCAGTTTGGGAGCTCAGGATCCACCAGCCCACCAGTCCGCCGCCCACCAGCGCAACCACCAGCGACATCACCGTTATCGTGCCCAAAAAGGCGGTGATGATTATTGTTGGCGCAGAGGCCTCTTCTAGGAACTGGCGTAATCTTTGCATCGGCGTGGCAGAGTCGCGATCGATCCCATTGTACTCCGCAACCGCTGCGCAAAGCCAGATCCGGATTGAATGTGCATGGCCCCGCAACAGTATGCGAACGGGCGCACCCTGTGGCGGTGGGAGTAAATTGTTTGCAAGCTAAAAGAGACCGGTCGATAGACTATGGATTGGCTAGGTGCGTCCCTGTGCCAACTTGTATTCCATCCACCGCACGCCGCGCGAAAGCAGAATGGTCATGGTGAGATACATGAACGCCAGCACACTGTACGACTGCAGGAATACAAATGAGCTGCTGGCATACAACCGGGCCAGCTGGGTTATGTCTTCCACGCCCAGCACACTCACCAGCGACGAATCCTTCAACATGGAGATAAAGTCATTTCCGAGCGTGGGCAAAATGCGCCGGATTGCCTGCGGCAGCACGATGTGGCGCATGGTCTGCAGGTAGTTCATGCCCAGCGCGCGGGCGGCTTCAATCTGGCCCTTGTCGATGGATTGGATGCCGGCCCGAAAGTTCTCTGCTTCGAAGGCGCCGTAGGCAAAGCCCAATGCCAGCACCACCCGCCATTCATTGGGAAAGCTGCGCGGGGTGAGCTTGCTCAACCAGACATTGCCGGTCATTTCGCCCAATTGGTTCAATTCGCCCATTAGCAGCGGCACGCCCACAAACGCAACATAGAGCAGCAAAACCAAAATTGGAATGCCGCGCACAATTTCCACATAGAAAGAAGTGATGTTGCTGATGACAGGATTTACCGCGGTGCGCCCCAAGCCGGCAAACAGGCCAATCACCAGTGCCATGGAATAACCGAGCAGTGCGGTGCGCAGGGTAACGATGATGCCGGGTACGATTGCGCGAAACGCGTTGCCTGTTTTTTCATCCGACATGATGGAATAGAGGATGAGCAAGCCGAGCAAAATTGTCACCAGCAGCCACCATGGCAGGCGCGCGAGCCAGTCTGAGAACTCGGGCGCGATGCCGGGGCGGCGGTGGCGGCCAGCCGCTGCGACGGCAGCGGGATCAGCGCTCATTTAGAGCAACCAACGTTGGGGCTGTGGTGCTGTGGCGAGCATTGCGCGCATAATGCGGAACAGCAAAGGGGCGCAACGGCCAAGGTGTCTTGAAAACCGACCCTTGGCCCGTCACGCCCCTTTGCATGCGAAATAAAAATTCAGGCGGTTATTTGGATCCGGGAATCCACTTTTCCTTGAGCTTGTCAAAAGTTCCGTCAGCCTTCTGGTCAGCCAGCGCCTTATTGAAGGCAGCGCGCAGGTCGCTGCCTTGCGGAAACACAAAGCCGAGGTCTTCGCCAGCCAGTACTTCAGAGAGCGTTTCAAGCTTGTCCGGGTTGGCCTGCATGTTGCCGGATGTGGCTACATCGTCCATCACCGTGGCATCAATGTCGTTGTTCATCAAGGCCTGCACAATCAGGCCAAACTGGTCATATGCCTGAATGCGGTCTTTGCCAACGAGCTTCTCCATGATGACATAGTTAGTGGTGCCGGGCTGGGCGCCGAATATCAGCTCCGCATTGGCTTTGAAATCGGCGCCGGTTTTGAAGCGGGATTCGCCCTTGCGCACCAGCAGGCGCTGGGCAACGTTAATCACCGGGTCGCTGAAATCAACATTCTTGGCGCGCTCGGGGGTAATGGTGATGCCATCGGCAGCCATGTCCCACTCCGCTTTGCCTTTGGACTCCATCACCGCGACGATGGCATCCCAACTTGTGGTGACAAACTTCGTCTTGCAGTTCAGGCGCTTGCAAACATCGTTGACCATGTCATAGTCCAAGCCCACATTTTCGCCAGTCTTCTCGTCCTTGTAGTTGAAGGGCGGGTAGGCGTTCTCCACGGCGATAACCACCTCGCGCCCGCCGAGGTCGTTGGGGTTGGCGGCGGCAGCCGGCGCAGCAGCGGGCGCGGGGGCTGCGCAACTGGCCACAAACATTGCGAGGCCCGCAATCATGAGAAATGTTCTTCGGGTCATTATCAAGTTCTCCTATAAACTAATCATTCGGACGGAAGTCGAACTTCCTTCAGTTCGCTCCCGAAGAATACCATGCCCGCCGCAGCTGGTCAAACAATTACCGGCTGACCGCTGGATTGCACTGTGGGCATGCTTTGCAGTAAACTACCGGAATGAATTCCGCAGTTACCCGCAGGTGAACACAGTGATTGTAAAAGGCAAAACAATTGAGCCGCGTGCAATGCTAAGCTGGGCGCGTTTGCGGCGCACGGCTCTGGCGGGCTGCAATCTGCAGCAGGCCATCCTGCAAGGGGCAGACCTGCGGCAGGCGGATCTGCATGGCAGCAACTTGTCCGGCGCGCGCCTCTCGCATGCTTATTTGCAGGGTGCAAACCTCGCCGGCGCAAACCTTGAATACGCGGATTTGCGCGGGGCCGACCTGACGGGTGCGCAGCTTAAAGGTGCGTCGCTGGTTTGCGCGCGCCTTGAGGGCGCCATAATTGCTTTGGACCAGTTGGGTTCAGTGAGTTCGCTGGCAGGTGCCACGCTGCCCGACGGCAGCAAACAAAGCCGTTAGCTGGCCGCAACTACTGCTGCAAGAAAGTTCTAGCTTAAATTTAGGTGCGGGGCCGCGGCCTGATGTTTACGGCGCATTGCTGCGCCCGCCCGCGTGAGGATTAGTTTTGGGGGGACCGCACCCGCCACCGCAGCAGGCGCCGCCCGTGCTCACCGGTTGGGCAGCAGTTGTCGGGCCGCCGGAAGTTGCAAAGAACAGGGACAACACGCGCGTCGCATGCGCGCTGGAACATTGCGGGCAAGTAGCCGTTCCGTCGGCAGCCTTAATCTGGCGCAGCTCCTCAAATTTCACGGCACACTCCGGACAGAAGTACTCGTAAATTGGCATGCGCAAATTGTAGCACTGCCGGCCCGGCGCGCCGGGCTGCATTGACAAGCAGTTGCGCGGACGTATAATCCACGCGTACATGCCGGGCTGCGCGCGGCGCAGGCGGCATGTGATGCGCCGGCAGTACCCGTTCTTCCATTGTCTAATATAGCCACTTCCCCTCTAGATGCATGGGTGGGCGCCTTTGCGCCGACTGCATCTGACCTCGAACACATCACGCATCAACTAATTGAGCGCGAGGTTCCGCTCTCGACCCGCGAGCTGCTGCTGATAATTTTGGAGCGGCAGATTGCGGAGGAGCAGGCGCGCGTGCGCGCGGCTGCGGTGGGTGACGCCAGCCCGTATCTCCCGGGCGGAACTTTTAGCGTGGGGCAAACGCTAAGTTTTCCGGCGCTGCGTTTTGCAATCGGGCGCGTGGTGGAGACGCGGGTGGGCAGCAACCCGCTAGCGGGCAGTTTTCAGGTGATCGCGGTGGACTTTGCGGATGGCAAGCGGCGCGAGTTTGCGACCCAGATTGAATCGCACCCGCTGAATTCAAAACCGACATCGATGAACGGCGGCAGTGACAGCATTGCCAACCAGGAGCCGGCGGCTTTGGCGGACGCGTTTGCTGCGCGGCTGGAGCAGCGGCTGGACGCAGCGCTGGATGTCACGGGCAAGCTTTTGCGCATCAGTGGCAAGTGGTTTTCGCGCGACTTGCTGGTGCATGTGGACGAGCACCAGTTAAATCTGGCCGAGGCTGCGCTGGACATGGCGGGCGGCGGCCCGCTATCCACTGAGCAAATTGCGCCGCAGATTGACCTGCCAACTGGCGTGAACGCCAAGTTGATGGTGTTCTCGCTGGCGCATGCACTGCATCGCGATGACCGCTTTGATGAGGTGGGCCCGACTGGCGAAGTGCTGTGGTATTTGAACCGGCTGGAGCCGGATGAAGTGCTCCGCCCGCCGCGCATGCTGCAGCCGGCCCAGCCCACCGTGCGCGGTGCGGCGCTGACGCCGGAGCTGCGCCGGCTGGCAACCGAACTGGATGACGAGTACAGCGAGCACGCGCATCCCGCAAACGGCGAGACGCAGGTGCGGCTGGTGCTGACTTATCCGCACCGGCGCGCCGGCACGCTGCCGCTCACGCCGCGGCTGGCAGCAGTGTTTCCCACCGCGCGCATTTCGCCGCGCGTGAAAATCACGCTGGTGGACGGGCACACCGGCAAGCAGCATCCTGGCTGGGTGGTGCGGCGCGAGCGCTTTGTGTGGGGGTTGGCGCCGATCTTTGCGCAGTACGAGACGCCGGCGGGCAGCTTCTTGAGCGTGTCACGCGGCGAGCAGATTGGAGAATACGTGGTCACAGTTGAGACGCGCCGGCCCGTGGCAGACTGGCTGCGCAGTGCGAACGCGCCCCAAGGCCAGCTGCGCTTCTCCATGAGCAAGCGCTCGCTGGGCGTGCAATATATGGATGAGCTGGTCATTTTGTCCGAGAGCATGGAGCAGCTGGATATTTTGCGCGCGCGCCACGAGCAGCAGGCGACAACGCTTGAGCAGCTGGTGCAGGATGTATTCCGCGAACTTGTTAAGCTGACACCGCAGGGCACAGTGCACGCCAAGACACTTTATGGCGCGGTGAACATTGCCCGGCGGGCCACCCCCGAATCAATTTTTGCGGAACTGGTGCAGCGCCCGAGCTTTGTGCATGTGGGCGATGCCTACTGGCGCTATGAAGCGCAGGCAGCAACTGCATGAGCGAAGAAGAAACAGTTCTGGCACCGCGCGCGCCGGCTGCGCGCCTGAACAAGCCCGGGCTGGGAACGCGCTTCCATATTGACTTCGACTGGTGGCAGCGCGAGGAGCGCGAGATCGAAGTGTATCTGCGCACCTATCTGTCCGAGGCGCAGCTCGAGCAGCTGCGGCAGGAGAACGCGCCGCAGACCGTGGACTGGGTGGATCCGGAGACCGCTGAAGTGCGCAGTATGAACTTCATGGAATTTCTGTTCCGCACCAACGCTGCGGAACTGATGGCTGGCGAAGAGAAAGGCGCTTCACTTGTGGATGCAATCTTTCGGCTGTTCCTTGCAAATGGAAATCTGCCGCTAACACCGGTAGAGATTGCCGAGAAGGTTGGGCGGTCCGGGCAGGAGCGCACAATCTTGCGCACGCTTTCCGGGGCGCGGGTGTATAAGGGCATTCGCCCGGTAGACTGATCTTTCGTTTGGTGCCGGGAGCGGATCTGCGCGTGCGTGAATATTTCCGCTGCCAGCATCAAGTTACAATGCTCGGGCAAGTCCGCACCCCCGTAGCTCAACAGGACAGAGCAACTGCCTTCTAAGCAGTAGGTTAGAGGTTCGAGCCCTCTCGGGGGTAAATGCAACGGCCACTTATAAGGTGGCCGTTTTTTATTTGCCGGCGGGCCGCACACTACTACTGCTAAAATCCCGCACATGCCTAAGATCACCACAATATCTCAGATGCGTGCGCTTGAAGTGCAAGCGCATGCTGCCGGCGTGCCGTACGAGAGCATGATGGAGCTGGCCGGGACGGCGGTGGCTGCTGCCATCAGCGGGCGCGTGGGCAGCATGGATGGCGTGCAGGTGTTGGTGTTGGTGGGGCCGGGCAACAACGGCGGCGACGGGCTGGTGGCGGCCCGCGCTCTGGCACAGGCCGGGGCAACCGTCAAAGCTTATTGCCTTAAGCCGCGCGCTGCAGCGGATCCGCAATTAATTGCTGCGCTGGCAGCAAATGTTTTTGTTGTGGATGCTGAAAGCGATCAGCGCTTGCGGGTGTTTGCCAATGTGCTGCGCGGCACGCGCGTGGTGGTGGATGCGCTGTTTGGCACGGGCGCGCGCCGGCCGATGCCTGAGACTGCAGCGCAGCTGCTGCGCAAGGCGCACGCACACATCTTGCAAACGCCGGGTGCGTTGAATGTTGCGGTGGATTGCCCCTCGGGCTATGACTGTGACACCGGCGAGATGGACCGCGATACGATGCCGGCTGCCCTGACGGTGACATTTGGCGCGGCCAAATTCGGGCAACTCGTGCCTGCGGGCGCGGACGTGATTGGTGACCTGCTGGTTGCAGACATCGGCTGGCCGGCGGACATGCCTGCGCTGCAGGCGATCAAACCGCAGCTGGCAACTGCGGCGGACGTGTGCGCAAGCCTGCCGCCGCGCCCGCGCAGCGCGCACAAGGGTACGTTTGGCACCGCGCTGGTTGTGGCTGGCTCGGTAAATTACACCGGCGCTGCATATCTGGCAGCTGCGGCTGCGTACCGCATTGGCAGCGGGTTGGTTACAGGCGCAGTGCCAAATGCCATTTACCCGATCCTCGCTGCGCAGCTGCCTGAAGCCACCTGGCTGCTACTGCCCGCGGACATGGGCGTGATTGCCGGCAAGGCGGCAGCCGTTTTGCGGGCAGCACTGGGCGCTGCCAGTGCGCTGCTGCTCGGTCCCGGCTGGGGTGAAGAAAAACCGACGGCAGAATTTTTGCGCCAGCTGTTATTGGCTGGAGAGCTGGCCGGAAAGAATGCCGGCATGGGCTTCGGGGTACAGGTTGCGCGTGGCCCGGCGGTCGCGGCTGCCGCCAAGCTGCCGCCAACAGTGGTGGACGCGGACGCGCTCAAGCTGCTGACTGCGATTGACGAATGGTGGCTGCGCCTGCCGGCGCCGGCGGTGCTCACGCCGCACCCCGGTGAGATGGGCGTTCTAAGCGGGCTGGGGCGCGACGCGGTGCAAGCGGACCGCATCGGTGTTGCGCTGCGCTGCAGTGCGCAATGGGGGCATGTGGTGTTACTAAAGGGCGCCTACACTGTGGTGGCTGCGCCCGATGGGCGCGTAACGGTGCAGCCATTTGCCACGGCGGCGCTGGCGCGGGCTGGCACTGGTGATGTGCTGGCGGGAATGACAGTGGGCTTGCTGGCGCAGGGCGTTGCGCCGTATGAAGCTGCGGTTGCCGCAGCGTATCTGCATGGCGTTGCCGGGCAGCTGGCGGCTGCGCGCGTGGGCGCACTCGCCAGCGTGCTGGCCAGTGATGTGCTCGCCGCCATTCCGGCGGCGCTGAATGCGGTGGGTGCGGCTTAGTAGCGCTGCTGTGAGCAGCGCCCGGGCTGTTAGGCTTCGGCGTCCGCTGCCTTGCCGTGCATTTTGCTGCGCGCGCCCTTCGCAACTTCTTCGCCGGTGTGCTTGGCCCACTCAGAGGCTTCGGCGGCCAGCTCTTCCGCGCGCAGGCGCGCCTCATGCAGCGCGCTTTCGCCGCGCTCGCGCAGCTCAACGCCCTTGCGCAGCAGATCTGAGCGCGTCTCTTCGCCGGTTTGTGGCGCCAGCAAGAGTGCCACCGCCGCCCCCACCAGTCCGCCGACAATGAAGCCAACCACGAATGAGCCTGAGTCGTTGCTATTGTTTGACATGAAATAACTTCTCCAAAGAAAATGTTTGTCTGGTACAAGCCGGCAGGTGGCGCCGCATAGTTCTGCGCAAAGCTAACGGCCGCCGGTAAACAACGCCAGCAGCCGGCGCAAGAGCGCGATGCTGGTGCTCACCTTGATCACCGGTTCCGCCAGATTTTCGCTCAAGAAGCGCGCTGTGCCATGCACGGTGGAAATTGTATCACCCACGTCCTCAAGCATTGGCTTGATTTCCTCGCGCAGCAGGCGCGTGAGCTGTGCCACCTGTTGCGCAAGCACCACCAATGCCACGCCAGCCAGCAGCGCCGCCAGCGCAATCCAAATGATGAGCAGATCGCGCAGCGTGATGAGTGCGGTGGGCGACAGTACCGCCACGACGCCCGCGCTGACCGCCAGCACCAGCATTACCACCAGCAGGGTGGGCAGCAGCCAGCGCTTCTTACTTCTGCCGCCGGCAGTGGGCTGTGCTGAACTGTCTTCCATTGTCGTCATTATATTTGCCGCCCGCTATCGCCTATTCTTGTGCGGGCTCCTTTAGAACCAGCACTGTGGCGCCGACCATAAATAACAGTGCAAAGCTGGCGGCCTCAACCACATGCAGCGGGCCCACCACCGGCAGGTCAAGACCAATGAGGGGTGCAACTGCCTGCCCCACGGCAAAGCCTGCCCAACTGCAGGCCAGGTACAAAAGCAGGCGCATGGCACCGCCGCCGCGCACCAAATGGAACAGAGCCCCAAAAAGCGTGGCGAGCGCCAGCGCAAACAAGTAATGCGGTGTCATCATGATGCAATCACTCCGCCGCCCAAAATTTCCGCGCCGGCGTAAAAGACCGCGGCCTGCCCGGGTGTTGCGCTTTGCACTGCTGTTTCAAACTCCACTGTAACTTCATCGCTGCCCTCCGGGATGATGCGCGCTGCTGCGGGTGTGCCGTGCGCGCGAATTTGCACTTGGGCTTCGAACGCAGCCGCGGGCACAATGCCCGAAACCCAGTTTACCCGCTCCGCGCGCAGCCGTGTGCTTGCAAGCGCGCTGCGCGGGCCTACGCGCAGCGTGTTGGCCGCCGCGTCCATTGCCACCACGTACTGTGGCTCAGGCCCGGCCAGCCGCAGGCCCTTGCGTTGCCCAATGGTATATAACGGCAAGCCGGCATGCATGCCAACCTGCCGGCCGGCGCCGTCGGTGATTGCGCCGGGCTTAAGCGCCGCGGGTGCGTGCTCCTGTAGAAACGGGCGATAGTCCCCATCCGGCAAAAAACATAAATCCTGGCTGTCCCGGCGGCTGTGCACCGGCAGGCCAAACCCGCGCGCAAGTTCGCGCACCTCTGCTTTTGTATAAGCCCCGACTGGAAACATGGCGTGCGCCAGCTGCTGCTGGTTGAGCACGCTCAGCACATAAGATTGATCCTTGGCCGCATCCGTTCCGCGCAACAGCTGCCAGCTTGTGGGCTGCTGCTGCTGCACGCGCGCAAAGTGGCCGGTGGCCAGGTATTGCGCACCAAGGCTCAGCGCTTCATTGAGCAAAAATGTCCAGCGAATGTGGCGGTTGCATTCCAGGCAGGGGTTGGGCGTTGTGCCCGCGCTGTAGCCATCCAGAAAAAACTGCACCACCTGCTCGCGGAAGATTTGTTGGGCATCAATCACATGAAATGGAATTGCAAGCTGGCCGGCAATCGCGCGCGCCTCGATGATGGCATCCGGCGCGCAGCACTTATTGTGGCTGCTGCGCGAGCCTGTGGCCGACTCATCGCTCCACAAGCGCAGCATCAAGCCGATCACATCGTAGCCCTGTTCCACCAGCAATGCTGCTGCCACCGAGCTGTCCACTCCGCCGCTCATCGCAATCACCACGCGCGTGCCGGCGTTTGCAAGCTTGGCTGCGGGTGATGTCGTCATGTGCGCAGCGCTGCCACGCAGCGTTCCACAGTTTGCACTGCGTAATCAACATCCGCTGCAGTTGTGGCGCGGCCCACGCTTAAGCGCAATGATCCGCGCGCCCATTCGGGTTGCATGCCCATTGCCAGCAGCACGCCAGACGGGCGCGGGTCGCCAGTCTTGCACGCAGAGCCGGAGCTCGCAGCCACGCCCTCTAAATCCAAACGCCGAAGCAGCGCATTGCCATCCACGCCCCGGAACACAAAGCTGGCATGGTTGGGCAGGCGCAGCTGCGGGTGGCCGGTAAGCCGGCTTTCGGGCACGCGTTGCAGCACACCCGCAATCAAGGCTGCGCGCAGCTGCAGAAAGTTCTCGTTGTCCGGTGCGCGGCGCTGCAGCACAAGTTGCAGCGCTGCTGCCATGCCGGCAATCAGCGGCACATTCTGCGTTCCGGCGCGCAGGCCGTTTTCCTGGCTGCCGCCGGTTTGCACCGCCTGCAGTTGCGTGCCTTTGCGCACATACAATGCACCGACGCCCTTGGGTCCATAAAATTTGTGCGCACCGAGCGAGAGCAGGTCTACGCCCAGTGCCTGCACATCCAGCTCCAGCTGGCTCGCTGCCTGCACCGCATCCGTGTGAAACAACACGCCACGCGCGCGGGCAACGGCAGCCAGTTCCGCAACCGGCTGCAAGCTGCCCACCTCGTTGTTGGCAAGCATCAGGGAAACCAGCACAGTGTCCGGCCGGATTGCATCTGCCAGCTGTTGGGCGCTGACACAACCGTGCGCATCCACGTCCAGCAGTGTCAGGTCAAAATCAAAATGATCAGCCAGTTGCTGCGCCGTGTGCAGCACGGCGTGGTGCTCCACCGCTGTGGTGATCAGGTGGCTGCCGCGCCCGCTAGCCTGGGCCGCCAGCGCCGCGCCGCGCAGCGCCAGGTTGTCGCTTTCGCTGCCGCCGCCGGTGAACAGTATTTCGTTGGCACTGCAGTTGAGGCCAACTGCCAGCTGCTGGCGCGCAGCGTAGATGGCGTGCTCGGCCTGCTGGCCCCAGCGGTGAACGGAATTTGGATTGCCGAACTGTTCGCTAAAGTACGGCAGCATCGCCGCCAATACTTCCGGAGCCACCGGGGTGGTGGCAGCATGGTCAAGGTAAACCTGCGGGCGCATGGCAGCAGTAGCTACAACTGGAAGCCGCCGGTTGCCGGGACTACTTTTTGTGTCAGGTTATCAACATATTCCCGGAGCTTTTGCTCCAGCGCCTGCCAGTCGTCGCTGGCCAGAATGCGGTGCATGGTGGCGGCATCTGCTGCGGTGCCGGCGGTGAGGATTTGCGGGCATGTGCCGTAAAGTGTGTACCATGCGTCTGAGGGCTGAATGCCGAGCCGGGTCATGTTGGGCACCCAATCGCGCACCACAAACTCGAAATATTCTTTTTCGAGGTCGGGCTTGATGTCCCAGCTGAGCAGCAGCTTTACCATAACCGGAAACTGATAGTGGACGGAAAAGTGCGCGTGCGCCGCGCGTCAGGCCCCCTTGGCTTCCAACACCACCACCGCAGTTTCTTCGGGCAGGCCGCTCTTGGTAACTTTGAAGGTGTCCTGCGGTTCTACTTTCGTGAGGCCCATCTCCTTCAGGAACTTGGCCAGCGGATCAAGCTGCAGTTTTGTTTTGGCCAGCTTGTAATGCATTGGAATAACGATGGACGGCTCAATCAGGCTGATTAGCTCGGCGGCCTGGCCGGCATTCAAGCCATTGCCGCCGCCGACCGGAACCAGCAAAATATCCACTGTGCCAAGTGCTTCCACCTCGGCTTGCGAGAGGATGGCATTCAGGTCGCCGAGATGGCAGACTGTCACGTCTTCATAGTTGAAAATAAAAACCGTGTTGCCTTCCCCGCGGCTTGCGTCGGCCTTGCCTTTCGCGGCCGCGGTCTGCACACCCGTGATGAATACGCCGCCAATCTCATACTCGCCGGCACCGTGCAGAGCACGGGCTTCTTTGATTGCGCTGGCATGGTTGTGTCCGGGCGCATCGTGGCTGATCGTCACAATGTCTGCTTTGAGGCGCGGCATTGAAAAGCCAACTGACGCATCGAACGGGTCAGTGACGATGGATGAGCCGCTGCGTTCGCTCAACCGGAAACAGGAATGGCCGAAATAATTAATTTCCATTGTGACCGGCGAGTATACCATTGCCCCGTGTTTAGCCGTTGTTTTGTGCTGCAGCGCGCGGTCATGGCTGGCCGGCCTGCAGTAGCCACTAAGATGTAGAGCTGCGCTGATGCCGGTGCTAAAATCGAAAGCGACGCTGCGCAGCCACTGCTTTTGTCAACGTGCGGCAACTGAGGGCCAACCTTGCGATCCCAGCGCCCACAAAAGACCCTGTGACTCAAACTTCATTACTGCCATACAGCGCTGCCGAGCTTGAAGCGGCTGCCGCCGCCGGCAATTTGCGGGCTTACGATGTACTGGGGGCGCACTGCTGCGTGCGTGCCGGGCAGGCCGGTGTGGCATTCGCGGTGTGGGCTCCCAATGCCACGCGTGTGGATGTGGTTGGGGACTTCAATGGCTGGCAGCCGGCAGCGCACCCAATGCAACTGCACCGCAAGACAGGCATTTGGCAGTTGTTTGTGCCGGGAATTCAGGCCGGCGCGCTTTACAAGTACCTTGTGTCCGGAAGCGGCGCGCGCGAGCCGTGTTTCAAAGCTGATCCGCTCGCCTTTGCGGCAGAGCTGCGCCCGGCCACGGCTTCAATCGTGTGTGACTTGAGCCGTTACGCGTGGCAGGATGCGCGCTGGATGCAGGCGCGTGCACACCGCCAGCAGCCGGAGGCGCCGATCTCAATTTACGAAGTGCACGCTGGCTCGTGGCGGCATCAAGCGGGAACGGGGCAGCCGCTCACTTATCGGCAGCTGGCTGCAGAGCTGGTGCCGTATGTCGCGGGGCTTGGCTTCTCGCACATCGAAGTGCTGCCGCTGACCGAGCATCCGTTGGATGCATCGTGGGGTTATCAGACCACGGGCTACTTTGCAGCCACCAGCCGCTTTGGCTCGCCGGATGATCTGATGTATTTTGTGGACGCGTGCCATTGCGCCGGGCTCGGCGTGATTTTGGATTGGGTGCCCGGGCATTTTCCAAAGGACGCACACGGCCTGGCGCAGTTTGATGGCACCGCGCTGTACGAGTATGCGGACGAGGCGCGCGCCCAACACCGGGGCTGGGGCACTTATGTTTTCAACTATGGCAGCGCGCAGGTGGCGGCATTCCTGATTAACTCTGCGCTCTTCTGGCTGGACTTCTATCACATTGATGGCTTGCGGGTGGATGCCGTTAGTTCGATGTTGTATCTGGATTACGCGCGGGGAGCGGATGAATGGCGGCCAAACGCGCACGGCGGCCGCGAACATTTAGAGGCGGTTGCATTTTTGCAGCAGCTCAATGCAGCGGTGCACGCACAGTTTGCGGGGGTGATCACCTTTGCGGAAGAAGCCAGCGACTGGGCAGGCGTCACTGCTCCCGCAGCCGGCGGCGGCTTGGGTTTTGATTTCAAATGGAACATGGGCTGGATGTCTGACACGCTGCGCTACTGGAGCACGCCATTGGCTGCGCGCGCTGCAGAGCAGGCTGCGCTGACCTTTCCGCTCACATTTGCATTTAACGAAAACTTTTTGATGCCGCTTTCGCATGATGAAGTGGTGCACGAGAAGCGTTCGCTGCTGCGGCGCCTGCAGGCTGCGCCCCACCTGCAGCTGGCAAACTTGCGTGCGCTGCTGGCGTTTATGTTTGCACTGCCCGGCAAGAAGCTGCTCTTTATGGGCAGCGAGCTGGGCGTTAATGCTGAATGGGATCACGCTGGCCAATTGGCGTGGGCACTGAGCGCAGATGCGCGGCATGCCGGCCTGGCTGCGCTGGTGCGCGATCTCAATTCAATGTACCGCGTGCTGCCGGCACTGCATGCATGGGACTGCCGGCCGGCGGGCTTTGCGTGGCGGGACATCAGCGCAGCGCAGCGCGGGATTGTGGCGTTTGAGCGCAACGCCCCAGGTGGCGAGGTGCTGCTGGCGGTGTGCAATTTTTCCGGAGAAGCGGAACACAGCTACCAAGTGGGCGTGCAGCATCCGGGCAGTTACAAACTGCTGCTGAACACGGACTGGCTGCAGTATGGCGGCGCTGGCTTGGATGCAGCGGGTGAGCTGCTGCAGGCGGGAGACGAGGGCTGCCACGGCTGTGAATTTGCTCTCAGCATTGCACTACCGGCGTTGACGGTGCTGCTGCTGCAGCGCTCTGAAGGCACTGCGTGAGGCGCGTGCGCCCGCAATGGTGGCAGCGCTGCGCGCGCGGGCTGGCTGCGCTGCCAGCTTTCATACTGGCAGCCTGCCTGGGTGGCGCAGCCACCCCCACGCCGCTGCCGCCCACATTTGTGCCGGCAATCCCCGCAGTGGGCAACCGGATGGCGCCAACACTTGTGCCATTTCTGGCGCGGGCCAATCCGGGCGTTAGTGCGCGCTATACCTTCACCGTAAAACTGGACTACGTGGGCAAGCGCGCAGAAGTTGCGCAGCTGGTGGAGGTGACGAACCCGGGCCCCGATGAGTGGAACGAGCTGGTTTTTTATTTGCCGGCGGATTTGCGCACGGAGCGCTTTACGCTTAGCAAGCTGACGCTGGTGGAGCAGGTGCAAGCGCTGGCGCCGCGCATTGAAGTGCGGGATGGATTTTTGACGGTGCGGCTGCCGGCGCCGGTGCGCCCAAACGAGGCGCGTTTGGTGAACATCACCTACGGCCTCAGCAGCCAAGAGACAAGCTTGCGCGCACGCCGCATTGCCGGCGATGTTGCCCATACCGCGAGCGTAATGCAGTTCATTAACTGGTATCCGCAGCTGGTGCCCTATGAGCGCGGCCGCGGCTGGAAGAAATGGCAGCTCACCAATGTGGGGCCGCCGCTGCTGGCGGAGGTGGCTGACTACGATTTGGAAGTGAAGAGCGCGCCCGGCTTGGTGGTGGCAAGCGGCGGGCCGGTGGCAAGCGGCGCCGGCCTTTCCAACTTCCGGCTGCGCAATGCGCGCTCGATTGCATTCAGTGCCAGCCCGGACTACCAGCTGCTAATTCGCGAAACCGACTTGGCCACAATTTATCTTTACCATTTGAAGACTCACGCGGATGCCGGCGCGGCAGTGCTGGCTGCAGCCGGCAACGCACTGCAGCTCTTCAACGAACTTTTTGGGCCGTACCCGTACGCATCGCTGGTGATTGCGGAGGATGCCTTTCTGCCGAGTGTTGCCAGTGGTGGATTCTTGCTGCACACCGGGCAGGGTTTTGCCGATTACGACGGCAAGCCGGAGTCTTTGCTGCTGGCGCTGGTGCCGCAAGCCATGGCGCATTTGTGGTGGGGCCAGGTGGTGGGGCATGACCCGGTGGCAGAGCCGTGGCTGGGCGCAGCGCTGCCCATGTACAGCGAGTACCTTTACATCGAGCGCTTTCAGCCGGAGCTGAAGGACTGGTACTGGCGCGACCGCATTGAGTACTGGAAGCCGGCCGGTGCGCTCAACCGGACTGCCTACGATTTGGACAACACTGAAGACCTGCTGCAAAATACTTACCGGCGTGGCGCACAGTTCTTAAATGATCTGCGCCTCGAAGTGGGCGTCGGGCCATTCAACATTTTTCTGCGCGACCTGTATCAAACCGGCGCTTTCCGCATCGCTACCAGCGCAGAGTTTTTTAGTTTGTTAAATCAAGAAGCTCCGGCAAATCTGGAGTTGCTGGCGCAGCAATATTTTGATGCGGCCATACTGCTGCCCACGCCGCTGCCCACCATCACGCCATTTTTTACGCCGGGGGCGGCGCCCACCGCCACACCGCAACTGCGCATTCACGTGGTGCAGGCTGGCGACACGCTGGCTTACATTGCGGGCAAGTACAAGGTGCCGCAGCAGTTAATTGTTACGCGCAACCGCCTGCCCGACGCGGCAATGCTCAGCATTGGGCAGGAGCTGATTATTCCTTATCCGTAAAACCCAGTGCTGTGCGGGCTTCGCCCACCAGCGCCACACTCCCCGTTACCAGCACCAGCGCATGCGGGCCCGCTAGTGCAGCCGCATGGCGCAATGCCTCCGGCACGGTGGCAGCGGTGCTCACGGGGCGCGCATACGGGGCAGCCATTACGCCCAGTGCTTCCGGCTGCAGTGAGCGCGGGTTTGTGGCGTGGGTTAGCACCACCGCCTGGGCATCCGGCAGCAGGTTTTCGAACATCCCGGCAATGTCCTTGTCTTGCATGGCGCCAAACAGCAGCACATATGGCAGCCCTGGAAAATGTTCGCGGATGGCCGCGTGCAAGCGCATTGCCGACTCGCCGTTGTGGGCGCAATCCAAAATATAGGGTGGGCTGCCCGGCACCAGCTCGCAGCGCGCCGGCCACACCACAGTGCGCAGCCCGGCGGCCACCGCAGCGTCATCCAGCTTCCAACCCGCACTGCGCAGCTCGGCTGCAATTGCCACTGCCACCGCCGCATTCTCCACTTGGTGCGCACCCAGCAGCGGCAGCTCGTATTCCGCAGCCGGCGCATTGCTGCGCCCAACCGCGCAGGTCTGGCCGGTGCGCTTTACAGTCAAGCGTTTGTAATGCCAGTCCCGTCCCACAAGGCGCAGCGCCGCGCCGCGCTGCGCTGCAATCTGCTCTACCACTTGCATTGCTGCTGGCGGCTGCGGTGCACACACCAGCGGCACACCGGGTTTGATGATGCCGCACTTTTCCGCTGCAATTTTGTCCAGCGTGCTGCCCAGCAGTTCCACATGGTCATAGCTGAGTGCAGTGATTGCGCACACTTGCGGCTGCAGCACATTGGTTGCATCCAGTCGGCCGCCGAGGCCCACTTCAATCACCGCCAGATCCACTTTTTCGCGCGCAAAATATTCGAAGGCGATTGCGGTTGTAATCTCAAAAAATGTGATTGCGGGAAAGCGCTCGATCTCCGGGCGCAGCGCCCGCATGATTTCGGTGAAGCCAGCGCGCGAGATCGGGCTGCGTGCAATTTGAAAGCGCTCGCGCACGTCGTGCAGGTGCGGCGATGTGTAAAGCCCGGTGCGGTAGCCGGCGGCCCGCAACATCGATTCGGTAAATGCTGCCACAGAGCCTTTGCCCTTTGTGCCGGCAATCAGCACGCTCGGAAATTTGGTCTGCGGGTCGCCGAGGGCTGCCAGCAGGGCGCGCATGCGCGCCAGGCTAAAGTGCTGCGGCGCGTACTGGGTGGCGGGGCGCGCTTCAAACATGGCGTGCTGCCATAAAAACTCAACCGCATTTTGGTAATCCATTGCGCGAAGCGGGATTATAGCTTTTGCAATTGGGCATGCTTGCAAGCCCTAATCAACTGCTAAATAACGTAAAATAGATTCATGTTTACACAAACGAGTAATGGCGCTGGCCACCGGATCGCAATCCATAACCGGCGTTTTCCGGGTCACATGGCCGGATCGGTGTTTCTGCTTGCGCTTACTTTGCTCAACAGCTGCAGCCTGCTTCAGCCTGAAGCGCTCCCCCTTGTGGCAAGCAAACCAAAGAACACGCTTACGCCGACCCCCTACCGATTGCAGCAAGCCACGATTACAGATCTTGTGGCTGAGGTTCGCGCGCGCAATGCATCGTTTCGAGCCATGGCCC
Source organism: Anaerolineaceae bacterium (assembly GCA_003569365.1). Lineage (GTDB taxonomy): Bacteria > Chloroflexota > Anaerolineae > Anaerolineales > UBA11657 > BD1. The sequence goes on from BGOS01000028.1 coordinate 54,199, forward strand.
CGGCTGTGTCCGGAACCGTAATTTCAGTTGGCGGCTTGGTGGAAACCGGCGTGTCAAGCCGCGCGCGGGTCACACTAAGTGACGGGGCAATCATCCGTCTTGATGAGAACTCATCGTTCGAGTTGGCCGAAATGGAACTTGACTCCGGCTATGACCCAATCACAAAGCTGAAGCTGCTGGGGGGCCGGGTGTGGGCGCAAATCAGAGGCGGCAGTCTGGAGGTTGAAACGGCTTATTCTGTGGCAACCGTGCGCGGGTCCAAGATGGGCGTGGGCATTTCTGAAACTGGCGATGTTGTGGTAACCAACCTCGAGGGCGCAGTGAAGCTTGAAGTGGGCGGGGTGGCCGTGGACGTCGGGCGCGGCGAGCAGGCGCTAATTCCGCAAGGCGGGGGCGCACCTGTGGTGGGTCCGATGGATCAGGCACAACTCGAGGCGTGGGTTGCCAACAATCCGGAAGCAATTAGCAATGCGCTCACTTTATTTCCGGAGCTGCGGCTAGTGCTGCCAACGCGGCTGCCGACCAACACGGCAATGCCCGGTTTAGTGGAGCGCGCGCTTGGTGCGCTGGACACCATGGCCAATGCTGCGCAAGGGCGCCATGCAACACCGCTGCCCACGCGCGATTTGGCGCTGATGGGGCCGGTTGCTTCCGCGGTGCTGCCGACTGGCACGCCCGTGCCCACGCGCATGAAGCTGCCGGCTGAGGGCACCATGCCGCCAAGTCCCATGCCACCGGCAACAGTTATGCCGACCGCTGAACCGGCAACGCCACGGCCAACCCAGCAGCCAACTGCACCTGCATCCTTTAGTGTGCAGGTGGCGCCCACCGCCACGGTGCCGCCAGCTGCGCAGCCAACGGCTGCGGCGCTGGCCGTGTGTGAACCAGACATGCTCAGCAATGGCAGCTTTGAGAGCGGTGATTTCAAGTGCTGGATCCTCGACAAATCCGACCCCGATGGCACGTGGGGACTGGCTGATGCGGCGTTGACCGTGGCCAACGGTGCGCAGGTGTATGACTTTGCCAGCAAACGCGATGAGCCGCAAGTTTCGCCCGGGCTTCCTGCCAGCTTCGCCGTGACGGAAGGCCGGCGGGCTGCGTTTGTGATCGCCAACAAGCCCGGAACTTTCCGCGCTTATCAGGATGTTACGCTGCGGGCTTGCGCAACCGGCCTCACGTGGGATATGCAATACGCCACCCACAATGCCTACGGCTTGAACACGCGCGAGTATGTTGCGGTGGACATCCGGTCTCCGGGTGCGGACACGCGCCAAGTGGCGTTGTTTGTAGCCACCGCGGGGCGTGATGCTGCAAGCGCGTCCTCAAAATCTTATACGGCGGACCTCACTAAATATGCGGGGCAGGCTATTCGGTTTGATATTGAGATAGTCACCCAGAGCGGCCAGTTCGAAGCGGGCTTCGACAACTTCAAAATAACCGGCTGCAAATGAGCGGCGGGCGGCAGCAAACCCGCCGCCAACCGTAACCAGAATATTGAGCGCTGGATGCCCGCATCCAGCGCTTTGTTGATTAATGGCTTGGGCTTTGGGCGGACCGCGGGCCGGCTTGCGCCATTGACTGCATCACCGGCAGCAGGGCCAGCCACCACTGCTCGCGCGGCCGCGCAGTCACAGCATCCATCATGATTGGAAACTGCGCCAGCGGCGTGAACTGTACTTGTCCTGCGCGCAGCCCGATGAAGGCGCCCGCGGGCTCGGCCTGCTGGCCCTGCTCGTAAATGTAGTCAAGGCACTTGGTGGCGAGGCGGGTGGCCTGGATGCGGTCAAATGGCGAAGGATCCCCGCCCTGCTGCAGATGCCCGAGGATTGCGTAGCGCGCCTCGAAGATCCCGCGGCCCTCCTCAGCAAACAGCCGCCACATGAAGCGTGTGTCATAAACCGCATTGCAATATTCATTGCGAATAATCAGCCCCAGCTTCTTGTCCTGTTTGAATCCGGTTGCCATGGCTTGCACATCAGCCTGCAGTTCTGCCAACTGCACGCCCTGCTCATGCAGATAGACGCGCTCGGCGCCGGTTGCCATGCCGGACATCAGCGCAAGGTAGCCGCAGTAGCGCCCCATCACCTCCACCACCATCACGCGCCGGGATGCCACTGCAGACTGCTTGATTTTGTCCACTGCTTCTACGATGTTGTTGAGCGCCGTGTCTGTTCCGATGCTCAGGTCTGAGCCGGGCAGGTCATTGTCAATGGTGGCTGGCAGGCATACCAGCGGAATGCAGAACTCCGGGTGGTTGGCACGCTGCTGCAGCAGGCTGTGCGCTGCGCGATACGCACTGTAGCCGCCCACAAACAGCATCGCCTGCACATTTTGCGCTGCGAAGGTGCGTGCAATTGCCGCATAGTCGGCTGCTGTCAGCAATTTGCGGCTTGTTCCCAGCTGGGCGCCGCCCATATGCGCCCAGCCGTTTACGCTCATCCACGTCAGCTCGCTTATGCGGTTGTCAATCATGCCCTGCACACCATCTGCAATACCCAGCATTGTGTGGCCCTGATCAATGCCCATGCGCACGGCTGCGCGCACGGCGGTGTTCATGCCGGCTGCGGCTCCGCCACTGGTGACGATGGCAATGCGCATCTGGCGGCGCCCGGGCTGCGGCGCATGCGGGAGGGCGCGCACCAGAGTGCGCACGGTCCGGAACGCATCGCGAAAGCTGCTGCCGCGCAGCTCCATGGCGCGCTCGTAGTCGGTGGAGCTCATTGCAGCAGCAATTGCCTGCACGGTGGCAAGGCAGGCATGCAGGGGCGTGATGACTGCGCGATTGCCGCGGATGCCCACCAGCTGCGGCTGTGTGCCGGGCAGCGCTTGCAGCAAGTGCATCACAGCTGCGCTCCCAAGAATTGTGCTGAGGTTGCGATCGAATGCGCTCGGGGCGCCGCCGCGCTGCACGTGGCCAAGAATGGTGAGGCGCACCTCCTCTTGCAAGTGCTCCTCCAGCGCCGCCTTCACCTCGCCGGAGCTAACCGGGTTGCCGTGCCAGTCGCGCGCACCTTCCGCCACAATCACCATGCTGTCACGGCGGCCGATTTTGCGCCCGGCGCGCAGCACGCTGCTCATTTTTTGTTGCCACTCATTCAGATTGGGCGGGCTCTCCGGTATCAACACCCAGTCCGCGCCGGTGGCCAGTGCGCTCATCAGCGCCAGGTACCCGCAGCTGCGGCCCATCACCTCCACCACAAAGCTGCGCTGGTGGCTGGCTGCTGTGCTGGTGATGGCGTCAACCGCATTGGTGATGCGGTGCAGGGCACTGTCGGCGCCGATGCTGATGTCGGTGCCGGGAATGTCGTTGTCGATGGAGCCCGGCAAGCCGGCGATAAACAGCTCCGGAAAACTGGCTGCCATGCTTGCCGGCACGCTGCCGTCCGCCACTAGCTCGCGCAGCAGCTCCGGCCACTCGTTGTACAGCAGTTGGGCGCCGGTCAGGCTGCCATCTCCTCCCACCACTACCAGCCGGTCAATGCCGGCCCGCAACAAGTTGGCAGTGGCGCGCTTGCGCCCGGCGCGGGTAAGAAATTCAGCGCTGCGCGCTGTGCCAATTATGGTGCCGCCTTTTTGAATAATGTTGCTGACGCTGTCCCATTGCATTTGGCGGATGCTGTTCCCGCCCTCGATCAGCCCCTGCAATCCCTCGTAGATGGCGTAGGCTTCGGCGCCTTGGTCTAGTGCAGTCCGTACCACGGCGCGCACCGCGGCATTCATCCCGGGAGCGTCACCGCCACTCGTCAACACGCCGATGCGCATCACATGCTTGTCGGCCGCAGGCGGGTTAGCCATCAGTAGCCGGGAGTGGGAGTGGCTGCGGCTGCGGGCTGTGGCGTTTCACTCGCAACCGGCACAGCGGTTTTATCTGCTGTTGGGGTACTGTTTGCGTCGGGAGTGGTGGTCTCAGCGCCAGGGGTTCCACCAAGTTCGCAGATTGCGCGCCCTTCGGCCACGATGTTCTGCACCACTTCGTCATCCGCAGCAAACGCAGCCACCTGGCTGAATACCGGCAGCGCGCGGTCACATTTGAGGTAAGCCGCGAGCACAGATCCGAAGGTGTAGTAGTACTCAAGTGTTTCTGGCTTCAGCGGCATGCCGCTCACAACGGCGGCTGTGAGCGGGTGGGTGCAACCATCAATTGCGCAGCCGAGGTCCGTCACCGCGCCCTCGTAGTTTAACGCCTTGAACTCCACCAGCCCCAGGCGCCCATAAATATCCGGATTGGTTGGTTCAAGCTCCAGCGCCGTTTCAATATATTGCGCGGCGCGTTGATACTCGCCGGTTTGAAAATAGGTGCGGGCAATCGAAAGCAGCGGCGCAGTATCTTTGGGGTCCAGGGCACTTGCCCGTTGAAAATATTCCACCGCAGTCTCGTATTGTCCCAACACGCGATAGCTGAGCCCGAGGCGCATGTAAATCAAGCCGAGGTTGGGGTTAATTGTGGCCGCGGTTTGGTAGGCAATGATTGCATCCTCATAAGCTGCCACGCTTTCCAGGTAGTAGCCGTAAGCGCGCTGCACATCCATGCTGTTGGAGTTGAGGCTGACTGCCAGGCGGGCTTCATCGCCGGCTTGCGCGTACTTCTGCAAGTCGGTGAGGATCTCTGCGTAATAGGCGTGCGCAAGCGCGTTGTTGGGATCCAGCTGAATTGCGCGCACACTTGCGCGGCTGCCTTCTTCGTAATCGCCGGTCCAGTCCAGCGCAAACGCGCGCACAGCATGCGCGCTGCTGTCTTCCGGCAGCACCAGCACAGCCGTATTGGCAGACTCAAGGCCTGCTTCCGCGTCGCCCGCATAAACTTGCAAGCGCGCGAGTTTTACCCAGTACGCTGCATTTGCAGGCTCCGCCTCCGTTGCTTTTTGATAGGTCTCAATTGCGCGTCGCAGCCGCCCGGCTGAGAAGTGCGCTTCGGCTTCTTCGGCGAAAGAGACTGCACTGCGGGTGGCGGTGGGTGTCGCCATCAGCATCGGGCGCACGTTGCCCTGATGCTGCTCGCGAATAATGTAAATGCCCAGCACAATCAGCGCCAAATAAAGCGCCACGCGCCCCGGACGACTGCGCTTTTGGCGCCGCAAAGTAAATTTCCCCCGATCTAGATACATGTGCTTGTTGGATATTCGGTGCCACCATAAATGATACCGTCTAAAGCCCTGTTGTACAGGTTGCGACAAGTCGCAAAGATATAATCGCACTATCTTGCAAGCACCACAGTCTGAAGTGCCGGCAACCCGCCCTGTTAGAAGCGCCTGGGTGTCCATCGGGCTGCCGCTGGTTGCCGTCTTGCTGGCGGCTGGTCTTGCCGGCTATGGCGGCTACAACGCTGGCACCGAGAACCGGCGCCACGCTGCCGCCACGGAACTGGCAGATGATTTGGCGGAGCAGTTTGAAATGGCACAGCGCGACTTTGACGGCGGCCAGCCGTTGCTTGCCCTGCAGCGGCTTGAGTATGTTGAACGCTTTGCCCCACAGTTCGCCGGCTTGGCGGAGTTGCTTGCACGTGTGCGTGCGGCCGCACAGCCCACCGCGAATGGGGCAACCGCCACACAGCCGCCGCCGCCAGCCACTGCCCTGCCCTCTGACCCGGCCGAGTTGTTTGCCAAGCTGCAAGCAGCGTACAAGGCGGATGACTGGTCCGCTGTGGTGCAGCTTGCGTCTGCATTGCACGCCAGCGCGCCGGATTATGAGAGCAGCACTGTGGGCGCGCAACTGTTTGTGGGGCTGCGCAATCGCGGCATGGAAGCCATCAACAAGGGCAGCCTGGGGCCGGGCATCACGTGGCTGGAGCGCGCTGATGAGCTGGCGCCGCTGGATGCGGATGCGCTTCAGTTGCTGCAATGGGCGCGCATGTACACACTGGCAAACTCGTGGTGGGGAATTAATTGGCCAAACGCAATTGGCCAGTATCGCGAGCTCTATTCCATCGCACCATACTTTATGGATACACGGGTGCGCCTGCGCGAAGCCTACGCCGAATACGGGGCACTGCTAATTGCCACCGATGCCTGCGCTGCGCAGCTGCAATTTGCGGCTGCGCTGGAATTAGAGGTCATGCCCGAACTTGAGGCGCAGCGTTTGGCAGCAGAGCAGTTATGTGTGGTGACCGCCACGCCCCCGGTTGAAGAAACACCCGCGCCCGCGCCTACGCTCACGCCCGCGCCATGAGCCTGTTTTGGCCGCGCGGCGCAGCAATATGTGCGGCATGCTTACGGCGCACTGCGGTCTTTGCCCGCAGACTTGACGCTGATGCAGCGCGTGGCTATACTGAAAGCCTTCGGGGTGTGGCGCAGTTGGTAGCGCACCGCGTTTGGGACGCGGGGGCCCGCGGTTCGAGTCCGCGCACCCCGACTGGCCGGCGGGCGTCGCCAAGTGGTAAGGCATCAGCCTTCCAAGCTGATATTCACGGGTTCGAATCCCGTCGCCCGCTCTAGCGACTTCGAAGCGCATGCGGCTATGCGCTTCTTTATTTATGCGGGTTGTGTATCCAAGTTTTGCAAACAGCGCCGCGGGTTGCTGCCGGCAATGGTATTATTCAGCTGCACAGCGTATGCAAAGGGGCTTGTAGCTCAATGGCAGAGCAGCCGGCTCATAACCGGTAGGTTCCAGGTTCGAATCCTGGCGGGCCCACAACCCGCGCATTCATATCCACTACTCCGTACTACTTTTTGTGCCTTGCCCGCCCCCTAAAATGAGCCGCTGATATGTCACGCCGCCGCATGGGAGAGTTTTTGATCCTCAACGCGATTGTGTCGTGCGCGGTGAGTCTGGCGGTGCTGCTAACGTGGAGCTATTGCTGCCAGACTGAGATGGGCCGGGCGCCGATCCCCACGCCGGATGCCACACTGGCTGCAATTCAGATGGCCACCAACGCTGCCCTGCCGCAGACGCCAGTGCCCAGCCCGACTCCGCTCATTCATGTGGTGCGCCGCAATGAAACTATGGGAATTATTTCTAATTCTTATGGAATTACGGTTGAGGAATTGATGACTGCCAACGGATTGAGCGACCCCAATTCGCTTGACATCGGGCAGATGCTTGTGATTCCTGCGCCGCCCACCGCGCTGCCAGCAACCAGCCTGCCGCAAGAGACTGCCGCTGCCGGAGCCGGCAGCACCCAGGCAGCACCGCTTGCACCTGCCACAACAGCGCCGCTGACGGACAGGCCGCAGCTCACCATCGTTGGCGTGACGAACGTGGGTGCGTACGAACAAGAACAGGTTGTGCTGGTTAATTCCGGCGGCACGGTTAGCTTGGCGGGTTGGCAGCTGGCCGGCCCCGATGATGCGGCTTACAAGTTTCCCGGGCTGCGGCTGAACAACAAGGGGCGCGTGGCAGTGCACTCAGCTGCCGGCCAGGACACCGTGATCGATTTGTACTGGGCGCGGGCCGGCGCAGTTTGGCAGAGCGGGTCGCAAGTGCGCCTGATTGACGCGCAAGGGGCAGTGCACGCCACCTTTGCAGTGCCGTAGCTTGCAGCCGACACAGCAGCCCGCATGACCACTTCACAATCCCTTTACCTAAAGTGGCGCCCGGCGCAGTTTGATGGCGTGGTGGGGCAGCAGCATGTGGTGCAAACGCTGCTGAATGCACTGCGGGCAGGGCGCCCGTCGCATGCATATTTGTTTGCCGGCCCGCGCGGAACTGGCAAGACCAGTGTGGCGCGCCTGCTGGCGAAGGCGCTGAACTGCACCAATGCAGACGCAGCGCAGCGCCCGTGCGGTGCGTGTCCGCCCTGTGCAGCGGTGGCAGAAGGGCGCTTTCTGGATTTGATTGAAATTGACGCTGCTTCCAACAATAGCGTTGAGCATGTGCGCGACCTGCGCGACAAGATCAACTTCTCGCCTTCGATTGGCCGCTACAAGGTGTACATCATTGATGAGGTGCACATGCTTTCCGATGCGGCTTTCAACGCGCTGCTAAAAACACTGGAAGAGCCGCCGCCTTACGCAATTTTTGTATTGGCCACCACCGAAGCGCACAAAGTTCCCGCCACAGTTGCCTCGCGCTGCCAGCAGCATATCTTCCGGCGCATCGCGCTGCCGGAGATGGTGCAGCGCCTGAAGGACATCACGGGCGCTGAGGGCTTGGTAGTGGAGCCGGCTGTGCTGGAGCTGGTTGCGCGCCAGTCCACCGGCAGCCTGCGTGACGCCATTAGCCTGCTGGACCAGCTGGTTGCCTCAACTGAGGGCGCGCTGACACTGCAGCAGGCGCAATCCGTGGTTGGCTCCGCCAACGAACAGCTGCTGGCAGCTTTGGTGCAGGCATTGGCCGATGACCGGACTGCTGCCGGCCTGGATCTGATTAATGAAGCCATGGACCAGGGCACGGACCCGCGCCAGTTTGCGCGCCAGATTGTGGACTACTTGCGCGGCGTGATGCTGTGCAAGGTGGGGCATGCGCAGGGCACTGCGGCGCAGCATGCATCGGACACTACCGCGACGATGCAGGCACTCGCTGCGCATTTTGATTTGGCGCAGCTGACTGCGGCTATGCGTGCATTTGATGAGGCCGGCCGCGAGCGACGCGGTGGCTGGCTGGCGCAGCTGCCGTTGGAGCTGGCGCTGCTGAACTGGCGCAGCTATGCGGCTGGAGCACATGCGCATACGCATGCACCGGCAGCCTTGCGGCCGGCGGCTGCGGCTCCCAAGCCGGCAGCTGCCCAGCCACGGGTCCAACCTGTAATCGCCGCGGAACCACCAAGCGCTGTGAGAGCCGCCGTGCCAGAGCAAGCGGTTGCAGCTGCAGAGGTTCCGGAGGTGTCGCGCCACTGGCCGGTGGTGCTGCAAAACTGCAAGGCGTTGCATCATTCCATGCCGGCGTTGCTGGAGTATTGCAGTCCACTGCGCATTGATGGCGATACATTGCTGCTGGGCGTGACGACGGCTTTTGCCCTCCAGAAACTGGATACGGAGGAGATGCGCGAGCGCTTGCGTGAGGCGGTGCTGCGCGCATCTGGACACGCGCTCAAGATGCGTTTTGTGCAGTCTGCGTTGCACGGCGCGGAGCTGCCCGCGGATGTTGCGAGTGACGGCGTGGTGGCGGCAGCGGTCAAGCTCGGGGCACGCGCCCGCGAGCGCGGACGATAAACTTATTTCATTGCATGCCTGGTGTGGCAGGTACACTGGGACAATCTGCAGCGAGGAAACAAAATGGGAAAAGGCAAAGGCAACATGGCGCGGCCGGGTCCGCAGCGGGGTGGCGGTGGTGGCGGAGACATGATGGCGCGCCTGCAGCAAGTGCAGGCGCAGATGCAGCAGACGCAGGCGGAGCTGGCAGATGAGTACATCAGTGTCACCTCCGGTGGCGCTGCGGTGACCATCGAGATTTCCGGCGTGCAGCGCGTGCGTGCAGTGCGCATAGCGCCGGAGTTTCTGCAGAGCGGCGATGCAGAAATGCTCGGCGACATTCTGGTGGTGGCTATGAATGCTGCGCTTGAACAATCGCAGGGCATGGCGGCGGGACGCCTGGGCCCGCTAACCGGCAAACTTTCTTTGCCGGGCATGTAATGCGCGGGCTGGTTACGCCGCGCCCGGTGCAGCGCCTTGTAGATGAACTGTCGCGACTGCCCGGCATTGGACCCAAGTCCGCATCGCGCCTGACGTATTTCATGCTGCGCGCGCCGGAGGAGCAATCGCGGGCGCTGGCTGAAGCGCTGCTGGATTTGAAAGCCGGCACGCGCTTGTGCAGCAGCTGCTACAACATCACCGCGGCCGAGGCCGACCCGTGTTTCATTTGCGTGTCTGCCGAGCGCGACCCGGGCGTTTTGTGCGTGGTGGAAGATCCGTTGGATGTGGCAGCGCTGGAGCGCACGCGTGTGTTTAGCGGACACTATCATGTGCTGCATGGCGCAATCTCACCGATTGACGGCGTTGGGCCGGATGACCTGCGCATCCGCGAGCTGATAGACCGGGTGCGACGCGGCAGTGTGCGCGAAGTGGTGCTGGCAACAAACCCGAACCTGGCCGGCGAGGCGACTGCCATGTATTTGCACCGGGTGCTGGTGGGCCTCACCCCAAAAGTGACAAAGCTGGCGCGCGGCCTGCCGATGGGCGGCGATGTGGAGTACGCGGATGAGACGACCCTCGCAAGAGCACTGGAGGGTCGGTCGGACATGTCGGTGTCAGGGTAGTAGTTGGGGCTTGTGAAGATTTCTCGGGCTGCCGGCCCGGGCGAACTTCACATTTTATTTTGCGGCCATCCAGCTGCGATGGCCTAGTGGTTCGCTTTTTGCCTGCAATAAAGCTCTTTTGCACCTGAATTTCGGCGTGCCTTGCGCATCGGCGCGGGGCGCAAAGCCTGCGTTCCCGATCGCGGCTGCAGCATTTACAAATTTCGCGTTCGGCGGTATTATTTGGCACTGCGAGTAGTAAATTCAAACTCGCTTTCCGCTCCAACTAGGCGCACTCCCCGTGCGCTGAAAGGGGCCATGACCATGGAAAGTAGGAGCTGTAACAAATGAGAAATTATGAGCTGGCCGTGGTGCTGAACCCGGAGCTGAGCGATGACGCTCTATCAACTTTGCAAGGCAAGGTGGCAGACTGGCTAGCCGCTGCCGGCGGCGAGGTTGCACGCGTGGATTACTGGGGCCGGCGCCGGCTTGCCTATCCCATTGGCAAAAAGCGCGAAGGGGCGTATGTATTTTGGTTTGTGCGCCTGCCGCCGGAAGCGCCGGCAGTTGTGGAACGAAAGCTGCGCATTGATGAAGACGTGATGCGCTTTTTGTTTGTGCGCCATGAAGAGATGCCGGCTGCGCCGGTTGTGCCCGAACCGGCGGATGAGCCGGCAGCGCGTGCCGGAGTTGCACAGCCGGCTGCTCCAGTGCTTGAAGCGGGAGTGGATGAGCCGGACGCAGCCACTGCATAGCTCGGTAGAGGCGCAGCGGTCATGACCCGCGGCTTGAACAAAGTGATGCTGATCGGGCGGGTAGGAGCGCAGCCAGAGCTGCGCCACACTCCCGGCGGCCAGCCCGTTACTTCTTTCCGGTTGGCCACCACGCGCACTTGGATGAGCACGCAAGGCGACCACAAAGAAGAGACGGCCTGGTTTACGATTGTGGCTTGGGACAAGCTGGCCGGCGTATGTGCCGAGTTCTTGCACAAGGGGCGGCAGATTTACATTGAGGGCCGCCTGCAAAACAAAGAGTGGACCGGCAAAGACGGCCTGCAGCATACGCAAGTGGAGATTGTGGCGCGCGAGATGCTGCTTTTGGGCGGCAGTGCATCCGGCGGCGCGGAAACAGTGCAGCTGGAACAACCCGTATCAATGGAAGCGGGCGACGAGTTTCCGTTTTAGATTTTTAGGGCGGGAGAGCAATTATGGCTTATCGAGAATCAAATCGCAGTGAGGGCCGGGGCGGCCGGGATGACCGGCGGCGGCCGCCGCGTTTCTGCTACTTTTGCAGCAACAAAGTGAACCAGCTCGACTACAAGGACGTAGACGTGATTGTGCGGTCTTTAAACGAGAGCGGCAGCATTCAGCCTATGCGCCGCACCGGCACTTGCGCGCTGCACCAGCGCATGCTGGTGGAGGCGGTGAAGCGCGCCCGCCATATGGCTTTGCTGCCTTTTGTAGGGCGCGTGGCACGCCCGCGCACTGAGCAGCCGGAAGGCCGCTGGGAGTCGCGCGGCCGCGAGCGCAACACCGAGGCGCCGCGCGAAGCGTACCCCGAGGAGTAACGGTTCCCGCTGCACTGCTGGCGCCTTTCGGCCGGCACTGCTGCAGTCAAGTTAATTAACCCCGCCCATGGCAAAGCAACCTGTCAAGATTCCAATTGTTCCCGTGCGCGCCACTGCCAAGCGGCGTTGGCGTGAAGACCAGTTACAGACCGCGTTGATTGCATTTGCGCTGCTGGTGGTGGCGCTGGTTGCGGGGCTTGCGGGTTACGGCGTGCTGGACGAATATGTACTGGTGCCGCGCCGGGCAGTTGCCAATGTTGGGCAATCCTCCATCAACATGCTTAGTTTTGAAAAATCCGTGCGTTACAAACGCTGGCAGGTTGTGAACGAGTTTCAGGCTTACGCCCAAATTCTGCAAATGCTGGGCAACCAGCCGCAGTACGCGGAGCGCCTGAAGCAGCTTGAGCTGAACTTGAATGATGCGCCGGGGCTGGGGCGCCAGGTTCTGGCGTCCATGGTGGATGACGAGCTGGTGATGAATGAGGCTGCCCAGCGCGGCCTGATTGCGAGCGAGGCGGAGATCGATGTTGAGATGCGCAACATGTTTGGGTATGACCCGAATGCGGCGCCACCCACGCCGATGCCCGCACCCACCAGCGACCCCGCTGTAACACCCACTGCCGGCCCGTCGCCCAGCCCGCAGCCCAGCCCCACGCCGTACACGGCTGAAGCGTACCAAAAGAACCTCAGCGAATTTCTTACAAACATACTCACCCAGACCGGCCTGACCGAGGCCGACTTGCGTGTGCGGCTGCAAGCGCGTGTGTTGGCGCGCATGGTGCGCACTGCACTTACCGCCAGCGTGGCAACTTCTGAAGAACAAGCGCATGCCCGCCACATTCTGATGGCGCTGGACAAGAAGGCGGAAGCGGAAGCCGTACTGCAGCGCGCGCTGAAGGGCGAGGATTTTGTGGCGCTGGCTGCCGAGTTTTCCACAGATAGCAGCAACGCGAAGACGGGTGGCGACTTGGATTGGTTTACGCGTGGCATGATGGTGGCGCCGTTTGACAAGGCGGTCTTCGAGGCCAAGGTGGGGCTCGTTCCCGCGCTTGTGCAGACTGATTTTGGCTTCCATATTATCGAAGTTCTCGCGCGCGAGGTGCGGCCGTTGGCAGCAGCCTTGCTTGAGGAGCGGCGCGACGCAACCTTCAACGACTGGCTGACACTGCAGCGCACGGCGCCGGATGTGAAGCAGCTGGATTGGTGGGTGCCGCGCGTGCCGACCACGCCCGCATTGACCGCAGACGCAGTGCAGTAATTATTTCCCGCGCGCATTTGGCGCGCGCTGCCATTGGGTGCCAGCAACCGGCGTTGCCACTGCACCTCCGCCATTCCGTTCACAAGAAACCCATAATTTCCCCGTAACTTCCCCACACATTGCCGGCTCTTGTTGGTTAGACTAACGCCTATTAGCACGGAGGCGTTGATGAAAACAGCTGTCAGCTCGCGCACCAAGACGAAACTCTTCATAGACATCGTGATCTTCGCGGGCTTTTTGGTTGCGTGGGATCCGAATTCAACCGGGATTGCCGTACACGAGTGGCTCACAATTGGCGGGATTGCGGCTCTAGTCGTTCATCTGCTGCTGAGTTGGAATTGGATTGTGGAAATCGGCGTACGCTTCTTCGGGGTGCTGCCGCCGCGTACGCGGTTCAGCTACATTCTTAACTTGCTGTTGTTCGTGGATATGACCTTGATCATGTTTACCGGCATCATGATTTCGCGAGCGGTAATGCCGTTCCTGCATATTCCAGTCCAGCACAATCCGTTGTGGCGCGGCATGCATGATGCCACTGCAAATATTTTTGTGCTGTTGCTGGGCGTGCACCTCGCGCTGCATTGGGCCTGGATCGCACGCACCAGCAAGCGCTATCTAATCGAGCCGATCGCTGCACTGCTGGGCAACGCCCGACTACAGGTGCAGCGCCGGGAAGCCAAGCCATGAAGCTGATGGCGCGCGTCTTTGCCATCTTAGTGGCAGCCTTGAGCGTGGTTGGGGTAGCGCTTGCGCTGGCAACGGCTTTGGGCGTTGGGCAGGGCGGTGCTAATGTGGAAGCGCGCTCCGAGGGTGCGGGAGATGCCGGGTTTGAGTCCGAAGGTCCCTTAGGTGCACCACTGGAACTGCGAGATGCTTCGAATGAAGCTGCCGCGCGCGGGCCAGGGCAGCGGCGTGATCGCGAAGGCGGCGGGAACTTTTTGGGTGTGATTGGCGGCTTGTTTCTCGTGGGCGGAATAATGATTGCCACGCTGAGAGTAGAGCGCCGCATAATGTTGCGCCGCAGCGTGACTTCATCTGCGCGCAGGGCGGCCGGTGGCAAGCCGGGCTTGGGGGCTTTGGAGCGCAGCGAGTGAGGTTTGCGAAAACTGCCGATGTGCCTGCGGGAAAATTCCGCGGTCAGCTGCGGCCGCTCGCAAGCGGGCAGAAGCTTAGGGCTTAGCCTTTCCCTCCAGCTTTAGGCTGATGATCTGGCTGGCGCTATCTGCGCCCATCGTGATGCCGTACACCGTGTCGGCCACTTCTACTGTCCGCCGGTTGTGCGTGATGATCACAAACTGGGTGGTCTGGCTCAGTTCTTCAACCAGCTCGCGAAAGCGTTCCACGTTGCTGTCGTCGAGCATTGCATCCACTTCGTCCAGCAGTGCAAAGGGCGTGGGGCTCACGCGCAGCAGCGAGAATACGAGGGCGCATGCTGTGAGCGAGCGCTCGCCGCCGGAAAGCAGCGCCAGCCCCTGTTGGCGCCGGCCCGGCAGCTGCGCCAAAATTTCGACGCCGGTATTGGCGATGTCGTTGGGCTGCGTTAGCTCAAGGCGCGCGCTGCCGCCGTTGAAGAGGCGCTTGAAGGTGAGCTGAAACTCTGCCGCCACACGCTCGAAGGTCTTGTTGAAGTCCTGCTCCATGAGCACATCCAGCTCGGCCACAATTTCGCGCAGCTGGCTGGCGGCCTGGTTCAAGTCCGCCACCTGATCCTGCAGCTCGGTATGGCGGTCGCGCACTTCGGTGTACTCGCGCAGCACATCGGGGCTGATGCCGCCCAGGCGGCGCACTTGCGTGCGCTGGCGATTGAGGGCATCCTCGATGCCGTCCGGCAGCACATCTATCGCCTCTAGTTCAACGGCCAGTTCATCAAAGCCCGGGCCAACGCCGGGCTCCTGTTCGCTTTGCTCAAAGTCCAGCAGCGAGAAGTCCGCGCGCACACGCTCCTGCAACGCGGCCGTGTCATTCTGGCGGCGCTGCAGCTCTAGTTGTGCGTCGGCGTTTTCGCGTTCGGCGGCTGCCAGGCTGGCGCGGGTTTCGCTTTCACTTGTTTCTGTTTCGCCCAGCTGCTGCTCGGCACCGGCCAGCTGCGCCTCGGCCGGGTCAATCAGCATTTGCAGCGCGCTCACAGCCTGCTGGCCCGCCGCCATGCTGGCGCGCAGCGCAGTTTGCTGCCCGGCCACTTCAGTTTGGTCTGCGGCCAGCTGCTGCCCCAGCTGCGCGCGTGTGTTGCGCTCCGCCTGCACGCGCTGCAAATCAGCTTGCAATTCGCTGCGGCGCGCGTCGGCGTCCTGCTGCGCGCGTTCCACCACGGCCAGTTCGGTGAGCTGGATGTTAAGCAGCTGGGCCGGATCCTCGCTGTCAAATTCCAGCAGCTGCGCGGCGACGACTCGCGCGGAATGCTCAGCCGCTGCCAGCGTGGCAGCCAGTTGTTCCAAGTGCAGTTCGCCCGCGCTGCTGGCGCGCGTCAGGCGCGCCTGCTCTTCAGTGAGCGCTGCCAGCTGCGTGCGAGCCAGCTGCAGTGCTGCCAGAATGCGTTCGCGGGCAGGGCTGCGTTCGGCCACAGCTTGCTGCACGCGCTGTTCCGCCTGCTGGGCCGCGCTGCGGGCGTTGCGCGCAGCCACGGCGGTCTGCTGCGCTTCTTCCAGTGCGGTCGCTTGCTGTGCGGTTTGCTGCGTGCAGCGCGCCAAGTCTTGCGTGGCGTTCGCAGTGCGTTCAGGCAGCTCGCGGGCTTCACGCGCAAGCGCCAGGGCTGCGCCACTTTGGGCGATGCCAACAACAACCATGCCGTCGGCTGTGTAAAGTTCGCCGCTTGTGGCAACCGCCACGGCGCCGGACGGCAGGCGCTGGGCAGCGGCGGCAGCGCTGGCTGCGTCGCGGCAGAGCAGTACGCGCCCCAGCAGCAGGTCTAGCGCGGGCCGGTATTTTGGGTCGCAAGTTACAACGCGCGCTGCCCAGTCAATTGTGCCTTCGGCTGCGGGCAGCTCCAGTGGATCGGGCGGGCGCAGCGCCTGCAGTGGCAGCAGGGTGGCGCGTCCGCCGGCATTCTGCAAGAGTTGCGCGGCCTGCTGCACGGCTGATGCATCGGCCACAATCGCGGCGTGCAGTGCGCTGCTGAGCGCTGCGGTTATGGCCGTGTCGTATTCGGCCGGCACTTGCAGCACATCAATCAAATCGGTGAGGTAGGCGGGCAGGGCGCCGTTGGCCGCGGCGCGGCGCAGGCGGGCGCGGCCGGATGCCAACTCATCTGCGGGTGCAGTTTCGTGGCGCAGCACTTCGGAGCGCGCCAGCAGGCGTTCGCGCCGGGCAACAAGCTCTGCGCCCTGTGCACGCAGCGCCGCCAGTTGTTGCTCGGCAGCCTGCACGCTTTGCTCGGCAGCATCTGCCGCAGTCTCGGCGGCGCTGCGCATGGCTGCGGCTGCTTGCAGCTGGTTCGTGTCCGCGCCGGCAGCTTGCTCCTGCTCTGCGGCCTGCGCCGCAACAGTCTGCAGCTCTAGCTGGCGCGCCTCAATTTCTTCGCGCAGTGCACTCCGGCGCTCACTGCGATTGCGCTGCTCCGCAGCAGAGCCGGCTTGCTCACGGCTGGTGTTGTTGGCTTGCTGGCGCACAGCTTCAAGCTGCTGTTCCAGAGTGGTGCGCTGCGCACCGCGTTCGCCCTGGGCGGCGCGCAATGCTTCAAGGCGCTGCGCTGCCGTGATGCGCTGCGCTGCCAGCCCGTGCAGCGTGTTTTCTGCAGCCAGTACGGTGGCGGATTGCGCCGCCAGGGCAGCATCCAGCCCGATCAACTCGGCTTGCAGCGCCTGCGCCTGCTGCGCAATGTTGCGCGTGCGCTCGTCGCTTACAGCGAGCTGGCGCATGTGCTGTTCCACTTCGCTGTGCTGGTGGGCGGCTTCGCGGTGCCAGGAATTTATCTGCGCGCGCTGTGCCCCGATTGCCGCCCGCAATGCGCTCAAGTCCGTGTCGCGCGCGGTCTGGGTGGTGCGCCGGTCGCCCACAGTTTTTGCTGCGGTAGCTGCGCGCAGTTGCGCGGCGGCGGTGGTGGCCTGCGCGGCCTGCCAGTGGAAGCCGTACCAGCTGCGCAGTGATGCGCGGAATGCCGTCGTTACGGTTTGCAGTTCGCTGGCGCGCTGCGCCTGGCGTTCCAGGGCGCGCAGGCGCGGCCGGATCTCCGCCAGAATATCCTGCAGGCGCTCCGTGTTGCGCGCGGTCTGTTCCAGCTTGCGCAGCGCGTCCTCGCGCTTTTGTTTGTAGACGCCGATGCCGGCGGCTTCTTCAAACAGCGCGCGCCGTTCCTCAGCTTTGAGCGAGAGCGCAGTGTCTACCAGCCCCTGGCCAACCACGGTGTAGGTGCGCTGCGCAAGGCCCACTTTTCCAAGCAATTCGGTGATGTCGCGCAGGCGTGTCTTCTGGCTGTTGAGGATGTACTCATTCTGCCCGTCGCGGTAAGCACGGCGCTGCAGCGAGACTTCGCTAAATTCAATTGGCAGCCACTGGTCAGCGTTGTCAAAAGTGACGTTGGCGCTGGCCATGCTCGAGCGCGGGCGCAGCGCCGAACCGCTGAAAATCATGTCTTCCGTTTTGCGGCCGCGCAGCAGCGAGAAGGATTGCTCGCCCAGCACCCAGCGCAGGCTGTCGGCGATGTTGCTCTTGCCCGAACCGTTGGGTCCGATGATGCACGTAATGTTGCCGAATTCAAATTCGGTGCGCGCCGCGAAGGTTTTGTACCCCTGCAACTCCAAGCGCAATAGGCGGCGGGGCATGGGCCTGGCCTCAGGCAGCCAGCAGCTGCTGCAATGCGGGCAAGTCGGCGGGAGTGCCCAGCGCATAGCGTGCTGCGGCGCTGTCAATGCGTTTGAGCAGCCCGCACAGCACCGTGTGCGGGCCCAGCTCCACAAAATGTTTTACGCCGGCTGCCAGCAGCGCTTGCATACTTTCGGTCCAGCGCACTACCGCTGTGAGCTGTGTTTGCAGCTCGGCCCGCACCGCAGCGGCATCGCGCATTGGCGCAGCGCTGGCGTTGGCAATCACCGGCACTTGTGGCGCCTGCACAGGCGTGGCGGCCACAACTGCAGCATACTCCGCTTGCACACTGGCCATGAGCGGCGAGTGCGCCGCAACAGATATTTTGATGGGTAGCACGCGCTTGAAGCCGGCACTGCGCAGCAGTTCGGTTGCACGCTCCAGCGCCGCCAGATGCCCGGACATCACCACCTGTCCCGGGCAGTTGTCGTTTGCCAGCGTAACCGGCAAGCCGCTTTCAGCGGTGGCCTGGGCGCAGATGGCCCGCACCACGGCAGCGGATGCTCCCACCACGGCAGCCATACTGCCGGGCTGGCGTTCGCCGGCAAGCTGCATCAAGCGTCCGCGCTCACACACCAGCTGCAGGCCATCCGCAAACTTCAGCGCCCCAGCCGCAGCCAGTGCCGTTATTTCTCCCAGCGAATGGCCGGCAGCAAAAGCCGGCTGCCAGCTGGCAGCATGCTCGCGCAGCGCTGCCAGCGCTGCGAGGCTGCACACGTACAGCGCAGGCTGCGTGTTTTGGGTTGCGTTCAGTTCGGCTGCGGGTCCATCCCAGCACAGGCGGGAGAGCGGCCAGCGCAGCTGGTCATCGGCGGCTGCGAACACAGCGCGCGCGGCGGGAGAGCCCAGCGCCAGCTCCGCACCCATGCCCACATATTGCGAGCCCTGTCCGGGAAACATTATTGCGGTGGTGTTGCGGGGGAGCGTATTCATAAAAAGAGGCCGTGAAAGTACGGCCTCTGCGCTGTTTGGGGCAGGATCGGCCGGCACTGCCAGCCACCAATGTTATTTAGACTTTGCGATAATCTCGCGCTTGTTGTAATGCCCGCACTTTCCGCAAACGCGGTGCGGCAGCTGGGCTTCGCCACAATGCGAGCACACAATCAAATGCGGTGCAGTCAGCGCATCATGCGCGCGGCGCCGGTCGCGGCGGCCGGTGGAATGTCGGCGCTTTGGAAGGGGGGTCATGTTAGGCTCCTAAGGCTGCAGGCAGGCTTGCGAGAACCGCTATTATATTGCGGCAGGCGGCAGTGCGTCAAGCATCCTGTTCGTCCAGGTCATTGTCGCGGTTGCCGCGCTGTGTGCGCAGGAGCAAAATCCCGTTGCGCACCTGTTGCAGCACGCGCATTATTTCAGTTTCCATGGTGGCCAGCGTTTGCGTGGCATATTCATCAGATTCGCCCACAATTCCAGCCGCCTCGCGCCGCGCCGTTTCCGCAATCTGTTCCGCGCGAATGCGCGCATGCTGCACAATCTGTTCCTGGTCCACCATCATGTCCCGCTCGCGGCGCGCAATTTCCTTGTAGCGCTCCGCTTCCTCTGTGGCCTGCGCCAGCAGCCGGTCCCGGTCCGCCAATACCTTCTGCGCCTTCTTGGTTTCGTCCGGCACGGAAACGCGCATTTGATCGATGATGTCGATCAAGCGGTCTTCGTTGATCATCACCTGATGTGAGAATGGGATTAAGCGGGATTGGTTTACCAGCTCCTCGAGGCGGTCAACCAGATGCAGAATATCCATGCGCCTTTAGCTCCTGGGGGCGGGCTGCCCGCCCGGCGGGTGGCTGCCCTGCAGTTTTTTTGCCAGTGCAGCGCAGACAAAGTCCGGTACCATCGAGCTCACATCGCCGCCCAACGATGCGATCTCGCGCACCGTGGTGGAGTTTATGAAGCTCAGCTCTTCGCGTGTAATCAGCGACACAGTTTCAATCGCGGGCGCCAGCCGGTGATTGGCGAGCGCCATGCGGAATTCATGTTCAAAGTCTGAGAACACCCGCAGCCCGCGCAAAATAACTGTGGCGTTTTCAATGCGGCAAAAGTCCACGGTGAGGGAGCTGTAGCCC
The DNA here is from genome assembly GCA_003569365.1 of Anaerolineaceae bacterium. GTDB lineage: Bacteria > Chloroflexota > Anaerolineae > Anaerolineales > UBA11657 > BD1. The sequence continues at coordinate 73,989 of BGOS01000028.1, forward strand.
GTGACCTCAATGCCTGCGTTGCCGGCAAATGCCTGGCGTACCAAATCAATGCGCTCCTCCGGAGAGAATAACAGATTCTTGAGCGGCTTGTCGTACACGGCCACGATGACGGTGTCAAATAGTTTGCTGCCGCGCATGGCCACATCAATGTGGCCGCAGTGCACCGGGTCAAAGGTGCCGGGGAACACCGCGCGCCGGATCATGGGGCGCGGCCCGCTGTGGTTGTCAACTTACGTCTCCGTTTGCGCTGGCGGCGGATTGCGCAACAAGCGCTGCCAGCTGCTGGTGCTCAGGCTGTGCCAGCAACGGATCCTGCTTGAACAGCAGGTCCGCTTCTTTGCGCGCCAGTTCAATCAACTTCAGGTCGCTCAGGCGCGCCATCTGCAGGCCCACGAAGCCGGCTTGCTGGGTGCCCAAGAAATCGCCCGGGCCGCGCATGGCCAAATCTTTGTCGGCCAGCACAAAGCCGTCGGTGGTGCTTTCCATTATCTTCAGGCGCTCGTTGGAATTGTTGCGCGCCGCAGCTGCGCCGGCGTTGCCGGGCTCTGGCAGCAACAGGCAGTAAGACTGGTCGGCGCCGCGGCCCACGCGCCCGCGCAGCTGGTGCATCTGTGCCAGCCCGAACCGGTTGGCACCTTCAATCAGCATGATGGTTGCGTTAGGAACATCCACGCCCACTTCAATTACAGAGGTTGCCACGAGGATCTGGGTCTCACCTGCCCGAAACGCCTGCATTATCGCATCCTTTTCCGCGGGGCGCAGCCGCCCGTGCAGCAGGCCCAAACGCAGCTCAGGGAACACGCTGCGCTGCAGGCGCTCATGTTCCTCCACCACGGCCTTGGTGTCCGGGCTGTCGCTGTCTTCAACCAGCGGGCAGATGATGTAGGCTTGATGGCCGTTCGCCACTTCTTTGCGGACCAGGCCGTAAGCGCGCTCGCGCTCTTTGGGCTGGACCAGATGCGTCTGCACTTGCTGCCGGCCCGGTGGCATCTCGTCAATCACAGAAAGATCGAGGTCGCCGTAAACAGTGAGCGCCAGCGAGCGCGGGATGGGTGTGGCGGTCATCACCACCAGATGCGGGTGCATGCCCTTCTCGCGCAGCGCGGCGCGCTGTAATACGCCAAAGCGGTGCTGCTCATCCACCACCACCAAGCCCAGCTTGGCAAAGTGCACTTGCGCTTGAATGACCGCATGCGTGCCCACGAGCACTTTTACGGCGCCGGTGCGCAGGCCTTCGTCGATGGCGGCGCGCTCTGCGGCCGGCGTACTGCCTTGCAGCAGGCGGATGGCGGGCAAATCTGCACCGCCCAGGTCCAGCTGCGGGAAGGCGGCCAGCAGCGAGCGCATTGTGCGAAAGTGCTGCTCTGCCAGAATGCTGGTGGGCGCCATGATTGCGCCTTGCACGCCGTTGCGCACGGCCAGCGCCAGCGCCAGCGCAGCCACCACAGTTTTTCCGGAGCCCACGTCGCCCTGAATCAGGCGCTTCATCGGCACAGGCTGCGCCATATCGGCAAGCAGATCGGCCAGCACGCGCTGCTGTGCACCAGTGAGCGGAAAGGCCAGCGTTCCAATGGCACTGGCCAGCCAGCCCGCGGGCTCGGCCAGCGCGTGCCCGGGCTGCGCCTGCCACTCAGCGCGCTGCTGCCGCAAGTTGAGCTGCAAAGCAAACAATTCATCAAACGCCAGACGCTGGCGCGCTGCATCCAGCTGCGCTTGGTTTTGCGGAAAGTGCGCGGCCGCCAGCGCGGCTGGCAGGCTTTGCATTTGCAGCTTCTCGCGCAGGGCTGGCGGCAGCGGATCGGTTATGCGCGGTGCCACGCCGTACACGGCGGCATGCATCCAGCGCCGCAGCTGTTTGCCGCCGAGGCCCTTTGTGAGGTTGTAGATGGGTACGATGCGCCCGGTGTGCAGCGCTTCGCTGTCCACTTCATCCCAGTCCGGGCTGGAGAGCAGCAGGCGGCCAAGCTGCATGTCCACGCGGCCGCTCACTTGAATTTGCAAACTGGTGCGCAGCTGGTCCTGCAGCCACGGCTGGTTAAACCAGGTGCACTCAATTTCACCGGTGCTGTCGCCAATCACCGCGCGCACCAGATGCAGCTGGCCGCCTTTCACTTTGCGCCCGCTTACCTCGCGCACTGTGCCAATGATTGTGGCCTGGTCGCCGTACTCAATGCGGTTAATGGGTTTGAGCGCGGAGTAATCCAGATAGCGATGCGGAAAATAGCGCAGGGTGTCGCGCAGGTGCGTGAGGCCCAGCGAGCCCAGCACTTCCGCAAACTTCGGCCCAACGCCGGGGATCACCGTAAGTGGCGAGTCCAGCTGCATGTTGGGGTCTGGTTCGGTGGGTGGTGCGGCGGCTGCCGGTACCGGGCGTGGCGCCGCCGGACGCTCGCGCTCCGCTGGCTGGGGCCGCTGCTTTTTGTTTGAAACTTGCTGCGGGTTTTGTTTTGTGCCTTGCTGCACCGGTGGGCGCGGTTGCGCAGCTGCCGGCGGTTTGGCAACCGGCACGCCGGCAGCCAGCAGGTCTAGCTGCGCCAGCATCTCGGCCACTGCCTGCGGCCGGCGCCCCTCTGGCAGGCCGGGGTAGGCGGCAAGCCCGGTGGCAAGCGTCCCAACAAAACCAGCCGGCAACGCAGACTGCGCAGCTTGCTGGCGCCACATGGGCGCAGCCTTATCCAGCCCGCCCACCACGCAGTTGTTCTGAAAGCCCTTCTGGGATTCCAGCTGCAGTATCTTTCGCAGGGTCTCGATGGCAGCACTCATATAAAGAACAGGTGGATTGTAACTGTGAATTGGTGGCCGGTCGGCCGTTTATTCGAGGGAAAGAATATAGTGGTAGTGTGGCTGGCCGCCGGAGTAAATCTCCGTCTGCAGTTGCGGGTAGCTGGCCGCAATTTTGGTGCGCAGTGCATCGGCTTCAACCGGCCCGATTGCCGCGCCGTGGTAGAGCGTCAGCAGATCAAACTTTGCGGCGCCCATCTTCTGCAACAACTGCAATGCACAATCCGGCAGCGTTTCTGTGGCGCAAGCCAGCGTGCCATCGCGCAGCCCGATGAACTGGCCCTCGCGCACCGCGATGCCGTCCAGAGTTACGGTTCGCGTTGCGTTGGTCAGCTCGCCCGTGTGCACTTCAGCCATGCGCGTTTGCATTTCCGCAAGCACGGGCTCAAACTCGCCATCTGGATCAAACGCCAGCATGGCTGCAATGCCCTGCGGCATGTTGCGCGTGGGCAGCACCCGCACGCGTTTGTCGCTGAGGCTGGCGGCCTGCTCGGCGGCCATCTGAATGTTTTTATTATTGGGCAGCAAAATCACATCCGCCACGGGCAGATTGGCAAACGCGCGCAGCAAATCCTGGGTGCTGGGATTCATGGATTGCCCGCCAGAGATGACGGCCACGCCGGGGCGCGCCAGCAGCCGGTTGAAGCCGATGCCCGGCGCCACTACTACTGCCAGCAGCTGCCCGGCTTGCACTTCCACCGGTGCAGCGGCTTGTGCCTGCTCCACCTGGTCGAGCAAGTTTTCCATGTGCACATTTACCACGGTGCCCAATGTTTCCGCGTATTCAACGGCCTTCAGCCGCAGCTCCTTTGGCAGGTGCAGATGCATCTTGTAGTTCGGGGCGCCTTCGCCCACCTGAATGGAGCCGCCTAACTGCTCTAGTGTCTTGTAGAACGATGGCAGGTCAAGCGCTTGGTTGGGGCGGAAGTCCACCACCACCTCCCACTCCTGGCCGGGCTCAACAGCATCGAGGGCGGCGCTCACGGCCGCAGCGCTCAATGGATGCCGCGCCGTGTGCAGCACCACATCCAGTGGCTCCTGGCGCAAGTGGCGCAGCATGCCCTCGAACAGCACTTGCAATCCAAACCCGCCCGAGTCCACCACCCCGGCTTCCTTCAAGACGGGCAGCAGGTCCGGGGTGCGCAGGACAGAGGCGCTGCTGGCCGCCACCAGCAGCGCGATCAGCGCTGCAATATCGGCGGGCTGCGGGTCGGCTTGCTGCGCTGCGCCCGCCACATCTTTGATTACTGTGAGCAGCGTGCCTTCCACCGGCCGCACCACGCCGCGATAGGCGGTGTTGCGCGCCTCATGCAATGCGCGCACAAGCTGCGCGGTGCCAAACGCAGGATGCTGCTCCAAGCTGCGCGCCAGCCCGCGCAATATCTGCGAGAGGATTACGCCCGAGTTGCCGCGCGCGCCCAGCAGCGCGCCATGCGCCAGCGCATGCGCCACCTTGCCGGCATGCAGTTCGCCCGGCACCATCTCGTTGCACGCACTGCGCATGGTGAGCAGCATGTTCGTGCCGGTATCGCCGTCTGGCACGGGGAAAACGTTGAGCGCATTGACGGCCTCGTGATTGGTCGCAAGCCAGGTACAGGCGGCTTCTGCAAGCGCGCGGAGTCCGGTGCCGTCCACCTGCCGGTCGTGTTCTTCCAATGTTGCGCCCTATTCGCCGGATGCCATGCGCAGGCCGCGCACCAGCACGTTCACCTGATGCACCGTAAGGCCGGTGGCCAGCTGCACGTGGTGGCGCACTGTGTTGGCTGCACTGCGGGCTACGGCTTGAATATTGGTGCCATGTTCCACTATGACATAGATATCGATTGTGACGGTTTGATCCGCATTCACGCACACGCTCACACCCTTATGCGCGTCCGGCGTGAGCGCGCCGGCCAGCATGTCTGCGGTGTCTTTTGCAGCCATGCCCACAATCCCATAAGAGAGGCGCGCGCTATGCGCCGCAATTTTAGCAATGGCCGCTGGCGCAATTTGAATGCGGCCGGGCGGTGGGCTGGCGGCTTTCATCGGGCCGCAGCCTGCCGGACTGGCCGGTTGAGCGTGGTACAATTCGGGGCGAGGAAGATAAAGTTCATGGCTAAGTGTGTTACCTGCAACAAGATTACCGGATTTGGGCGCAATGTGCCCAAGTCTATGCACGCTACCCGGCGCACCTTCAAACCCAACCTGCAAAAAACCACCATCATGAAAGGCGGGCGGCGCATGCAGGTGACGATGTGCACCAAGTGTATGAAGGCGCTGGCTAAGACCTAGCCGTCCGCACAACTGTTTCCCGTCTGCCGACCGCTGCCACCGGGTAGCGGTTTTTTTGCGCCTGCACCCGATGATAACCGAGCCCCCTGCGGGCAGCAAGTGCATGGTGCTTGACGCCCATTTTTCGTGGATGTTATACTCCCGCATCTGGTCCCGTGGTGTAGCGGTTAACATGCTGCCCTGTCAAGGCAGAGATCGCGGGTTCGAATCCCGTCGGGACCGCCAAAGGCTGGCGGCGGGTTGATACAGAGCCCCGCCGCTGGCGCCGCTCAAGCACTTCCACGCTCCATCTTTTTCGCACCACAAAAAAACTCCGATGGAACCCAACTTGCAGCTCTGCCGTTACTTTTTGCCGGGCAGTGGCGGGCGCCTCGCGGCCGTGCGCGCCGGGCAGGTGTATGACCTGACGGCCAGCAGCCACGCGAGCCTGGCAACGCTAAACGCCTTGATGCAATTGGTTGCGCGCGCCGGGTTGGCGCAGGCAATTGATTTGCTGCACGCCACGGTGGCGGCTGCGCAGCCCGCCGCGCTTTGGGCGGACTTGCAGGTTGCGCCAGATGCAAGCCGCGCGCACCTGCTGGCGCCGCTGGACGAGCAGGAGGTATGGGCCGCCGGCGTAACTTACCGGCGCAGCCGAGAAGCGCGCGAAGAAGAGGCGCACAACATTGGTGTCTACGACAAAGTTTATGCCGCTGAACGCCCGGAAATTTTTATGAAGGCTACGCCGCAGCGCGTGGTGGGCCCGCACGCGCCAGTGCGCATCCGCGGCGATTCGTTTTGGAATGTGCCCGAGCCGGAGCTTACAGTTTTGTTTGCGCCCGACATGCAGGTGGTGGGCTACACCGTTGGCAATGACATGTCTTCGCGCGACATCGAGGGTGCCAACCCGCTTTACCTGCCGCAAGCAAAAATTTACACGGGCAGCTGTGCACTCGGCCCGGCCATTACACTGCTGCCGCACCTGGACTTGCAGCCCGGCGCAACCATCGGGCTGCGCATCGAGCGCGCCGGGGCTGCAGTCTTCACCGGCGAGACGAGCACGCGCGAGATGAAGCGCACGGTTGCGGAGCTAGGCGGCTACCTTGGCCGCTACAACGCATTCCCCGGCGGTGTCTTCCTCATGACGGGCACCGGTCTGGTGCCGCCGGATGACTTCACACTTCAAGCAGGCGATGATGTGCAGATCACAATCAGTGGCATCGGCACGCTGCGCAACTTGGTGTTGGACGGGTAGGGTGTAGCTCGAAGCGGTTCTGGTGCGCTGCTAAAAATATTCGCGCAGCTGGCGCAGTTGGCTGCGCTCCGGGCCAAATGACAGCAGGCCCACTGGGATTTGCAGGTGCCGTTCGATAAAGGCAACATAGTTCGCAACACTCGGCGGCAGACTGCCAGCTCCCAATCCGGCAGCATCCTGCAGTGGCGGCAGCACTTCATACACAGGGCGCACGCGTGCGAGGTCCAGGCCCGGAAAGGACACATCCAGATGCTGCCCGTCATATTCATACGCCACACAGGCTTGCAGCGCGGGCAGCCCGGCTAATACATCCAGCTTGGTGAGTGCGAGTGAGGTGAGATTGCCGGCGCGCACTGCGTAGCGCAGCAGCGGCAGGTCCAGCCAGCCGCAGCGCCGTGCCCGGCCGGTGGTGGCGCCGTACTCACCGCCAAGCTCGCGCAGCGTGCTGCCGGTTTCATCCAGCAGCTCGGTGGGGAAGGGGCCGCTGCCGACGCGCGTTGTGTAGGCCTTGCACAGGCCAACCACTTCGTCTGGCGCGCCCTGCAGACCGGCGCCGGCATAGATGCCGGCCAGCCCGGTGCTGGACGAAGTTACGAACGGATAGGTGCCGTAGTCGATATCCAGCAAGATGCCCTGGGCGCCTTCAAACAATATCTTGCGCTGCTGGGACTGCAGTTCATGCAGCAGGCTAAAGGTGTCGGCAGCGTATGGGCGCAAGAACTCGCCCAGTTCGAGCAGTGCGGCGGCTTCATCATTTAGTGATGGGTAGTCCACGTGGTAACGCTGCTCAAACAGAATTTGCTTCTCATCCAGCACTTGCGCCAGCTGCGCCCGCAGTCGTTTTTCATCCAACAGGTCTGCCAGCTTGAGGCTGCGCCGTGCGGCGCGGTCTTCATAGGCCGGGCCAATGCCCCGCCCGGTGGTGCCCAGCTTTACCGCACCTTGCGTTTCGCGGGCGCCGTCCAGCAAGCGGTGATAGCTGGTGATGATGTTGCAGTGCAGTGAGATCTTCAGGTTGGCGGAGCTGATGGAAACTCCCGCTGCCGTCAGATCCGCATGCTCTTGTGCAAAGCTGCGCGGATCCAGCACCACACCGTGTCCTATAATGGACAGAGCGTGCGGCGTCAAAATACCCGAGGGAACCAGATGGGTCACGATTTTGCGGCCATCGACAACAATCGTATGGCCGGCGTTGTTGCCACCCTGGAAGCGCACCACCACATCGCAGCGGCTGGCAAAAAAGTCTGTGACCTTGCCCTTGCCTTCGTCCCCCCATTGTGCGCCGATGATTGCGAGAGTTTTCATGTTGATCCTGTGCGGCGATGCCGGGCGCTCGATGCGGCTGCGCCAATTATAGGATGGCGGGCATCATGATTGCGCGCTACGAGTGCGCGGATGTGGCGCGCATCTGGAGCGATGCCGGAAAGTTTGGCTGCTTCCTGCAAGTAGAGACGGCGCTGCTGCGCGCACTGGAAACTGCGGGCGGATTTGGCGTGCCAGCCGGTGCGGCGGCTTTGATGCAGGCCACAGTTCGAATTGATCTGGCGCGCATTGCGGAGCTGGAACTGCGCACGCAGCATGATGTGGTGGCATTTTGCGAATCGCTGGCAGAGCAGCTGCCGCCCGCCGTTGCGCGCTTTGTGCATTTTGGCGCCACGTCCTCGGATGTTATTGATACGGCGCTGGCATTGCAGCTGCGCGCGACGCTGCAGATTATGCTGGCAGAGCTGCAAGCTGTGCTGCGCCAGTTGTGGGCGCTTGCTGCGCAAAGCGAGGACGTGCTTTGCATCGGGCGTTCGCACGGCATGTATGCGGAGCCGATGCTGCTGGCGCAAAAGTGGCTCTCATTTTACGCGGAGCTGCAGCGCCGCGCAGCCGAGTGGCAGCACTATGCGCAGCACGAGCTGACGGCGCAGCTCTCCGGCGCCGTGGGCAACTACACGGTGCTGCCGCCGCGCGTGGAAGCGCTGCTGGCTGCGGAACTGGGCTTGGCGGTGGAGCCGGTGAGCACGCAAATTATTCCGCGCGACCGGCTGGCCAAGCTGGTTGGCATCAACGCACTTTATGCGGGCGGGCTCGAACGGCTGGCAACTGAGATCCGGCTGCTGCAGCGCTCTGAGGTGGGCGAGATGGCCGAGGGCTTTGGCGCCGGGCAGCGCGGCTCGTCCACTATGCCGCACAAGCGCAACCCGGTGGCCAGCGAGAACCTGACCGGCATCAGCCGCGTGCTGCGCTCGCATGTGGAGATTGCGCTGCAGAATATTGTGCTGTGGCATGAGCGCGACATCTCGCACTCGGCCGCTGAGCGCCTGTATCTGCCGGATAATCTGGGGCTGGTGGTGTACAGCCTGCGGCGCCTGCAGCAATTGCTGGCCGGCCTGCACATGGACCGGGATGCCATGCGCGCGCGGGTTGCAGCCGCGCCCGGCGCGCACTCCAGCTACTATCTGCACCAGCTGCTGCAGCGCACAACTGCCAGCCGCGAGGAATTGTATGCGCGCATCCAGGCGCTAGAGTTTGCGGCGGGGCCAGGCGCTGCGGATTTGGGCGCACAGCTGGAGCTGGAATTTAAAGTGCAGTTGCCGCGGTTGGGCTATGCCGAAATGCTGGCGCACTATCAAAAACAATATCAGGCGGTGAAGCTGCGTGTGCAGCCCCCCGCAGCGGAGCAACAAAAATGAAACAGGCCATTACCTACGATGACGTGCTGCTGGTGCCGTCGTACAACCACTACGAATCGCGCAAGCTGGTGGACACGAGCGTGACCGATCGCAGCGGCAAGCTGAGCATGAAGCTGCCGGTGCTGACTGCAAACATGGACACAGTCACCGAGCATGCCATGGCCAACTTTATCGGCGAGCGCGGCGGCATGGGCGTGCTGCACCGCTTCATGACAATTGAACGCAACGTGGCCGAGTACCGCCTGTGCCGATTTCCAACTGCCGTCTCCGTGGGCTGCGCCCGCGTGGATGTGGAACGGGCGGCGGCGCTGCTGGGGGCGGGTGCGCAATACTTTTGCATTGATGTGGCGCATGCGCACGCCAAGTATGTGGGGCGCACGCTAAAGACCATGCGCGAGCTGGTGGGCGAGAACGCCTGCATCATCGCCGGCAATGTGGCCACCTATGCCGGCGCTGACTATCTGGCTTCCTGCGGCGCCGATGTGATCAAGGTGGGCATCGGCGGCGGAGCGGTATGCACCACGCGCATCAAGACCGGCTTTGGCGTGCCCAACCTTACTGCAATACAAGAGTGCGCCCGCGTGGACCGCTCGCTGATTGCCGATGGCGGCATCCGCACGCCCGGCGATATTGTGAAGGCGCTTGCCTTTGGCGCGGACTTTGCGATGGTGGGCAGCATGCTGGCGGGAACCCGCGTCACGCCGGGTGCGGTTATCACCCGCATGGTCAATGGCGGCGAGCAAAAGTTCAAGTCCTATCGTGGCATGGCCAGTGCAGAAGTGCAGGAGGATTTCCACGGCGGCATGGCAGACTGGAAGACGGCCGAGGGCGTGGCGATGGAGGTTCCTTATCGTGATGATGAGGAGGCAATTGTGGCAGACATTGTGGGCGGGCTGCGCTCCGGCATGACGTATGGCGGCGCGGCAACGGTGCGCGAACTGCAGCGCAAGCTGGATTGGGTGCTGGTGACCGGCGCTGGCCGCACTGAAAGTTTGCCGCACCGGCTGCTGTGATGCGGCCGGACTCAGCAAGGTATTAAGCACTGCGCTCTATTAATGAACGGGCCGCATAACCAGAGCTTAAGTGGCTAACGCAAAACCACCGGCGGGTGCGCAGCGCGCGGCGGCACTCGGTTTGTTGCGTGGTGTCCGTCCGGCCGGCCTGCCATGTTTTAGCGGCTTGGGCAGCGTTACCGCTGCCGGGCTGGCGCACAGCGGCGCACGCTTTAGTTCAGTGCATGCAGATGCGCAGCTGCTGGCTGCGGCTGCTGCCACCAGCCTGAATGTGTTTGGGCTGGCTTCAGTGAGCGTGCCGCTTGACTTGTGCGTGGAAGCCGAGGCGCTGGGTGCGCAGGTGGACTTTTGTGCCGCGGCTGAGCTGCCGCAGTACCCGCGTGTGCCGCAATTTCCGTTGAAGAAACTTACTGAATTGCAAATAGACCCGCGCCCGGTGACGGAGCTGGGGCGCGTGAATGTGGTGGTGCAGGCCATTCGCTTGCTGGTGCAAAGCGCGGGACAGCAAGCGCTGGTGGGCGCGTGGGTGCCCGGCCCGTTTACGCTGGCGCTGTATCTGGTGGATGGCGAAGCATTGCTAAACCAAATTGTTGAGGAGCCGGCCGCGGTGAGCGCAAGCTTGGCGCAGCTGGCAGATTTCATTGCGCGGGTGGGGCGGGCTTATTTGGATGCCGGCGCAGACTTCATTACGGTGCACGAGATGGGCGGGTCGCCGGGCTACGTGGGCCTGCGCACTTTTCGGCGGGTGGTGCAGGCGCCGTTGCAGCAACTGCTGCAAGCGCTGCCGGCACCGCGCGTGCTGAGCATGTGCGGCAAGCTGGACGCAGCGCTTGGTTTGCTGGCGGGCCTTGCGGCCGAGGCCATCAACATCGATCACTTGACGGATGCAGCGGCGGCGCGCGCTGCGCTGGCGCCCGGGCAGCTGCTGTTTGGCAACATTGATCCGGAAGGTGTGCTGGCGCATGGCACGCCCGCACAGGTGCGTGCGGCGGTGCTGACTGCTGCCGCGCATGTGGATGCAATTTGGCCCGGCTGTGATTTGGATTTGAGCGCGCCGGACGCCAACCTGCTGGCCATGGTTGCGGCGGCGCGCAGTGCGCGGTAGCTGCCTTCACACTGGCAGCCGCAATTTATTATCGCGGGCGCGCTGGCCGACGGCGCACAACGGTTGGCGAGCTGCTGTCCGCGCTCGAAATTGTGAAGCGCGTGCTGAACTTTAGTTGCGCACTGCGCAGCTCACTGCTTGCGCAGCAGAGCCGCCGGTGAAACCTGCGAAAGCCGGCGGGCCGCCACCACCGCCACAATGGTGGCGGCGCTGAACAAAAAAGCCACGGCGCCGATCACCAGTGGCGAGAAGAAGTACTGCGTGAATTCAAACAACTCGCGGTTCAGCACCAGCACCGTAACATGTGAGATCACCACGCCCAGCACAGCTGCAAATGTAAGGCCGGTGAGCGACTCGCGCACAAACAACCCGAACAGCAGCGGGCGCGGCGCGCCCACCGCCGTGAACACCAGCATGTCATTGGTGCGCTCGCGCACGGCCGCAGCCAGCAGCGACACAATCATCAGCAGGCCCAGCACAAACGCCGGCACCGCGGCAGCTGCCACCGCCGCGCCCAGCAGCGTCACAACGCGCGTCACCAGCTCAATGATGTCCGCTGTGGGCAATGCAGAAACATTCGGGTAGCGCTCCACCACCTTTGAGATCATGCTATTGATCTCGGCCGGCGGCAGGAAGCCGTAGCCAAAAGCCGAGCGCGGAATGTCTGCAAGCACATCGGGCGAGTAGACAAGAAAGAAAAATGGCATGCCGCCGGTTGACTGCACACTGCGCAGGCTGGTGACCTTTGCCGTCACTGGAAAGCCCTGCACTAAAAATGTGAGTGACGAGCCGAGCACAATTTGTGCGCGCCCGGCAAAATCGCGCTCCACTGAAATCTCGCCACGGCCGCCGGCGCCATGCCATGTGCCGGCCGTGATCTCTTCGCCCTCAATTAATTCAGCGCGATAGGTCAGGTTGAACTCGCGTGTTAGTTCATCGTTTTTTTGCGCGCCTTGTGTCTCGATCTTTGCGCCATCGCGCTCTGCAAAACGCCCGCGCACCACCGGGAACATGCGCCAGCTGTCGCCCACAATTGCGGCCACGCCTTGCTCCTGGTCCGGCTGCACATCCAGCAGGTATAGGTTGGGCGCATCGGCCCGGAACTGGCCGCGCAGGTTGCCAAGCACATTGGCCTCCAGCAAAATGATGGTGGAGACGGCCCCCACGGCAATTGCCAGCGAAGCCACCGCCGAGGTGAACACCGGCCCCTGATGGTGCACGAAGGCGATGATGGCGCGCGTTTGAAAACGAAAGCCCGCGCGGTGCTTGTGCAGCAGCTTCACCAGCCCGTGCGTGAGCAGTGCAATGCTGGCGAAGCTGCCGAGGATGACGGCAACTGCCGTGCCGGCAACAGCTGCGCTGCCGGTAAGCTGCCACACGCCGCCGCCAATTGCCACAAGCGAGAGCGCCAGAAAGGGCAGCTCATGCATGGCCGTGGACGCGGCAGCGGACTGCGAGTATCCGCCCAGCAAAATTTTTGGCTCGGTGCGCGAGATGCGCACCAGAAAACCCAGGCCGGCCATCAGCGCCAGCGCCAGCGAAAAAAGCGTCACTGCCGGAATGTTGGCAGTCAGCACATCCGGCTCCAGCGTGCGCTCCAGCAAATTGGAAACATAGGGCAGCGCAGCCGCTGCGCCAAGGTTGCCCAGCAGCGCGCCCGCCGCGCCGCCTGCCAGCGCCACTGCGGCAATGATCACTGCGAAGATGGCAGCCAGCGCGCGCCGCGCAATGCCCAAGGCGCGCATAATGGCCGCCGTGCGCGTCAGTGCTGCCAGCAGGTAAGCCAGGTTAACGCGGATGTTCACTGCAGCCAAAAAGAGCGCCAGCACAATCACGGTAAAGAAGAAGCGCTGGCCGGCTTGGGTTGCGCGCAGCAAATTCTCCGGCCCGCGCGTGGCCACCGCCACGCGCGCGCCGTCAGCAACGAAGTGCTCCTCAATGCGCTGCGTCAGCCGCGCCTCTGCACTGCGGCCGAGGCCGGCCGGAAAGCGCAGCAGCAGCGTGTTGCTGATGCGGCTGTTCTCGCGCGTGATGCCGGTACGCTGCCAGCCGGCCTCGGTGGCCAGCAGCGGCGGCCCGAGGCGGAAGCCGCTGCCCAGCTCATCCGGTTCGCGCACAATTATGTTTTCAACAGTGAAGCTGCCATCGCCAACCATAATGGTGTCCCCGATGGCTGCGCCCAAACGGCGCGCCAGCAGCTGGCTGGCAAAAATACCGCCGGCCGAAGGCAGCAGCGGTTGGGCCCGTTCCAGCTGCAACGCGCCGTACAAGGGGTAGGCGCTGTCCGCAATTTTTGCGCTTGCCAGTGCGGTGGGATTGGTGCCGTCTGCGCGCACCTGCGCCGCATTCAGGCTGCGTGTCATCACCAGCATCTCGGTGGTGCGCGCCAGCCGCACGCCGGCTGCAAGCGCTTCCAAAATCACCGGGTCCGTGTCCGCATCCACGCGCGCGGTGGAGGAGATTGAAACATCGCCGCCAATCAGCACATTGCTTTCGGCGCGCAGAAAGCGCTCGGCGCTTTGCACAATGCCCAGCACGGCTGCCAGCGCAAACGCGCCCACCGCCAGCGAGAGGCCGGTGATCAGCAGGCGCCCGGTATTGCGGCGCAAGATGCGCGCTGCCAGCCGCAAAATCATTTGCCGGTCTCCGCGGTCAGCACGCCGTTGTCCAGGCGCATGATGCGGTCGGCGTGGCGCGCAAATTCCGGGTCGTGCGTAACCAGCACCAGCGTCTTCTCGCGCTCGCGCACGCCGCGCAGCAGCATTTCGGTTATCTCGCTGCCGGTGCCGCGGTCCAGGTTGCCGGTGGGCTCGTCTGCAAACAGGATGGGCGTGTCTTGCGCCAGCGCGCGCGCAATTGCCACGCGCTGCTCCTCGCCGCCGGAAAGCTGGCCGGGCAGATGGTGCAGGCGGTGGCTCAGCCCCACCGAATGCAGCGCTTCCGCAGCCACGGCGTGCGCTGCACTGCCGCGGATCTCAAGCGGCAGCATCACATTCTCCAGCGCGGTGAATGCCGGCACCAGCTCAAATGACTGGAACACAATTGCCAGCTGCCGGTTGCGCAGCTGAGCCAGCTCGCTCTCGGTTAGTGCGGTTGCGTCGCGGCCGTTAAGCACCAGCCGGCCGGAGTCGGGCCGGTCCATGCAGGCCATTACAGAGAGCAGTGTGGATTTGCCGGAGCCGGATGCCCCCACAATTGCCACCGAAGCGCCGGCCGCAACTTCGAGGTTCACGCCGCGCAGCACATCCACAACCGTGGCGCCTTGGCGATATGATTTCATTATGTTTGAGAGTTGGATCATAGGTGGCGAGTTTACCGTTTTCAACGGGGGCATGCCGTGAGCCGCAGTTGGTTTGGCCCGCGCCCACCGGCTGCCGCGCTGCAAATTTTTGCTGCGGCTGCGCTGCTCAGTGCCTGCGCTGCCGGCGGCGGCAGTGCGCCGGACTCCGCGCTGCCGGTGGTGGGCGAGCAGCCCGCGGCGCTGGCTGCCATTGCTAGCGAGACGGTGATTATTGTGATGGGCGACAGCATCACCGCCGGCTTGGGCGTGCAACTTGAAGAAGCGTATCCGGCGCTGCTGGAGGCGCGCCTGCGGGCGGAAGGGCATGCGGTGCGCGTGGTGAACAGCGGCGTGTCCGGCGAGACAACGGCCGGCGGTCTGCGGCGCGCGGACTTCATTGCGCGGCAAAAGGGCGACATTGTGATTGTGGCACTGGGCGGCAATGATGCGCTGCGCGGCATCGATCCCGCGGCCGCAGCAGTGCAGCTTGAATCCATCATCAACATTCTGGCGCAGTCCGGCGCGCGCGTTGTGCTGGCCGGCATGTATGCGCCGCATAATTTGGGCAGCGCGTACGTGGGCAGCTTCGACGCCATGTATCCCGCGCTTGCCAAAAAGTACGCCCTGCCGCTCGTGCCTTTCCTGCTGGAGGGAGTGGCGCTTGACCCCGCGCTAAACCAGCCCGACGGCATTCACCCCACGCCGGCCGGGCAGCGCATCATCATGGAACAAAACATCTACCCGGTCATCATCGGTTTGCTAAAGTAGCGCGGCGCCCGTCTATACTTTTGGCTTCGCCGGGCACCAAGAGCGCACCGCTGGTGCGTTGGCGCTGCGGCGAATGGAGATACAACATGCTGACTGAATCCGGATGCCGGGAACGCCGCCGCCTGTTGTGGGAGCGGCTGCCCGCCTGCGACCTCATCATCATCTCTGAGCCGCGCAATCTTTTTTACTTGAGCGGCTTCCTGATGAATCCCACCGAGCTCTCGGGCTGGGGGCTCAACTTTCTGCTGCTCAGCCGCACGGGCGAGTGCCGGCTGCTGCATGACAACAAAGTGCGCAGCGAAGCGCAGGCAGCATTTGTGGACGCGCGCGAAGCCTGGAGCTGGTATGACTTTGGCAACTCCGCGCCGGAGAAGCTTGGCGCAGCTGCGGCTGCGCTGGCAGCGCTGCTGGCTGCGCGTTATAGCGCTGCGCGCAATGTGGCGGTGGAGGCGGGGCACTTTCCGGCTGCAGCCGGCGCCGGCCTGGCGGCTGCGCCCGTGGCCGATGCCGGCGCGCAGCTTTCCGCAATGCGCGCAGTTAAGTTTGCGGACGAGCTGGTGTGCATGCGGCGCGCCATCCGCGCCACCGAGGCTGGCCACCTTTGCGCGCGCACGGCGCTGCAGGCCGGCCGCACAGAGCTTGAAGTTTATGCGGAGGTGCAGGCGGCTATCACGCGCGCTGCTGGAGAGCCGATTGTGCTGCTGGGCGATTTTGCAGCCGGCAAGCGCACGGAAAGCGGCGGCGGCCCGCCCACCGCAAATGTGCTGCGCGCCGGCGACCTGATGATCTTTGACATCTTCCCGGTCATCGGCGGCTACCGGGCAGACATTACCAACACGCTGTGCGTGGGCCCGCCCACCCACAGCCAGCAGCAGCACATGCTGGCGCTGCAGGCGGCCATGCTTGCCGCCGAAGGCGAGCTGCGCCCGGGCGTGGCCGGCGCGCAGGTATACGCGGCCTGCCGCGCTTCACTTGTGGCAGCGGGATTGGGCGACGCATTCCCGCATCACGCCGGGCATGGCCTGGGCTTGGGGCACCCGGAGGCGCCGTTCCTTGTGGCGCACAGCACGGACACGCTGCAAGCTGGCAATGTGGTGACGCTTGAACCCGGCGCATACATCAAAGGTTGGGGCGGGGCGCGCATCGAGCATAACTATTTGATTACCGCCGGCGGCTTCGAGCGCCTCTCACACCATCAGATTGGATTCTAGGCGCCGCTGCTGCCGGCGCGGAGGGCAGGCGCAGCGCTATGCGCGCTTGCGTGGTTTTGTTTTGGCGCGCAGCGCTGGCTTGCGGGCAGCGGGCTTGGCAGTTTTCTTTTTTGGTTTATCGGCCGTGCGTTTGTGCGTGGCCATCTGCGCCAGCAGTTTTACTTCCTGGGCGCGCTCGCGCGGGCAGATCAGCAGCGCCGTGGGCGTGTCCACCACCACCATGTCTTGCAGGCCCAGCGTGGCCACAATGCGGTGCCCGCTGTAGATGAGGCTGTTGCGCGTATCCGGCGAGTAGTGCTGCCCGGACACCGCATTGCCGTTCGCATCGTGCGGCAAAAGATTGTAGACCACATCCCAGCTGCCCACATCGCTCCAGCCAATCTCCACCGGCAGCACCGCCACGCGCGCAGCTTTTTCCATTACGCCGTAATCGATTGTTTCCACCGGTAGCAGCGGCCAGATCTTTGCTAGCGTGCGCGCTGCATGCGCCTGCCCGAGCGCGGCGCCAATCTGCTCCAGACCTGCGTGCAGCTCCGGCATATGCAGCGCCATCTCCTCCAGCACGCGCTCTGCGCGCCAGATGAACATGCCGCTGTTCCAGCTGTACGCGCCGCTGGCCGCATATTTCGCTGCCGTGTCGCGCGCCGGCTTCTCCACAAAACGCGCCACGCGATAGGCGCGCTGTGCGCCGCGCGCGGGCAGCGCTGCCCCGCGTTGAATGTAGCCGTATCCGGTTTCCGCGCGGCTGGGCGCAATGCCCAGCGTCACCAGCCAACCGTCTGCCGCCAGCTGCGCAGCGGTCCGCAATGCTGCTTGGAACTCGCGCTTCTTTGAGATGAGATGATCTGCGGTGAGCACCGCCATAACACCAAGCGGGTCGCGGCGCCGGATGTGCAGCGCTGCCAGCCCGATGGCTGCTGCCGTGCCGCGCGCGGCTGGCTCGCCCAGAATATTTCCGGCCGGCACCTTGCGCAGCTGCTGGTGCGCCAGCACGCGGTAATCTGTATGCGTGGCCACAAAGGTGCGCGCCGCCGGGATGAACGGATGCAGGCGCTGCCGCGCCAGCTGCAGCAGCGAGCCAGCACCGGTGAAATCCAAAAATTGTTTGGGCATATGCGGCTGGCTGCGCGGCCACAAACGCGTGCCGCTGCCGCCCGCCAGAATTAATGCATAGAGCTTGGGTGCCATGGAAAATGGCAGCGCGCGGGCGCTGCTTGCATCAATTATAGCGGTGGTAAAGTTGCGTGATGGAAGCCTGCATCTCCACCATCATCATTCTGCTGGTGTACAAGTGGCTTTCCAACCGCAGCCGGAACAGCCCGGCCGCGCGGCGCGGCCCCTACTACGCTTCCATCAACAGTATGGTGACGGAGTGCAGTAGCGCGATGGAGCGCTTCCAGTCGCTGCTCAACCTGGTGGGTGCGGACTCCAGCATCCAAAACACACCCGAATGGCAAAAGCAAATCAAGACGCAGGGCGCGGAAATAGCGCGCATGCCGCAGCGCGTGGCGCTGATGCAGCCGCCGCCGGACTGCATGACGGTCCACAGCCACTTGAGCGGCATGGCCATGCACTACGCGCGCTGGGCTGGCATGTTTCTTGAGGCGTTTGACAAAGAGGACCAGACGCTGGCGGACACAGCCGAGGATGAGAAGGTGCGCGGCGATGCCGCCAGCGAACGCGCCACGGCGGAACTGCAGCGCATCAATGCCAGCGATTGAACGTGGCCGCCGCAGCCAAAGCGCGCAGCAAGGCTAAAACACAACATTTCCGGGAGCACCCCAACATGATCTTTGACCAACTCAGCGAGTGGCCGCGCTATTTTTCATCCGCGCCGTGGCGCCTGGCGTTTGAGTATGTGCTGGCGCTAAAGCCGGATGCAGCGGATGGGCGCCACGCGCTGCAAGGCGATGACATCTACGCGATGGTGACGGCTTATGAGTCCGGCGCAGCGAAGCAGAGCGTGCTGGAAGCGCACCGCACTTACATCGATATTCAGGCCACGCTGCAGGGCACGGAACGCTTGGACTGGTTTGCGCTGAGCGGCTTGCAGGTGCAGACGGCTTATGATGCCAAGACGGATGCCGCATTCTTTGTGCACCCCGGCACGGTTGGTGCGCAGCTGCTGCTGCGCCCGGGTTTGTTTACAGTGCTGTACCCCGCGGATGTTCACATTCCCGGGCTGGCCAGTGGCGCGCCGGAAGCCATCAAGAAAGTGGTGGTGAAGGTGCGCGCGGCGCTGGTGCAGTAAATCGCCCGCGCACAGGCCGTCGGCAGCGCGCAGTGCGCGATAGACTCTGTGTTCGCGCATTGCGGGATGCGCCAACCTGATCAGCGACGGGAAACATGCAGCTAAATATTAATGGCGAAACATTTGAAGTGGATGATGGCGACGGGCTGCGCCCGCTGCTGTGGGTGCTGCGCGACGAGCTGGGCCTGACGGGCACCAAGTACGGCTGCGGCGCGGGCATCTGCGGCTCCTGCACGGTGCACCTGGATGGCGTGGCTGCGCGCAGCTGCCAAACGCCGCTGGCGCAGGCGGCCCAGGCTGCCATCCGCACCATCGAAGGCCTGGCGCAAGTGCAGCCGGACGGCAGCGTGCGCCTGCATGCGGTGCAGCAGGCCTTCATTGAGGAGCAGGTGCCGCAGTGCAGCTGGTGCATGAGCGGCCAGATGATGACCTGCGCTGCCTTTCTGGAGCAGAACCCGGCCGCCAGCGAAGCGCAAGTGCTGGACGCCATGCAAAACAATTACTGCCGCTGCGGCTGTTACGCACGCATTCGCAAGGGTGTGCTGCGCGCCGCACAGCTGGCAGTGCAACCGGCAGGCACAGCATGAGCGCCACATCACCGCGCAAGTGGAAGTTCAGCCGCCGCAAGCTGCTGATTGGCCTGGGTGTAACCGGCGGCGCGCTGGCCGTGGGGCTGCCGCTGTCCCTGCCGTTTGCGCGCCTCAAAATTGCCGGCATGCTGGATTCGGGCAGCGCGCCGGCGGGCACCATGCCCAAGGATCCCTTTGTATGGTTTGAGGTGACGCCGCAGAACCGCGTGCGCCTTTATTTGCCCAAAGCGGAAATGGGGCAGGGCGTGCATACCGCGCTGGCACAAATTGCTGCCGAGGAGCTGCGCCCGGCATGGGAGCAGCTGGAAGTGCTGAATGCCAGCACAGAGCGCGGCTTTGACATGGGCACGATGCTCGTGGCGGGCAGCGCAGTTGTGAGTTCGCTTTATAACCCGCTGCGCGCCGCCGGCGCTGCGCTGCGCCTGATGCTGGAAGAGGAGGGCGCCCGCCAGCTGGGTGTCGCACCAGCTGCGGTCACGGCCGGCGGCGGCGTGGTTGCGGTCGCTGCGGAACCTTCCAAGCTGCTTACCTTCGGGCAGATTGTGGGCGCCAAGCAAGGCGCGTGGGTGGCTTCCAAGCTGGAGCCGCAGCTGCGACAGCCGGCGCAGTTTGAATTCATTGGCAAGCCCATGCCGCGCGTGGACTTTGCTGCCAAGATCACCGGCGCTGCGCTCTATGGCTTTGATATGCGCCTGCCGAACATGGCTTACGGCGCAGTGGCCCGCGCGCCGCGCATGGGCGCAAAACTGCTGAGCGCTGCGCCCGGCACTGCGCGCAGCCAGCCGGGCGTGGTGGCAGTGGTGGCAACCACGGAGTTTGCCGGCGTGGCTGCAGAAACGCGCGCGCAGGCGGTGGCAGCGCTGGACGCGCTGCAGCTGCAATGGTCTGAAGGCGATGTGGTGGAGCAGGCAGCCATGGAAGCCATGGTTACCGTGCAGCCCGGCGCGGGCACGGTGCTGCAAAGCGCGGGCAGCGTGACTGCACCGCTGGCCGCTGCAAACACGCTGCGCGCGGAGTACCGCACACCGTTTGCGGCGCACGCGCACTTGGAGCCGCAGGCTGCACTGGCGCATGTGCTCCCGGATAAAGTGCAAGTCTGGTGCTCCACGCAGTCGGCCGGTTCGCTGCGCGCGGATGTGGCCAAGGCAGTGGGGCGCAAGGCTGCGCAGGTGGAGGTGACCGCTGCATATTTGGGCGGCAGCTTTGGCCGCAAGCTGAATGTGGATGTGGCGCTGGATGCAGCGCGCCTTTCTGCGGCGGCGCTGCGCCCGGTGCATGTGAGCTACACGCGCGCCGAGGAATTTCAGCACGGCTTCTTTCGGCCGCCCACGCATCATGTGCTGCAAGGCGCGCTGGATGGCGCCGGCCGGATAGTGGCCATGAGCCATGCGCAGGCCAGTGGCAATGTTTTTCCCGCGCTGGTGGGCCAGCTGCTGGGCGCGGACTTTGGCGCGTACCGCGGCGGCCTGCTGCGCTACAACATTCCCAACCGGCAAGTTACCAGCCAGCCGGTTACGCTGCCGGTGCCCACGGGCTCGTGGCGCGGGCTGGGGCTGCTGGCCAATGTGTTTGCCGTGGAAAGTTTTATGGATGAGCTGGCGCTGGCTGCCGGCAGCGATGCGCTGGAATTTAGATTGCAGCATTTGCCGGAAGGCGAGCTGGGTGAACGCTTCAAGGCTGTGCTGCTGGCGGCTGCCGAACTTGCCGGCTGGGGCGGGGCGCTGCCCGCCGGGCGCGCACGCGGCCTGGCTTGCAGTATGGATGCCGGCACCGTGGTGGCGCAGGTGGCCGAAGTTTCCGTGCAGGGCGCGCGCGTGCAGGTGCAGCGCTTTACCAGCGCAGTGGATTGCGGTGTGCTGGTGAACCCGAACATTGCAGCTGCGCAAACCGAGGGCTCCATCATGATGGGCATCAGCTCCACCCTGCTGGAGGAGATAACATTCAGCGGCGGCCAGGCGCAGGCAACCAACTTTGACCGCTACCCGTTGCTGCGGCTGGCGGATGCGCCGCTGGTGGAGACGGTGTTTTTGCAGGGCTCTGATGTGCCGCATGGCATGGGCGAACCACCGCTGGGCCCGGTGGCGGCAGCCGTTGCCAATGCGGTGTTTGCCCTCACGGGGCAGCGCTTGCGCAGCCTGCCGCTAAAGCTGGCCTAGTTGTGCGCGGCGCCGCCAGTAGATTCTAACTATTCCCAAGCAACCTTAGTGCGGAGCAACAACATGCCCAACCAGCCAGCTTTTCAAAACTTAAACGGGCACCAGTACATGGCGCTGACCACCTACCGGCGCAGTGGCGCCGGCGTGCCTACGCCAGTGTGGTTTGCGCAGGATGGCGACCGGCTGTACATCATCACGGTGGACGGGTCGGGCAAGGTGAAGCGCATTCGCAACAATGCGGGTGTGCACGTGGCGCCCTCGGATGCGCGCGGGCGCGTGCTGGGGCCGGAAGCTGCCGGCGCAGCGCGCGTGCTGCCGCCAGCCGAGGCCACGCATGCCGATGCGTGCCTCAACCGCAAGTATGGCTTTCAAAAGCGCGTGTTTGATTTGATGGGCGTGTTGGGCCGGCGCAAGCGCGTGGTGTTGGAAGTGGCGCCCGCCAGCTCGCAGTAAACCGCAGGCGGCCGGCGCCGGCTGCGCTGCCCCACAAAACTCGCAGCGCGCTGTGCCGCATGCCCGCGCTCTGTGATAATCAGGCGGGCTCCAACCACATATTGTTCGAAGCCAGCTGAATGCAGTGTTATTTTGCAGCACTAAAGCTGCGCGGCTGCGGTCTGCGTTTTGGCATGCGGCCGCTGGCGCAGCGGTTATGGCAGCGGTTGCAGGCTGGCTGCGGCATGCTGCGCAGCCGGGAGTTTCCAATCTGTTAAATTAATGGCAAGCATGAACCCACCCGCTACTCCCCGCGCGCGCGCTGATTTCTCAATTCACCCCGCCACATTGATGGGACTGGTTTCTTTAACAGTTGCAAGCCTCGACAACCAGATTGCATTTTATGAAACAGCGTTGGGGTTCAAGCTCCACCGGCGCGGCGGGCATCAAGCCAGTCTTGGCGCGGGCGGTGCGGACTTGCTGCAGCTCACCGAGGCGCCGAATCTAAAACGCTATCGCGGCACAACCGGGCTGTATCACTTTGCGGTTTTATTCCCAAACCGGCGCGAGTTGGCGCGCGCCCTGGCGCGCCTGCAGGCGCTGCGATACCGCAATCATCCAACCGATCATATTAGTACGAAGACCACCTATCTGGATGACCCCGAAGGCAATGGCATTGAGCTGTATTGCGAATCGCCGGAAGACGGCCGCTTCACCATCGAGGACAACGACTTTGTAACGCGCCGCACGGACGGCACTTTAAGCGACGGGCGCGAACCATTGGATGTGGCTGCGTTGTTCCGGCATCTGCCGGCGGATGAGAAACCCGGCGCGCCGCTGCCGCCCGAAACCCGCGTGGGGCACGTGCACTTGCATGTGCGCAATGTGGCGGCGGCGGTTGAGTTTTATCACGGCATCATTGGCTTTGATGTGATGGGGCATTCGTCAACTTTCCAGGCCGCGTTCGTTTCTGCCGGTGGCTATCATCATCACTTGGGGTTGAATGCGTGGCAGGGGGCCGCCGCAGCGCCACCGCCGGCCGATGCGGTCGGCTTGCGCCACTTCACAATCGATCTGCCAGATCAAGCGGCGCTGGATGAGGTTGCCCAAAGAATTGCAGCCGCTGGAATTGCATGCCAGCTTTTGCCGGAAGGTTTGCTGGTGCACGACCCCTGCCAAAACGGCGTGATACTGAGCCGGCGGCCAACCCCATAAATCAGCGCGCTGGTGTGCGCCTGCGCTATAGTGAGCAGCGTTGAGCTGCTGGTTCTTCCGATGAGCAACACCGCCCCCGCCATCATTCATACGCTGGTTGAAACTTTCGAAAAGTATCTATCCGATTCTTTTGGACAACTATGTTTTCAGACTTCAAAAACTCATTCCCCCAAGTTGCAATTTTTAATATTTCGCGAGTTCCAATCCGTACAATTAAGTTCAACGACCCCGTCGAAAAGTCGGCGCACGATTAGATCGTCGCGCTGGTCGAGTCCATGCTGGGGTTGCACAAGAGTCTCGCCTCCGCGCAAAGTCCGCTTGAGAAGGAACGGCTTGCAAAGCAGATGAAAGCCTGCCCTGAGCGCCATTGAATGGTCCACGGATGAAGGAATTGATAAATTGGTCTATGACTTGTATGGGTTGAGTCCGGAAGAGATATTGATTGTGGAATCGTAAAGTTGTGTCGCCCTGAGCGGAGCGAAGGGTCTCTGACATAATCGTGGAGGCTCTTCGCTCCGCTCAGAGCGACATTGCGTGGGGTGGGGGCAGAATGACAAGTTATCAGGCGTAACATAACGTATGTAAAGTCATGAGCAAGGAATACTTTGTCTACATCATGACGAACAAGTCACGCACACTCTACACTGGCGTGACCAATAACTTAATGCGGCGGGTGCACGAACATAAGAACAAACTGGTGCCTGGTTTTACCAGTAAATACAACATTCAATTCCTGGTCTATTATGAGGCGGGTTCCGATATTCGGGCAGCATTCGCCCGCGAAAAGCAGATCAAAGGCTGGTTGAGGGCAAAGAAAATCGCCCTCATTGATTCGATGAACCCTGAATGGAAAGACTTAGCCGAAGAATGGATTGTTTCACCGCAAAATATGAATAGTGAAAAATAGTCTGCTTGAAAAAGTTCGGCTTGCAAAGCAGATCAAAGCCTGCCCTGAGCGCTATCGAAGGGTCCACGGATGAAGGGATTTATAAAGTGGGTTAAGAATAGTTCGGTTTGAGCGTGGAGGAAGTTCGGTTTGTTCAGGTGATGTAGTTTAGTGGCGCTGTCTTTTGCTGGTGCGGAGCTTTTTGCCGATTACGGTCGGATGATTTAGCGCTCTATTAATTGTGTGCGGGCGCTCAGCCAGCGTCTGGTGCAGGGCAGCGGATGCCTCCGGGTGGATGTCCTTGAAAGCAGTTTTCAGAAAAGTTTGGCGCCGCGAGCTGCGGCGGAATTAAGTTAATCTCCAAGCCCGCCGGCCGGAGGGCGCCGGCTAAGAGGTGAGTGTGGTGAACGGCAGCGCGTTCACGTCCGCGCGGCGCAGCAGCGTCTCGGGCCCGTACTGATACGCGGGCAGCTGGCCGCTGTCGATCAGCTGCCACAAGCGCTTGCGTCTGATGCGCAGTACGCGCCGGCTTTGCGCAAAGGTGTAATACGCCATGCCCTGCAGGTCGTTCAGGTTGTGCTTGCGCCGCCGCATGATGTTCATTACCAGCACCGCGGCCAGCGCGACGATGCCCAGCAGGCTGGCCGTGCGCGGGAAGTGCGGCAGGATCAACCCCACCAGCAGCGACATCATCACCACCGGCGTGCTCCAGTCATCGTCATACGTGGTGGTCAGCGCCATAAAATAAAACGGGTACATGTACTTGCGGGCAGTGGCCGCCGTGCGGCGGTCCAGGCGCGGGCTGGAAAGCAGCATCTCGGTGTAGGCTGCAATCAAGTAGTACACCACCATAAAGGCGGCGCTGATCACGCCAAACACCGGCAGGTCCGGCTTTTGCAAAAGCATGCCGCCCAGCCCCAGCACCAGCCCCAGCGCACAAACTATTTTGTACGCGCCCGCAAAACGGCAGAACCAAACCGGATAGCCCCAGCACACAAACGAGCGCTCGTACTGCAGGCGCTTGTCGCCGTACAGGTTTACGCGCCCGGCCGAGAAGATGCTCATGGCCAGCAGTGCTTGGAGCGCCATGAAGGGAAGTAAGGCCAGCATTTGCAATAAAACTTTGTGCTACACAGATTTGGATTGGTATTATGCCCTAAAACATCCGCCTTTGTGCGGCGCCGGCGCCACCATTGTTTGGCTTGTTGCCGAACTGGCAACAACAAGGCGCTAAAGTGTTCGCAAGTGGCAACAGCACGCTTTCGGCACGCGGGTGGCGGGCAGTGCCCGCATTTGACAAATGCTTGAACGGCCCTATACTCACCTTAGCTTCATTGGATGTCGCAGAGGTGTAACGCACTTTGGTTGCACGGATAGTCCACACTGGAAGGCAGAGTGTGAGCGCAGGAATTAAGTGATGCGGAAATTGCGGGCGGGCTTGGCAGGTTTGCTGGTGGCTGCGTTTGTGCTGCAGCCGGGCTTGGCTGCGCTGCCGGCAGCGCGCGCTGAAGCTGCGAGCACGCCCACACCGGATGCAGTGCCAACCGTCGCCGCGACCGCAACTGCGACCGTCGCCCCGCCGGCCACCGCCACACCTTCAATCCCCAACTTGCCAAGCTTGGCCGCACCGGTGGTTTCAAGTGTCGGCGCCACATTTGCCAGCGTCACGCTGCCGGCCAAGCCGGATGGCTTTGACAGCTACGGCAACCAGTTTTATGTAAAGCTGTTTACCGCAGCGGATGCCACCAGCGGAGAAATTGTGCTGGGTGGCTGGCAGTACTCGTACACGCCGTGGGGCACGCTGCAGGCAACTTCGGGCACAGCGCTGCTGCCCGGCACAACCTATTGGGCGCGCTTCTGGCTGCGCGACAGCCTGGGGCGCGAGGTGTTGTCTGATGCCACAAGCTTTGCCACACTTGGCGCGCCGGCGCTGCCCACGCTCGCCGCACCGGTGGTTTCAAATGTCGGCGCCACATTTGCCAGCGTCACGCTGCCGGCCAAGCCGGATGGCTTTGACAGCTACGGCAACCAGTTTTATGTAAAGCTGTTTACCGCAGCGGATGCCACCAGCGGAGAAATTGTGCTGGGCGGCTGGCAGTACTCGTACACACCGTGGGGCACGCTGCAGGCAACTTCAAACGCAGCGCTGGCTGCCCGGCAGAACCTACTGGGCGCGCTTCTGGCTGCGCGACAACTTTGGGCGCACATCATCGTCTGATGCCACAAGCTTTACCACGCTTGGCACGCCGGCGCTGGATGCACCGGTGGTGACGGCGGTGTTGCCGGACAACGTGATGGTGCGCTGGCCGGCCAAGCCGGTGTGGTTTGACGACGACACGATGACCGAGATCACACTGGTGGCG
>BGOS01000029.1 GCA_003569365.1 Anaerolineaceae bacterium
AACGCCGTGTTTTATCCGGCCGGCATTGTGCCACTAGCGGTGGCCGCGCTGGCAGTGGCTGAACCCGATGCTGCATCTGGTGGAATGTTTTCGCGCGCCGCTGTATCTGGCGCAGCTGCCGGGCCCGGACACGCTGCTGGCTGCGGCTGCGGCGGCGCTGGGCATGCTGCTGCTGGGCTGGCTGGTGTTTACAAGCCAGGCCGACCAGCTAACGTACCGCGTGTAAACTGCATGCGCACACTTGCGCTGCCGGCGCGCAGCATTAATCACGCATGAGCGACCTTGCCATTGAACTGCAGGATGTGGCGGTGTGCTACCGCGTGCCGCTGCACCCCACGCTTTCGCTGAAGCAGTATGCCGTGCAGCTGTTGCAGCGCAAGGCGGCCGCGCGCGATTGCTGGGCGCTGCAAGGGGTGAGCCTGCAGGTGGCGCGCGGCACAGCGCTGGGCGTGGTGGGCGCAAATGGCGCCGGCAAGAGCACGCTGCTGCGCGTGCTGGCGCGCGTGCTGCGGCCGGTGTCCGGGCGCGTGCGCGTGCGCGGCTCGGTGGCGCCCATTTTGGAGCTGGGCGCCGGCTTTGATATGGAGCTGACCGGGCGCGAGAACATCATGCTGGGCGGTGCGATGCTCGGGCAATCCCGCCAGTGCATGGAGCGCAAGCTGCCGGCGATAGCGGAGTTTGCCGGGCTGAACGGTTTTATGGACGCGCCGCTGCGCGTGTATTCCACCGGCATGGTGGCGCGCCTTGGCTTTGCGGTGGCCACGGATGTGAGCGCGGATGTGCTGCTGGTGGATGAGGCGCTGGCGGTGGGCGACATTGCGTTTCAGCAGCAGTGCCTGCAGCGCCTGCGCGAGTTTGTGGCGCGCGGCACCACGCTGGTGATCGTGTCCCACAGCCCGGCGCTGCTGGCTACCGTGTGTACGCACGCGCTCTGGCTGGCGGGCGGGCGCGTGCAGCAGTGCGGCGCTGCGCAGCCCGTGCTGGCGGCCTACCAGCAAGCCATGCTGTGATTGATCCGCAGCCGCTCGCAATTGACTTTTACTGCGCCGACGCGCACATCGCTTACGATGAGCGCCGGCTGGACGAGCATGGCGTGGGCGGCGGCATCACCACGCGCATCCGCCTGGCGCATGCGCTGGCAGCGCGCGGCCACCGCGTGCAGGCCTGGGTGAACTGCGTGCAGCCCGGCTGGCAGGGCGGCGTGCACTACCGCCATTTTTCTGAAGCAAGCGCGCTGCGGGCGGATGTGGTGTTATATGGGAGCAGCGGGCAGCCCTACAGCCTGCACAGCGCCAATGCGCTGCCGGTGCAGGCGCGGCTGCGCGGCTTGCTGGCTTTTGGGCAGCCCATGCCGGCCGGCTGCCAGCCGGCTAACTACGATTACATTTACACCGCCAGCAACTTTATGCGCAGCTGCGTGACCCAAATGTGGGGCGCTGCTGCGCGCCAGATTTTTTCCTGCCCGCGCGGTGTTGTGCCGCAGTTTTACGCAGCGCCTGTGCCCGAGCGCGATCCGTTCCGCCTGGCGTACAGCGGCCACCCGGAAAAAGGACTGGCGGCAGCGCTGGCAGTGCTGCAGCTGCTGCGCGCGGTTGATGCGCGTTTTCACTTGCAAGTGTTTGGCGGGCATGCATTGTGGGGCCAGCCGGAAGCGCCGCAGCCGGCGCAGGCGGGGGTGCACTATTGCGGCGTGCTGGGGCAGCGGGCGCTGGCGCGGGCGCTGCAAGGCTGCGGTTTTGCGCTGGCACTGCAAACGCGCCAGGAGCCGTTTGGCATGGCGGTGCTGGAGGCGCAGCGCGCCGGCTGCGTTGTGATCGGCAGTGCGGTGGGCGCCTTCCCGGAAATTGTGAGCGCTGGCGTGGACGGCTTCTTGTTGCCGGGTGCGCCGGCAGCAGCTGTGGCTGCCGCAGCCGAAATAATTTTGGAGTTATTGCAGCAACCGCAGCGCTTGCAGGCAGTGCGCACGGCAGCGCAATGCGCTGCGCTGCCGTGGGACATGGTGGCGGCGGCATACGCGCAGCATTGGGCGTGGGCGCTGCGCGGTGCAATACCGCCGGCTGGCGGGCCGTTGTGTGCGCAATGCAGCGCGCCGCTGCAGGAATTTGCCAGCGGGCTGCACTGTGTGCGATGCGGCGCTTACACGCGCGGCGGCGCAGCGCCGGCAGCTGCCACGCGCAGCGCGCTGCAGCCGGCAATGCAGGCGGTGTCCGCGTGAAGTTTGTCATCTGCGGGTACTACGGCTTTGCGAACGCCGGCGACGAGGCGATTTTGCAAGCGCTGCTCAAGCAGCTGCGGTTGGCGCAGCCGGCGGCGGATTGCACTGTGCTCAGCGGTGACCCGGCCGCAACGCAGGCAGCGCACGCAGTGGCTGCGCTGCACTTTACGGACCTTGATGCAATTACAACAGCGCTGGCCAACTGTGACTGGGCCGTGCTTGGCGGCGGCGGGGTGCTGCACGATGCCGGCGGCTTTGACCCGGCCAGCATGCTCACGCCTGACCACAGCGGCCTGGCATATTACGGCGGGTTTGCCGTGCTGGCGCAGCTGTTGCGCAAACCGCTGGCGCTGTGGAATGTGGGCGTCGGCCCATTGCACACACCCGCGGCGCGCCAGTTTACACAGGCGATTGTGGAGCTGGCTGCTTTTGCAAGTGTGCGCGATGCAGAGTCGTTGGAGGCACTGCGCGCGCTTGATGTGCCGGTGGCGCGCGTGCAAAGCGCTGCAGATGGTGCCTGGCTGCTGCCGCCGGTGCCGGCTGCTGCCACGGGCGCAGTGCGGCCGGTGCTGGGCGTGGCGCTGCGCGAGTGGCCGGCTGCGGGCGCGTGGGAGCCGGCGGTGATTGCGGCACTCGGCGCCTTTCAGCGCGAGACCGGTGGCACGCTGCAATTTGTGGCCATGCAGCAGCTGGCGGATGGCGCGCTTGATGATGCTGCGCTGGCAGAGCGCATTGGGGCGCAGCTGCCGCACCCGGAGCGCGTGCTGCGCACCGGCTGGACCGGCAGCCCGGCGCAAGCTGCGGCTGCGCTGGCCGGCTGCGATGCCGTGCTGGCCATGCGCTATCACGCGGCATTGTTTGCTGCGCAAGCTGGCGTGCCGGTGGTGGCGCTGGCTTACGATCCCAAGGTGCGCCAGCTGCTGCAGGCGCTGGGGCAGCCGGAGCAGGTGCTGGCACTGGCGGGATTGCAGGCGCCGGCATTGGCAGCTGCGCTGCGCACTACGCTGGCGCAGCGGCCGGCACTGGCAGCGCAGCTGGCTGCGGCAGCGCGCCGGCTTGGGCAGCACGCGCAACACTGTGCAATTGCATTTGACGCGCAGCTGCGCGTGGCACCCGATACGCTGCCGGCAGTGCAGCCAGGCCCGGCTGCGCGCGCACTGCTGCAACAGCACACGCTCGATCAGCTGCATGGGCTGCTGCAGCGCAATGCACAGCTGGCGGAAACGCGGCAGATAGTGCAGGCGCGCGATGGCTTGGTGCGCAGTCTGCAGCAAGAGATGCACGCTGCCGTGGCCGCGCGTGATGCGCAGCTGGCGGAAAGCTTGCAGGCGGTGCAGGCGCGCGATGGCTTGGTGCGCAGTCTGCAGCAAGAGATGCACGCTAAGGTTGCCGTGCGCGATGCACAGCTGGCGGAAAGCCGGCTGATGCTGCAGGCGCGCGACACGTTGGTGGGCAGTCTGCAGCAAGAGATGCAGGCCGCGGTTGCCGTGCGCGAAACGCAGCTGGCACAGCTGCGCACCACAAATACTGAACAGACCGACGCTCTTGCGCAAGCGGCAGCCGCCGAGGTGCGTGCTGCGCGGCAGCTGGCGGGCGTGCAAACAGAGCTGGCAGTCATTCATGGCTCGCGCTACTGGCAGATGCTCTCGCGTTATTGGCGCATGCGCGGCTGGCTGCGCCGGGTGCTGCCGCATGCATTGCGCCGGCGGGTGCTGGCAGTGCTGCGCGTGCCGGCCCGCCCGCAGCGCGCTGCGGAGGGCGCTGCGCTGCAGCGCATGCTGCCGCGAGTGCTGCCAGCCACTTACGATGTGCTGTGCCTGCCGGTGATTGACTGGGAGTTTCGGGTGCAGCGCCCGCAGCAATTGTTGCGCCAGTTTGTGGCGGGTGGCCAGCGCGTGTTTTATGCACACACCACTTTTTGCAGCGGGCAGCCGGTGCGCCTGAGCCAGCTGGAGCCGGGCGTTTTGGGTGTGCAGCTGCCGGGGCCGCCGGGCGTCAGCATCTACGGCCACATCTTTGGCGCGGCGCAGCAGGCGCAATGCCTGCGTGCGCTGCAGGCGCTGCGCGACAGCGAGCAAATTGCCAGCGCTGTGCTGCTGGTGCAGCATCCGGCGTGGACCAGCGTTGCAATTGCAGCGGCCCAAAAGTTTGGCTGGCAGCTGGTTTACGACTGCATGGATGAGCATGCGGGCTTTGGCAACAATACTGCCGCGGTGCTGCAGCAGGAACCGCAACTGCTGGCTGCCTGCCAGCTGGCGGTGGCTAGCTCCCGCCCGCTGCTGGCAAAGTGCGCGGCGCGCGCCGCGCAGGCATTGCTGCTGCCCAACGCCAGCGACGACGCCCATTTTTCCGTGGCGC
The DNA here is from genome assembly GCA_003569365.1 of Anaerolineaceae bacterium. Lineage (GTDB taxonomy): Bacteria > Chloroflexota > Anaerolineae > Anaerolineales > UBA11657 > BD1. Next base: position 4,574 of record BGOS01000029.1, read on the forward strand.
CGGCAGGCAACGCGCTGCCCGGAATGCGCGGACCCATCATTGGTTACATTGGTGCGATTGCAGAATGGTTTGACGCGCAGCTGGTGCGCACGGTGGCTTTGGCGCGCCCGCAATGGCAGTTTGTGCTGGTGGGCGCCGTCAGCTGCGCCCGCGCGCAGTCGCTGTTGCAATTGCCAAACATTCAGCTCACGGGCGAGCAGCCCTATCATGCGCTGCCGGCGTACTTGCACCGCTTTGATGTGGCTTGCATTCCATTTGTGCGCAACGCGCTTACGGCGGCGACTGATCCGGTGAAGCTGTACGAGTACTGCAGCGCCGGCAAACCCGTGGTGGCAGCGCCGCTGCCGGAGCTGCCGGCTGGCGTGTACTACAGCGCCGAGACTGCCGAGCAATTTTGTGAGCAGGTGGAGTGCGCGCTGGCAGAACCGGCGGCACAAGCGGCAGTGCGCCGGGAATTTGCGGCGCGTAACACGTGGGCGCTGCGGGCGACAGTACTGCATAACAGCCTGGTGGAATTGTTTGCACGCGTGCGCATTGTGGTGATCAGTTTTGACAATGCGGCGCTGCTGGCGGAATGCCTGGACAGCGTGCGCGACTGCACCACCCATCCCAACTACGAGGTGCTGGTGGTGGACAACCGCAGCAGCAGTGCGACTGCGGCATTGCTGGCTGCGCGCTCGGCAGCGGATGCGCGCGTGCGTGCATTGCGCAACCTGCACAACGCCGGCTTTGCGGAGGCGGCCAATCTGGGGCTGAATGCGCCCGGCGATTATGAGTATGCGGTGCTGCTCAACGACGACACGCTGGTAACGCGCGGCTGGCTGCAGCGTTTGCTGCGCCATCTGGCGGACGGGCGCACCGGGCTGGTGGGGCCGGTCACCAACTTTGCGGGCAACGAGGCACGCATTGGCGTGCCCTACGCCGGCACAGCGGGGGTGGCGCAATTTGCTGCGCAGCGCGCCCGTGATTTTGCCGGCACCGCATTTGAGATTCCGATGCTGGCCATGTACTGCGTGGCGTTCCGGCGGGCGCTGCTGCAAAGCGTGGGTGCGCTGGATGAGCAGTTTGAAGTGGGTATGTTTGAGGATGACGACTTTGCACTGCGCGTGCGGGCAGCGGGCTTGCGCGTGCTGTGCGCCGAGGATGTGTTTGTGCATCACGTGGGGCGCGCTTCGTTTGGGCAGCTGCCGGCTCCGGATTACGAGCGCGTGTTCTCCGCCAATCAGCAGCGCTTCGAGCGCAAGTGGGGGCGCAAGTGGGAGCCGCATTGCGCGCGCGTGTGATGGCTGCGCCAAGCTTGCCGGCGGGCAGCGCAGTGCATGCCGTGGAAAGCCTGCAAGCCGCAGCGCCGGCGCCGTCCGCACCGGGGCGCATCGTGGTTGTCATTCCTGCGCACAACGAAGCTGCGGTGCTGCCGTTCACGCTGCCGCCGCTGCTGGCGCAGCTGCAGCGTGGTGATGAACTGTGGGTGATTGATGACGGGTCGGTGGATGGGACGGCGCGCGTGGCGCGGGCGGCCGGGGCGCGGGTGGCGCGCCGCGCGCGGTCGGCGGGCAGCAAGGGGCAGGCGCTGCGCTGGTGGGCGGCAAATGCGGGCGCGCACGTGGACGCAACGTGGGGCGTGCTGGTGCTGGATGCGGACTCGCGGCCGGCGGTGGAATGTGTGGCGCAGCTGCGCGCTGCGCTGCAAGCCGGCATTGTTGCCGGGCAGGCGCTGGTGCAACCGGTGGACTACGCGGGCGGCGTGCTGCGCGAACTGGGTGCGTGCTCCGAGTTGATGGAGCAGCTGCTGGATGATGCACGGCGCACAGCGCGCGGCTGGCCGGTGCGCCTGCGCGGCACGGGCATGCTGCTGCGCGGCGATATTTTTGCGGCGGCAGTGCAGCGCTTGTGTACGCGCATTGAGGATGTGGAGCTGACGCTATTTGTGGCAGCGGCCGGCCATGGCATCACTGCATTGCATGCAGCGCAAGTGCTGGACCCAAAGCCGGCCAGCAGCCGCGACGCAGCCCGCCAGCGCGCGCGCTGGCTGCGCGGGCAGGTGAGTGTGCTGCGCATGCATTGGCGCGTTGTGCTGGCGGTGGCGGCACGCGGGCCGGGCGGCTGGTCTTTGCTGGGCAGCGTGCTGGCCAAGCCGCGCAGTGTGCTGGTGGCTGGCAAGCTGCTGGCTGCGCTGCTGCTGGCGGCCATGGCCGTTGACGCATACTCGCTGGCAACCGCTGTGCCGGCTGTGCTGCTTTCGATGTGGATTTTGCCTGACGCAATTTATCTGGCGCGCGGGCTGCGCCTGCCGCAAACGCGCGGGCTGGCGCTGCGCCTGGTGTTTGCGCCACTGTACGCTTTGTGGTGGCTGCCCATTGCCGTGCTTGCCGCCCGGCGGGAAGGCCGCTGGCGCTCCCCGCGCCGCGCCGCAACTGACACAACCACTGCTCCGCAGCGGTGGTAGCCGAAGACCCAGCCGCATCCGGCGCTGACTGGCGCCCGGCGCTGCCCGCAGCGCTGCTGCTTTCTGCGCTGCTGTTTTGCGTTTATATGGCTGGCTATGGCGGCCGCTACAACCGCGATGACGAACATGTATTTGTAAGTGCAGCTCAGGGCTGGGCGCGTTGGGGTGCGGCCGACCTGCCGCAGGTGTGGGGCAACTCGCGCTTGCAGGCGCTGCGCCTGCAGCCTTATTACTCGGTGGTGGAGCCCGGCTATTGGTGGCTGGGCGCGCAACTGCTGCGCGTGGCTGATGCACTGCGCCTCGGCAGCGTGCAGGTTCTCATGCTCGTCAATCCATTGCTGACGGCGCTGACGGCCGGCGTGCTGCTGTTGCTGCTGCGCGCGCAGGGGTATGCGCTGCCGGCAGCCGCACTGACGGCGCTGGGCTATGGCAGCGCCACGTTTGCGTGGGTCTACACGCGCACATATTTTCGTGAGCCACTGGCGGCACTGCTGCTGACGGTGGCTGCATTTTGCATTGTGCTGCTAGGCGATCAGCGTCTGCGCCCGGCAGCGGTGCGCGGGGCAGCGGGCCTGGCACTGGCCGCTGTGCTGGCGGCGATTGCCGTGAAGCTGGCATGTTTTGCAGCTGTGCCCGCGCTGCTGTGGCTGGCATTACCCGCGCTGCAACGGGTGCGAGTGCGCAGCGGGTTGGGTTGGACTGCGCTGCTGTTGGTTGGCAGTCTGGCATTGCTGCTGGCGGCGGGCAGCAGCCCCGCCACCGTGCGTCTTTCATTGCCCTACTTTGGATTTGTGCTGCGGGCGCTGGCTTCCGCCTCGCCCGCATACGTGGCGGAAGCTGTGATCGCCACACTCATCAGCCCCGCGCGCAGCATATTTTATTACGCGCCGTTTTTGCTGCTGAGCTTTTACGCGCTGCGCCATGCGCGCACGCGCTTGTTTGGGGCGGCCTGGCTGCTGGCTGGTTTGCTGCTGGGATTGCAAGCTGTGGCGTATGGGGCGGATTGGTGGGCACCCACTGGCTGGGGGTTGCGGACATTACTGCCGGCACTGCCTTTGCTTGTAGCCGGGTGTGCGCCGGCAATAGAGCACGCGCTGCAAGCGGGCCGCCGCAAAAATGTGTTTGCACTGCTGGGCGCTGGAGTTGCGGTGCAGTTGCTGGGCGTGGCCTACGCCAACCAAAGCGTTGTAGCGCTGGCGGGTTGGGCCATGCCGCGCACAGCTGCGCTGTGGAACCCGCGTGATGCAGAAGTAGTTGCGCAAGTACGGCAGCTTTGGCAGGGGCAGGCGTGGGAACTGGCTGCGGTTCAAGTGGGTGCGCCATGGCTGGCGGGTGTCTGGCTGCTGCCAATTGTTGGCATACTGATTGCGGGTCGGCGTTTAGTGGTTAGCCCAGTGGCATCTTTGCGTTTGCGGCGTGCACTTGGCGTGATGTTGGCTTGCCTGACGCTCGCAGTTTTATTCGTAGCACTACTGCGCGCTGACCCGGGGGTGGGTGGCGACCATCCGGAGTTTGCAGCAGCCGCCAGTTTCGTGGAGAGCGAGGCCGGCGCGCGCGATGTGGTGCTGGTTCAGTTTTATGGGCAGCCGCTGTGGCAGTACTTCAGCAATTCATTTTATGCGCCTGTACGCTGGTATGCCCTGCCACTACGAGCCAACGCCAGCGCAGCTGTTGCGCCGGTTGGCACGCGCGCACTGCTGGCGGGTCTGCCGCTGAGGCACGGCCGGGTGTGGCTGGTGAGTGCCGACTCAGCAGAGGCGATGGATCCGCGCGCGGAATACAAGATGCTCGCAGCCCGGCACATACTGCGCGGCAGTTGGCGCTTCGCAGCCGCTAATGGTGGTGGCGCACAGGTATTTCTGTTCGAACTGATAAAGTAATTTGTGCCTGTTTACCGGTGTTTAGAACCGGATCCACGGTCTTTGTCCGAAGTAGCTGCTACATTTGCAACATGCGTAACATCCGGTTCAGGCAGCGGCTTTCAGTGCGCGCGGAGATCGGGCAGTTATCCGCAGCGTGCAGGCCGCAGCAGATTTGGTGCGGTGGCGTATTGCTGGTGGCCTGCCTGCTGGCGGCATGCCGCGGCACTGCGCAATCTTCTATCGGGCAGGCGCAGGCTGGCAGTGCGGTTGCGGACACCAGCACCGTCGCTGGCGCGGCGCAACCTGCGGCGCCCGGACAACTTTCCCAAAGTGACGGTGGAATTGGCGACCGGGTGGAACGCGAAGGATGCGGTTTTGAAGTGCGCCAAGTTGTGAATCCGGTATTGGCGAAGCCGGGTGATCTGATCACGCCCGGCAAGTGGCCCGGCCCCGAGTATGTTTATGTTGGCGTGAATGTTGTGGTTGCCAGCTTGCAGGGGGCCTGCAAAGCGACCGTAACCATCCCCACTGCGTCAGCGCGTTTGCTTGGCAGCGATGGCAGTGTGTATGCACCAAAGATTGGCGGGCTCATGCGCACCGAAGATTATGGCGGCTTGACGCTGGACCCCGGCAAGCCCGGCCAGGACAATGTGGGCATGATTTATTTTGAAGTGCCGGCTGGTTTTATCCCGGCTGCGCTGCAGTGGAATTTTTTGTCGCCGCCAATTTTGATCCAAATTGATTTGAAAAATTAGCTGCAGTGCAGCTGTTCGGGTCAGGGCGCCACGGGCGCAAGATTACCTGATGCAGTGGCTTGCGCACGTGGCTGGCGAAGGATAAAGTATCATTCTTGTGGGCAGCTAGCGGGCAGCCTACCAACAAAAACTTACGCGTGGGGAAAAAATAATGGCAATAATAATTGGTGGTAAAGCGCCTGAGTTTAGTCTCAGCTGTGATGACGGCTCAGTAGTTGAACTCTCGAGCTTCAGGGGGCGGCAGGTTATATTGTATTTTTATCCCAAGGATGACACTCCCGGCTGCACCACGCAGGCATGCGGCTTTCGCGATGCCAAGCCGCAGCTTGCGGCTGCGGATGCGGTGGTACTGGGCGTCAGCCCCGATGGCGTGGCGTCACACGCAAAGTTCAAGTTGGAGCAAAAGCTGAACTTTAACCTGCTGTGCGATCTGGATCATGCGGTTGCGGAGAAGTACGGCGTTTGGGGCGAGAAGAGCATGTACGGCAAGAAGTACATGGGCATCACGCGCAGTCATTTTGTGATTGATGCAGCCGGAAATATTGCGGACATGCAGGTGGGGGTTAAGCCCGAGGCCAGCGTGGAAATGGCGATTGCTTCGGTGAGCGCTTGAAGCTGAACGCTCCGGAATTAAGTTAGGCGCCAGGAGGTTGCCCGCGCGTTGCGCGCACAACCTCCTGCATGGTACTGGCTGGCGCCAGTTTAGGACTGATGCCGCGGGCGCGACTCGGCGCGGCGGCGCGCACTGCGCATGCTTTCGAGCTGGTCCGGGCTGGTGGCTGCATTCCCGGCGAACAGGCTCAGATGCACCACCGTGTGGTCTACAACCAGTGCGGCACCTGAAACAATCGCAGAGTCCATGCGCACATCTGCGCCCAAGCCCACCGCTGCAAAGGAGCGGCACGTGCAGTGCCGGGCGGCGGCCAAAAAGGCCGGGCCTGTGGCTTGCGCATCTTCCGTTTTTGGAAGTGGCAGTTCCTGCAGCGCATCGATCACATAGCTCTGCACCAGTTTGGTATGCACGCTGGCGTAGGCTTCAGTGCGCGAGAGCAAGTCGCACCCCAGCGGCTTGCCATTCAGCACCGCCAGCAAACCGCATTGGCCCGGCAGTGCGGTGAACGCCCGCTGGTATTCGTCCATGTTTCCAGCCTGCTGCTCGTACACGTCGCGCATGGCGCTTGTGCGCGAGGAGCCGCCAAGACTTTGCGTCTCATGCTCGATGCGTGCCCAGACTTCGCCTTGGTCTGACACCGGGCGGCCCATCTGTTCATAGTTCAACGATACGCGCTTCTGCTTGAATTCGCGTGATTTTGCGCTCATCAGCATGCGCGAGTCTTCAAAGTCCGGCCGGCTGTAGGACCAGCGGCCGCTCTCGGTGCAGCTGACCGGCACCACCAGCTTGGAATGGGCTGCCAGCAGAATGCTGGTGTTGAGAACGCGGTTCTGCTTTGCACCGCGCAGTTCTTCGCCATCCAGCAGCAAGATCGGCAGGGCACTGCTGTTAATTGCCTGTAGGTCCGGCACGGAGCCGCCACTGCTTACTTCCTGTATCTGGAGTGCGCCGGCGCGAAAGGCCTCGCCCATGGTTTGGTAAACCAAACCATTGGCGCTGCGCAGCAGCGGGAAGAGCGTCAAGTGGCGGTGCGTTTGCGGCGTGCCCAGCTGCGTGGTTTCCAGCCACGAGCTGATTAGCGCCGGGTGGGTGGGGGTGTTGTCTGATTGAGTTTCCATAAGATTGCCCTCCTTGGGGGTGTGGCAAACACACGCTTCTCAGGCGGCATTTGCATGGGTGATGCGCCTCGCGGCGCCCAATGGGCACCTGGCATATTCAAGCAGCCAAGTGCTGGGTTGGTTGTGGGGGCGGCGGCAGTGCCGCCGGCGGTTACGTAGCCGCGCTGTAGCGGGCGGCAGCTGCCGCCATTTCGGCTGCGATCTCCACGCGCAGCGCTTGCGGCTCCAGTACTTCACAGTCCGGCCCCCACTGCCGGATGAAGGGTTTCATCTCAGTTGTATTGCCCACGCGCACCGAAAGCACGCAGCCGCCGTCAGGCTCCACCACAATTTCCTGGCTGCCGTGCCAGGTGGTTTCCTGCACGCGGCGCGCGGCAGCGCCAGCGCTGAAGCGCAAGCACACTTGCACAGGTGCGTCTGGACCGGTCCAGATGCCCCACGCATCGTTGAGGCGCGGGGTCAGCGAAAAATCTTTCGGTATCTCAAACTGCGTCAGCAGCACGTGCGCCTCTTGTATGCGTTCGGCGCGCAGGGTTATCACCTTGCGATGCGTATCAGAATAGCCGATGACATAGATGCCTTCGCTCCAGACGGCGGGCTCAATTAGATAAATACTAAAGACATGCACGAGCGGCGCCTGTGCCCGCAATGAAAAATAGGTCAGCTCTGCCTTGCGCAACTCAGACCAGGCGGTTGCAAGTTTTTCGATCACGTCCAGCCGGTCTTTGTCTTTGCGCTGTTTGAGTACGCGGGTGGTGGCGTTTACCAGCTGCTTCGTCATCGGCGCCGGCAGGGTAGTGGCCAGCTTCTCTAAAGCAGACGCCACATGCGGCTGCGAAAGATATGTGTGACGCGCCATGCGTTTGCCCGCCAGGTAAAGTGCCAATGCCTCGAACAGGGTCAGGCGCACGTTGGACAGGTAGTGGCGCTTGTCTATCTGCCAGTGCCCGGGCCGCACTTCATACAGCGGTGCCTGGGTAGACAGCAAGCCGCGGTCCCTGAAAGCCGTGCTGCGGTTGATCCCCAAGCGCTCGGCCATTTCTGTGTCACTGAATGCCCGCTGCAAATATAGCTGCTCCATTTTTATCAGGCGCTCTGCGCGCGCGACGGCACGCGTGGCACTCATGGCTGGATGCGCAGCTGCTGCCTGCGCTCTGCATGGATGGCACGCCAGGCGCCGCTCTCGGTCTTGTAGCCGGTCAACCGCGCAATGTCGGCGTAGGGCAGGTTGCTCTCAGCGCGCAACTGCAGCGCGCGCCGGCGCCGTTCGCGCACCTCATGTTTGGAAGCGCCCGCCATGCCTTGCGCGCGGCTGTCCATCAAGATGCGCGTCGTAATCTCCTGCAAACGCGCGGCATCGTAAACGCGCGTGCGGCCGATCGTTAGCGACGGCACATCGCGAATGTGTTTGCGCACCGTTTGCAGGCTTACCCCCAGCGTGGAAGCAATGCCGGAGACCGTCAAAATGTCCATCTGCATCGTGTTGCTCATTGACAACAGTATAGCCAAGCTTGTTGCCAGTAAGGCAACAATTTGTTTGGGTGCGTTGCGCTTTGGGAAACGCCACAAATGGCAAATAATTCCCGGTTTGCCGCTTATTTCGGATGAATTATTGAAAAAGTTGAGCTGATTTAGGTTAATCAACCGCGTTTTGGGGTTGGCTGTGCAACAACCACGGTTAGCCGGGCGGGCGGGCTGGTTGCCACGGCGGCGGCTTGGCTGCCACTTTGCAGCCGGCTGCCCAACCTGCGCTTTATGTGCGGAGGAAGTCGAGCGTTTCGCGCACCAGCACTACCAGCAACAGCAGCGCCAGCGTGGGCAGTACCAGTGGCTCAGCCCAGCCCAGTGATGCAAATGCAACGCCCGTCGCCACGCTTGCGCCTACAACCGCTGGCTCAGGATGTTTGCTTAGCCATGCACGCATGACACTACCTTAAATCTTTTTGAAGCGAGTGTCAAGCGGCCCGCGCAAGCGCAACGCGCTGTGCAAATTCTAAGATAGCACTTTCCACCGCCGGCCAAGCCGGCAGCGCATCATCTAATAACTCGTGGCTTGCATCAACGGTCAGGTAGCGAGCCTCCGGTCCCAGCAGCCGTGCCAGAGTTTGAGAGTGCTTTGGCTGCGAGACCACGTCGCGGGCGCCTTGCAGCACAAGCGCTGGCGTGCGCACCGTTTTGGCAAGCAGCAGGGCGCTGCGGCTTTGCGCAACCTCCTGCATCAAAGTGCCGGGCACGGCAAGCTCGCGCAGCAGTTGCTGCACGCCGGGGTCATCCAGATTTGCGTCGCCAAAGAAAAGCTGCAGACTGCTGCGAAAGCGGGCATCTGCAAAGTTTGCGCGCGCATACGGCCGAAAGCTGTGCGGCAGCAATGGCGAGAGCAGCGTGATTGCCATGCGCTGCCACAGCGGCGGCTGCAAGATGAATGGCGCCAGCAGCAGCAAGCCCGCGGGCGGGCATTGGCTGGCGGCCGCCACAGCAACCGCGCCGCCAAACGAATAGCCAACCAGCATCACCTTTGCATGATTGCGCTGCAGCTCAACTTGGGCGGTGCTTACCGCAGCCACCCAATCACTCCAGCGCCGATCTACGATTGTGGGAATCTCCGGGCCAAAGCCGGGTAGCAGCAAACTGTGCACCGTCCAGTTTGCGCGGTGCAGTGCGCCGGCCACGCTGCGCATTTCGGCCGGCGTGCCGGGCAACCCGTGCACCAGCACGGCTGCGCCCACGGGCTGCGCTGCGTGCACGATAGACGGCTGATGCTCTGCGCCTGCAAAGAATGTGAGGCCGGGCAGGCGCATCTCGCCGGGAATGTAAAGCGCGTGCAGCGCATCGAAGGCTAGCAGGAACGCGCCTTGCACCAGAACGCCCCAGCCGTGCCCGCGCCATTCTTCGTTCTCCCGCCCCAGCTCAAGCGCCAGATAAAGCCCGACAGCAATATAAACAAAGTCCAGTGCGGTGTTCAGCCACAGCAGGCGCCGCAAATGCTGCGCTTCAGCAGCGGGCGGGCGCGGGCGGCGCGCTGCGGTGCGCCGGCCCGCCAGCGCAATTACGGCATCAACCGCGCCCCAAGCCAGCGCCTGCACCGCGAATGCATGCTGCAGTTGGCTGGTGCCGGGCATCAGCAGAAGCAGCAGCCCGCAGCCGATGCTTAGCACGGACCAGCCCAGCAGGCGCGTGCCGAGTGCTAACTCGTAAGCCCATATCATGCGCGGGTTTGGTTCAAGTGCGGGCAGGGCGCGGCAGACAAGTGCGTGAATGGCTTGCGATTACTGAGCGCGAGCGCTGCCAAGCACGCAGTGCGCTGTGCTGAACAGCAGCGCAATGAGCTGCTGGCTGTATGGATGCTGCCAAGTTTTTGATTTGGGTTGCTGTGCATGGGTTTTAGTGTGGCGCGGCTGCAAGTGCGTTGCGAACGCAGTGCGAGTATATGGGGCAGCGCGCTGCGCTGCCAGTGCAGCGCTATACAGGCTCCACGCGCTGCGCCACCACATGCACGGCGCCGCCATCCAGCTGCAGCCGGCCGCACACCAGCGCAAAGGGCGCCCGGCAGCCGCTGCGGTACTGCGCGTATACCTGCGGCGGCACAACAATGTTTACCAACCCGCTGCTGTCTTCCAGTGCCAGAAAGCACATGCCTTTGGCGGTGGGCGGGCGTTGCACCGTCACAATCACGCCGCCCACCGTTACCGGCTGGCCGTTGCGCAGCGTGCGCAGGCTGGCAATCTGGCGTGTGCCGGCAGCCGCAAACGCAGCGCGGCGCAGGCTGCTCAGGTGCGCAGCCACAGTGATGCCTGTGGCTGCGTACTCGGCCGCGAGGCGCTCGGCGGGCTGCAGCGGATGCAGCTGCGCATGTTCATCCGCAGTGGGCAGAGGCAGTGCCGGCGGGCGCTGCGCAGTGCGGTAAGCGCCGGCCATTTCCCACAGCAGCGCGCGCCGCTCGCCAAAGCAATCCAGCGCGCCAGCCAGAATCAACGCCTCCAGCTGCGGGCGCGGCAGGCGTGTGCGCTGCACCAGATCCAGCAGCGAGTGAAACGGGCGCGCCCGTTCCAGCAGTTCAATGTGGGCCGCGCCCAGCCCGTCCACATAGCCCAGCCCCAGGCGAATGGCATTCTGCTCCACCGTGACTGCGGCTTGCGAGTGCTGGATGTGCACCGGCAAAAAGCGCACGCCAATGCGGCGGGCGTCGGACACCACCACATGCGGCGCGTAAAAGCCCATGGGCTGGTGGCACAGCAGCCCGGCAAAATATTGGAGCGGGTGGTGGTGGCGCAGCCACGCCGACCAGTAAGTGATGACGGCGAAGGCGGCTGCGTGCGCCTTGGAGAAGGAGTAGCCGCCAAAGGCTTTGAGCTGCTCAAACACCGCCTGCGCTGTATCCGCATTCACAGCGCGCTGCTGCGCGCCGGCAATGAAGCGCTGCCGGAAAGTTTCCAGCTGCGCGCTTGCATGCTTGTGGCTCAGGGCGCGGCGCAGCAGCTCGCCCTCGCCGGCGCTGAAGCCGGCCAGGTCGCGCGCAACTTTCAGCACTTGCTCCTGAAATAAAATCACGCCCAGCGTTTCACCCAGCGCGGCTGCCAGGCTGGGGTGCAGGTGCACAACGGGCTCGCGGCCGGAGCGCCGCCGCAAATACGGGTGCACCATGTTGGCCTGCACCGGGCCGGGGCGGATGAGCGCAATCTGCACCGTCAGGTCTGCAAAGCTGCGCGGCTGAAACTTTGGAATGAGCGCTGCTTGCGCGCGGCTCTCCACTTGAAAGACGCCGATCGTTTCGCCGCGGCAGAGCATGGCGTACACACCCGCATCATCGAAGCTCAGTGCGCTCAGGTCGGGCGGGCTGCCTGTGTGCTGGCTCACAAAGCGGCAGGCGCTGTCAATGGCGGAGAGCATGCGCAGCCCGAGAACATCCAGCTTGATCCAGTCCGCCATTTCAAGCGCGTCCTTGTCCCATTGCACTGCGCTGCGCGCCTCCATGCTGGCGGGCTCAACCGGAATATGCTGCGTGAGCGGCTGCGCGCACAGGATCATGCCGCCGTTGTGCAGTCCCAGATGGCGCGGAAAGCCGGCCAGGCGCGCTGCCATTTGCAGCAGCTGCTGCCAGCGTGGCGTGTCCAGCTGCGCGCCAAATGCAGCGCGCAGGCTGCTGGAGTCCGGCAGGCGCCCTGCCGAATAGTCATCGACGGCGGCACACGCGCGGTCCAGCAGGGCGGGCGCAAAGCCCAGCGCCAGGCCGGCATCGCGCAGCGCAGAGCGCGCACGGAACGTGATCATGGTGCAGGCCATGGCCGTATGCGCCGGGCCGTACTTTTGGTACAGGTATTGGATCGCCTCTTCGCGCCGGTCGGCTGCAAAATCAATGTCGATGTCCGGCTGCGTGATGCGCTCGCGCGAGAGGAAGCGCTCGAACACCAGCCCGGCAGCCAGCGGGTCCACCGGTGTGATGCCCAGCAGGTAGGCAGTGAGCGAATTGGCCGCGCTGCCGCGCCCCTGGCACAGGATGCCGCGCTGGCGGGCAAAGCGCACCAGATCCCAGACAACCAGAAAGTAGTTGGCCAGCTGCTGCTCGCTGATGATTTCCAGCTCGCGTGCCAGCGTTTCACGATAGGCTGGCGCGGCGGCTGCGGCCACGCGGGTTTGCAGCGCGGCCTGGCATAACGCGGTCAGGTATTCGGCTGCGTTCACGCCGGGTGGCAGCTCTATTTTGGGCAGCTGCTGGGGGCCGTGGGGCAGCTGGGCCTGGCAGCGCGCAGCAATAACCAGTGTGTTGGCCAGCGCCGCGGGCCATTCCGCAAACAAGGCGGCCATCTCTTGCGGCGTGCGAAAGCGGTACTCGGCATTGGTGCGCAGCAGGCTGCCCGCGTGCTCCAATGCCACGCGGCTGCGAATGCAGGTGAGCACATCGTGCAGCGGTGCGTCGGTGGATTCCAGGTAGTGCACATTGCCGGTGGCAACCAGCGGCAGCTGCAGCTGGCTGGCCAGCGTTTGCAGGGCGCAGTTGCGCGCCCGGTCGCCGCGCTCGTGGTGGCGCTGCAGCTCAATGAAAAAGTTGTTGCGGCCAAAAAGCTGCGCGAGGCGCGCTGCCAGCTGCAGCGCGTGCTCCGGCTGGCGCTGCCGCAGCGCCTGCGCCAGCACACCGCCGCGGCAGCCGGAAAGTGCAATCAGGCCGGCACTGTGTGCGGCCAGCACAGCGCGCGGCAGCGCAGCGCTGCCCTTGGTTTGCGCGTTGCGCGCCAGTGTGATGAGCTGGCACAGGTTGGCATAGCCGGCCTGTGTCTCGGCCAGCAGCGTCAGGTGCCCGGCCGCGCCCGCCAGCGTAAGCTCGCAGCCAAAAATCGGCTTGATGCCGGCTGCTTGCGCAGCGCGCCAAAAGCGCGGGGCGCCATACAGCGCATCGTGGTCGGTGAGCGCCAGCGCCGGCATTTGGTATTGCACGGCTTGGGCCACCAGTGCCTCTGGTGTGGGCACGCCATCCAGCAGCGAGTAGTAAGAGTGGGCGTGCAGTTCAACGTAAGACATGCGGTGCAGGAGCAGCGGCAGGTGCGTGCCCGCCGCTTGTGGGGTGAATGTTGTGGGCGGCGCCTAAAGCTCACAGCGCCGGTCCAGGAACCAGCCCGCCCGGGCATCGTGGAAGAGTGTGAGCAGCCGGCCGCCGACGGCTTCCACCAGGTAGTACTCGCGCTGCACGGGCTGCTCCCACCAGCTGCGCTGCTCGCGCCAGAACTCAAGCACCTGCTGCACTGTGCGCGTGCCGTTGTTTTTGGGCAGGCGCACCAGCTGCGGGCTGCCATCGGGTGCGCTGCGCACTTGCAGGGGCAGCGGCTGCGGCGGCCCCAGCGTGCTGGCCAGCTGCATCACGGGCGCGCCAAAGCGCTGGCGCAATGCGCGCACTGTCTGGTGCATGTTGTCGCTTGGCCGGGCAGTGCGCTCTGGCAGCAGCTCCGGCTGGCTGGCGCCAAGATGCCAGGCGCGCAGCGGGTAAGCCGTCAGGCGCAGCGTGCCGGCTGCTGTTGTTAATTCAAACTGCTCCAGCAGGCGCTGCGCCATGCGCTGCAGCCGGCGCGCGTCGGCGCAGGGCGGCTTGACGGCTGCGCCGGCTTGCTGCGCCGGCCCGGTGTCTTGCTGCAGTTCCACCGCCAGTGCAGTGGTGTGCACACTGGCAGCCTGCAATGCAGCTGCCAGACGCTGCGCCAGGCGGCCGGCATGGTTGTGCAAAGCTTGGCGGTCGGGCAGGCCTTCCGGCAGTGCGTGGCTGCAGCGCAGGATGAGCGGGGGGGTGTGCGGCAGCAGCGGGCGCGCATCCCGGCCGCGTGCCAGCGCGTGGTAGCACAGCCCGGCTGCGTCAAACTGGGTTGCCACTGCCGCAGCGGGCAGCGCAGCAAAGTTGCCAAGCGTGTGCAGCCCAAACAGCTGCAGGCGGCGCAGCATTTCCGCGGGCAGGTTGGGCAGCGCTTGCAGCGGCTGCGGCGCCAAAAACTCGGCGGCGCTGCCGCCCGCCACCAGCAGTGCACCGCTGGCGCAGCCCGCTGCGTGGTGTGCCGCGGCTGCGCGGGCTGCGGTAAATTTATTTTCTGCAATGCCAATCGCCGGGGCAAGCGCTGTGACGGGTGCCAGTGCTGCGCGCAGCTGTTCGGCCAGGTCGGTTTCGCTGCCAAAGGCGCTTGTCAGCCCGGCAACATCCACATAGAACTCGCCCAAGGCGGCTGCTTCCACCCGCCCGGCGCCGGCAAAGTGCAGCAGGGTGGTGCGCAGTGCAGCGTGCAGCTGCTGGTAATCATCTTCGGCAGCGGGCAGCAGTGCGGCCTCCGGGCATAGCTGCTCAACGCGCCGGCGGGCAGCGCCGGGCTGCACGCCGGCGGCAGCAGCCAGCGGGCAGGCATCCAGTACCTGCGCGTCCCAAATGCGCACCACCACCAGCGGGCGGGCAGCCAGCTCCGGCTGGCGCTGGCGCTCCAGCCCCACAGCCAGGTTGAAGTAATGCAGGCATAGAATGCGCGTCCGCGTTTTATAGAACATACGTTCTAATAATAACGGGCGGATACTTGCCTGTCAAGTGCTATACTCCCGCGTCCCCATAATTCACATGGAACATACGAGTTTCCGCACTACCAGCGGCAGTTTGCAGCGCAACAGCCCGCCCATGCGCCTGTTTGAGCGGGCCAAGCGCAACGGTGTTTGGAATCCCAGTGATTTGGATTTCAGCGCGGACCAGCAGGATTGGCAGCGCCTGACGGCGGACGAACGCGACCTGATCCTGCGCCTCACGGCGCTGTTCCAGAGCGGCGAAGAGGCGGTGACGCTGGACCTGCTGCCGCTGATTGGCGTGATTGCGCGCGAGGGACGGGTGGAGGAGGAGCTGTTCCTCACCACTTTTTTGTTTGAGGAAGCCAAGCACACGGATTTCTTCCGGCGCTTTTTGGATGAGGTGGCGGGTGCCACTGGCGACCTGCACCACTTTCATACGCCAAGTTACAAGGCAATTTTTTACACAGCACTGCCTGGCGCACTGCAGGCGCTGCACACTGACGGCTCGGCTGCGGCCCAGGTGCGCGCGGTGGTCACTTACAACATGATTGTGGAGGGTGTGCTGGCTGAGACCGGCTACCACGCCTACCACGCCATGCTGCAAAAACAGAATCTGCTGCCCGGCACGCGGCGCGGCATTGCGCTGCTCAAGCAGGATGAGGGGCGCCACATTGCGTATGCCGTGTACCTGCTCTCACGCCTGGTGGCGCAGGATGATGCGCTGTGGGAAGAGCTGGAGGGCACAATGAACGCGTTGCTGCCGGCGGCGATGGGCGTCATCAGTGAAGGCTTGGATGCGTATGCGGTTGTGCCGTTTGGCCTGCAGGTGGCAGACTTTATTGATTACGCGCTTGGCCAGTTTCAGAAGCGCCTGGAGCGCGTGCGCAAGTCGCGCGGCCAAGCGCTCACGGAAATTAATAGAGACACTTTGGCGTATATTGAGGCCGGCGACGCGTAGGCGCTGGCCTGATTTCGGCGTAACATTTCACGTAGAGGTGGATTGAATATGACAATTGCAAGCTTGCATATTTGCGCGCAGCCTTTACTGGCGCGCACAAGAGACTTGAAGCTGAGCTGCATTGCGCTGGCGCTGGCTGCGCTGCTGGGCGCATGCAGCGCACCCCCGCCCGCAACCAGCGCGCCTGCAACCGCGGCACCTGAGCCCACGCAAATCCAAAACCAAACCACAGGAGACCAACCAATGCCCACAGCGCCGAGCAACTTTCAATGGCCCAAGCCGCCTGCGATGACGATTGATCCAAAGAAGAGCTATACCGCAACATTTCAAACTGAAGCCGGTGAGATTGTCATTCAGCTCTTTGCCGACAAGGCACCGGTGACGGTGAACAACTTTGTGTTTTTGGCGCGCCAGGGTTTCTATGATGGCACCACATTTCATCGCGTGATCCCGGGCTTCATGGCCCAGGGCGGCGACCGCACCGGCAGCGGCAGTGGCGGGCCGGGCTATCGCTTTCAAGATGAGTTCAACAATGGATTGGCTTTTGACCGGGCCGGGCTGCTGGCAATGGCCAACGCCGGGCCGGGCACCAATGGCAGCCAGTTCTTCATCACTTACGGTGCCACGCCGCACCTCACCAACAAGCACACCATTTTTGGCGAGGTGACCAGCGGGCTGGACAACGCGCTCGCAATTCGCAGCCGTGATCCGGGTGCGGACAAAAATCCCGGCGTAGTGTTGCAGACCGTAACCATCACGGAGCAGTAGCAGCGCTGCGCAGCCGGCGCTCCCTGCGCCGGCTGCAGCATTCGGGCGGATAATGGGGGCAGGCAAGCGCCGTGGGGCGTAGCCTGCAATTGTGAAGCTGTGAAAGTCACCATAGTTTTACCCACCTATAACGAAGCGGCCACACTTGAACCGATGGTGTTGGCACTGCTTGCGCTGCCGCTCGCCGGGCTTTCTGTGCTGGTGGTGGATGACAATTCGCCAGATGGCACAGGCGAGATTGCGGAGCAGCTGGCGGCGCAGCATGCCGCGCGGGTGACGGTGCTGCACCGCAGCGCAAAAGCCGGGCTTGGGCGCGCATACGTTGCCGGCTTTGCGCTGGCGCTGCAAAATGGGGCAGAGCGCCTGGTGCAGATGGACTGCGACTTTTCGCACTCGCCGCGCTTTGTTCCGCGCCTTGTGGAGCAGCTGGACAACTATGATGTGGTGGTGGGCTCGCGTTACGTGGCGGGCGGCAGCCTGGATGACAACTGGGGCGTTACACGGCGGCTGCTGAGCTGGTTTGCAAACAGCGTTTACACGCGCGTGCTGCTGGGCTTGCAAGCGCGCGATGTGACCGCGGGCTTCAAAGCATGGCGCCGCGAAACTTTGCTGGGCATCGGCCTGCACCGCGCCGGTTCCAATGGCTATATTTTTCAGGCAGAGATGGCATTTCTTACCGAGCGTCTTGGCTACCGCGTGCTAGAGCTGCCCATTTATTTTGAAGACCGCCGCATCGGCCGATCCAAGATGACTTACCCGGTAAAGTTTGAAGCAGTGTGGCGCACGCTGCAAGTGGTCATGCGCCACCGGCACCTAACGCGTGCTGATCGCTGCGCGGCCTAATTCGCGGCGGCGTGGGGAGCGCCCGCACTTTGCCGGCAGCTGAATCCGGGCATGCGGGCAGGGAGTGGCGCGGTGAGGCGCTGCCAATTGTGTTGCTGCTGCTGGCCCCGCTGCTGTGGCTGTATCCCGTCACATTCGGCGGCCGCACAGCCCTGCCCGTGGACAACCTGGCGCAGTACGCACCGTGGGATGCCAGCGCCGCGCAGTTTGGGTTTGATGCCGAGCCCCACAATGCACTGATCTCTGACTTGGTGCTGGAGAACTACGCGTGGCAGCGATTTGTGCGCGCGTCTGTGCGCGCCGGCGAGCTGCCGCTGTGGAACCCGTACCAGTTTGCTGGCGTGCCGTTTCTGGCGACCGGGCAGGCCTCGGTGCTCTACCCGCCGTCAATTTTGTTTCATGTGCTGCCGCTGGCAAACGCTTATGGCTGGTACCTGCTGTTTCATTTTGCGTTGGCGGGGCTGCTGGCGTATGCACTTGTGCGTGGCCTGGGACTAAGCTCCACCAGCGCGCTGCTGGCTGGCATCGCGTACCAAGGTGCGCTGCCGCTCACGGCCAGCGCCGTCTTCCCGATGATCGTAAGTGGCGCAGCATGGCTGCCGTTGCTGCTGCTGGCAGTTTTGCGCGTTGGTACGCCGGGCGTTGCGCCGGCGCGCTGGTTGTGCGCCGGTGCACTGGCAATTGGCATGCAACTACTGGCCGGACATCCGGAGGTGGCTGCGTATTCGCTGGTTGTGGCGGCTTTGCTGGGCGCGTGGCAGCTGCTGGCGGCTGCACCGCAGCACTTCGCTGATGTGCGCGGGCAGCTTTTGCGCGCTGCAACACTTTCAGCAATGGTCGCGCTTGGCTTTGGAATTGGCGCAGTGCAGTTTTTGCCGCAGCTGGAGGCTGTGCGCAGCAGTTTTCGCACGCAGGCGCCTGCGCTGGAGACTGTGCGCGGCTGGGCGCTGCCGCTGCGGCATGTGATTGCTTTTTTTGCGCCAAATATTTTTGGCAATCCATCTCTGCATGGCTACTGGGATTTATTCTCCGGCACTTGGGTTGCAGGCAAGCCGGTTGACTGGGGTATCAAAAATTTTGTCGAAGGCGCTGTCTATGTTGGCGGGCTGCCACTACTGCTTGCGTTTGCCGCCGTAGGCCGCCAGGCAATGCCTGGCACGCGCGCTGTTGGCGCTGAAATACGGGCGCAAATATTTGCGCCACGCATTTTCTTTGCGCTGCTCGCGCTGCTGTGCCTCGCATTTGCGTTTGGGTCGCCCCTGTATGCGCTGGTGTATTACCTGCCGGGGCTTAGCCAGTTGCATACGCCTTTTCGCTGGATGCTGCCGTTCGCGCTCTGTGTGGCTGTGCTGGCCGCTTATGGTTTGGAGGATCAGATTGCAGACAGCCGCACCGGACGCCGTGGCGCGCTCGCAGCGCTTTGCTTTGGAATTGGTTCTGCATTAATTTTGGCAGTGCTGCTGATGCGCGCATTCTTTGCGCAGTTGGCACCGATTTTTGATGGGTTGCTGCAGCGCTTGGCGCTGGCGGGCAGTGCCTTCGCGGACGGGCGGATGTTCTTTTCCTTCACCGCGCGTTGGGTGCTGCAAGCGGCGGTTGTGCTGGCGGTATCGGGTTTGGCTCTGTGGCTGTTGCGCGCAGCGCATGCAACGCGGGGCACGCTGCGCACGGCCTGTTTGCTGGCGGTGCCGGTGTTCGTGGCTGTAGATCTGGCGCTCGCAATTAGCGGCTTCCTGCCGGCTAACTCTCCTGAAATGCTGCAGTTTGAGCCGCCGGTGATTACATTTCTGCGCAGCGACCGCAGCGCGTGGCGCTTCACCACTTACGATCCGGAGGGCAGCAAGCCGCTGAATGCAAACAGTGGCTGGCTTTTTGACTTGCAGGATGTGCGCGGCTACGACTCAATCATTCCATTGCAATATGTGAACTACATGCAGCAGCTTGAGCCGCAATCTGAGCTGCAATACAACCGGATTGCGCCGGTTCACAGCGCAGCCGGGTTGGGCTCGCCGCTGCTGGACTTGCTCAATGTCAAGTACGTGCTCGCGCGCAGTCCGATTGACTCGCCCGGATACACGCTTGTGCACAGTGGCGACCTGCGTGTGTACCGCAATGAGCATGCACTGCCGCGCGCTTTTTTGCTGGCAACCGGCTGCGCATTCGCTGCGCCAGATCTGTCTGAATCGCTGGCGACTCAAGACTTGCGCCACTTTTTGATGTTGGAGCCTGCATCGATGTTGGCCACTGCACCGGCCCTGCCGCTGGCTAGTTGCGTTCCGCAAGCAGCCGAGATTACAAACTACAGAAACTCCGAGATCCAAATTGCGGTTGAGGTTTCCGCGCCTGCATACCTGATGCTGGCAGATTCATTTGCACCGGGCTGGCACGCCTATGTGAAGGGTGGGGCAGGAACGGCGCCCGTAGAGGTACCGGTGCTGCGAGCTGATGGCAATTTTCGGGCAGTGCTGCTGCAGCCGGGCACACAATCTGTGCGCTTCAAGTACAGCCCGGACGCGGTGAAGCTCGGGGGTTTGCTTTCCTTTACCGCGGGCATGTTGTGGCTGCTGATTCTTGCCGGCTCTTGGTGGACGCAGCGTCAGTCAGTGGTGGCAGCATCGGGCGCTGCGCGCGTCGCGCGCAACAGCCTTGCGCCAATGGTCTTCAATTTGCTGAACCGCGCAATTGATTTTGTGTTTGCGGCTTACTACTTGCGCGTGCTGGGCCCGGGTGCGGCCGGGGATTACACCACTGCCATCGTGCTTGTGGGCTGGTATGAAATCTGGACCAACTTCGGCTTGAACGCGTGGCTAACGCGGGCCGCTGCGCAAGATTTGCAGGGCGCCAATCGCTATTTCTCAAACAGCAATATTCTGCGCATCGCTCTGGCCGGCTTGAGCATGCCCGTATTTCTGGGTGCGGTCTTTTGGTATCAGGCTGGCACCGGTGCGCTGGGCGCCGGAACTGTGCTGGCCGTTGCGCTGCTGGCGGTGGGCATGTTTCTTTCATCGCTTTCGAGCGGGCTAACGGCGTTGTTCTACGCCTACGAGCGGGCCGAAGTGCCGGCGGCAGTGTCTGTGGGCACAACGCTGCTCAAGGTTTTGTGTGGCACCGCAGCGCTCGTGCTGGGCTACGGCTTTGTGGGCCTGGCTGGCGTCAGCATTATTGTGAACACATTTACGCTCGCGATCTTGGCGGCTTACGTGCGCCTGAACTTTTTTGTGCCACGCACCGAATACACTCCGGCGCTGCAGCGCACAATGGTTGTTGAGTCATTTCCATTAATGCTCAACCATCTGCTTGCCACGCTGTTCTTCAAGATTGATGTGCCATTGCTGCGCACACTGCGCGGCGATGCCGAGGTGGGGCGCTACGGCACAGCCTACAAATTCCTGGATGCATTCAACGTCATTCCGTCGTTTTTCACCTTTGCGCTTTTTCCGCTGCTCAGCCGGCAGGCACAACATGACCGGCCTGCAATGCTGCGCACTTACCACTTTGCCATCAAGCTGCTGACGCTGGTAGCGCTGCCAGTGGCGGCCGCAGCATGGTGGCTGGCTGCGCCGCTGGTGGGGCTGCTGGGCGGGCAGGCGTACCTGCCGGACGGCGCCTTTGCGCTGCAGCTGATGGCGCTCTCCATGCCATTTGGCTGGATCAACAGCGTCACCAATTACCTGCTGGTGGCGGCGGGCCAGCAGCGCGCGCTCACACGCTGCTTTGCGGTAGCAGTGCTCTTCAATTTGGGCGCCAACCTGCTGTTCATTCCGCGCTATGGGTTTGTGGCGGCAGCTGTGATCACCATCTTCTCCGAGCTGGTGGAGGGCGCGGCTTTTCAATATTTTGTTTATCGCCACATTGCGCCGACGCCGTGGCTGCGCCTGTTTGGGCGGGTGGGACTGGCAGCCGCTGCCATGCTGGCAGCGCTGTGGATTGGGGCACAGCTTCACGTTGCGCTGGGCCTGCTGCTCGCTGCGCTTGTTTACCTTGGCGCGCTGCTAGCGCTGCGGGTATTTGATGACTGGGAACGGTCGCAGCTGCGGGCTGTGCTGCCGCCGGCTTTGCGCGATCTTGTGAAAGTATAATGATGCTAAGCCTGATAAGTATGTGACTTGATGAGCATCGTCCGCATCGAAAATATTGCGCAACATGCCGGCCAGTCTGTCACGCTGCAAGGCTGGGTGTACGCGCGCACGGACAAGGGGCGGCTGCAATTTTTGCAAGTGCGCGATGGCACGGGCATTTTGCAGTGCGTTGTGTTTCAAAAAGAGGTAGCGCCCGAAATATTTGATGCTGCGCGCCAGCTCACGCAGGAATCTGCAGTGGTGCTGACAGGAACGGTGCGGGCAGATGAACGCGCACCGGGCACCCCCGGCGGCTTTGAGCTGGGTGTGACTGAGTTGCATGTGGTGCAGCTGGCCGGCGACTACCCGATCTCTCCAAAAGAACATGGCGTGGAGTTTCTGATGGACCGGCGCCACTTGTGGATCCGCTCCGCGCGCCAGTGGGCGGTGCTGCGGGTGCGCGCCACCATCATGCGTGCCATTCGCGAGTGGCTGGACAGCCACGGCTATCTGGAGATGACAACGCCCATTATCACGCCCAATGCAGCCGAGGGCACTTCAACACTTTTCGAGCTTGATTACTTTGGCAAGACATCCTATCTGGCGCAAACCGGCCAGCTTTACAACGAGGCAAACATTGGCGCGTTCGGACGCGTGTACTGTTTTGGCCCCACTTTCCGGGCGGAGAAATCCAAGACGCGCCGGCACCTGACGGAGTTTTGGATGGTGGAGCCAGAGGTTGCTTATTGTGATTTAGACGGCCTGCTGCAAATTGAAGAACAATTTGTGAGTCATATTGTGCAAACCTGCCTGCGCGAGCGGGCTGCCGAGCTGCGCGTGTTGGAGCGTGATTTGACGCTGCTCTCCAAAGTGCATCCGCCATTTCCGCGCATTACTTATGATGACGCGGTGCAGCGCCTGCAAAAATTGGCAGCGGAAAGCAGCGACCCGGAGCTGGCGGCGCAATTGAAAATGGAATGGGGCGGCGACTTTGGCGCGCCGCATGAGACCGCGCTTGCTGCGCAATTTGAGCGCCCGGTTTTTGTGACGCATTACCCGACGGTGGTGAAGGCGTTTTACATGACGCCCATGGCGGGCCGGCCGGAGGTGTGCAACAGCGCCGACATGCTGGCGCCGGAGGGCTTTGGCGAAATTATTGGCGGCTCCGAGCGCATTCATGACCACGATGTGCTGCTCGCGCGCATTCAAGAGCATGGGCTGCCGGTTGAAGATTACGCATGGTATTTGGACCTGCGCCGTTTCGGCAGCGTGCCACATGCCGGCTTCGGGCTGGGCGTGGAGCGCACGGTGGCGTGGATCTGCGGCCTCGAGCACATTCGCGAGGCCAGCCCTTATCCGCGCATGCTGCAGCGCAACACGCCGTAAGCCGGCTTGGTTAAATGACGGACCTCGCGCAGCAACGCGCGCTGGCCCGGCACCTGCTGGACGAGCGCAGTGCCGCCGATGCAATGGCTGCCTACTATGCGCTTGAACATTCTGCAGCGCGCACGCGCCTCTTTCTGCATTACGCAGCCGCTGGCCGGGTGGACGGCGTGCTGGTCCGCGCGCAAACCGGCGCAGACTTGTTTCGGCCGCTGGTGATGGTGCGTGCCCCCAACTCAACAGCCGCAGCGCAACTGTTGCAGGCCGGCTTGCAGCCCGGCCGGCCGTACTATCTGGTGATGCCAGCAGAGCTGGGCGCCGTTGCCTTCCGCGAGCTGGAAATAACCGAACTGCAGCTGCTGTGCCAGTACGTTTTGTATGCGCACCAGTTCAAGCCGCTTATCAATGTGCTTGTGCAGCGCGCGACCGGTTCTGATGGTGCGCCGCGCTACGAGATCCGTGCGCAGGATCGCGTGCGCGCATGGGCTGGCGTCAACTGGCGCAGTGATTACTTTGCGGAAGTGTATGTGCAAGTGGAGCAGGCAGTGCGCGGCCGTGGCTGGGGGCGGGCGGTGGTGGCAGCGCTCGCCAAGGAGCTGCTTGGCGCTGGTGTGCAGCCGTTGTATTCAGTGTCACAGGGCAACCAGTCGTCGATCAAGCTCGCGGAGGCGCTTGGGTTTGTGGACAATGGCAATCGTGAACTTGCCGGCTTTGCGAACCTTCCGGCTGAAGCATGAATTGCAAACGGGATACCGTGCCGCGTTTGTATTTGCGTAAAACTTTTTTGTGGCTGGCTGTGCGCGGGCGTGTGGCTGGCTGCCCGCCCGCGGGGTTAGCGGCTGCGCTGTGCATGGCGGAGTGAGATGGTTCGCGCACAGTTCACTTTTCCGCGTGGGTTTTTGTGGGGCACAGCCACTGCTGCGCATCAAGTAGAGGGCGGCAACGCTGCCAGTGATTGGAAGGCGTGGGAGCGTGAGCCGGGCCGCGTGTTGGGCGCGCACACCAGTTCGCGGGCGTGCGAGTGGCTGCAGGGCCGCTACATCGAAGACTTTGATCGGGCGGTGGCTGATGGCCACAACGCGCTGCGCTTGTCAGTGGAGTGGGCGCGCATCGAGCCGGAGCCCGGGCGCTGGGACGCTGCGGCGCTGCAGTTTTACCGTGCGCAGTTGCTGGCGCTCCGCGAGCGCAACATTACGCCGATGGTTACGCTCTGCCACTTCACACAACCGCTGTGGTTTATGGAGCGTGGCGGCTGGGAAACGCCGGCTTGTATTCAGCTGTTTGAGCGCTATGTGCAAAAAGTGGCCGCAGAGCTGGGGGACTTGTGCACTTTGTGGTGCACGATCAACGAGCCCAATGCCTATGTGTTTGCGGCTTATGTGGCCGGTGTGTTTCCGCCGGGGCGCCATAACTTGCTGCTGGCGCAGCAGGTGCACTTGAACCAGCTGCGCGCCCATGCTGCGGCCTACTATGCGCTGCATGCTGCGCGCCCCGATGCGCGCGTGGGATGGGCGCAGTACCTGCGCGGGTTTGTGGCGGCGCGCCCCGGTTTCCCGCCGGACCGCTGGGCAGCAAACTGGCAGCACCAGCTTTTTAATATGGGGTGGGTGAATGCTGTGCACAGCGGGCGCTTCCGCATGCTGCAGCGCAGCGTGCCCGTGCCCGAATGCCGCGGCACCTGTGACTGGCTGGGGGTCAACTATTACACGCGCGATCTGGTGGCATTTGATTTGCGCCGGCCATTCGAATTGTTTGGCCGTCGCCAGTATGCGCCAGCTGACGTGCTTTCTGAAAATGGATTTATTGCCAGCCATCCGGCCGGCTTGTTCCGGGCGCTGGAAGAAATGCAGGCCTTCGGCTGGCCCATGTTTGTGACGGAGAACGGCGTCGAAGATGCGCCGGACAGCATGCGCCCGGCTTACTTGCTGGAGCATCTGCGCGCGCTGTGGCAGGCTGTGTGCTTTAACTATCCGGTGCATGGATATTTCCATTGGTCATTGGTGGACAATTTTGAATGGGAGCGTGGTTGGACGCAGCGCTTTGGGCTATATGCATTGGATGTTGAGACACAGGTGCGCACGCCACGCCGCAGCGCACAACTGTACGCGGAGATTTGCCGGGCCAATGCGATCAGCGCAGAGACTGCGCAGCGCTACGCTGCCCCGCTGGCAGGCAGCATGTTTCCCGGCTCTATGCTTGCGGGCTGAATACGTCTCGCCCGCAAATATTTTTGGCATCGCAGGCGCCGTAAGTGATAGCAACAACCTTTTTTCCGCATGCTATACTCGCGCGTCAGCGTTGAGATGCGTGTGGCCAGTTGGCAGTGCGGCTGCGCATTGCATGGTTACGGAGAGGTCGCATAGCTGGTCTAGTGCGCCCGCTTGGAAAGCGGGTATGGCGTCAAAAACCATCGTGGGTTCGAATCCCACCCTCTCCGCCTTACCTTGCAGCGCTGCCGCCAACCGGGCGGCGCTTTTATTTGGCGGCCAGTTGCCGGCTATTGAAAAGCGGCTTGCACAAAGCCCAGCAGCAATTCGGTTAATCGTTCCTTTTGTGGACCACTAAATATTTCGAGCCCGTGCGCTGCGCACTTCAAGCTGACGAGTTCCGCGCGCGCCGGATGCAGCTTGTCCTGCTTGGCAACCGCCTGTTTGAACATGTCGGTGAGCCCGGCCATGTACAGGGCGTCGGCATCGCAGCCAATAAAGTATTTGAGCGGATCCGGTAGTTGCAGGGCTGCGGTGCTCACCGTGAAGTTTTCAACTTTAGGCGGGCTGGAGAGCAGCGCCACGCCCTTGACCAACGGGTCGCCGAGCGCTGCGGTGGCAAACGTGCCGCCCATGCTGGCGCCAATGATTGCGATCCGGTCCGCGTGCAATTGCTGGCGCGCAAAGGTAACTGCCGCCAGAATATCGGTGTCCATTTTGTTGAAGTCGGCGTCGCCGCCCGACGCGCCGTAACCACGAAAGTCAAAGGAGAGGGCGGTATACCCATTCTTTTGCAGCACGCGGGCAAACCCATTCCAAGTCGTCCGTTCTCCATTGCGCTGGTGGGCAAGGATCACAATGCGATTGCCTGCGCCGTAAAGCGCAGCCCGTAATGGTGCGTCATCCACGGTTGGAAAGGCAACTTCCATGGGGGCGCCCGTTGGGGTTGGTCCGGGAGTGGGGCTAGGTCCGGGAGTAGGTGGAAGTCGGGTGAATGTTGGGAAAGGTGTCGGGGTTAAGGTGGCAGTTTGCGTGGGAGCGGGTGTCAGCGTCGGCTCTACAGTGGGAGTTAATGGATTCCATGTTGGCGTGGCGCTGGGCGTGATTAACATCACTGTCTCGGTGTCAGGAATTAGGCCGCACGCACCGAGGGCTAATGCCAAAATTGCAAGCAGGATTGCAAAATAAATTTTTGCGCGCATGGGACGGGTGTGATTATAAACGCGAGGTTGAGCGTAAGTCCGGTGCAGGTGCATGGTATTATCGGCCTGCGGCGGTGAGGTGTTGAAGGTTGGGCCCTGCGCGGCCGGCGCCTGTGGAACTCCGCCAGGCCCGGAAGGGAGCAACGGTACGCGGTTCCGCCGGGGTGCCGCAGTTCGCCTAACCGGAGCCGAGCCGCCGTGGACAACCGTGCTGCCGGCAGCCGCTGGTTACCGGCAGCTTTTTCAATGTTTGCGCGCTCCCCACTTTATCCCGACCTGAGACGCCTGATTGCGGCCGGCCTATTTGCTGCCAGTTGCAGAAGTGCTGCCATATTGCCGGAGCCCACAGCAATAGCTACTGCCGTGACTGCTGCCACCGCCCCCGGCCTGCGCAATATCCTCATTCAAGACGGACGCGCTGAACAATCACTTCTGACGGATGCCTTGACAGTGGGCGATGCATTGCAGGCGGCCGGAGTGTCCCTTACTGTTGCTGATTCGGTTGAGCCGCCGATGGATGCGCTGGTGACGGATGCCACCAGCATTCGGATTACCCGCGCACACCCACTCACAATTGATGCCGACGGCGTGCAGCTGCAGCAATACAGTTCGCGAGCCAGTGTGGGTGCCGTGCTGGCGGACGCGCGCATAAGTCTGCTGGGCGGTGATTACAGTGAGCCCGCTGTGGCTAGCGCCCTGCCGGCGGACGGCGTAATCCGCGTTGTGCGCGTAAGCGAGCAGCAGCTTGTTGAGTACGCGCCGCTGCCGTTTGGAGCGCTAACCCAGGCTGCGCCCGAGCTGGAGCTGGACCAGAGTGCACTGCTGCAGGCGGGCGCGAATGGCCTGCTGGCCAAACGCGTGCGCATTCTGTTTGCGGATGGCGTGGAGGTCTCCCGGACTGCGCTGCAACAATGGACGGCACGCGCACCGCTGCCGCGCATCAGCGGTTATGGCACTGCTATCACGCTGCGCGTGGTGGATACGCCGGACGGACCGGTGGAGTACTGGCGCGCGGTGCGCATGTACGCCACCTCGTACTCGCCGGCACGCGCTGGCACTCCGGTGACTGCACCCTGGTATGGGCGTACGCGCACCGGCAAGTTGCTCACCAAAGGCATGGTGGCAGTGGACCGCAGCATCATTCCGCTGGGCACGCCACTTTACATTCCACGTTATGGGCTGGCCACGGCCGAGGACACCGGCGGCGGTGTGCGCGGTTTGATGATTGACCTCGGCTTTGAAGATGCCAACTACGAGGGCTGGCACGAGTACGTGACGGTTTACTTCCGCACGCCCGTGCCGCCGGCTGATCAGATTAAGTGGGTGCTGCCATAGACGAATCGATTGGCAGTTTGCTGCGCGTGCATGGGGTGCGCCTCAAGAAGAGTTTGGGCCAGAACTTTTTAGGCGATCCCGTCTGGCTTAACCGGATTGTGGCGGCTGCCGGCGTGGCTGCCACGGACACCGTGCTGGAGATTGGCGCCGGCGCCGGCAGCCTCACGCGCCCGCTGGCGCAGGCTGCGCAGCGCGTGCTGGCCGTGGAGATTGACGGGCGCTTGCTGCCGGTGCTGCGCGCTGTGCTAGCGGGGCTGGCCAACGTCCATTTGCATCACGGCGATATTTTGGAGCAAGACCTGGGGCAGCTGCTGGCTGCCGCCGGGCTTGAGGCCGGCGCGCCTTACAAGGTGGTTGCAAACATTCCTTACTACATCACTGCTCCAATTCTGCGCATGCTGCTGGAGGCACCGCAGCCGCCGGCACTGCTTGTGCTCACGCTGCAGTACGAAGTGGCGCAGCGCCTTGCGGCCGGGCCGGGAGACATGAGCCTGCTGGCGTTGAGCGTGCAGGTTTACGGAGTGCCGCACATTGTGGGGCGCATTCCGGCCGGTGCATTTTTTCCAAAACCGGAAGTGGACTCGGCGATTGTGCGCGTTGATTTGCATGCGGTGCCGGTTGTGCCGGCGGACGAGCTGGCGTTGTTCTTTCGGGTGGCGCGCGCTGGCTTCGGGCAGCGCCGCAAGCAGCTGCTTAACTCGCTGGCAGCCGGCTTGGGGTTGGGGCGCGAGCCCGTGCGCGCCGCATTGGATGGCGCCGGTCTGGAGCCGCGCCGGCGCGCCGAGACACTTTCAGTGCCCGAGTGGCTGGCGCTCACGCGCGCATTTTCCACTTAAAGCAAAACTCCGGCGCAGAGCGCGCTGGAGTTTTGGGCAGGTGGAGATGCCGAGAATCGAACTCGGGTCCGAAAAGATTCACCGCTAAACATCTACGAGCGTAGTCAGGCTATTTCTGTTTCGCCAGATGCGCCCCGCCCAACAGGGTCGCGTTCCAGCCAGCCGCTTTATCTTTCGCGCGAGGCACGGCGGCTCGCACGGCATGCAGACTATTGTGTCGCCCCATCGGCTTGCGATCTGCAAGCGCCTGCCGGGGGACGGATCTCACGCATGAGATCTGCTCCGGCTAGCCGCGATTAGGCGGCGAGCGGAAGAGCGTTATAGGCAGAGTTAGTGCCAGTTAGTTTGTTGCGCTGGTTTTACGAGATCGGCGCCTCTCGGCTCGCAGTCTAACGACAGCCTCTCCCGTCGAAGCCTGTCATCCCCGCAAGAAAAGTGTATCACTGCTGTCAAGTGCGCGCGGCGCCGCCAGCTGTCGGTTAGCGCCGCCGGCCCAACTCCCGGCGGATAGCCAAATCACTTTCGCGCTTCGCAATTGCCTGGCGTTTGTCGTGCTGTTGTTTGCCACGCGCCACCACCAGCTCTGCCTTGGCGTGCCCGCCGCGCAGGTACATGCTCAGCGGCACAATCGTGTACCCGGACGCGCGCAGCTTAACCGAAAGCTTTTTGATCTCACGCTTGTGCAGCAGCAGTTTGCGCGGCCGCAGCGCTTCATGATTGTTTTGGCTCATTTTGTAGGGCGCAATGTGCACATTGAGCAGCCACAGTTCGCCTTTCTGCTCAGCCACATAGCCATCGCGCAGCTGCACGCCGCCGGCCCGCACAGATTTAATTTCCGTGCCCGTCAGCGCCAGGCCGGCTTCAAACTTGTCCTCAAGGTAGTATTCAAAATGAGCTTTGCGGTTGGTGGCCACAAGCTTGGTGTCTGGCGCAGGTTTCATGGTTGCGCCTGCAAGTACTCAATCGCACGCTGCAGCACGGTGTCAATGTCGCCGCTGCCGGGTTCAATCGCAATGTCCGGCTCCAGCCCCAGCTTGTCCAGCGCTGTGCGCGCAGGTGTGTACCAGCGTGCGTTTGTGACATGCAAACTGGACTTGTCTTCCAGTTCAAAAATCAGCTGCACGGAGCCTTTGCCATAAGTTTTTTGGCCGATGAGCGGCGCGCGTTTACGGTCGCGCAGTGCCCCCGCCAGAATTTCTGCAGCGCTGGCGGAACCGCCATCCACCAATATGGCTAGCGGTGTGGCGGCTGCCAGCCCGCCGGGATCTGCAGTAAAGGTTTCCTCTGCGTGGTCTCGCCGGGCATGATACAGGATTACTCCGCCATCCAAAAATAATTTGGCGGTATCCACACTGGCCTGCAACAAGCCGCCGCCATTGCCGCGCAGGTCAATGATGACCTGGCTCACGCCGGCACTGAATAGTTCAGTCAGGGCGGTGCGCGTCTCTGCTGCGGTGCGGTCACTAAAGCGGTCAATGTCCACAAGGCCGATGCTGGCATCTTGTTGCAGGACGCGCCAGACTACGGACGGCAGCTCCACCTCCACGCGGATGATACTCAGCTCGCGCGCAGCAGCCGTGCCAGTGCGCACGCGCACCACCACAGCGGTTCCAACCCTGCCGCGCACGCGCGCTACAACCTCATCCACCGTGACATTGGATGTGAGCGTTTTACCATCCACCGCCAGCAGTACATCGCCGGCTAATATTCCGGCAAGCGCTGCCGGCTGCCCGGCCAGCGGCTTCAGTACAATCTCCCCTTTTTCAGTTTGCGTTACCTCGGCGCCAATTCCGCCGAAGCGGCCAGAGAGCCGGTCGGTGTCCAGTTCGGCGGTGGCGGGCTCGGTGAAGTTGGTGTACGGGTCATCAATTGCCTGCAGCAAGCCGCGGATCATGCCGTGCTCCTGCTGCGCTTTTTCGGGCAGCACGCCCAGAAAGTTCCGGTCAATCAGCTGGCGTGCCTGCAGCAGAATGGGCAGCGAAAACTCGCCGTGCTGGCGGGTGGTGCGCTGCTGCGTGACTACGCCGGCTACGAACGCCGCAGCGACAACGAAGCTTGCGAGGGCACTGTAGCCAAGCAGTCCGAACCAATGCGGCCGGTGGGTTGCGCGGTCGCTGCCGGGCAGCGGGGG
Organism: Anaerolineaceae bacterium; assembly: GCA_003569365.1. Taxonomy (GTDB): domain Bacteria; phylum Chloroflexota; class Anaerolineae; order Anaerolineales; family UBA11657; genus BD1. Next base: position 35,108 of record BGOS01000029.1, read on the forward strand.
ATCTACAGTTTCAAGCATGGATCTGAGAAGTTATTGAGCGCGCAGCCTGAGGCCTTTGCGCTTCATTTGCGCAACTGGTTTGCAGCAGCAGCGTTTTAGTTTGCGCTGATAGCGTCGGGAATGACATCCAAGCGCAGCAGTTTTCCAAGCAAGGAAAACTCGACTGCCACAAAATCCAAGCGCCACGGCACCAAGTTGAGGTTGTTGGCATCAAGGTAAAACTCCGCCGCGGCAATCATGTGTGCCTGCTTGCGCGGCGTGATCGAGTCTTCCGGCATGCCGAATTTAGTGCCGCGCCGCGTGCGCACTTCCACAAACACCCATGCCTGCGCGTGGCGCGCCACGATGTCAATCTCACCCGCGCTGCACCGATAGTTGCGCGCGACAATCTCATAGCCGAGTGTGACCAGCTTTTCCGCAGCCAGCTGCTCACCGGCTTTTCCGAGCGATTGGCGAGTGGTATTCATGGGAGTGCAGCGGCCGGCTGCCCTCATTGTATACCGCAGCCACGCGGCAGCCGCCGGCTACTGCGTGGGGCGGGGCTGAAGGGTTACTTTCACTTCGATTTGCTTGCCGGCGCGCAAGACCGTGAGTGTGATGTCTTCGCCAGCACTTACGTTCTTCACCAAATATGCAATCAGATCTGCTATGCGGTTTACCTTGGAGCCGTTGATTGCGACGATTACATCACCGTCAACCGGAATATCTTCCCCTTGCACCGTGATTTTACGTTCGGATTGGCGAATATTCGCCATGGCCGCTGCGCCGCCGGCCATAACTTCAATCACCTGAGTGCCGCGCTGTTTCGCGTCGAGCTTCATTGCTTCAATCATGTCCAGCGTAAGGTCGGTGGCTTTAATTCCGAGGTACGGGTAGACATAACTTTTTCCCTGCAGCAGGCTCGGCGCCACCTGGCTCACAATTGAAGCCGGCACAGCAAAACCGATGCCGGCACTGGACCGGGACTCAGAGATGATTTGGGTGTTTACCCCAATGACCTGCCCCGCGGTATTCAGCAGTGGCCCGCCCGAGTTTCCAGGATTGATGGCGGCATCGGTTTGAATTACTTCTGGAATGGAGAAACCAAGATGTCCCGAGCTTATCGTTCGGCCGATAGCACTTACAATGCCGGTGGTCAATGTCCACGTTTGCCCGAACGGATTGCCAATTGCGATGGCGCGCTGTCCCACGAACACCTCGTCTATTTTTGCCAACTCAAGTGGCTGCAGGCTCAGGCCTTTGCTGTCCACTTTAATCAGCGCGATGTCGCTGTCCGGATCCAACGCCACAATCTCGGCCCGCACTGTTAAGCCATCCAGAAAACTTACTTCGATTGTTTCAGCACCTTCCACCACATGCACATTTGTAATGATGTGCCCCTTGTCATCAAATATAAATCCGGAGCCTTGGGCGCGCTCTACGGAACCGCCCGGCATGTCGTCTGGCGGTATCAGGCCCGGCAGCTTCGGCTGGTCCGTGGGCGGCAACAAGTTGAGCCCGTTGGCATTGGACCGCTGCACCACCGTGATGTGGACCACAGAGGGGGCTACGCGCTCATAGAGCGCATGCAGCAAGTCTTCTTCTGACTGAGCTGCTGGAGCTGCCGGGGCACTGGCGGCTGGGGGTGCTGCTGCCGCGACGGCGGCGCTTGTGGCCACCACCGCACCCGCGGGAGGCTTCAGCACCGCTGCAGCCGGCGGGATGTTGGGCATGGCGCAAGCCACCAGCAGGGCTGCCGCCAGCAGGACGGAAATAGTTTTGGAAGTGCGCACAATTGTTTGCATGTAATTTGGCCTCAATCTGATTTTGCAGGAGTGTATCGCTCGACCATTAACAAATTGACCGTGTATTATGAAGAAGGTGCGAAGCGGCTGGGCGGCTTGCAATCCGGTAGTTCGGTTATCATTTGCGGGTCCCATGCTTGCCCAAATGCCAAATTCTGCGGGGCCCCAGCCCGCCAATCCGCGCGCCGAGGTGATTGCCACCGGCAGTGAATTGCTGTCCGGCAAGACCGTGGACACCAACAGCGCCCATATTGCGCGTGCGCTGCAAGGCATTGGCATTGGCCTGTGCGCGGTAACGCTGGCGGGCGATGATGAACTGCTGATTGCCGCCGCCATGGACCGCGCGCTGGCGCGCAGTGATGTGGTGATTGTGACCGGCGGGCTAGGCCCTACGGTGGATGACAAAACGCGCATGGCGGCTGGTTGGGCGGTAGGCCAGCCGCTCCAGCTTCAGCCCGCACTGCTGGCGCAGATAGAGGCGCGCTTTGCGCGTATGGGGCGCCCGATGAGTGCGAACAACCAGCAGCAGGCTTTTATTCCCGCGGGTGCGCTTGCGATTGAAAATCCGGTTGGCACGGCGCCGTGCTTTGCGGTGGAGCGCGGGCGCAGCGTGCTGATTGCGCTGCCCGGCGTGCCGCGCGAGCTCTTCTACTTGTTGGAGCACGCAGTGCTGCCGTGGCTGGCTGCGCGCTTTCCGGCGCTGGGTGCCATTCACGCGCGGGTGCTGCATGTGGCGGGGCTGGGCGAGAGTGTGGTGGACGCAAAGGTGGCAGACCTGGAGCGGCTTGCAAACCCCGTAGTCGGGCTCACCACGCATGCGGGCGTTGTGGATTTGCATATTACGGCGCGCGCTGCCAACGCGGCCACAGCGGCTGCGCTGGTGGCGGATGTGGAGCGCACGGCGCGCGAGCGCCTGGGTGCTGCGGTGTTTGGTGCAGATGGCACCAGCCTGGCCACGGTTGCGCTTGAACACATTGCGGCTGCCGGCCACGCGGCGGCATGCGTGGAGCAGGGCACAGGCGGCGAACTGGGGCGGCGTTTGGCCGCAGCCCGCAGCGGCGCATTCCGGGGCGGCGCGCTGCTGCCCGAGGCGGCAGCGGGCGCCGACACCAATGCACTGCTTGATGAAGCGCTGGCGCATTGCGCGCGCATGTTTGCGGCGCCACTGGCGCTGGCTTGTGTGCTGCATGCCACAGCCGATGCGCTGCAACTGGGCGTTGCATTGCAGCTGCCAGCGCCCGCAGCCGCGCAGCGCTTTGTGCGCAGTATGCCGCTGCCCTCCACGCATGCTGCGGAGTGGGGCGCAAACCTGGCGCTAAATCTGCTGCGCGGGCAATCCACTTAAAACAAAAACGGGACAGCCACGCTGCCCCGTCATCAACGCCACTTAAACCCTGCGGCTTACTTGCCCATGTAAGTGTCGATAAACGTGACCGCTTCGCCCACCGTTGTGATCTTCTGCGCCTTCTCATCGGGAATCTCGCCGCCGAATTCTTCCTCGAACGCCATGATCATTTCCACCAGGTCAAGCGAGTCCGCTCCCAACTCTTCTTTGAAGCGTGCCTGGGAAACCACCTTGCCCTCGTCTACACCCAACGTCTCCACCACTAGCTTCTGAACCCGCGTAAGTGTGTCTGCCATAATAATGCCTCTCTGAGAAATATAATCTGACGTAATTAGTTTTTGCGGCTGCGCCCCCGATTGTCACTTAGTTTTGACAGCCCGAGCAACCACTGATATTATGCCATAAACCATGAAAAGCCGCCCGATAAAAAAAGCCGCCACCGCCCAGCGCAAAGACGACCACATCCGCATTAATCTCGAAGAGGATGTTGAGTTCCGCGGGGTAACCACCGGCTTGGAACGCCTGCAATTTGAGCATCAGGCGCTGCCCGAGTTGGATCTGGCCCGCATCGATACCAGTGTAACTGTGTTCGGGAAAGTGCTGCGCGCACCACTGGTGGTTTCTTCAATGACCGGCGGCACGCGCAACGCGCAGCGCATCAACCGCGTGCTGGCGACGGCTGCGGGGCAGGCGGGCATTGCCATGGGGCTGGGTTCCATGCGCGTGGCGCTTGAGTCGCCGGCCGGCGCTGCCAGTTTTGAACTGCGCAAATACGCGCCGCAGCTGCTGCTGTTTGCAAACCTCGGCGCACCGCAGCTCAACTATGGTTACGGCGTGGATCACTGCCGCCGCGCCGTCGCACTTGCCGGCGCTGACGGTTTAATATTGCACTTCAACCCGCTGCAGGAGGCAGTGCAGCCCGAGGGCGACACAAACTTTTCCGGATTACTGCGCAAGGTGGAGGCAGTGTGCCGGGCGCTGGCGGCTGAGGGCGTGCCTGTGATTGCAAAAGAAGTGGGCTGGGGCTTCTCCGAGCTGGCTTGCACGCAGCTGGCGGCGGCGGGTGTGGCAGCCATTGATGTGGCCGGCGCGGGCGGAACGTCATGGAGCAAAGTGGAAATGCACCGCGCACCAAACCCGGCTCTGGCGCGGGTGGCAGCTGCGTTTGATGACTGGGGCATTCCAACCCTGCAGGCGCTGCATAATGCGCGCCGCGGTGCGCCCGATACGCTCACGTTTGCGTCGGGCGGGCTGCGCAGCGGGGTGGACTGCGCGAAGTGCATTGCGCTGGGCGCAACGCTGGCGGGCACAGCGCGCCCGTTCCTGCAAGCGGCGGTTGAATCGGCGGAAGCCGTGGAAGCCACAATTGCAGAGTTCATTCAGCAGCTGCGCATCAGCATGTTTTGCGCCGGTGCGGCGGACATTGCCGCACTGCAGCGCACGCCGTTGCAGCAGCGCTAACCCGGCTTATGGCCCCAGCGCTGGCTGATCGCTGCCGTGCAGTCCTGGAGCAGGAGCTGCAGCGCGCACTCAACTTTCCGGTCGCTCCCGGCAGCAACGATTGCGTTGCGCCAATGCTGCATCACCACATGGGCTGGGATGCACACGCACCGCAAGCAGCTGGCAAGCGCACGCGAGCGCTGCTCGTGCTGCTCTGCGCGGGTGCCAGTGGCGGCCGCTGGCAGCGGGCGCTGCCCATGGCTGCGGCCGTGGAGCTGGCGCATAATTTTTCGCTTGTGCACGATGATATTCAAGATGAGAGCGCGCTGCGCCGCGGGCGACCGACGGTGTGGAGCGTGTGGGGCAGGGCGCAGGGCATAAATGCCGGCGATGCGCTATTTGCGCATGCGCATCTGGTGCTGGCGAATGCAGCGCAGCTGCCGCCCGCCATGCGCGTGCGCGCGCTGCAGCTGCTGGGAGCTGCGTGTGTGGAGCTCACCGCCGGCCAGCAGCTGGACCTGGCGTTTGAGAATGAGGCCCGCATAAGCCCGGAACAGTACCTGCACATGGCGCATGGCAAGACGGCTGCGCTGCTGTCCGCGGCAGCAGAGATGGGCGCACTGGCAGGCGGTGCAACCGCGCGCGTGCGCACCCACTACCGCAAGTTTGGCGCGCAGCTGGGAATTGCGTTCCAGATCCGCGATGACCTGCTGGGCATTTGGGGCACCAGCGCCTCGGGAAAATCCTCATCGAGCGATATTGAGTCGCGCAAGAAAACGCTGCCACTTGTGTACGGGTGCAGTGTGTCGCCGGCGCTGGCGGCCGCTTACCGTCCGCTTTCACAGGGCGGTGCCGGCACCGCGGAGATTATTGCCCTGCTGGAGCAGGCTGGCGCGCGCGCTTATACAGAAGCCCGCGAGCAGGCTGCTGCCCGCGCGGCGGAAGCGCAGCTGGCGCTGGCCCGGCCGCGCGGCGTGGCCGGCAGTGCGCTGCGCGCACTCACTGCTCAGCTGCTGGGGCGCGCCGTCTAATTGCCGGGGCTTTAAAAAATTTGCTGTGCGCCGGGCCGCGCAAACACGCGTGCCAGCAGCAGCCCGCCCGCAAACCCGCCCACATGCGCCCAGTAGGCCACACCGCCTTGCATGCTGGCAGCACCAGCAGCCGGCAGCCCGCTCCAAAATTGCAGCAGGAACCAGCCGCCAAGAAACACCCAGGCGGGCAGCTCGATGAAGCGCACGAAGAAAAAGATGGGCACGAGCGTGACGACCTTTGCGTGTGGAAAGAACAGCAGGTACGCACCCAGTACGCCGGCAATGGCGCCGCTCGCGCCGATCATGGGTATGGGCGAGTAAGGCGCATACACAACCTGCCCTAGCGCACCCAGCACGCCGCTCACCAGATAGAACAACAAGTAGCGCCCATGCCCAATGCGGTCTTCCACATTATCGCCAAAGATAGCCAGCACCCACATGTTGGAGATGATGTGCATCCAGCCGCCGTGCAGAAACTGGCTGGTAAACAATGAGAGCACTGCCAGCGGGCTGCCGGTGAGGAAGCGCGCCGGCACAACGCCTGCAACCTCAATCAGCTGGTCTTGCACCGCAGGTGGCAGCCAAAGCTGAAACAAGAAGGCTGCGCTGTTGGCTGCAATCAGCAGCCAGTTAACTAGCGGGAACGAGCCGGACCGGTTAATATCGCGCAGGGGCAGCATATTTTTGTTGAGCCACGGTGGTTCGATGTTAGCACGCTTGACGCGCTAAATCCATGCGAAAATTACAAATCAAGGAGACACGCATGACCGCCACTAAATCTGCGCCCATCAAGGGCATTTTCCCGCCCGTGCCAACACCGTTTCATGAAGATGGCAGCCTCGCTTGCGAGCACCTGCAGGCCAACTTGCGCGCTATGAACGCCATGCCGCTGGACGGGTATGTAATTCAGGGCTCGAACGGTGAGTATGTGTACCTGAGCATTGCCGAGCGCGTGGCTGCGATAGAAGCGGCGCGGGCGGTTACGCCGGCCGGGCGCCTGCTGATTGCGGGCTCTGGGATGGAGGGCACCGCCGAGACGATTGCGCTCACGCGCCAGATGGCGGCTGCCGGGGCGGACATTGCAATTGTGGTGTCGCCGTGCTACTACAAAGCTGCCATGACTTCCGCCGCGCTGGAGCGCCACTATTTGCTGGTGGCTGATGCTGCGCCCATTCCGGTGATGCTTTACAACGTGCCGGGCTTCACCGGTGTGGACATGGGCGCCGAGGTGGCGATCCGCTGCGCAGCGCACGCCAACATTTGCGGCATCAAAGACAGCAGCGCAAATGTGCAGAAGATCGGGCAGATTGTGGAGGAGACGCGGGCGGACTTCAGTGTGCTGACCGGCTCGGGCGGCGCATTCTTGGGTGCGCTGGCGGTGGGTGCTGCCGGCACTGTGGCTGCGCTGGCAAATGTTGCTGCCGCGCCGCTGGCTGAGATGCAGCGCCTATTTCAGGCGGGCAAGCTTGAAGCAGCTGCGCAACTGCAGCGCCGCTTGATTCCGGTAAACATGCTGCTGACTGCGCGTTTGGGCATTGCCGGCCTGAAGGCAGCGCTGGCATTGCAGGGCTTGTACGGCGGGCCGGTGCGCGCGCCGCTGCTGCCGCTGCCCGAGGTTGAGCACGCAAACGTGCGCGCGATTCTGCAGAAAGCTGGGCTGCTACCGTAACGGATTGCCTGTGAGACGCTCACTGCAGCGGTTTCGATACCGATACGCGAGTGGAATAGTGCGGGCATGGTTAGTTGCAAGATGGGCAATGAGACATTAGGCTGGTAACCCCGCGCTGCAGAAATGGCACCCGCTTCGCACCAGTCCAACCTCCGCCGCACGTGCCATTTCTGCAGCGCATATTTACAACCTCAAGGTTTAATCAAACTTCAGGTTTGGGATCTTCTCTGCATCCGCACCCGCCACCAACCTATCATGCCCAGCTTCCGCTGCCAGGTTCGCCGTCTGGTCAAACTCTAGTTCAGGAATTGCCTCCAACACCGCTTCCGGAGCAGCCAGCTGCTGCATACCGCCATGGACTGCGAAGCGGTTGTCGCCCCAACAATATGCCGCGCACACTGACGAATTTATTCTATTATTGATTGGTACTAAACTTGGCTTGACACTAGAGCCTACATCGCTTACAGTCGGACAACCAAAAACGGAAGCTGAATTCCATGTATCAAATAGGCATAGACGTTGGTGGGACAAATACAGACGCGGCAATATTAACTGGCCACGAAATTATAGGCTGGCATAAACATGTCACCACCCCAGATGTCACTTCCGGAATCGTCGGCGCGCTTTCGGGTGCGCTTTTGTCCACTAATATTGACCGTGTCTCTATTGACGCGGTAATGATCGGCACCACGCATTTCACCAACGCCATTGTCCAGCGGCGCGATCTCAGCCGCGTCGCTGTCTTGCGTCTGTGTGGACCCGCCACACATTCACTGACTCCGATGGTTGACTGGCCTCCCGACCTGCGCGAGATTGTCGATGGATATACTGTGCTCTTGGATGGCGGTTCAGAATTTGACGGCCGCCCCATCACCCCCTTTAACAAATCATCCGTACGTGAAGCCTGCCGCCGCGCGCGTGACCTTGGGCTTGTTTCTGTTGCAGTGAGCAGTGTCTTCTCTCCCGTCAACGCGGAGCATGAATTGCTCGCCGCGGAAATCATCCGCTCGGAAATCCCTGGCGCGGCAGTCAGCCTTTCGCATGAAATCGGTCGTCTCGGCATGCTGCAACGCGAGAACGCCGCTATTATGAATGCCTGCCTACACGATATCGGCAAAAAAACCATTGCCGCGTTTCGACAGTCGATGGTTGACTTAGGCTTGCAATGCCCGCTTTATCTTGCGCAAAACGATGGCACGTTGATGAGCGCCCACTTCGCCGAAAAATTTCCTGTCTTTACCTTTGCTTCAGGGCCCACTAACTCGATGCGTGGTGCGGCGTTTCTATCAGGCTTGCGGGACGCAATCGTGGTTGACATCGGCGGCACCACCACTGATGTCGGTGCGCTGACCAATGGTTTCCCACGCGAGGCTTCAGTAGAAGTGCAAGTGGGAGGCGTCCGAACAAATTTTCGTATGCCCGATATTTTCTCGTTTGGACTAGGCGGTGGAAGTCTCGTCACAGGCGTCGGCACCACTCTTCAAATAGGTCCCATTTCGGTGGGCTATGACCTCGCCACGCGCGGACGCGTCTTTGGCGGCGACGTGTTAACCACCACCGATATTGTCGTGGCAAGCGGTCGCGCTGAGTTGGGAGAGAAAAGTCTTGTCGCCGATTTATCTCAAGCGTTCATTGATGACACGCTGGCATTTATGCAAAAGCGCGTTGAGGATGCAATTGATCAAATGAAATTAAGTCGCGACCCTGCGCCTGTCATTCTAGTGGGTGGCGGAAGTATTCTCATCAATGAACAACTAGCGGGGACTTCGCATGTGGAGCGTCCGCTACATTATCACGTGGCGAACGCGGTTGGTGCGGCGATCGCGCAAATCTCAGGCGAGGTGGATCGCGTTGTATCGCTGTCTGAAATTAGCCGCGACGAAGCGCTGTCAGTGGCAAAACAAGAAGCTTGGGACAAAGCCATTGCGGCCGGGGCTGACGCGTCCACCATCAAAATTGTGGATGTGGAAGATATTCCGCTGGCGTATCTGCCCAGTGCCGCGACCCGAATCCGTGTAAAAGTTGCAGGCGATCTAAAACTATGAACGAGTGGACACTTACTGAACTTGATCTTGAATATATTTCACTCGGCGCCGCAATTTTGGGAACGGGCGGTGGCGGCGACGTTTACAGCGGAAAACTGCGCGCCTGGCAACAAATGCGCGCAGGACGCCGCATCCGAATCATCTCGCCCGACGCGTTGCAGGATGACGACCTAGTGATTAGCGTGGGCGGCATAGGCGCGCCGACAGTTGGGTTCGAAAAATTCGAAAGAGGCGATGAGTGTTATCGCGCCATGCGCGCCATCGAGAAAGCGGTTGGCAAAAATGCTGTGGCATTGATGACCGACGAGATTGGGGGCGGGAATGCAATCGAGCCGATGATCGCCGCGGCGCTGGCAGATCTGCCAGTTGTGGATGTAGACGGAATGGGGCGCGCCTTCCCCGAATTGCAGATGAATACTTTTTTCATTTACGGTATGCTGCCTTCGCCTTGCGCATTGTGCGACGAAAAAGGCAACACAATCGTCTACACTGAAGCTGTGTCGCCATTATGGATGGAGAGACTTGCGCGCGCAAGTACGATTGCAATGGGCTGCACTGCGGGGATGGCACTCCCCCCCATCACGGGCAAGCAAATTAAAGCGTGGGGCGTGAAATACACAATTAGTCAATCGTGGAGACTCGGCGAAGCGGTGATCCGAGCGCGCGCCGAGAAGCGCGATTCCGTGGCAGCCATCCTTAAACACGAACATGGAAAACTGCTTTTCCGCGGCAAAGTCGTGGACGTGAAACGCTGGACGACAGGCGGTTTCGCGCGCGGCAAACTGGAGATTGACGGTTTCTCCGATTTCCAAAGACGGTCACTGCAAATTGAATTTCAAAATGAAAATCTCATTGCCAGCGTAGACGGAATAGTCGTCGCCACGGCGCCAGATTTGATTTGCATTGTGGACTCTGAAACAGGACGACCCATCTCCACCGAGGAGACGCGCTACGGTTTGCGAATCGCCGTATTGGGTTTGCCTGCCACGCCGCTATTCCGCACTACCGAAGCGTTGGCGGTCGTCGGTCCGCGCGCATTTGGATATGATCTCGATTATCAACCACTTGGAGACTATGTGATGCCTGAGCCAAAGGTGAAACCGTAATGACCAACCAGCGACTTGCAATTGACGTTGGCGGTATATTTGTAGACTTCGTATTGTTCGACGAAGACAGCGGAGAAGTCTACATTGAGAAAGTGTCTTCGCGCAGCAAACTCGAAGACAAATTCTTTGAGGGCATTGAACGCCTCAGGAGGAGGCAGTATTGTCTTGATTCCTTATGTGCAAACTTTCAGTTGTAATCATATAGACCAGCGGATCAGAGGAGACCTGACATGAAACCTAAACCTTTTTCCGCGCTAAATATTTTGCTGGCTTTGACCATTGCGCTAACAGCTTGCGGCAAGACCGCGGCGCCTGCAACACAGCAGGCGGTTACAGAAGCGCCGACCGCGGTTCCCGCGCAACCTGCTGTTCTCACAATTGCGTATGCCAATACTTTTCCCGATATTGATCCCAGCACTTCCTTCTCGAATGACGGCGCGGTGACTGCTAACATCTATGAAACGTTGACCCGCTATAACGCGCCAGGCAGTAAGGACGTGCTCAGCCCGCAACTTGCCACAAGCTGGAAAGCTTCCCCCGACGGTCTGGTTTGGACTTTCCATCTGCGGGACGGAGTGAAATTCCATGACGGCGTGCCGTTTAATTCTGCCGCTGTTAAATTCTCAATTGAACGCACGAAAACTCTCAACGGCGGCGCGGCTTGGATTTGGGGAAGCGTCAACAACATCGAGACACCCGATGATTACACCGTCATTTTTCGCCTTGATTATGCTGCCCCGCTGGATCTGATCGCTTCTTCCGGCTTCGCTGCCTGGATGATCAGCCCTTCAGTAAAGGATAAGGATGGGGCATGGTTCAATGCAGGGCATGATGCGGGAACCGGCCCCTACATGATTGAGTCTTATGCACCAGGCGCGCGCATCATCCTTACCAAATTCGATAAGTATTGGGGTGGTTGGAAGGCAGGTCAGTTCGATAAAGTTGTGCTAGAGGTGGTTGAAGACATTACTGTCCGCCAGCAAAAAATTGAATCCGGAGAAGCCGATTGGACACTGCAACTCCCGACTGAAAATCTTGCATCGATCGGCAAGAAACCAGATGTGAAAGTACTCATCAATCCAGCGTTCGAGACTATGGTGGGATTGTTCAACAACAAAAAACCGCCATTGGACAACCAGAAAGTGCGTGAGGCGCTTTCATACACGTTCCCCTACGACACTTTTATACAAACCTCGATGAGCGGTTACGCCACTCAAGCGCACGGCACCATCCCCGCTGGTATGTACGGGTCTGATCCGTCGCTCTTCCAATATGGCTTGGATCCCGACAAGGCAAAATCCCTGTTGGCGGAAGCCGGTTATCCGGATGGCGGATTCGAATTAACCATGACGTATGCCACCGGAGATTCAGTGGAACAACAGGCTGGCGAATTATGGAAAGCCGAACTCGCCAAACTTGGCATCACATTGAACCTCCAACCAATGGCATGGGAAGCACAATGGGATCTGGCTAAGGGCGATCCGGTCAATGCGCAGGATATATTCGTCATGTACTGGTGGCCCACCTATACAACCCCATATGATTTCCTTTTTAACATGTTCCACACAGAGGAAACACCTCTATTTAATTTAGGCTACTATTTCAATGCGAACTTTGATAAATTGATTGACGACGCCAACACGCTCTCCGGCAGCGATAAAGCCAAAGCCGAGACTATGTTCCAGAACGCCGCAAAGATACTTGTGGAAGATGCTGCTTCACTCTTTATCTTTGACCAAAGCAGTATCCATATCATTCGCTCCGACCTAAAGGGCTATGTGGACAATCCAGCCTACTCGCATGTTGTGTTCGCTTACGAACTTTCCCGCTAACCGCTTCTGATATTTCCCCTGCCTGTTTACGGAGACGACAGGCAGGTTATAGCCATCCGATGTTAATTTACCTCCTTCGGCGTTTATTGCTTGCCATTCTTGTAATCGTCAGCGTTTCGGTGGTGACTTTTTTCGTCGCGAGGGTGATCCCGTCCGACCCGGCGGCATTGTACGCCGGCCAACGCCCGACGTCAGATCAAATTGCAGCGGCGCGGGAACGCCTTGAGTTGGACCAGCCTCTCTACAACCAATACTTCCGTTTCGTCAGAGACATCCTCAAGGGCGACCTTGGAACTTCCTATAAAACCAAGCATGCGATTTTAGCCGACATCAAAACTTTTCTGCCCGCCACGCTGGAACTGGTGATCGCCAGCACGTTAATGGCGATAATCATCGGAATTCCAGTGGGGGTTCTTGCGGGCGCGAAGCACGGCGGCTGGCTGGATCAAACGACGCGTATTCTCTCAATCGCGGGCGTATCCTTCCCAACTTTCTGGCTGGCCCTCGTTTTACAATTATTCTTTTTCGGCACACTCCACAGACTTTTTCCGCTTTCTTCGCGCATTTCCAATAACGTCGCCTTGTTCAATTCTTTTCCAGCAGTCACCGGTTTTTACTTAATTGATACCTTACTTGCTGGAAATTTTATAGCCTGGCGTGATGCCGTCTGGCATATAATTTTGCCAACCCTCACGCTTGCCACATATCCTATTAGTTTAACTTTGCGCATGACCCGCGCTGCAATGGTTGAAACACTCTCCGAAAAATACATCACCGCGGCGCGCGCGCAGGGTCTACCCGAGCGGGATATCCTTTTTCGATATGCATTGAAGAACGCCATAGTTCCCACGCTTACCGTACTTGGGCTATCCTTTGCCTATTCGCTCACCGGCGCCTTCCTCGTTGAGGTGATTTTCTCGTGGCCCGGACTTGGCAAGTACGTCACCGACGCCATTTTTAATGTAGATTTTCCAGTGATTGTTGCCGTCACGTTGATTGTGACTTTATTTTTTGTTTCCATCAACCTGTTCGTTGACATTATTCAGGCTTTCCTGGATCCCCGCGTGGTGTTACGATGAAGGTCTTCACCCGTTGGTTTGGTTTCCGCTTCGCCCCTGACTCAATTCCCGCGCATCTCCGCCGGGACCCCCTGGCTGTGGTTAGCAGTCTCATTATTATGATCATGATCCTAAGCGCCATTTTCGCGCCGCTACTAACATCCCGCGCCGCAGAAGGACTCGGTGAACCAAACCCATCAGAAAAACTCGCTCCGCCTTCCGCTGCGCACATCTTTGGCGCAGATCATCTGGGGCGCGACCTGTATGCCCGCGTGCTCTTCGGCGGACGTACCGCGCTAGGAATGGGTTTCCTTATCGTCTTTGGGGCAGTGCTGATCGGCGCACCACTTGGCGCGATCGCAGGATATTTCGGCGGCTGGCTAGATGAAGTCATCATGCGCGTCACCGATGTTGCACTCGCATTCCCACCCTTGTTGCTGGCAATTGCAATTGCCAGCGCACTGGGACCAAACTTAACCAATGCCGCGATTGCCATTGCTCTCACGTGGTGGCCTTGGTATACGCGTATCGTCCGCGCCCAAGCACTTGCCTTGCGCGAACGACCTTTTATAGAAGCTGCCCACGTTATTGGTGTAGGTAACTTTACTATTATAGCGCGTCACATCCTTCCTAACGTGCTTTCTCCCGTCATCGTACAGGCCACGCTTGATCTTGGTTCCGCAATCCTTACCGCCGCAGCTCTTTCCTTTCTTGGACTTGGCGTTCAGCCACCCACGCCGGATTGGGGACAGATGGTTAGCACCGGCCGCATATATTTCCCTCAACGCTGGTGGTATGTCACCTTCCCAGGGACGGCGATCTTCATCGCCACCATGGCATTCAACCTTTTGGGTGACAGTGTACAGGATGCGAATAAATAACTATGTCTCTGCTTGAAGTCCGCGATTTATCAATTTCCTTTTCCACCTCGCATGGTCTTTTTCGTGCGGTGAACGGTGTAAATCTCACCATTGAACGCGGCGAAATATTTGGTTTGGTCGGCGAAACGGGCTGCGGAAAAACGGTTACGGGACTGGCATTGATGGGGCTGATCTCATCGACGGGGCGGGTGACCGCATCTCGATTGTCGCTAGACGGCCTCAACCTGCTCTCAACTCGAAACTGGCAGAATGTACGCGGCCGGCGGATCTCAATGATTTTTCAAGATCCAGCCGCGTGCCTAAACCCGACATTCACCATCGGCCAACAACTGTCTCACGTGATTCGTTATCACTTTCATTTGGATTCTGCTGCGACTCACCACCGTGCTGTTGAACTGCTAAACGATGTTGGATTATCAGATGCCGCTCACACCTTGCGGACTTATCCCCATCAATTATCCGGCGGGATGCAGCAACGTGTAATGATCGCGCTTGCGCTGGCTTCGGGAGCAGAGCTGCTGATTGCCGATGAACCAACCACCGCGCTAGACGTTACCATTCAATCCCAAATTCTACGCCTGCTCAAAAGTTTGCGCGATAAACATACCCTAACAATCATTTTGATTACACACGACCTCGGCGTCGTCGCGCACACCTGTGACCGCGTCGCTGTGCTCTATGCGGGTTCGGTCGCTGAAACTTCTTCCACCGTGGATTTATTCCGCAACCCGAAACATCCCTACACTCAGGGCTTGCTTGGGGCAATGCCCCGCCATGGTACGCGCGGCAAACCTCTTTTAGCAATAGAAGGAAGCCTGCCATCCGGCATAAATCCCAGCGTCGGCTGTCCATTTGCGGCGCGGTGTCCATTGGTAATGAAAATATGCCGGACAGATAACCCCACCCTCACACCAACTGAGAATGCTCACGCCATCGCCTGCCATCTTTATTGAGACTTACTATGGCATTGCTTGAAGTTCGTTCCCTTGTAAAGCACTACCCTGTTCGTGTAGGGTTGTTCTCACGCCGTCAGGCCAAAGCTGTGGACGATGTTAATCTTACAGTTAATCCCGGGGAAACAATTGGCATAGTCGGCGAGTCGGGAAGCGGAAAAACAACTCTAGCGCGCTGCATTCTTCGCATGATTGAACCAACTTCAGGCGAAGTGATATTTGACGGTGTTGATCTATTGAAACTAGGTCAATCCTCCCTGCGGACCAAGCGTCGCGAGCTCGCAGTCGTCTATCAGAATCCATATCTGTCACTCAGTCCGCGTCTGGCTGTCCGTGATCTGGTCAGCGAACCTCTCGTCACGCACACATCGCTGCGCGGAGATGCCTTGAACGATCGCGTCGTGGAAAATCTGGAGGCAGTGGGACTCTCGGCTGACTATTTGAATAAACGCTCGCGCCAACTTTCAGGCGGGCAGGCTCAACGTGTGGCGATTGCGCGTGCGCTTGTCTTGCGCCCCAAGTTGATCGTGCTTGACGAACCGACCTCTGCCCTCGACGTTTCAGTGCAGGCACAGGTCTTGAATTTACTCGTCAAACTCCGCACCGAACTTGGATTCACTTATCTTTTTATTTCGCACAATCTGGATGTCGTGCAACATCTGGCTGACCGCATCGCGGTGATGTACTTAGGAAAAGTTGTTGAAGTGGGCACGACGGATCAAGTGTTTTCGCAGGCAACTCATCCATATACTATGGCTTTGCTTGCCGCTACGCCCGAACCGCACCCTGACCGAAAAGCTTCGCTTGTAACAGTGCAAGGCAGTGTACCAAGTCTAACTGCGCCACCGACAGGATGTCATTATCATCCGCGTTGTCAATGGGCTGTGGAACGTTGCCGCCACGAAATGCCCGCTCTTCGCCTAGATGAAGATAGACGAGCGGTACGATGCCATTTTCCCAGAGAGTATTTCCAAGCCTCAAAAAAATTTGAGTGAGAGAGCGACATGTCTGAGAGTTCAATTCGTGATGTCGTCATCATTTTGTACTTGCATGAACTTGCAAAGACGAGCGTACAGGTTACGCTCATGGAGCAACAGGAAATCAAGCGGGGTGATCTTACGGGAACGGGGGGGGCTATTGTCCCCAGTCATTGCGATCCTTTGGCTGCGTCGGATGCACCTATAATTTCTAAGTTCAGTAAACACAGATTGGATTTACAAAAGGGGCAACTATGGTAAACAGGTTGGAACCAACCAACCTAATACCAAAGGAGCTCCCAGCAGTTTGTTGGTGAAGTAAGCACCTTTACAATTTGGAGAACAGCATGGAGCTTTAGTGGCTGTTGATTCGAACAAAGTATCCTCATAACGCGTAATTCGCGTTCCTGAATTTCTATAATGATTGATTACAGACGTGCTAAAGCAACTCTTGTTGCGTCCACGAGATGTGCATACGCTTGATGTTGAATGCCAGACAAACCAGACACCACTCGCCAGTAGCAGCAGCCAAGCCTCGCTAGCGCTGATTGGCTATCGGGTGGATGCATTTCGACTAACAGCCGGTTGCTGCAGCTGACATTGTTTTGATGGGTTGTGCGGCCGGCCGCGGAGGGTTATACGGCATTCTTCCACTTCACGCCACTTGGCAAAGATGCCGAGCTGCTTGGGTAAATGGATCAGGCAATTACCGAATACGCCTTCCCGCCGGCGGTGTGGTCTCTTGGCGAGGTAGTGGTGGACAGCGTGCAGATAAGCGCTGCGCACTTGCTAGCGGGTAGGTACGCAGTTTGGATGGGTCTGTACTCGCCGGCGACGCAGATCCGCGGTTCTGTTGACGCGGGTATTGGCGCGGATTCAGAGGATCCCGTCCGGCTGCTGGAATTTTAACTTGAGCCTAGATTGCGAGCGTAGCCGCTGGCATGCCGGGGATACCCGCAGCTGGTAGTTGCCGAGTGCAGCGGTCCGCGGTGTATCAACTCCGCCGGCCAGAAAGGACTGTGGGCAGGTAATCCGCGGTGCAGAAATGGCACATGTGGCAGAGCGAGAGTTGGTGGGGTCGGGACGCTGGCGCGGTGCGGTGAGTGTTCTGGTACCATAATCGAGTGCGTTTTGGCATCCCACACCACAACCAGCTCTGGAACTGTATAGGACAATGCCTGCCACTGTTGTAATTCAAGCACAAGACCTGTCGCGCGTACACGGCACGGGTGACACCGCCATCACGGCGCTGGATGGCGTAAACCTGAGCGTGGCGCAGGGTGAGTTTGTGGCTGTGATGGGGCCGAGCGGCTGCGGCAAATCCACACTGCTGCACTTGTTGGGCGGGCTGGACGCCCCCAGCCGCGGCAGCGTGCTGTTCGAAGGGCAGCCGGTTCACAAGCTGTCTGACGACGCCATTACACAGCTGCGCCGCCGCAAGATCGGCTATATCTTTCAATTCTTTAATTTGATTCCAGTGCTGACTGCAGTTGAAAATGCGGCGCTGCCGCTGGTGCTGGATGGCATTGCGCCGGCGGTTGCGCGCTCAAAGGCGGCCGCGCTGCTGGAGCGCGTTGGGCTGGGCGGCCGGCTGAAGAGCCGGCCCGACCAGCTTTCTGCCGGCCAGCAGCAGCGTGTGGCGATAGCGCGCGCGCTGGTGGCCGAACCCGCGCTGGTGCTGGCGGATGAACCCACGGGCAACCTGGACACGCAGGCCTCGCAGGAGATTGCTGCGCTGCTGCAGCAGATGGCGCGTGATTGGGGGCGCAGCGTGCTGATGGTGACGCACGATGCGCGCGTGGCTGCGCATGCTGATCGCGTGGTGTTCCTGCGGGATGGCCGCATTGCGCAGGAGACGGTATTGGAACGCAACGCCGCGGACAACCAGGCGCTGCTGGCCGGGCTCATCACGGCGGCAGCCTAGGCAGTACAAAGATTCCATGGCTCTCACCCTTGCGCTGCGCTATCTGCTGGGACGCCGGCTGCGCACCGGCCTCACCACGCTGGCAATTGCAATTGGCGTGATGGTGCTTTTTGGCACCGGCATTTACATCCCCACCATGCTGGAAGCTTTTCAGCGCAACTTGCGCGCCACTGCGGGGCAGGTGGACGTAACCATTACGCACCGCACCGGCGCGGCGTTCACTGCGCGCCGCACCGAAAAGTTTTTGCGCATTGCCGGCGTGCGTGCGCTCGCGGGCAGCATCGAACGCACCCTCAACCTGCCGCCGGAGTTTTATGGGCGCGATGTGCGCGTGGGCGCGCTGCTGCTGCTGGGTGTGGACCCCGCGGCAGCCGCTGCGCTGCGCGATTACCGCCTGGTGAGCGGGCGCTTCTTGCAGGCAGCGGATGGCAGCGCGGCTGTGATTGCACAGAGTTTGGCGGACGCACTGCAACTAAAGGTGGACGGGATGCTGCCTGTGCCCACGCCGGCGGGCGTTGTAAAGCTGCGCGTGGTGGGCGTGCTGGCCGGCCGCGCGCTGGCTGGCAACGAGCAAGTGTTCCTGCCGCTGCGGCTTGCGCAAAAGCTGTTCGACATGCCTGATCGCATCACTGTAATCGAAGCCAACCTGGTGGAGAACGATGATGTGCAGCGCGCCGCAGCGCTGCAGGCAATTGAGGCGCAGCTGGGCAAAGAGCTGCAGCTGGGTGCATTGGGCGCCGGATCAGAATTTATGGCCGCCATGCAAACCAGCCAGATCGCTTTTTATCTAATTGGATTTCTGGCGCTGCTGATGGGCGGCTTCATAATCTTCAACACCTTTCGCACCATCGTGGCTGAGCGCCGCCGCGACATCGGCATGCTGCGCACCATCGGCGCCAGCCGCCGCGCCATCATCGGGCTGCTGCTCGCCGAAAGTTTGCTGCAGGGCGTGATTGGCACGTCCGCCGGCCTTGCGCTGGGCTACGGATTGGGCCGCGCCATCACCACCGGCGGCGCTGGCATTCTGCGTCAGTACTTAAATTTAGAAATGGGCGCACTGGTTATTGAGCCGGGCCTGCTGGCGACGACGATCACTCTGGGGGTGGGCGTGTCCCTATTGAGCGGCTTGCTGCCCGCGTGGGGCGCCAGCCGGCTAACGCCGCTGGCAGCGCTGCGGCCAGCCGCGCTTGCGCCGCAGCAGGTTGGGCGCACCGGCACCCTGCTGGGAGCAACATTAATTGCTGCATCATTGTTGATGCTGCTATCCGGCCGCTTTGCGCTGTTAGCTTTGGGCGGCTTGCTATTTTTTATTGGGCTGGTGCTGGCATCACCCGCGCTTGTGCAGCCTGTGGCTGCTGCATTTAGCGTGCTGGTAGCGCAGCTATTTGCGCGCGAGGGCACTGGCGAACTGGCGCGCGGCAACCTAACCCGCCACCCGGGCCGGGCGGCCATCACTGCCAGCGCCACAATGGTGGGCCTTGCAATTGTGGTTGGCGCCGGCGGCCTGATCTTCAGCCTCAATGAAAGTATGCTGGTGTTGTTTCGGAAAAGTATGGGCAGCGACTTTTTGCTTGTGCCGCCCTCGATCGCCGTGTGGAAAGGCGATGTGGGCGCGAGCGAGGCGCTGGCAAACAAAATCCGCGCTGTGCCCGGCGTGGCGGCGCTGAGCACGCTGCGCTACGCCCAAACCAGCATGCCAGCGCGCGCCGGCAGTGGCCTGCCGGACATTGCCGTGTCTTTGCTGGGAATTGATCCCGCGGCTTATTTTTCCGTGTCCAGCATGGACTTTAATGCCGGCACGGCGGAGCTGGCAGCGGCTGCGCTGGCGCGCAACGAACGCAACCTGATAATCAACGGTATTCTGGCAGCGCAGACTGGCTTGCAGTCCGGTGACACAGTGGCGCTGTCCACGCCCGAGGGCCAGCAAGACTATCGCGTTGTGGCTGTCGGCGGTGATGTGCTCAGCGCAAAAATCACCACGGCGTATGTGTCGCAGGCGCTGCTGCGGCAGGACTTCCACAAACGCGAGGACATCTTCTATCAGGTGAACCTGACGGCTACTGCAGATGCCGCTGCGGCCGGCCGCTGGCTGGCCAAGATTACCGGCGAGTACCCGCAGTTTCGGCTTGTTGTGGGGCGCGAGTATCTGGCCGAGTTCAGCAAGCAGTTTGATGCTGTGTTTGCGGGCACTTACCTGCTGCTGGCGCTGCTTTCACTGCCTTCGCTGATTGCCATCTTGAACACGCTGGCAATCGGCGTGATCGAGCGTACGCGCGAGATTGGCATGCTGCGTGCAATCGGTGCAACACGCCGCCAAATGAGCCGCACAATTGTGGCTGAGGCGCTGTTGCTCGCAGCGCTGGGCACGGCACTTGGTATTTTGGCGGGCTTGTACCTGGGCTATGTGATGGTGGCCGGCATCAGCGCCAGCGGCATCTTTCGCATGCAATACACGTTCCCGTTGGCGGGAGTGCTGGCTGCCGCGGCTGCCGGCTTGCTGTTTGGCGTGCTGGCCGCGCTGGTGCCGATGCGGCAGGCAGCGCGCATGCAAATTATTGCAGCGCTGCGCTACGAATAGGCTGCGGGCATGGGCAGCCTATGCCATGTGAAATTGATGAGTGCGCCTACACTTGCGCGCGCCTGCGGCTGGCATAGTTTCGGGCAGGCTACATGGCCAGCCGGTCATGATAGGTTGATGGCGATGCGGGTGCGCATGCAGAATCGGTCCCGGAGCTGGAGTTCGATCAGACATTGGGTTGGTAATTCTGCGCTGCAGTAATGGCACACGCGGCGGAGCATAGGCAGGCGTGGTCCAGCCGCTTGCGGAGCGCGCTGAATGTTTAGGGCTGCGGATGCTGGCCTGTAGAAGTTGTGCAATTTCCGAATGTTGCGCTGATCGTATCTCTTGGACTATCGAACAAAAGTGATTGCCTTCTATTCGACCGTAGGTGGAGTGGAAGTTGGTTCAGAGTGTGCCTTGACCACTGCGGGCGCGGCGCTTAAAATTTGAAGTTGATTGGGAGCTTGAATTTCCTATCCGTCACGGCATCGGCTGCATTCTGCAACCCATCGCAGCCGACGTACGCGTCGCTGCATACGAATTCATTGAAGGCACGAAGCCAGTGCCGAATGAAGCTGACATCGACGCTGCGGTGGCGTTCTTGAATTAACTGTGCGGCCTGTCGAGCAATCTTCCCACCGCGGCCGAAGCCTGTTTCTCGGTCGGAGAAATCATCGAGAACATCTAGTGGCTTTTTGCCTGATTGGCCGGCACCGAAGTGGCTCGTGAATTCAAGCCGTTGCTTGATCGGGTCAGCAAGACGCCCGACTCATCGGCTGACGAACGCGTCCTGGGTCCACCAGTCGAACCTGCCGGTGGATATTCCATGCTATCTTCGAGTCTACGCTGCCAGCAAGCGCAAGCTTGATGAACTCATCACGCACCGTTTCCGGTTGGTGAAAATCAACGCGGCGCTCGATGCGGTGCGCGGCCCTGAGACCGGCCGGTGCTTGTTTCGGATGTCTGCTTCACTGGCCGGACGGTAAGCGGTTACAATTGTGGTCGAAACGCGAAACTGGGAGAGATTAGCATGATCCGGGTTAAAGAAATCACAAAGGAAACGTATTTTTGCGACGAGGCCGTCGGCAAGATCGGCAAGGAGGAAATTGATTTCCTTAAGGCGCAGGTGCCGCACAATCCACGGGCGCGGGCGCGGATGTGTTTCCACAATGACACCAACGCGGCGCTGCAGGAGATGTTCGTAGTCTACGTGCCGGAAACGTATAACCGTCCGAACAAACATCAGGCTGAATCGCTGCATATCCTCGAAGGCGCCGCGGATTTTGTTTTCTTTGACGAGAACGGCAAGGTCACGCAGGTGTTGCCGTTGGGTGACCGGGCGTCGGGTAAACAGTTTTATTGCCGGATACCGGAGCAGGTTTACCACACGCTGTTCATTCGCTCGAAAGAGATTGTGATTCACGAGGCGCGGCTCGGCCCGTTCCAGAAAGCTGACACGATTTTTGCTCCATGGGCGCTGGAAGAAGGTACGCCGCAAGTGGACACGTGGCTCGCGGATTTGGAGAAGACCCTCGCCGCGAAGTTCACCAGCGACCTCACAGCCAGCAAGCGTCCGTTGATTCGGCTGAAGTCTACTAGCCCGGAAGTTTATATGGCGGATGAGTTGGTCGTGAACATTGGTCCGGCTGAAGTCGACTTCTTGAAGATGAACGTGAGCAAGACAGCCCGGAAACGGATCCGCATCTGCGCCCACGAGAATTCCGAATCGGAGATGCACGAGATGTACATGATCTTCCCGCAGCGCTCCTACATGCGACCGAGCCGGCACACCATTGATGAATCGTTGCACCTTATCGAGGGATCGGCGACTTATGTGTTCTTCAACAACGACGGCAAGATCACGGAAGTCGTGCGACTTGGCGGCGATCGGCCTGACCGGAAGTTATACTGCCGCGTTCCGGCCGGTCACTACCACACACTGATCATCCACTCCGAACAATTGGTGTTCCGACAGACCACGACTGGCCCGTTCAACAAAGCTGACACTTCCTACGCGCCGTGGGCGCCCACCGAAGACGATCCGAAAGTTGGCGACGAATGGCTCCGGCAGTTGGAAGCCAAAATCAGGAGCATGTGAGAATGCGCACGCACACCTTGGTGGTCGGGGGCACGCGCGGCATCGGGCGAGCGCTGGTCAAGGCGTTGATTGCGGAAGGCGGCGCGGTGTCGGTTTTTGCACGACGTGCGCCGGCCAAGAAGGTTTCTCGCGCCCGGTACTGGACGGTGGACGTTACCGACTCCCGGCAAGTCTCGGACAGTTTGAGAGACGTGGTCCGACCACGCGGCAAGTTGGACGGCCTCGTATTTTTCCAACGTTACCGCGGCGAGGGAGATTCGTGGCAGGCGGAGTTGCAGACGAGTTTGACCGGCACGAAGACGGTTATCGAGGCACTGGTTCCGCATTTTCGCAAGACCGGCGGTGCCATTGTGGTCGTGAGTTCGGTGAATGCCGAATGGATTTCGCCGAACTTGCCGGTGGGTTATCACGTCGCGAAGGCCGGATTGATTTCGATGGTCCGGTATTACGCCGTGACGCTTGGTGCGAAGAACATTCGCGTGAACAGCGTTTCGCCGGGAACGGTGTTGAAGGAAGAATCGCAGCATTTTTATTTGAAGAACCGCGCGCAGTACAACCTGCATGCCGGCGTTGTGCCGCTGGGACGGATGGGACACGCCGACGAAGTCGCGCAAGTGGTCGCGTTCTTGTGCAGTCCGAAGGCATCATTCGTTACCGGCCAGGATCTTGTCGTGGACGGCGGCGTTTCGTTGCAGTGGCATGAAGTGTTGGCCGCGAAGTTGAAAGGACGAAGCACTCGATGAGCACCAAGGCTTTTCACCGGAC
Source organism: Anaerolineaceae bacterium (assembly GCA_003569365.1). Lineage (GTDB taxonomy): Bacteria > Chloroflexota > Anaerolineae > Anaerolineales > UBA11657 > BD1. The sequence continues at coordinate 58,576 of BGOS01000029.1, forward strand.
GACATGCCGGTTGTGTGGCAGCAAGAACCTCGACCTCGCGTTGGCGTATAAGCCGACGGCGCTGTGCGACGCCTACGTGCCGAAACCGATTCCGCAAGAGGTTTATCCACTCGACGTTTTCTTGTGCCGGGATTGCGGCTTTGCGCAAGTCTGCGAGATCGTTCAAGCTGAAGAGATCTACGTCGATTACATTTACGAGACAGTCAGCTCGCTGGGCCTTGTCGAGCACTTCCAGCAGTACGCCGATTTGGTCGTCAGCAAACTGAATCCGCCGAAAAGCTCGCTGGTGGTCGATATCGGCAGCAACGACGGCACGCTTCTGAAACTGTTCAAGGCGCGCGGGCTGCGCGTGCTGGGCGTGGACCCGGCGCGGGAGATTGCCCGGAATGCCACGGCGGCGGGCGTGGAGACGTGGGCGGAGTTTTTCACTGCCGCCATCGCCCTGAAATCGTGAAGACCCACGGCCCGGCTACGATCGTGACCGCGAACAACATCTTCGCCAACGTAGATGAGCTAGGCGAGATGACCGACAACATCCGGAGCCTGCTTACATTGGACGGCGTGTTTATTTTCGAGACTTTCTACACGGCGGACTTTTTGCAGAACATGGTATTCGACTTTATTTACCACGAACATATTTCGCTCTTCTCCGTGAAGCCCTTGATAAACTTCTTCCGACTTCACGGCATGGAATTGATCGATGCAGAGCGAATCCCCACCAAGGGCGGGTCGCTGCGCTACACCGCCCAACTGGCTGGTGGGCCAAGAAAAGTGACGCCGGCCATCGCCGAGTTGGTCGACCATGAAAACAAGATCGGACTCCAAGAACTCGCCACTTTCAAAGTGTTCGGCGCGAAAATCGACGCGGCGAAGAAAGAACTCCACACCCTGCTGGACGATTTACGCCGGCAAGGCAAGAAGGTGGACGGGTTTGGCGCGTCGGCGACGACGACTACATTCCTCTATCATCTCGAACTCGGCAACGAGCTCGGCTGTATTTACGATGACTACAAGGCCAAGCAGCACTTATTTACCCCGGGCCTCCACCTTCCGGTCTTGCCGCCCGACGAGATCTATCAGCGCAAGCCGGACTACATTCTGATCATCGCGTGGCGCTACTATCAGCCCATCATGAAGAAGCACAAAGCTTTCTCGGATCAAGGCGGCAAGTTCATCGTGCCGTTTCCGAAACTGCAGGTGTTGTAAGCGAGTTCGATCTTACCGTCGCGGTCCGTTGCTACAACGACGCGGGGTTCATCACTGACACGCTCGATCATGTGACCGCGGCTTTTATGATGGCTGCTTACATAAGATCATCGTCATTGATCACTGCTCGAAGGACGATGCCGTGCAGAAAGTCCGGCAATACATCGCCGGCCATCCCGACGTTCTCATCGCGCTGCATGTGAACAAAGTAAATTGCGGCTTCGGTAACAACTACGTCGAAGCTTCGTTTCTCGGTCGTAGCAAGTATTACCGGCTTGTCTGCGGCAACGACCGCGAATCCATGGACGCACTGGCGTGCGTCTTCCGAGCCGTCGGCAAGGCAGACTTGGTGGTTCCGTGGAACACGACAGTCGTCGCTGGCAACAGCGGTAGCCAGACGGCAAACCTGCCAGCGGAAGCCGGGCATGATCCGTTGGTGGGCGATGCGGGTGGGGATGCAGAGTTGATCCCGGAACTGGAGTTTGATCAGACGTTGGGTTGGTATTCCTGCGCTGCAGGAGTGGCACACGCAGCGGAGCGTGCGCAGGGGTGGTCCAGCCATTCGCGGAGCGCACTGAATGTTTAGGACTGCCGATGCTGGCCTGTAGAAGTTGTGTAATTTCAGCTTGTTACGCGTATCAGACTGCCCCGAAAATCGAACAAATATGACAAAAGGGGTTACTGACCGTGGGATGATTAGTGGGGTGAAGTTTTGCACAAAGTGGTAGTTGACTCTGGCGGGAGTTAATTGCATTATTGCAAGGTGCAAATGGGCGGACCTGACGTTGTGACTTCCCTGTATCGACGGTTGGGAAAGGGAGACCGGAGGAAATCGAAACCTCGATGGCCACCACGATGACCAAAGCCGCAGCGATTATTAGGCTTCCGGCTGACTACGCGGAGCGCGTCTACGCCGGCGTGCTCGGAAAGCTGATCGGTGTGTTCCTCGGCCGCCCGGTGGAGAGCTGGTCGTACGACCGCATTACCGCTGCCCATGGCGAAGTCGATCACTACATCCACGAATCGCGAGGGATGCCACTCGTCGTCACCGACGACGATATCTCCGGCACATTCACCTTCCTACGATCCATGCCTGACAATGGCAACGACCCCAACCTGACGCCCCAGCAGATCGGCAACACCTGGCTCAATTACATCGTCGAGCGCCGCACCATCCTCTGGTGGGCCGGCGTCGGCAACTCGACCGAGCACACGGCTTACGTGCGTCTCAAGTCCGGCGTCCCGGCTCCGGCGAGCGGCTCGATTGCGCTCAATGGCAAGACTGTCGCCGAGCAAATTGGCTCTCAGATCTTCATTGACGGTTGGGGCATGATTGCCCCGGGTGATCCCGAGCTGGCAGCTGACTTCGCTCGCCGGGCCAGTAGCGTCAGCCATGATGGAGAGGCAATCTACGGCGCCCAGGTCGTTGCGGCAATGGAGGCCCTGGCCTTCGTCGAATCAGACCTTAACCGGTTGATCGACGTCGGCGTGAGCCTCATTCCCGCCGACTCGACGATCGCGCGACTGATCGCTGACGTGCGCGAATGGCACGCTACCGAGCCTGACTGGCGCAGAGCCCGCGAGCTGGTCGCCGCCAACTACGGGTATGACAAGTACATCGGCGCTTGCCACATGGTGCCGAACCACGCACTGATCATCCTCTCCCTGCTCTATGGAGACGACGACTTCCGCAAGTCGCTGATGATCGTCAACACTGCCGGCTGGGACACCGACTGCAACTCTGGTAACGTTGGCGCCATTCTGGGCATCAAGAATGGCCTGAGCACGATCGACGACTCTCCCTATGACTGGCGTAGCCCCATTGCCGACCAGCTCTATCTGGCCACCGCCGATGGCGGTCGCGGCATCACCGACGCCGTCCGCGAAACGTACGAAATCGTCAACATCGGTCGCGCTCTGGCCAGTGAGTCGCCATTGCGACCGAAAGACGGCGCCAGATTTCACTTCTCGCTCCCCGGAGCAGTGCAAGGATTTACGGCTGCCGGATCCGGCGTCACTCTCGACAATTTCGAAGGGCACAGCGCCGCGGGCGAGCGCTCTCTGGCGATCCGCTGGGATGATGAGCGACCCAACACCCCGGTCGTCGCCACGACGCCCACCTTTATTCCCCACGAAGCGATCGTCATGCCGGGGTACACGCTGCTGGCTTCGCCGACGCTCTACCCCGGTCAGGAGGTTCGAGCTCGCTTGAAGGCCCACCCTGGCAACGCCGGACTGGTTGAGGTACGACTCCACATCGCCTACTACGGCGAAGGCGACGCTTGGCAAATACTCACTGGCTCCCCAGAAGGCCTAAGGCCCGGTCACGAGGCAGAGCTGCGCTGGCGGATCCCCGAGCTAGGTGGTGCGCCGGTGGCAGCGGTCGGGATCGAAGTCCAGCCGTCTGAGGCGGGAGCTGGCGCGGTCTTCCTCGATTGGCTCACCTGGGACGGTCCGCCACAGGTCACATTCCAACGTCCCGAGGGAACAAGCGACATGTGGCGCCGAGCCTGGGTCGACGGCGCGGACCAATTCCAGAGCCGCTGGCCCGATCCTTACCGCGTGTCGCAGAACCACGGCACGGGCCTGATCAGCCAGGGCACAGCAGACTGGACTGACTATCGAGTCAGCGCCGACATCGCCATCCTGTTGGCCAAAGAAGGTGGACTCGCCGCCCGCTACGGCGGCATGCGGCGATGGTACGTGTTACTCCTTTGCGACGACGGCATGGTGCGGCTGTTGAAGGATCGCGAAGCGCGAGAGACACTTGCCGAACGCCCCTTCGCTTGGGCACTCGACCGGAGCTATCGCTTCTCGCTCTCTGTGCGGGGCAACCGCATCATAGGGGAGATCGACGGTGAGACGGTTGTTGACGTCGTCGACGAGACCGACCCGTTGCTCGTCGGTGGGGTAGCTCTGATCGTGTCAGAAGGTACGATTTCTTCCGGAGCGGTACACGTCGAACCGCTCAGCTAACCTCTCCGCCATTGACGTTTTCAATTCAGAGAGGTCGGACTCCCTAAGAATTCGGCCTCTGCCGCCTTGCAGTGCGTTCTGGCGCGACGAGTATTCGGCGTGCGATTGCTCGCCGGGCGCGAGCGGCTGTTGCGATATTGTGCGCGTCCGATGTTTGCCGGTGAGCGGCTGGTATGGGCGGGAGATGGGGCGCAGGTGCGCTACCGGCTGCCGTGGTCGGCGTTGCAGGGGCACAGGTCCGGGATGCAAGGGGCGATTGAACTGCAGCTGAGCGCAAGCGAGTTTCTGGATCGGATTGCGTTATTGATACCGCCGCCACGCAAGCATCGGCACCGCTACTTTGGGGTTCTAGCGCCGAACTCGCCGTGGCGAGCCGCGGTGTATCAACGCCGGCGGCCGGAGCGGAGTGTGGCGTGGTAAGCCTGCGCTGCAGAAACTGTACCTGCGGGCGCACAAATGCCATGCGACCTTTCTCAGCGCGCCGCCTCCGGCGCGTTTGTTTTATCTTGAGTGGCTCCAAACTCCCCGGGGGCGTGGAACCAAAATAACTGGGTTGTTGCCGAACTGGCCGCGGCTGCATGGTAATCTTTCTAAACCCATGGCACTCCGTGTTCAATTTGTCGATTCGCTGGGTAGCCTGCTGGTACCGCTGGCGGAGCTGCTTGGTACGCCCACTGGCGCGCTGCTGATGCCCGAGCTTGTGGCAATCCCCAGCATTGGCGTGCGCTTGTGGCTTGCCGAAGAGCTTGCGCGCCGCTTGGGCACTTCTGGCGCGGCCAGCAGCGATGGCATCACCACCAACATCGAATTTGTTTTTATTGGCGGGCTGATTGGGCGGGCGCTTGGCGGCCGGCAGGCGCATGCCGCCTGGCAGGTGGAACCGCTTACTTTTACCGTGCTGCAGGTGATTGCGGATGAGCCGCTGCTTGTGCCGCAAAACCGGCGCGCCGACGGACTGCTGCCCGCAGCGCGGCAGATTGCGGACTTGATTGACCGCTACCACGTGCATCGGCCACTGATGATTCAAGCGTGGGCAAACAACTCCGCCACGCTCACGCCCGCCGACGGACGCGAGACCGGGCCGTCACTTGCCGCACCGGACCAATGGCAGTTTGAAGTTTGGCGCCGGGTGCGAACGCTGATCGGGGAGCCCAGCCCGCCCGAGCGCGCCGCGGATGCGCTGGCCGTTTTGCGCCAGGGTGTTGTGCCGGCCGGATTTCCGGTGCGCATTGCAATTGCCGGCTTGGCAGCAATTGCGCCGTTTCATTTGCAAGTGCTGCAGGCGCTGGCATGCGCCATTGATGTGCACGTTTGGCTGCTGCACCCATCGCCGGCACTGGCGCAGCGCACCCAGCCGCAGCTGGGGGATCTGGCGCAGCGCATGCCGCTGTCGTACAGCGCGCATCCGGCGCGCAACAATGCCAACGATCAGCTATTGGCAAGCTGGGCGCGCCCGGCGCATGACATGCAAGTGCTGCTGGCGGCTGCCGGCATCCCGCCCGGGTTTGCGCCCGTGCCCGCGCAGCCCGCCAGCTTGCGTGGGCCGCTGCTGGCACGCATGCAGCAGGCGCTGCGGCTGGATGCGGTTGTTGCGCCGGCTGCAGTGTTGGATGCGGGAGATCGCTCGGTGCAGATTCATTGCTGCCATGGCGAGGGCCGGCAGGCAGAGGTGCTGCGGGAGGTGCTGCTGCACACCTTCACAGAACTGCCCGGCCTGGACCCGCGCGATGTGCTGGTGTTGGCGCCAAACATCGTTGGCATGGCGCCGGTGCTTGAGGCAGTGTTTCAGCCAGACACCGCGGACACTGCGCAGGCATTGCACCTTCCGTTTGTTGTGGCGGATCGCGCCCTGCGCCGCACGAATGAAATTGCAGATGCGCTTGGCGCATTGCTCAGCTTGCTGGCGAGCCGCTGCTCCAATGCTGACTTGCTTGCATTTGCCGGGCGCAAGGTTGTGCAGCGCCGGCTGCAGGTTGATGACGCGGTGGTGGCCGGGTGGAGCGCGTGGGCTGCAAACCTGCACGTGCGCTGGGGATTGAATGACAGCCAGCGCAACAAGTTTGGCCTGCCCGCGGGCCTGCTGGTGCACACATGGCAGCAAGCGCTTGACCGCTTGGTGTACGGTGCGGTTGTGCCGGATGCCGTGCCCACCCGCGAGTTGGGCGGCATCGTGCCCGCTCCCGATGTGGATGTGGCGGATCTTCCGGCGGTGGGTGCGCTGGCAGCGCTACTTGCGCGCTTGAGCGAACTGGAAGTGGAGACGCGCCGGCCGCGGCCGGTGGGCGCGTGGTGCGAGCTGCTGCAGGCTGCGCTCACAAGCCTGTGCGCGGTGGAACACGATGACGAACAGCAACTAAACAATGTGCTGGCGTGGTTGGCAGAGCTGGGCGACTGGGCTGCGCAGAGTGTGGTGGCAGTGGGCTTCAGTGAGCTGCGCGTGATTTTGGCACCGGGCATGGCGGGTGAACCGGGCCGGCAGCAGCTGCGCAGCGGCGCAATTACCGCCACGTCTCTGGTGCCGCTGCGCTCTGTGCCCTACCGCGTCATTTGCATTGCGGGCTTTGATGAGGCAGCGCTGGCGACCGGCGAGCCCGACGGCGATGACCTGCGCCAGCGCAGCGTGCTGATTGGCGATAGTGATGTGCGTGCGGAGCTGCGCCAAGCCCTGCTGGATGCGGTGCTGGCAGCCGGTGAGCGTTTGATCATCACCTGCACTGGCCGCTCGCTGGGCGCCAATGCAGCAATTCCGTTTGCAACGCCGTTGACCGAACTGGTGGAGTTATGCGGCAGGGTGGCAGCACTGCCGCAAGCCACACCTGACGCCAAAGGCGTGCTGGTGGCGATCAAGGTGGACCATCCGCGCCACGCGCTAAACGCTGCAAACTTTTTGCCCGGCCAGCTTGGCGTTGCGGGTGCGTTCGGGCACCAGCCCGCTGCGCTTTTTGGCGCGCAGCTGCTGCGGGATCACACGCCGGATGGCGCTGACCCGCTGGCAGAAGGCTCACCGGCAGCGCAGCCCGCGCCGAATGCAGTGATTGCGCTGGATGACCTGATTTCATTTTGCAAAGACCCCCTCAAATATTTTGTGAAGCGTGTACATGGCATTAGCCTTTCGGATGGAGACAGCGATCAAGTGGCGACGCTGCCACTTGAACTGGGCGCTGGGATGGCCCCAAGCTGGCGGGCGATCTGTTGCAGCGCGTGCGCTTGCATGCAGGCGATGCTGGCAAGCGCAGGCGCACGCCGGTGCGGATTGGGCGGCGGCGGTGCAAAACACCGGGCAACTTCCGCTTGAAGCGTATGGCCTGGCCAGCCTCGCAGAGCTGCAGGCGCTGGTGGCTGAAGTTGTGCGGCAGTGTGCAGCGAAGCAGCGCCCGCTGGCTGAAGGCCAAAGTGTGCCGGTGCAGCTGCAGCTGTTGAATGGCCGCAGCATTGCGGGCGTGGTGCCAGGCGTGCACACTGGTCCCGGCGGAAGCGCCAGCATTGTGC
>BGOS01000030.1 GCA_003569365.1 Anaerolineaceae bacterium
GCCGGCGCTCCAGCACCAGCTCGCAGTGAATCTATCTGTCACTATCACAATGTTGTGCGCCAGGCACACCTTGTGCCATTCCGCCAGGGTCGCGCGGTCATACATCAAGCCGGCCGGGTTGTGCGGATGCACAGCAGAAAACCCTTGGTGCGCGGGGTGATGGCGCGCGCAGCGCATCCAGATCCGCCGCGTAGCTGATGATGCTGCCGTTGTGCTTGTGGGCCAGCGGCGCAAACTGCACTTCGCGCTGCTGGTTGGCCACCGCGCTCATAAACGGGTAGTACACCGGCGGCTGCAGCAGCACGCCATCCCCGGTTTCGCCGATGGCGCGGCAGGCCAAGTTCAAGCCAACCACCTGCCCCGGCACAAACAGCAGTGCCTCAGGCTGCACCGTCCACTGGTATAGGCGCTGCAAGCGCTCGCAGATCACCTGCCGCAGCGCGTCACTGGGGCGCGCGTAGCCAAGAGTCCGTGCGCCACGCGCTGCTGCAGCGCGGCCTGCACCGCTTGCGGCACCTCAAAGTCCATGTCTGCCACCCACATGGGCAGCACATCCGGCGCATAAAAGTTCCACTTGATGCTATCCGAGTTGCGGCGGTCAATAATGCGGTCGAAATCAGAACTCATTGATGTTCTCCGGCTGAAATGGGCTTGCGGTTGGGGTTTTGAGAATCGGTTGAAAAATAATTCAGGGCGGCAACCTGCCCTAAACGGCCGGATCTGCCGGCCCGTGGACCGCCATTGTACCCGCCATGCCAGCCTGGTTGCCAACCACCCGCAGCAGCGCCCCAATTTCCCGCCGGAAAGCGGCGCCACACCTGTTACCCAATCGCCAGCGCTGCGCCAATGGCGATACACTCCGCACTTAGAAAACAGGAGCTGAACAAAATGAAAATTCGATTGATTGTTATTGGACTGGCACTGGCAGCGACCGTGGCTGCATGCAGCAGTGCGCCCGCGCCACTAGACGTTACGGTGACGGCTGCGGATATCTCCCTCGATGTACCGCGCATTGATGCGAAGGTCGGGCAGATGGTGAACATCACCCTGATCAACAAAGGCGTTCTCGAGCACAACTTTAACATTGACGAGCTGGGCGTCAAGCAGGCGTCCGTGAAGACCGGCGAGACTGCGAAGTTCAGTTTCTCCGCCACCAAGCCCGGTACATACAACTACTACTGCGGCATTGCCGGGCATGAGCTTCTGGCGCGCGGCGATCTGGTGGTAACCCAGTAAAACAGCCGCGCGGGCGCACGCTTGCATCACAAGCCGGCCATACGTGGCCGGCTTTGTGTTTGGCCGCAACGCGCTGCGCACAGCCCAGGCACATGCCGCAGGTGTTAAAATAAAAAACGATGGCACGCATATTTTTGATCCGCCACGGCGAAAATGAGTACACACGCACCGGCCGTTTGGCGGGCTGGACGCGCGGTGTGGCGCTGAACGGCGCCGGGCAGCAGCAGGCGCTGGCGCTGGCCGCGTACCTCGCAGCCACGCCCGTGCACTTCATATACAGCAGCCCGCTGCAGCGCGCACTTGAAACCGCGCAGCCGCTGGCCAAGAGCAAGCGTTTGCGCGTGCGCGTGCTGGATGCGCTGGGCGAGGTGCGCTATGGCGAATGGCAGGGCAAGAGCCTGAAGGAGCTGCGCCTGCGCAAGTTGTGGCGCACAGTGCAAGAGCGCCCGTCGCAGATGGTGTTCCCGGGCGGCGAGGCATTGCGCGCGGTACAAACGCGCGCAGTGGATGCGGTGGAGCTGCTGGCTGCGCGCCATGCCGGGCAGACCGTGGCGCTCTTCTCGCACGGCGATGTCATTCGCGTGACACTGGCGCACTACCTCGGCACCCCGCTGGACCTCTTCCAGCGCATCATGATTGGCACAGCGTCCATCTCAGAGATAAACATCAGCCCGCAGCACATGGCCGTGGTGCGCGCAAACTTCAGCGTGCCGCCGCTGCCCGCGCCAGCCGGCGCCAAGTAAGCCATGGACGAACTCAATGAGCTCAACCCGGTGGACCACATCTGTGCCGGCTGCCAGGGCGAACCCGGCCAGCGTGTGTTTTACCTGCAGGCGCGCAAAGGCGCCCAGCTTGTGACGCTGCTGTGCGAAAAGTTTCAAATGCAGCAGCTGGCGGCCGGCATCACAAAGTACTTGGATGAGCTGCAGGCGCGCTTCGGGCAGCTGACGGCTGCCGTCACCGATTTTGAAGAGGCTGAGATGGAGCTGGAAGAACCGCTGGAGCCGCGCTTTCGCGCCGGCCAGCTGGGGCTGGGCTACGACGAAGCCGAGGACTTGCTGGTGCTGATGGCGCAGGAGCTGCTGGATGATGCGCAAGCAGCAGCGGGCGAAGAGCCCCCAGCCGGGCAGACTGTGCGCTTCTGGGCAACGCGCCAGCAAATGTTAAATCTTGCCGCGCATATTTCGCTGGTGGCATCGCGCGGCCGGCCGGTGTGCGGCAACTGCCTGCAACCCATCGATCCTGCCGGGCACTTTTGCCCGCGCCGCAACGGCTTCAAGCACTAGCGCGCGCATGCCAAAGCTGAAGCAAAGCGCGCTCCCGCTGGCGCGCACGCTGGAGGTGCTGGCTGTGGGCGAGCTGAGCATTGACGGCTTGTTTGAGGCCGGCTCCAATTACACATTCCTAACCACACTGCGCTGCGCAGAGACGGTGCTGCAAGCGGTGTACAAGCCGACGCGCGGCGAGCAGCCACTGTGGGATTTTCCGGAAGGCACGCTTGCGCAGCGCGAAGTGGCTGCCTATGAATTGAGCACACTGCTGGGCTGGCAGCTGGTGCCGCCCACCGTGCAGCGCGACGGCCCGCACGGGCCGGGCTCTGCGCAGTTGTATCTGGACATTGACCCGCAGGGCCATTGGTTTAATTTTAATGAGGAAGAAAAGGCGGCCTGCCTGCACGTGGCGGTGTTTGACTTTCTGGCCAACAACGCCGACCGCAAAGCCGGGCACGTGCTGCGCGACCGCAGCGGCGCCATCTGGCTCATCGACCATGGCATTTGCTTTCACGAGCAGCCCAAGCTGCGCACGGTAATTTGGGATTTCGCGGGGCAGCCGTTGCCGGAAGACATCCTGGCGGATGTGGGCGCGCTCAAGCAGCGCCTTGCCGGCCCGGCAGACAGCGCTGCGCTGCGCGCGCTGCTGTCCGAAGCGGAGTTCAAGGCGCTGCAAACGCGCACGCGCCAGCTGCTGCGCGCCGGGCACCTGCCCGAGCCGCACCCCGGCCGCAACTTTCCCTGGCCGCCGCTGTAGCGCACATGCCCGAACAGCGCCTGCTGCTGCTGGGGTTTGGCAATGTGGGCCAGTGGCTGGCACGCCTGCTGCTGCGCCATGGCGCCGCGCTGGCGCGCGAACACGGCATTGCCTTCCGCATCACCGGCATTGCCACCGGGCGCCATGGCGTGGTGTGCAATCCCGCCGGCATTGATGCGGGCGCAGCGCTGCAGCTGGCTGCAGCTGGCGCGCAGCTGGGCGCACTGCCCGGCGTCCAGTCACTGGCCGATCCCGCTGCGCTGCTGGCAGCCGGCGCAGGCGATGTGCTCTTTGAAAACTCGCCGCAGAACGCGCACAGCGGACAGCCCGCGCTGGATTACATTCGCACGGCGCTGCAAAACGGCATGCACGTCATCACTGCCAACAAAGGCCCGCTGGTGCACGGCTACGCCGCGCTCAAAGCGCTGGCCGCTGCGCACAAGCGGCGCTTCCTGTTTGAGTCCACCGTCATGGACGGCACGCCCATCTTTTCAATGGCGCGCGAATGCCTGCCGCTCTCGCGCGTGACGGCGCTGCGCGGCGTGCTCAACTCCACCACCAACGTTATCCTTTCGCAAATGGAACAAGGCGCCACATTTGCCGCCGGTGTGCAGTACGCGCAGCAGCTGGGCGTGGCCGAGGCCGACCCTTCCGCGGATGTGGATGGCTGGGATGCGGCAGTCAAGGTGGCCGCCATCGCCACGGTGCTGATGGACCAGCCCATCACGCCTGCGCAGATGACGGTGCAGGGCATTCGCGCCGTCACGCCGCAGCAGGCACAGGCAGCGCGCGCTGCCGGTACACCGCTAAAGCTGTTGTGCACGGCCGCAATGGTGGACGGGCGCGTGCAGGCAGCCGTGCAGCCCACGCCTATTTCATTCGCTGACCCGCTCGCGCATCTTACCGGCACCTCATCCGGCGTAACGCTCACCTTTGACACCATGAAAGAAATTTATGTGGCCGGCATGAATCACGGCCCGGAACAAACTGCGTTTGGGCTGCTGGCCGACTTTGTGAATGCCCTGCGCTGATTGCTGCAGCCAGCCAGCGGGCGGGCTGCCCCGCTGATGGCACGCGCGCTGCTCTCCGTTTCCGACAAGACCGGCCTCGCCGAATTTGGCGCCGGCCTTGCAGCGCTGGGCTGGGAGCTGCTGGCCTCCGGCGGCAGCGCGGCTGCGCTGCGCGCTGCCGGCCTGCGCGTCACAGAAGTTTCTGATTACACCGGCTCGCCTGAGGTGCTGGGCGGCCGCGTCAAAACGCTGCACCCCGCCGTGCACGCCGGCATTCTGGCACGCGCCACAGCAGCCGATACCGCGGAGCTGGCTGCGCACGGCTGGAGCCGCATCGATCTCGTCGCCGTGAATCTGTACCCGTTCGAAGAAACCATCCGCCAGCCGGCCGCAGCGCATGCAGCCGCAATTGAGAACATCGATATCGGCGGCGTGGCGCTGCTGCGTGCAGCTGCAAAGAACCACGCCTGCGTGACCGTGGTGTGCAACCCGCAAGACTACGCGCCAGTACTGGCGGCTTTGCAAAATGGCGGCAGCCCAAGCGCTGCGCTGCGCCGGCAGCTGGCCGCGCGCGCTTTTGCGCGCACGCAGCAATATGATGCTGCCATCGCCGCGTATCTGGCAGAGGCCGAGGCCATCAATGTGCAAGCCTACGCGGTGCAAGCGCTGCGCTACGGCGAGAACCCGCATCAAAGCGCCACGCTTTACGGGTACACGCCGGGCGCCGGCCCGTTGGGCGGGCGCGTGCTGCAAGGCAAAGAGCTTTCTTACAACAATCTTGCTGGATCTGGACGCAGCCGGCGCGCTGTGGCGGACTATGCGCAGCCGGCGGTGTGCATCGTCAAGCACCTCTCGCCCTGCGGCATGGCTGCCAGCGCGCAGCTGTGCGATGCCGTATCCGCGGCAATTGCATGCGATGCGCTTTCAGCATTCGGCGGCGTACTGGCAGCCAACCGCTGCTTTGACACCGCCAGCGTGCTGGCGCTGCAGGATTTGTTTGTGGAGTGCATCGCTGCGCCGGAGTTTGACGCAGCCGCGCTGGCGCAGCTGGCGGCGCGCAAGAACTGCCGCCTGCTGCAGCTGCCCGCAGCGCCGGCGGCCGCGCGCAGCGAGCTGCGTTCAGTGCGCGGCGGGCTGCTGCTGCAAACGCCGGACCTGGGCGACCCGGCCAATGCACAGTGGCAGGTGGTGTCGGCGCGCGCGCCCAGCGCGGCCGAGCACAGCGCGCTGCGCTTTGCGTGGCTGGCATGCCAGCATGTAAAGTCCAACGCCATTGTGCTGGTGCGCGAAACCGCCACAGTGGGCATTGGCGGCGGCCAGCCCAACCGCGTGGACTGCGTGCGCAGCGCTATCCAGCGTGCTGGGACGCGCGCGCAGGGCGCCGTGCTCGCCTCGGATGCCTTCTTTCCATTTCCAGACTCGGTGGCGCTAGCTGCAGCAGCGGGCGTCACTGCCATCATTCATCCGGGCGGTTCCATGCGCGATGCAGAAACACTGGCGGTGGCCAACGCTGCGGGGATGGCCGTGGTGCAAACGGGCGTGCGCCACTTTCGGCATTAGCCCGCAGCCGCAAACGCCGTTGCGCCCGCGCCGAGCATTTAACAGCGGCGCCAAGATCGGGCTGTAGCCCCGCGGTTATACGAAAGCTGTGATCAAAAAAGGGTAGTAGTTTGTCGCGATTGGTTTGTACATTAGCACTGCCGCTGCTGTGCTGCTCCCCTGCCGCGGGCAATGCTCAAGTGCTAACTATTGAAGCGCCCGCGCTTGGGCGGCAAATGTAAATCTGCGCAGTGAGGCCGGTGGCGTTGTGGAACGCCGCACTTACCGCGCGCGCAAAACCGGCCGCAGCTGCGCTTTGCACCAGCGCCACGGCGCACCCGCCAAAACCGGCGCCGGTCATGCGCGCGCCGTGGCACTCAGGCTGCTGTTGCGCACATTCCACAATCGCGTTCAGCGCAGCACTGGAAACTTCAAAGTCATCGCGCAGGCTGGCATGGCTGGCGTTAAGCAGCGCACCGAGCGCGCTGCGTTTCCCTGCTGCATGTGCTGCACCGCAGCCAGCGTGCGCTCGTCTTCGCCCACCACGTGGCGCGCCCGCCGCAGCGCCAGCGGTTCCATGGCCTGCGCCGCAGCCGCTAGTTGGGCGCTGCTCACATCGCGCAGTGCGGGCACGCCCAGCACGCGCGCCGCACGCTCGCATTGGGCGCGGCGTTCGTTGTACGCGGAGTCCACCAGGCCGCGGCGCGTGGATGTATCCAGCACCACCACGCAAGTCTGCACGGGTAGCGGCACCGGCTGCACTGCCAGGCTGCGGCAGTCAATTAGCAGCGCGTGGTCAGCCACGGCAGCAGCCGAAATCATCTGGTCCATGATGCCGCAGTTCACGCCCACCCACGCATTTTCCGCATGCTGGCATGCGCGCGCCATGCCAGCCGCATTCCATTGCCACCCGCCAATTGCAGCAAATGCGCGCGCCGTTGCCAGCTCCAGCGCAGCGGACGAAGACAACCCGGCCCCGATCGGCACATCACCGGCCAGCACACCCTCCCAGCCGGCTAGCACGTGGCCGGCCTCGGCCAACGCCCAAGCCGTGCCGCCAATGTACTCGCTCCACTGCGGGCCGCCATGCACCGGGTTGCGCAAATCCAACTGCATGTCTTCGTTGTAGTCCAGCGAGTGTGCGCGCACCTGCCCGCCCGCCAGCGGCCGCAGCGCAATCCACAGCGCGCGGTCAATTGCCAGCGGCATCACAAAGCCGTCGTTGTAATCGGTGTGCTCGCCAATCAGGTTGACGCGCCCGGGGGCACGCACCACAAACGCCGGCGGCGCGCCGTAGCGCAGCGCAAACGCTGCCTCCACCCGCACCCGCGGGCTGTCTGCCGGCTGCGCTGCTGCCAATGCGCTCATGCGCTGCGTAGCGTGTAGTGTTCTGCCGGCAGGCTGCGCAGGCGCGCCGCAGCCTGCTCGGCGGTCAGGTCGCGCTGTGCTTCGGCCAGCAGCTCAAAGCCCACCATAAACTTCTTGACCGTGGCCGAGCGCAGCAACGGCGGATAAATGTGCGCGTGCAGCTGCCAGTGCGCAGCGCCGGCGCCAAAAGGCGCGCCATGCCAGCCCAGCGAATACGGGAAAGCCGTGTCAAACAAATTGTCGTAGCGCACCAGCACTTGCTGCAGCAGCGCTGCCAGGGCAGTGCGCTCCGGCGCACTTAAGTCCGGCAGGCGCGCCACCGGGCGCCGCGGCAGAAGCAGCAGCTCATACGGCCACAGCGCCCAAAACGGAACCAGCGCCAGCCAGTGTTCATTGGCCAGCAGTATGCGCTGCGCCTGCGCCTCTTCCTGCTGCGCGTAATCTGCCAGCAGCAGGCTGCCATGCGCTTCAAAATATGCGCGCTGCTGCCGGTCTTCCTTTGCGGCTTCGTTGGGCAGCGCATCCATGCACCAGATCTGCCCGTGCGGATGCGGATTGGAGCAGCCCATCAGCTCGCCCTTGTTCTCAAATATTTGCACCCACGCATAGCGTTCGCCCAGCGCTGCGCTTTGCTGTGCCCACACATCCACCACCGCGCCAATGGCGGACAGCGGCATGGTGGCCAGCGCCTGATTGTGCTGCGCGCTGTAGCAAATTACGCGGCACTCACCGCGCACGGGCTGCGCCTGCAGCAAGCCGTCCGGCAGCGCGTCCATAGTGCTATCGGCTGCGGGCAGCAGTGCCGGAAAATCATTATCAAACACATAGACGCCGCTGTAGGCGGGATTGTGCTCGCCGTTGGCGCGCCGGTTGCCGGGGCACAAGTAACAATCAGGGGCGTAGCCCGCCAACGCCGCCGGAGCCACAGGCTCCTGCCGCCCCTGCCAAGGGCGCTGCGCGCGGTGCGGCGAAACCAGCACCCAATCGCCGCTGAGCGCGTTATAACGGCGGTGTGGTTGCTGTAAAAACACAGGAATTAAGATTGCGCGCGGGCTGGTCCCGGCTGCGCCACTTCCTGATTCTAGTTGAATTTTCAGCGCGTACAGCCGCCCGCGCGGCGGGCGGACCGCCGCCAAGTTTGACGCTGCCCGCACGCTATGGTATCCTCTCCGTCCGCCGAGGCAGCCGCATAGTTGGCGCCCGCCAGATTGTTGGCGCGGAGTAAGAGGAGACACCAGCATCAAGAAAGCCGCCGCAAAAGCTCCCATTCAAGCATCCACCGAATATCGCGCGAACAGCGATATCCGCGCGGCCAGCGTGCGCGTGATTGGCGCGGACGGGGCTAACCTGGGCGACCTCCTAATCGGGGAAGCGCTGCGGGTTGCGCGCGAAGCAGACCTGGACCTGGTTGAGGTTTCACCGAACGCCAAGCCGCCAGTGTGCCGCATTTTGGATCTTGGGAAGTTCCTTTATGAGAAATCTAAAAAGGACAAGGAAGCGCGCAAGAGCCAAAAGGTAATTGAGATCAAGGAGTTTCGGCTGCGGCCCAAGACAGCCGACCATCACCGCTCTTTTAAAGTGCGGGATGCGCGCAAGTGGCTGCTGGATGGAATGAAGGTGCGGGTGCGCATCCGCTTTCGCGGACGCGAGATCACACTGCCCGAGGTAGCGCATGAAGACATGCGCGAGATTGTTGCGGACCTGGCAGATGTGGCGCATGTGGAGTCCGAAGCGCTAATCGAAGGGCGCACTATGATAATGATGCTTGCGCCGGGGATCGCCAAGGCGCCGGTTTAGAAAGCACGCGCAGTGGCGGCGCAGGCAATGTTGCGGGATTGTTTTGAAGTCCCCGGCGTTGCCGCCGGTGGTTGGATAAAAAATTGAGGTTGCAAGGAAGTTCAGATGCCAAGGAAATCAACCCGCACGGGAAAGTTCAAGCTGAAGACGCATCGCGCGACGGCGAAGCGCTTTAAGCTCACCGGTACCGGCAAGCTCATGCGCACCAAAATCGGCAAGGGGCATTTGCGCCGCCACACTTCCAAGCGCACCAAGCGCCTCTTCTCCAAGCTGATTGAAGTGCAGGGCAAGAGCATCATCAAGCGCATCAAGCGCCTGGTGCCTTACCTGCGCAAGTACAAGTACAACCCGCCGGCCTAAGCCGCGCCTGGAGAGCCAGCATGACCAGAGTAAAGACCGGGCCCTATCGCCGCCAGCATCACAAGAAGGTGCTGAAGCGCACCGAGGGGCATTTTGGTGCGCGCCACAAGGTGTGGCGGCGCGCCAACGAATCGATGATGCACGCGCTGTGGTACGCCTACCGCGACCGCCGCAATCGCCGCCGCGACTTGCGCCGCCTGTGGATTGTGCGCATCAACGCCGGCGCGCGCATCAACGGCATTTCTTACAGCCGGCTTGTGGCAGCACTCGGCAAGGCCAACATTCATCTCAATCGCAAAACACTGGCGGACCTCGCGGTGCGCGACCCGCACGCGTTTTCAGAAGTGGTGCGCGCGGCCCGGGCCGCCTAAGCCGCACCCGGCAGAAAGTTCCAGGCCGCCTTCTGCAGGCGGCCTTTTTATTTGCGCATGCCAGACTGCTTCACCGCACCATCCTTCGCAGCAACTGCAAACTTTTCTGCGGCGGTTGCCCGCACTCGATTCGTCCCGCCAGCATGATTAGCAGCACCACCAACTCCAAGATCAAACAGGTGCGCGCGCTGCAAACCCAGCGCCGCGCGCGTGATGCCGAGCACTGTTTGTGCTGGAGGGCCAGCGCCTGCTGGAGGAAGTGCTGCGCGCGGGCGTACCGGCGCAGCTGGTGCTGCATACCGGCCGCCTCAACCCGCCGGGGCGCAGCGTGGTAAACCGCTTGGCGCGTGCGGGTGCAATTGTGGAAGAAGTTTCCGAGCCGGTGATGAATGCCTGCAGTGCCACCGAGCACAACCCCGGCCTGCTGGCCGTGGTGGCGCAACCGCAGCTCAAGCCGCCGGCGGATGTGGCACTGGCGCTGGTGTTGGATGGCATTGCCGAGCCCGGCAACCTCGGCGCACTGCTGCGCACTGCGGAAGCAGCCGGAGTGCAGGCGGTATGGCTGGCACCGGGCAGCGTGGATGCCTTCAATCCCAAAGTGGTGCGGGCTGCCGCCGGCGCGCACTTGCGCCTGCCCGTAATTGGCGCCACATGGGAACAGATCACCGCCGCGCTGCAGGGCTGCCGCTTGTGGCGCGCAGCAGCGGGCAGCGGGCAGGCTTACAACACCGTGGACTGGCGCGGGCGCTGCGGCCTGCTGCTCAGCGGCGAGACGCGCGGCTTTGACGCGCGCGGCGTAAAGCTGGCGGCCGGAACGGTGCATGTGCCCATGGCAAGCGCTGTTGAGTCATTGAATGTAGCTGTGGCGGCCGGCGTCATTCTGCTGGAAGCAGCGCGCCAGCGCCGGGCGTGAATGGCTGGCAACCCGCTAAGCCGTTATAATTTGACCAGACGCCAACCAAGTGCGGTTGGCGTTTTCAAATCTCCGGGACTAACCAAACAAGATAACAAATGAAGACTGACCATTTGCGCTGGATACCGTTTATTGTGCTGGTGTTTGGGCTGGCCCTGTGGCTGGCGCTGCCCAACTCCGGCCTGCATTTTTCGCTGGGCTCACGCCGCATAGATTGGGACGTGACTGTGCACGAAGGGCTTGATCTGCAAGGCGGCTTGCAAGTGTTGCTGGAGGCGGACATGCCAGCTGACAGCCCCATCTCCACTGACAACCTGCATGCAGCGCGCACAATTATTGAGCGGCGCGTGAATGGGCTCGGCGTCACTGAGCCTTTAGTGCAGGAGCAAGGCCAGCGCCGAATTTCGGTTGAGCTGCCCGGCATCGAAAAACCAGAGCAAGCCGTGGCACTGCTGAAGGAGACTGGCCTGTTGGAATTTGTGGATGTGGGCCGGCAGCCGGTAGGGGCAGGCACAGTCATCCGCACCACTACCAGCACCGGGCTGCCTTCCAATGTGGAAGCAATGGCGGCTGACTCCAAAGCCGGCAAGCAGGTGAAACAGGAAGACGTAATTTATCCCACCATCATGAGCGGCGCAGACTTGGAGAGCGCCAACGTCACCCGTAATTCCAACACCGGTGAGTATGTCATCAGCTTTAAGCTGAATGAGAAAGGCACCCAGATTTTTGGGGACCACACCAGCAAAAATACCGGCGCTTACCTGGCCATTGTGCTCGATGGCGCGGTAATTTCCAGCCCCACAATTCGCGAGCCCATCACCAGCGGCACCGGGCAGATCAGCGGCCAGTTCACGGCCGACTCTGCCAACCAGCTGGCACTGCAGCTGCGCTACGGCGCGCTGCCGGTTCCGCTCAAGGTTGTGAACACGCGCACCATTGGCCCCACGCTGGGACAAGACTCTGTGCGCCTGAGCCTAAACGCCGGCCTGATTGGATTCTTCACAGTGGCACTGTTTATGGTGCTCTACTACCGGCTGCCGGGAATTGTTGCGGTAGTGGCTCTGGCCATGTACAGCGCCATCACCTTTGCGCTCTTCAAGCTTATTCCCGTAACGCTCACGCTGCCCGGCATCGCCGGCTTTGTGCTTTCGGTGGGCGTGGCAGTGGACGCCAACATTCTCATCTTTGAACGCATGAAGGAAGAGCT
Source organism: Anaerolineaceae bacterium (assembly GCA_003569365.1). GTDB lineage: Bacteria > Chloroflexota > Anaerolineae > Anaerolineales > UBA11657 > BD1. The sequence continues at coordinate 11,830 of BGOS01000030.1, forward strand.
GCGCGGTGGCAAGCGCCTTTCCAAAGCACTGGATGAGGGCTTCGGGCGCGCGTGGCCATCCATTCGCGACTCAAACATTTCATCATTGATCACCTGCGGCATTCTGTATTGGTTTGGCAGCTCCTTCGGTGCCAGCCTGGTGCAGGGTTTCGCGCTCACACTGGCACTTGGCATTGCCGTCAGCCTCTTCACCGCTTTGGTGGCAACGCGCACAATGCTCCACACTGTGCTGGACTGGGTCGATGCCGAAAAACGCCCGGGGCTGCTGGGAATTTAGTACAGGATCCAAAGCAATGAAGATTATCGACAAGCGTTACTGGTACTTTTTGTTGTCGCTGATAGTGATGCTGCCCGGCCTGATTGGCCTGGCACTTTGGGGGCTGCCACTGGCCATCGACTTCACGGGCGGCAGCAAGCTGGAGCTGCGCATGCCGGCTGCAACCGGCCTTACCGTTGAAGCAGTGCAGCAGCTGCTGGCCGAGAACGGCCTCGAAAACGCAGTCGCGCAGCTCGCCGAGAACAGCACTGTGATTGTGCGCTCCAAGGCCATGGAGGATGCCACCAAGGGCAAGGTGGTTGCGGCGCTGGAGGCGCGCTTTGGCGGCCCGTCTGAGCTGCTGGCGTTTGAGAGCGTGGGGCCGGTGGTGGGTGCAGAGGTGACATGGCGCGCTGCGCAGGCGGTGGGCGTGGCTGCGCTTGGCATCCTGCTCTTCATCACCTATGCTTTCCGGGGCACCGACCATGCCATGCGCTACGGTGTGTGCGCCATCATTGCCATGCTGCACGATGTGGCCGTGGTGGTGGGTGTGTCTGCGCTACTGGGGCGCTGGCTGGGCTGGGAGGTGGATGCGCTGTTCCTGACGGCGCTGCTGACGGTGATTGGCTTTTCCGTGCACGACACAATTGTGGTCTTCGACCGCATCCGCGAGAACCTGGTAGTGCACCGCCGCGCAAGTTACGAGGCAGTGGTAAACCACTCCATGGCGCAGACGCTTGACCGCTCGATAAACACGCAGCTAACTGCCTTGCTGCCGCTGCTGGCGCTGGCGCTGTTTGGCGGCACCACAACCTTCCATTTTGTGGTCACGCTGCTGGTTGGGATCATAAGCGGCACCTTCTCTTCGATCTTTAATGCCGCGCCAATTTTGGTGGTGTGGGAGAACCAAGAGTGGCGCACGTGGTTTCGGCGGCGCGGCACAGCCGCGGCTTAATCCACGCGAGGCAAGCCAGCCCGTCGCACAACAACCAACTCCGCGTTGACTGCAACGCGGAGTTTTTGTTTGCGCTGCAGCCGGCAGCGCGTCGGTCGCCCGCCCGCCCAAGCAGTCGCAAGCCACAGCATTGCACCCGTCAATAGCCATCAACCAATTCATACAACCAGTGGCGCACTCCTATAATTCCCGCGTGGATAAAACCCGTGCGCTATGGGGCGCAGCGCTGGTGCTGCTGGCCGCCGCTGCAATGCACCTGTGGCACATCACGTCCCTGCCCGCGGGCCTGCACTACGATGAGGCCTTCCATGCGCTGCAGGCGCAATCCGTGCTGGGCGGCAACCTGCGCTTGTACTTTACAGAAAATCAGGGCAATGAGCCGGCAATTATTTACCTGACAGCTATGGCTGTGAAGCTGCTCGGAAGCCAAACTTGGAGCGGACGGCTGGCTGCATCATTGGCCGGGCTGGTCACAATTGCACTGCTGGTTCCGGCCGGCCGGCGCAGCGCACCGGACACCAACACCCGCGCGGCCGCCGGGCTGCTTGCGGCCGTTTGCCTTTCCGGCCTGCAATGGCATTTGAACGTCAGCCGCTTTGGCTCGCAGCCGGTGCTGGCTGCGCTGGCGGCTGCCGGCACGCTGTGGGGCTGGCGCGCCGGAATGCAATCCGGGCAAACGCGCCATTTTGCAGCGGCGGGCTTGTTCTGTGCGCTGGGGCTGTACAGCTACGGCGCCGCGCGCGTGCTGCCACTGGCACTGCTGGGCGCTGCAGCTGTGCATGTTTTGCTGCGCGCCCAAGCCGGGCGCGCATGGCGCGGCCTGCTGCGCAGCGCCGCAGTTTGCGCAGCTGCCTACGCGCCACTTGCCGTTTGGTTTGGGCTGCATCCCGGCTGGTTTACCAACCGTTTGCTGCAGGTTTATGCAGCACAATCAGTGCCCGCAAGTTTTGCACGCATGCTCGGCGGGCTGCTGTGGCATGGCGATCGCAACTGGGTGTTCAACCTGCCGGGGCGCCCGGCGCTGGACTGGCTGCAAGTGCTGCTGTTTGCGGCAGCGCTGGGCAGCAGTATGTGGCAGCTGCTGGCGCAGAAGTCAGCTGCCGCGCAGCGCGCAAACGTTGCCACGCTGTGGATCTTTCTGCTGTGCGGGCTGCTGCCGGCTGCCCTGGCGCCGGATGCGCCGCACTTCGGGCGCGCAGCCGGTGCGCTGCCCGCACTTGCTTTGCTGCTGGCGCTGGGTGCGCTGGCACTGTGGCGCTGGCTGTCCGCTTCGGCCGGGCCGCGCGCTGCGCTGCTGGTACCCGTGATGTGCGTTGCCTCGCTGCTGCTCACGGCACAAAGTTACTTTCAGCAGTGGGGCGCCAACCACAACCTCTACATGGCATTTGGCGCGGGCGACCTGCAGCTGGCGCAGCGCATTCAGCTGCTGGATGCGGAAGTGTATGTGAGCCCGCAGCCGCAGGACCATCCCACACTGCGCTATGTGCTGGGCAGCGCCGCTGCGCGCGTGCATTCTTACGACAGCGCGGCCTGTGATCTTTGGCCCGGCAATGCGGCGGCTTTCACGTTTGCCAGCACACTCGGCGATGGCGGCACAGAGCCGCCTTTCGTACGCCAAATTTTTCCGGGCGGCATCGCAGGCACTCCGATCATGCGCGGGGATTTTCCGTACATAGTTTTCTGGCAGGTGCCGGCAGGCAGCGCAGCAAGCCTGCCAAAGTGGCAACCGGTCGAAAAACAAGTTGGCGGCTTCGCGCAGCTGCGCGGCTTTCAAATTGTGCAGCCGGACACGGCAGCGCCTGTGCTGCTGCCGAACGCAGAGCTGCGCGTGGATCTTTACTGGCTGGTGCTTGCGCGCAGTGCGCAACCGGCCACCGTGTTTGTGCACTTGCTGCGCACCGACACCAGCCCCGCGCAGCTGCTGGCGGGCACGGACCAGCCGCCGTGCCGCAACCATGTGCCAACAACGCAGTGGCACGCCGCCGACATGCTGCGCGACCGCATTGCGCTGCCACTGCCCGCAGTGCTGCCAGCTGGCACTTATGAGCTGAGCGTGGGCATGTACACCTCGGCCACTGGCGAACGCCTGCCGGTCAGCGGTGGCGAGTCCGCGCTTTCCACCCGCGCTTTGCGCTTGCTAAACATCACAGTGCCGTAGGCGCATCAACCGCCAACGCGCTGCATCTCCTCCCAGTTTTGGCCGGCGCGCGCATCCACGCGCAGCTTTACCGCCAACAGCAGCGCATTCTCCATCAGCGGCCGCGCCAGCGCCACCAACGGCGCCACTTGCTTGGCCGGGCATTCAAACAGCAGCTCATCATGCACTTGCAACAGCAGCTGCGCCTGCGGCAGCTGCTCCGGCAGCGCGTGCGCCAGCGCCACCATTGCCAGCTTGATTACATCCGCAGCCGTGCCCTGGATCGGCGCGTTGATGGCTTCGCGCTCGGCGCGCTGGCGCGCAATCACTTCCGCCTGCCCGCTGGGCGCGCGCTGCAGCTGCGGAAAGTAACGGCGCCGGCCCAGCACGGTCGTCACGTAGCCCTGCGTCTGCGCCTGCAGCTTGGTGTCTTCCAAATATTGCTTCAAGCGCGGCAGGCGCGCAAAGTATGCCTTGATGAAGTCTTCGGATTCGCCGAGCGTCATGCCCGTCTGGCGCGCCAGAGAGAACGAGCCCATGCCGTACAGCAGCCCGAAGTTGACCGCCTTGGCCTGCCGGCGCTGATCGCTGCTCACATCTGCCAGCGCCAGATTGCGCACCGCAGCTGCGGTTGCGGTGTGGATGTCCACATCGCGCGCGAATGCATCCAGCAAAAACTCGTCGCCTGAGAAATGCGCTGCAATGCGCAGCTCCACCTGTGAGTAATCCAGCGCCACCAGCTGCCGGCCGGCAGCGGCCACAAAGCCGCGCCGTACCTGCCGCCCGGTTTGCGTGCGCGTGGGAATGTTTTGCAAGTTGGGATCAGCCGATGCAATGCGCCCGGTTACCGTGCCGCACTGCAGATAAGAAGTGTGCACGCGGCCCGTGCCCGGGTTTATAGTTTGCGGCAGCGCGTCCACATAGGTGGACTTCAGCTTGGCCAGCTCGCGGTACTCCAGCAGCTGGCGCACCACCGCATTGTCCGGCGCCAGCTCCTCCAGTACCTCCGCAGCGGTGGAAAACTGCCCGGCCGCAGTGCGCTTGGTGCGGCGCGGCGGCGTCAAGCCGAGGTCATCGTACAGCGCCTTCGCCAGCTGCTGCGTGGAGTTGAGGTTGAACTCATAGCCCACCGCTAAAAATAAATCCTTCTGCAGCACGGCAATCTGCTTTTCCAATTCCACAGACATGCCTGCCAAATACGGGCTGTCCAGCTGCACGCCCGCCAGCTCCATGCCCGCCAGCACCGGCAGCAGCGCCAGCTCCAGCTGCACAATCTCCGGCGCAGCGCGCTGTGTCAGCTCCGGCGCCAACACCTGCATCAGGCGCAGGGTAATGTCGGCATCTGCCGCAGCGTATGGCGCGGCCTCTGCCACCGGCACCGCATCCATCGTGCGCTGCAGTTTGCCTTTTCCCAGCAGCGCCTGTATCTCCGTCATCGTCACGCCCAGCCGCGCCCACGCCAGATTCTTCAATCCCAAATTGCGCGATGCCGGGTCAAGCATCCACTCCGCCAGCATTGTGTCAAACGCCACCGGCTGCACTGTGAGTCCGTGGCGTGCCAGCACCACATAGTCATACTTTGCGTTGTGCCCCGCCTTGGGGATGGCCGCATTGCCAAGCGCAGGTGCCAGCGCAGCGCGCACCTGCGCCCATGGCAGTTGGCCGCCCGGCGCACACTCGGGCGCATGCCCCACCGGAATGTAATAGCCGTGCCCGGCTGCCACTGCCAGCGAAACACCCACAAGTTCCGCGCGCATCTGGTCGGTGGATGTTGTTTCAACGTCGAAGGCGATCACCGCAGCCGCAAGCAGCGCGGCGGCCAGTGCATCCAGCGCAGCCGTGGTTTGCACAATCGTAACTTCTGTCAGCACTGCCGGCGGGCTGCCCGCTTCCAGCACTGGCTGCCCGCTAAACAAATCCAGCTGGTCCGCAGCTTTGGGTGCTGCCGCAGCCATGCCGCCCGCACCGGCCACGCGCTTGAGCAGCGTGCGAAAGTCCAGCTCGCGAAACACAGCCGCCACGCGCGCGCGGTCAAAGCCCGGCTCTGCTGCATCCAGCCGCGGCGCAGCGCACAGCTTCAAATCAAATGGCAGCGCCAGATCCGTCACAATCGCAGCCAGCCGGCGCGAGAGCAGCGCGCTTTCCCGTCCGGCTTCCAGCTTGCCACGGTGGCGCGTTGGCACTTCCTCCAGGCGCGCATAGATTTCATCCAGCGAAACAAATTGCTGCAGCAACTGCGCTGCGCTCTTCTCGCCAATGCCCGCCACGCCGGGAATGTTGTCGGAGGTATCGCCCACCAGCGCTTTGTAATCCACCAGCTGCGCGGGCGTTACGCCAAACCGCTGCGCCACTTCCGCCGGCCCGTACATCTGGCCCTCTGCCAGGCTTTTGCCGGGCAGGCTTACGCTCACCTGCTCGGTCACCAGCTGCAGCAAGTCGCGGTCGCCGGTCACAATTACCACGCGCACGCCGCGCGCCGCCGCCAGCCGGCTGAGTGTGCCCAGCACATCATCAGCTTCGTAGCCTTCCATCTCAAAAATTGGGATATCGAAGGCCTGCACCACTTCCCGGATCCGCTCAAGTTGCGTGCGCAGGTCATCGGGCATTTTGTCGCGCGTGCCCTTGTAAGCCGGGAACAGCTCATCGCGGAAGGTCTTACCCAAATCAAAGCTGACCGCAATGTAGTCCGGCTGTTCCTGTTCCAGCAGGCGCAGCAGCACCGAGGTAAAGCCATACACACCGGCGGTTGGCTCGCCGCTGCGGGTTGTGCCGCTAAATCCGGAGCTGGTTAGCGCAAAGTAAGTGCGGTAGGCAAGCGCGTGCCCGTCAACAAGGTAGAGCGTGGGTTGGGCGGGAACAGCCATGAGCGGTAGGCGCAGCTGCAAATTACAACAGCATCAGGCGGGCGCTGCGCGGCTTTCAGTATAGCCGAGGGGCAACTGGCATCACGTCGTTGCGTACATGCGCCGCAAGCCGCGCCTGCACGCAAAAATCACTGCTTGTTTCTACAGGTAATTGAGCGCAGTCGCTGGCGCAACCCGCCGGTAGTGCTCCACCGAAGCACCGGACGCAGTCGCCACTTGGCGCCGGGTGCGCAACGCTGCACGCGCCGCCGCGCTCAATGCCGGTGTGTCTGAGATAACGGTGTCCAAATATGGTTCCAAAGCCGGCGGACAAGTAATCTGGATATCGCTATTACCAATCACAGCGCCAGGCTCGTAAACCAATCCAAACTTAAGCCGTTGCAGGTACGAGCTGCGTGTCTGCCGTTCCAGTTCTGCTGCGCGCGGGGTCGTGTCCGGCAATACAAGGATGGTGACGCCCCGGTCATTGATGGCGCGCACGCATTCCTCGGTGGTCGCGCCCACCGTGATGCGTTTATGGTCTGGCCAGATGTCGAGCATGCCATAGTCGCCCGGGACACAATTGATGCCGAACATAAAGTAGTCTGGGTAGATGAAGTAATCCTCACCAGATTGCCGGTGGATGTCATAGAACGCGGTGACGGCACTCATGATGAGGCCGCTGGCCCAGATCGCCTGCATAGGGTCGCGGATCACAATTCCGAGGCGCTCTTGCGCGGTAAATCCCGGCGTGAGATCCGCAAAAGAAGAGCAGCGCTGGCCGTTGCACGTCACTTGAAATCTGGCAGAGGTCAGTTCGGTGGAGGAATGCATAACTATAAAATCCGGCGGTGCGGATACTATAGCCGCATCACTACCATACAGACGCCCACCAGCACCGCCGGGCAACCAAAAATACCAGCGCTTCAGGCCGTGACCGCAGTTGAGCTGTCCACCAAACCGCCTTTCAATCGCATTTCGTTGCCCGCCACACGTAGCATACACCGCAACCCGTTGGTGCAGGGCGAACATAGCGAGAGATAAGAATGTTTCAATTCATTAGCGTGCCCCAGCACGATTACTTCGAGGCCTTCCACTCTATCATGTTACAATCTAAAAATAACATGCCAAGCTTCATACTGAACCATTATTGATGATGCAACCCACTGTTGCCATTGATGTCGAATTTCGCAACGTGGCCAAGTCGTTCGGCGCGGTCGTAGCGGTTGATAATGTCAACTTTCAGATTCCAAAAGGTTCCTTTTTTACCTTCCTTGGCCCATCGGGCTGCGGGAAGACGTCCTGTCTGCGCCTGATCGGCGGCTTCGAGCAACCTGATAGCGGCGAGATATTAATTGCCTCCGAATCAGTGGCGCAAGTTCCGGCCTATGAGCGCCATGTGAATATGGTCTTCCAGCATTACGCGCTTTTTCCGCACATGCATGTGGCTGGTAACGTGGGCTACGGGCTTCGTCAGCGAAGGCCGCGCATGTCCGCGCGAGAAATTTCCAAACACGTTGCGGATTCGCTGGCGCTTGTGCGTTTATCAGGTTATGACGGGCGCCGGAGTTGGGAGCTTTCTGGCGGGCAACAACAACGGGTGGCTTTGGCAAGGGCTTTGGTAAATAAGCCCACCGTACTATTATTGGACGAACCCCTTGCAGCTTTGGATCGCAAACTACGAAAAGATATGCAGGTGGAATTAAAAAATCTCCAGCGTGAAGTTGGAATTACTTTTGTGTTTGTGACCCACGATCAGGAAGAGGCACTTTCAATGAGCGACCGCATCGCTGTAATGCGCGACGGAAAAATTGTGCAGGAGGGTTCGCCGACCGATCTGTACAGCCAGCCACTTGACCGTTATGTTGCCGGGTTTATAGGGCAGTCAAATTTTATTGTGGGAACAGTTGTTGAGGCGGGCGACCAAGTTACAATAAAAACTGAGCGGTCTGTGCTGTTCCGAGCTCCAAAATCCAAAGTGGCGAAGAGTCTGTTAGCCGGCGACAATGCAGTTGTAGCGATTCGCCCTGAGCGAATTAGTCTTGGCAACAAACACGAGGCGGGCGTGGAAAGTTTTGCGGGGCGCGTTGCACAGGTTACATTTTTGGGGGATCAAACCGAATTTCATGTGGAAACTGAACAAGCCGGCAGGTTGCTTGTTCGGATGAGTAGCGGGCATGCCAGTTTTGTTTCGGGTGACCCAGTAATCGCGTATTGGAAGCGCGAGGCGGGACTGGCTTTATTGAACGAGTGATCATTTCATTTATTAGTCTATAAGGAGAAAACGTTATGAACCGCACGGATTTTATGAAGTATTACAGTCGGCTGGAAAAGGGAAGTATCTCGCGCCGTGATTTTATGAAACTCACGGGGCTTGGCTATGCGGCCGCGGTGGTCGCCGCATGCGCGCCTGCCACGGGCGGTGCTTCAGCTCCGGTCGCCGCTGCCAACCTGGGCACCCGCCTCGAACTGACCACCTGGCCGAATTACCACAATCTCGAAAATTTTGAAGCCTTCACCAAAAAGACCGGCGTCAATATCAACACAAGCATTTTTGGCTCAAACGAGGAAATGCTAGCGAAGTTACAAGCCGGCGGCACCGGCTGGGATGTGTTCGTGCCGACTAATTACACAATCTCCACTTATGTAAAACTAGGATTGATTGAGCCGCTTGATCTTTCCCGTCTGCCCAACTTTGACCAGGCTTCTTACGAGGCGCGTTTCCTCGCGGAGTCCAAAGTGGCGGGGGACAACAGCTTGTATGCAATCCCAAAGAACTGGGGCAGCACAGGCTACATAGTGCGAAGCTCAAAAGTTTCTGAAAAGATGACCTCTTGGAAAGATTTCTTCGACATGACCATGGATAAATACTCGGGCAAAACTACCATCCATGATTATCAGATGACTTCAATTGGTAACGCACTGAAGTATTTCGGCTATTCGTTCAATTCGGTAGCCCCGAACGAACTTGCGAAAGCCGAACAATTGTTACTGGATGTAAAGCCGCACCTATTTGCGATCACTAGCGACTACCAGCCCCCAGTCCGCAATGGCGACGCGTATATTGCCATGGCTTGGACTGGCGACGCACTCCAAGTCAAGCGCGACCTGCCCGATACTGAATATGTTATCGGCACCGAGGGCGGTGAGATCTGGGAAGACAACTGGGCACTCGTAAAGGATGCGCCCCACAAAGATGCCGCCTATGCTTTTCTAAACTTTATGCTCGAACCCAAGATTGGAGCAGAAGAGACCAACGGGCACGGATATCCCCAAGTGGATGCCCGTGCAACCGCGCTCCTGCCAGATAAGATGAAGAATGATCCGATCATGTATCCCGCGCAGCAATTGTTGACGCCCCTTGAATTTGGCGCCGCAGTTTGTTTAACTGACCCCAATCGCGCCGAACTTTGGGCACGAGTAAAGAGTGCCGCTTAACACCGTTTAATAGTTATTAGCGCGGAGGCGCAGTGCACAACGGGTGCCACAACCAGACACCCAAGCCAAAGCTACGCCTCCGCAGTTCCGATGATTCTTGGTGGCTTCACAAGTAAATCGCGACTTGCTAGTTCATAACCTGGAAACACTCGCATCCAACAACAATCGTTGTGGTGAATGTCCCCTTTGGGATGCAGCCGCACAACGGTTGTTATGGAGCGACATGAACGCATCCCTCGTTTTCTCTTATGACCGGATGAGTGGGCAGATAGCGAGCCTAAACACAAACGGATTAAACGCAGCGGGCATGGCGTTCAATCAAACCGGTGAATTGGTTTTTGCGGGCTCGGGCGGATTACACCTATGGCGCAAATCGGGCGAACACCGCACCTTGCTTTGCAAACATAACGCTGAAACACTAAACTTTAACGATATTCTCGCCGGCCCACACGGCCAGCTTTATGCCGGCACGTGGTATTGGGGCGCGCAGGATTATGAGAAACCGGGAAAGTTGTATTTGATCGAAACAGACGGTTCGATGTCCATTCAAGATGAAGGCATCGAACTTTCTAACGGACTCGGGCTCAGTCCAGATGCGAGCACTTTATATTACGCCGACTCAACGGCTAGAAAGATCTACATCTATCAGGTGAATCCCCAGACCGGAGCTTTATCCGAACGCCGGGTGTTTGTTGAGGTTCCATCCACAGAAGGCATGCCCGACGGGTTGACAGTGGATGCGCAAGGGTATATCTGGAGCGCACAGTGGTACGGCTCGCAGATTGTCCGCTATGACCCTGACGGAACAGTTGAGAGGCGAATATCAGTCCCTGCTTCACAAGTGAGCTGCATGACGTTCGGCGGCGCCGACTGGAATGAGTTGTACATCACAACTGCCAGCGAAGACTGGCAGACCCGTTTCTCGCCCCCGCTGTACGATTCCTCCCGGGTAAATCTCGGCGGCGATCTTTACCGCGTCAAACTTGATATTCAAGGCAAACCAGAATACAAAACAGAATTCGCATGGTAGCTAAACCAGGACGACAGAAAGGGCCCGCAACAATGTCGTTGCCAACCTTTTTGCTGCTTGCGCCTGCCACCCTGTGGTATTTGCTACTGCTCGTGGCGCCGCTTGTAATCGTCGCTGTTTTCAGTTTCGGTGCGCGCGCACCGGAGGGTGGCTATGCGCCGGCTTTTACATTTGAGCAATATTCCAATTTGCCCACGCGCATTACGCCGTTCATAAACACCTTAAAACTCGCATCTCTCGGCACATTTTTTGGAGTTCTCATTGCGTACCCGCTGGCATATTTTTTGGCGACCCGCGCCACGGCACGGTTAAAATCAATCCTTGTAGCGCTCATCATTGTTCCATTTTGGACTTCCTTCCTCATCCGGACCTACGCCTGGGTGACGATAATGAGCAGCCGTGGAATTCCCGCAATTTTGATCCGCCTCGGCCTTGTGAATGAACTGGTCTTGCTCAATACCCCTTTTGCAATCGTACTAGGCATTGTTTATAACTACCTGCCCTTGATGACTTTTCCAATCTACGTCAGCCTTGAGCGCCTCGATAAACGCCTGCTCGAAGCATCCAAGGACTTGGGCGCGAACCAACTTGGCACTTTTTTACAGATCACATTGCCACTGAGCGCATCGGGTTTAGTAACGGGTTCAATGCTCGTCTTTATTCTATTGATGGGCGAATATCTAATCCCGGCTTTGCTCGGCGGTGGAAAAATTTTCTTCGTCGGCAACGCCCTAGTTGACCTTTTCCTGCAATCCCGTAACTGGCCCTTTGGCTCGGCGGTGGCGATGGCGCTGAATTTCATAATGCTCATTATTGTTTCTCTCTATCTGTGGCTCACCGCCCGCCTCAGCGGCGAACAACGGCAAGCGGTATCGCTTCTCTAATTATTTCTGTGCACCAAGGTCTCTTGTTCCATTCTCCCCAACCTTAAGTTTGTCTAAGAACGGCAACTCACATTGTGTAAAAACACTTAGATTGACATGCCCAATAAAGCCACAATTTTTCTTCAATACTACGCCGGACTGATTTACATCTTTTTGTACTTCCCCATCGCACTGGTGGTTCTATTCAGTTTTAATTCCGGAAACTACTCGGCAGAGATACAAGGCTTCTCCCTGCGCTGGTATGGAGAAACCTGGCGCGACCCTTTCGTACTGGAGGCATTGGGCAACAGTATTTTTATTGCAGTCACATCCGCAACTCTCTCCACAGTAATCGGGACATTAGCAGCACTGGCATTGCAAAATGTGCATGGTTGGTTGAGAAATCTATATGACGGCTTAATCTATATCGCCATTATCATTCCGGGAATTGTGATCGGGATCGCCACCCTGATCTTCTTTGTGCAGTTCTTCGGGTGGTTGAACCCTATGCTTCAGGCCCAGTTTGGACCTTCCGCCCCCCGCCTGAATTTGGGCCTGCCCACCATAATTGCAGCACATACATTGTTTACCATGTCTATTGTGATCGTAATTGTCCGTGCCCGCATTGCTGGCATGGACAGGTCGCTAATTGAAGCATCGAACGATCTCTATGCCACCCCAATGAATACTTTTTGGCAGGTGACCCTCCCCCAACTATTTCCCGCGATCATAGCTGGATTCTTGCTCGCCCTGACCTTCAGCTTCGATGATTTTATCGTGGCGTTTTTTGTCGCTGGCCCGAACACCACGCTGCCGATTTATGTGTTTTCCTCTATCCGCCGCGGCGTTACCCCGAAAATCAATGCGATAGCAACAGTAACACTAATTGTTTCTTTGGCTTTTCTGTTTACTGTTCAATACCTGCTCACCCGGTCGAGTGAAAGAGGACCGGGGAATTCGGGCACCGTAAGTTCCGACAATCAGGCCAGCCGCGTTTGACTAGCCTGTGCGTTCCATAATCGCCGCCGCACTAGTTCCTTAGACTCAAAAACTGGGTACATCTGAAATTAGGTGGGTTTAAGGCTAGAAATGCATCCTACCCTGCGCGCAGCAAGCGGCACCTAACGGATCGGGATCACTGGTGGCAACTGGAAATTAAGTGCGCTGAAAAACAAGTCCAACACAGCGCTAACCAATCTCATGGGACCATTGCACCTCACTTGAAATCTGGCGGAGGTCAGTTCGGTGGAGGAATGCGTAACTATAAAATCCTGCGGTGCGGATACTATAGCCGCATCACTACCATACAGACGCCCACCAGCACCGCCGGGCAACCCAAAATACCAGCGCTACAGGCCGCAGCCGCAGTTGGGCTGTACTCAGAAGCCAACTTTCAGTGGTATTTTTCGACTGCAACCACGCTTAGCGAACACCCCAACCCGCCGCTGCCAATTGACCTTTGGGCTCCGCGGACTTGCAAACTCTGGCGCTTTGCAAATCCATGGCTAATATTGACACCCTCCTGCGCGGCTGCTAAACTACTGCCAATATTTACGGGGAGCTTGGTGATCCAGGCTGAGAGGCGGGCATTTAGCCCGCGACCCGCTGAACCTGTTCCGGATAATGCCGGCGAAGGGAGCACTGCACTGCGCACAACCACCTTTTGCCGAAAGGTGGTTTTTTGTTTAACAACCCTGAAACGCAAAGACTGGCGCTGGTGGTGGCCAACGGGCCGCTGCCGGATGGCGTTGCGCAGCTCGCAACATACGCAGCTGTTGCCGCATTGCGTGTGGCGGCCGATGGCGGCGCGCGCCATTTTATGGCAGCCGGGCTGACGCCGCACTTTCTGGTGGGCGATCTTGATTCGCTGCCGGCCGTCGATGCAGATGCGCTGCAAAAATCAGGCGTTGTTGTGCTGCGCCATCCGGCGCGCAAAGATGCCACCGACCTGGAGCTGGCGCTGGATGTGGCGCTTGCGCAGGGCGCAGATGAAGTGGTGGTGCTGGCCGCGCTCGGAGCGCGCTGGGACCAGACGCTGGCAAACATGCTGCTGCTGGCACTGGAACGCTACGGCCGCGTGCCCATGCGCGTGGTGGAAGGCGCGCAAACGCTGCGCGTGCTGCGCCCCGGCCGGCCACACCAATTGGCGGGCACCAGGGGCGACACGCTTTCACTCATTCCCATCTCCGGCACGGCTACGGGCATCACCACCAGCGGGCTGGACTATCCCATGCAGCACGGCACGCTGCCGTTCGGCGCCACACTGGGCGTCAGCAATGTACTCACGTCCGCCACAGCCAGCGTCGCATTTGAGTCTGGCCTGCTGCTGGCAATACATATTTCACATGCCAGCTAAAACACACGGTGCACTTATGAATCGGATACAGCGCAGCACAGGTTACTGCGCCGTGGTCGCAATGCTGGCGCTGGCTGCCGGATGCGCCAGCTCTGCAGCCAGGCTCGGCGCGGTAGCAGCAGCCAGCCCGGTTCCAGCAGCCACCGCCACAAGCGCAGCGCCGGTCACGCTCACACTGCTTGCCTACGACTCCTTCACTCCCTCAGCCGGAATTTTTGATGCATTCACAAAAGAAACCGGCATCGAAGTGCAGCTGGCGCTTGGCGGCGATGCGGGCGAGCTCGTCACCAAGGCTGCGCTTACCGCCGGTACACCCGAGGGCGACGTGCTGTGGGGCGTGGACAACACGCTGCTGTCGCGCGCGCTGCAGGCGGGCATGTTTGCGCCATACGCGTCGCCGAACCTGGCGCACATGGATGCAGCCATCACTGCCTTGGTGCCCGAGCACGCTGCCACACCGGTTGACACCGGCGACGTCTGCATCAACTATGACATTGCGTGGTTCAAAGAGCACAATCTTGCGCCGCCGCTGACGCTGCAGGATCTGGCCAGCGCCGCCTACAAGGATCTGCTGGTAACGCCCAGCCCGCTCACGGCTTCACCGGGGCTGGCATTCTTGCTGGCCACGGTTGCGGAATTTGGAGAAGACGGCTGGCAGGCTTACTGGAAACAACTGCGTGCAAATGGCGTGCTGGTGGTGGATGGCTGGACGGAGGCGTACTACACCGAATTCTCCGGTTCATCCGGCAAGGGATCGCGGCCGCTGGTTGTGAGCTATGGCTCCAGCCCGCCGGCAGAGGTGATTTATGCAGACCCGCCCATCTCTGAAGCCCCGACCGCCGTGGTGCTGCGCACTTGCTTTCGGCAGGTGGAATTTGCCGGTGTATTGCGCGGCACAGCCCATGAACGCGAGGCACAGCTGCTGGTCGACTACCTCACAAGCGTTGCGTTTCAAGAAGACCTGCCACTGACTATGTTTGTGTATCCGGTGCATCAGGCTGCTGCGCTGCCGGAAGCTTTCACAAAATATGCGCAGCGCCCGGCTGTGCCGCTGCAGTTAGACCCGGCGCGCATCGCCGCGCAGCGCAGCGTCTGGCTGGATGAATGGACCACCCTCGTGCTGCGCTAGGCAGCCATGAATAGCAGCCGCTCTCCGTATCGCAGGGCTGCGCCCTGGCTGGCGATTGCACCGGCATTGCTTTTGCTGGTGTTTTTCATCTGGCCGCTGGCCGGCATCGTGGTGCGCGGTGCAAGCGGCGCAGCGTTTGCTGCGCTGTTTGCAAACCCGGCAATTGCGCCGGTGTTGTGGTTTACAACCTGGCAGGCACTGGCAAGCACACTGCTGACGCTGCTGGCAGCGCTGCCGGTGACGCATATTTTGGCGCGCTACCAATTTGCCGGCCGGCGATTGCTGCTGGCGCTGGTGAGCACGGCTTTTGTGCTGCCCACGGTGGTGGTGGGCGCAGCCTTTTTGGCGCTGCTGCCGCCGGCGTGGCACCGCACGGCATGGGCCATCATTGCCGCGCATGTCTACTTCAACACTGCGGTGGTGGTGCGCGTGGTGGGCGGCCGCTGGGAGCAGTTGCACCCGCACCTGGCGGACGCTGCGCGCACGCTGGGCGCAAGCCCGCTGCACATTTTGCGCACCATCACCCTGCCCTTGCTGCGCCCGGCATTGGGCGCGGCATGCGCAGTTGTTTTTCTGTTCTGCTTTACTTCATACGGCGTGGTGCGTATGTTGGGCGGCCCCGCCCGCTCCACAATCGAAACTGAAATTTATTTGCGTGCGGTGCAGTTGGATGACCTGGGCGGCGCCACGGCGCTCAGCGTGCTGCAATTGGTTGTACTGGCACTGCTAATGGGGTGGTGGCTGCGCAGCGCAGCTGCGCGCCACAACCCGTCCGGTGCAGTCTTCACGCAAGTGCGCCGGCCACGCACTGCTGCCCAGTTTGCGGCCGTGTACGGCATCGCCGCACTAACCGCCGCAGCTGTAGTGGCGCCGCTGCTGGCACTGCTGCTCCGGTCACTCCGCGTGGGCGGCACGCTCAGCACCGCAGGTTGGCGCGCTGTGTTCATGCCTGGCCTAAGCTCCGTGGTGCACACGCCCCTGGCTGCGGTGCTAACCTCGCTGCAGTTTGCGCTTGTAGTTTCAATCTGCGCAACGCTGCTTGGGCTCGCTGCAGCCAGTGCTATTGCGTATGGCTCGCGGCGCCTGGCGCTGCTCGATGCATTTGTGATGCTGCCGCTGGCTGCCTCAGCCGTAACGCTGGGCCTGGGCATGCTCATCACTTTTGACAAGGCCCCATTGAACTTACGCGCAGCGTGGATCATCACGCCGCTGGCGCACACCTTGATTGCGCTGCCGCTGGTGGTGCGCATGCTGCTGCCCGTGGTGCGCGCGGTTCCCCAAGGCGCCCGCGAGGCCGCCGCTGTGCTGGGTGCAGCACCGTGGCGCGTCTGGCTTAGCATCGACCGGCCGCTCGTGGTGCGCGCCGCTTTGGCCGCTGCCGCATTTGCATTTGCCGTGTCACTGGGTGAATTTGGCGCCAGCAGCTTCCTGACGCGGCGCACCACCGCCACGCTGCCCGTTGAAATCGCGCGCCTGCTGGCGCGGCCCGGGGATCTAGTACAGGCGCAGGGCTTTGTGCTCGCTTCTTTGCTGGTGCTGCTCACCGTCTCGGCAATTGCCGCAGTTGACGGCTTGCGGCCGGAACGCCTCACAATCTAATGCTGCAAGTGCGCGGCATCACGCTGCAGTTTGGTGCCCGGGTGGTGCTCGACCGCGTGTCGCTGCAGCTGTCAGCCGGCGAGGTTGTAGCGGTGCTAGGTGCCAGTGGCTCCGGCAAAACAACGCTGGCTGCGCGTGATTGCCGGCCTTGAAACACCAGGCGCTGGAACCATCTGGCTCGCAGGTGCCAACCTCAGCGCCACACCCGTGCATCAGCGCGGCATCGGCATGGTC